>NZ_PDOB01000113.1 GCF_002760665.1 Massilia psychrophila | reverse complement strand
CGCCGCGCGCTTCTCCCACCCATGCCAGCAGCGCGCCGGGCGATACCGACAGGCCATAGATATCGTGAATCAGTTCGGCCGCGCGCGCAAAAGGCAACATTTGCCCCTGGGTCAGATGCACGCCCAAGGCCCGCACATTCGGACCGTACTGCGCCACCTCGGTGACGCCTTCCGGAAACGCACTCACGTGCACTTGGCCAC
>NZ_PDOB01000112.1 GCF_002760665.1 Massilia psychrophila | reverse complement strand
GCCCGCACATTCGGACCGTACTGCGCCACCTCGGTGACGCCTTCCGGAAACGCACTCACGTGCACTTGGCCACACTGGCAAACGAGCTCGACGCTACAGTGTTCGACGACGGCGAAGGCCCGCTCCGGCACATCGAATACCTGCCGGCGTTCCGACACGCGCGCCTGGTTCAGAGGCAGCAGATGGTGGCACTGATCGCAC
>NZ_PDOB01000111.1 GCF_002760665.1 Massilia psychrophila | reverse complement strand
GTGCGATCAGTGCCACCATCTGCTGCCTCTGAACCAGGCGCGCGTGTCGGAACGCCGGCAGGTATTCGATGTGCCGGAGCGGGCCTTCGCCGTCGTCGAACACTGTAGCGTCGAGCTCGTTTGCCAGCGTGGCCAAGTGCACGTGAGTGCGTTTCCGGAAGGCGTCACCGAGGTGGCGCAGTACGGTCCGAATGTGCGGGC
>NZ_PDOB01000110.1 GCF_002760665.1 Massilia psychrophila | reverse complement strand
TTCCCGGCCCGGTTCCAGTCGATCGAGGAGGCACGATCCTTCTGCCAAACGTTCTTCGCCTGGTATAACAACGAACATCGCCACTCCGGCATCGGCTACGTGACGCCGGCGGCCATGCACGCAGGCGGAATGTGTCAATCACTTTGAGACAATAAAATTGATGAGTTTAGTGTCTAATTCTCTGTATTTCCCCCGCTTTCCGGTGCCGGTTTTGGCATGTTAATGCCGGCCACAGTTGGCAATGCGGGCGG
>NZ_PDOB01000109.1 GCF_002760665.1 Massilia psychrophila | reverse complement strand
TGGCATACGGACTGCACGCTCGGCCGTGTTGTTTGTAAACGGCACCGTGAAGTTGCCGATGAAGCGCAAGACGGCGTCGCCGTACTGACGGAAGCGGCGCAGCAGGTTGACCGTGGTCGATTGCTTGCCCCCTGTGTCAGGATAGATGTCGCGTCATTTGATTCACATTAATCGTATTCGGGGGCGGAGCAAAGACATGCAGTGAAACGTTATTCAGCAGAGCGCAAAGAAGCCATCTTGAGACGGATGATGC
>NZ_PDOB01000108.1 GCF_002760665.1 Massilia psychrophila | reverse complement strand
TGCACGGCGGCGCGTGAGCGGCAAATCGTCTTCAGCGCCGACGACGTGTGCGCCTTCCGCACCGTCTACGACAACATCGTGCGGGAAGGCGAAAGGGCCAATCCCGTCGCCAGCGGACGCGTCAAGCGGTAGTTGTCAACAAAGATGTCGCGTCAATCAAGCAGCTTTCTCTAATACTTCTGGCTGATTCCGTTCTGGATTCAGCCAGACCTGGTCCTGCAGTTCCCAGTCCCGGGTCCGTCCCGCCCAGCGC
>NZ_PDOB01000107.1 GCF_002760665.1 Massilia psychrophila | reverse complement strand
CGACGCGCGCTTCTCCCACCCATGCCAGCAGCGTGCCGGGCGATACCGACAGGCCATAGATATCGTGAATCAGTTCGGCCGCGCGCGCAAAAGGCAACATTTGCCCCTGGGTCAGATGCACGCCCAATGCCCGCACATTCGGACCGTACTGCGCCACCTCGGTGACGCCTTCCGGAAACGCACTCACGTGCACTTGGCCACACTGGCAAACGAGCTCGACGCTACAGTGTTCGACGACGGCGAAGGCCCGCTCCG
>NZ_PDOB01000106.1 GCF_002760665.1 Massilia psychrophila | reverse complement strand
GCTTACGGCGTGGAGGCTTTTCACCCCCATTATCGCTACTCATGTCAGCATTCGCACTTCTGATACCTCCAGCATCCTTTACAAGACACCTTCGCAGGCTTACAGAACGCTCTCCTACCATATTGATTGCTCAATATCCGCAGCTTCGGTGACTGGCTTAGCCCCGTTACATCTTCCGCGCAGGACGACTCGATCAGTGAGCTATTACGCTTTCTTTAAATGATGGCTGCTTCTAAGCCAACATCCTGACTGTTTTAGC
>NZ_PDOB01000105.1 GCF_002760665.1 Massilia psychrophila | reverse complement strand
GCTTACGGCGTGGAGGCTTTTCACCCCCATTATCGCTACTCATGTCAGCATTCGCACTTCTGATACCTCCAGCATCCTTTACAAGACACCTTCGCAGGCTTACAGAACGCTCTCCTACCATATTGATCAAGTGATAAATCACAAGAATAATATCCGCAGCTTCGGTGACTGGCTTAGCCCCGTTACATCTTCCGCGCAGGACGACTCGATCAGTGAGCTATTACGCTTTCTTTAAATGATGGCTGCTTCTAAGCCAACATCCTGACTGTTTTAGC
>NZ_PDOB01000104.1 GCF_002760665.1 Massilia psychrophila | reverse complement strand
CGTCGCTCGGGTTCATCTCGGCGACATGATCGGCGAAATCGCGCTGGCGATCGAGATGGGCGCCGACGGCGTCGATATCGGCAAGACGATCCACCCGCATCCGACGCTGGGCGAATCGATCGGCATGTCCGCTGAAGTGTATGAAGGGGTGTGCACGGACTTGCCGCCGCCGCGCAAGCGGTAGGTCATTTGATGTCGTCCTCGCGCACGCGGGGACCCAATTTCTCGGCAACAGCGACACCGCCCGGCATCGTCCGTTAAAAGTTGATCCGCTTATCGTGCAAACTGGGTCCCCGCGTTCGCGAGGACGACGGGATATAC
>NZ_PDOB01000103.1 GCF_002760665.1 Massilia psychrophila | reverse complement strand
TTTCCAGACACCCTTGACCTTGATGTAGGTCTCATCCATTCGCCAGCTGGCGCCTACAGGACGCTTGTGCTTGCAGGCCATCTTCTCGATGAGCGGCAAAAAGCGGATCGCCCAACGGTTGATCGACTAGTGGTCGACCGACACGCCGCGCTCTTGCATGATCTCTTCCAGATGCCGGTAGCTCAGCGGATAAGCCACATACCAACGGATACAAACCAAGATCACATCGATCGGAAAACGCATCCCTTTGAGGTTGAGCATGTCGATTCGTTCAAAGCCACGGCATCGCAGTCTACCTCAAGACCGACAGGAATCCGCTAATGCGACGGAACC
>NZ_PDOB01000102.1 GCF_002760665.1 Massilia psychrophila | reverse complement strand
CTGGCAAACGAGCTCGACGCTACAGTGTTCGACGACGGCGAAGGCCCGCTCCGGCACATCGAATACCTGCCGGCGTTCCGACACGCGCGCCTGGTTCAGAGGCAGCAGATGGTGGCACTGATCGCACTGCATTGGCAGCCGGTGGAACAGCGTCTCGGTCGGTTGCTCGACCCGCTTGAGCGTCGTTCCCTTGTGGCCCAGCTGGCCACCGGCTTGCTTGCCCGATGCCTCCCGCAAGGAGCGCGTCTTCTTGACGAGTCCGTCGGAAGAAGGTGGCTTGCTGGAATTGCTCGAATTCTTGTCGACCTTCGTTTCCAGTGCCACCAGGCGGTCCCACAACGTCACGATAATGACTTCAAGCTCACCACGGGTGAGGT
>NZ_PDOB01000101.1 GCF_002760665.1 Massilia psychrophila | reverse complement strand
TGGCGCGCGTCGTGCTGTGCCGACGAGCAGGCGCTCGGTGACGGTCCACAGCAGATGCTTGACGGTGCATGACGACGACAAATGGACGATCACGCGATCCTTGTATTGTTTGACCAGCGCGGCAATCTTGAATAGCTTGGCAATGACGGTGCACGGTTGCGCCTGCGCCAGCGGCGTGTGCCGCAATGCTTCTTTGCGCAATTGCTGGCGCAGCACGCAGGCAGCCGCGTGCTCCTGGCGTCGATGCAGTCCATCGGTTCGGGGGTGCTGAAATGGCCGTCGCCGCGCACCAGGATATGCGTGTCGGGGAAATGGCGGCGAATGCGCTCCAGCACTCGCTTGAGGATCATCGTATTCTCGGCGCCGGTCGGACGCATGGACGAGCGCAATACGGCCGCCACCAAGGC
>NZ_PDOB01000100.1 GCF_002760665.1 Massilia psychrophila | reverse complement strand
GTCGTCCTCGCGCACGCGGGGACCCAATTTCTCGGCAACAGCGACACCGCCCGGCATCGTCCGTTAAAAGTTGATCCGCTTATCGTGCAAACTGGGTCCCCGCGTTCGCGAGGACGACGGGATATACTGCGCGGTGACACAGCAACAAAAAACCGGGACTCGTCCCGGTTTTTTGTTGCGCCGCTGCTTTCAATTAATCGTAACTGGTCCAGCTCTGCGGAATGTCAATATTCCCATTACGCGCAGCCTCGGCGTACGCGCGCATCTCGGCCAGCACCGCTTCCATGTGTTCGTCGCTCGGGTTCATCTCGGCGACATGATCGGCGAAATCGCGCTGGCGATCGAGATGGGCGCCGACGGCGTCGATATCGGCAAGACGATCCACCCGCATCCGACGCTGGGCGAATCGATCGGCATG
>NZ_PDOB01000099.1 GCF_002760665.1 Massilia psychrophila | reverse complement strand
CGCCCGGTTGGCACCAGCTGGCGCATGGATGAAACCTACATCAAGGTCAAGGGCATCTGGAAATACCTCTATCGCGCTGTCGACAAGCAGGGAAAGACCGTCGACTTCTGCTGACCGCAAAGCGCGACATGGCTGCGGCAAAGCGCTTCTTCGACAAGGCCATGCAAATGAACGGCGAGCCCAAGAAAATCGCGATGGACAAGAGCGGCGCCAACAAGGCGGCCATCGACGCGATCAACGCCGGCCGCGGCGTGCCGATCGTGGTGCGCCAGGTCAAATACCTCAACAACATTGTCGAGCAAGACCATCGCGCCATCAAGCGGGTGACCAGGCCGATGCTCAACTTCAAATCGTTCCGCTCTGCCGGCGGCGTGCTCGCCGGCATCGAGCTCATGCACATGATCCGCAAGGGCCAGTTC
>NZ_PDOB01000098.1 GCF_002760665.1 Massilia psychrophila | reverse complement strand
CCATTACCTATGGCGCGCAGTCGACCAGAACGGTCATGTGCTCGATATCCTCATGCAAAGCCGGCGTAACCGGCAGGCGGAAAAACGCTTTTTCCGCAAGCTCCTCAAGGGCTTGCGTTACGCACCGCGGGTGCTGGTCACCGACAAACTGAAGAGTTACGCCGCAGCGAAGGTGCACATCATGCCCGGTGTCGAGCATCGCCAGCACAAGGGTCTAAACAACCGGGCCGAACTCTCGCACCAACCGACGCGGCAACGAGAACGACAGATGCGCCGCTTCAAGTCACCCGGTCATGCACAGCGCTTTCTGTCGGCACACGGTCAGATCAACAATGCTTTCCGGTGTCAGCGCAACCGCCTGTCAGCGGAGCAGTACCGGCACGTCCGCACTCAGGCATTTTCTCTTTGGAATGAGGTCACCGATGTAGCGAAGAACGCGTAAT
>NZ_PDOB01000097.1 GCF_002760665.1 Massilia psychrophila | reverse complement strand
GGCGGCGGCGGCGGCGCAGCAGCCGGCACAGGCTGCGGCGCATGGCGCAGCATGGCTGGTGGGGGCGCGGGCGCTGCGGGCGGCTGCAGCCGCTGGCGGCGATCTTCGAAGTCCGACCGGTTGTCGCGGCGGTAGTCGAAGCGGCCCGGCCCCGGCTGTGCGGCTTCAGCCGGGGCAACGGGTGGCGCCAGTTGGGCCGGCGGCGGCAGCGGCTGGGCCTGCTGGGCCTGCTGGCGCTGTCGATAATCGTCGAACCCGGGCCGGCCATCGCGGCCTGTGAATGGCGAAGGGGACACTCCCGGATTGGCGAGCGGCGCCGGCCGGCCCGGTGCGGGCATGCCGGTCAGTTCAGGCCGGTGCTGCCGGTTGCGCTCGTTAAAGTCGCGGTCGAAACGGTCACCGCCGCGGCCGTCGCTACGGTCACCGCCGCCCCGGCCATCGCGTTCGCGCCCGGCGCCCGGCGGCGCGGCCGGCACGGCG
>NZ_PDOB01000096.1 GCF_002760665.1 Massilia psychrophila | reverse complement strand
CTCCGAAAGGTACAGCGCCCTCAAACTGGACGGACCTGTACTGCCAGCGCATAAAATTGATCGGCGAACGACGTCATATTTGTGCCATCGGTCGTGAACTGGCCCTTGCGGATCATGTGCAGGAGTTCGATGCCGGCGAGCACGCAGCGAGCAGAGCGAAATGATTTGAAGTTGAGCATCGGCCTGGTCACCCGCTTGATGGCGCGGCGGTCTTGCTCGACAATGTTGTTGAGGTATTTGACCTGGCGCACAACGATCGGCACGTCACGGCCGGCGTTAATCGCATCGATGGCCGCCTTGTTGGCGCCGCTCTTGTCCATCGCGGCTTTTTCGGGATCGCCATTCGTTTGCATGGCTTTATCAAAAAAGCGTTTCGCCGCGGCCATGTCGCGCTTGGCCGTCAGCAGGAAGTCGACGGTCTTGCCCTGCTTGTCGACCGCGCGGTAGAGGTATTTCCAGACACCCTTGACCTTGATGTAGGTCTCATCCATTCGCCAGCTGGCGCCTACAGGACGCTTGTGCT
>NZ_PDOB01000095.1 GCF_002760665.1 Massilia psychrophila | reverse complement strand
TGGCTCCGTCGCGTTGTTCGGCAAAAGACGGAATTTTCCAGAAATGGAATCTCCCCCTTCAAACTGGACGGACTTGTGCTGCGAACGCATAAAATTGGTCGGCGAATGACCTTGTATCGGCGCCGCAGCTTGCAAACTGGCCCTTGCGGATCATGTGCATGAGCTCGATGCCGGCGAGTACGCAGCGAGCAGAGCGAAATGATTTGAAGTTGAGCATCGGCCTGGTCATCCGCTTTATGGCGCGGTGGTCTTGTTCGATGATGTTGTTGAGGTATTTGACCTGGCGCACAACGATCGGCACGTCACGGCCGGCGTT
Source organism: Massilia psychrophila (assembly GCF_002760665.1). Lineage (GTDB taxonomy): Bacteria > Pseudomonadota > Gammaproteobacteria > Burkholderiales > Burkholderiaceae_D > JAFCUW01. Next base: position 245 of record NZ_PDOB01000095.1, on the reverse strand, counting down.
AATCGCATCGATGGCAGCCTTGTTGGCGCCGCTCTTGTCCATCGCGACTTTTTCAGGCGCGCCGTTCGCTGCCATCGCCTTGTCGAAGAAGCGCTTAGCCGCAGCCATGTCGCGCTTCGCCGTCAGCAGGAAGTCGACGGTCTTGCCCTGCTTGTCGACCGCGCGGTAGAGGTATTTCCAGACACCCTTGACCTTGATGTAGGTCTCATCCATTCGCCAGCTGGCGCCTACAGGACGCTTGTGCT
>NZ_PDOB01000094.1 GCF_002760665.1 Massilia psychrophila | reverse complement strand
GCATCCTGGCCGCCCCAGCCCTTCCAGCCGGTATAGCTTTGCGTCACGCCAGCCGACCTGCCATCCCAATAACGATGGAACACGTTCGGGTTGTTACTGGTGTACGTATTGTAGTCAGCGCTCATGAAGGTCCTCAAGTTGGTGCCCGATTCCGTATTGTAGTTGAACTCGCCATTGGTCGAATTGAACGTATTGTTGGTCACCTTGTTGTTGCGGATAGTGCCTGCGTCCTGGGAGAACTGCAGGTGGGCGACCTCACTCGAAGCGAGCGTGTTGTTGCTGATGACGGTATCGAAACTATTGTGCAGGAACATGGCACGGGTGGTGTTCGACACCTTGTTCCGGCTAATGGTCACGCCGTTGGCATGGTCATCGAGGTAGATACCGACGTTTTCCGAGCCCTTGACATTCGTCACGGTGTTGTTATCGATCAGCAAGGTCAATGGCAGCTTGTCGCGAGCACCGGTGTAGATACCGCCGCAGTCGTGCAGTCGGACGCAAGCGCCGTCGACCACGCTGTTCTTCACGGAAGTGTTGCGGTTATGCAGCACGCTAATGCCGTGGTAGCCCGAATTGGTGACCCGCACATTGTC
>NZ_PDOB01000093.1 GCF_002760665.1 Massilia psychrophila | reverse complement strand
GGCATCATCCGTCTCAAGATGGCTTCTTTGCGCTCTGCTGAATAACGTTTCACTGCATGTCTTTGCTCCGCCCCCGAATACGATTAATGTGAATCAAATGACGCGACATCTATCCTGACACAGGGGGACGCACTGCTGCGGCAATACCCGCCAAGGCTGGTTTGCGATCTTGCGTGTGACGCTGAAGAAGCGAATGCGGGCTACGTTAAAAGCAATCCGGGCGGAGTCGAGGAAAAGAATGCACGATGATATACCTGCTGTTGGAAAATGGCTTGGCACGAGTCGTGCAGGGCTATTTTAACTACTTCGCAGTACCCGGAAACTCGCATCGTCTGTGCAGCTTTCGCACTGAAATTTGTCGAACGTGGCGGCACACCTTAATGCGTCGCAGCCAACGACATTGTCTGTCCTGGGAACGTTTCAATCGGTTAGTGAAACGCTTCATTATCGCAATACTCATCCGTATCCAAGTGGTGACTGTTCAGCGTGAGGCGTACAGTGCGAAAAAGGTTGTAAACAATATAGATGCGGTCCATCATGCTGGTCATGAAGAAAAAGCCGTCCCCGCCTGATTTGACCGACCTCACCCGTGGTGAGCTTGAAGTCATTATCGTGACGTTGTGGGACCGCCTGGTGGCACTGGAAACGGAGGTCGACAAGAATTCGAGCAATTCCAGCAAGCCACCTTCTTCCGACGGACTCGTCAA
>NZ_PDOB01000092.1 GCF_002760665.1 Massilia psychrophila | reverse complement strand
GTGATGTCTGTACTCCAGACGTGGTTCGGCCGCACGATGGCCACGCCACGCAGCAGATACGGATACACCTTGTGACCCGGATGCTGAACCGCCGTGCCCGCACCGGGCGCCATCCCCGCCAGCCCCAGCATGCGCATCAATCGCTGCACATGCTTGCGATTTACCAGCCAGCCTTGCCGCTTCAGAATCACCACCATCCGCCGGCTGCCGTAGAACGGATGCCGGGTGAATTCCTCATCGATCAGCGCGCACAAGGTCAGGTCATCTTCGCCAGGGCGCTCCACCTCACGTGGACGATACACTGTCGCCCTCGAGACACCGGCCAGCTCGCACTGGCGCACCACCGATAGCTCGCCGGCGGCTTCGACCCAGCCCAACCGCACCGCGCCGCTTACAGGCCTGACTTTTTTTTAAGCCAATCCAACTCCATCTTGAGGCGCCCGATTTCGCCGTACAGCCGGTCGTCATCGCCATGCGCCGCTTCTGCTTTCGGACCCCGCTTCCCTTCGAATAAGGTGCCAGCACGGGCCAGTATCTCTTTCTTCCACTGGGCCACCATCACCGGATGAACGCCGTGCTGCTGCGCAATCTCGTTCACCGTTCTGACTCCGCGCACGGCCTCAAGGCCGACCTTTCCCTTGAACTCCGCGCTGTGCACTTTCCGCTTCTTTATTTCCGCCATTCGCCGCTATCCTCCTGTGAGGACCGTAGCTTAAACCGCTGTCTCAAATCATGGGTCCACTA
>NZ_PDOB01000091.1 GCF_002760665.1 Massilia psychrophila | reverse complement strand
TTGGGCGTGCATCTGACCCAGGGGCAAATGTTGCCTTTTGCGCGCGCGGCCGAACTGATTCACGATATCTATGGCCTGTCGGTATCGCCCGGCACGCTGCTGGCATGGGTGGGAGAAGCGCGCGTCGCGCTGCAGGACACCGCCCAGCAGATCGCCGATGGCCTGCGCGCGGCGCCACTTCTCAGCGCCGACGAGTCTGGCCTGCGCGTTGCCGGCAAACTCCATTGGCTCCATGTCGCAGCCAACGAAACGCTGACATGGTATGGCGTTCAGGCCAAGCGTGGCATGGAAGCGATCGAAGCGCACGGCATACTGCCCAAGCGCATCGGCGTGCTCGTTCATGACTGCTGGGCTCCCTACTGGCGACTCGAAGATTCCATTCATGCCCTGTGCAACGCCCATCTCTTGCGCGAGCTGCTGTACGTACAGGAAATCACTGGGCAGGCATGGCCGCAATCGATGATGACCTTGCTGCTAAATGCCAATAAATTGTGCGAGGCGGCCCGGCAAAAACAGATCACATTCAGTGCCGGCGATGTCGCCGCCTTCCGCACGCTTTACGACGCGATTGTCAATGAAGGCGAGCAGCTCAATCCCATGGCGGTCAAGCCAGCCTGCCTGCGAGGGCCGGTCAAGCAGTCCGTCGCTTTTAACCTGCTCAAACGCTTCCGGCTCTACGCTGATGCCGTTCTGTTGTTCATCGCTGACCACGCCGTCCCGTTCACGAACAATATCGGTGAGCGTGCCGT
>NZ_PDOB01000090.1 GCF_002760665.1 Massilia psychrophila | reverse complement strand
GCGCTGGGCGGGACGGACCCGGGACTGGGAACTGCAGGACCAGGTCTGGCTGAATCCAGAACGGAATCAGCCAGAAGTATTAGAGAAAGCTGCTTGATTGACGCGACATCTTTGTTGACAACTACCGGTTTGGCCATTGCCCGGTGAGAGGACGGGCATCGGCGTGTCGTTCGAATGCGCCTTGCCCGGTATGAGCACGTACCACTTGAGTGCGTCGACCAGCGGTCGCATCAACGCCCCGCAGGCGCCGACTCGGCGCACCATCGTCGACTTCTCGGACTTGCGCCCGAACTGCATCCGCTTGAGCTGGACCAATTGAAGCTTGCGCTGTTCGATTTCGAACGGGCGTACATTGACTGGCACCGGCAATGCGAATATCCAGACGAAAAAAAACCCCCACATCTCTGCGGGGGTTTTCTTCTTATAACTAGCCTGACGATGACCTACTTTCACACTGGTTGCAGCACTATCATCGGCGTAATATCGTTTCACGGTCCTGTTCGGGATGGGAAGGGGTGGTACCGATTTACTATGGTCATCAGGCATAACTTGTACAGGCACGTGCTCCCAACTGGGCAGCATGACCTTGAATCTGGAAGAAGTATTGTTTCGTTTTACTTAGGTAGTGATTGTACATTGCAACGAGCACAACGCGTTCTCTTATTCTCTATACCTGCTAAGGTTATAGGGACAAGCCGTACGGGCAATTAGTACTGGTTAGCTTAATGCATTACTGCACTTCCACACCCAGCCTATCAACGTCCTGGTCTC
>NZ_PDOB01000089.1 GCF_002760665.1 Massilia psychrophila | reverse complement strand
TGCAAAGGCATGGGCGTGTCACGCGCCACGTACTACCGTGCCAAGTGGTCGCGCGCGGCGCTGCATACGGTGCGCCAGCCGCGACGCTCTCCGCTCGCCCTCGGAACGGCGGAGCGCCAGCAAGTGCTCGATGTCCTGCATGCGCCCGAATACGTCGACAGCGCGCCCCACACGGTGTACGCGCGTCTGCTCGACGAGGGCATCTACCTGGCATCGGTGTCGACTTTCTATCGCCTGCTGCGCAAGGCCGGCGGTACACGGGCGCGGCGCGACGAACTGGTTCATCCTGCCTACGCGCGGCCAGAACTGCTGGCGACGAAACCGTGCGAAGTCTGGTCATGGGATATCACCAAAATCAAGGGGCCGGCCAAGTCAGCGCATTTCCACCTGTACGTCATCCTCGACATCTTCAGTCGTTGCGTGGTGGGCTGGATGATTGCAGGCTGGGAGTCGGCGGAACTGGCAGAAGCGCTCATTGCCGACACCTGCGGCAGGCACGCCATCACCCCTGGTCAGCTGACCTTGCACGCCGACCGCGGCGCTTCCATGCGCTCCAAGCCGGTCGCCGATCTGCTGGCCGACCTGGGCGTCATCAAGAGCCACAGCCGGCCCTACGTTTCCGACGACAACCCATACTCCGAATCACAGTTCAAAACCATGAAATACCGACCCAGCTTCCCGGCCCGGTTCCAGTCGATCGAGGAGGCACGATCCTTCTGCCAAACGTTCTTCGCCTGGTATAACAACGAACATCGCCACTCCGGCATCGGCTACGTGACGCCGGCGGC
>NZ_PDOB01000088.1 GCF_002760665.1 Massilia psychrophila | reverse complement strand
CCCATTGCGACAGCGTGGTGCGCGCCACGTCCACCTCGCCGCGCAGCAAGACCTCGTGCAGGCGATACATGGGCAGGCCATCGGCGTACTTGGCGGTGAGTATCGTAGCCACCGTCGCCGGGCTGGCGATACTGCCGGGCATGGGCTGCGGCGGCATCGGGCTGGTGATGATCTGGCTCGATTCGCCGTGGCGGTCGCACTGGCGGCAAGCATATTTGAAACGTATATGCTGCAGCACCTGGACCGTGGCCGGGACGATGTCGAGCTGCTCGCTGATGTCCTCGCCCATGCGGTGCAAGGCTCCCTGGCAGCAGCGGCATACTTTTTCCGACTCCGGCAAATCGTGTTCGACACGTTGACGTGGCAAATGCGCCGGCAAGGGCTTGCGGCCGCGCTTTTTGCCAACGCTCTTTGGTCCCTTGTCGGCTTCTTCCTCGGCATCTTGGGCGAGCGTGGCCACGTCCCGCTCGGCCTCGTTGAACAGGCAGCCCTGGGTGCCGAATTTCTCGCTCGACGGCGCGAAGCGTTTCAATTGCGCGAGCCGGAACTGATCTTCCAGAAATTGGTTGCGCGCCTGTAAGGTAGACGTTTGCATCTCCAGCGTCGCGGTTTGCATCTCCAGCGCCGTCGCCCGCGTCTCCAGTTCGCGAACGTAGTCGCGAAGCGCGGGCGGCAGGGTGGCAAGGAGGTCGGTTAGGTGCATGCAGTCACTTTACCAAAACGATTTGCGTTTTAGGTTTACGTCATTTGCATGTTGTTGACATTATTTTTCAGACCATCGCGCGCGGCGCCATCGGCTGGTGGGCAATCGCGTTCTGCCAGTTCAAGCCATCGATCAACCAGCGCAATTGACGCGCCGTGACCGCCAGCGCATGGGCGTCCTTGCCGTCCTTGGGCCAATGAAATTTGCCTTGCTCGAGACATCGGCAATGCAGCCAAAAGCCGTTCGTGTCCCAGTGCAGGATCTTGAGCCTGTCGCGGCCACGATTGCAAAAGACGAACCAGTGGGCGCCCGTCGGGTCGAGTCCCAACGTGTCGGCCACCACCAGTGCCAGGCCATTGATCGATTTGCGCATGTCATGGTGGCCGGTGGCCAGGTACACCATGCCCTGCGGTGTGCCCCACATCAGCGCAGCGCCTCGAGCACGCCACCAAGCCAGCGCACCTGCTCGTGGTG
>NZ_PDOB01000087.1 GCF_002760665.1 Massilia psychrophila | reverse complement strand
GCTTGACGCGTCCGCTGGCGACGGGATTGGCCCTTTCGCCTTCCCGCACGATGTTGTCGTAGACGGTGCGGAAGGCGCACACGTCGTCGGCGCTGAAGACGATTTGCCGCTCACGCGCCGCCGTGCATAACTTGTTGGCGTTGAGCAGGAAGTCCGTCATTGCCTGCGCCCACGGCTGGCCGGTGGTTTCTTTCGCATACAACAATTCGCGCAGCAGGTGCGCATTGCACAGGGCATGGGTACTGTCGTCGAGACGCCAATATGGGGCCCAGCAATCGTGCACGAGTACGCCAGTGCGCCCGGCGAGAATGCCGTGCTGTTCGATCGCGGCCATGCCGCGCTTGCCGTGCACGCCGTACCAGGTGTGTGTCTCATTGGCGGCGATGTGCAGCCAATGCAGTTTGCCGGCCACGCGCAGACCTGATTCGTCGGCGTGGACCAGCTGTGCCGCGTTCAGTTGACTGGCGATCACGTTTGCCGTTTTCTGCAGGGCGGCGCTCGCCTCGGCCACCCATGCCACCAGCGTGCCCGGCGATACCGCAAGGCCGTACACGTCATGGATCAGTTCGGCCGCACGGGCATACGGCAGCATCTGGCCTTGCGTCAGATGCACGCCCAGTGCACGCACGTTGGGACCATATTGGACCGATTCGCTCACGCCACCCGGAAAAGAGCTCGTATGAAATTGCCCGCAAACGCAGGTAAGGGCCAAAGCGTGATGCTCGACGACATTGAAAGCGACGGTCGGTACATCGACTACCTGGCGGCGAGCCCATACCTGTGCGTGCTGCGTTGGCAAGGCCGCATGGCAGCGTTCGCACTGTCCCGGCAACGGATGCTTCACGACCTCATCGGGCTGCTCTGCTTGTCTGAGCGTCGTACCCTTGCGGCCCTTCTGGCCGCCGACCTTCTTGCCCGACGACTCGCGCAGCGAGCTCGTCTTCTTGACCAGCCCGTCGGACGATGGCGGCTTGCTCGAATTGTCGCTGTTCATGCCCAGCCTCGCTTCGACCGCGTTCAGGCGCGCGAACAGCGCATCGATGAGACGATCCTTGTCGGTATCGGACAGTTGAGTCAAATCGGGACGGGGCGGCTTCGGTGGCATGGCGGGATGATGCGGCAAACCAGCATTGTTTACAACTGCTAATTGCGGGGTTTAGTGCGGCTGAATAGTTAC
>NZ_PDOB01000086.1 GCF_002760665.1 Massilia psychrophila | reverse complement strand
GCGACTTCGCTCAGGATCTTTGCAACCACGCCGGCGCCGACGGTACGACCGCCTTCACGGATAGCGAAACGCAGGCCTTCTTCCATCGCGATCGGGTTGATCAGCTTGACGGTGATCGACACGTTGTCGCCTGGCATGACCATTTCTTTGTCTTCTGGCAATGCGATCGAGCCCGTTACGTCCGTGGTGCGGAAGTAGAACTGTGGGCGATAGTTGTTGAAGAACGGGGTGTGACGGCCGCCTTCGTCTTTCGACAACACGTAGATCTCGCCCGTGAAATGGTTGTGCGGCTTGATCGAGTTCGGCTTGGCCAATACTTGACCGCGCTGGACGTCTTCACGCTTGGTGCCGCGCAGCAGCAGACCGACGTTGTCGCCAGCCATGCCCTGGTCGAGCAGCTTGCGGAACATTTCCACGCCGGTGCAAATGGTCTTGACGGTGTCGGTGATGCCGACGATTTCGATCTCTTCGCCGACCTTGACGATACCGCGCTCGATACGACCGGTCACCACGGTGCCGCGACCCGAGATCGAGAACACGTCTTCGACTGGCATCAGGAAGGCGCCGTCGATGGCGCGCTCTGGCGTCGGGATGTAGGTGTCGAGTGCTTCGGCCAGGGCCATGATGGCTTGCTCGCCCATCGGGCCGGTGTCGCCGTCCAGCGCCATACGGGCCGAACCTTTGATGATCGGCAAGTCGTCGCCTGGGAACTCGTACTTGACGAGCAACTCACGCACTTCCATTTCGACCAGCTCGAGCAGCTCTTCGTCGTCGACCAGGTCGCACTTATTGAGGAACACGATGATGTAAGGAACGCCAACCTGGCGCGCCAGCAAGATGTGCTCGCGTGTTTGCGGCATCGGGCCGTCAGCGGCCGAGCAGACCAGGATCGCGCCGTCCATCTGCGCCGCACCGGTGATCATGTTCTTGATGTAGTCGGCGTGGCCTGGGCAGTCGACGTGCGCGTAGTGACGGTTGGCCGTCTCGTACTCGACGTGGGCGGTGTTGATGGTGATGCCGCGCGCTTTTTCTTCCGGTGCCGCATCGATCTGGTCGTATGCTTTTGCTTCGCCGCCGAATTTCTTCGACAGCACAGTTGCGATCGCAGCCGTCAGGGTCGTCTTGCCGTGATCAACGTGACCGATGGTGCCGACGTTGACGTGCGGCTTGGTCCGTTCGAATTTACCTTTTGCCATTTTA
>NZ_PDOB01000085.1 GCF_002760665.1 Massilia psychrophila | reverse complement strand
GGCATCATCCGTCTCAAGATGGCTTCTTTGCGCTCTGCTGAATAACGTTTCACTGCATGTCTTTGCTCCGCCCCCGAATACGATTAATGTGAATCAAATGACGCGACATCTATCCTGACACAGGGGGCCAGTACGCTTCGCTAACCCAGGTAATCCGAGGAACAATCCTTTCCCGACCCTGCTCTAACCTGCATGTCAGCTTCTTCCCTCAGCTCATGACCATCAAAAGCCTACTGCTTAAACCAGCGCCGCAAAGCACGCACAGTGCGTTTTCCATTGCAGGCCACCCGATTCACGCGATGCTGGGCAAGCGCGCTATTTACCCCACCTTCCGTTAGTGATTTTCGGCATCCAGAATCGGGGCTCCATCAATTGAAGGAGTCGCGAAGATGCAGGAAGAATCGAAACGAACAGTGTGGTCAACAAGGCTGCGGAAGCATGCTATTTCTGGCCAACCGATCCGCGCCTGGTGCGCTTTACATTGGCTAACAGAGGCGTCTTTCCACTATTGGCGCAAGCAGCTAATGCCGGCACCTGGTCGTACTGCACAACTGATCGCGCTGCCCTTCACAAGCGGCCACGGCGAACCGATGCTGGAAGTGGAAACACCGGATGGCTACGTGATCCGGCTGCGCAGTCCGGCGCAGCTCGATTGGCTAGGCGCCGTCGTGATGGCGTTGCGCTGATGTGGGGCACGCCGCAAGCACGGCGTACCTCGCCACGGATCATCATGACATGCGCAAGTCGATCAACGGACTGGCGTTGGTGGTGGCAGAGACGCTGGGACTCGATCCGGTCAGCCCGCATTGGCTCGTGTTCTGTAACCGTAGCCGCGACCGGATCAAGATCCTGCATTGGGACACGAACGGTTCCTGGCTGCACTGCCACAAGCGCTGGCGGTGACAGCACGCCAGTTGCGCTGGCTGATCGAGGGCTTGAAATGGCAGAACGCAGTAGCGCACTAGGCGATGGCGCCGCGTGCGATTTGCTAGCCCGGATGTTGCATAAATCTTCCCTGAGCTCAAATTGCACGCTCGCTGGCGTCTTTCGCCAACGCCAGGCGAAGCAGCCCCTACTCGCAGAAGCGGATGGCTGGACGACCGTTAAGCAGTAATTAAAATTGGTGGGTGGCGCGTTCTCGACTGGCCTGACGTGGAGTGCTCAGGAGGTATCTGGCGCGCGTCGTGCTGTGCCGACGAGCAGGCGCTCGGTGACGGTCCACAGCAGATGCTTGACGGTGCATGACGACGACAAATGGACGATCACGCGATCCTTGTATTGTTTGACCAGCGCGGCAATC
>NZ_PDOB01000084.1 GCF_002760665.1 Massilia psychrophila | reverse complement strand
TCAATCCACCCAAGTTAAGACATTTCAGCAGTTTTTCTGAGTCATCTTCTTGTGTGGTTTTGCGCCTGGCTTTCGGGGCTTCAAACGATTCTCTCGATGTCGGTAGGTCCTCCCGGCAATCAACCCAAGCAGGCCGCGCAGCAGCACACCAACCTTTCTGCCGATTTTTGCGCCAAGCAGAAGTATGGGCATCAGCGGCTTGAGCGCGGTGTGGGCATAGGCATGGTTGATGCGTTTGTTTTCGGGCAAGTCGGCGTCGGCATGGGCGGTTATCGAGACCAGGGCTTGAAGATTGTCGCAGACGATTTTGGCGGCGACATCCTGCACCACTGCCTGCTGACTCAAGCCGGTGACGTGTTCGAGATTGAGGCGGTGCTTGAGCCGTTTGAACGCTTCTTCGATGCCCCATCGTTTGTGGTAGAGCTCGCCGAAGCAGTCGGCTGGAAAAAGCTTGTCGTCGAACAGATTGGTCATCAGCACGCGTTGTTCGCCATTGGGCAAGACGTGACGGACCAAGCGAACGCGCTGCGGCTTGCGCGGGCATTCGTAGTCCAGCGCGTCTTGCTTGTTCGGCGCACGCAGCATGACGATGCGCTCAATGGCGCCGGAGCGCACGAACTCGCGCACGCAGGCGTAGCCGCCATCGGTATTGTCGACTCGCATGCAGAATTTGATGGCGCGCTGGTTCAGTACGGCCACTAGCCAGCTCGCCGGATAGCCGCGATCGAGCAGCAGCAGGTCATCGGGGGAAAGACGATCGAGATGTTCGATCAGAAACTGGCGTTCGCCGCGCTCGTGGATACTGTGTAGGGAGGCGGCAAGCATCAGGTCTGGACCCGGTAGGAACAGGCCGAACAGGATTTGGTCGGCGAGGGCAGCGCGTTTGACATGACTAGCGCGCAATCCGAAACGTACGGTCGAGCCATCGGCGGCGACCAGGCGCAGCCCGCGCCAGCGCGGCACGAAGCCATCGAGCTCGGCGCGTGCGATCAGCCAATCGTTGAGTCCTGGAATGGCTACCAGGGACAGCTTGGCGCGCGCCTGCGCGAACGCCTGTTCGGACACCTCGTGCACAAGCTGCGCCTGCAGGCGCAGATGCGCAAAAAAAGTATCCATTTCGGCCTGAACGCTCATGCGCATGCCGGTCAGCATGATGGCGACCAAGGTCGCCAGAGGCAGCTTGCGGCAGCGGGAAAACGCCGTAGGATGATCCGGATGGCGGGCATCGCGGAGAAATTCTGTTGAGCATAGGCGGGCGGCGAAATCTTGAAACAGCGTGGTCAGAACGGACATGGCAGGCAGGGATAGTAAAAATCCATGCTGGACGCCGCGATTTTAAAGTAGTGTCAAGTAATTTTATGAAAATCTTGATAATAATTTACTGAAATGCACGCCATTCACTAACTTGGGTGGATTGGGT
>NZ_PDOB01000083.1 GCF_002760665.1 Massilia psychrophila | reverse complement strand
GCCTCAAGGCCGACCTTTCCCTTGAACTCCGCGCTGTGCACTTTCCGCTTCTTTATTTCCGCCATTCGCCGCTATCCTCCTGTGAGGACCGTAGCTTAAACCGCTGTCTCAAATCATGGGTCCACTAGTGAACCAGACGGTCCTCTATTACCTCGGGCTGGACGACACGATCGAGGCAGCTGAGCTTCCCTATGAATTGACCATGCGTTCGACCTTTGACCCTGTCGCGGACTCACCCGGCCGCGGTGAATGGGTAACGGACCAGAGCAGCCAAGTGCTCGTCGAGTTCAAAATCGGGAGCATGACCTACCACTACCACTACACCGGCAGCGGAAGTACATCGGCAAACGTCTATACGCCGTTCGATACGGAGATGCGTATCTTCATGAGGTCAGACTGGACAATCTGCACTTCTGGCAAACCGGATATGCGCCGACAGGCACGCCTGGCCCCGGTGGGGCGCTGACCATGCGCGACGTTGGTGGCATCACCAGCGGTGTTTTCGGGATCAATGCATACCCTTCCAACCCTGATGCGCCCGGCTTCTGGCCGATGGGTGGCAAGGCAACCAGCTTTTCTGTCTAGATCATGAGTGCCATACCGGAACCGGCGTCGTACGCGTTGTTGGCCGCAGGGCTTTTCGTGCTCGGCCGGAGGCGCGTGCAGGCGTTAGCCAGGACATGCTGACCAAGATTGGGCGACTTGGTGAGATGGCTGTTCCGGTTAAGCGAGTCGGAAATAGACCGGACACGAAAACTTCGAACCCCAGAAACGACAACGCCCACTTGCTTGAGTGGGCGTTGCGTGAACGATGTTCTTGGTGGCCCGGGGCGGAATCGAACCACCGACACAAGGATTTTCAAGCTTAGGTCCAAGCCCAGCTGCAAGAGGATAGCTGAAACCATGGCGGTTCGCCTACGGACCAGCTGGGTTGCACGGTTTGTTGCAGATGAAATACATCACCGACAGAGCGAGCCCGGTTAGCGGGCCATTCGACTAACCTATAGCGGCTTTTCTCGTCCGCAGCGTTAAGAGCAAAAACAGCGAAATTTGCCCCGAAGACCGGCCAAGGACCGGCCAGTTCCCTGCGTCAAAGCAGAGTGCGTCCGGGTAGTTTGCCGACGCAAATTTTTTCGCCGCTGATCATCTCCATCGAATGTCTCGCGAAAGAACCAGCAACAGGCAATCCCGCGCCCTCGCCCCTCCTTTCTGTTGCCGATGGGATGCAATACGTCATCGACAATCCGCCGAAATCTGGATAAGCTACACGTTTCCACGGATTGCGATTACGCCAGCACATAAAAGCGCGTTTACATTCTGAATGTTGATATTTGCCAAAAACATATGGATTGTCACATAAAGCGTGTTGTGAAGATTGAAGTGTATTACGCTGATCGTATTTCCCCCGCGTACCAAAAAATCGTAAAGGTTAAACTAGGGGTGACTATTTAGCCGCTATGCAGCGAGCCGAATTGGATCGCCATTGAAGGCGCGCCGCAAGACGTCGAGCATGCCGTGGCCTTGTTTGCGCAGCGTGTCGAGGCAGGAGCGGATGACGCAGAAATTC
>NZ_PDOB01000082.1 GCF_002760665.1 Massilia psychrophila | reverse complement strand
CCCCCTGTGTCAGGATAGATGTCGCGTCATTTGATTCACATTAATCGTATTCGGGGGCGGAGCAAAGACATGCAGTGAAACGTTATTCAGCAGAGCGCAAAGAAGCCATCTTGAGACGGATGATGCCGCCGGAGAACCGGTTGGTGTCCGTGTTGGCAAGGGAGAATGGCATCTCGGAACAGACACTTTATACTTGGCGACGACATCTACAATCGCAGGGAGTGCCAGTGCCGGGAAATGGTAAGAACGCCGAGGAATGGTCCTCGCAAGACAAGTTCGGGGTGGTGCTGGAAACGGCGAAGCTGAACGAGGCCGAACTGGCCGAATATTGCCGCAGCAAGGGGCTTTTTGTCGAGCAGGTGGCGCAGTGGCGCCAGGCCTGCCAGGAAGCCAATATGGCGCCCGTCGAACGCAGCCGGCAGCACCGTGAGCAGCAAGACCAGGGCAAGAAGGACCGCAAGGAAATCAAGGAACTGAAGCAAGATTTGCGTCGCAAGGAGAAGGCGCTGGCGGAAACTGCTGCGTTGATCGTGCTGCGAAAAAAGGCCCTGGCGATCTGGGGGGAGCAAGAGGAAGATTGACCGCCCCCGCGGATCGCCAGTTGGTGAAGGACTTGATACGAGAAGCAGCGGCGAGTGGCTGCCGCTTGGCGCCGGCGTGCGCGATGCTCGACATCAGCTTGCGGACCTATCAGCGCTGGCTCAATGATGACGTGAACGGCGTGGCCGATGGGCGCAAGGGCAGTCGCCAGAGCGCGCCGGCTAACAAGCTCAGCATGGATGAGCGGGCGCAGATCCTGGCCGTGGCCAACAGCGGCGAGTTTGCCAGCAGCCCACCGAGCCAGATCGTGCCGACGCTGGCCGACCGTGGCCAGTACCTGGCGTCGGAATCGAGCATGTACCGAATCTTGCGGGAACAAGCGCAGCAACAGCACCGTGGGCGTGCCAGGAAGCCCAGCAAGCGGGTCGTGACGAGCTACTGCGCCACGGAAGCGAACCGGTTGTGGGCGTGGGATATCACGTGGCTGCCGGCCGCCGTGAAGGGCATGTATTTTTACTGGTACATGGTGCTCGACATCTACAGCCGCAAAATCGTCGGCCATGAAGTGCACGCTTGCGAGTCGGCAGAACAGGCGGCGCTGTTGATGCGCAAGGCCAGCCTGGCGGAAGGGTTGGCGGGACGCAAAGTGGTGCTGCACTCCGACAACGGCAGCTCGATGAAAGGGGCGACGATGCTGGCGACGCTGGAAAAACTGGGCATCATGCCGTCGTTCAGCAGGCCCCGCGTGAGCAATGACAACGCCTATGCCGAGTCACTGTTCAGGACCTGCAAGTATCGTCCTGACTACCCGTCGAAGCCATTTGAGAGCCTTGACGAAGCACGGCGCTGGACCTTGAAATTTGTGCAGTGGTACAACCATGAGCACAAGCACAGCGCACTGAAATTTGTCACGCCAGCGCAGCGCCATGGTGGTCAGGCCAACGCCATTTTACGGCACCGTGAGCAAGTCTACGCAGCGGCGAAACAGCGTACCCCGGAGCGCTGGGCGGGACGGACCCGGGACTGGGAACTGCAGGACCAGGTCTGGCTGAATCCAGAACGGAATCAGCCAGAAGTATTAGAGAAAGCTGCTTGATTGACGCGACATCTTTGTTGACAACTACCG
>NZ_PDOB01000081.1 GCF_002760665.1 Massilia psychrophila | reverse complement strand
ATCAATATGGTAGGAGAGCGTTCTGTAAGCCTGCGAAGGTGTCTTGTAAAGGATGCTGGAGGTATCAGAAGTGCGAATGCTGACATGAGTAGCGATAATGGGGGTGAAAAGCCTCCACGCCGTAAGCCCAAGGTTTCCTGTTCAACGTTCATCGGAGCAGGGTGAGTCGGCCCCTAAGGCGAGGCAGAGATGCGTAGCTGATGGGAAGCAGGTTAATATTCCTGCACCGTCGTATGATGCGATGGGGGGACGGATCGCGGAAGGTTGTCAGGCGGTTGGAAGAGCCTGTTTTTGACTCATAGAAGGTCCTTAGGCAAATCCGGGGACGTAATTCAAGGGGTCGAGACGAGAGACTTCGGTCTTGAAGCAATCGGAAGTGGTTCCAAGAAAAGCCTCTAAGCTTCAGTCATACGAGACCGTACCGCAAACCGACACAGGTGGGCGAGATGAGTATTCTAAGGCGCTTGAGAGAACTCGGGAGAAGGAACTCGGCAAATTGGTACCGTAACTTCGGGAAAAGGTACGCCCTGGTAGCTTGATTGGTTTACTCCATGAGGGCGAACGGGTTGCAATAAACTGGTGGCTGCGACTGTTTAATAAAAACACAGCACTCTGCAAACACGAAAGTGGACGTATAGGGTGTGACGCCTGCCCGGTGCTGGAAGATTAAATGATGGGGTGCAAGCTCTTGATTGAAGTCCCAGTAAACGGCGGCCGTAACTATAACGGTCCTAAGGTAGCGAAATTCCTTGTCGGGTAAGTTCCGACCTGCACGAATGGCGTAACGATGGCCACACTGTCTCCTCCCGAGACTCAGCGAAGTTGAAATGTTTGTGATGATGCAATCTACCCGCGGCTAGACGGAAAGACCCCATGAACCTTTACTGTAGCTTTGCATTGGACTTTGAACCAATCTGTGTAGGATAGGTGGGAGGCTTTGAAGCGGTGACGCCAGTCATCGTGGAGCCAACCTTGAAATACCACCCTGGTTTGTTTGAGGTTCTAACCTTGGTCCGTTATCCGGATCGGGGACAGTGCATGGTAGGCAGTTTGACTGGGGCGGTCTCCTCCTAAAGTGTAACGGAGGAGTTCGAAGGTACGCTAGATACGGTCGGACATCGTGTTGATAGTGCAATGGCATAAGCGTGCTTAACTGCGAGACTGACAAGTCGAGCAGGTACGAAAGTAGGACATAGTGATCCGGTGGTTCTGTATGGAAGGGCCATCGCTCAACGGATAAAAGGTACTCTGGGGATAACAGGCTGATTCCTCCCAAGAGTTCATATCGACGGGGGAGTTTGGCACCTCGATGTCGGCTCATCACATCCTGGGGCTGTAGCCGGTCCCAAGGGTATGGCTGTTCGCCATTTAAAGTGGTACGTGAGCTGGGTTTAAAACGTCGTGAGACAGTTTGGTCCCTATCTGCCGTGGGCGTTGGAAATTTGAAGGGGGCTGCTCCTAGTACGAGAGGACCGGAGTGGACAGACCTCTGGTGTACCGGTTGTCACGCCAGTGGCATTGCCGGGTAGCTAAGTCTGGAAGAGATAACCGCTGAAAGCATCTAAGCGGGAAACTTGCCTTGAGATGAGATTTCCCAGAGCCTTGAGCTCTTTAAAGGGTCGTTCGAGACCAGGACGTTGATAGGCTGGGTGTGGAAGTGCAGTAATGCATTAAGCTAACCAGTACTAATTGCCCGTACGGCTTGTCCCTATAACCTTAGCAGGTATAGAGAATAAGAGAACGCGTTGTGCT
>NZ_PDOB01000080.1 GCF_002760665.1 Massilia psychrophila | reverse complement strand
TGGGGCTGGCGGGGATGGCGCCCGGTGCGGGCACGGCGGTTCAGCATCCGGGTCACAAGGTGTATCCGTATCTGCTGCGTGGCGTGGCCATCGTGCGGCCGAACCACGTCTGGAGTACAGACATCACCTATATCAGGCTCGCCCGCGGCTTTGCGTACCTGGTGGCGATCATCGATTGGTACTCGCGGCGCGTGCTGGCCTGGCGCATCAGCAACAGCATGGATGCGTCATTTTGCGTGGACTGCCTGGAAGAGGCGTTGATCGATCACGGCAAGCCTGAGATCTTCAACACCGACCAGGGCAGTCAGTTCACAAGCGTGGCGTTCACGGCCGTCTTAAAGCGTGCCGGTGTTAACATCAGCATGGACGGACGGGGCCGCGCGTTGGACAACATCTTCGTTGAGCGCTTGTGGCGCAACGTTAAGTATGAGGACGTGTACTTGAACGGCTACGCGACGATGGGCGATCTGCACGAGGGACTGACGCGGTACTTCGCCTTTTACAATGGCGACCGGCCACACCAGGCATTGAACTATCTGACACCTGACAAGGTGTATGCAAGTGGCGCAGGTGGTGGCGCGATGATTATCGACAAATACGGCAGCGTGTCTGCGCCCGAAGAAGATGCAAGCAGTGCTGAAGAGCATGAGGCGTTTCCCCAAACCCCGCCCTGCTGGGAGCCGACCGCAGTGATTCCACGTTCATGGGAGGGTGAGATTGAGCAAGACAGGGCAGCGCTGATCCGCTGCATGCAGGGTCAAGACCATAGCTTAAATTAAGGCAAAAACTGTCTTGACGGATGGGTCCACTTTAATCATTGCGAGTGTCCGGCAAACCCGAGGCGATCAAACCTCATTCTTTCTTTTCCCTGAATTCACCATCAATCACCGTGCCGTCGGTGCTTTTGAAAGGGTTTCGGCCAAGGAATTTGAAGACAGACGATAGCATCCGATCGAAAATCACTCGCCTCAACCAAGGGTATGTGAGAAGAAAAGCCGTAGCGAAGCCCGTGAACAGTGCGGGCACGTCATCGCCTCGCGACAGGAAGTGCAACAAGCAGAGTGCGAGTATGCCAAGGATGAGTGGTCGACGGGCAGGTTTGGGTAACAGGCCAACGATGCGCAGCTTACCTTTCCTTATCCAAGGAAATCTTGCAAAAAAACCGCCAAGAAGCAGTCCTGCCATGACCCGACCTGTGCCGAGATAATCGGCCAAAACCCCGACGACAAGGAAACCGGTGTAGGTCATCGTGCTGGCCAAAGTTGCCAGCAATAATAATGCAACAGCGATCGTTAGCTTTGGCATACGCATCGCCGCAATGACTAAAAAACGTAGGATTTTTGTACTCCGGCAAATGGACATTGGAAGGCTATCGCAAATTTTAACAGCACTCTCCCTGTCAGGGCTTTTCAATCAGTACCGGGTAAAGCGCGGCGCGAGTGATTGGTCCCAGGTCTGGTAGCTCAGGTGCGAAAGCAGAGGATTGAAAATCCTTGTGTCGGTGCTTCGATTCCGCCCCGGGCCACCAAGAACATCGTTCACGCAACGCCCACTCATCCAAGTGGGCGTTGTCGTTTCTGGGATTCGTAGTCCTCGGCTACGGTCCATTTCCGGTACTTGGTACTCCACTCTACCGGTCCTTTGGTGATAGTAGGTGCGCAGAGAGAATTGGTCTTGCGCTGTTTGGGTATTCCGGACCAACGTGACCAGTGATTCCGGCATCGTGACCAGTCATTCCATTTGAACGTGACCGCTCATTCCGGGCGAACGTGACCGATTTCGGGGCTTTTCCGGAATCAGCGGTCACGATG
>NZ_PDOB01000079.1 GCF_002760665.1 Massilia psychrophila | reverse complement strand
GAGGGCCGGTCAAGCAGTCCGTCGCTTTTAACCTGCTCAAACGCTTCCGGCTCTACGCTGATGCCGTTCTGTTGTTCATCGCTGACCACGCCGTCCCGTTCACGAACAATATCGGTGAGCGTGCCGTGCGTATGCCCAAAGTGAAGCAGAAGATATCCGGCTGCTTCCGGTTACTGTCCGTCTACCTGGATGAGTTTCAGTCGATGGCAGGTACTGGCTTCTATCTCGGTGACCAGCTGCTGTGTACGAGGAACCTTTGGGACTGGGGCTTGCAAAACGGCTCACTGGGGCGGCTGGTTGAAATCGAGGACACGCCGCGGCTGTTGACTAACGCCGAAGGCGCAGAGATTGGCCACGCCATCGCCTGGGTCCTGTGGGATGACGGCGAGCGGCGCCCAGTTCTCGAGTCCATGCTTGACGACCTCGAGCTCGGGAACGCAGTTACGGTGCACAAAGCTCAAGGCTCTCAGTGGCGTAGGGTTATCGTCGTGCTAACAGGCAGCAGGGTGCTGGACAGGACGCTCATCTATACCGCGATGACGCGGGCGCAGAGCCAGGTGATTCTGGTGGGAAACCCTGTCGCCGCACAGCGAGCGGTGGAGGAGCTTCCTCGGGCGCACACTCGGATGGTTGGACTCGATTCATTACTCGATGAGTATATGACTGAATTGGCGCTTGCGAGCGAAGCTGCCTGAAGTGGCGGGGTATGGGCCGCAGGGCCCATGGAGACTACCACGCTGGCGTGCAACGGACGTTTAAGTGCGGAGGCACAATCAGCGCATGGCGGCGTCCCTCGCGCCATGCAGGCGGGGTTGGTTTTGACGTGCTGCTACTAGAGCGGCCAGAACCAGACTTTGCTCGAGCCCCAATAGCAAGCGCTCGAACAGCGCCGGAAGTTGTTTTCGGGGCGAACTAAGTCGATATGCCCGTGCTGCGTGTCGCTAGGTGGGTCAATGTCGAAAAACGAAACTATACCGCTGCGCTGCCCGATGCCTTCCTCCGCTTCGGATTTTTTGAAGCGCTCAGGTCGACCAAGGTATCCTGGACGGGCCAGGATTGACGACAACTTGGACTGTCCAGGCTCAATGAACTTGCCCCAATGAACGCCGGATTTAATTTCCATCCGGCCAGGAATGGTCATTCCCGACTTGATTAAAGCTAGACTCATGCGAATTGCGCATGTGTCCCAGTACGCCTGATTATCGACGAGGTCGTCCCATCCAATTTCCTTGAACAGCGTAGCGCGCAGTACAGTCGGTGCAGGTGAGAATGCGCTTAACAAAATCCTAAAGTTCGGCTTCATTTTCGGCCCCCGGAGCAAGGAAATCGTTTCGATAGAGCTGCGATTGCGAGTTTTGCGGCGACACCGCGGCTGGTTTGCACCGGCGGCAGGGACTTGAGGACGCCCATGACCTCGGCATCGACTTCATGTGGTTTGATAGCGCGGGGGTTGCACCAGACCGTGCCTTGCGTTGCGTCGGCCACGCCCGCGAGGTAGCCGTCGACATACTCCCGCGCCAAGATTTGTGAAGGCGTCCGGTCGCTACCGTCTGATGGTGGCGCGGTCCAGCGTTCGATAATCTGAGTGCCGGTAAGTCGACCGGGCGCCGGGGTCTGTGCTGCTAGCGAGACGGGGATAGAAGCCGCCAGCCACAGCGACAATAGGATAGATTTCAAGAGCGCCCCCAACGTTTTATCACCTATGGTGATGGACGAACGCAACGGGCACGTTGACTAAACACAATAAAATGCTACCCATAAAGACAGGGGCCCTGTATGCGTTAGACGCTACGCTGCGTATTCCGGCGAACGTGACCGCTCATTCCGGCGAACGTGACCGCTGCGCATGAGATGGCGTTACGCGGTCAAATTCTAATGCCTGCGGTCACGATGGGTCGATATTTTTCTCCTTTTTAGCGCT
>NZ_PDOB01000078.1 GCF_002760665.1 Massilia psychrophila | reverse complement strand
GAATTTCTGCGTCATCCGCTCCTGCCTCGACACGCTGCGCAAACAAGGCCACGGCATGCTCGACGTCTTGCGGCGCGCCTTCAATGGCGATCCAATTCGGCTCGCTGCATAGCGGCTAAATAGTCACGATGAATTTTAAGCCAGAACAGCTCCGCTTTGCTTCCATTCCGGGTTTTTCAGTGCGGGCCGACGTCGAAGGCGGGGCGTTGTCGTCCGATGTCGGGCCACTGCTGCTCAATGGGATAGACCGCCAGATTGGCCTGACCAAGCGGCTCTCGGCGGCGCTCACCGACCCCCTGTGTCAGACTAGTTGTCGCCTCTAGATTTTATCCAAATAGAGGCAAATATGATAACAAGACATTCCCCGGCATTTGTAGAACAAGCACTGGTCAAGGTATTCTCCCGTGGCGGCAGGAGCGTGCAGGCAGTCGCGGACGACATCAACGTCAATTACCATACGCTTAAAAATTGGATGACGAGGAAAGTAGTGGCAGACAAGAACACCCCGGCGGTGAAAGAGAAGCGACCACAGGACTGGAGCGCCCAGGAGCAACTGGTGGCATTGCATGAGACCCACGGGATGGCCGGCGAGACGTTGAGCGCGTGGTGTCGCGAACACGGTATCTTTCCTCATCATTTGACTGAGTGGCAAGCGGCTTTTTGCGCTGATAAAAAATCGGCACCGGCGGATTCAAAAGCGCTGCGTTCCCTCAAGGACGATAACGAGCGACTGCAACGAGAGGTGCTGCGCAAAGACAAAGCACTGGCGGAGGCGGCAGCGTTACTGATCCTGCAAAAAAAGTTCCGGGCGCTCTGGGAGGACGAGGTCAAATGACCGCGCTTGCAGAGCGGATAGAGGTGATGGCACTGGTCGCTGATGCGGTCAAGGCCGGCGCACGCCAGGACAGCGCCTGCGCGGCGATCTCGTTCAGCGAACGCACGCTGCAACGGTGGCAACGCGACATGCAGCGGGGCGATCAACGGCCAGCGCGTGTGCAGAAGCCGAGCAACAGGCTCAGCGTAGTCGAACGCGGGCAACTGCTCGCTGTTGCCAACTGCGCCGAGTTTGCGAACCTGCCGCCCAGCCAAATCGTGCCACGTTTGGTTGATCAAGGTATCTACCTGGCGTCGGAGTCGACGTTCTACCGGGTGCTGAAGGAAGAAAAGCAGTTGAGCCATCGCGGCGCAGAACGTCCTGCACAGACGCGTAGTAAGCCCCGGGCGCTGGCGGCAACTGCCCCTGGTCAGCTGTACAGTTGGGATATCACGTACCTGCCCACGCCGGTAAAGGGCGTTTATTTCTACCTGTACTTGTTCATGGATATCTTTAGTCGCAAGATCGTAGGCTGGCAGATTTATGATGTGGAAAGTAGCGAGCTTACTGGCGAAGTGGTGCGCGACATCTGCGCACGAGAGAACATTGCGCCTGACCAGGTCGTCCTGCATTCGGACAATGGTAGCCCGATGAAGGGAGCGACCATGCTGGCCACACTGCAAGCGCTGGGCGTGATGCCGTCGTTCAGCCGACCATCGGTAAGCAACGACAATCCGTTCTCGGAGTCGCTGTTCAAGACCTTGAAATACAGACCGGCCTATCCACGCGCTGCATTCGACAGCCTGCTGGCAGCACGGCAGTGGGTTGGCGGCTTTGTTCACTGGTATAACCATGAGCACCGCCACAGCGCGATTCAGTTCGTGACGCCAGCACAGCGCCATGGAGGTTTAGACGTGGCGTTACTACGCAATCGTGACGAGGTGTATCAGGCAGCAAGGACAGCACATCCAGAACGCTGGAGCGGCGATACGCGCAACTGGAGGCCAGTCTCCATCGTGCATCTCAATCCAGACAAAACGAGCAGCAACGGCGTTGAATTAGAAGAAAACACTCTGCTTAAAAAAGCAGCATAATTATGAAATTAGGCGACAACTAGCTTGACGGCCACCGCCGACCGACGTCACGCCAGCTACGTCACCCATTCGCAACACGACATCCTGACCCAGCGGGTCTATCAGATCGCCAGCGGCTACGAGGACGGCAACGATTGCACTGCGCTGCGCCACGACCCGATGTTTCGTCTTGGCTCGGGCCGTGCCCCGTTCAACGACGAGGCGGCATTGGCATCGGCTTCCACCATCTCCCGTTTCGAACATGCGGCCCGGCGCAGGGATATTTTCCGCCTCAGCAGTGCGCTCGTGGACCAGTTCATCTCCGGCTACGCCACCGCTCCGGCCGTGCTGGTGCTCGACATCGACCACACGCAAGATCAGGCTCATGGCCAGCAGCCATTCGCATTCTGCAACCACCACTATGGCAGCACCTGTTATCTGCCGCTGGTGATTTTCGAGGGCCTCAGCGGCGCCTTGGTGGCGGCCGTATTGCGCTCGTCCATGCGTCCGACCGGCGCCGAGAATACGATGATCCTCAAGCGAGTGCTGGAGCGCATTCGCCGCCATTTCCCCGACACGCATATCCTGGTGCGCGGCG
>NZ_PDOB01000077.1 GCF_002760665.1 Massilia psychrophila | reverse complement strand
TGCGTATTCCGGCGAACGTGACCGCTCATTCCGGCGAACGTGACCGCTGCGCATGAGATGGCGTTACGCGGTCAAATTCTAATGCCTGCGGTCACGATGGGTCGATATTTTTCTCCTTTTTAGCGCTTTTTGATCGTTCGGCACGCAGCGAGTCGCCGGTCAGCGTGAAGCGGTGGTTGCGCTGCATGACGCGGTCCAGGATGGCGTCGGCGATGGTGGCGTCGCCGATCCAGGCGTGCCAGTGCTCCACCGGCAGCTGGCTGGTGATGATCGTGGCCTTGCTGCCGGCGCGGTCGTCGATGATCTCCAGCAGGTCCGAACGGGTCATGCTGTCGATGGCGCCCATGCCCCAGTCGTCTAAAATCAGCACGTCGATCTTGGCCAGTTGCAGCAGCCATTTGCCGAAGACCCCGCTGCCGTGCCGGATGCGCAGTTCTTCCTGCAAGCGCGGTACGCGCTGGTAGACGGCGGAGTAACCACGCCGGCAGGCGTACTGCGCCAGTGCACAGGCCAGCCACGACTTGCCGGCGCCGGTCGGGCCGGTCACCAGCACACTGTGGCCGGCGCTGACCCAGTCGCCCAAAGCCAGGCTCATCACCTCACGCCGATCGATGCCGCGACCGGCGCGCGCGTCGATGTCCTCGATTGCCGCCTGCCCATATTTGAGGTGTGCGTTCTTGAGCAGCCGTACCAGCTTGCGGTCATTGCGGGCGTGGACCTCGCGGTCGATCAACAGTGCCATGCGCTCCTCGAAGCTCAAGGCGGCCATGCCCGGTTGTGCCAGTTGTTCTTCAAGGCCGGCCGCCAGGCCGTCCAGTTTCAGTGAGCGCAGTTGCGCCAGGGTGGTGTGCATCATCATCGTCTTGTTCCTCTTGTTTTTATTGGTAGTAGCCGGGGCCGCGCAGGTGGGCGTGCTCGGGACTGACCCATTCGCCGGTGGTGGCCGGTGCGCTCTGGTCGCAGTTGTTGGTAAGGATGTCGCGCACGTGGCGGTACTGGCAGGCGCCGATCTGCAGGGCCAGCATGCAGGCCGCCTCCAGGCGCACTTTGCCGTAGCGCTTGGCCAGCGACAGCAGGCCAAGGCAGGCGCGGTAGCCGTGCTCGGGATGCCGGTTCTCGGCCATCAGCCGCGTTACCGCTTCGGCCGTCGCCGGACCGATGCTCTGGCCCCAGTGGATCAGCCGCTGCGGCGTCCATTCCATGTGGGCGCGGTGCGCCGCCGGCATGTGGGCCGGTGTGGTGGTGAAGCCGCCGACCCGGCTGTTGCGGGCATGGCTGGCGACGCGCTGGCCACGGTGCAGCAGCTCGACCACGGCTGTGGTGATGCGCGCTTCCAGCACCTGACCAACCAGGGTTTGCGGCACGCTGTAGCGGTGGCGCTCGACCTCGACGTGGTAGTCGATGTGGACCTTGACGGTCTTGAAGTGAGCCATCTCGTAACGCTGCAACGGCAGCGGCAGCAAGGCCGGTGCATCGATTTCAAGGAAGGTGCTGGCGCGGCTGCCCGGCAGCTTCTGGAACGGCTTGTCGTTGAGCCTCGTCAGCAACGGCGCCATCGCCGCGTTGACCTCGTGGACGCTGCCGAACTGCTGGTGGCGCAGGCGCGCCATGATCCAGCGCTCGACGATCTGCACTGCAGACTCGGCTTTGGCCTTATCTTGTGGCGAGTAAGGGCGAGCCGGAAGGATTGACGTGCCATAGTGTCGCGCGAAGTCGAGCACAGTGTCGTTGCTGCGCGGCTCGTAGCGGTTGGCGTCCGCGATCATTGCCCTCGGGTTATCTGGCACGATCAGCTGGGTCACGCCGCCGTAGAAGGCGAGCGCGCGCGCTGTCGACTCAAGCCAGTCGGCCATCGTCTCGCGTGGCGTGGCGCAGGCGTAGGTGTAGCTCGACGCGCCCATCGAGGCCACGAAGATGTGGGCACGGCCGCCGTCGGTGAGCGTGATGGTCGGGCCGGCGTAATCGATGAACAGCTTCTCGCCGGCGCGGTGGACCTGGCGCATCGAGCGCTTGAGTTGCTTGGCGAAGCGACGGTAGTTGTCGCAGAACTGCGAGTAGGCGTAGGTCTGGCTGGCCGCATAATCGGCGCGGTGCTCCTCCCACAGCAGCATCAATGTCATGCCCTTGCGCCGCAGCTCGTGGTGCACGCGGCCGTAGTCGGGCTGCACATAATCCCGCGCCTTCTGGGAACCGACCATCAGGCGCCGCTCCAGCGCTGCTTCGTCCATGTCCTGTACTGCCGTCCAGTCCAGGTCAGCGGCGGCAGCCAGGCCTACGTACTTCGTGACGACACCCTTCGACAGCCCAAGCGCATTGGCGATCTGCTGGTGCGACAGTTTGGCATCGAGCTTGAGCCGTAATACGTCCTTGATCTTACGCATAGTGATCCTTGGTGCGGGCATGCTGCTTCCAGTCAAAAAACTGGAAGCGTACCCGTTCGGTTGCAAAATGCGTAACACCATTACTGCGCTGTACGACGCCGTTCCAGCATCGTGACCAGTGATTCCGGCATCGTGACCGCTGATTCCGGAAAAGCCCCGAAATCGGTCACGTTCGCCCGGAATGAGCGGTCACGTTCAAATGGAATGACTGGTCACGATGCCGGAATCACTGGTCACGTTGGTCCGGAATACCCA
>NZ_PDOB01000076.1 GCF_002760665.1 Massilia psychrophila | reverse complement strand
CGGTGCGTAACGCAAGCCCTTGAGGAGCTTGCGGAAAAAGCGTTTTTCCGCCTGCCGGTTACGCCGGCTTTGCATGAGGATATCGAGCACATGACCGTTCTGGTCGACTGCGCGCCATAGGTAATGGTGCTGCCCTTGATGGTTAGCACCACCTCGTCAAGATGCCATTTGTTCCCGCGCTGCGGCTGGCGCCGGCGCAGTCCATTGGCATATCCTTGGCCGAACTTCAACGTCCATTGGCGGATTGTCTCGTACGTGACGATGATGCCACGGCTGGCCATCAATTCTTCGATGTCGCGAAAATTCAGCGAAAACCGAAAGTAGAGCCACACCACATGGCTGATGATTTCCGCCGGGTAGCGGAAGCCGCGGTAGAGTAGGGAATTTTTCATCACGCTACTTTACAAAACTTTACTGACGGCGGTAAGTTGACAGTACCAAACGCACGCCTTTGAAGTTGAGCATGTCGATTCGTCAAGTGTTCGGAAACCACAGCTTACCCGAACCGTGCGGCCTCGTCGCCAATACGACAAAGTCCGCATACGCCCGTTTACAGAAAATACAAAAATATATCCCGAACTTTACGGTCATAGGACCATCGAAATTGGATGCAGAAAATCGTTTTATGGTCACGTGTGATAGTGGCGTCTGCCAAAAAGGCACCTATGCCGCTATAAAACGTGCGGCCCAGGCTTGTCCATATTTCGCAGCGTATCTTCAATGTGACGGCGTCTGTCAAGGGCCAGTGGTCATCCACTTAAAAGGAAACTTATGCCAAATACCATAAATCATTACGACATTGTCATTATCGGCGCTGGGCAGGCAGGTGAACCGCTTTCAAAATCCCTGGCGAAAGCGGGCCGCAAGGTGGCACTGATCGAGAGTACCCACTTGGGTGGATCGTGTGTCAACTATGGGTGCACACCGACGAAAGCGGTGATCGCATCCGCGCGCGTCGCTCATATGGCACGGCGCGCATCGGAGTACGGCATCACTGTCCAGGGCGTGAAACCGGATTTCAAGGCGGTACTTGCGCGCGCCAAGCGCATTGTCGAGCAGTCAAAACAATTCTTAGATGAAAGTTTTACCCAACTTCGCAATCCGCTGCTGATCCGCGGCTACGCCCGTCTGAATGGTC
Source organism: Massilia psychrophila (assembly GCF_002760665.1). Classification (GTDB taxonomy): domain Bacteria; phylum Pseudomonadota; class Gammaproteobacteria; order Burkholderiales; family Burkholderiaceae_D; genus JAFCUW01. The sequence continues at coordinate 1,735 of NZ_PDOB01000076.1, read as the reverse complement.
GTGATGGAGAGAATTTTCAGATTTCCGTTGGTAAAGAGGTACTCATTTGCAAGCAAGTTGTGCTCGATACCGGGACGCGCACTCAGATACCACCCATTGATGGACTAGACGGGATCAACTACATCACAGCGGAAACTTGGCTTGAGCACGAACAATTGCCGTCGCATCTATTGATCGTTGGCGCGGGCGCGATCGGCCTAGAGATGGCGCAATTTTACCGGCGCATGGGGGCCGCGGTAACGGTGATCGGAAGCGGCCCGCAGGTGGCCGAGCATGAGGATGCGGATGTCGCGGACGCCATCCGGCACGCGCTGGAAACTGAAGGCATCCAGTTTATGTTGAATGCGAAGGCGAGCAAGGTAGCGACACAGACAAATGGGATATTGGTCACTGTTACCGATGAAAATACAAATGATGTGCGCCGAGTCGAAGCCAGCCATGTTTTTATTGCAACCGGCCGTAAGCCCAATACCGACGATCTTGGACTTGACACAATTGGACTAGAAACGACGAAAAAAGGAACGCTTGATGTCGACATGCGCCTGAGAACGTCCGTCCCCGGAATCTGGGCGGTCGGAGACATTCGCGGCGGCCCGATGTTCACACATACATCATGGGACGACTTCCGGATTGTCGAATCCCAACTGCTTGGCGATGGTTCACGCACCACCGATCGGGTCGTACCCTATGCTATCTTTACCGATCCGGAACTGGGCAGGGTCGGCATGACGGAATCGGACGCCCGCGCGGCAGGTAAATCGGTCGAGGTAGCGCGCTTCGAAATGAAGCATAACGGCAAAGCACGGGAAATTGGCGAAACGGAAGGCTTTATCAAGGTCGTTGTGGACAGCGATACGCAGCAACTTCTTGGCGCTGCAGTATTCTCTGCCGAGGCAGCCGAGCTTATTCACATCTATGTTGTGCTTATGAACGCGAAGGCGCCTTATACCGTGCTGGAAAACGCCATTCAAATTCATCCCACGCTGGCAGAAGCGGTTCAAAGCGCCGTAGCGACGCTGAAGCCAGCATAATCAAGGCTTGGTGAACTCCTTGGACTTGACACACGAAGATCAGTCGAATGGGATATCGCAGAAAGTTTTGTGAACACCTTTAAACGCGACTGCGCGAGTCGGTATTGTCAACTTAACGAATTGAAGAGACAAGACAGGAAAATCAAGGCCGGACTGCCTTAGAGTTGGAGAAAGGAAGTGCGGCAATTACAGGGAATTGCGTACACTGGCGACCACGTTCCAGAAAGTAAATGCCTGAGCGCGGACGTGCCGGGGTCCTGTCGCAGGTACTGTCAACTTACCGCCGTCAGTAAAGTTTTGTAACGTAGCGTGATGAAAAATTCCCTACTCTACCGCGGCTTCCGCTACCCGGCGGAAATCATCAGCCACGTGGTGTGGCTCTACTTCCGGTTTTCGCCGAGTTTTCGCTACATCGAAGAATTGATGGCCAGCCGTGGCATCATCGTCACGTACGAGACAATCCGCCAATGGACGCTGAAGTTCGGCCAAGGATATGCCAATGAACTGCGCCGGAGACAGCCGCAGCGCGGGAACAAATGGCGTCTTGACGAGGTGGTGCTAACCATCAAGGGCAGCACCATTACCTATGGCGCGCAGTCGACCAGAACGGTCATGTGCTCGATATCCTCATGCAAAGCCGGCGTAACCGGCAGGCGGAAAAACGCTTTTTCCGCAAGCTCCTCAAGGGCTTGCGTTACGCACCG
>NZ_PDOB01000075.1 GCF_002760665.1 Massilia psychrophila | reverse complement strand
CGAAGCGTTGTGTTCGTTGCAGCAGAGAGGTGAGATTATGCAGCGTTTCGCGTTTCTCGTCAACCTTCATTTTACCGTCACCGTCTTTTCAGACGGCCCCAACTGCTTGATTTTGTTAACCATTTCATCGGGGAGGCGAACTATAGCAAACGGCTCGGAAGGTTGCAAGAGTTTTTGCCTGCTTGACGTCACGGCACCAATTCAGACCGAAAACCGGAGGTATTCGCCGAGACCTTGTTCGCCGCTTCCGACGTCCGCGATTTCGCGCGTCAAGTCCGAATGCGACGCCAGTATGGGCGGATGATGTTGTCCATCCTGACGGACCGCGCAAGCATGAGTGCTCCAAGGTCGGCCAGTCGGCGCCGACGAGCTCGGACTGGAACAATCCTTGCGGAGCATGATCGGAAACGGCCACTGAAAAAATCTCGCCTTGAGTGAAATTCCAAGCGAAGTGACTCGCCATGCACAACCATAGGCGGCGTGTGGCCATGTAAGCGGCGCCAAACATGACGCCTGCCAAGATGCCCATGCAGAGCGTGAACAGCGCGGTGCCGACCCCGATGCCAGCAAACAATTCCGGCGCGGCGCCATCAAGCGAAAGTTCCCGCATGGCCCGCCTCTCTATCCAAAGCGCGTAGCCGACATATATGCCAAAACAGCTTGACCTGAGCGTTCGCACGGACCAAGGCTTCATCTAGCGGCAAATGCAACAATCCGTTTGCGTCGGCACTGACCGTCCGCTCGCCTTGCCCCGACGTGATGCGCGCGGCAGCCGCCTGACCGCGGGGAAATTGCATTTGAATACCGGCAAACGTCGGCATCAGGAAACGCATCATCCCAGCTTGAGACTTTATCAATGCGTTGCTCTGCTTGACGCTGGCCATGAGTTCGGCGTAATCAAGTTGCGGACCGGCAGGCACGACAGGGGTTATCGAAAAGAAAAATCTGCCTTTTCCCCATCAGGCATATTGGTGAGCACTTTGGGATTGTCCTTCGCCCACTGCGCATCGATAACTGGATCAAATGTGCCTTCCGCGCTCACGACAATGGGCTTTCTTTCATCGCCGTGGATAACGGTAAAAGCGATGTCCGACGGCGCAATCGCCGGATTATTCGGCTTCTCCGTTCCAAGGACGCGTAACTTGTCACGCTGCATCGCCGGCACCGCGTAAAACTTGTCGAGACTGGTTATCTTCATCAAATTACTGTAACTAATCCATTCGCGGTCCGCACATGGCGCAGGGGAGGCCAAAAGGACTGCACACAATAGCGTAATGCACCGATATGACTTCGTGCCTGAGCCTCGCTTAATACCGGCTGGGCGCAGCTCGCGCCAACATGTCCCGACTGCATTGCCTTAATTTCGCGCATGATATTGGGCCGCTCGGGCAAGACCTCTTCGAAATGGCCGGTCAAGGCGTCGAGTGTGTCGGGCCATTTGTCGCTGTGGTTGGCGCTAAGGACGAGACGATCGGCGAGAAGGTCGCCGATTCCCTACAGGTAAAAGCAGTGTTCGGGCAATTGGCGTATCTGAGTTTCCAACTCGCCGACAATGGCGGCCGTGAGGCGGGCGATATCGGCTTCCAAATTTTTAGTGCGGTCGAAAATGAGGGCCTTGCCCGGCTTCAGGACGGAGTCGAGCCCATCGCCCGGGTAGCTATATCCTACAATCACGGCCGCACGGCTCTTCAGCTACTTTGTTCTCCGACCCGCGTCCGGCTTTGCCGCCAGTGCGCTCGCCTCCCAGATAGGCATCGTCGACGCGCACGGAGCCCTGCAAAGGCTGGTTTTCCTCGCGCTGGCGCATGGCCTCCATCAATTTATGTTTCATCAACCAGGCCGCCTTCCAGGTGATGCCAAGCTGGCGCATCATGGCCAGCGCGGCGATGTTGGTCTTGGACTGCGTCATGAGGTAGATCGCAAGATACCAGGTGGTCAGCGGCAACTTGGAGTTCTCCATCATCGTGCCGGCGCGCAGACTGACTTGGTGGCGGCAGGCCTTGCACTGCCAGTAGCGCAGCTCCCGACGCCGGAATTCGTACGCCAATTTGTGGCTGCAATGCGGGCATTCGAAGCCGTGCGACCATCGCGCCGCCACAAGTGCTTCTTCGCATTGTGCCTCGGAACCATAATCCTTCATGAACTGCTCAATAGAAAGACCTTTTTGGAAGTGAATTTGATTGATGCCCACAATTTTCTCCCATCAATGAACTTGCGTTCAAGGTTGGACCGGCGCGATCAGTACGAGTTCTGATGGTTGAACATCATCAGGTGCCGATTTGAGCCACGGAAGCCGCCATTGCCCTCCCTTATTTGTTGGTCGCTGTCGACTCTGCTTCGCAGGAACATTCGTGCGTAATCGGTATCGATGCGAGCAATTGTCGGTCCTCAGGAGACCGACGCCCTCGAGCAGTCGGCCTGGTGCAGGGGGAGCGCCGCGCGCTTCTGGCACATAAGGGACTGGCGGGGACGGAAGCGGCGAGCGCGGAGGTCCCGACGAAGAGAACAAGGCAAAATGGGCAGCCATCTCTTGAAATAATGCCGAGGGGGTAAAAATCGCGCCGCGGGCCGCATACCTCAGTAGCAACTTTAATAATGGCCAGACGAAAAAAAACCCCCACATTTCTGCGGGGGTTTTTTCCTTATAACTAGCCTGACGATGACCTACTTTCACACTGGTTGCAGCACTATCATCGGCGTAATATCGTTTCACGGTCCTGTTCGGGATGGGAAGGGGTGGTACCGATTTACTATGGTCATCAGGCATAACTTGTACAGGTACGTGCTCCCAACTGGGCAGCATGACCTTGAATCTGGAAGAAGTATTGTTTCGTTTTACTTAGGTAGCGATTGTACATTACAACAAGCACAACGCGTTCTCTTATTCTCTATACCTGCTAAGGTTATAGGGACAAGCCGTACGGGCAATTAGTACTGGTTAGCTTAATGCATTACTGCACTTCCACACCCAGCCTATCAACGTCCTGGTCTC
>NZ_PDOB01000074.1 GCF_002760665.1 Massilia psychrophila | reverse complement strand
AACTCCTGCACATGATCCGCAAGGGCCAGTTCACGACCGATGGCACAAATATGACGTCGTTCGCCGATCAATTTTATGCGCTGGCAGTACAGGTCCGTCCAGTTTGAGGGCGCTGTACCTTTCGGAGGGCATCTCATTTTTTCGATCAACAACGCGACAAAGCCCGATGATGCCACGACTGGCCACCAATTCCTCGATGTCGCGAAAACTCAGCGCAAACCGGAAATAGAGCCACACCACATGGCTGATGATTTCCACCGGGTAGCGGAAGCCGCGGTAAGTTTTGGAATTTTTCATCCCGCTACTCTACAAAATTTTGCAGGCTGCCATAAGTTGACAGTACCCCTGTGCGTTCAGCGCTGCTATTTCATGTCCTCGAATCCTCATTAAAGTCACGCGCCTTTCATACTTGGTCCGCCGAGCTACAGGAACCAATATTCTCCGCGCCACCTACACGGCAGGGAAAGAGAAAATGTTAAAAGTAACTAACCCACCCATAAGCTGCCAAACCAATCCCCTCCAGACAAGCCTCGGGCTACTCGACAACCGAGGCCCCTGGCCGCTCGACCGGGCCCAGTGCTAAGAGAGCTAAGAGAGAGAAAAGAGCAGAAAGAGAGCAGAGAGTAGCCCACGCTATCACCGGAGCCAGCGGCGGTAGAACACCCTTGGGGTAACGATATGCATAGGTGGGTTAGTTACAATATATGCTATACTTGGCCGTAACTCCACACTTCTTTTTTCCCATGAGTAACCTAATTTTGTGGTCCGACGACCCTGTTCAAGCGTTCAAAAAATTCGTCGTCACCGACGCCTTCGCCAAAACCGGCCGGCGCCTCCCCGCCGATGGCATTCCCAGGACGGTCTCGACGGAATCTGCCAAGACGTACAACTTCATGTTCGGGAACGTGGTCGCATGGATTGCAGAACAGGATAAGACGCTGTTGACGGTGACGCAGACCGACCTGGCGCGCTTCGTCAACCGGACCGACAACGGCAGGCGTGTACTCAACAGCAAGATCGCATACCGGTACCTTCGTCTGCTAGAACGCTGCTACGAACACTTGGGCGTCACACCCAATCCAGCGAAGCAGGCGATCGTGGCCACCGAGGACACCAAAAAGCTCAAGGACGACGCAGGCCGGACGCTCTCAGCCGACCAGCTGCAGCGGTTCTTTGACGCGCTGCCGGCGGATCCACCGCGGAGCCGCCGCCTGACGCCGTTCGATGGCTGGAAACGCCGCCGAGACCGGGCCATGCAGGTAGTGATTGCGCTGGCCGGCCTTCGCGTATCTGAAGCAATCGGGCTTCTGCTGAGCGAAGTTGGCCACCAGGTGGCACTGGACGGCTCGATAGCACTGACCATCACCCCAGACGAAAAGCACGACACCAGCTACGAACACACGACCACCCTGCCCCGCGAAGGCGTCGACGAACTGCGGCCCTGGCTGCAGGAACGCAAGACGATGGCAATTCCAGACGACTTTGTTTTCCCGGCCAATGTCAAAGGCAGGAAGATGATCAAGAAGACCGTTTATATGCAGATTCGCAGCACCTTCGAACGCGCCGGCATGGACTTGTCTCGGGCCGGCGGGCGCACCCTGCGCAATACATTCGCACAACGACAATTGAACAACGGCACGAGCCCCGACGAGTTGAAGGACATTCTCGGCTTGGCGCTCGAGCGTTCAGCCGCCGACTATAAGTTCGCGCAAATCAAAGAAGACCCGGAACAATGAAGCTCTCCACAATTCTCGAGACCCTTGCGGCCGCCCGGCTGCCCTCCGTGACCAGCGAGCAGCTGCGGCACTTGGTCGGCACCGCCGAAGGTAAGGCGTTCGCCGACGATTTAAAACGGTTCGCCGCCGGCGAGATCGAGCGCCGGGAGCAGCTGGCGGCTGTCGTGCACGCGCTCGCACCAGGCGTGCGGCGAACTGTCGAGCATCTCGGCTTCAAGTTCGAACTGTCGACCATCATCTCCGCGGCCAAGCGTGAGGGCTCCAGCGGGATCGATACGATCAAGGGGGCGAACGCGAACGCCGGCAGCCGGGCTCGGGCTATTGTCTACCTCCAGAGTGCTGGACTGCCCTTGGCAGAGGCTGGCGCTGCAGTGGCGCCGGCACCAGCCACGCCGACCGAGCAGCCCTACTACAGCTTCAAGATTTTTGGCAGCGCCGCCGCACTGTGCGTGAGCGAGGCGCGTACGCGCGCTGGGAACCAGTGCACCATCCAGATCGAAGGCGCACTGCTGCTGGCTGAGGGCGGTCGCAAAGAGTTCGACTGGAGAAATAAGCTCATCGTCCAGCTGACTGTTCAGGAAGCGTATCTCGCCTTGGCAATGTTCGAGAACCTGATCCCGAACGTAAAGTTCGATGGCCACGGCCGGACGCACGAAAAGTCTTTGCAGATTGATTTTCAGGAGTCGCATTACTTCGTACGTGTGATCCAACGGGGTCGCGCAGCGGTTGCGGTTCCAGTACGTCCGGTCGACGCAATCCCGATCATCGCCCTGCTCTACAAGCAGCTATTGCGCAATGAACCTCATCTTCGGATCGAGGACATTCGGACGCTGATTGGGCGTATGGCAGGGATGCTACCGGCGACCAAGTGAGGTGGCCGTTCGGCACGGCGCTCAAACTTTCGAACTCTTCGGGTGATGACGGTAGTGTTGGGCTATCGCAGCCATCTACCTGCCAGATCAGGGCTGCGGGTTCCGTCGCATTAGCGGATTCTTGTCGGTCTTGAGGTAGACTGCGATGCCGTGACTTTGAACGAATCGACCTGCTCAACCTCAAAGGGATGCGTTTTCTGATCGATGTGATCTTGGTTTGTATCCGTTGGTATGTGGCTTATCCGCTGAGCTACCGGCATCTGGAAGAGATCATGCAAGAACGCGGCGTGTCGGTCGACCACTCGTCGATCAACCGTTGGGCGATCCGCTTTTTGCCGCTCATCGAGAAGATGGCCTGCAAGCACAAGCGTCCTGTAGGCGCCAGCTGGCGAATGGATGAGACCTACATCAAGGTCAAGGGTGTCTGGAAA
>NZ_PDOB01000073.1 GCF_002760665.1 Massilia psychrophila | reverse complement strand
CACGGTCAGATCAACAATGCTTTCCGGTGTCAGCGCAACCGCCTGTCAGCGGAGCAGTACCGGCACGTCCGCACTCAGGCATTTTCTCTTTGGAATGAGGTCACCGATGTAGCGAAGAACGCGTAATCCGCGACACTTTGTTACCCGCCCAGAGGCAATTTCGCCCCGGGTTCTACAACTTGCTTCCCCGGTTCAGCAAGTTGACAGTACCCCCGTGCGGCCAGCGCGCCTTGATGAATGCGGCTTCGCACTGCTCCTCGGTGCCGTACTCCTGCAGGAATGCTGCCAGGGATAGCCCCTTCTGAAACTGAATTCCGTTGATGGCCATCATCGTCTCCTCAGTAACTCAAACATTCTGAAGATTTGACTCGGCGGAAGCGTTAAGGTTCTGAAGAAAGAACATAATCAGGTAGGATTAATAGTAACTATCCATTTGCTACGCGGCTGAATAGTTACATAATTATTTCGGACAGTTTGCTTGCTCACGCTTCGCTAGCGTGTGCGCAATGGCATCCTCCGAAATCGCTAGGCTCTTCAAGCGCTCGATAGTGCGTTGAATGCCTTTCTGGTACAGTTCGCATTCATTTTGAAAGGCGAACAGCACTGCGCTCGCGAGCAGCCGCGGCCAAGTGTAGTCATAATGTTGAGGACTAAGTTCCTGCATCTCGAGCGCGCACTGCTTCACGCGGTCCATGTGATTTATGACAGAATAGTTGTAATAGGCAAGCGGCACTTCGTAATCTTCTATTGCAATTTTCCGTGCTTCATGACCGGTCTGACGATTGCGTTCAAAAGCTTCGACATCTTGAAAGGAAGGACGCATGAATCCTTTTACTACCAAATATAGAATAACTATAGTGGCGATTATCCCAATTATTTCAAACATGCTGTGCTCCGTTTCTATTAACAAGTCATGCATCCGCCGTCATCATATTCAGAAACAATAATATCGCTCCAAAGCCGAAAAATGTATGCCGGGCTGTAACTATGATTTAAACCACACCCAATCCTCTCGTATTATTTATTCGATACGCAGCCAGCCAAGGATATAAACTTATCAAAAAGAATAATAAATTTATTTTTTGTCACAATAAGTGTGGCTGAGTTTTGGTTATTTAGGCACTGAACTATAAACTTCGCACTTGCTCCGCTTGAACCGAAATGTTGGCCAGAAAATTGACTGAATGTATGTGTGGCGCCACAGACGCACTCGTATGGTGCGCCGTCATAAAGTGAAAAGTCTCTATTGTGAGTAATCGGATTTCCAGCTGCTTTCATAAATTCTTGTTTAGTAAGTATTTTCAATTAATTTCCTTATTGTGTTTTTGTAACGCTCTGTTTGTCGGTGGATTAGCAGAGCTAGCAAGTAATTTATCCGTGTATGGAACTTTTCATGCGAAATTTTCAACTGAACAAAGCTAAATCATGTTTGATATCAGTTATAGCTTTTTATAAATTGGATCTATACGTGAGCCAGAAGTAAAGGTAATTTTTCAACATCATCACATATATTAGCAACACTTAGTTACAAAAAGCAAGAAAAATTTACTTTAGATATTTTAACGACGCTGCCTTCCGTAAAATTCCGCCTTTTTGTAATTGCACCTTGTTGCCGTAAAAGCTAACCCGTCGACAATAACCGATGCGAGAACGCGATTTGTCTGTTTGTGATCGGCTGCAAGGCCATGGATGTTCAGCAATACGGGTCAGCTGGGCAGTAATGGCACGTCCGTACTCAAGCATTTTCTCTCTGGAGTGAGGTCACCGGTGTAGACAATTTCCTGTAATCGCCGAAATTCCTTCCTTCAAATCCAGGCAGTTCCGTCTCAGCTTCCTAACTCGCTCCTTCGATTCACCAACTGACAACACCATCCAAAGATGTCTTATGGCCACTTCTAAAAACCTCTGCCGCGTCCGCGACGAATTCGTTAAAATTCTGATACCGACTTGAACGACGAGCCCGAACGATGATGATGCCCAAGCCCAGCCTGTTTGCCGAAGAAGAACGTGGAAACCGGCGTTCGAAGCTGGGCGATCCGCTGATCGGCCTGAGCAAGCATGTCGACTTTGGGGTCTGAGGTGCAGTGGAACGTTTATGCTCAGCTGAACATAAACGTTCCACTGCACCTCAAACCCCATCTTTGAAGAGCTGCGCGACATTGTCCTGAAAACTTTTGGCGTCGTCGATGTGCTGCGCGCCGCGCTGGCGCCGTTGTGGCCCCTCGTCGAGGTGGCGTTCATTTACGGCTCGCTGGCCAAAGGCACCGAGCATGCCGGCAGCGATATCGATCTGATGGTCATCGGATTGATATCGCTGCCGTCGAATGCCGAGTTGCTGGAAGCGTTGTTGCCGGCGCAGGCGCAGCTCGGCCGCGCGGTCAATCCGACACTGTATACTCGGGACGAATTCGCGCAGCGCGTGCGCGATGGCAAGTCTTTTATGATGCGGGTGCTGGAGCAGCCTAAAATAATGGTCAAAGGATGCGAACATGACATTGTCCAACTCGGCGGCGCTGGCGAACTTGGCGCGGATCGGCAAACTGAAAGTAGAACCGCCTGATGCGCGAGAGCGCGCCGGCCTGCTACGCTCGGCAGCCCTACGCCTGCAGGATGCCCAGCATCCTATTCTGTCGCTCGAGAGCCGCTTCAACCTAGCTTACAATGCTGCCCATGCGGCGGCGTTATCGGCCCTGCGGGTGCATGGCTACCGCAGCGAAAACCGCTATCTGGTTTTTCAATGCCTGGAGCACACTTTGTGGTACACGCCGCAGCAATGGCTACTGTTAGATCCGGCGCACAAAAAACGCAACCTGGCGGAATACGAGGGCGACCTCGACCGGTACTGTCAACTTGCTGAACCGGGGAAGCAAGTTATAGAACCCGGGGCGAAATTGCCTCTGGGCGGGTAACAAAGTGTCGCGGATTACGCGTTCTTCGCTACATCGGTGACCTCATTCCAAAGAGAAAATGCCTGAGTGCGGACGTGCCGGTACTGCTCCGCTGACAGGCGGTTGCGCTGACACCGGAAAGCATTGTTGATCTGACCGTG
>NZ_PDOB01000072.1 GCF_002760665.1 Massilia psychrophila | reverse complement strand
AGCGCTAAAAAGGAGAAAAATATCGACCCATCGTGACCGCAGGCATTAGAATTTGACCGCGTAACGCCATCTCATGCGCAGCGGTCACGTTCGCCGGAATGAGCGGTCACGTTCGCCGGAATACGCAGCACGTCTCATCGATATCGAGCTAGGCTACTTGATGGGCAAGAATTGTGGGTAATTGCAAGGTTCATGGAGCGCTTACTAGTCTTCCGTTGTTGCAACAAAGTAGATCTTAGGCAACAATGTCAGCTTCGGTACAAGGCAACAACAAATATGAACCGCTTTTCAACTGCGCAATTTACTGGCACGCTAGCATTATCCATTTCTTGCCTTGTCATAATAAGCCGCCTATTCCACGTTCCCCAACTTGTGGCATTCCTACCAGAAGCGGAGATCATCGGCGCTCTCAACCTCTTGCTTTTATGTTGTATGGGTATCGCTTTGATAGTGTTGTCCCGAGGGTGGGCCACGCCGTCACGTCCAAGTAAAATGATCTTGTTGGCATCATTACTGTTATTGATGCTAATTCCGTGTTTTTTCCTTTTCGAGGCAATTACTGGGATTCCGCTGGGAATCGACATAGCCCCATCTGGCATAAAACCAACCCTAATGAGTCCGCATCCTGGCCGTATATCGCCCAACGCATCGGTCGCATATCTCGCGATCGCGATCGCAATTTTTTTATTTATCCAATCAAAGAGTAAGTTGTGCAATTGCTTGGCGTTAATTGCTACAGCGACAGCTGTTCTAATATCAGCATCAACGATTTTGGGAAAAGCATTGGGCCTTGCATCGCTTTATCAGGTGGCCGGACTCAATCAAATGTTGCCAGGCACTGCGGTTGCGATTTGTGCTTGCGCGATCGGCCTATGGACGTTAATTCGTCCTGCTCACGATATCGTGAAAAACGGGAAAGCGATGGAGCATGACATTAATCGCCAGGCAGCAATCATAATTACTGTGGTCGCAGTAATCGGTGGGATTGGGGGCTTTGCAGTTTTACGAACCAGTTTTGAGGAGGCTGCTGCGAACAATATGCTGGCGACTACGCAAACTGCCGCAGCCTCTCTAGTTGGCGAAATCGAAGCGAATCTATGGTATCCCCAAGTAATTTCTGAACGTACTAGTGTACAGATTGCTTTCGCAGGTCTGCTACATGCGCGCCGTCGCATGGTTGCCAAGCCTTTCGCGCGCATCGCCGAGCGGTTCTTCAACAAGCAGGTCACCGGTGCTCAGTTTCTAGACCCTGGAGGTAACGTGGTACACCAATTTGGTTGGTTGGTTTCTAATGCATCCAGTTTGCGGCACCCCCTATTGATTGCCAAACAACACGCGACGTTAATATGGTCCAACGGGTACGTGCTCGAGACGCGAAACGAGATTCTCGACGGCAAGGTATTGCTAGGAGTTTTGGTAATACAGACTCGCCTGCCACGTTTTGATACCGCAGTTGCGCTTTTGCGTCAAGCTTCGAAGGCTACGGATGCAGCGATCTGTAGCAAAAGTGGCACGATGGCGATTTGTGCTCCCACGCGTTTGCGCCCCAAAGCGTTCACGTTAAGACTCGACGCCGACCCTACGACTGCAGCCTCGACAATAAGTTTGGCACTCGCTGGCGAAAGTGGAGTCCTGCTTGTTAGAGACCCTGCTGGGACTAACGTAATCTCCGCATTCGTCCCTCTTAAAAATTTCGGATTGGCTCTTGGCGTAAAATCAGATGTCCAAGCGCTTTACGCTCCTTTGCGGGCTCGGCTTCTGCAATTGCTGGTAGTTCTTACCGCCCTAGTTGTCGCAAGTTCGATAGCGCTACGAAGTCAGTTGCGCCCACTTGTTGCCGCGCTCGCGAAAGAACAACGACGTACTGCCAGCATTTTGGAAAACTCCAACGATGCCTTTGTCGCATTAGACGCGAATGGGCGCATAACTGATTGGAATGCTCAAGCAACCCGTATGTTCGGTTGGTCAGCTAAGGAAGCGCTCGACCGGTCTCTAGGTACGCTCATTGGGGACCTAGCTGCTACGGCAATGCGCGAAGCTGGCATTACACAGGTCCGACAGGCGGGGACCGGCGCCGCCATCAATGGTCGTATTGAATTGCAAGCCATGCATAAAGACGGATACATGGTGCCTGTCGAGCTTTCGGTGAAGCCCGAGCAGGTGGGAGAAGAAAATATAGCTCATGCGTTCCTGCACGACATCTCGGAGCGGAAAGCTGCTCAGAATGCTTTACTGCAGAGCGACCAGCGCGTGAAGCTTATTGCAAATAACCTTCCCGCACTTGTTTCCTATATTGATCATGATTTTAGGTATGTATTTACCAATAATCAGTATCAGAAGTGGTTTAATCGAGAGGAAAATTTCTTTACGGGAAAAACAGTTGAAGAGGTCTTCGGGGCTACGGTGTTTAGCGGGGTGCGTGATCAGATAGCAGGGGCATTGGGGGGCGCAGACGTTATTTTTGAGCTTGTTAATCCAATTCCAAATTCGCCTACTAACATGTTAGTTCATTACGTTCCGGATCGGGACAAAAATGACAATGTTATTGGCGTAATTGGAATGGTACTCGATCTTACTGAACAGCATGAGGCTCAGCGGCGCGTGGAAGCTAGCGAACGGCAACTACGTGCTGTTACCGATAATTTGCCTGTAATAATCACCTACATTGACGCTGACGAAAGACTACGCTTTATGAATGACGCATTTGGTGAATGGGCCGGAGTGGATATAGTTAGTGCAATCGGCCAGCCCTTGGCCGACGTCTTAGGGGGAGAATTATATAATCAACGATGCAAAGAATTACAGCGCGCCTTGGCGGGAGAGCGTGTTGAATTTGACGTTGCCTCTAACGCAAGAGACGGCATACGTTACCTGCATACCGTGTACGTGCCAGATGCACACGCCGATGGACGTACGCGTGGGGTGTTTGCAGTAAGTACAGACGTCACGCCGTTAAAAAAAATCGAGAATGAATTACGAGAGTTGTCACGAGTTGATACTCTAACTGGGTTGCCCAACCGCCGCCAATTTAACGAAAGACTTGAAGAGGCATTAGCACGCACGAGGCGGGGCACTGTGTCAATGGCGTTGACGGTAGTTGTCAACAAAGATGTCGCGTCAATCAAGCAGCTTTCTCTAATACTTCTGGCTGATTCCGTTCTGGATTCAGCCAGACCTGGTCCTGCAGTTCCCAGTCCCGGGTCCGTCCCGCCCAGCGC
>NZ_PDOB01000071.1 GCF_002760665.1 Massilia psychrophila | reverse complement strand
AATATCCGCAGCTTCGGTGACTGGCTTAGCCCCGTTACATCTTCCGCGCAGGACGACTCGATCAGTGAGCTATTACGCTTTCTTTAAATGATGGCTGCTTCTAAGCCAACATCCTGACTGTTTTAGCCTTCCCACTTCGTTTTCCACTTAGCCAATCTTTGGGACCTTAGCTGGCGGTCTGGGTTGTTTCCCTCTTGACGCCGGACGTTAGCACCCGACGTCTGTCTCCCAAGCTCGCACTCATCGGTATTCGGAGTTTGCAATGGTTTGGTAAGTCGCAATGACCCCCTAGCCATAACAGTGCTCTACCCCCGATGGTGATACTTGAGGCACTACCTAAATAGTTTTCGGAGAGAACCAGCTATTTCCAAGTTTGTTTAGCCTTTCACCCCTACCCACAGCTCATCCCCTAATTTTTCAACATTAGTGGGTTCGGACCTCCAGGGCGTGTTACCGCACCTTCATCCTGGCCATGAGTAGATCACTTGGTTTCGGGTCTACACCCAGCGACTGTCGCCCTATTCGGACTCGATTTCTCTACGGCTTCCCTATACGGTTAACCTTGCCACTGAATGTAAGTCGCTGACCCATTATACAAAAGGTACGCAGTCACAGAACAAGTCCGCTCCTACTGTTTGTATGCACACGGTTTCAGGATCTATTTCACTCCCCTTCCGGGGTTCTTTTCGCCTTTCCCTCACGGTACTGGTTCACTATCGGTCGATTACGAGTATTTAGCCTTGGAGGATGGTCCCCCCATATTCAGACAGGATTTCTCGTGTCCCGCCCTACTTGTCGCACGCTTAGTTCCACACATCGCATTTCGTGTAAGGGGCTATCACCCTCTATGGCCAGCGTTTCCAAGCTGTTCCACTATGCGTCATGCTAAAACGTGCAGGCTCTTCCCATTTCGCTCGCCACTACTTTGGGAATCTCGGTTGATTTATTTTCCTGCAGCTACTTAGATGTTTCAGTTCGCCGCGTTCGCTTTGCATACCTATGTATTCAGTATGCAATGACCTGTAAAGGCCGGGTTACCCCATTCGGAAATCTGCGGATCAAAGCGTGTTTGCTCGCTCCCCGCAGCTTATCGCAAGCTACTACGTCCTTCATCGCCTGTAATCGCCAAGGCATCCACCATGTGCACTTATTCGCTTGTCCCTATAACGTTAGCTCCTAGCGACTAAACTAAGAAGCGTTATAAAGATAAGAGTACAGCGTTGTTGCTTGTTGCAATTTACAATCACTACCCATCATTTGACCTGTCGGTCAAACGATTAAAACTTTACTTCTTCCAGATTGTTAAAGAACGAAACAGCATTTAATCTCTAAAAGACCAAACCTAAATCCCGGCGTCGTTTGCGCTGATTTACGTTTGAACTTTTTTGGTGGAGGATGACGGGATCGAACCGACGACCCCCTGCTTGCAAAGCAGGTGCTCTCCCAGCTGAGCTAATCCCCCAAGGGTGACCCGGTAACACTGGTAGGGCTGGTTGGACTCGAACCAACGACCCCCGCGTTATCAACACGGTGCTCTAACCAGCTGAGCTACAGCCCCGACTCGGATACTTAATGCTGTTCTTCTTGTTCAACAGTCGATAAGAGTGGACGCTCAATGAATCGGTATCTCTACCTGTGCAACTCTAGAAAGGAGGTGATCCAGCCGCACCTTCCGATACGGCTACCTTGTTACGACTTCACCCCAGTCACGAATCCTACCGTGGTAAGCGCCCTCCTTACGGTTAAGCTACCTACTTCTGGTAAAACCCGCTCCCATGGTGTGACGGGCGGTGTGTACAAGACCCGGGAACGTATTCACCGCGACATGCTGATCCGCGATTACTAGCGATTCCAACTTCATGCAGTCGAGTTGCAGACTGCAATCCGGACTACGATACACTTTCTGGGATTAGCTCCCCCTCGCGGGTTGGCGGCCCTCTGTATGTACCATTGTATGACGTGTGAAGCCCTACCCATAAGGGCCATGAGGACTTGACGTCATCCCCACCTTCCTCCGGTTTGTCACCGGCAGTCTCATTAGAGTGCTCTTTCGTAGCAACTAATGACAAGGGTTGCGCTCGTTGCGGGACTTAACCCAACATCTCACGACACGAGCTGACGACAGCCATGCAGCACCTGTGTATCGGTTCCCTTGCGGGCACATCCAGATCTCTCCGGACTTCCGACCATGTCAAGGGTAGGTAAGGTTTTTCGCGTTGCATCGAATTAATCCACATCATCCACCGCTTGTGCGGGTCCCCGTCAATTCCTTTGAGTTTTAATCTTGCGACCGTACTCCCCAGGCGGTCTACTTCACGCGTTAGCTGCGTTACCAAGTTAATTAAAACCCGACAACTAGTAGACATCGTTTAGGGCGTGGACTACCAGGGTATCTAATCCTGTTTGCTCCCCACGCTTTCGTGCATGAGCGTCAATCTTGACCCAGGGGGCTGCCTTCGCCATCGGTGTTCCTCCACATCTCTACGCATTTCACTGCTACACGTGGAATTCTACCCCCCTCTGCCAGATTCTAGCCTTGCAGTCTTCATCGCCATTCCCAGGTTGAGCCCGGGGATTTCACGACAAACTTACAAAACCGCCTGCGCACGCTTTACGCCCAGTAATTCCGATTAACGCTTGCACCCTACGTATTACCGCGGCTGCTGGCACGTAGTTAGCCGGTGCTTATTCTTCAGGTACCGTCATTAGTGCAGAGTATTAGCCCACACCGTTTCTTCCCTGACAAAAGAGCTTTACAACCCGAAGGCCTTCTTCACTCACGCGGCATTGCTGGATCAGGCTTGCGCCCATTGTCCAAAATTCCCCACTGCTGCCTCCCGTAGGAGTCTGGACCGTGTCTCAGTTCCAGTGTGGCTGGTCGTCCTCTCAGACCAGCTACTGATCGATGCCTTGGTAGGCCTTTACCCCACCAACTAGCTAATCAGATATCGGCCGCTCCAGGAGCACAAGGCCTTGCGGTCCCCTGCTTTCATCCTTAGATCGTATGCGGTATTAGCGCAACTTTCGCTGCGTTATCCCCCACTCCAGGGCACGTTCCGATATATTACTCACCCGTTCGCCACTCGCCGCCAGGTTGCCCCGCGCTGCCGTTCGACTTGCATGTGTAAGGCATGCCGCCAGCGTTCAATCTGAGCCAGGATCAAACTCTTCAGTTCAATCTTGTTTGTTGGCATTGCTGCCACTGTCCGTTAAGACAGGTCGCTCACTCAAAATACTGACAGGCCACTTCTTGCGAAGCGCCTATATTTCTTTTTTGTGAACATTTGATAATTTAAGTATTCAG
>NZ_PDOB01000070.1 GCF_002760665.1 Massilia psychrophila | reverse complement strand
GGCATCATCCGTCTCAAGATGGCTTCTTTGCGCTCTGCTGAATAACGTTTCACTGCATGTCTTTGCTCCGCCCCCGAATACGATTAATGTGAATCAAATGACGCGACATCTATCCTGACACAGGGGGAAACCAAGACAGGGCGGTTGTGGGTTTACTTGCGCGACGACAGGCGTTCCGGCTCGCTGACGGCGCCGGCGGCATGGTTCGCCGATACGCCAAACCGCCAGGGCCAGCATCCGCAGGCGCATATGGCAAACCTCGGTGGCGTGCTGCAGGGGGACGCGTTCGCCGGCGGCGACCGCACGGATCAGGCAAGCAATGATTGTGTAATGAAATGCATTTACGAAAGGCGCCGGAATTGAGCGCCGCTCCTTCTAATTATTTCGCAATCAACACCAGCGATCCTCTTCCACACACGCCATAAACAGTGTTCTCGCCGCCCACAAGGACTTCGGTCCCGGGCGCCCGAACTTGGGTGGCGCCTTCCGCCCAAGTGCACGTGTCAGTAACCCGGTGCCAGGTCTTGCCGGCACCTGGCCACGGCAGCGTGAAGTTCACTTGTGCACTCCATGCATTGTGTGCCACGTAGATCGCCGCTGCCGAATCGCCGAACTCGCTGCCATCGATACGCCAAGCGATCGCATGGTTGGCTGCATCGTTGAAGTAAGTCGCGTCAGCCATACCGCCATCCGGTTTGAACCACCGCAGTTGCTCCATTGCATTGCTGTTATTGTCGACGCTCGAGTAAAAATTGGCTGGGCGCAGCGCCGGATGCGCTTTGCGAAAGGCAATCATCCCCTTGGAAAACGATTGAAAATTGCTCTGGTCGGTATTCCAACTCCAACCTAGCCAATTTGCGCTCGAATCGAGATTGTAGGGATTGTTATTGCAATTCATGCTGTGCAATGCTTCATCGCCGCCAACCAACATCGGTACGCCGGCCGACAACATCATCAACGCCAAGCCATTGCGCGCGGCCCTGCGCTGATCCGCTGCGATGCCACCTTGGTCCCAGCTGTTGTTGTTGTCGTCGCCACCGTCACTTGGGCCGTATGGCCATGCCTGCAAATTGCTTTTGCTGTTGCAGCTATACAGATCCTTCAGTGAAAAACCGTCATGCGCGGTGATAAAATTGACCGAATGCCAAGGTTTACGGCCGTCGTCGCCGTATAAATCGCTGGATCCGGAAAAGCGTGTCGCCAGCTGGCCTGCGGTAACGGCGACCGAGCCCAACTTGTTCTGCGCCTGGCGTACAGTGTCGCGGTACATGCCGTTCCATTCAGCCCAGCCACTCGGAAAGCCGCCAACCTGGTAAGAGTTGCCGCCGATTGCCCAAGGTTCCGCGATCAGGTCGACGCCACTACCGCCCGTACCAGGCCGCGGTGAAAGTTCGGCGACGATCCGGTTCAACGCATTGCCCGAATCCATTTTGTCAAAATTGTAGCAGCCGTGCTGGCAGGTGTTTCCGAGCACCGAGGCCAGGTCGAAGCGGTAACCGTCGACGCCGAGTGTATCGCGCCAGTAGGCGAGCGAATCGACGATCAGATTCTGGGCGATCGCATTCCGGCTGTTGTAATTGCCGCCAACGCCAGTGTTATCCCACGAAGACTGCAGGTCCGTAGTCAAGCTGTAGTAAGTCGGATTATCCAGTCCGCGCATGCCATAGATGTTATAAGTCGTCTTGTCGGTCGGCGACCAGGCGCCGCCTTCGCCAGTGTGGTTGTACACCACGTCGATCAGTACCTTGATGCCCTGATCATGATATGCCTTGACCATCTCCTTGAATTCCCGGGTAGGGCCGCCAGCTGTTTTATCGTAGGCGTATCGGCGGTCGGGGGCAAAATAGTTGAGCGTCATGTAGCCCCAGTAATTGTCACCTGCGCTGGTGTTCGGATCGCTGTCGTTGGTATCGTTCTGAGTTTCCTGGACCGGTAGAAATTCAATCGCCGTCACGCCCAAGCTCGCCAGGTATGCCGCTTTCAGGCCTGCGCCCTTGTAGGTGCCGCGGTGTGCCGCGGTGATGCTGGCGTCGTTCATGGTCAAGCCACGAACGTGCGTCTCATAAACGATATCATCCTTCAACGCGCGCGTCGGCTTGGTACCAATCGACTGCGTATCGCCTGCCAACACGATCCCCTTCGGCGCCATATTGCCAGTGTCGATGTTGCGATACGTGGCGCCGCTCGCATAGATGGTGCCGTTGTTCATCGTGCTGGTAGTTGGATCGTGGCTCAGCTCGCGCGCATAGGGGTCTGTCAGCAGCTTGTTCGGATTAAAGCGGTTGCCGCTGGCGTCAATGTCACTAATGAAGCCAGTGGCCGAGCCCTTCACCCAACTTGTGCTGTAGGGCCAATTCGGGCCCCATGCGCGGTAGCCGTAATACAGCGTGCCGGTCAGTCCCTGTCCGTTGAGCGTAGTCACCGGGATACTGGAATTCCATACCCCGCCAGTGCCGAGTGTCATCACATAACGCGCCTTTTCAACGGTGCCCGTTGCGGTGCTGTAGAGCAATAATTCAATCCGGGAAGCACGGCTGGAATACACCTTGAAGGTCACATTCGCGTTGGTAGCATCATAACTGGCGCCGAGCTTGCTGGCGTTAATTGCAGCCCAAGCCGGACTCCCTGCGAGAATGCAGGTAAGCAGGGCGGCAGTTAAAGTGGGGTGGAATTTCATACATGTCTCCATTTTTGTTGTGGTCAGACAGAATGCGCAGCGACTAATGTGTGCCATGTGCGGTTGCAGGCAGTTCTTGCTCGCAGCAGCAATGGCAATTGACTGTCTGTGGCGTGCTGGCCGTCCTGGGCTTGTTTGTACTTCAGCAACCTTGTCTCTGCTCTTGCACATACGTAACTGTGCAACAGCTGCTGTAATTTACGCTCGGCAAAATATGAAGTCAATAAACTTTGTAGTTTTACTACTGATCGATGGCGTAATCTACTACTTGGCACTTACAAGCGATGGCGCTCGACCGTCATTGACGAAATTTTTTTAGAAAGCCTTGCCAAGCAAGGTCGGCCCTTGCTATAGTTCGCCTCCCCGCTGAAATGGTTAACAAAATCAAGCAGTTGGGGTCGTCTGAAAAGACGGTGACGGTAAAAATGAAGGTTGACGAGAAACGCGAAACGCTGCATAATCTCACCTCTCTGCTGCAACGAACACAACGCTTCGTACTGCGCAGCAAGATGTACCGAATAAGTTCTTTAACAATTAACAGTCGATAAGTGTGGGCGTTTGATGAAAGTGCCAGTGACTTCGGTCGCTGAATACTTAAATTATCAAATGTTCACAAAAAAGAAATATAGGCGCTTCGCAAGAAGTGGCCTGTCAGTATTTTGAGTGAGCGACCTGTCTTAACGGACAGTGGCAGCAATGCCAACAAACAAGAT
>NZ_PDOB01000069.1 GCF_002760665.1 Massilia psychrophila | reverse complement strand
GCGACAACCTCGGCACTCTCGCGTTCATCATTTTGTTTTACCGCTGGCGACATCTGGTTTTCCATGTGATAGCAACTTCCTTAATTAGCATGATGAAGTTGTCTCACAGTAGTTTGACACAGGGGGGGCGATGGCGGGACAGATGCAGCGAGCAACCTCCAGCTTCACCATCTCGATTGCCGTAGAACGAATTGACTTGCTGGAATATGCAGTGGTGCAACCGGGTGCCGAAAGGTGCCTTCGTAGAGGCTTGAGCCGTGTGCGTCGAAAGAAGCACGCACGGTTCTTAGGGGGCTGGGTGCGGGTAACCGCGCCCGGCTACCCTGCGTGACACGTTGACCAAAGCATCGAAGCGCTGGACGGAACAGGAATTTGCCGGGCTCGACCTGGGTGACGGTCGCCTCAACAAGAGGGCGAAAATACTGATGGAACGATTTACGGCGAACCCGACGGCGAGCATCCCGATGGCCTGCGAGAGCTGGGCGGAAACGTGTGCGGCGTACCGATTCCTTGGAAATGCGGATGTCGATTGGCGCGACATGATGGCGCCCCACTGGGAAAAAACGCAGCACCGGATGCGCGCTCATCGGGTCGTTCTGTGTCTGCAGGACACCACCGAACTTGATTTTAACGGGCAGGAGGCCGAAGGACTCGGCCCGTTGAACTACGAGGCGCGGCGCGGGGCTTTGTCGCGTTGTTGATCGAAAAATGAGATCCCACCGAAATGGTACAGCGCCCTCAAACTGGACGGACCTGTCCTGCCAGCGCATAAAATTGGTCGGCGAACGATGTCGTATCTGCGCCATCTGTCGTGAACTGGCCCTTGCGGATCATGTGCATGAGCTCGATGCCGGCGAGCACGCCGCCGGCAGAGCGGAACGATTTGAAGTTGAGCATCGGCCTGGTCACCCGCTTGATGGCGCGATGGTCTTGCTCGACAATGTTGTTGAGGTATTTGACCTGGCGCACCACGATCGGCACGCCGCGGCCGGCGTTGATCGCGTCGATGGCCGCCTTGTTGGCGCCGCTCTTGTCCATCGCGATCTTCTTGGGCTCGCCGTTCATTTGCATGGCCTTGTCGAAGAAGCGCTTTGCCGCAGCCATGTCGCGCTTTGCGGTCAGCAGAAAGTCGACGGTCTTTCCCTGCTTGTCGACAGCGCGGTAGAGGTATTTTCAGATGCCCTTGACCTTGATGTAGGTTTCATCCATGCGCCAGCTGGTGCCAACCGGGCGCTTGTGTTTGCGGGCCATCTTCTCGACAAGCGGCAAGACGCGGATTGCCCAACGGTTGATCGACGAATGATCGACCGACGCACCGCGCTCTTGCATCATCTCTTCGAGGTGCCGGTAGCTCAACGGGTAAGCCACGTACCAGCGGATGCAAACCAGGATCACGTCGATCGGGAAGCGCATCCCTTTGAAGTTGAGCATCTCGATTCATCCAATATCCGGGCGTCATAGTCTACCTGATCAGCAACCATGGTCTGGCTAACGCGACAGAACCCGACATCACCATCGGCAACGGCGACGACATCGCCAAGGCGAAAGAAATCATGCTCGGCGCGCTGCGCCGCCTGTCCGGGGTCGAACCATCGCCAGCGCCAGACGCGCTCGTCATCGCCTACGCCGACTATGGCGTGACGATCCGCATTCGCTGGTGGATCAAGCCGCCGCGCCGCGCCGACGCGCTCGACATCCAGGACGAGGTGCTGTGCGCGGTGAAAGCCGAACTGACCCGCAACGGCATCGATCTGCCCTACCCGACCCACCAGGTCCTGTTCCATGACCAGACCGAAGCGATGGACGGCGATCGCGCTCGCCAGCGCGAAGGCTGGCCCCCGCCAGGGCAGGCCGGCGGCTAGGACTCGCAGCGCAACGAAGGGGGAGCCGCCTGCGAACGGCGCACGCAGCCCGCCGCGAGCGCCCTGCGCACCGGCGCCAGCCGCCTGGCGACCAGCGCGCTGTCGTGAGGAGCGGGAACGGTACGGGCGCTGATCTCGGCAAGATAATCGAGCTGCGCCAGCAAGTCTTCCTGCCGGCCCTTGCCCACGGCCAGGGAACCGAGCATGTCGATGGACGCAATCATGCGCAAAATGACAGCAACGTTACCGCCGGCACTACGGCGTATCTGATCGAACGCGGCGGCCAGCATGCTGGCGAAATCGGGCGCCACAACCACAATTTTCAGTTCGCCCTCCGCATACCGGTAAGGAGAAGGAATGGCGCGCCGCGCCATCGTGGCCATGACCGCGCCGATGTAGTCCAGGCACTGGACGGCAGTGGTCGTATCGTTGACGCCCGGCGAGAGCGCCTTGAGTGCAACATCGACGAGTTGGCGAACGCCAAATGCAGGATCCTGCTCGACCGTCCGATAGGGGCTCACAGCAATCGTTGCGTGCAGGGCGCAGGCGGTGCGGGCGGACGCGGATTCGCCGGAGACGGAGAAAATGGGCGTATCGGCAAGCACGAACTGCCCCACATCGCGTTCTACCCTTACGATTAGCTTGCCTTCGCAGGCGATGTGCAGCAACGCCGCATGGTCAACGCTTTGCAAATAGCCGCTTTTAGGCGCCGGTACGGCAATCCAGCACAGCGTCTCTACCAGCGCGGCAGCAGCGGCGTCGGCCTGCGACTGGTTGGCAAGCGATGGGTCGTCCATCTGCGGGAAGATCGATGCCATGGCGTCAATGGTCTCCTCGGCGATATTGGCAAGGATGGTCGAAGCCTGGATCGACAGCGCGATATGGTGAATAAAGACAATCAGCACGACGACCCCGACGATGGCGAGCAGCATGGCGACCGACACCGCAAGGACAGGGACAAAGACCGAGTCGTCCGTGCCATGCACGCCGCGCAAGACGATCAGGCAGTACACGAAGATGCCGGCGAAAATGCCGATCGACGCCTGGGTGACGCGGCTGCGCATGAACGTGCGCAGCACGCGCGAACTGTATTGGCTCGATGCGAGCGCCAGCGCGACCAGCGTCATCGAAAACACAATGCCAACGACCGAGATCATGGAGCCGGCAACTGTGGAGAGCATCTCACGTCCGCCGGCGGCGCTGGCGCCGAACAGACGGGGATAGCGTTTCATCCATTGCTCAAGCGCGCTGCCGTCGAGGTGCGTGAGCGTGACGGCCAGGGCGATCGCCAGCGCCACGATGACACAAGGCAAAAACCAGAAGCTGGCGCGCATGGCATTCCAGCGATGCATTACATTGTACAAGCCATTCTCCCCTCGCCCCGGTTGCGATGGCGTCCGCGCCGCCGGCTCACGGCGCGCCCCGGTCCTGGAAGCTGGTTACTTCGATGCGCAGACGGGCGACCTCGGCCTGCAGCTCGCGCAAGGCCTGGAGCGTGGCGCTGTCGGCGTCCGCTTCATGGTCGCGGCCGATAAAGTAGGTGGCGATCGTCCCCGTCACATACCCGAACACGGCAAAGGCATAAATGGCCAGCAACATGCACAGCAGGCGCCCTTCCCCGGTGCGCGGCCAGTAATCGCTACCCATTGTCGTCATCATCATCCCGGTCCACCAGAGCGCCGACCAGAAGTCGACAATGCCGTTCGCAACACCCGGCCGGCCCTCGAAATGGAGCATTCCGGCCGCGCCCGCCAGGGTGACGACCAGGGTGATCGACATGACATAGCCAAACCCGCGCCGCTGCATGGTCTCGCCCAGTGCGCGCATGCTGCGGTTGATCGAGGCCAGGATGCGCACCAGCGGCAGGCCGCGCAAACGGGCCAGGCTGCGCAGCACGCGGGCAAAGCGCAACGCGCGCAGGGCCGGTAGCAACAGGGCGATGACGGTGAGCCAGTTCTTTTTTACATAGGCAAGCTTGCGCGGCGCAAGCGTCAGCCGTATCGCAAAATCGACAATGAACACCACCCAGATCAAGGTGGTGATGTGCGCGCCGGTCGTGCCCAGGCCGCGCGTCAGGTCCACCACCATCAGGCAAAACCAAGCCAGGCCCAGCAAGGCCATCGGTGTCTCCAGCACCTCGCTTATTCTGCGCAATAGCTGTAATCGGTTGCGACTGAGCGCGAACGCGATGTTGCGCCCGCCCGGCGCCGGTTGGTTTTGCTCGCCGTTATTTTCCATTGCGCACCTTTCCAGTCGTTTCCTGACCAGTATAGGGCGGCCGAAAAATTCGCGGCGCAGCGTCGCCTAGCGCTACGTTTTCGCGCAGTTCAAGCGCACAGAGGCGAATTCATCGAAAAAACCCAGCGGTTTTGTGAGGTTTTGTCGCGTTGTTCGGCAAAAGGCGGAATTTTCTAGAAACGCCACTGTGCCCTTCAAACTGGACGGACTTGTCCTGCCAGCGCATAAAATTGGTCGGCGAACGATGTCGTATCTGCGCCATCTGTCGTGAACTGGCCCTTGCGGATCATGTGCATGAGCTCGATGCCGGCGAGCACGCCGCCGGCAGAGCGGAACGATTTGAAGTTGAGCATCGGCCTGGTCACCCGCTTGATGGCGCGATGGTCTTGCTCGACA
>NZ_PDOB01000068.1 GCF_002760665.1 Massilia psychrophila | reverse complement strand
GAGACCAGGACGTTGATAGGCTGGGTGTGGAAGTGCAGTAATGCATTAAGCTAACCAGTACTAATTGCCCGTACGGCTTGTCCCTATAACCTTAGCAGGTATAGAGAATAAGAGAACGCGTTGTGCTTGTTGTAATGTACAATCGCTACCTAAGTAAAACGAAACAATACTTCTTCCAGATTCAAGGTCATGCTGCCCAGTTGGGAGCACGCACCTGTACAAGTTATGCCTGATGACCATAGTAAATCGGTACCACCCCTTCCCATCCCGAACAGGACCGTGAAACGATATTACGCCGATGATAGTGCTGCAACCAGTGTGAAAGTAGGTCATCGTCAGGCTAGTTATAAGAAAAAAACCCCCGCAGAAATGTGGGGGTTTTTTTTCGTCTTGAGGGTTCTGAGGTTTTGAAATCAAGCTCGACGGATCACCTTCCCGACTGCGGACAGCAGAAACGGGAAATAAATCGGCCCTATGTGTTGATGCCCGCTAATAGACTTGGATGACTCGACGCGCAAAATCGTCAATTTCAGGGGGCATTATGGCAACCACTACTCCACCAAACCCGGGCGACCAAGCTGTGCCTGGCACGCCCGGTACCGGCGAGGCGGTGTGCGACAGCTGCAAAGGCACCGGTACCACGAATGGAAAGCAGTGCCCAATGTGCGGAGGCACCGGCAAGGTGATTGAAGGCATTGGTGGTGGGTGACCGGCGCACTTGATCACGTTGCCGGTGAACGTTGGCAATGCCAGTGTGCCAATCGAATTCGGTCTTTTCCATCAGCACCATACCAAGCCTCCAGACAATGCCGCCCATCAGTTGGCTATGGCCGGTCTTTTTATTGATCGATTTACCTACACCGCAGGCGCCAGCTACCAGCGGCACGCGGATCGCGCCCAAGCTGCGTGGCGTTTGACCATGGCAACCATCGACTCGCGCATATCGCTGTAGTTGCGGCCAATAAGCCAGCCGTTGACGGCGATTACGTCGTCGGCGGCCAAGCTGCGCCGGGGCGACAACGTATCTTCTACTGCGATCTGCACCTGCTTGGCGCGCGCCGCTTTTGCCGCTGCGTACACGGCTGGGCCTACACTGGCCACCGTCTGCGATCCCCCCGATGCCGGTGCCTCCGGGAGGCCAGTGTCGCCCAGTTCGAATGTCACTTTTGACACCGCCATGCCGAGCGCTCCCGCGGCGATCTGCGTCATGACGGTATAGATACCGGTCCCAAAGTCTTGCGAGCCACTGCGCTCCAGCGCAGTCCCATCGGCCCGTATGCTGGCCGACGCTTTTGCCGGCCACATGTGTGCAGGGTAAGTCGCTGTCGCCATTCCCCACCCGACCAGCGTACGACCGTCGCGCATCGAACAAGGTTCCGCAGTCTGGCGCGACCAGCCGAAGCGCTCGGCGCCGACGCGATAACATTCGCGCAGTGGTTTGGCGGAAAACGGCAAGTCGCTCGCCGGATTGATGTGCAGCGCGCATGCCAGTTCGTCAAGTGCCGACGCGAGCGCGAAGCTGCCGGTCAATCGGCCTGGCGCACGCGCTGCTCCGTCATCGGCCGCGTCCTTAGCAGGCCGACCAATTGAGTAGGTTCGAGCGCCAGCTTGACCGGGCAGCCGTCCAGTTTCGACGCCATGGCCGCGAGCAAGACTACGATCAGATGGTGGCTTTCGATTGGCATCGTCGAAGCTCAGCTCGCTGGGCGGTGCCACTCATTGCGCGGATGTCCGTGAGCTTATCTGGTAGGCGCCTCACATAAAACGCTGACCAAGCCAGGCACGCCCATCAGCCCTACGACGTACTGATACACATCAATACGAATGGCCCTGCGCCAGCGAACATGAATGCCGGTATTGTTCAGTTCGCAAGTCGGCGTTCCGCCATTTATGCCACTCAGGGGGTAATACATGTCAGGAAAATTCTACGGTCCGGCGCGGCGCGCCTGCATCCGCTGTTGCGTTGCCACCGCCGCATTGCTGTGCGCCGCGGCGCTGTCCGGCTGCGGCCGCGGCCACGACAGCGAACTGCCGGCCCCGCCCGCGCCACCCGCGCCGGCATCGAAATTCAGCGCCGAGCTGGTGCGCACCTCGCACGGCATCGCCCACGTGCGCGCCAGCGATTTCCGCGGCCTCGGCTACGGCCTCGCGTATGCCTACGCGCAAGACAACGTTTGCATGTTCGCCGACAGCCTTCTGACCGCGCGCGGCGAACGCTCGCTGTTCTTCGGCGGCGAAGCATATGCAACCCGCCGCACCGGGGACGAATACGGCGCCGCCAGCTTTTACATGGACTTGAAGAACGAGGACAGCGATTTCTTCTTCAAGGGATATCTCGACATCGACGAACTGAAGGCCGGCTACGCTGCCGCTTCGAAAGAGGCGCGTGACATGCTCGAAGGCTATGCCGCCGGCTACAACCGCTACCTGCGCGACAATGCAGGGCGCTATCCGGCGGCCTGCAACGGGGCCGCATGGGTGCGTCCGATCACGGTCGAGGACATGTACCTGGTCATCGCGGAGAAAGCGTTGCACGCGTCTGGCCAGGTGTTTGCCAAAGAAATTGTCGCTGGCGCGCGCGACCCCGGCATTGCCGCGCCAGTCGTTGCGCAACTGGCACCGCGCAAGTTCGACCGCTCGTTCATCAAGACCCGCCTGGAGCGGTTGACCGCCGAAAAGTTGGGCAGCAACGCCCTGGCGATCGGCAAGGACCTGTCAGCCAGCGGGCGCGGCCTGCTGCTCGGAAATCCGCACTATCCGTGGACCACCACCGACCGTTTTTACCAGGCCCACCTGACCGTGCCCGGCCGTTATGACGCGATGGGGGTAATCCTCGGCGGCATCCCGATGGTGGTGATCGGCTTTAACAAGGACGTTGCCTGGACCCATACCGTCACGACCGCGGTTCACTTCACCACGTTCAAGCTCGCGCTCGACTCCCGCGACGCCAGCGGCACCAGCTATATGTCGGACGGCGTGTCGGTGAAAATGCGTGCCAAGCCCGTGACGATCAGCATCCGTATGCCGGACGCAAGCATGGTGAACCGCACCAAGACCTTTTATTTCAGCAAGCAAGGCGCGGTGCTGGTGAAACCGGAGGCCGGCCTGGCCTGGACGGCCGGTGCGGTGCACGTGCTGGCCGACCCGAACCGCAACAATACCCGCATGATCGACCAGTGGATCGGGATTGGCTCATCCGTCAGTGTGCAAGACATGAAAGCGTCGCTCGACAACGTGGTCGGGCTACCGTGGGTCAATACCATTGCCGCCGACCGCGCCGGCAGCACTTTGTACGCCGATGCCAGCGTAGTGCCGCGCGTGGGCGGCGACAAGTTCGCCTCCGATTGTCTGCTGGTGCCGCCGTTGCTAATGTTCGACGGCTCACGCAGCGCCTGTGCCTGGGGACAGGACACCGGCGCGCCTGCCGGCATCTACTCGCCGGCCAATGGCCCATGGATGATCCGCACCGACTACGTCGGCAACTCCAACGACAGCTATTGGCTGACCAACCCGCGCGCCCTGTTGACCAGGCCAGTCCCGTTCGGCTTTTCGCCGTTGTACGGCCGCACCGGCATCGAGCAGAAATTGCGCACGCGGATCGGCTTCCGCCAGCTCGACGAAATGATTGCGCAGCGCAAGAAGCTGCAATTGACGGACCTCCAGGAATTGATGTTCGCCAATCGCATCAACGCGGCAGAGCTGATGTTGCCGCAACTGCTGCCCTTGTGCGCCGCTGCCGCCGCAGCCGATCCTGCGCTAATGTTACCCTGCAACGCCCTCGCTGCATGGGACCGTCGCGCCAACCTCGACAGCCGCGGCGCGGTGCTGTTCCGCGAATTTTGGAACAGCGCGACGACGATTCCCGGCAAATGGGCCGTGCCCTTCGATCCGGCCGACCCGGTCAACACGCCGTCCGGGTTGGCGCCCGGAGCAGGGCCGGCGATATTGGCCGCGCTGAAGGCGGCCGCGCAGAAGCTGCAGGCGTTGAGCATTCCGCTCGACGGCCGGCTGGGCGACTACCAGGATGACACCCGCGCCGGCGTACGCGTGCCGCTGCATGGCGCCATCGGCGACATCGACGGCTCGTACAACTCGATTCACATGAATACCGCTCTCGATACCCGCGGCTACCACGACATCGCGTGGGGCAGCAGTTACATCCAGGCCGTGACGTTCGACGACAACGGACCGGTGGCGCAGGCGATGCTGGTGTATGGTCAGTCGGTCGACCCGCGCTCGCCGTACTACGCCGACCAAGTGCCGCTGTACTCGCGCAAGGAGTGGCCGACGCTGCCTTTTGCGATCGACAAGATCAAAGCGGATCCCCACTATAAGCTGACAGCGCTGTCGGAATAATTATGTATCGTAACCAATTTTACTTTTTTACGGAAAGGCCTTGCCATCGCCGGGGCCCCTTTGCTATAGTTCGCCTCCCCGATGAAATGGTTAGCAAAATCAAGAAGTTGGGGCCGCTTAAGCAAGCGGTGACGAAAAAAAGAAGTTGACGGTGACGGCGCAAAGCCTCATAATCTTACCTCTTCGCTGCTGATGAACACAACGCTTCATCAACTGGCAGCAGGCAGTACCGAATGAGTTCTTTAAAAATTAACAGTCGATAAGTGTGGGCGTTTGATGAAAGTGCCAGTGACTTCGGTCGCTGAATACTTAAATTATCAAATGTTCACAAAAAAGAAATATAGGCGCTTCGCAAGAAGTGGCCTGTCAGTATTTTGAGTGAGCGACCTGTCTTAACGGACAGTGGCAGCAATGCCAACAAACAAGAT
>NZ_PDOB01000067.1 GCF_002760665.1 Massilia psychrophila | reverse complement strand
AATTTCTGCGTCATCCGCTCCTGCCTCGACACGCTGCGCAAACAAGGCCACGGCATGCTCGACGTCTTGCGGCGCGCCTTCAATGGCGATCCAATTCGGCTCGCTGCATAGCGGCTAAATAGTCACACCAGGTTATTAGCGGTAGCCTTACGTCACCATGTCAAGGCGAAGACTATTTGGTAACGAAAACGAATTGCGCTTAACCGCGTAGCATAAATTCTTTATTTTTTGATCCTGCTCAACTGCCGATATGTGCGTACCTTATGTTGCCTGTGGCTGATAATCGCATTATCGATTGAAGTGATTTTTAATTAAAATAAGTTCAATGAATTTTTAAATTTGCATTTTTACTCGGCACGTTTATTTTGAGTAAGATTTTGGACAGCGGCTGCTTTGTAATTCAGCGCTCATTAATATGGAACAGTACCGCGGCAAATCGGTAGAACTTTCTGACTTTGCAAAATTTCAATTAAGTTTTCTTGAAGGAATCTTCAAATGAATTGTTTCCCTAATATTGCCGATGAGGCCTCTCCGCTCGCTTCGGTTAACGAAAATGACTCCGACGAGTCGCTGACGCGACGCCGGTTCATGACTCTGCTAGGGGGCAGTGTCGCTTCGCTAGCGGTCCAAGGCTGCGGGGGCAGCGCGGACGAAGGTGTCGATCGGAAAGCATTGCTAATGCCGCTTCTAGTGGTGGGTGGAACGCCGGCGGCCACTGGACCAGTCGTTGCCTCCTTTCAGCTAACGTCACCAAGTACCGGGACCAAAAGCCAGCCCTTTACGCTTGGTCACGCGTTCGAAAAGGGCCGCGTGCCGTCCGGTGCACGATTAATTGGCAGCATTTCGGATTTGCAGGTTATTGCAAAAAACACATGGCCGGACGGTTCCCTTAAATTTGCCATCATTTCAGGAAGAGTCACATTGGCCGCTAGCACGGCGCTGACCGTCAACCTCAATATTGGCATGCCGAATGCCATCCCCAACCTGACCACCGAAAACCTACGTACGACTGGAGCGACCGCATCGATCGGCGCCGGTGCGTTCGGCACCGTTTCATGGACCAGTGCGGATTGGGCGACCCCTTTCATGACCTGGATTAGCGGACCGTTCATGAGTTCGTGGCTCTACCGTAAGCCGATTGGCAGTGACGCCCACTTGGTTGGCTGGCTCGAAGTACGTCTGTATCGGGGCGGCGCCGTGGAGATCCTGCCGTGGATCGAGAACGGCTATCTCAACGTCGCGCGGCCAAGCAACAAGCACGCCCCCTATACATTCGATTTTGGCGGTACGCAACGTTTCAACGCGACAATTGATTTGCCAAATCACTGCCGCAGCGTGTTAGTGTCGGGGTCGGCTCTGAGCCATTGGCTGGGAACGGACCCGCAGGTCACGCCGAATCATGACAAGGCTTACCTGCAAACAACTGGATTGGTCCCGACCTACCGGACCTCTGTTCCGATATCGGCGGCGGTATGGTCTTCCTTGGTCAAAAATTACTCGCCGCTGCAACAAGGCAACTACCCAAATGCAATGGGCCAAGCCGGCTACCAGCCCGCGATCGGCCTACTTCCCGAGTGGGATGTACTGTACCTGGCCAGCGATGATCCGCGCGCCTACCCGGGGGTAATCATCAATGCCTATAGTGCCGGCCGTTACGGCATCCACTATCGCGACGAAAACACGCTGCGGCCATTCCGATTTTCGAGTTACCCCAATCTGGTTGTCGACGGCGGCCCCGGCACGGGCATCTCCAACACGGGAGCGTCATCCAGGAATTCCTTCACACCAGCCAGTTCCGGCACCGCGCCGTCGACCTGGGATATTCCGCACCATCCTTCGATCGCCTTTACCGCATACTTGCTGACCGGCCGTTTTTACTTTATGGAAGAGGTGCAGTTCGCCGCCACCATCAACTATCTGGTAAACACGGATGCGACACGGAAATTTTCGGGTGGCGTGTTCCTGTCGAGCGCCGGCGCCAACACGACACGCGGTGCAGGCTGGGCGCTTCGCACGCTGGCCCAGGCCGCGTGCGTTTCGCCAGACGATGACCCGCTGCGCGCCGAGTTTGGAGCATCGATGGCGGCTAACGTCGACTTTTACCACGCGACCTACATTGCCCAAGCAAACAACCCGCACGGCTTCGTCGCGCCATATTCGAACTACACTGCTGGTACCGGGAAGTATTCGGAAGCGGCGTGGATGCAGGACTTTTTTACCGCAGCCGTTGGCTACGCTCTCGATGTCGAGCCGGGCATGACGGCGGCCAGCAATACCAAGCTAGCTGAATTTTTTGCCTGGAAAGCGCAAAGCGTCATCGGCCGTCTTGGCGGCGCGGCGCCTACCGAATACTTGTACCGCGATGCCGGCCGGTACACGTTGTGCATCGCGCCTTCCGACAATGCCGATTTCGCCAGAGGCACAGGCCCTTGGTACCGCAACTGGGGAGAAATCTACCGCGCCACCCTCGGTGTCGCCAATCCCGGGGCCGACGGCCCGCTGCGTGGGGGTAACTACCCGGAGGCGAGCAGTTACTGGGGCAACCTGCAACCGGCCATCGCCTATGCGGTTCGCCACAACGTTGCCGGTGCAATGGCTGCCTACACGCGCATGGTCACCGCGCCCAACTGGAGCGCTATCGTCGCAGATTTTTCCAGCGCGCCAGTTTGGAGCGTTTATCCTAATATGCGTACGCCGCCCGTGATTCCCCCGGTTACTTCCGACCTACCTGCTTGGGTTCCTCCGGTAGGATATTTCGCGGACGTACCGATGCTGAACAGCCCGCAGGACGTGATGCCTGCGATGTACCGCAATTTCCCGAGCGATACCGCGGCCATGGACAGTGCGTTCGTTATGTGGGGCGGTAGCGCAATTTTGCGTGACTTTAGCGAACGCGGCGCGCAAGTGTATTACGCTGGCGGTCATGAAGCCAGCTACTCCTTGCCGAACATCCAAATGTCGCTAATCTGCGATTTTTCGACGCTCAGATGGAGCGTCGCGAACCTGCCGATGCAGCCCAATGTGGCAAATACCTTCGTTAACGGTTTTGCGACCGACGGCACGCCGTACTGCCCGCATACCTACCTCGGGCTGCAGGAAGTGCCAAAAGCTTGGGGCGGTGGCCCCCAAGGTTCCCTGGCGTCATTTTTCTGGGCCGGGAGCAGCTACGAGAACAGGATTAACGTGCTGGACGTTTCCCGCCCAACCCTTGGCTATTCGCAACTAACGACCCGTCAGCCGCAAAACGCCGATCCGAGCAAGATTCGCTTTAACGCTGCCTCGGCGGGAGGAAATTATCCGATCACGGTCATCGATCCAAGCCGTCGCGGCTGGTGGGTTTCCGTCAACGGTGGCGCACGCTACACTTTGTTCATCAGCAGTTCAGGCGAGATTACTCAATATTCTGCATTGGGTGGAAACCTTGCGAACGGCTCGATGGTGCTTTGCAGTGCTCTGAACCTTCTTATTGCTATTGATGGTGGCTATAGCTCGGGACCGAATGCCGGGACCGGATACCGCACCTTGCATATCCGCGACCTGATCACCAGCGCTATCACTAGCAGCACTACAGCAGGCCCTGTTCCTTCAATTACGGGCGGATACGACGGCACGGTGAAATCGTTCAACCGTCCAGACGTGATGGGGCTGCAATGGGTCGACGAACTGGGTTGTGTCGTCGGTTTCGACCAGTCAGCCACACCGCCGGCAATTATCAAACTGACCCCGCCGACAAGCAATCCCGCCACTGGAACGTGGACTTGGAGCACAGTGCCGGTGAGGCATTGGGATCAGGACAGCGCCGGACAGCCTGCATTGCAGACCTCGATGAACAACGTATGGAGTAAATTCCGTTGGGTGCCATCGTTACAGGCATTTGTTTACGGGACTTCGAGGGATCGAAAGCCGCAGGTGATCCGGATCGCGTGACACCGCAGCCCTGTTTCGACGCGGCAGGAAGGACTTTTCGCCAGCCGCAGGGGTCAAACAGCGCGGGTCACGCATCGCCGCGCCGCCGCCGCGCAGAGTAAGCCGATGGCAAATATAGCGAGTGATGCTGGTTCCGGTACCGGCGATGGTCCCGGACCAATCACTTGGGTGCCTTCGAGCTTGAAGTATTCGGAATCGGCCGTGCCCGAATCGGCAATATTGCGGTAATGCGCCAGCGACGGGCCAAAATTGATATCCCACCCCAACGACGCGCCGCCGGTGCTGACGCCATCGCTTAGAGTAAGCCAAAAATCGCCACCAGGCAGTGCGACGGTCAAGTCAAAGGTAGCAAGGTATACGTTAAACGACGCATATTCCATCACCCGAGTGCTCGACAAAAACGCCGCACCAGTTCCATATTCGTTGCCAAACACTGATGACCCAATTGACCATTTCAAGGACATGGGACTGGTATTTGAAGGGGGCCATAGGCCAACCGTTACGCGCGCTAGTGTTGTCGCGCTCACCAGCGTAAACGAGTTGCTTACTATTTGGCTCGGCGAAATCTGTGCTCCCTGAAACGTTGCATCGAAAGCGCCATTCTCGTAAACTACGTCGGCCGAGGCGGAAAAGGCGACTACGAGCGAACCGAGCGCTGCTGCCAATATCTTGACGAATTTCATCGTTGTCCTTTATGATTGCGCAACATATTTATGTGTGCAAAAATTATTCCAGCGATAAAATGTGTTTCGTTTCAATGGCAGTGACTGTTCAGCGTGAGGCGTACCGTGCGAAAAAGGTTGTAAACAATATAGATGCGGTCCATCATGCTGGTCATGAAGAAAAAGCCGTCCCTGCCCGATTTGACCGACCTCACCCGTGGTGAGCTT
>NZ_PDOB01000066.1 GCF_002760665.1 Massilia psychrophila | reverse complement strand
AGCGCTAAAAAGGAGAAAAATATCGACCCATCGTGACCGCAGGCATTAGAATTTGACCGCGTAACGCCATCTCATGCGCAGCGGTCACGTTCGCCGGAATGAGCGGTCACGTTCGCCGGAATACGCAGCTGTTACCTGAACGACCTCCGCGACGCACCAGTGTTACCCTTCCCAACCGCGTCGGGCTGCCAGACCGAAAACACCGCGCGCTGGTCACGCCATACGTACATTGACGTTCCAGGGACTGTACCGATGATTCGATGTCGCCCTGGCCATCAAGATGAATTCTAGCAAAAACGCCAGTCAGCTAAGTTGGCGTTTTTGTTTTTATAAAAAACTGTCAAGCTTCTAAAAAATGGCTGTTGCGGTGCAGAAAAATGCAACTCGAGCTGCGCGGCAACTGTGTCAGCAAAAAATCGGTCGCGCCGAAAATCACCCATTCATGAACGTGCCACGAGTGCAAATTACGCTAGATTGCGCACAGCATACGCAATCTGTTTGGCCGACAACATTCCCGGCATCACGCACCACCGATCAAGCTTGTCATTTCCAATTCGGACCATGCCGGTATGCTGGTTGGGATCTTTGTCGACTTCCGGATTCAGGTTATAAAATCCCAGCTTACGCCGAATGACTTCCGTATCCGCCTTTGGCCCCGTCAAAAACGACCAGCCTTCCCCGACACCGAAACCTTTGGCGTAGGATTTGAGCATGAAGTCGGTATCGTATTCAGGATTGATGGTCATCGAATACATGAAAATATCCTTGCCGACCCGGGAACCTAATGCTTCCTGCACGGCACGCAAATTGGCTGTCATTAGCGGGCAGATCCCGTCGCGGCAGGTAATCAGCAGCATGTTGATGATGACAATCTTGTCCTTGATGAGGTCATCATAAAAGCGAACTTTCCTGCCTTCATGGGTGGTAAAAATACTGTTTGGGAAGTAAGTCTGGCTTAATGCGCTTGGCGACTGGATGGCGGGCGAACCCGGCAGCACAGGCTTAGCTTTGGGATCTGTTGCGTGCATGACCAAAGGAGGGGCCAGCACGGCGGCACCCAAGCCGCCCAGCATCGTGCGTCTCATGTTCATAGTGTTATCTCCATTTTCTTTAGCTGTTAATTTGTTGTTGGTTTAAAAAATAAAGCAAATACGGGATTGCTCACGCTACGACATCCCAGCGCATCATCATGGCGTGGTCCTCATGGATCGAGTTATGGCAGTGCATCATGTACTTGCCGGTGTAATCCCGAAAACGCATGAAAATCTTCACTTCTTCGCCTGGACCGATCGCCACCACATCCTTGCGGCCGCGCTCATGCAGCGGCGGCGCTACGCCGTTGCGCGACAGAATCTGGAATTCTTCGAGGTGGATATGGATTGGATGCCACCAATTGCCGCTTACCCGCAGCGTCCAGACTTCGGCTGTACCTTTTTTTATAATGGCGTCGGGCCTGTCGACATCCCATAACTGGCCATTGATGCTCCAGCCGCTGACGGTACGATCAAATGTCCAGATGCGGTTTTGCGCCACTTCCGACATGGTGATCGGCGGCAGTGCGCGCAAGGTGGCCGGCACCTCGCTAGTGTCCGCCATACTCGGCTGAGTATCGACGTCGAATCGCAGGACCTGTGTGCCAGGGGAGACAAGGCCATCTTGTGGTCCACGGCCGTCGAGCTGCTCAATACGATCAACAAGAAAAAGCCTGCTGCCCAATGGATATTTGGCAAAATCGACCACGATGTCGGCCCGTTCGGCTGGTGCGAGGCGCACCTGGTTCATTTGCAGCGGTGCCGGCAACAGATTGCCATCGTTGGCAATATAGGTAAAAGTTTGGTCGGTGTTCTGCAACACCAAGTAAAATTGGAAAAAGCGCGATGTACTGCCATTAAGGATTCGGAAGCGGTATTTGCGCCGCTGCACTTTGAAATACGGCTGAATCTTGCCGTTGACACAGAATTTGTCGCCGATATAGCCGTCAGTATTAAACTGATCAAAGACGGGCATACCGTTCGCATCAAAACGCTTGTCCGCCACTATCAGCGGAATGTCAAAGGTGCCAATACCACTTGGCAAGCGCAGTGCCTTGCTGTTCCGATCTTTTTCATTGCCAGAGTCGATCTCGTCAAATAGCAGGAAGGAACCCGCCATGCCACGATAAACATTGCCTGATGTGAAATCCATGCGGTGATCGTGGTACCAGCACGAACCCAGCGCTTCGCGTGGATCGCCTTTCGTTGCTGGATACTGGTCATAGCCAGCGTAAATCATGGGATAGAGATGATCCTTGAACATGCCAGGGCGCGTCAAGGTTGGTCCGAATTTGGTCGGACTGAAGTAATCGCCGGCAAAGCCGTCGCTCTCTGAACCATCATGCAAGTTGTGGGCGTGCGTGGAAATCTCAGGCGACCCGAATCCTGTCAAATTGGCGGGCAAGTCGTTATAGAAGCGCACCAGCAGTGGCTCGCCATAACGCCCAACCAAAGTTGGTCCCGGGCAAATGCCGTCGAAGCCCCAAATGGTTTGCACTGGATACTGTGGATGAAACGAGTGCGATCCTTGCTTGATACGGATTTCGACCAGTTTCAGTGACGGAAACTGTTCCCAACGCTGATGCGGCAAACGCCCGGCTTCGTTAGCTTGCGCTATTTTCGTCGGTGATGGTGACAGGGCACGCGAAGTGGCCTTCGCACCATAGACCGGCAAAGGCATGGCAAATGGGGCCGCCGGTGGACTTGGTGGGGGATAGAAATCGGGAGGTGGTGGCGCCGCGCTTGCATTCTGGCGCACCAGCGCGGTAGCAAACAGGCCGCTTCCCGCTGCAAGGACCCCGGCACGCAGAAAATGGCGACGGTTGCTGTCCTGATCAGGTTGGCTAGGAGGATTGGCAAGCGTTGTTGCAGACACGGTGTCGGCGGGGTCTGCGTTGGTTGCATCAGACGGAGTAATGTTTTCGGTGTTCATGGTCGATCTTTCTGCATCAAGTTTGGGTAGGAGGCACAACCCGAAGGCTTGCCTTTACGAGCAATGGCGCTCGCCTCGTGGTGCGACTAAGCACTTGTCCGACGATAAATGTGACGTTTTGACTTCATAACCGGATGCGGTGCAACGTAGTCACAGCATGTGGTACGGGCGCGGCAAGGGGCACCCAACGCAGCAACGCGCCGGCTATGGCAGCCCAAAATCACATTTCTTGATTGGCAAGCCCTTAGGTATTACCGGCTTGCGGGATTCAATTGCATAAACGGTTTTAACGACGTTGCCGAGCCGGTAGCACCAACCGCAGGCAGACATTGGTAGGAAGCATCTGCTGCTTGCAGCGCATTACCAACTTCTGCTACCAGCTTGCCGGCAGCATCCTGTTTGTGACCGACCGGCACGCACAGTGCAGGATGGTCGAACGGTGCCTTTTTGAACCTCACCCGATCGTCGGTCAGCGCGAGCATAAACGCCACGAGATCGTCCTTCTGCGACTGAGTAAGCCCTAGCGGTGCAATGTCCGGAGGCACATTCACCTTGTTTTCCAGAGCAAAATCGCCGCCACGGTTATAGAAATCGACTACCTGCATTAGCGTTGATTTGCCGCCGTTATGCATATAAGGGCCGGTCAGTTCGACGTTGCGAAGCGTCGGCGTCTTGAATGCGCCGTCAACTGCCAGTCGCTCGTTAGGCTGCACCGCCGGATAAAGCGCTGGATTGAAGCCGTTCCCAAGCAGGTTGGTTTTCCCAAGCTGGCTCATCCGTGTTTCCGACAAAGGAAAACCGAACGGATCGACTCCGCCAACACCCAGGTCTTCCGCAGTCGGCCGCACACCAATGTTGTAGAAGCCGGTATCGTAAATAGCCTTGCCGGCATCGCTCATCATCATTCGTTCCAGTCGTTTTGCAACCACGCTTTGAAAGGATGCATTGGTCGTTTCTGCGCCAGTATGGCAATTAATGCACTTGCCTTGACCTCGAAAAATCGCCAGGCCGCTTTTCTGCTGCATCGTTAGTGCATTGTTCAGCCCCTCTGCAAACTGGTCATAGGGAGCGTTGTCAGACACGAGCGTTGCCTGGTACATTTGCAGCGCCAAACTGAAAAATAACGAGAAATTGGCCTCCATTTGAGTGACCTGCATGCTCTCGTAATTACGCTTGGGTTGCCGCACCAAATCCATGTTGCCCGGACTTTGCTGGCTCTCCGGCGATAGCGTCACCGGCGTAGTTGCCTGCCAAAATTCCGGCCGAAATGCTGCTTTGATCAGAGACTGATAGGTCGTCTGGCCACGTGCCGTATTGTCTGAAAGTCCGCTAAGCACACTGTCACGTTGATCAATTTGCTGCGTACTCAACGGTTTCAAGGGCAGCAACTTCTTGGCGAGTGCCGAAAACGGACGTCCATTGCAGCTCATTTCGATCGCGCTCGAAGGTGGCCCCGAGGCTTGTGAAGCCAAGGACGAGGACGGCAGTGCGACCGGAACCTGCCGCAGCAACCCGTTTTGCTCCTGCCAGATCAGTGCATTCACATTACGCATCCCGAACGGGTCGACGCCATTGAACACATTATTGCCGCGGCCATCCCAGAAGTTGCGAAAATTAAAGACCGCGTTGATGACGGTCGGCGCATTGCGCGGCTCGACCCGGCGCGTGTTCAAAGCGTCCCGGTGAAAGCCGAAGCCGCTGTTGCCGACCGCATCTGAAAGTGCACTACAGAGGTCTGTTGCGCCAATCGTCCCAAGACCAACGAGGTCGGAGCGCAACACCCCTTGAGAAGAGACAATGTCGTTGACGTCGCTCATGCGCGTGGCGCGGTTGTCAACCGCTGAATGCTTGGTCAGCGGGAAATCGGTAACCTTCAAAGTGTGGTTGGGACTGCCTAACTGAAAGGTACGGTCCCCGGCCAGCAGGCCAGGGCTAAGCTGGTTGGTAATACGGTTATCAGCGCCGGCCTGAAAGTGACAGCTGGCGCACGCAGTGCGGTTGTCGCTGCCGACCTTCACGTCCCAGAACAAGGCTTTTCCTAGCTGAATCGCCGCCTTCTTGTCGCGCACAAATGCAGCCAGTTCTGTTTCGGAAGGCCCGGGTACCGGGACTGTTTTGAGTGACGGAATCGTGGGTGGCGGTTCGGTGGTTTGCGCCACCAGCGAAGAATAAACGCCAAGGCCGAGCAGTCCGGCAATGCCAATCGGGATAGCAACAAACAGCGCAGGGCGCCGTGGCTTGTACAGCCGGTCCGGCATCAGGTTACGCTGTTTGGACAGCGGCTCGCCACGGGAGAGCGGTACTCGCTTAGTGTTGCAACGCATGGTGTACTGCTGAAGTGCGCTTTTTTGCTGCACAATAATTGTGTACCGCATGGGTTTCTCCGATTGCTTCAAATTTTTGAATGGCCATGAAAACGGTATCAATGGTGTAGCCCGCACTCGGCATTGATATATTTTCCAGGCAGAAAATTGTTTAATTGTATCAAGTCATTTTCTTCGACGAATACCCTGCCTCATACTTGTATCAAGTCATTTTCTTCGACGAATACCCTATCTCATACAACTCCTGTCAAC
Source organism: Massilia psychrophila (assembly GCF_002760665.1). Classification (GTDB taxonomy): domain Bacteria; phylum Pseudomonadota; class Gammaproteobacteria; order Burkholderiales; family Burkholderiaceae_D; genus JAFCUW01. Next base: position 481 of record NZ_PDOB01000066.1, on the reverse strand, counting down.
GCCTGCTGAAGCCCGCGATGAGAATCGAAATAAAGGTGGCTTGACAATATTCAATGAAATAACAGAAACCTTTAAACTTGCTTAATTTGCATTTCACATAAAATAAAATTTACAGGAACAAATATTGGCCGCCCAAAATATTCTCGGAAAATTTTCCACACGGCCAAAAAAATCAAAAGAAGGACACAACTCAATCATTACCTCTAGAAACTTATGCTTTACCTAACGAGACATAAGCATAAACGATTTACTTAAACTATGACTGATGTTCTATGATTTAATTAACTGATAATCGAAATAGGGTTTACCTATAAATTTATCAAGAGATATTTTCACCGAATATATATCCAAAATGTAACTATTCAGCCGCACTAAACCCCGCAATTAGCAGTTGTAAACAATGCTGGTTTGCCGCATCATCCCGCCATGCCACCGAAGCCGCCCCGTCCCGATTTGACTCAACTGTCCGATACCGACAAGG
>NZ_PDOB01000065.1 GCF_002760665.1 Massilia psychrophila | reverse complement strand
GGCAGGCAGGGATAGTAAAAATCCATGCTGGACGCCGCGATTTTAAAGTAGTGTCAAGTAATTTTATGAAAATCTTGATAATAATTTACTGAAATGCACGCCATTCACTAACTTGGGTGGATTGGGTGTGCAGTCGGCACCTATCTAGCGGCGACATTTGGGAAAATAATTGACGTGAGAACATAATTCATAGTAAAAACAATAACGCTGTGTTGCTATCTTCCGACTCTCGGCAAAGGCATGGCCCGGATAACAGAAGGACTTAGAATGAACAACCTTATCAATGAACCGGACGCGGAGCGGCTGATCTTTGGCCTGCGCGATACGGGTTACAACGTCAGGACCGCAGTTGCGGACATCATTGACAATTCCATTGCCCACAAGGCGGACCAGATCAATGTTGAGATCGTGCTGCGCAATGACGGACGCAAGCTGGTCTATTTTGGCGACAACGGGGAGGGCATGGATGCTGATGGCATCTATAAAGCGATGCGCTACGGCGCTCCGGAACGCGAGAACCCTGAAAGCCTTGGGAAGTTTGGCCTAGGGCTAAAGACAGCTTCCAGTTCAGTCTGCCTCAAGTTCACCCTGATTTCGCGAAAAGCTGCCAGTCAGAAGCTGGCAAAGCTCGCTTGGGATCTTGAACATGTTGCGACGCAGAAGCGCTGGGAAATGCTTCAGGAGCCGGTCAGCGTTACTGAGCAGGAAATGTTTGACGAATTGTGCGGCGCTCAGGGCACCCTCGTGATCTGGGAAAATTGTGACAGGATCCTGATGAAGGACTACGCGCCCGGCAGCACAAAGGAAAAATCGGCAATAAACAGGCTTGCAGAGTCCCTAGACAAGCATCTTTCCCTTGTATATCACCGTTTCCTCGACAAAGCGGACAATCGTGAGCGTGACGTTGACATTTTAATCAACCAGACTAAGGTTGTTCGGTGGAACCCTTTTTATCCCGAGCGTTCAGAACAGGTCCTCTCAGAAATAAAGCAGACACTGGTCGTGGAGCTTCCTGACGGGTCGGAGGGAAGCGTGCACATCCGTGCATGGATCCTGCCACACCGTGATGACATGACCAAGGAAGAAGAAAAGATCCATGCACGCATTTCGAACAGGGCACAGGGCTTTTACGTCTACCGTGAAGGCCGCTTGATCCAGGATGGCAGCTGGATGGACGTCTTCGGGGCCAACGAGCCGCATACATCGTTGCTGCGCATCGAATTCGAATTCGGTCATGAGCTCGATGATGCGTTCCGGATCGATGTGAAAAAATCCCGCATCCTCTTCCACCCTGAACTCGAGGATGGCCTGCGTGAACTGCTTCAGCCCGTTTACCGTGAGGCCGGGAGTCGCTATCGCAGGCAGAACAGGGCAAAAGCGAACGCTTATTCGATTGATCATTCCAGCGCAAACAAGAATATTGCAGAAACAGGCAATGCGAGCAAGCCACAGGTGACGTCGGTCGATCCTGCGACGCAGTCCGCGATCGTTGCGAACAACATGGGTCCGAAAATCAGGCTCAGGACGGCAGTCCAGAGCAATGTAAACCCTGATGCGATATACGTCGAAGCGGTCGAAAGTATCACCAACGGGGAGTTATGGCAGCCGGCATTGCGCAGCCCTGGAAATACCGGACATGTTCCTGCAGTACTGCTGAACAAGCATCATGACTTCTACCAGAAGATCTATAAGCGGGCAGCGGCCAATGGCTATGCAGTGGAAGGGATGGACCTGCTCCTGTGGGCGTTTGCTGTAGCTGAACAGAACAACACGAACGAAGAGCTGGAACCAATTTTCGAAGATATCCGTAACGAAATATCGAACAATCTGCGCAAACTGCTGCGTAATGTGCCGGATCCGGAACCTGGCGAAACAGCCGCCGAAGAAGAAAGCTGAAATGCTCGCTGCAAAAAAAGAGCTCATTCTGAAAGAGCTTGCGGAAGGAACCGGCGCGGCAGTCTCTGCGGAGGTGGACCTGAGCGGCCTTCGTTCCGGCCTGCGAATATGGTTCAGTGATCTGGACCAAAAACACGGACCCGTTGCCGAACTGCGTACATACGGGCTGAAGGGTCACCGGGTAACCCTGACATTCGGAAGCTTTTCCGGGACGGTGCTCAGCCAGATCCTGGCGGCATCCCCGGAAGATGTCCAGCTGGCGCAGGCTCTGGTTGCATCAATACGGCCGGAAGCTGATGTCCAGATTCCTGGGCAAAACATGCCTGAATGGCACGTGATGAATGGTGCCTTCCGCATGGTGGCGACCGTCCGCAATCAGGAGCATCCGCTGAACGACAGCTCGGTGATCGCAACCTGTCGCGATGTAATTGTGCCGATAATGGCGGCCATGGCTGAACTCATCGGTTACGACGTCATCGAAGACCGCCAGGGTGAGGAGGCGCCTGCCTGCGAAGGTGCCGTCCTGCAGTCAGTCGTGATACGACGCGAGCGGAACCCCCGAAACCGGCTTCTGTGCATTCGCATTCATGGTGAAAAATGTTTTGCCTGTGGCGCCGAACCAAGGATGACCTACGGAGATGCCGGGTCAATCATTGAAGTACACCATCTTGAACCTGTTGCCCTGCTTATGGAACCGCGTCCGTACGATCCGCGTACCGACCTGGTTCCGCTGTGTCCGAATTGCCACCGCGCCGTTCATACGAGGCGCCCGGTCCCATTTACGATGGCTGATCTGAAAGCGATATTGGGGACTTCTTATGCCTGATTACGCAACATTTCCGGAAACATTTGAAGAGCTGTCGGCATGCCCGCCACACGGATTCTCGCTGTCCGAACGTGTGATCGATCCTGTCATTATCCTTGGCAAGAAGGGCGCGCACAGCGTGGCTTGTCTCGCAGGCGTACGTATGCTGCAAGGAGTCAGGCACATCTGTCCTGCCCCGAGCAACCGCCACACGTGGGTCGTGGACGGAACAGTGATCCGTCCCCTTCCTAGGGACGCGGTTCGCCTGCTTGCCGAAACACTGGGCGATGCTGATCCGGATGACATCCCCTACAGCGTCGCAATCCGTTTAATGCGGGACGCCGACGGCGCCATCGGCGCAGAGCCGGACGAAAGCTTCCTGAAGGCCGGACGGGATGCGGCCGAAGACTTCGATGGGGAAATTCAGGTTCCCGGACTTACCGCGACCCTGTTTCCCTACCAGGCACGTGGTGTGCGCTGGATGATGGAGACGATCAGTCACACGGGAGGGCTGATCCTTGCTGACGAAATGGGGCTGGGCAAGACCCTCCAGATCATTGCGCTGCTGCTGCTTGAGCCGCCCCGGCCGTTCGCTCCTGCACTGATCATCTGTCCGACCAGCCTGATCGCTAACTGGGTACGGGAAATCGCCCGCTTTGGAGCGGGCCTGTCCGTTCTTGTGCACCGGGGTGCCAATAGGGCCGGAATTTACAAGGACCTGCAGAAGACCAGCGTCGTGATTACGACCTACGACACAATGGTCAATGATATTTCGATATTTTCCTCTTTTGAATGGTCCTGGGTGATCTGCGATGAGGCACAAGCCATCAAGAACCCGGACTCGAACCGTCGGCAGGCGGTAGTCACGATTCCCCGCCGCAGGTCAATTCCGATGACAGGGACACCTGTGGAAAACAGCCTGACGGACCTCTGGTCGCTTGCTGACTTTGCCATCCCCGGTTTGCTCGGTTCGCGCCGCGAATTTGAAACAGCATATTCCGACAGCATTGAGTCGGCAAAGGAGATTGGGAGATTCACTGATCCTGTCATCCTGAAGCGCAGAGTCGCCGACGTTGCCGGCGATTTGCCTGAGCGGATTGACATCGATATACCTCTCGAACTTGATGAGCAGCTTGCCGCTCATTATCTCGACGTCCGGCAAAAAACACTTGCCCGGTATCCCGTGGCCGGTGCTCTGGTGGCGACGCTTCAATTACAACTGGTGTGCGCCCATCCCTGGCTGCGCCGTGTTGATGACTCTGATGATGATGCTGACGAGACCAGAGTTGAGAGAACCAGTGGCTGTCCCCTGATGACTCCGAAAATGGACAGGGTACTGGCCATCTTGCGGGAAGCTTTTTTTAATGATCAGAAAGTCATCGTGTTCGCGCTTTTCAACCGGATCGGCGACCTGATTAAGGAAGCATTTACCGGCTTTCCAAATGCATACTGGGGTGCTATCAATGGATCGACACCATCGGATCAGCGTCAGCCTGTCGTCGATAATTTTTCTGCCCATGACGGACCTGGATGTCTAGTCCTTAATCCGAAAGCGGCCGGTGCCGGTCTGAATATCACAGCCGCTACCGTGGTGATCCATTTCACACCTGTCTGGAACCCGGCACTGGAAGCTCAGGCGAGCGCGAGGGCTCACCGCCGCGGCCAGACCCGACCAGTCACGGTCTACCGGCTTTTCTACAAGGATACTGTAGAAGAAGTAATGATTGATCGCTCTCTCTGGAAGAGCGAGCTGGCCAATGAAAGCGTTCCCGTTTCGTCAAGAAATGCAGCCGACCTCAGGCTTGCTCTGGAAATTTTACCAGGAAAAATATGACAAAAAAAACTTTTATTAAAATCCTCAGCGCTAACGATGTCGGCACAACCGGCGGCCATCAGGGCGGAATTCTCATACCAAAAGGGGAAGCAGAGTTGCTTGCTTTCCTGCCGCCTCTTAATTCTGCAATCAAAAATCCGGATGCATGGATTGAATGTATGGATGAAGTCGGGGTACTGCGACGATTCCGGTTTGTCTACTATAACAACAAGCTTCATGATCTGAAAGGCACACGGAATGAATATCGGGTCACATATATGACCCGATATTTTCGAGATACGGGGGCAAACGAGGGCGACACCTTTGAAATATCAGGGGGTGAGGATAAGTTTAACTACGACATCAGAATTGTTCGCCCACTGGCAAAACCATTTGAGCCGGCAGAAGAGCAAGTGATCCGGATTAAGATAACTTCCAATTGGCGCCGGATTCACTAAATATAAATAATAATTCAGGAAAATATATGTCAATCAGGCCAATAAATTTCAGAGCTTCATGTGTAAAAACTTTGTCAGCTGTAGAGGCAGAGCCGACAAAGTCGAATCAACATGAGTTCAATGGTGTAGCGCAACTTAAAAATTTGTTTGGGAGTGAAAAAACTCACATGACCGTATCATTTTCAACAAGAGGGCTTGATGATATTTGTTTATCAGGAATGACTTGGTATGAGGCAAGAGAATCTCATGCAACACGTTCAGAATATAGATTCTATTTTCAATCTAATGCAGTTATGGAAAGAGCTCGAGAGGGTGACAATATAATTATTGGTTTTGATCTTTCAAATAATATTCATTGTGAGTTAATTACTCAAGGTGCATCTGGTTATACAGCGACTACAGGATGGGTTGTTCAAACGCCATAACAACAGCCACAACCATGAGGTGTCCTGCCAATCAAACGCATATACATATACCGAATGATTGGCAATTTTAAAAGAAGGACAAGCACGATGCCAAGGCGTTTGAACGCGCCAGGTGGATCGTGGCGTCGTTTCAGAGCCAGGCGCAGGCGGCGCAATGCGATCTGCTATATTTTGACGAGACAGGCTTCAGTCCCAACCCGCCGTTGCAGGGCGTTCTCAAAAACCAAGTGCAACACCTTTACTGTAAGACGCATTCATAGAAAAATAGAAAAATTCAACTACTCAGGAGCGCGTATTCGTCGTAACCATACGTAACGATTTCCGCTCCATTGCTAAATACGGCAATTTCAAGTGCAGCACCGTCAAATCAAGAGTATCCATCGAATATTGCGAAAATGCAATGTTTTGTCGCTGTATCCGGGTAGAAATATCTTGATACTGAATTGAAGATGCGTATCGCACCAGTCAAGATGAGATCCGGAAGCCACTGGCTCCTAGCGAAAAGTTCTGGTAAAAGGCTGAAATTTTCGCAGCTCATCGAAAAACTACACAGCCTTGCGTAACTTGGTCAAGCCTTGGCCTGCTACTTGACGACATCGCTGAAAATATTTTTACTCTTGATAAAATACATTATCAAGAGTAAAGTAGGAATTCACTTGATCTTGTCTTAAATGCCATGTCCAACGATTCTGAAGATGCCGGCGTGCTTGTGCCGGCCGCGCCGGCGCCGCGCGCGCTAACGATCCACGACTTCCACCAGCTGGCCGACGTGCCGCCGGCAATTTCCTGGTTTGCCAACCTTGACAACCCGCAGACCCGTCGCGCCTACGAAAACGACGTGCGCGAGTTCATGGTGTTTGCCGGCATCGACGATCCGCACGCTTTCCGCCAGGTCGGCCGCGGCCACATTCTCGCCTGGCGCCGCGACCTGGAGCTGCGCGCGCTGGGCGGCGCGACGATCCGCCGCAAGCTGTCGGCGCTGTCATCGCTGTTCGATGCGCTGTGCGAAGCCAACGCGGTCCAGGGCAACCCGGTCGACGGCATCAAGCGGCCGAAGGTGGCCAGCCAAGAAGGCTCGACGCCGGCAATCGGCGACCACCAGGCGCGCGCACTGCTGGCGGCGCCGGACGGCGCCACCCTCAAGGGCATGCGCGATCGCGCGATGCTGGCCACGCTGCTGTACCATGGCCTGCGCCGCGCCGAGCTGTGCGCGCTGCACCTGGTCGACCTGCAGGAGCGCCGCGGCGTGCGGCATCTGCGTGTGCTCGGCAAGGGCAGCAAAATTCGCTACGTGCCGCTGCACCCGGCCGCGGCCGGCGCGATCGCCGCCTACCTCGAGGCGGCCGGCCACGGCGACGACAAAGCAGCGCCGCTGTTCCACTCTGCCAGCAACAACGCGCGCGGCAACGGTCGGTCGATCACCGAGGATGGCGTCTACAGGGTGCTGGCCAGGTACGCCGGCATGGTCGGCATTGACGTCGACGGCTTCGGCCCGCACGCGCTGCGCGCCACCGCCATTACCAACGCGCTCGAGCATGGCGCGGATCTCGAAAAGGTCCAGGACTGGGTAGGACACGCGAATATTTCAACCACCCGCATGTATGACCGCCGCAAGCACCGCGCTGAGGACAGCCCGACGTTCAAGGTGGCTTATTAGCTGCCTGTCCGCACTGCAATTAGGTAGGCAGGTTAGCCGCACCGGCCATCCATTTCCACTGAAAACGGGATGGAGTCCAATTTTATTAAGGAGACTTGATGTTACGGTACTGTCAACTTACCGCCGTCAGTAAAGTTTTGTAAAGTAGCGTGATGAAAAATTCCCTACTCTACCGTGGCTTCCGCCACCCGGCGGAAATCATCAGCCATGTGGTGTGGCTCTACTTCCGGTT
>NZ_PDOB01000064.1 GCF_002760665.1 Massilia psychrophila | reverse complement strand
GGCTACAACGAGGAAATCAGTTTTGCCCCGCAAGCGGTAACGTCGTTGTGATACGCGTACGGTCTTCCCTTATGCTTGGCACCGTTGCCATCCGGTTTGATCGGAAAGTTTCCTTTGCATTTTGGACAGGAAGTCATATCGTCCGCAAGCGCGGCCTCGATTCCCATGACGATGGTGCCAGACGAGACGGAGATAACCTGTCCCCCGTGATCGGTCTTGTCATTTACCCGAATCACGGCGCGTCCTTCATGTTTCATTTTTGACCCCTTCGACACTGAAGTTGATGAACCAACCGCCATTAGCGCTTCGGCGTTTCTGCCTCCGCCTCCAGCAAATGCCACTTCAACTCGGCACTGTCCAGCGGCAGCATCCAGTCGCGCTTCGGATCGGGAAACGGCTGTCCGGCCGTCAGCCAGCGCTGCCGCCACGCCTGGTTGACCGCCTGCTCGTGAGGATGGCCGGGTGGCAGCCACGGCTGCCAGGTGCCCGTCGCCGGGCACTCCTTGTGCGAATCGCATTCCATGTGCGAAACTGGCCGCGCGACTTCACGCGACAGCCTTAGCGCCGTACGTGGCGCGACCGCGCCGCCGTTGTTGCGCACGGTAAGCACGCGCTGCCAGACGATGCCTGGAATGGTTTTCGTTGCCGTGCCGTTCGGGTAGCGCGGCTGCTCGAATGCCTCGCCTTTGCTGTAGAGGCCGGGCGCGATCGTTGCCAGGAAGGTGTGCACCTGCGCGCTGTCCTTCGGCGCCGTCGGCTGCCAGTAGCTGGCAAAGGGCGCCTGGAGTGCGTCGGTCGTTTCCTGAACTGGCCGGAACGCATAGGCGCTGTCGAGAAAGAAGCGGCCTTTCTTGAGCGAGGCGTCGGTGCGTGCCGGGGCGTCTGGCGTGGGCACGACGGCCATCGCCGCTGCGAGCAGGCTGTCGCGTTGGCCGTCCCAAGGCGGCAGCAAGCCCGGCGGCAAGGGCAGGATCTTGTCGAGGTTCGGGAAGCGGCGGTCGGGGTTGAAACTGAGTGCGTCACCGAGCAAGTCGTAACGCTGGCCGCGTGCCTTGTCGATGAACGGCACGAACATGTTTTCCAGTTTGCCCGGATGGTCGAACTCGATAAACAATCTGTCCGCGCAGTACTTGCAGCCGCCCTTCACGCCCTCGTGCAAGGCGCGCAACACGCGGTCGCGGGTTTCCGGGGTTTCCCTGCCGAGTTGCGTTCCATCCGGCGCCCTGGGGACCGCATACATTGGTTCCATTTCAACCGCGCCCGTGCCATAGCCCTGGGCCAGCGCACATTCGAACATCTTGATCGCAATCGGGATGTTGCCCCAGTAGCCCGGCTTGAGACCGTCAGCACCGGCGTCTATCTTCTCGCCCAGGAAAGCCATCGCCTGCGGGTTGCCCATCGCGGCCGCCTTCTGGAAAAAGGCGTAGGCGCGGTCGGTATCGCCATTCACGCCCGTGCCGTTGAGATAATAAGTGCCCATCCTGTCGTAAGCGGCCGGCACGCCCAGTTCCATCGCCTGCGACACCAGCAGCATCGCTTCATCTTCGCCGTTTGGCGGATCATGCTTTTCCACGTACAGACTGGCCAGGTTCAGCATCGCTTTCCAGTGATGCCGTTCGGCGGCCTGGCGGGTCAGCTGGACGACTTTTTTGTAATCCACATCGTCGACGAAGATAAACCCATCTTCCATCGCGCGCGCCTCGAGGAACCAGTCTTCGGCCTGGGCGTCGATGGGCGGCACCTTGCTCGTTTCGGTCTGGCATTCGAACGACGCAATGTGCGGATCGAACGGCGCCAGTGCTTGCATGTGGGGGGGAACCTTGGTCTTGTCCATGTTGCAGGCCACCAGTAAAGTGAGAGTCATCAGTAAGGTTGCCGCACCGCGGCAACGCCTTGGGAGAAAAGCGGCAAGGGCACCCATGGTTCACCCCAGCCGCATGGTCGAGCTTCGTCCATCGTCCAGCGGAACGATGAAGCCCTCCATCCGTTTGTCGACCGGGTCGATTGACAGCGCCTTTTGTCTGTCCTTGTTTTTTTTCATCAAAGCTCCCCAATTTTTGAACGTTTCCTTGATTTCCTGCCGCGTACAGTTGCCCCCGTCATGGAGCCCACCCGTGAGCTGCGACCAGATCCGGGTGCGCAGTTCGGTCGCATGGCGCCGGTCGTTTGTGGCAAGGTTGATCTCGCTGTCCACCGCCATGCTGCGCTGGTTCAGGTTGGCGCTGCCGAGCGTGAAAAAGCCATCGTCGACCAGCAGCAGTTTGGAGTGGATATAAATTTCACGGTAGCGCCACTGGCGCCGCGCCTGGTTGAATTCGCAGGCGTTGAGCATGGCCACGCACACCTGCAGGCCGAACTTCTTTTCGAGAATCAGCTGGGAAGGCTTGTTGATCTGGTTTGCAGCCGAGACAACCTCCGGCAAGGCCTGCGGCGCGCTCGCCCGCTTGTCCACGGCGTCGCCGAAAAACTGCTTCGACGCAGTCTTCTGAATCCTGGCATTCTCGTTGGTCTGGTCGATCATCTTGACCTGCCCGGTCATCCTATTCTGCTGTCCCAGGGAGGCCAGCGTCTCGTAAGTACGTGGAATCATCTGCGCCTTTTCCGGCGCCGGGATGACGACGAAGACGTGCATGACCGGCAACTCCTCGGGGTCCTTTCCGATCTTCGCGCAGTTTCGATTCCACCCGGCGATGACCTTTTTTCGGATCGCAAGCAAGTGCTCGGCCCATTCCTGGTATTGAAAATACTGATTTTCCATGTACAGGTAGCCCGTCCCCGCGGCGGCAACGCGGGTGGCGTTGAAATAGATGTCCTTGATCGTGAAGTCATCTTCCTCGGGCTGGGTCCTGACGATTTGCACCGTCGAGTCACCGGGTGCGGCCTTGCGCAGCAGGCCGGCCGGCGGCGCGGCGCACACGAACGGTTTTACCTTGGATCCGCCACCCGCACGGTCCCAGGCGCCTTCAAAATTCTCGTGCAGCGGTATGAGTGCCCGGCCTCCGTCGATCCGGCAGGCGTAGTCGCGGTACGGCTTCAAGGTCTCGAAATCGAAACATCCGTCGACGCCCTGCGCATGCTCTTCCTTGGTCTTGGCGGCGCCCTGCTCGCGCAGCGGATTTTCGACGCAATGCTCGACGGTGTCCCAGTAGTCGGTGACGGAGTTAAGACCCATGACGTAAGCAACCGCCTTCCTTCCGTTCTCGTAGGCAAAGTCGATCAGGATCGGCTTTTGGTGATGAGTCCCGGCAAATTTCATCCCCAGCCTCTCGAAGAAGGCCGGCTTCGTCGCCTCCCGTTCCAGGGCACCGCCGATAGCGTCGGCAGTGCCGTCACGCGTGCGAATATCAATGCCCTGCAGCCTCCCCTTGAACGCCGCTTTATACCAGCTGTGGCAATACTCTTCCCTGGCCATTGCCGCGAGCTCGTCGCCCGAAATGTTCCATTCTTTTTTATGGCGCTTCTCCCGGGCATGCTCGCGTATCAATTGCACACTGCGCTGGGCATTGATTTGCTGCATTTCCACATCGCTGTCCGCGGTGCGCCAAGGGTCGGTGCCGTGACTATAGCCGGGCATATGTTTCTGTACCTTGCCGCCGCTGTAGCTATACCAGACCAGCAAGCGAACCCGCACGCCGCGCCTTCCCGCTGCAATCAACAGGTCGCCATAGGTCTCGGCCCGCGGCCAGGTATAGCCATTTCGCACCAGCTCCATTGCCGGATCGAAGCCCCAGCACACCAGGTCAATGCTGTCCTTCGCTTCCGCGATGTCCCTGGCGATGGCCGCGAAGCCATCTTTTCCGCATATATGGACGGTAAGCTTGTTGTTGTGCGTGATGGGATGGGTGGCGTTTCCCTTTTTGTTTTTGTTTTCTGCAAACCATTGAATGGTGCTTGTCGCTTGGCAGCTGACTTCGTCGATGTGAACCTTTTCGGTTCGCAGATACTTTTCAGAGCTCATGAAGGTTCCTGTTCTGTTGGTTGCCAATTCAGGCGTGCGTGCGGCCTTGCGCCGATCCATCGAGCGAGCGCGCGCCTTGGTTCGACAGCATTTGCTCGCTGTGCAAGGCGTTGTCCTTGGGATCAAATTTTTCCGAGGCCGCGAGATCGAATTTTTCACCGTTTGCGAGTTCGACTGTGTATCCCGGGGTTCCGCTTGTATGCGCGATGGCGATACGGCCAAGGTCGTCGGTGATACCCTCGCCGGCCGAACTGCCGTTCTTGTAAAGGGTGTAAGCAACGTTCGCCAACGGGCGTCCGTTTTCAGGATGCGTTTGCAGCATGAAGAGCAGCTGCTTCGGATCTTCCGGCGCCTTCGGCTCTGTAATGTTGATCTTGTGCTCCGTTGATGGATGCGGCCGGTTCTGGGGGGCGAGGGTCTCCAGGTTGCCGTGAAATAGTGCTGGCTTGGGCGCGAAAACCTGCATCCGGTCGGTAATTTCAACCATGCACTCGGGGCCGTGCAGCCTCACCCCTTTTTTTCCCTTCAGGTCGATCCAGTCGGACTGGCTGATCAGGGACAAGACCTTGCTGGCAATGATTTGTATCTCGTCGTCATGCGCCTGCACGGTGATCTTGCCGGCCGCTGCAACCAGCTTCATGCCCGCCTTGTGCACAAACAGGCGAAACGTCTGCTTGACGCTTGCGAACACGCTTTCGCCTGTGGCGATCGAGAGGCTGCGTCCGGTCGTCAGCGCTGTGTGCTCGGCGCTGGCGATGTGGGTCGACTGCGCCGAGGTCGTCTCGATGCCGGCCGCACTGGCCAGGACGAGGTGGGGGTGGGACAGCTCAGGAAACTGTTCGCCGGCGCCGCGCACCGCGTCATTTTGTGCTTGTAATGAATCAGCGACGTCGTGCTGCTGCCCGCTCTCCTGCGCCAGGCCCTGCACTGCGGCTGCAGCTTGTGCGCGGCATCGAGTCGTTTGACCGTCTCGCCCATGTCCTTGATCGGCCCGCGCGCGCCTTGCCTCGCCTCGGTCGTGATCAGCAGTCCCTTCGCCGCGCGCGCCACGCCGTGGCCGTCGGTGCGCAGCTCCCAGCCTTCGCCACGGCCATCCTTGCGCCCGGCGTTGTCCTCGATGCGCGTGATGTGGCCAAGCGACAGCTGGCTGCACTGGTGGTCGCTTTTGAGCTGCGCCTGGATCATCTCTTTGGTGTCGTCAAGGACGAGGTGATTGCCGCGTGCGCCGCCGCCCAGTTCGCGCGAGCGCAGGCCGGCCAGCGCCTGCTGCTTCGGCAGCGACCAGGGTGGCATGTGCTTTTCGTTGTAGAGCGCCCCGATGATCAGCGGATGGTCGATGTTGCCGTCGGGGTAGACCACGGCCACTTCCTCGCCAACGCGCGGCAGGCGGATCTGCCCGAACTGGCTGCCGGCGGCCGGCGTCATGACGCGGATCCAGGGCGAGCTGTTTTCGTCGTACTTGCCCAGCCGGTCCCAGTGGAACTGCAGCTTGACGCGGCCGTAGCCGTCGGTATGGATGTCGGCGCCGGCGGGACCGACCACGGTCGCCGTGTGCAGCCCGGTGTAGGTACCGGTGCCGGGTTCGCTATGGTAGTTGCGGCCCGGACGCCAGCGGATGTCCTTGCGGATGCACGTGAACCGGTTCTCGTAGTGCGACGACACGCCCGGTCCGGCCTGGTAGTTGTTGGCCGCTTCGTGATCGACGGCCAGGATAAGATAGTCGCGCTCGCCGATGCCGCGACGCGGTTCGGGATCGTATTGGCGCGAGCGCGGTTCGGCGCTGAAATGGTGACCGAGCTTGAAGGTGCGGCCCGGCAGCACGCTCCTGTCGTTGCCCGCCGCCTCGAAGTACTGGGTGTCCTTGTCCTGCTCGACCATGCGCTGCGCGGCCAGCTGTTCGCCGTCGCTGCGCATGCGAAAGCCGTAGGACCCGGTGTTCTCGTAGCGCTCGTAAGGGAAGACGTCGCCTTGTGCGTTGGTCGAATCGACGCTGGCGCGCTGCGCCGTGGGGTTCTTGTAGTCGAACGTCGCCAGCGTGGTCTTGCCCGAACCGAGACGGCGGATTGCCGTCCATTCGCGGATGCCGTCGTCCTCGAGCGAGCCGCTCTTGTCGCGAAATTCAATCACGGCCGCATCGTCGTGGCGGGTGACGTCGATCGGCTCGGCATGGAAGCTTTTGTCCGACAGCATCAGCGTGTGGCCGTCGAACCGGTGCTCGTACCAGTAGTGCAGGCCGCGCGCTTCCCAGCGCCGGTGCAGATGGTTGTAGTCGGTCTCGTTGTGCTGGTTGGCGACGCTCAGGCGCGGGTCGTCCTCGAAGACATGCATGTGCCAGTCGGCCTGGCGGTAGTGTTTCAAGGTTTCCTCGGTGATCTCCCGCACGCTTTTGCCGTGGAACGACACGCTGTCCTTGCGCAGTCGGGTGAACGCGAGCCACGGTTCGAGCACCATCTGGTAAAAGGCGAAGCCGCCGTCGGTGCGCAGGAAGCGCAACTCGGTGATGTGGCCGTTGAAGTAGCGCAGCGAGCCATCCTGGCGCACCAGGGACACCGTCGCCATCCGGCCCATCAGCATTTTCAGGGGGATGCGCGGGTCGTCCGACAGCACCTCGACATCGAAGCGAAAGCTGCGCGAGACTTCTTCGCGGGCGACCAGTTTATTCGGCAGCAGGATGGCGGGCGGACCGTCCTCGAACGGAAATGCAAGCCGCATGAGGCGCTTGTGTTGCGACGCGCCGCTGAACGCCGACAGCGCGGCACCGACCGCAGTTTCCTGGCTACCGCTCATTGACTGCCTCCGATTGCCGTGGCGCAAAAGAAAAAGTGTCCAGCGGCTACGTTATCCCGATGTTGCCAAGTGGAGATTGATCTAAATCAATACGTTTCCCTGCGCCATGTCTAAAGTTTTCCTGAGGGTAGTTTTCTTGAATCGATTTTGTAGGGGGCAAATATGCCGACAAACCTGAAACGACGTGGACAAACGTCTCCTGGACGGGCTGCCGCAGTCGCGCCTGGCCGGAGACCGCCGCCAGTGGGCGGCGTCATCGATGTCGATCCGGCACTGGACTGCAGCCGCGTCACGACGCTGTTCGGCAGGCCATATCCGGTTCAGTTTCGCAACCAGGGCGCGATCGATGCCTGGACGCGAGCGCTCGAAAACACGGAGGTCTGGCGTCGCTGGCAAGATCCAGGCACGCTCTGCTGGGACATCCGGCAAGAGATTTCCTGGCAGTTGGAACACATGCATCCCATGTCTTTGGTACCAAAGCAAGCGACCGAGAAAGTGACTGCGAATCGCCGGATGCTCGCGGTCGAGATCAGCGCAAACCTGAAGTATCACTTGAACAAAGGGACGGTGATCGAGGCCACGGCGGCA
>NZ_PDOB01000063.1 GCF_002760665.1 Massilia psychrophila | reverse complement strand
CCGCCCGCATTGCCAACTGTGGCCGGCATTAACATGCCAAAATCGGCACCGGAAAGCGGAGGGAATACAGAGAATTAGACACTAAACTCATCAATTTCATTGTCTCAAAGCGATTGACACATTCCGGAAATCTCCAACAACAAGAACAACAGTCGAGTCTTTACCGGCTTTTTGAAGTTCTTCCAAAGCGTTGATACCGGGGGTCTTTTTTTCACAGCAGATGAATTCTAGTGCTGACCTGGGGCGCAAGCCTGTGCCGATGTAGTGCCTACGTGTCCGCGTGCAGCCCTCCCTTTGTGCAATGCATGGGGAATGATACGAATCCCGGCAATCAGATACCGGACATTCGGTGATAGTGATCTAGCCATTGCATGATCTATCAATAGGCCCTGCCCTAGTGATCGTCCATCCCCTCGTGTCACCCACTGTGGTAAGTTGTTCGACGTGGTTGCGATCAATGTTTCATTAAATGGAGGCAGCAATGGGGACGGATGAGCCGCAATCGGACAATGCAAAGACTTATGGCGTGAAGCATGATGGCAAGGTAATCGGGTGGATTCCGAATACAGGAGACGGCAAGACTGATGCTGCTGCTGCGATGAAGGTGCTGAAGGACGCTGGCGTCTACGTACCTACAACTCCATTTCAGGGCATGTTCCGGTAAGCGTTATCGTTCTGCACTACCGCAAGCTACCTTTACAAGAAAGACCTGAGTAGACAGCCTGTGAATCACTACAGTGCTATTCCGTTCGTCGTCAACGCCGCGCTAGCGATTGAGCTTTACCTGAAGACGCTGTCAGCGGTGCACGGCAAGCCGTTGCGCGGCCATCAACTGCTTAAGTTGTTCGACAATCTCCCTGCTGTGGCTGTCGCAGAACTGGAAGCACAGTGCCCTGCTGCCGCCGCTGGTCACAACGTCCAGAAGGGAAAGTCTTATCGTGACTGCCTTCACGCGATGAACGATGCGTTTGTGGATTGGCGCTACCTCTACGAAAAGCAATCAACGGATGAGATAGTCTTCAACGAGGTGATCTTTTTGCTTGATGCTGCTCACCATGCTTGCAGCGCATATGACAAATAGCGAGCCTTTCCTTCCTTTGTAGCGTGTCAGCATAGGGTGTACCCCAGCACCACACGTTTGCCTGACAGTATTCGATATGGTTTGTGTCAGAGTAGGATCAATAGAGGAATTTGTTGACAGTCTTGCTCGATGGTCTTAGAATCTATCCTGACACTACACACAGGGATACACCATGAAGACCATAGGCCAGACCATCGGATATATCAGGGTGAGCAGCCTTGACCAAAACACAGAGCGACAGCTTGACGGTATCGAGCTAGACCAAGTATTCACCGACAAGGCTTCCGGTAAGGATACAGATAGGCCGCAGCTTCAGGCAGCCGTGAAACACGCTAGAGCAGGTGACACCTTCGTGATTCACTCCATGGATCGTCTAGCGCGTAATTCTGAGGACATGCAGCGGATCGTCAGGGAACTCAAGGCCAAGGGCGTGACTGTTCAGTTCATCAAAGAGAAGCTGGCGTTCTCAGCGGGTACAGACAATCCGATGGATGAGCTTATGTTTTCCATGCTTGCAGCCTTCGCACAGTTTGAACGGTCACTGATTCGTGAGCGCCAGCGGGAGGGTATAGCGATTGCTAAGGCCAAGGGTGATGTGTACGTGGGTCGCAAACCGGCACTCAACGCTGAACAGGTCGCTGATCTACAAGCCAAGGCCGCAACGGGAGCCAAGAAGACCGCCCTTGCTAAGGAATTCGGTATCAGTCGGGAAACCTTGTATCAGTACCTTCGGCAAGCTGCGTAGGGCGCTCACGCGGCCTTTTCCTGGCATTGGCTATGTCACAGGTAGGCCCAGCCTTTCAAGTGGCCTAGGGAGCGTCTCAAGGCACGTAACGTCCAAGGCTATTTACTTGCGCTTAATGAAATTTTTTATGTAGGGTGGATGAGAACGATTCTCATTTGAAGGGTTGCGCAGAACATAGGTGGAAACTTCAGAGCCGCTCAGGATACCCAACGGACAGCACTAGAAAGCTAAACTCTACAGCTAACAGGCTGTTGAAAAATCATTCAGCAGTGGGAAATTATTTAAACTGGAGACGAAATCTGCCCGAAATTTTAGCAAAAAAGAGGATTTTGCTAAAATTACAGGCATTTTGAGCTCATTTTTGCAGCGGTTTTCGCCGTTTGGTGGGGCAAAATTTCTTTTTTCAACAGCCTGCTAAGCATAGACCGATGAGCAGCGCCGGAAGGCTAAAACTTACGCCTAAGCATAGTACGTGACATGCGGGCCATGTCCTACCTTCTGATTAGCTATGGGGTAAGGAGCAGGCTTGTAGTCGCTCGCATTGACATCTAAGGCAAGACTACGATCCTCACCAAAACACACTCGGTTTGTCGTTGCCTAATTATTGCTATTTAGTTACTCACATGAAAGAGACGTTATGTATCAAACGGTTGAAAGCTTTTCGAACGAACTCAACCATTACCTCCTGAGCAGATTGAACTATCAGGAACGGTGCCAAGTCTCGCGAAAAGGGACGGTTAGTGCTTACTCGGAAACAGTGGACATATATCTGCGCTTTCCCCCAAATTCAGACCAGTGGCCTACCGATACTCTCGTCATTGCTAAGATTGCGTTCAACGGCCAGCGAGTGGGACACGGTACGTCTTTCCTACAGTTCTTGGTGGGGTTAAGCAGTATCTACGGGTATGCAAACATAGGTATTGAGCAGACTCATCAGGGCGATGGTATCCAAAACTTCGTACGCAAGCATGGATTCAAAGCGCTAGACAATAACCGCAACTGGGTTCTGTCAGTGACGGAACTGTCTCTAACACTGCCACAGCAAGAGGTGGCGTATTTGAACGTCTCGTCACCTGCAAATGTCATGCCGTAACAATGCTGCTTTCCCGCTTTTTTGACCGCTAACGGTGAAAAAGGTTGAGACCTCAGACACCTACGAGCAGCGCGCCAAAGCTAAAAGTTACTCCTAAGCATAGACGCTACATTTTTCCGCGCCTGCGTAGTGCCTCATTGGCATCCTCTTCCCTCCCTAGCTACGCACTCGTGTTGCCCGTTACTGGCGACCGAACTGCTGCTTTGGGCAACTCTTTTCTACTTAAACACCATGATAAACCACAACCATTTCCCAGCAAATAACTCCGACACCGTACCTGGCGAGCGGGGCAGTAAAGTCCACCCCAAACCCCTCTGCACGGACTGCCTAGAGGCGTCGCTGATCAACCGAAAGGAACCTATACAGCGTTTAACACTAGAACTCCCTTTGTCGCTGCACGCCCTGATTAAGACACGCTGTGCTTCCCACAGGATCAGCATGAAAGACGAAGTCCGAGCTATTCTGGAAGCGCACTTCCGCTCTGCCTAGTATTTAGTCGCGGGTCTCACGCGCTTTATTTTTCCCGGCGCCTTCCATCTCTCGCAGTCCTTTACGCACCTACCTCCCTGCCACACATGCCGCTCGTCACAGACGCTGCGGCTGCTATCGCTTCTGCAAAAATAAATTCTCACATGATTAACCATACAACCAAGATGGTAGTGCGCGCGCCGCATGCTGCCTCCAAGACTGCATTACAGGCGATCTATTCCCCTCCGACACGATACGAGCAGCCGTTCACTGGGTTCAGGATCGCAGCGACTGACAGAGCTGAATCCGTCGTGGCCGAAGTCGTTAGTCTTTTGCTGCGCTATGAACAACACCGCGCACCACGTAAGCGTAAGCGTAAGACCGGGGATTTTCAGACCTTCGAGCGCCAGGTCGAAGCCCTCGTTTGCGACCTGATCCATAGCGAACTCGCGCGTCCTGATGGGTGGCTTGCAATCGAACTGTCCAACACAGCCCTCGGCTCCCGTGACCGATACAAGTCAATAGCAATCAGCAAAACCCTCAAGGATGTACTGGGCTACATGGCGACGCCTGAGATGGAGTTAGTTAAGCACCGGCGCGGAGTGTGGGTTCCGTCTGACCCTAGCCTGAGCATGTTATCGACGATACGCGCGGGTGAACGCCTACGAAACCTTATTCAGGATCGCCAACTAACATGCGCTGATTTTACGCTCGACAATTCACAAGAGACCATCGTGCTCAAGGACACGAAGGCGGATCACAATGATGCTGGGTCTTGGCTTCAATATGACGATACCGACCAAACACACAAGTATCGTTCTGACATGGCGTTCATTAACGACGCGCTTGCTGAGGCAGATATTCAGTACCGGCCATGCCCTACGGATGGACAAGTCGTGGACACTGCTGATCGTCACCTGCGTCGGTATTTCAATAACGGATCGTTCCAGAAAGGGGGGCGTTTGTTCGGTGGGTTCTGGCTGAATATGTCCAAGATGAATCGCCGGGGTATCTTGATACAAGGTGTGCCAACGGTCACGCTCGACTTTGGGCAAATGAACCCACGGATACTCTACGGGCTGGCCGGTGAAAAGTTCAACGCTGAAGACGCTTACACGATACCTCGGCTAGAGGAATACCGTGATGGCGTGAAGGTTGTGTTCAATTCGATGCTCCATCGAACCAGCCCAATGAAGAAGAAGCCAAGAGGTTCCGCAGAGTTGTTTCCTGGGCACGTTCGCATCAAAGAAATCACCTCAGGGATCATCATCTTTCACAAGCCAATCGCGGACCTTTTCTACAAGGGGATAGGTCTCGACCTACTGTACAAAGAAAGTCAGATTCTGGTGGAAGTCCTCACCGAACTACTCAGGCTAGGAATCACCGCGCTTCCGGTGCACGACGCTGTCATCGTAGCTGAGCATCACCAAGATCAGGCGACGACGATCATGCTAGCTGTGTTCAAGAAGCAGACCAATATTGATGGGGTTGTGAAGGTCGATGCATAGTGCTGCACCTAGCGGCTGCTGTTCAGTAGGCGACCTTGGCTATGACTGTTCAGCATGCCACTAAAGGGGGGCAAGTGAGAAGAGGGGATCTATGGCTATCCCTTGGCTATTACTGTTCAGCATGACACTACAGAGCAGCTATTGAGCTAGGACAACCTATGGATACCTATGGATACCAATGGATATCCTTAGTAGGACTGATAAGGCATTAATCCTCAGATACCCCAGGCTGATGGTCTACACGTAGGCGCATTGATGCGGATGCAAACCTGATACCCGCTCAGGTCAGCAACATGGACGCCAGTAGAAGCGATTGCAGGCGTTCTCAGTGGTTTGCTGGCGCTGGCGGGCTATACCGCTGTAAGTTCTGCTGAACGTGGTACAGGGCTTCTTGGCCTCATCACAGGGATGCCTGAAACCAAGACGCTCGACGCTCAGTTAATTTGCTCCAGCTTGAGCAGGCGATGAGCGACCCGATGGCAGTTCGCACAAAGGCATTCCAAGTCTCCAAGCATGGTCACGTGCCCCTCATCCATGTCCTGTACCTGGGTTACCTTGTGGTGTACTTCGATACTGGCCTCGCCATGCACTCCGCCATACACCACCGCAGGATCGAGGTCGCATCGTTCGCATTTCAGTTTGCCATATAGCCGGCGGAATTGAGCCCTCTTAGCATTTGCCAAGCCTGCTCCGCGTTCCCTACGAAAATGTGTCACGGACTTCTGTTTTCCTTCGACCCAGAACTTGTCTACGGCTGGGCCAACGGGGACTGGCGCAGAATCTTGAATCGGATGAGCCGACTTAGGAAGTATAGTGTAGCCCGCCGAAGTCAAGATGCGGAAGCATGGCGATCCCTCACCGCCAGAGAAATGCTTGGGCATTACCTTGAACCCTAATGCTTCCGTTGCGGCTACGCCAAACACAGCCTTAGGCGGAAGTCGAATGTCCTCGTCTGTGACCAAATCAAAGTCCGTTGACTCCCCGAAACCGTGATCCGAATAGCCGCCTGTTAGCTTCTGGATCGCATTCCAAACGTGCTCGGACGTGACCTTGTTGAGGTCATCCGTAGGCAGTCTTTCGCGGCTGCGCGTGTCAACACTTGTCGGGGACGCTTGTAACGCATCGACGATAGACGATGACGCCAGACTACCCGCCAGTTGAATGCGAATGCGCTTCGTGGGATTACCACCTGTTCCTGAGGCAGATGCGGCCCGCCCGACTTTCTGCATTCTGTTGGTCATCAACTTGAAGCAATCATCCGGTAGTACGCTTCCGTCATCTGCCCCAAAGATGGCACGCTCCGATAACGGCAGATGCTGAACTCGGCTGCTATCGACCCAAGCGCCATTTATTCCGATCTTATTGTTTGCGAGTCTGCGAAGGATTTGGCGAAGCGCAACCGAGTAATCAGAATTGACTGCATCTTTGCCCTTCGTTCCACCTCGGCTGTGAAGGACGATTGCAGACTGCTCTATGTCGAACTGCGCATCTAGTGCATCACCTGCATCCGTTGTTATAGCGTATGTGGTCATCTTCGTTCAGCATATGTTCTGTTGACCCGATGCTACCACGGTTATTAGTGGGGGCTATTCGTGGGCATATTGATCGCATGGTCAATACCGCCGTGTCCTACCCGGAGGGCTGCTTAAGGCGCTGTTACGCTGTTGAAGAGAACTCGCCATGAAGCGATTACAGAGCTTTTGAGCCGATTGCTGAAGTTGCTTGGCTCTGCGCCCTGTAGCCTCCTGAACGCCTGGTAGAGCTTCCTGTGGCCTCACGGCAGGAGCGTGATTAAGCGAAGGGAGTGACTACTTTCTGCTCCATCGCGCATGGTTTTTTCGCTAACCCAGCTTCTGTACCAGCCCCTGCACATCAAGGTGAGTGTATCGGTCAAGCATCGACAGGGTTACGTGGCCTGTTATGCGTGCGACCTCAATCACGTTCAGGCCGCGCTCAAATAGCCGGGAGGTGGCCTCATGCCTTAGATCGTGGAAGCGCATGTGGTCCAAGCCAGCCCGCTCCACAGCCCGCTGGAAGGCTTGGGTGACAGACGAGGCGGCTAGCGTGAATACTGGGCCAGCCGTGGCCTCCTGCATGCCTTGGAGTACCTGTAGGGCGCGATTCGAAAGCGGCACGGTGCGGGACAGTCCGTTCTTCGTCTTGTCTAGGTAGATCGAGCGACGGTCAAGGTCAACATGTTCCCACTGGATGCCAAGTAGCTCAGAGCGGCGCATTGCCGTTTCCACCGCCAGCGGGACGATGAGCTTGAGTTGTTCGGACTCGGTCGCTTGCATTATCAAGTCAATTTGGTTAGGCCGGATGCGTGTACCGCGACCACGAGGCAGGGTGGGCCGGGGCGTCTTAGGGACGCCGTTGGGCAAGACGATGCCCCATTCGGTAGAGGCGATCACATACGCCCGGTGTAACAGATTGAGTTCATGCGTCACGGTCTGCGGCGACCTCAGGGCGAGCCTGTTGCGCTTGTATTCCGCGAGGTCTGCATGAGTCAGCTTGTGAACATGGTACGCCCCCAGTGCGGCCAGAACTGGCTTAGCGCGGGACAAGTCGGCTGCCGAGTATGCCTTCTTGTCGGACTCTTCCGCGAGATACCGTTCAAGTACTGCACGAACAGTGATGGATTGCTTGCTCGTGCTCCCTGCAAAAGCGCCACGGTTCATCTTGGCTTCAACTTCGTTTCCCCACGCCACCGCTACTGCCCTCAGGTCGAAGCTTTGGGTCTGAGTAGGGTAGCCCGTTTTACGGACCTGACATTTCCACTTGCCTCGATATTGACCAATTGTTGCCATGCGACTTCTCCAAGGTCGCGGTCGATTGTGCTCAACTGTGCTCAAAGTGTGCTCAGATCGTTAAAATCCTTCGCTTCTCTTCAGAAATTCCCCAGCGCGGCTGTAGCTCAGTGGATAGAGTATTGGCCTCCGAAGCCAAGGGTCGTGGGTTCGATCCCCGCCAGCCGCACCAGTTAAATCAATGGGTTACCGATTTTTGCGGGCTTGGAAGAAGTGAGTGTCGATCAACGCGCCGCGTTGTGTACCCGCTGTGTACCCCAAATCGATTAACGTCAAGTCGTGCGCTTAACGGACGGCATCGAATGTCGCCGCGCCAAATCAAATTTGATCACCTCCACCGCGCTGGTGCGTGCGATATCTGCAATCCGCAAAATTCGCGATTGACTGGTATCGCGGCCCGCTGGATGAGGATAGACCACACCTACCGCGACCTAGACGCCAAATTGTTCTTTGCCCCCGACGAGATTCCGGCCTGGACACCGCCGGTCAGTGGCGTTGACCGATGCTTACCACCACCTCCAAGCATTTGGTCGCAGGCCCTTGGGAGCCCAGAGTCTTGTCGGCCATTGCATAACATAGGTTCGCCAGGTCGATGGACCCTTTTGCCCGGCTTTCTGGTCGCCCCCCCGGAGCGTGGTGCCCACAAGCTGCACCAAATGCTCCTCAGTCAGATCGTCTCCTGGAGCGCGGCCATCTTGATCGCGCAGCCAGTCATCGAATTCATCATTGCCCATCTCAACTAAATCGAGTGACATAAATTTCCGTTAAAGTAAATGTGCGTCTTTGCCGGCAGTCCTATCCGACCCACGGCATAGACGCTGAACAGTCACGGACCATCGAGACACCGACGAGACCTGCTGGCTGCCAACAACCTCCGAAACCAGGTTGTGACTGTTCAGCGTGAGGCGTACAGTGCGAAAAAGGTTGTAAACAATATAGATGCGGTCCATCATGCTGGTCATGAAGAAAAAGCCGTCCCCGCCTGATTTGACCGACCTCACCCGTGGTGAGCTTGAAGTCATTATCGTGACGTTGTGGGACCGCCTGGTGGCACTGGAAACGAAGGTCGACAAGAATTCGAGCAATTCCAGCAAGCCACCTTCTTCCGACGGACTCGTCAA
>NZ_PDOB01000062.1 GCF_002760665.1 Massilia psychrophila | reverse complement strand
GCCGGCGCCGTCCACCACGCGCCCAAGCAGCGCCATGCCGACCGGCAGGTGGCGCGCGCGGTCGCTCGGGCGCCGCCGCGGATGGGCCACGCTGCCCGGGCGCGGCACCGGCGCCTCGACCGGGAACACGCGGGCGCCCGGCACGATGCCTTCGACGTCGCTTTGCGGCATCAGGAACAGGCGGTCGCCGTCGAAGCCGACCACTTCGGCCTCGACCCGGATGCCGTTGGCCATCGGGATGGTACAGGCGCTGCCGACGGCCAGGCGCAGGCCGACGCATTCCATCACCAGCCCGGCGACGCGGGTGACGCGGCCGGACACCTGCATCGGCTCGACGAAGTCGACCAGCGAATCGCAGTCGCGCAGGTAGGCCCGCCAGCGCGTGGTGTGGCGGTCGGGCGCTGCCGTCATGGACCGAGCCAGTCGAGGTTCGTGCCGAGGGCATGCGTCAAACGCTCCCAGCGCGTTGCGAGCTGGGCGTCGATCTGGTTGGTGGCGGTGTCGACCTTGCAGCCGCCGCGCGCGATGCTGGGGTCCTGCACCACGCGCCAGCCGCCCTTGTCGAGTTCTTCTCCGATCGCTTCGCGCACCAGCGCGACGTCGGCCGGGTTGAGCATCAATACCGCCGGCTGCTGCAGCACCGGCAGGTATTCGATCGCTTCGCGCACCACCGGGATCACCAGTTCCGGCTTGACGGCGAGGGCGCTGCGCAGCATGCTTTTTGCAAGGTGCAGCGCCAGGTCCAGCACGTCGGCGGCGATGGTTTCGTCGGCAGCGGCCAGCGCGGCGCCGAATTCGAGCGCGATTGACTGGACGTGTTCGAGTTCGTTCGCCGCTTCGGCGCGGCCGAGCGCCATGCCGTCGGCGTAACCGGCGCCGTGGCCTTCGTCGTAGCCGCCAAGGCGCGCCTCCTCGCGGATTTCGGCGAGCTCTTGTTCGGAGGGACCCTGGATCACCGGCGGTGAGGTGGGGCGCGCCGCCACCACGCTCGGACGGTTGTCGCCGAACGAGTTCATTTCCCAGCGCTGGTAAGCGGTCTGCATTTCTTTGGGCGTATCAGACAAACGAATCCTCGCCTTTTCCGCCCAACACGATCTGGCCTTCGTCGGCCAGCCGGCGCACGATCTGCAGGATCTGCTTTTGCTGCGCCTCGACTTCGGACAGGCGCACCGGTCCCTTCGATTCGAGGTCTTCGCGCATCATCTCGCCGGCGCGCTGCGACATGTTCTTGAAAATCTTTTCGCGCAGGTCCTGCGAGGCGCCCTTGAGCGCGATAATCAGCATTTCGGACTGCACTTCGCGCAGCAGCAGCTGGATGCCGCGGTCGTCGATGTCGATCACGTTATCGAACACGAACATCTCGTCCATGATCTTCTGCGCCATGTCGTTGTCGTAGTTCTTGATGTTGTCCATCACCGAGCCTTCCTGCTCGCCGCTCATGAAGTTGAGGATTTCGGCGGCCGCCCGCACCCCGCCGAGCGACGACTTCTTGATGTTTTCATTCCCCGACAACAGCTTGGTGAGCACGTCGTTCAGTTCGCGCAGCGCGGCCGGCTGCACGCCGTCGAGCGTGGCGATGCGCAGCACCACGTCGTTGCGCAGGCGGTCGGTGAAATGGCTGAGAATTTCGCAGGCCTGATCGCGCTCGAGGTGGACCAGGATGGTGGCGATGATCTGCGGGTGCTCGTTGCGGATCAGTTCAGCCACCGACGAGGCGTCCATCCACTTCAGGCTTTCGATGCCGGAAGCGTCCTTGCCGCCGAGGATGCGCGACAGCAGCACCGAAGCCTTGTCGTCGCCCAGCGCCTTGGTCAGCACCTGGCGGATGTATTCGTCCGAGTCGAGGCCGACGGTCGAATTGAGTTTGGTCTGTGAGCGGAACGCCTCCAGCACCGACACCACCTGCTCGTGCTGCACGCTCTTCATCGTCGCCATTGCCGCGCCCAGTTTGAGCACTTCGCGCGGGGAGAGGAACTTCATCACTTCGGACGCCTCGGTTTCGCCAAGGGCGAGCATCAAAATGGCTGCCTTCTGGACGCCGTTGTCGTTCATTGTTCGTTCTTATTCATTTGAGCCTACCCATGCCTTTACAACGTTAGCAACGACGCGCGGATCGTCCGACGCCAGTTTTTTCGCCATACTCAAATTTTCCCGGTAGCCGGAGACCTGCGGCGTCGTTTCTGCCTCTTGTTCGATGCGCCCGGCTTCGTCGGCGATCGCATCAGGACCCGGCTTCGGCGGCGCCGGCGGCAGTTCCGTGATCTGGTCGAATCGGCGCAGTACCGGGCGCATCATCGGCCGCAGAATACGATAATACAGGAACAGCAGCACGATCCCGGCCAGCAGGTACTTGCCGTACTGGCGGGCCATCTCCTGGATTTCCGGATCGCGCCACCAGACCAGCGCCTCGGGCGGCACGACCGGCTTGTCGACGCCGTCGAACGGCGCGTTGGTGACGTTGAGGGTGTCGCCGCGCTCCTTCGAATACCCCATCGCCTCCTTGACCAGGTCATTGATTTGCGCTACTTCAGCGGCGCTAAGCGCCTTGATGCTGACCTTGCCGGTCTTGGCGTCGACCAGCCTGCGGTAGTTGACCACCACGCCGACCGACAGGCGCTTGATGCCGCCCATTGGCCGCTGTTCGTAGCGGATCGTCTTGTCGACTTCGTAATTGGTGGTGCTGTCCTTGCGGGTAGAAGCAGCGCCAGCGCCAGGCGCCGCCGGGGGGGGCGCCTGGCCGGCGTCAATCGGCGCGGTAGCGGCGCCCGGCGGCTGGTTCGACAGCGCCCCCGGCACGCCATTGGCGGTCGAACCCGGCGCCCCCGCTTCGGACGACTGCTGGCTGCGGATCGCCGAGGCGGCCGGCGGCGAATTGGGCTTGTAGATTTCGGCGGCGGTGTCGACCTGGGCGAAGTCGACGTCGGCGGTTGCCTCGGCGCGCACGTTGCCTTGGCCGACCAGCGGCACGATCAGCGACTCGACCTGCTTGACAATGCTCTGCTGTAGCTGGGCGACGTATTTCAGCTGATTCGGGTCGAGGTTCTTGGCGCCGGCGCTCTTGGAGGTATCCGACAGCAGGTTGCCGGCCTGGTCGACGACGGTGACGTTCGATGGCGGCAGTTCGGCCACGCTCGACGCCACCAGGTGGACGATCGCGCTGACCTGGGCGGCGTCGATGGTGCGGCCGGTCTGCAGGTTGAGCAGCACCGAGGCGGTGGGTTTTTGCTGGTCGCGCACGAACACCTGCGGCTTGGGCAGCGCCAGGTGGACGCGGGCGGCGCTGACGGCGGCGAGCGACTGGATCGAGCGCGCCAGTTCGCCTTCGAGCGAGCGCTGGTAATTGACCTGCTCGAGGAACTGCGACACGCCGAGCTTCTGGTTTTCCATCAGTTCGAAGCCGACGTTGCCGCCTTTCGGCAGGCCTTGCGCGGCTAACTTGAGGCGCACGTCGTGGACCTGGCTGGCCGGCACCAGGATCGCGGTGCCGCCGTCGGAGAACTTGTACTTGATCGCCATCTGGTCGAGCGACGCGGTGATGGCGCCGCCGTCGCGGTCGGTGTAATTGGAGAACAGCACGCGGTATTCCGGCTGCTGGCTCCACAGCCACACCGCCACCATCATGGCCACGACGATCGCCGCCCCGACGCCGAGCGCGATGTTGCGTCCGAACGGGGTCTGGATGAACGATTGCTGCCGGGTTGGGTCGAGGACCAGGTCTTCCGCTGCTGCTGCCATGTTGGGTTCCGAGGGCGACACGCCCGGTGGGGTGGAGGTGGTCCCACACCTCGGACAAGGAATGGGGCTTGCCGTCGATTATGGCGGCACGAGGGGGGAGTCAATCGCTGAAACAGAGCGTGGTTTACGGTCTTGCTCTAATGAAATTGACAGGCGTCCGGTGCTATGCTGTTAGCCAGAGTCCGCTTGGGCGCATAGTGTACCCGTGTGCGGCAGGCATTACAGGAGCGAGCATGAAGGTAGGAGCGAGCATGAACGTAGGAGCGATAGACGGCGGGCGCATCGAGGCGATGATCGCCCAATTGAAAGCGGCGGCCACCAGGCCGACCGGCGCAGCGATGGCGCCGGCCGGCATCGGTGAGGCGCCGGCGGCCAAGGTCAACTTCTCGGACGCGCTGAAATCATCGCTCGAGCAGGTCAGCAACAGCCAGATGAAGTCCGAGGAGATGGGCAAGAGCTTCGCCGCCGGCGACGACAAGGTCAGCCTGTCGGACGTGATGATCTCGATGCAGAAGGCCAGCATCAACTTCCAGGCCACGGTCCAGGTGCGCAACAAGCTGGTGTCGGCCTACCATGAAATCATGAACATGCAGGTCTGAAGTACCTGCAGTACCCACTCAACATAACTCGGGCAATCTTGATCCGGATCGGCATCGGCAGCGGCCCGCTGCGGCTTGGCATCGGTGCGCGCCCGGGCGGGCTTGCATGCTTGTATTTGTCGGCCGGCGCTCATGCAACGGGAGATTGCCTTCCCCAGGCGTGGAAAAAATAAAACGTGTCAACAATTGCAGCCCGGACGGCATTTTAATCCGGCACGTCAGTCGATAACCATTACTTGACTTCAGGTTGCGGTGACTGTTGAGATAATAAATTCTTCCAAATCTGTAGAGTCATTCACATTTACGCTTCGGTAACGCGGGTTTCGGCCAGCAACTGTTTGATCTCCGGCACGCACGAGCCGCAATTGCCACCTGCTTTGACGCAGGCGGTGACGGCGGCCACCGTCGTCAAGCCGTCGGCCCGGATTGCATCGCAGATCGTGTTGCGCCCGACGCCGAAGCAGGAGCACACCGTCGGCCCCGCATCGGCGCCTTTTTCAAGCGCCTGGCCGCTCAACAAGGCCGTGCGGTCGGCTGTCGACAAGGCCTGCTTGGTGAACAGGCCGGCCAGCCACGTGCGCGGCGGCAAATCGGGCCGCGGCGACATGAACACGCATTGCTCGATCCGCTCGTCGACGACGTGCACGGCGCGGTAGACGGCGCCGCCGCGGTCTTGGTAATCGAGCCAGTCGGCGTCCAGCTCAGTCACGCCCAGCAGCGCACGCGCCCAGGCGGCATGGTCCAGGATGAGGCCGCGCCCGGCCATCTCGTAGCGGGCGAACTGCTCGCCCTGGATGCGGGTCCAGTGCGCCGCGGCTGAGGACAAAGCCGTGCCGCGACACGCCGAAGCGCTCGATCATCACCGGCGTGTGCTTGAATTCCGGCTCGCCCGATACCGGGTCGAGCGCGGGATTGACCACGGCGCCGACGCGCGCATCCGACGCGTTCTCGCCGCTCCAGTGAATCGGGATGAACAGGCCGCCGCGGGCGATGCCGCCGCCGTGCTGCACGCGGGCGACCACCGCGCCTTACTGGCTCGACACGCGCGCCAGTTCGCCTTCGCGCACGCCGAATTTGAGCGCGTCCTGCGGGTGGATGTCGATGAACGATTCGGCCACGTGGCTGGTCAGTTGCGCCGCCTTGCCGGTGCGCGTCATGGTGTGCTGCAGCAGGCGCCCTTCCAGGCCCAGGGTGTCGCCCAGGGATGCGCCTTTGACGCACAGGCGCCCGGCGTTGGCGGGGTGGGCGGCATCGCCGCTGATGCTGATGCTGACGGCGCCGTCGTCGCCCGGCGCCGTCAGCACGCCGCAGCCGACGCCGCAGTACGGACAGGTAGTGCGCACGGAAAGAGGAATAGGGGACAAATTCACGGTAGGTTTCCTCGTCAAGCGGCTTGTGCGCACAGCGCTTCGCCAAACAACAGGTGGCGGCGCATGGCCGAAATGTCGGTGCGGTTCAAAATCAGGTCGAAATACCACGGACCGTCCTTGACGTCACCGTACAGCACGGCGCCGATGATGCCGGCCACGCCGCCCAGGGCGCGGCTGTCGATGAACGGCACCAGCGCATAGGTGGCGCCGCAAGCCATGTGGGTGAACAGGCCGAAGCACAGCATGGCGATGACGGCGTACGTGACGGTGCCGGCGTTGGCGAACCACAACAGGCCAATGCCTTCGCCGATCATCAGCACGAACAGCAAGGTGACGCGGCTGTTGAGGTTGCCGCGCAAGGCGCCCTTGTCGGACAGATAGCCGCCCAGCGCCCGGGCAAACAAGGCCAGCAGGCCAAAGCTGCCGGCGGCACCCAGAGACAGGCCAAAATGGTCGACGTAATAGACGGCGGCGATGTTGTGAATGAAGATCTCGATGCCGAAGCAGGCGCCGTAGGTGCTGAACAGCAGCCACACGCGGTAATTGGCGGCGGCCGCCTTGAAGCTATCCCAGCCGCCTCGCTTGCCTCCTTCGACGGCCGCCGCCAGTGTTGCCCCAGCCGGCGGCGGCGGCGTTGGCGGTGCCGACGACATTAGGGGCGAACATCACCGACGTGTGGTACTGGGTGATGACGAAGGACGCGCGACCGCGCCGATGCCGAGGCGGAAAAACAAAAAGCTTTCGTAGCTTTGCGACAGCGCCACGCCGAGCACGGGAGTGGCGCCGAGCAGCAGCAGCCCGGTGTAGGTCTTGCGCGGGCCGGTCCGCCGTTGGACCAGTTTTAAGAAAAATTCAAGGGGATCGCCGTTGATCCGTTACGGGGGTATCGGCAGGAAGCGTGCCAGTGGCGGTTGCCCGTGGCGGACAGAGTGCAATGGCAGCGCGCGCATCATCGAGGTGCGCGCGTGCGCGAAAATGATGCGCTGCAACGTAAAATGCGTCGCCGTCGTTGTTAATAACAACAACGACGGTCAGGCGTCAAACGCCGCCGCCTACCGCGCCGGGTCGCTACCATCCCACACCATGCCGTCCATCAGCACCGAACTGCCATACGACACCCGACAGATGCGGTTTCGGTGCGTTCTAGCCCAGCAAATCTTCGACGTCGAGGATGCGCTGGGCGATGTCGGACAACTTCAGCTTCTTGTTCATCGCCATGCTGCGCAGCTGCTGGTAGGCCTGGTCTTCGGTGAGTTGCTGGTGGGCTATCAGCACGCCTTTGGCGCGCTCGACGACCTTGCGCTCGGCCAGCTTGTGGCGGGTGTCGGTCAGCTCGTCGAGCAGTATTTGCTCCTGGCGAAAACGTGCCAGTGCCACTCCCAGCACCGGCTTGATGCGCTCAGCCTGCAGCCCGGCGACGATATAGGCCGAGACGCCGGCCGCCATCGCCGCTTCCATGCTCGAGGTGGTGGCGTCTTCGGTGAACAGCACGATCGGGCGCCGTTCGTCGCGGCTGGTGATGACGATGTGTTCGAGCACGTCGCGCGCATCCGATTCGGCGTCGATAATGATCAGGTCGGGTTGCAGCTGGGCGATGCGCTCGGGCAGGAACATGTCGGCCGGCAGCGAGGCGATCAGGTCGTAGCCCGCTTCGAGCAGGCCGATGCGCAAGGTGTTGCCGCGCCTGACCTGGGCGGCGAGGGTGGCGTCATCCTGCTCGCCGGGCTGCACGACGGTGGTGGCGACGACGATGCGCAGCTTGGGGGGATAGGGGGCGCAATCTCATGCCCCAGATGGATGCAAGATCCATGCCGAGGGTGAGAAATGCGCTGATTTTTAGCTGAGGCCGGCGATGCGGGCGTTGCGTTCGCGCTCGAGCTTGGTAATGTAGCGTTGCACCATTGCCAGGTCGACGCGCGAGATGTCGATGAAGTGGCAACCGAGGCGGCGGTTGGCCTTGTTGTTGAGCAAGGTCAGGTCGAGCGAGTTGCGCACCTGCAGCGTCGTCATCACGGTGCCAATGTCGGGCAGGTCGATGCGGCAGCCGGGATAATTGACGCCGATGGTGTTGCCAAGAATAAATTTATTATCGAGTATGGCGATGCCGCCGCAGCTGATGTCGGCCAGCGGCAGGACGGTACTGCCGCCGCCGAGTTCTTCGGGCAGCGGGACGATCACGCGCACCGGGTTGCTGACCGGCGTGGGCATGCGGTAGAACTCGCGCCGCTGCAGCCGCACCAAGGTCGCCGGCACGGCAATTTGCAGCGCCGGACGCTGCTCGAATTCGGTTTCGGTGACGCCGTCGCTGGCGAACAGGATGCGGATCTTGTCGAGCGTGGTCTCGAACGAAATCCGCTTGGCCGCCAGGATGCGCAGGTTCTGGTCGTTGTTGATCGAACGGTCGAGGATCAAGGTGTTCGTGTCGGCATCGACCTCGAGGATCGAGGTGACGCAGACGTCGGCCTCGCCGTGGATCAGCATTCGGATCAGCTGGTTCTTTTCGCCTATGTTGCGTAGTAGCGAAATGACCTCCCGGCGCGAGCCGATTTCGTAATCGTGCCAGTTTTCCAAGCTAAAATCGTTAGTTGATTGCATCGGTTCCAGCCGGTTTTCTTATGATGATTCGAGGAGGTTCGCCGCGCCCGGAGCGGACGGTGCTGGCGCGCCACTCACTTGAGTAGACACTTGAGAAGACTCAATATGATATAGCCACGCCAACAGTTCCGCAATGACCCGATAGAGCGCCGGCGGAATCTGGCGGTCGAGGTCCACTTCCATCAGCAGCGCCACCAGTTCCCTGGACTCGTGGACGAACACGCCGGCCTCCTGGGCGCGCTCGATGATGCGCTCGGCCAGCAGGCCCTTGCCCTTGGCAACGACCTTCGGCGCGCCATCGCCGTCCTGGTAGGCCAGCGCCACCGCGCGCTGCTGCTGGTGCTGTTGGTGCTGCTTTCGGGCGCCGATGTCAGTCATGGCCGGGCGCGCCCGGGGTTGACGTCCAGTACGGCGCCAACAGAGACCGTCAGCGTCGCTGGCGGGTTGCCGGACGCTTCCAGCGCGCGCCGCAGTTCGCCGGCGCGCGCGTGCAGCACGCTGCCGATGTCGCTCGATCCGGCCTGCAGGGCGATATGCAACTGGTCGCCCGCCAGCACCACCGTCGCGCCAATCTCGCCGAGGGCGGCAAAGCGCAAGCGCAGCGCGCTGCGCCACGGCGGCTCAGCGGTTTCTGCCTCGGCGCCAGGGTGTCCGCTTGTGTCGGGAGGGTCGCGGCTGATCTGCCAGGCCATGTCCTGGCCGGGCAACAGCTGGCCCTGCCACGCAACCCGTCCCTGTTCCTGGCTGGTCAGCTGCAGGTTGATGAACTGGGCGGTGGCCGGATCGACGGCGGCCGGCGCCGGCGCGCTACCGGGCGGCGCGGTGACTTGCGCCGGCTCGGGCGCGGCCGCGGCCGTCAATGCGCGCTGCATCTGCGGCTCGCGCTGCAACTGCGCCAGCGGCCGAGAT
>NZ_PDOB01000061.1 GCF_002760665.1 Massilia psychrophila | reverse complement strand
GGCATCATCCGTCTCAAGATGGCTTCTTTGCGCTCTGCTGAATAACGTTTCACTGCATGTCTTTGCTCCGCCCCCGAATACGATTAATGTGAATCAAATGACGCGACATCTATCCTGACACAGGGGGCCACGTAAGCGCGTCAATCCATTATCATGCGCGAGCCGGGGTCAGTTCCGACATTCCGGAGCCGGGGCCAGTTCCCGGAGCCGGCGGAGCCGGGGTCAGTTCCCGGAGCCGGGGTCAGTTCCGGAGCCGGGGTCAGTTCCGACATTCGCGGAGCCGGGGTCCGGAGCCGGGGTCAGTTCCGACATTCCGGAGCCGGGGTCAGTTCCGACATTCCGAGCCGGGGTCAGTTCCGACATTCCGACACGTCCTCAGCAGCGGAGCCGGGGTCAGTTCCGACATTCGCGGAGCCGGGGTCAGTTCCGACATTCGGACACGTCCTCAGCGCGCGCGGAGCCGGGGTCAGTTCCCGCGGAGCCGGGGTCAGCGAGCCGGGGTCAGTTCCGACATTCGGACACGTCCTCAGCGGTTGCAGCGGAGCCGCGGAGCCCGCGAGCCGGGGTCAGTTCCGACATTCGGACACGTCCTCAGCGGTTGCGAACTTCCACGCACATCCGGCAACGCGAACACGTTTGGTCATCCGCAAATCGAAGGCGCCGAATCCTTCTAGGCTCATCAAAGTACCCTTGCTCCGCTAAGGAATTCGATGAGCCTTGCTGTATTGCATAGCCGCGCGCTGGCCGGCATGGAAGCGCCTCCCGTCAGCGTCGAGGTGCACCTGGCCAACGGCCTCCCCAGTTTTACCGTCGTGGGTAGCAATCTGCCATCCCTTCCGCATCTATGTTCCTTCGCCACTACGTTGGGCTGATACAAGTCTTTATAGTAGTATTCAAACTAGCAGTACAGTCATCAGTGCCTGGGTGCGGCCGTAGTCTAAGGCCTTGCTAATTTTAAAGAGATTTTGAAGTACGGCTCGCAAGACGAAAATCAACTGGCGCTCCCTCAGCACACCTTGCTCGCTCAGCGGTTGGCTGGTGCAAGCGTCAGTTTCGGTGACGGCCGCTTGGTTTGAAGCAGCAGAGATCGCCCTCATAATCGCCATTGCAACGAATGAAACAACTACGGAAAGACTCGGCTCGGTACTGCGACACAACCACAAATACTCAACACAACAGTCTTTCTCAAAATGCCATGACACTTAGAAACTTCCCTTCGGACTACCTCGAACAATGCAGGCAAGCGCTGACGGCGCAGCAATCGAAGTCGCTTGCTGAAACAGAAAACTGGTCGCACGTCGATAAGCAGCAAGTGCATATCGACTGGGACATCTTGTACAAGGAGCTCACACCTTTAGTGGAAGGTTCGCTTCCATCTTCGCCGGAAGTTCAGGCTCTCATGTCACGTCATTATTCAATTGCTGTGCGGTTTTACACGCCTTCACGGGAGGCATACATTGGGCTGGGGCTGTTTTATCAAGACAACCCTGATATGAGGGCTTATCACAATCACTTTCACCCTCGCATGGTTGATTTCCTTGGCGAGGCCATCCAAGTCTTCGCCCAGCGCAATTTGTAGCTCACACATTCGACTGGCCGAGAAGCGCGGGGATTAGGGTCAGTTCCAACATGCTGTCACGTCCTCAACGGTTGTACGGACATGCGCGCCGGTCGGCCAAGGCAAACACATTTGGTCAGCCGCAAGCCGCACGCGTCGAATCACTCTAGGCTCTTCGAAGTCCCCTGCCTTGCTAAGGAACCCGATGAGCCTTGCAGTATTGCGCAGCCGCGCCTTGGCCGGCATGGAGGCGCCTGCAGTTAGCGTCGAGGTGCATCTTGCCAACGGCCTGCCCGGCCTGACCATCGTGGGTAGCAATCTGCCATATCAGTAATCACCCGCGATAGCTCATTGCTGGCGCTGGTTCACAGATCAGTGAAGCCCTGATATCAACCGCAGAACCGTCTTAGCAGCATGGTCTGTGGTCATTGCACTCATCGCGAGCCGGGCGGAGCCGGGGTCAGTTCCGACATTCGGACACGTCCTCAGCGGTTGCGAACTTCCACGCACATCCGGCAACGCGAACACGTTTGGTCATCCGCAAATCGAAGGCGCCGAATCCTTCTAGGCTCATCAAAGTACCCTTGCTCCGCTAAGGAATTCGATGAGCCTTGCTGTATTGCATAGCCGCGCACTGGCCGGCATGGAAGCGCCTCCCGTCAGCGTCGAGGTGCACCTGGCCAACGGCCTCCCCAGTTTTACTATCGTCGGTTTGCCAGATACCGAGGTGCGTGAATCGAAGGACCGGGTACGCGCGGCCTTGCAAAACGCCGGCTTCCAGATTCCCAACCGGAGGGTTACCATCAACCTGGCGCCGGCCGATTTGCCGAAGGAGTCGGGCCGCTTCGACCTGCCGATCGCCCTCGGCATCCTGGCCGCGTCGGGACAAATTCCCGACCGCGACCTGGACCGCTACGAATTTGCCGGCGAACTGTCGCTGTCGGGCCAATTGCGGCCGATCCGCGGCGCACTGGCGATGACGTTCGCCATGCACCGCAGCGGCGGGCATTCGGCACTTTCGTCACGCTTGGCCCGCGCTTTCATCCTGCCGGCATCCAATGCAGACGAGGCCGCGCTGGTTGGCGACGCGGCGATCTTTCCGGCCGAGACGCTGCTGCAAGTGTGCGCCCACTTCGCGGCGGCCGACGATGCCAGCCGGCTGCAGCGCTACCGCCCCAAGCCTTGCGGCGTGGCACCTCAGTACCCCGATCTTTCCGACGTCAAGGGCCAGCGGCAGGCCAAGCGCGCGCTGGAGGTGGCGGCCGCCGGCGCGCACAGCCTGCTCTTGGTCGGCCCGCCCGGCACCGGCAAGACGATGCTGGCGTCGCGCTTCGTCGGCCTGCTGCCGCCGATGACGGACGAGGAAGCGCTGGAGGCGGCGGCGGTGCAGTCGCTCACGCGCGGTTTCAACGCGGCGACCTGGAAGGTGCGGCCCTACCGCAGCCCGCATCACACCACCTCCGGCGTGGCGCTGGTGGGCGGCGGCAGCATGCCGCGTCCGGGTGAGGTGTCGCTGGCCCATTGCGGCGTGCTGTTCCTCGATGAATTGCCCGAGTTCGACCGCCGCGTGCTGGAGGTGCTGCGCCAGCCGATGGAGTCCGGCACCATCACCATTTCGCGCGC
Organism: Massilia psychrophila; assembly: GCF_002760665.1. Taxonomy (GTDB): domain Bacteria; phylum Pseudomonadota; class Gammaproteobacteria; order Burkholderiales; family Burkholderiaceae_D; genus JAFCUW01. The sequence continues at coordinate 6,415 of NZ_PDOB01000061.1, read as the reverse complement.
CGCCCAGCAGGCCGATTTCCCGGCGCGCTTCCAGCTGATCGCGGCGATGAACCCGTGCCCATGCGGCTACCTCGGCCATTCGTCGGGCAAATGCCATTGCACGGTCGAAGCGGTGGCGCGCTACCAGGACCGCATCTCGGGGCCGCTGCTCGACCGCATCGACATGCAGGTCGAGGTCGGCCCGCTGGCGCCAGCCGCCATGGGCGCCGCCGCCGATGGCGAGCCGAGCGCGGCGATCGCGGGCCGCGTCGCCGATGCCTTCACGCTGCAACTGCAGCGCCAGGACAAGTCGAACCAGCGCCTGACGACTCGCGAAATCGACCGCTACTGCAAGCTCGACGCCGCCGGCGACAAATTGCTGCGCGAGACGATGCTGCATTTGCACTGGTCGGCGCGCGCGTATCACCGGGTGCTGAAAGTGGCGCGCACCATCGCCGACCTGGCCGGCATGGAACGCGTGGCGACCGCCCACGTGGCTGAAGCAATCGGCTACCGGCGCAGTGTGCGGGAACGGTGAAGCGCCGTGGCGCTCAAGCAGTGGCGTCGACACGGCGCTCCTGCTACCATCTGGGGATGCGACAATCCCTGATCAAAAAATTCATTTTTCCGCCGCTTTTGCCTGTAATAGGCGCGCTCCTGCTGACGGCTTGCAACCCCACTTATAACTGGCGCGATTACAGCAGCCCGGATGCGCCCTTCCGTGTGATGTTTCCCGACAAGCCAGCCGTGCACAAGCGCAACATCGATGTCGGCGGCCTGCAGGTCGACATGACGATGACTGCGGTCGACATCGACGGCACCACCTTTGCCGTCGGCAGCGCGGAAGCGCCCGACGCTGCCCTGGCGGCGGCGGCAGTGGGTGCGATGAAGACTGCGCTGGTACGCAACATCGGCGCGACGGTCACCAAGGAAAAATCCTCTGCCGCGGCCACCACCAGCGGCGCCACCAGCACGCAAAGCACGTCGATCGATATCGAGGCGAAGGGCGTCCAGAAAGGCTCGCCGATGAAACTGGTCGGCCACTTCGAGTCGCGCGACAAGCGCTTCTATCAAGTCATTGTGATGGGCAAGGAAACCTCCCTGTCGCCCCAGCAGACCGACCAGTTCATCTCGTCGTTCAAGCTGCTCTGACAATCGACACGGCCGCCTGCAACGGCGCCGGCTGCAATGTATCCCCTTGGCGGAGCGAACATGAACAACGATGCACCCGCGGCTTTGAAGCTGACGGCGCTGTCCAAGCACTTCGGCCGGCCGGCGGTCGACGGGCTCGACCTGACCGTGCAGCAAGGCGAACTGTACGCGCTGCTGGGACCGAACGGGGCCGGCAAGACCACGACTTTGCGCATGGTGGCCGGCTTGCTGGCGCCGGACGCCGGCAGTGTCGAAATTTTCGGCATTGACCTGGCCGCCAATCCGGCCGGCGCCAAGCAGAAGATTGCCTACCTGCCGGACGAGCCGATGCTATATGCCAAGCTCAAGCCGACCGAATACCTCGAGTTCGTCGCCGGCCTGTGGGGCATCGAGGCAGCCGACGCCGAGCCGCGTGCGCGCCGCCTGCTCGATTGGCTCGACCTGAGCCGCCACGCGCACGAACTGACCGAAGGCTTCTCGCGCGGCATGAAGCAAAAGCTGGCACTGGCTGGCGCGTTGATTCATGAGCCGCAGTTGCTGATCCTCGACGAGCCGCTCACCGGCCTCGACGCGGCGGCTGCGCGCCAGGTCAAGGACCTGCTGCTCGAACACGTGCGCGGCGGCGGCACCGTGGTGCTGACCACCCACATCCTCGAAGTGGCGGAGCGGCTGGCCCAGCGCATCGGCATCATCGAGCATGGCCGGCTGATTGCCCAGGGCACGCTCGACGAGTTGCGCAGCCAGACTGACGGCGGCACGCTGGAGGATGTGTTCCTGCAGTTGACGGGACAGCCGTGAACGCCCGCGCCGGCAGCGCGCTGTGGCTGCTCAAGCATGAAATCCGGATGTTTTTTTTCAACGCCGGCTTCGGCGCAAAAAACAAGGTGGGCAGGCGCGGCATCGGCAAAGGCAGCGCCGCGCTGTGGATCGCCGTTTTCGTCACCATTCACGTGCTGGCGTTTGCTTTGCTCAGTAAAATCGGCGGCGCCGGCGCGGCGCCGCCGCACACGCTGGTGATGGGCTTGAGCGGCCTGTTCGCGGCCGCCTTCAGCCTGATGATGTCGAGCGGTTTGCGCGCCAGCGTCGACGTATTGTTCGAACGCGGCGACCTCGATTTGCTGCTCTCTTCGCCGCTGTCGTCGCGCGGCATTTTCAGCGTCCGGCTGGCCGGGATCGTCGTCGGCATCGCCGGCATTTACTTGTTCTTCCTGGCACCGTTCGCCAACGCCGGCCTGGTCCTGGGCCAGTACCGCTTCCTCGGCATCTATCCGGTCGTCATCGGTGCGGCGGCGATCGCGGCGGCGCTGTCGATGCTGCTCACCCTCGGCCTGGTCCGCCTGCTGGACGTGAGGCGCACGCGGGTCGTGGCGCAAGTGGTCGGCGCGCTGTCGGGCGCGATGTTCTTCCTGTTGTCGCAAGCGTACGGCAACGCGGCCGGCAGTGCCAGGCAGCAGGTAGCGCACTGGTTCGCGCCAATGCTCGAGCCCGGCGCCGCGCTGGGGCCCGACAGCGTCATCTGGCTGCCGGGGCATGCGGTCCTTGGCGCACCGCGCCCGATACTGGCGTTGAGCATGATCGCGCTCGCCATCTTTATCCTCACCGTCCGTTCGACCCATCGATTCTTCGTGCACGGCGTGCAGCAGGCGGTCAGCCTGGTGCGGGTGGCCAGGGCGCCGGCCGGCGGGCAAGGTTACTGGTTCGGGCGCAGCCTGGCGCAGGTGGTCGTCGTCAAGGAGTGGCGCCTGATTGCGCGCGACCCGCAACTGATTTCGCAGGTGCTGTTGCAGTTGTTGTATATCGTGCCGCTGGGCGTGCTGCTGCTGACCAAAGGCGGCGAGCGCTTGCCGGGGATTGGCGCCGCCCTGACATTCCTGTGCGGTTCGCTCACGGCGGCGCTGGCCTGGGTCATCATCTCCGCCGAAGATGCGCCCGACCTGCTGCGCGCGGCGCCATGCGGCATGCGCACGATCCGCCGCGCCAAGCTTGCCGCCGTCGCGATGCCGGCGCCAGCCCTGATGGCGCTGCCGCTGCTGTGGATACTGACGCGCAATCCGTTGGCCGCGCTGACATTGTGCGCCACCGTTGCCGGTTCAGTGACGACCTCGGCGCTCATCACGATGTGGTGCGGGCGTCCCGCTATCCGGGGCGAGTTCAAGGCGCGCGGCAAAGGCAGCTTCCTCAGCAATGCGCTGGAAATGCTCAACGGTTTCGCCTGGTCCGGGCTTGCCTACCTGCTGCTGACGGCGAGCACGGCGCGGCAGCAGTCGACCTGGCTGTTGCCTGGCGCTGCCGGGCTGACATTGATCGCCGGCACAATTATGTTGTTTGGCTATCTGTCACGCTCGCGCGACGATTGATCGGGCGGGTCGATACACACGCGTAACGGGTACCCCAAGTGTGAAGTCGTGTTATCGTTTCGTCCATTGCAAGGCCTACTTCGAAAGTAATATATGTTAATCACGTTCACCTCTAAAGCAGCCGCCGAAGTCACGATGTACAAGGAGCACGCCAAGCGCATCCTCGACTTGCTCGGCAAGGACGTCAACCGCGGTGTCATTACAGCCGCGGAGGCGCCGGAAGCGGTTGAAGTGCTTGAAAAAGAAATCACCGAAACGCGCAAGCATGCCGCATCCGCCGACGTTCAGCGCGACGTCCACGCTCATCATGACGAAGTGCGCGACGACAAAGAGCACGAAGGCATGGAAATCGTCAGTTTCGCGACGCGCGCCTATCCGCTGCTCGAAATGCTGCGCGCGGCCAGGGACGGCGGCTACGACGTCCTCTGGGGCGTGTAATGACTCAGCTGGTGGCGCTGCAGAGCCACCAGATCAGCGCTGCCGACGGCACCATGTTGTACGTCACCGACTACATGCTGCCGGCGGCGCAAGTTCGAGGCAGCATTGTACTGATGCATGGCCTCGGCGAGCACAGCGGGCGATACCGCCACCTCGCCAGCTTCTTCAACCAATGCGGCTTGTCGGTACGCACTTATGATCACCGGGGACATGGACGCTCCGAGGGCAATCGAGGCGACGTCATCAATGGCACTCCGATGCTGCAGGATGCGGAAATCATCATCGATGATTTTTCCACGCGATACTCCCAACCACCTTTCCTGTTTGGCCATAGCATGGGCGGCCTGTTCGCCACGCGCTTTGCGCTGGCCAGGCTGTCACCGCTGCGCGGGCTGATCCTGTCGTCGCCGGCCTTGTCGCTACGTCTCTCCGCCTTCCAGGCAACGATGCTCAGGGTGATGTACAAGCTGGCCCCGTCGATTGGCGTACCCAGCGGGCTGTCAGCGTCGCTGCTGTCGCATGATGCAGGCGTCGTCGCCGCCTACAAGGCCGACCCGCTGGTGCACCGCAGGATCAGCGCTCGCCTGCTGCGCTCGATGCTGTCGTCGATTGCCTACTGCCATTCGCACGCCGGCGCACTGTCGATTCCCGCGCTGATGTTGGTAGCCGGCGACGACCGGCTGGTGGATGCCGACGGAACCCGGCAATTCTTTGCCCATACTCCGCCAGGAATGGCCGAAATCCGCATTTACGATGCAATGTTCCATGATATCTTTAACGACCTCGACTCACAGCGGCCACTCGCCGACCTGAAGCGGTGGGTTGAGGAAGTCGGCTTGGCTATCCGTTTTCGCTGATCAAAAATCCGCGTGCGCGGCAAGCCTTCAAACAAACCTGTAAACGCCCTATAGGGTGGCAATGCTTTGATTTGGACGACGTATTGTATTTTCGACGCCGGGTAGCGACCGCTAACTCGCGACGCCCGATGCCCTGTTTTGTTATATTTGTGCCTGGAGCCGCATTGTTTTCACTTTAATGCGGCACGGCTAAATTATTAGAAGGAAAAAGAATGTCAACTCACGATCAGCAAAAACGCCAATTTCTTAGAAAAATTAGCTGCTGTGGCGGCGCGCTAGCCTCCACTTTCTATGCGGGAAACATTCAGGCCGCAGCGTCGAAAAAAACAGCACTGACGCCACAGCAGGCTCTCGACCTTTTGAAGGAAGGGAATACCAAATTCATTAGCGACAGCCCGCAGGGCTCCAAGCTGGGCAAGGAGCGGCGGCTCGAAATTGCCCGCGGCCAGACCCCAATTGCGATACTGGTCGGTTGCTCCGATTCGCGGGTTCCTCCTGAATTACTGTTCGGCCGCGGCCTGGGGGAACTTTTTATCGTTCGTAATGCAGGCAATACCGTCGATACGGTTGCGGAAGGCAGCATTGAATATGCGGTTGCCGAGCTTGGCGTACCGCTCATTGTCGTCATGGGTCATCAGCGCTGCGGCGCTGTCGATGCAGCTGTCTCGGTGGTGGAAAAACAGACAAATTACCCAGGCAGCATTGGTCAGATGATTGAGCCAATTGTGCCAGCCGTTTTGAAAGCAAAATCGAGATTTGGGGGAAAATCCTACACGCACGAAGCGCTGGTTGAGGCGTCGGTACGCGAAAATGTTAGCCGGGTGGTTAATCGGTTGCGCCTGTCCCAGGCACTGCTGTTGGAGCCCTTGCGGACGAAGAAACTCATGGTCGTCGGCGCCCGCTATGACCTCGACAATGGGCGTGTCGAATTTTTTGAAGGGTAACAACCGGGCGCTTACGGGGCACGGAAACGCCAGAGCGGCGACGTCATACCAACCATTTTCTTGTAAGCCTGCTTCCCGGCAAGACCTCAAGACCCTCAATACGAAAAAACCCCAGCATCTCTGCCGGGGTTTTTTTATAACTAGCCTGACAAGTCCAGACGGTGCTGGCGTCACGCTTACCGGTTAGCCGCTGCACCCACCTGTTCGTCAATGCCGACGCTTGCAGCAAATGTGCGAGCGCAATCTGCTCGATGAGTGGCATGGCCACGCTAACTGGCACCGGCAATGCGAATATCCAGACGAAAAAAAACCCCCACATCTCTGCGGGGGTTTTCTTCTTATAACTAGCCTGACGATGACCTACTTTCACACTGGTTGCAGCACTATCATCGGCGTAATATCGTTTCACGGTCCTGTTCGGGATGGGAAGGGGTGGTACCGATTTACTATGGTCATCAGGCATAACTTGTACAGGTACGTGCTCCCAACTGGGCAGCATGACCTTGAATCTGGAAGAAGTATTGTTTCGTTTTACTTAGGTAGTGATTGTACATTACAACGAGCACAACGCGTTCTCTTATTCTCTATACCTGCTAAGGTTATAGGGACAAGCCGTACGGGCAATTAGTACTGGTTAGCTTAATGCATTACTGCACTTCCACACCCAGCCTATCAACGTCCTGGTCTC
>NZ_PDOB01000060.1 GCF_002760665.1 Massilia psychrophila | reverse complement strand
TGCGGCGCCGATACAAGGTCATTCGCCGACCAATTTTATGCGTTCGCAGCACAAGTCCGTCCAGTTTGAAGGGGGAGATTCCATTTCTGGAAAATTCCGTCTTTTGCCGAACAACGCGACGGAGCCACCAGCCGCAGCGAGGGTGCTTTTTTTACCAGGCTGCTGCGTTCGGTCCGCCATCCAGAACCTGATAGCGGGCGAAATGCTGGCAAGCGCAGGGCACTCCACGATCGGCTGCGCGATATCGCCGAAGCCCAAAGCAGTTCATTGATCATATTTTTCTGCGACGAAGCCCAAAGATACTCTCTGCATGAGTACGAATGGTTGCGCGATGTCCACGACGAACTCGCCCAATGCGGCGTGCGCTTGACGACTTTTCTCGTCGGCCAGGAACGGCTTTGCGAGCAACGGGCTCGTTTTCAGGAATCGGGCGACACCCACATCGTCAAGCGCTTCATGGTGGAGACCCTGCGCTTTCGGGGAATCCGCAGCGCGGTCGACGCCGCGACTTGCCTCAAGAGTTACGATGAGCACGCGTACCCAGTTGGGCAGCGATTGGAGTTTCACACGTTACTACTACCCGCACGCCTTTGAAGCTGGCTTGCGCTTGGAAACGAGTGCTCACTTCCTATGGGATGCCTTCTCCCAGGCTCATCAACACGCTGGCTTGGCCGGCTCGGTCGAAATTCCAATGGAATATTTTTCGCGCGCGGTCGAGGCCATTCTGCTCGATGGGCTCCTGCGCGATGCGATGGACTTTCAATTGGCCGAGAGCCATTGGACCAAGGTCGTACAGCATTGCGGCTATGTCGCCTCGGAACAAGCTGTCGAGCGCAATGCGCGCGGACTGGGACGCTGAGGCCAACGCGATGGCCCTCCCCTTGCTCATTGTCCCCGCTGGCGGCGTCAAGGTCGTCACCCTGCCAAAGTTGGCCTTGCATCTGTTTGCGACATACGAATCGGCGTGGGCGTTGGCGGCAAAACTCGCCGCTGCAAACGCCTTGTCGGCATGCGAAGTGTCTGCACTGCTGGGCATCTCGGCCACCAACCAATATCCACTTTTTCCCGACAAAATACCGCGCGTCGCGCGCGCGCTTGGAAGCACATTGGGGTTTCCGCCCGCCCTGATCCAGGGTGCCTTTCTTGGTGGCGCGTTGAAATGCCTGCACCCTCTCATGCACGACAGGCTGCGACTTTGTCCGACCTGCTCACGCCAGGGCCATCACTTCATCGTCCACCAGTTACGGCCATTTGCCAATTGTCCGCTGCACGGTTTGCCGCTACGCGATCGCTGCCGTCGTTGCGGTGGACCGCTCGCCTACGGACTGGGAAGTTCAATCGTATTTGGACCGATTAATTGCCCGACCTGTCGCGCGCCGCAACTGCCGCTGTCGGTCGGCGGCCATCCGATGGCAAGTGTGATGTCGGCGCGCAGCCTCGAACAAATCGCGCGCTGGCTGGCCTTCCTGCGGCGCCGTGTCAACTTGGCCGTGCTGTACGAAGTCGATGGCGGCATCGATACCGGCCGATCTGACGGCGCCGTTCCCAGCGGTCCGATGCGGGCGTTCATGCCACCCAGGTCGGCGTCCGGTTGGCTCTCGCCAACGGCTCGCGGGCGCTGGTTCTCCAGCATGCAGACCAGGTGCCTGGAGATGTGCTTCTGGACGCGGGCGAATCGTTTGTGGAAGCAATGCCATGGCCATTCGCGGCGTTGGTACGTGAGTGTGATTCGCGGGCAGGCAGTTGAAGCGGCGCCAAACCCGCAAGTCCTCGCCTTCCTCTACTGGCGCATGATTTGGCAAGGATGCTCCAATCCGTACCTGCTGCGGCGCTCCCATGGCCTGCCCCTCTATGGAATTGCGGAGTGGGAGGCAAACCAGTGTGCGCATGATGACGACGACATCGACATCACCATGTCGGCGCTCAACGACGCCTTGGCCGCGTCATGGGAGGACTGGCTCGATTGCATCGATTTACTCGGGACGTCGGAATTAAAGGGGCACACTTGGCGCTTTCGAGCGTCGCAAAGTACGTTTTTGTAGTTCCCACGAGGCAAGTCATGGCGAGGTGTTCAGTTTTCACACAATTACTTCGCAAATCGGCGTAAGTAATTGTTTTTAAACGGTTCGCTTTATGACAATCGACATCTCGGCAACTTGTATACACTTTTACTTCGTTTTTTATGCAGATTTACTTCGGTTGACGCTTGTGGCCAGGCTGAGCGCCGGGTGGTTTGCCGGAAGACTGGCGTAACGAACTGGTCTTCTTGGCAAGGCCATCGGACGAGGGCGGCTTGCTTGAATTGCTGCTGTTCTTGTTGACCTTCGATTCGAGCGCCTCCAGACGCGCCAGCAACGTCAGAATGAGGATGTCCTTCTGTTCGTGGGTCAGGCCTGTGAGGTCGGGAGAGGAAGGTTTCGTTGCCATGCCAGCATGATGAACGTGATCGTAATTGTTTACAACTAATTTCTGGCGTTCATAGGGGCTGAACAGTCAGTGCGCCAGCATAAGCTGGCAGATTGTAGTTGATGAAAGTTCAATACAGGGAAGATATGGCGAATCACTCTGACCCCGAGTCATGCGTCGTACATCGTGAGGTGTGCGGCGAAGCGTTGACAGGGGACACCGACAGGCCAGCCATTGAGCCGCGAAATCAAGGAATCGGGATGCCGACGACGTTGACTGACTCGGAAGGCAATATGGAGCATGGCGATAATCGCAAGTCATGTTTCGATCCCGCGCGGCCGGAGACCCTGCGCATGTCGGGAAGCAATCTGCACAGAAGCTGGGAGATCTCAGCAGTGTCCGGGAAGTTGCCGGACGGGGTGGAAAAGGCCAGTGGCCGTAATGCCGCCATCGACGCTGCTGAGAAGTCGGATACGCCCGTAGTACCAAAGAAGCCGTCGAACAAGGGGAAACCTGCGGAGACGGTGGAGGGAAGGGGTGTAACCAAGGGGAACGCGCAAGAGCCTCCCGCATGCCGGACGCAGGGCCGGGTAAATGCGTCGACGGGACTTGAGCGCATACGGGAAACCACCAAGCAGGATGGGCGGATGAAATTCACGGCGCTCCTCCACCATGTAACGCCATCGTTATTGGTGGAAAGTTTTTACGATCTGAAGCGGAACGCGGCAGCAGGCGTAGATGGAATGACGTGGGGAGAACACGAGGGAACGCTCTACACACGAGTCCATGAATTGCATCGGGAAATACACTCCGGTGCCTATCGTGCTCAAGCCTCGCGGCGCGTGTACATTCCGAAAGCGGACGGCAAGTTGCGTCCACTGGGAATTGCCGCATTGGAGGACAAGGTCGTACAACAGGCCGTGGTCAAGGTCTTGAACGCGATCTATGAAGAGCAATTTCTTGGATTCTCATACGGGTTTCGACAGGGACGCAGCCAGCACGATGCGCTGGACGCGACTCGAAGTCGGGATCAAGAGCCATCGGGTGAGCTGGATACTGGACGCGGACATTCAGGCGTTCTTTGACACCATCGACCACAAGTGGATGATGCAATTTCTGGAGCATCGGATTGCTGACCGGCGGCTACTCAGGCTGATTGGCAAATGGCTCAAGGCGGGCGTGATTGAGGATGGGCGGCGTATCGAATCCTTGCAGGGCACCCCGCAAGGGGCGGTCATTTCACCGCTGCTGTCCAACATCTATCTCCATTATGTGCTCGATTTATGGGCACATCAGTGGCGGAAACAACACGCAACAGGGCGGGTCATCATCGTCCGATATGCAGATGATAGCGTTGTCGGGTTTGAGCGAAAAGACGATGCCGGGCAATTCCTGGCTGCACTGCGGGAACGCATGGCGAAATTCGGCTTGGCGCTCCATCCAGACAAGACGCGACTCATCGAATTCGGACGACAAGCTCAGGAGCAGCGCAAGCTACGAGGGGAAGGAAAGCCGGAAACTTTCGACTTTCTGGGTTTCACGCATTGCTGCGGGAAGACTCGCCAAGGCTGGTTTGCGATCCTGCGTCTGACGGTGAAGAAGCGAATGCGGGCTACGCTAAAAGCAATTCGGGTGGAGTTGAGGAAAAGAATGCACGATGACGTACCTGCGGTCGGTAAATGGCTAGGCCGGGTCGTGCAGGGCTATTTCAACTACTTTGCAGTGCCCGGAAACTCGCATCGCCTTTGCAGCTTCCGCGAGGAAATCTGTCGAACATGGCGACACGTGTTAATGCGTCGTAGCCAACGACACTGCCTGTCCTGGGAGCGTTTCAATCGGCTGGTGAAACGCTACATTCCGCTATATCGTAATACTCATCCTTATCCAAGTGAACGTTTTCGCGTCAAACACCCAAGGTAGGAGCCTTGTGCGGTAGTGCCGCTCGCAGGGATCTGTGCGGGGGGCGCCGAGCAATCGGTGTCCCTACCGCGACCCCGGAATTGAACCACCCCAATTTTTTTTCCGAAAAACAACAACGGCATAAACCGTTCATTGACGAAATGTTTATTTCAAAATACGATATTTGACATTTCCTCACGGCAAAGGTAACGTCAATCCCATCGGCGCACTATCCCCCGCAGTCAGCAGATATTCAGGTTTTCAATCCGTATCAGGTTGCCATGTTACATACCCATGAAGCGAACTCCACAGTCCGCAACCACCCGCCGCACTCCGGCAAAGAATCCGGCAAGGAATTTCTTGCCTTCACCATGGGCCAGGAAGAATATGGCCTCGAGATCCTGAAAGTGCAGAAGATTCGGATACGAAGCGGTCACCCGCATGGCCAACGCGCCGGCGTTTTTCAAAGGCGTGATCAACTTGCGCGGGGTTATCGTACCGGTGCTGGACATGCGCATCAAGTTCAACCTCGGCAACCCTACCTACGACGCGTTCACCATCGTGATCGTGCTCAACGGTACTGTCAACTTAACGAAAAGTCAGAAAATTTTCCGACTGAAAGTGGGTATTTCACTACTATTTTTCGAAAAATTTAGCGATTTAAGTAACATAAAAGTTCATGAAAACCACGAAGAGTGGGGAACTTTAAAAGTTAGTTCCTTAAGTTGACAGTACCGGCTGCATTACCGGCGCAGATGCTCGCGGCCTGTGACACCGACAGCCTGTGTGCGGTCAGGCCCGTTCTGGCTGAACTGGACAAGCTGTTGCCGCTCTCCAGGCTGGCACCAATCCATACCACGCTGCAAGATTTTGATCTTCGGGGAGCCGAGGTGGCAACCCGCGCGCTGGCCGGCGCGCTCAATATTTCACTGGAAACCTGATGACCAACCCGATACTGATTGTCGATGACGAAGCGCCAACCCTCGCCGCCCTGGAACAAAACCTGGCTGGAACTGAGCTTGACGCGCCCGCAAGGCTCCTCGATGCAGCCTTGCAGCGTTGTGCCAACGAACCAATCCACTTGGTGGGGGCCATCCAGTCCCATGGGTTTCTGCTGGCGGTCGATGATGCCGATGTGTTGCGTGCGGCAAGCGATAACCTGGAGCCCATTTTTGGGCGCGCTGCGGCGAGCGCCGTTGACCGCCCTGTCTCGGAACTGCTGGGCGCGGAGGCGCTGGCGACGCTGCGCGACGGACTGGCCGATGGCCGCCACGGGCGCGTCGTTCCGCTGGAAATCCAGGTCGATACAGGGGACGGGGCAGTGCCTTTTGCCGCCGTCATGCACCGTTCGGACAGCTTGACGATCATCGAGTTGAGTCCGCTGAGCGGGAGATTCGCCGCCACCACACACCAGATATTCGCGGCCGTCAATGAAACCCTGGGGGCCTTCGATCTGCATTCCAATGTGGAAGATTATTGCCAGTACATCTCTGAAGAGATGCGCAGAATCACCGGCTTCGACCGGGTCAAGGTGTATCGTTTCGACCACCAATGGAACGGCGCGGTGATTGCCGAAAGTCGCAACGAGGCGCTGCCCGCGCTGCTGCATCATCATTTTCCCGCATCAGACATCCCGCCCCAGGCGCGGGCACTCTATGCCAGGAACCTGGTGCGCATCTTGGCCGACACGGAGGCGCCCACGGTCACGCTCGTGCCGCCTCTCGATCCCTGCAGCGGGCAGCCCGTGGACTTGAGTCTTTCCACCCTGCGGGCCATCTCGCCGATCCATATCGAGTACATGCGCAACATGGGGGTGCGCTCGACCCTGACCCTGTCACTGATGCACGAAGGCCGCTTGTGGGGCATGATTTCTTGCCATAACGCCATGCCACGGCTTCTTGGCCCGCACTTGCGCAATCTGATCGAGTTTATCGGCAAGTCGGTTTCCATCAAGCTTGGCGCATTGCAGAGCGCCGCGCACCTCAATGCTTTGGAGAATGTGCGCCAACGGCTGCAAATGCTGACGGATATCGTGCGCGACTCGAACGACATCGACCTGGTATTTCGCCAGTTCCAGTCCGACTTCCTCAGTCTCGCGGCAGCGGGCGGCAGTTATATTGTCGTCGATAAGCGCAGCTACAGTATCGGCGAGGTACCGGCCCCGAGCGACCTGGCGGCGCTGATTGAATGGCTGAAGCTGCAGCACTTTACTCAAGGGGTATTCGTCACCGACCACCTGGGCGCCGCCTATCCGGCCGCCGAGCGCTTCGCCGACGTGGCCGCTGGCCTCATGGCGCTGGATCTGGACAACAAACGGGGCAATCTCATGCTGTGGTTCCGCCCGGAGGTGGTGCGCAGCATCCCTTGGGCCGGCACCCCGCAAGGCCGCATCGTCATGGATGCGAACGGGCCGCGCATCGACCCCCGCCGTTCTTTCGCCGCATGGCACGAAACCACCCGCGGCTTTTCCGCGCCGTGGCTGAATTTTTCCATCGATGCGGTCAAGCTTTTCTCCTTTTCAGTAGTTCAGATGCTGATGCATCGGGCGCATCAGCAGGTCGATGAGGCGGATGCCGCCAACAAGGCCAAGAGCGCCTTCATTGCCAACATGAGCCACGAGATCCGTACCCCGATGAATGCGATCTTGGGCCTGGCTTATATACTGGAAAAAATGGCACTCAGCGGCGATGCCAACGAACTGGTGCGCAAAATCCGCATGGCTGGCCGCTCGCTGCTGGGCATCATCAACGACATCCTCGATTTTTCCAAGATCGAGTCCGGCAAGCTGGAAATCGAACAGGCACCCTTCCACCTCGCCGACGTGATCGACAACCTGGCCACGATCATGGCCGCCAGCGCGGGAGACAAGGACCTTGAACTCATCATCGCCCCGCCGCCGAGAGAGCTGGGGCAGTTGCGCGGGGATGCCTTGCGGCTGGGGCAAGTGCTGATCAACCTCACCAGCAATGCGATCAAATTCACCGAGCACGGCCATGTGAACGTCCTCATCAGCGTCATCGAAGAAAGCGCGCATCGTGTCACGCTGCGTTTTGCCGTGCGTGACACCGGCATCGGCATTGCGCCAGAAGTTCAACAGGACATCTTTGCCGCATTCTCGCAAGCGGACGATTCGACCAGCCGCCGCTTCGGCGGCACCGGCCTGGGGCTGACGATCAGCCACAAACTGGTGGCGGCCATGGGCGGTGAACTTGGCGTCCATAGCGAGATCGGCAAGGGCAGCGAGTTTGGTTTCACGCTGACGTTTGAGCTGGAACCCGGCGTCACGCTCTCCGCCCCGGACATGGCGAACCTCGAAGTCCTGATCGCCGACGACAACGCGCATTCCCTTGAAGCGCTGCGCAACATTGTCCAGAAATTGGGCTGGACGGCGAGCGCCTTCGACTCCGGCGAAACCGCTCTCGGGCACGTCGCGGCACAGCATGGCAATTGGACATCACGCCAGATACTGTTGCTCGACTGGCAGATGCCCGGCGGCATGGATGGACTCGCTACCGCCAAGGCCATCCGTGATGAAATCAAGGATGGCCAAAATCCCCAAAATTTCCAGAATCCACTCATCATCATGGTCACTGCCTGTGCCCGCGATGAACTGCTGGCCCAGGCCGATAGCCATCTGGCGGACGCGGTGCTGACCAAGCCGCTCACGCCTTCGACCCTGTACAACGCGGTCGCCAATGCATTGCAGCTGCGCGATGGCAGCAAACCGTCGCTGCCAGGTGCAAACTTGCAACGGCTGGCCGGCCTGCGCATCCAGGTCGTCGATGACAGTGACATCAACCGGGAAGTCGCGCTGCGCATCTTTGGCGACGAAGGCGCGCAAGTCGTTCTTGCCTGCGACGGCCGGCAGGCGGTGGACTGGTTGCAAGCCCATCCGGACGGGATCGATATCGTGCTGATGGATGTGCAGATGCCGGTCATGGACGGTTATGAAGCCACGCGCGCAATCCGGCGCATCCCGGCCTTGGCGCCATTGCCGGTGCTCGCCCTCACCGCCGGCAACTTGATCGAAATGCACACGCTGGCCGACGAGGCCGGCATAAATGGTTTTGTCGCCAAGCCCTTCGACGTGGATGCCGCGATCGCGCTGATCCTCCAGCTCACGGGGCGTGTCGCCAGGGTGCATGCGCCGGCCACCCATGAGATTGAACACGACCGCGGCCACGACCGCAGCCACGACCTTCCCGGGCTTGCCGTGGGCCGTGGCCTGACGGTCTGGAAAGATCCTTTGGCCTATCGACAATACCTGCGCACGTTCGCGCGTGATTACGCCGGCATCGTGGCGCAGATGGCTACGCTGGAGCCCGCTGCGGGCGCCTCGCTGGCGCACAAACTGAGCGGCGCCGCCGGCAGCCTGGCCCTGCATGAAGTCTGCGCGCTGGCCGGTGAAGCCGAACGGGTGCTGCGTGCCGGCGCAGATCCAGCCGACAGTGTCGCGCCCTTGCAGGGCGCACTGGAAACGGCGCTGCAGTCGATCGAGCGATATGCACCACCCGACGCCCTGTTGGAGAGCGTCGGTTCCGCGTCGTTCGATCCCGCGCAAGTGGCCGCATTGCTGGCGCAGATGCTCGCGGCCTGTGACACCGACAGCCTGCGTGCGGTCAGGCCGGTTCTGGTGGAACTGGACAAGCTGTTGCCACCCTCGCGGCTGGCGGCCATCCACACCACGCTACAAGAGTTTGATCTTCGGGGCGCCGAGGTGTCCACCCGCGCACTGGCCAGCACGCTCAATATTTCACTGGAAACCTGATGACCAACCCGATACTGATTGTCGATGACGAGCCGAAAAACCTCGCCGCTTTGGAACAAATCCTCGGCTGCGACTACGACTTGATCTTCGCACGCAATGGCGACGAAGCGATTGCGGCAGCCCATAAACACGCTCCGTCGCTGATCCTGCTCGATATCAAGATGCCCGGCAAGGACGGCTACGAAGTATGCCGGGAATTGAAGGCAGACAAGCGCACGGAAGCGATCCCCGTGATCTTCGTGACCGGTCTCGCCGAGGTGGACGATGAGGCTGCCGGTTTTGCGGTCGGGGCGGTTGACTACATCATCAAGCCGGTCTCGCCGGCCATCGTGTCAGCGCGCGTGCATACCCACCTGTCGCTGGTGCATGCGAGCACTCTGGAACAGAGTTACCTGGACGCAATCTACATGCTGGGCGAGGCAGGCCATCACCACGATACCGATACCGGCGTGCATATCTGGCGCATGGCTGCCTATGCCGGCGCGCTCGCCGCTGTTGTCGGCTGGAGCGCCACCCGTTGCAAACAGATCGCACTGGCGGCCCTGATGCACGACACCGGCAAGATCGGCATTCCCGATGGCATTCTCAAAAAACCCGGCAAACTGGATGCGGATGAGTGGCTCATCATGCAGCAACATGCCAGGATGGGCCACCGCATTCTCGCCAGGAGTAATGCGCCGGTCTTTCAAATGGCCGCCGAAATCGCGCTGCGCCATCATGAAAAATGGGATGGCAGCGGCTATCCGGACGGCCTGGCGGGCGACGCGATTCCCGAATCGGCGCGCATCGTCGCGCTGGCCGATGTGTTCGATGCCCTGACAACCAAGCGGCCTTACAAGGCTCCCTGGCCGCTGGATCAGGTCATGGCGACCGTCCGGAAAGGTTCCGGAAGCCATTTCGAGCCGCGCCTGGTCGATGCCTTTGTTTCGATCCTGCCGCATATTCTTGACATCAAAGCCACATGGGATGCGCAGGACGATACGGCAGAGCCCTCTGATCGGCGCAAAGCCAACGAATAGGGTTCCGTCGCATTAGCGGATTCCTGTCGGTCTTGAGGTAGACTGCGATGCCGTGGCTTTGAACGAATCGACATGCTCAACCTCAAAGGGATGCGTTTTCCGATCGATGTGATCTTGGTTTGTATCC
>NZ_PDOB01000059.1 GCF_002760665.1 Massilia psychrophila | reverse complement strand
CATGTCTTTGGTACCAAAGCAAGCGACCGAGAAAGTGACTGCGAATCGCCGGATGCTCGCGGTCGAGATCAGCGCAAACCTGAAGTATCACTTGAACAAAGGGACGGTGATCGAGGCCACGGCGGCATTAGAGACGCTGGGCGTTCTCAAAAACCAAGTGCGACACCCTTTGCGGTAAGGTGCTGCCATGCCAAAAATCTACAAGCATTTGACTACCCAGGAGCGCGCCGTCGTCATGACCATGCGCGCTGACCGGTGCTCCATCCGATCCATTGCTAAACGCCTTTGCCGTTCACCCAGCACGATTGGCCGCTAACTCAAGCGCAGCGATGGCACGGAGGCATACGATGCCAATCTGGCCCATTCGCAGTATCACGCCCGCCGTCTGGCACCGCGCCGCGTTCGCAAACTGCAGCTTCTTTGGCCCAACAATCCGGAACGAGCCGTGTCCCACAAGACCATTTACAACGCCATTTATGTGCATCCCCGCGGCGAACTCAAACGCGAGCTGATCGCCTGCCTGCGCCATCACAAGCAGTCACGCAAACCACGCGGTCGTGGCACCGACCGGCGCGGCCAGATTCCCGACATGCAAAGCATTCACATCCGTCCGCCCGGGATCGAGGACCGGGCCATCCCCGGCTTCGTGGTGCTCGCCAAGATGGACAACGCGACCACCAAGGCCGTCGTCGACAGCTTCTCTGCCGTGCTGAACCGGGAGCCGGTTGCCATGCGCAAGACGACGACGTACGACCAGGGTCGCGAGATGCACGGCCACAAAATCCTGACCGAACGTACGGGCGTTCAGCTCTATTTTGCCGACCTGCACAGCCCTTGGCAGCGTGGATCGAACGAGAACACCAACGGCTTGTTGCGCCAGTACATGCCGAAGGGTTCCGGCCTGTCGATCTACTTTTAGCTGCCTGTCGGACTTGAGCCGACGCACTGTCGCCGAATTCCTGATCGGCACAAAAAATAGGCATAATGCAGCCATTCGCTTCAAATTCCACGCCAGACAGACCAGGCTCCATTCGCCGCTGATCAGCTCCAAATCACGCAGCGAGAACGGACGGAAGCCCATCACCGATTTGATGCCAAAGACCGCTTCAATGGTGTGCTTGAGCAGTGCGTACTGCGCACGCCCGGCCTTGGTTTTAAGCGTGTGCGCCATGGTCTGTACGACGCCGGCACCAGCGCTCAGCGGCGCCGGTTCGCTGTGGCGTTCGCGCCAGTCGGGATGGTACTGGTCGCGCGCCACGGCGATCAGTGGCGTCACGTTCGCATCCGCGCAGGCGACGATGTTCTTTTCACTGCAGTATCGTGTGTCGGCGAGCAGGCGGGTCGGCATGCCCACGACCGCCGACTGCGCCTCCACGAGCTCCAGCATCGGGACCACTTGTTGCTTGTCGTTGGCAGGTTCCGGGTGGCACAAACTACTAACGCATGGCAAACACGAAAATTCGACAATACGCACAGAGCCGAAAGTGAGAGCTACTTGCGCACGACGCACTACATAGGTCTACCTTCCGGGCGCTCGTTGCGCATTGCGCCGTCCATGGTGTAAATCGGCTTATCCTGACCGTTAGGGCTGATTGTTATCAAAAACGAGGTGCAAAGTGCTTGTCGGTAACGGGTTACTGCGGCGAGAGCGAAACGGCGACACTTATGTATCGAATTGGGTTACACAGCGGTTACACGACAAGGTAGGCAAGACACAAACTAAAAAGACCTACAAGCCGAAGCATGTAAGTCTTTGATTTTCCAACTATATTCTGGTGCCGACTGCCGGTTTCGAACTGGCCACCTGATGATTACAAATCAACTGCTCTACCAAATGAGCTAAGTCGGCGTGAGGCAAGATTATACCGCTATTTGATGACGGTCAACGTTGGGCGGCCGCCTTTTTTTGGTGGCTCATTGTTATCGTCGGGAATTTGCGACAGCGGGGTGGCGGGCTTCTCGGCTGCCACGCTAGGCACCGACGACAGGGCCGGTGCAGTGCTGACCGGGCTGTCGGTGGCGCTCGCCGTATTGCCGTCAACGGCAGGTCCCGTGACCTCAAACGCCATGCCCTGGCCGTTTTCATTGGCGTAGATAGCCAGCACGTTGTGCACCGGCACGTAGATTTCGCGCGACACGCCGCCAAAGCGGGCTTGGAAGTGCACCGCGTCGTTGTCCATCTTCAGTCCGGACGTGGCGCCGAAGCTGATGTTGAGCACGATTTCGCCCTTCTTCACGTATTCCATCGGCACCGTCGTCGAGGCGTCGACCTTGACCGCCAGGTAGGGCGTAAAACCGCTGTCGGTACACCATTCGTAAATGGCGCGCAGCATGTAGGGTTTGGTTGATATGTCTGGCATGTTCTGGGATGAGAGTGGTACGGATTTGCACGCCAGTCTACTTCGATTCGCCGATCGGCGTTTCTGGCTGGCGTGCGGGTGCGGCAATTAACGGCGCATGACCTTCTCGGACGGCGTCAGCGCTTCGATATAGGCCGGACGCGAGAAGATACGTTCGGCGTATTTCATCAACGGCGCCGCCGTTTTCGACAGTTCGATGCCGTAATGGTCAAGGCGCCACAGCAACGGCGCGACCGCGACGTCGAGCATCGAGAATTCGTCGCCGAGCATGTACTTGTTTTTTAAGAACAGCGGCGCAAGCGTCGTCAGGCGGTCGCGGATTTCAGCGCGCGCCTTGTCGTGGCTCTTGTCGCCGGCCTTGGCGCGCTCGCTCTCGAGCACGTGGACATGGACGAACAATTCTTTTTCGAAGTTAAACAGCATCAGGCGGGCGCGGGCGCGCATCAACGGATCGGCCGGCATCAGTTGCGGGTGCGGGAAGCGCTCGTCGATGTACTCGTTGATAATGTTCGATTCGTACAGAATCAGTTCGCGCTCGACCAGGATCGGCACCTGGCCGTACGGGTTCATCGTCGAAATGTCTTCCGGCTTGTTGAACAGGTCGACATCGCGCACTTCGAAGTCCATGCCTTTTTCAAACAAGACCAGGCGGCAGCGTTGGGAGAATGGGCACGTAGTGCCGGAGTAGAGAACCATCATTTTTATAGTTCCTTAGAAACAAAGGGGGTGAAACGTCGAGCGGCTCACCCCAAAGTGATTGCCCGCGAACTCTGCGGGCAATGAATGATTACTTGACGTTTTTCCAATACGAGGCCGACAGGCGCCAGCACAGCAGCGAGAAGATCGACAGGAACAGCAGCACCCACACGCCAAGGCGCTTGCGCGTGCCCTGGGCCGGCTCGGCCATCCACCCGAGGTAGCCGACCAGGTCGGCCGTGGCGATGTCGAAATCGTTCACGCTCATGCTGCCCGGCTTGACCATCTCGTAGCCGGCGAATTTGTTAATCATCTTGGTCTGATCATGCGGATCTTTCTCTTGCACCATCTTTAGCGTGCGCACGCCCTGCAGCTGCCACATTGCGTGCGGCATTGCCACGTTCGGCAACACCATGTTGTTCCAGCCGGTCGGACGGGTGTCGTCCTTGTAGAAGCTGCGCAAGTAGGTGTACAGGTAATCACTGCCGGTGCCGGCGGGGGACGCCTTGGCGCGCGCGATCACCGACAGGTCCGGCGGAATCGCGCCGAACCAGATTTTGGCGTCGGCCGGGCGTAGCGCAATGGCCATCACGTCGCCCACTTTCTCGCCCGAGAACAACAGGTTGTTCTTGATCTGGTCGTCGGTCAGTCCGATATCCTTCAGGCGGTTGTAGCGCATGGCGGTCGCCGAGTGGCAGTTCAGGCAATAATTGACAAACAGTTTGGCGCCGTTTTGCAGCGAAGTCACGCTGTTGCGTTCCGGTGCTTTGTCGAGCGGGATACCGCCTTCGCTGG
Organism: Massilia psychrophila; assembly: GCF_002760665.1. GTDB lineage: Bacteria > Pseudomonadota > Gammaproteobacteria > Burkholderiales > Burkholderiaceae_D > JAFCUW01. Next base: position 9,832 of record NZ_PDOB01000059.1, on the reverse strand, counting down.
CGAATGCCAGTCCTGGCAGCACTGCCAGGACGGCGATCAGTCGTTTCAGAAAATTCATGGGATAGTCCTTGATGTCGTCAATTAGTGCGGATGGAACGTCACACGTTGAGGGACCGGCTTGAAGCGGCCCATCGTGCTCCACCAAGGCATCAACAGGAAGAAGCTGAAATAGATCAGCGTGCACACCTGCGAAACCACGCCGCCGACCGGGCTCGGCGCCTGGGTGCCGAGGTAGCCGAGCGTGACAAACGACAGGGCGAACAGCGCATACACATATTTGTGCCAGGTCGGGCGGTAGCGGATCGACTTGACCGGCGAATGGTCCAGCCACGGCATGGCGGCGAGGATCATTACCGACGCACCGAACAGCATCACGCCCCAGAACTTGGCGTCGAGGATGGCCGGCAGCATGCCGATAATCATCAGCAGGCCGACCACGGCGATGATCGCCTTGGTCTTGAACGCCAGGCGCGACTTGAGGAAGACGAACACGACGTAGGCGGCAACGACAGCCATCAGTACGTACATGAAGTCGGCGGTGATGGCGCGCAGCACCGAGTAGAACGGCGTGAAATACCAGGTCGGTGCGATGTGCAGTGGGGTCTTGAGCGAATCGGCGGGGATGAAGTTGTTGTACTCGAGGAAGTAGCCGCCCATCTCTGGTGCGAAGAACACCACCGCGCTGAAAATCAGCAGGAACACCGACACGCCGAACAGGTCGTGGAAGGTGTAGTACGGATGCGACGGAACAGCGTCGAGCGGATGGCCGTCAGGTCCCAGCGTGTCTTTCACTTCGATGCCGTCCGGGTTGTTCGAGCCGACTTCATGCAGCGCGATCAAATGGGCGGCAACCAGGCCGAGGATCACCAGCGGAATGGCGATCACGTGGAAGGCGAAGAAGCGGTTCAAGGTGGCGTCGGAGACGACGTAGTCGCCGCGAATCCACAGCGACAGGTCCGGTCCGATCAGAGGAATGGCGCCGAACAGGTTGACGATCACCTGGGCGCCCCAGTACGACATCTGACCCCATGGCAGCAGGTAGCCGAAGAACGCCTCGGCCATCAGCGCCAGGAAAATGGCAAAGCCGAACAGCCAGAGCAGCTCGCGCGGCTTGCGGTATGAGCCGTATATCAGTGCGCGCGTCATGTGCAGGTAGATCACGATGAAGAAGGCCGACGCCCCCGTCGAGTGCATGTAGCGCACCAGCCAGCCCCACGGCACTTCGCGCATGATGTACTCGACCGAGCCGAAGGCCAAATTGGCGTCCGGCTTGTAGTGCATCGTCAGGAAAATGCCGGTGACGATCTGCATTACCAGGATCAAGGTCGCCAGGATGCCGAAGATGTACCAGAAGTTCAAGTTTTTCGGGGCGTAATAAGCGCCCCACTGATCGTTCCACAGCTTGGTCAGCGGAAAACGGTCGTCGATCCAGCCGACTGCTTTTTCGGCGGCGGGGGCGTCGACCGGGAATGTGGTTTCTTTAAAAGCAGCCATGGTTATGCTTCGCCTTTCTCATCTTTACCAATCACGATCCTGGTATCGGACAGGTACATATACGGTGGCACGTCCAGGTTGGTCGGCGCCGGCTTGTTCTTGAACACGCGCGCGGCGAGGTCGAAGGTGGAACCGTGGCAAGGGCAGAGGAAGCCGCCGTTCCAGTCGTTCGGCAGCGACGGCTGGGCGCCTTCGGCAAACCGCGACGATGGCGAGCAACCCAGGTGCGAGCAAATGCCGACCACGACCAGCACTTCCTTGTGTTCGGCGCGCGAACGGGTCTCGTTTTTGGCGTAGGCAGGCACTTCGATCTGGTAGAACTTGTCCGAAAGGGGGTCGGCCACCTTGCTGTCGTTGTTTGCCAGCGAAGCCATCATTTCTGGCGTACGGCGCAGGATCCAGACCGGATTGCCGCGCCATTCGACCACTTTCATGGTGCCCGGCGCGACATCTGAAATATCGACTTCCACTGGCGCGCCGGCGGCTTTGGCGCGCTCCGACGGCTGGAATGTACTGACCAAAGCGCCCGCCGTGGCTAAACCAACAACTCCGCCAGCTGCGCAGGTAGCGACCATCAGCCCCCGACGACCTGGATCGACCAGTTTTTCGTTACTCATACCAACCCCAATCAGTCAAAATGCGAAATCTTCAGAAACCGTACCGAGCTTCTAGCAACCTTAAATTATAAGGGAAGCCGCAAGCGATTTAAAGAAAAAATGTTGCAACTGGCTTAACGTGGGGCATTTCTGCGGCATTTTTGGTTTTGATTTGCAAAAAATGGCGCGAAGCTGGCGAAAACCGGCGGCCACCGTTGAACCGAACCGTCTTGTATAGTTTCTAACTGCTTCGATGTATGATTGCGGCGCACCGCACCGACATCCACCGGAGAGATTGATGAGCATGATGGGCGAATTCAAGTTGTTCGCAATGAAGGGCAACGTCGTCGACCTGGCGGTCGGCGTGATCATTGGCGCCGCGTTCTCCAAGATCGTCGATTCGCTGGTGCAGGACATCATCATGCCGCCCATTGGCCGGCTGTTCGGCGGTCTCGATTTCGCCAGCTACTACGTTCCGCTCAATGGCCAGAACATGGGGCTGCCGCTGCTGGAGGCGAAAAAGGCGGGCGCGGTCCTGGCCTATGGCAACTTCCTGACCGTGCTGATCAATTTTGTCATCCTCGCCTTCATTATTTTTCTGATGGTGCGCGCGATGAACCGCATGCGCCCGCCGGCGGCAGTCGTCGCCATCATCCCGGAAGACGTTCTGCTGCTGCGCGAAATCCGCGATGCGCTGCGCCGTTAGGGATTATTGCTGAAAGGTTGAACCACCGATGCGTCGCTTCTGGCTGCTGTTTGCGCAAACCGTCACCATCGCCCTCGGGCTGTATATGGTGTTGCAGGTCATGCAGCCGGGCTGGCTGCAGCGGGTGGCGCCACGGCTGCAGCCGGTCGGCCCGGCCACGCCGGTCGGGGTGCTGCAGGCGCCGCCGCAGCCAGTGACGGGCAGCTACCGCGAGGCCGCCGGGCGGGCGATGCCGGCGGTGGTCAACATCCTCACCAGCAAGGCGCTGCGGCAGAACCATCCGCTGATGCGCGACCCGTTCTTCCGCAAATTTTTCGGCGAGCGCCCGTCGCGCGACGAGCGCCAGTCAAGCCTGGGCTCGGGCGTCATCGTCAGCCCTGACGGCTACATCCTGACCAATAATCACGTCGTCGCCTCGGCCGACGAAATCGAGGTGGTGCTGGCGGATGGGCGCAAGGCGCCGGCCAAGGTAGTCGGCACCGATCCCGAGACCGACCTGGCGGTCATTCGCATCGAAGCCAAGAACCTGCCGGTGATCGTGCTCGGCCACGCCGAACAGGCCAGGGTCGGCGACGTCGTGTTGGCGATCGGCAATCCGTTCGGCGTCGGCCAGACCGTCACCATGGGCATCATCTCCGCGGTCGGGCGCAACAACCTGCACATCAATCAGTTCGAAAATTTCATTCAGACCGACGCTGCCATCAACTTCGGCAACTCGGGCGGCGCCCTGATCGACACCCGCGGCAACCTGATCGGCATCAATTCGGCAATCTACTCGCAGACTGGCGGCTCGGTCGGCATCGGCTTCGCCATTCCCGTCACTACCGCCAAGTCGGTGATGGAGGCCATCATCAAGAACGGCCAAGTGGTGCGCGGCTGGATCGGCATCGAATCGCAGGACATCACGCCGGAACTGGCCGAAAGCTTCGGGCTGGCGCGCCAGAGCGGCGCCATCATCGCCGGCGTGGTGCGCAACGGCCCGGCCGACCGCGCCGGCATGCTTCCTGGCGACATTCTGCTGGGGGTGCAGGGCGAAGACGTTACCAGCACCACCCAGATGCTGACCTTGATCGCCCAGCTCGCACCGGGCGCAAAGGCGAAAATGACGGTAATGCGCAAGAGCCGTCAATCGACCTTTGACGTGACGGTCGGCAAGCGCCCGCGCGCGGTGCCTGAGCCCGAGTAGTTGGGTAAAGAGTCGGGTAAGAGTCGGGTAAAATCCGGCCATCCCCATTTTTTTAAAAGCCGATCCATGCATTTGCGCGACCTGACCCAGTTCCTTGCCGAGCTGAGCGAGAACAACAACCGTCCCTGGTTCATCATGAACAAGCCGCGTTACGACATTTTGCGTGAAGAATTCCTCGCCGTCGTCACCGCGCTGATCGCAGAACTGGGCAAGTTCGATCCGCAGGTGGCGCTGTGCAACCCGAAGAAGGCCATGTTTCGCATTAACCGCGACATCCGTTTTGCCAACGACAAGCGGCCTTACAAGACGAATTTTTCAGCCGGCATCGCGCCGAACGACGCACGCCGTCCCAGTGCGGGCGCCGGGCCGACGTATTTTTTCCAGATCGAAGGCGGCAAACTGATGCTTGGCGCCGGCGAATACATGCCGCCGGCGCCGCGCCTGAAGGCGATACGCCAGCACGTGGTCAACGATGCGACAGGTTTTGCCAAAGTATTGAAAAATAAACAGCTGCGCGCCACCTTCGGCGACCTGCTTGCCGAAGACAAGCTGCAGCGCCCGCCCAAAGGCTTCGATCCGGATGATCCGCACATCGAGTACCTGAAGCTGAAAGGCTATTTTGTCTGGACAGAGTTCGCGCTGGCACTCAATGCGCCGGAACGGCTGGTGCCGCAACTGGCACAGGGCTTCAAGGACGCGTTCGCGCTCGTCACCTGGCTGCGCGGCGTGAAGGAAACATTCGACGAGGCCGCCGCCGCGGAAGCCTAGAATTACCTTGCTTAATTTATCTTAACCACGGGAATCTCATCATGGCATTGCATCACGCAGCATCGGGAGACAAGATCGCCTTGGCGCGTAGCGACAACGATATCGCCTTTTTCACTTCGGTCGCACTGGCCAAGACGCCCCACATGGAATTGATCCGGATGGTGCTGCCGAAAGAGCGTCCGATGCCGGAACACAAGGTGGACGGTGAAATGACGCTGCAATGCCTTGAAGGCGAGATCGATGTCGATGCCCACGGCCGTATCGTCACCTTGAAGCCGGGCGAGATGCTGTACCTGGCCGGCGGCGTGCCGCATTCGGTACGGGCGGTCGAGGATGCGGTGGCCCTGATGACGATCCTGCTGACACACCCGCACGACGCCGACCCATACAGCAAAAACCAGAACGCGCTGGCCTAAGTACCCGCCAAAAAATAAATGTGCATTTTGGCTGCCATAGCCAGCGCGCCGCTGTGTTGGCCGCTGCTTGCAGTGCTCGCACTGCGGCGCAACGACCGCCTTGCACCGCATCCGGCTATGTTTGCCAAAACCTCACATTTATTTCTCGACAAGTACTTAGTTTCAAATTGAGCTCAGGTCGCGCTTTAAGCTGATTCTCCGCGCGGATCCCTTGCCAGCAGCTGCGCCACCATGGCGCGCGGGTCGTCGCCGTCGAACAGTACGCCGGCCACGGCATTTGTGATCGGCATGTCGACGCCGAGGCGCGCGGCCAGTTCGCGCACCGCGCGCGCACAGGGTACGCCTTCGGCGACATGGCCCAGTTCGGCAACAATCGCCTCTAACCGTTTGCCGCGCGCAAGCTCCAGGCCGACGCGGCGGTTGCGCGACAGGTCGCCGGTGCAAGTGAGAATCAGGTCGCCCATGCCGGTCAGCCCCATGAAGGTGCCGATGTTGCCGCCCAGCGCCACGCCCAGGCGCGTAATTTCCGCCAGCCCGCGCGTGATCAGCGCGGCGCGCGCGTTCAGTCCCAGCTCCAGGCCGTCGGCCGCACCAGTGGCGATCGCCAGCACGTTCTTGACTGCGCCGCCCACTTCCACGCCGATCAGGTCGTCGCTCGAATACACCCTGATGTTGCCGCCGTGGACGAGAGCGACCACGCGTTCACGCAACGCCGGCGAATCGGACGCGACCGTCAGGGCGCAGGGCAAGCCGCGCGCCACTTCCTGCGCGAACGACGGGCCCGACAGTGCCGCGCCGGCGACCTGCTTGCCCAGCACCGCGCGTACCACCTGGTGCGGCAGCAGGCCGGTGCCGTTTTCGAAGCCCTTGCACAGCCACACGATGTTTGGAATCGGCTTCGACATGGCCTTGAGCTGCTCGAGCAGCGGGCGCAGGCCGGCCACCGGGCAGGCGGCGATCAGCAGCGGCGCGTCACCGGCACCGGCACCGGTAACGTGGCCGACGGCGGCGTTAATATCGGCTGTTACGCCCAATGCCGGCGGCAGCGCGAAGCCAGGCAGGTAGGCGCGGTTGTCGCGTCCTTGCGCCATGGCATCCATCGCTTCGCCGTTGCGGCCCCACAGCAGCACATCGTGGCGGGCGGCAAGCGCGATGGCGACCGCAGTGCCCCATGCGCCTGCACCCAGCACGGTGATTTTACTTGGTGATTGTTTGATATTTTGCATGGAACCCCAGAAGGCTTTGGCGCGCGGATGGGCTGAAAGGGCGGTCTGAGAAACGCGAGAGGGCAACGCCCGTCCCGCGTGCATTGCCCGAGTTGCCGGGCGATGGGAGGTTTTACTTAATTTACTTGACGATTACTGGACCGTGGTGTCGGCTGGCGTGCCGGCAGCAGCTTCTGCCAGGGCGGCGCGGCGCTGCTGGTAGAACACTTCAAAGTTGATCTCGGCGAGGTGGACTGGCGGGAAGCCGGCGCGGGTGATAACGTCGGCGATGTTGCCGCGCAGGTAAGGGTAGACGATATTCGGGCAGCCGATTCCGAGCAGGGGATCCATCTGGTCCGCAGGAATGTTGCGCGCTTCGAAGATACCGGCTTGCTTGCCTTCAACCAGGAAAGCGACCTTGTCCTTGACCTTGGCGGTCACGGTGATCGTCACGGTCGACTCGTAGATGCCGTCGGCAATTGCCTCGGCGCCGACGTCGAGCGAGACTTCAATGGTCGGCGCTTCTTGTTCGAGGAAGATCGACGGCGAGTTCGGCTGTTCCAGCGACATGTCTTTCAGGTACACGCGTTGGATTTGGAATACGGGTTGCAGGTTTTCGTCAGACATGGAACGCTTTCGTTGAGGGAGAAGAAGAACGGCGGAGCGCCGTTCCAAATGTGCTTGGGGTCAAACGCGACGGCAATTGTATCAAAACCAACAGGCTTGCAATAGGTTTGCGCCGACCCCGCGCGATTTCACATCAAAACCGGATCAAACGCCATTTAACAAGGGATCGAGGCGTCCTGACTGATCGAGCGCATACAAGTCATCGAAACCGCCGACGTGGGTGGCGCCGACAAAGATTTGCGGCACCGTCCGGCGGCCGGTTTTCTGCATCATCACGGCGCGCTGTTCGGGATCGAGGTCGACCCGGATGCGTTCGATGTCGGTGACGCCTTTCGCTTCCAGCAATCGTTCGGCGCGTACGCAGTAAGGGCAGCTTGCGGTGTGGTACAGGATGACATGGGCATGGGTTGTCATGGGAACTCCAGGTTATGTATTTTACGATTACTTTGCCACTGGCAAGCCTGCGGCTTGCCAGGCAGTCAGGCCGCCATCGAGGCTGACAACGTCGTTGAATCCGGCCGCGGCAAGTTGCCGGACCGCCTTGTCGGCGCGGGCGCCACTCTGGCACACGACGACGACGGCGCGGAGTTTCGATTTTTCGAGTTCGCTGATCCGTGCCGCCAAGTCTGCCAGCGGAATGTTTTTCGCGTCGCGCAAATGTCCAATTGCAAACTCTTGCGGCGTGCGGACGTCGACGATGGTGGTCTTGCCGCGGTTGAGCAGCTGGGTCACCTGCAGCGACGAAGCGCGTTTGCCGCGCGGCTGCAACGCCGGCCACAGCAGGGCGCCGCCGGAGATCAGCACCAGCGCTACGGTAAAAATATGATCAATAATGAATTTCACAAAGGTTCCAATGGGCTAAGTCAATCCGCGCATTATAAAATAGAAGCTGGAACAGAATAAATTCGACGTTTTTTTCCGCCGCGCGTTTCCGTTCACCCTTTGTTCACCATTTTTTGAAGAAGCAACTATGTACAAAATCGTATTGATGCGTCACGGCGAATCCACCTGGAACCTGGACAACCGCTTCACCGGCTGGACCGATGTCGACCTGACCGCCAAAGGCGAAGCCGAGGCGAAGAACGCCGGCAAGGTACTCAAGGACGCCGGCTATACCTTCGACCTGGCCTACACCTCGGTTCTCAAACGTGCCATCCGCACGCTGTGGCTGACGATGGAAGAGATGGACATGGTCTGGCTGCCGGTGGTCAACGACTGGCGCCTCAACGAGCGCCACTACGGCGCCCTGCAAGGACTCGACAAGAGCGAGACGGCCGCCAAATATGGCGACGACCAAGTGCTGGCATGGCGCCGCAGTTACGATACGCCGCCGCCGCCGTTGGCACCCGGCGACGAGCGCACTTCGGCGCACGACCCGCGCTACGCCGCGCTGCCGGCGTCAAAGGTGCCGCTGACCGAATGCCTGAAAGACACTGTCGAGCGCGTGATGCCGGCCTGGACTGAAGAAATCGCCCCGGCGATCCGGGCCGGTCGCCAGATCCTGGTCTCGGCCCATGGCAACAGCCTGCGCGCATTGATCAAGATGCTGGACGGCATCAGCGACACCGACATCGTCGGTCTCAACATCCCGAATGGCCAGCCTTTGGTGTACGAACTCGACGCCGACCTGAAGCCGATCCGCCATTACTACCTGGGCGACCAGCAGGCGATCGCCGCCGCCGCCGCCGCGGTGGCGAACCAAGGGAAGGCCAGGTAACTCTTGCAACGAGCATTAATAAAGCACGCCGGCCGGGCGATCTGTTGCATCGTCCTGGCGCTGGCCGCAAGCGGCGCCATGGGCGCCGCCAAGTCCACCGAACGGAGCAAACAGAAAGCACTGGCCGAAGCGAACCGCGCCGCGATCCAGCAAAAACTGTCGACCTTAAAGCGCGACATCAGCCGCACTGAAAGCGAAAAAGAAACCGCGGCCGATACCCTGGCCGAGTCGGAAGAAGCGATTTCCGGCGCTAACCGCGCGCTGCGCGAACTGGTCGGCGAGCAGGACGGCACCAATGCCAAACTACGCGAACTTGCTACGACGCAAGAGCAGCTCGGCGCTACGATCGAAGCGCAAAAGAAGCAGCTGGCCAAGCTGCTGCGCGAGCAATATGTCGCAGGCAACGAAGACCGCATCAAGCTGCTGCTGTCGGGCGACAATCCGAATCGCATCAACCGCGACCTGCAGCTGATGGCTTACGTGTCGCAAGCCCAGGCACGCCTGCTCGCAGCGCTGCGCGGCAACCTGACGGCGGTCGAGACCAACCGCGAACAGGCGCAGAACGCCAAGGACGAACTGGAAGAAATCGCCGACGAGCAGCGCCAGCAGAAAGCACTGCTGGAAAAGGAAAAGGCGACCCACGCCGCCTTGCTCGGCTCGCTCTCAAGCCGGCTGGCAGTCCAGCGCAAGGAGGCGGGCAGCCTGGCGCGCGACGAACAGCGCATGTCCGGGCTGGTCGACCAGCTCTCCAGGCTGATCCGCGACCAGGCTGCCGCCGCCGCCGCCGAGCAGCGCCGGCTGGCCACGGTGGCAGCGGCCAAGGCGCGCGCGCAGGCCGAGGCCCAGGCGCTGGCACTGACACTGGCGCGCCAGAAAGCCGAGCGCGTCGAGCGCGAACGGCTGGTGCAGCAAAAACCGCGCCCTGGCGTCAAGCCGGCCGCGCCGTTCAAGCCCGATCCGATCGACGCCGACGAGCCGAAAGTCGCCGCTGCGCCGAATCCGACCGTGGCGCGGCCCGATCCGGCCGCCGCGCGCGCGGCCGACATCGCGCTGGCGCCGGCGGTGCCGGATGGCGCCTTCGCCAGCCTGCGCGGCCAGATGCGCGCGCCGGTCAGCG
>NZ_PDOB01000058.1 GCF_002760665.1 Massilia psychrophila | reverse complement strand
GGCAGGCAGGGATAGTAAAAATCCATGCTGGACGCCGCGATTTTAAAGTAGTGTCAAGTAATTTTATGAAAATCTTGATAATAATTTACTGAAATGCACGCCATTCACTAACTTGGGTGGATTGGGTCCAGCATGGCGTCGCTTTGACGAAGTCTATTTTTTCGCCACTTTGACGACCGCTCTACCGAGTCCGGTTGGCGCGTCGCGGCGCTGACGCGCGAATGGCAGTTTGCATGCCGCCAGCAAAAAACAAATGCGCAGCACACGCGCTCCCAATGGCGGCGAATAGCGCGATCCTTGCGGACCGATGAAATCGGCCCAGCCCAGTTCGTCCTTCATTTGCTTGTAGCTTTGTTCGACCCAGTTGCGCAAGCCATAGAGCCGCACGATTTGAGCCAAAAGAGCCTGTTCGCATGCCAAATTGGTCGTCAGGTACCAGGTTGAAATCTCGGGCAGTGTGTTCCGGTCGGTCGTTGCGCAGACGGCACGCCCCCGCTTGCCAGGGCCCTAGCCGGCCAGTGACAGTTCGGCGGCCCACCAGATCTCGGCATGACCATCGCGAAAGTGGCGCTCGACGGCGCGCCAGCAATTTCGCGGCACGTTTTGCGCCGCTTCCCTGAACGAGAACGCAACGTCGGCGGGTGCCCAGCCGCCTGTGGCACTAGAGCGAGGTTCAATTCTGACTCGTCGCTCGTCGTTTATACTCGGCATATAGCATTGCTTCAACATTCAACCGACACTGTTAATTAACCCAGTGTTGCGCTTGGTACTTGAAACCGCCTTGTCTTGCGAGGACCATTCCTCGGCGTTCTTACCATTTCCCGGCACTGTCACTCCCGGTAAACCAGACCAGCGCGAATAACGCCGTATTTCTTTGCTGTACAGATAATTTATAAGGTCTATAGTGCAGGACGAGCAGATCCGTCACCTGACGATCATGGTCTCCGGCGGCAATCGGCCACTGAAACATATCGAAGAATTGAGAATGCATGAGCGGCGAAACAGTCAAGAAATTCAAGTGGTTCTGGTTCGACCAGGACGTCGAGCAGGAACAGTGGCTGCGCGCGATGGCGCAACAGGGGCTGCATCTGCGAAAAATGAACGCCCTTCAGCAGTGGACGTTCGTCAAGGGTACACCGGCCGACATCACCTACGCGGTTGATTACAACAACAAGAGGATGACGCCCGAGTACCGCCGGGAATTGGAGAATGCAGGCTGGGAGCACGTCATGGAATACGTCGGCTGGCAATACTGGCGTGCCGGGATGGCCAAGGGGCGGGCGCCCGACATCTTCACCGGGGCCGGCAACAAGAAGGCGAAATCGAAGCGGCTATTGTTGCTCAGCGTCGTCGGTACAATCACGCTGTTGTACATCGCTACGCGTCGACCGGAATATTTGATCCAGCAGCTGTCCGCGCTGCCCGGAGCGCTCGTACTGCTTTTCGCGGCAGCGGCCCTGTTCAACGTGGTCTCGGCCGTGCGCCTGGGCGCGCGCCTGCTGATGCCGCGCTCTTAAAAGGAGAAAAAATGTCCCGGTCGTTCGCCGCCCGGGCCAGCGGCACCAAGTACCCGCCAAAAAAATAAATGTGCATTTTGGCGTCCATAGCCGGCGCGCTGCTGTGTTGGCCGCTGCTCGCACTGCGGCGCACCGACCGCCTTGCATTGCATCCGGTTCTGTTTGCCAAAACCTCACATTTCCAGGCAATCCACGCCAGGGTTCTGTCGCATTGTTTAGCGCGAGACGGATTTCCCTTGTCGAACATGCCCCTTTTTATTCTGGACTGATTTGTCCTGCCATTGCATAAAAAAGCGAACTGGCCCTTGTGAATCATGTGCATGAACTCGATGCCGGAAAGCACATTGCTGGCAGACCGGAATGACTTGAAATCGAGCATTGGCCTAGTTACGCGCTTGATGGCCGCCCTGTTGGCTCCGCTCAAAGGGGGTGTAGCGTCGCTTTACAAGTGGCAGGAAGCGATGCCGACAAACCACTCGGTGAGCCCACAACTGCAGCAAATAACAATCTGGTATGTCGGGCTAGGTAGCACGCCGATCGGCGGCAAGGCCGCTTCTTCGCCTGGATAAACTTCCTTTGTATAAAGATCGCTATCAGCAACTCTTCAAGCATTGAAAGCCGTAGGGGAAATAAACTGCTATGTGAAGTAACGTATTGATATTGCGATCAAAGCATGTATATAATTAGCGCTTGCTGAGTATTTTTATATTAAATAATAATTAATTAAAATATACAAAAACGGTTGCACTGTGAATCAGTTAAAAATAATTCTATGCAACTCCTATCTGGATAACAAGCCTAGTGGGAAAGATATGGAACTCAGCAGCATAAAAAATCCCGGGGTGCGACGTCAAAGCGGGCTCATCAACGAAGCGCGCACCAGCGGATCAACCGGCAAGCTCCCGTCGGCGTGTCCTTTCGAGACAGTCGCGCCATTAACAGGCGTCGATCGAGGCATGGGAACCGGAGTTTCCAGTGCCGGGCTCGCGCCTTGTTAGCGACTGCTTCTCCGCCGCCGGCAGGCGCCTACCTTCGCGGAGTCGGCATTGCGGCGCCGCCCAATCGGTACACAAAGGCAGAGTGCCTGGCAGCGTTCGAAAAATCCGGCTGGTTCTCACGGCTGGATACGCGTTCTCATTTCATCGCCCGCACTGTCTTGCAGCGCGACAATGGCATTGAAGCGCGCCGGCTTGCGATTGACTCGCTCGACGACGTTTTCAGTATCGATCCCAACACGCTGGCACAACGTTTTCTCCGCCACGCGCCTACCCTCGCAGCTGAGGCGGCAAAAAAAGCGCTGTTCGAAAGTGGTCTTGAATCGGCTGATATCGGCGCCGTCGTCGTCAGCACATGTACCGGTTATCTGTGTCCGGGTCTTTCGGGATATGTCGTTGAGCGCCTGGGTCTGCGCGCTGATGTGCAAGCGTTCGATCTGGTCGGTCAAGGCTGTGCCGCGGCGCTACCGAATTTGCAGCTTGGCCGCGCATTGCTGGCTGCGAATGCATGTGAGCATGTGCTATCTGTTTGCGTCGAGGTGTGCAGTGCCGCCATGTACCTCGACAACGATCCCGGCGTACTGATCAGCGCCTGCCTTTTTGGCGACGGCGCCGGGGCGGCGATCCTGTCATGCAAACCGGTGGCCTCGCAGCGCCAGATCGAATGGATTGACAGTACCTCGCTGATCAACCCGATCGAACGCAAGGCGCTGATGTTTGAATCACGCGACGGCATGCTGCGTAACGTCCTCACGCGTGCCGTGCCGGCGCTGGCGGCAACTGATGCGCACCGGGTGCTCGAAACGGTGCTTCGACGCGCAGACTTGCACACCACTGATGTCAGCACATGGATCATGCATGCGGGCGGGCGCGATGTGTTGTTGGCGCTCGAGCGCGAGTTGCCGATTTCGGTACATGATCTACGCTACAGCAAAGCGATTTTGCGCGAGTACGGGAATTTGTCGAGCGCGTTCGTCTACTTCGTGCTCGACGCGGCGTTGAGGGGCCAGGCGCCTGCCGGCTGGTGGTGGCTGTCGTCTTTCGGCGCCGGCTTTAGCTGCCATGGCGCCTTGCTGCGGGCAGGCCCATGATGCAAGCCGGGCCATTCATCCACGCACACTTTGCGGTGCGATGGATTGTCGCATGACGATGCCCAGGATCGTCGTTGCCGAGGCACTCGACGGTCTTTCCGCAGACGACCCGAACGCGCTTCGTTCACGCCGCGATCTGCGGCGCGTGCATTCGGCGATGGGTACCCGTTCTATTTTGTTACGCGCCTTACGCGGCACAATGCCGTCGCTACAAGCAGTGCCGTTAAGGGTCTTGGAACTAGGCGCCGGCGACGGCACTCTAACGCTGGGCGTGGCCCGTGTCCTCGCGTCGACATGGCCGCCGGTCGAATTGACGCTTCTCGATCGGCAGGCAGCGGTCGAGCGCGCGACCATCGACAGTTTTACCGAACTCGGCTGGACCGTCGCCGTGGACGTCGTCGACGTCTTCGAATGGGTGGCAAGCGGACCATCCAAGCGTTGGGATCTGATTATCGCAAACCTTTTTTTGCATCATTTTGAAGGCGCCGAACTTGCTACGCTGATTAACGCAATCGCGGCGCGAACCGACCGGTTCCTTGCGTGCGAGCCCAGGCGTGCTTGGCTCGCGCTTCTGGGAAGCCGCATGGTCGGCGCGATCGGTGCCAACGCCGTGACGCGCAACGACGCAGTGCTGAGCGTACACGCGGGCTTTTGCGGGCACGAGCTCGCAGCGCTATGGCCGAAGCATGGCGTGCGATGGCGGCTACGCGATTATTCGGCGGGCTTGTTCAGCCAGTGCCTTTACGCGACACGATCGGAGGTCGGCTGATGTTGACAAAATATGACGCTATCGTCATGGGGGCGGGTCCGGCTGGCTCGTCGGCCGCAATTCTGTTGGCACGGGCCGGTTGGTCGATCGCACTGATCGAAAAGCAGGCGTTCCCACGTCGCAAAGTCTGCGGCGAATGCATCGCGGCAAGCAATCTGCCCTTGATTGAAGCCCTTGGGATCGCGCCGGGATTCGACGCCGGCGCCGGCGCCGATTTGCACCAAGTCGCCCTGATATGCGGCAAGCGCAAGGTCGTGGCCGATTTGCCACCAGCCAGACATGCACGATACCGTTGGGGCCGTGCGCTGGGCCGGGAGACGCTCGACACGCTGCTGCTCGAGCAAGCCCGTTCGACCGGCGTGCGCGTGTATCAACCCTGGTCAGTGCAAGCGATCGAAGGCGAACCTGCGCACTGGCGTTGCACAATTGCCTCGGTCGATACGGGATCGACGCAGACATTGCACGCCCCCGTTGCCATCGATGCGCATGGTTCGTGGGCGAGCCTGCCTTCGGCGCGTATGCGACAGCGGCGACGCCGAAAAGCGTCCGACCTGCTCGCCTTCAAGGCAAATTTTCACGGCGCTGCGCTCGAACAAGGCTTGCTGCCGGTGCTGTTGTTTGACGGCGGTTATGGCGGGATGGTTGTCACCGGCGGCGGCGTTACCACCGTGGCCTGTTGTATTCGCCGCGATCGGCTGGTTGCCTGTCGACGCTTGTCATGCCGGTCAAGCGCCGGCGACACCATCGAGGCGATGTTGAAACGCGAATGCGACGCTGTGCGGCTGACACTGCAGTCAGCCCGCCGTGGTGGCCCCTGGCTTGCAGCCGGACCGCTCGATCCCGGCATTCATTTACATGCTGCGGATGGTTTTTTTCGCATAGGCAATGCGGCTGGCGAGGCACATCCGATTATCGGGGAGGGCATGAGCATGGCGCTGCAATCGGCCTGGCTGCTGTGCGCGAACTTGCTCGGCGCCGGACATCGCGACAAACTGCTTGAAGCCGAATGGCAACGTGAAATTGGCCGCAATTATGAGATGCAATGGCGCCGCCAGTTCGCGCCGCGCTTGCGATTGGCTGCGGGCTTTGCCACGATGGCGATGCGCCCTGCCAGCGCCGCTCTCATCATGGATATAACGGCAGCCTGGCCAGACCTCCTGACCATGGGGGCGCGTTGGGGAGGCAAGACCAGCTGTGCTGTCGATGCCGCCATGATCGCGCGTTTTTTGAATCACAACGGAAATGGGCTGACAACAATTGGAGACAGGACATGACAACAACTTTCGAGCGCATTGTTTCCATGCTGGTCAAGGACTATCAGCTCAACGCTGACGCGTTAACGCCCGATTCGGCGCTCGACGAGCTGGGCATCGATTCACTGGGCGTTGCCGAACTGATGTTCAATGTCGAAGATGAATTCAAGATTACATTGCCGCCGGAAGCGGCGAGACTGGCGACCGTCGGCGACGTAGTTCACTATATCGACGGACTCGTCGCAGCGCAACATGGTGTTCCGGTACCCGGTGGGCTGATCAAAGCGCCCTTGTCGCCGGCTGCATGAAACGGGTTGCCGTCACCGGCGTCGGCGTGGTCTCGCCGCTCGGCGCCAGTGCGGCCGAAGCATACCGGAGTGCGTATCGCGGCCGCTCGGGTATCGGCCTGCTCGACGCTCCGTTTGCGCATCGATTGCTGTCACCGCTTGCGGCGGCGCTGCGTTTTAACGCCGAAGATCATTTCGACCCGCCCAAGCTTCGCATGCTGGACCGGGTCAGCCAGTTCGCGCTGGTGGCCGCAAGTCAGGCGCTCGACGAGGCAGCCATTAATTTACGTGACGTCGATAGCGGCCGGGCCGGCGTTTTCGTCGGCACCGCGATGGGTGGCTCGCACACCGTTGACGACGGTTACAAGACGCTTTACGGCGATGACTCGGATCGTCTCAAGCCATTTTCCGTGCTGATGGGAATGTACAACGCGCCTGCGGCGTGGATCAGCATCGAACACGGGATAGACGGTCCGAACCTGACTTATTCAACTGCCTGCTCGTCGTCAACGGTAGCCATCGGCGAAGCATGGCTGCGCATTGCCAGCGGCGGCCTTGACATCGCCATTGCCGGCGGCGCCGAAGCGCCGCTCTCGTTTGGCTCGCTGAAGGCATGGGAAGCGCTGCACACATTGGCCGTCGCCGATGCGTGCGCGCCGTGGGCGTCGTGCAAACCGTTTTCAAAGAACCGCCGCGGCATGGTGCTCGGCGAAGGCGCGGCGATGCTCGTGCTGGAGCCATGGGAGCGCGCTGTTGCGCGCGGCGCATTTATCCATGGCGAGATTCTCGGCTATGGGCTGTCGACCGACGCCGGCCACATCACGCGGCCCAGTGTCGCAGGCCAGGCGGCGGCAATCCGCGCGGCATTGGCGTCGGCCACGCTCAATCCATCTGCAATCGACGCCATCAACGCGCATGGTACCGGCACCCTGGCCAACGACGCGACCGAAACCGCCGCGATCAAGGCTGTATTCGGCGAACGCGCGTATCGCATACCGATCAGCGCCACAAAAGCGCTGCACGGACATTTGCTTGGCGCGGCAGGTGCGCTCGAATGCGTGTTGTCCTTATTAGCGATGCAACATGCCGTCGCTTTGCCGACCATGCATCTGCAAACGCCGGACCCGGAATGCGATCTCGATTATGTGGCGAATTGCGCTCGCGACGGCGTCCCGGCGCGCACAATGCTGTCGAGCTCGTTTGCGTTTGGGGGGACGAACGCGGTGCTCGTGCTTGGAGCCGGTGCAAGCAGGTAAACGTCGCGCCACACGCGCCGAAGAACACCAGGCACCGCAGGCCGCCAGTCGAATCGCCGGCAACCAAGCGGCGTCGAGTTCGCTGACGAGAATAAGCCGTTCAATATCGTTCGGCGTTGCCACCGGCAGGCGCGCAGCGTATTGATATTTTCGTGGAACGATTTGAGCGTGACAAACAGTTCCTGGGCCGCCACGGTTGCACCAACTCGCACGCCAACTGGCAGTCGCGGAAGGCACTGATCGCGCAAGGCCGAGTTCTGCACATCCATCATTGATCGTGCTGCAATTCCTTGATGCGCTTTGCGGGGACCCCGGCGTACAGGCCGTTTGGCGCGCAGTCCCGGTTGACAATGGCTCCCGTCGCAATGACGCAGCCGTTGCCAATTGTAACGCCCGGCATGATCACCGAGCGCGCACCTATCCAGCACCCGTCTCCGACCGTAATGGGCCCGGGACTGTCCGACCCTGCTCGTTCGAACGCAGGGCCGATTTTGTGTGTCGACGTGCAAAACATGACTTCCATGCCGATGCCGCAGTTCTTGCCGATCCGGATCGGGGCAGCGCCATCGAAAAAACATCGATAGTTTACCCGTGTCCCTTGCCCGATAGTGATATCGCGGCTCCCAAAATAGGAGCCCGGACGTATCGAGGTCGTGTGCGCCTGTATCCCGTACATGCGCATCAATGCCGCCCTGGCCGGATTCAAAAGTAAGGAACTGGCCGCAATCGAGTTAATGAAAAACTCGCGCCATATGCGTTCAAGGACTGCGTGAATATTTACAAAAAAAGAGCCAAATCTTTGCGTAGCTTTCGCTCCCATGCCGATCTCCTGGTGCGTTTAAAATGAATGAGTTTGATAATCCGTGCGAAAAATTGCGTCGCGATAGATAGTCGCCTGCCGCGATGTGACAAAACCGCAGCTTCGTCTGCGGAAATAAAAGCCGAAGTGCTATGTTCGGCTGTCAGTTTCCTTGCATTCATGATTTTCATCAAAGTTAAGGCTAGGCGGTTTCAAGTAACAAGCAATAGTGGACGTGGCGCGTAGCCGGCCTTGAGCTTTGCGCAGTACGTCGCTGGCATGGCTGGTATTGCGGCAGAGGTGCTGCAATTGCGTGTTGATGGCTCGTACGCGCCCAGGAGGCATCCGAACCTGGACATCCAGCAGACGGCGCTGCCCACCTTCAGGGGCCTATCACGGGAATAGTTCCGGTGGCAGTGCTGCGCTCGTGCTGCCCTATAGCGGCTTGTTCGTGACCATCCCGCTCATGACCTACACCCTGGCGGTGAACCGCGTTCATCCGAATGGCCGTGGAGTGATCCCGGAGATCGGGGATTTTTTGAGCGAGCGGGATCCGCAGCTCGAGAGGGCACTGACGCTGGCGCGCGCGCAATATGGCTCGCTTACGGCTGTGGCAACCCGAACTGGGCGCTGAGGAATTCGGCGATGCGCGCCTGCGTCGTGGCGAGGTAGGGAATGTTCAGGTGATCCGATTCGGGCACGATTTCATCGGCGTGCAGCCGGCCCAGTTTGGCGACCAGCAGGTCGGTATGCGAATGCGGCACGATGTCGTCGAAAGCGGCGCGCAGCACATAGGTCGGCGCCGTCAGCGAGGGGGCGTACTTGACCGATTCGAATCGGTGCTGCAGCACATACTGAATCGGCATGGTGCGAAAGCGCCGCTTGGCGATTGCCAGGATCGAGTCGTACGGCGTGATCAGCACCACCGAATGGACGGCGCGTTCCATCGCCACCTGCACCGCGACGCCGGAACCCAAGCTGCGTCCGACGACGGCCACCCGCTTTGGATCGACGTGGCCACGCTCGCACAGCCAGTCGAACAGCATGCGGCCATCGGCGACCATGTGCTGCTCGGCCGGGTCGCCATGCGAGTCGCCGTAGCCGCGGTAGTTGACGGCCAATACTGCCATGCCGGGAAACAGCTTGCCGGCGTCGCGCGCCACCCACGACACTTCTTCGGAGCGACCGCCGAAATACACCACGCCCGGATGCGGGCCGACCACCGACGGCGTCATCAGCCAGCCGGACAGCTTGGTGCCATCCTTGGCACGCAACACGATGGGGCGGGTGCGATGGCCGCTGCTGCGCGGACGGTGGACTTCGCGCCTGACGTTCGGATTGAAGACCAGGTGGCGCTGGCTGGCGGCAATTGCCGCGGCCAGGCCCAGCCACAGCACGCTGGCGAGACCGGCAACTCCTGCGACTTTTTTCGAATTGTTCATAGACACGAGTCTACCTGCGATTGGCGAGACCTGCCAAGCCGTATGCAGCCGTGCGCGCCGGCGTAAAACACGGTAGGGCTTGATGCAACATAAGCCGTGGCTCGCTTACAACGGCAGCTCCCGCCACGTCACGAAGCTGGCAGGTAATTTGTGTAATATGGCGTAGGAAAAATCCGCCAGCCGCGTCGATTTTTCCGCTCACATCCGACCATCAGGGGAGGGCCGCATGGCCGACGTCATACTGATCACGGTGCATGGCATGGGCGAGACGCCGCCCGATTACGCGTCCGACCTCGGCCGCCGGTTGCGCGCGAGGATCGGCACGCGCTTTAATGCCGGCGTCGACGTGCGCGCTGTTTATTACCAGGACATCCTGAAAAAAAACGAGCAGGAAGTGTGGCGCCGGGTCCAGCACGGCAGCACCGTGCGCTACGAAGAGCTGCGCAAGTTTTTGCTGTTCGGTTTCGGCGACGCCGCCGGCCTCGAAAACCGCAAGGAAGATAGTGGCTCGGCGTATGAACTGGCGCAAATTGAAATTGCCAAGACCCTGCTCGACGCCTACGCCGCGAACGGCGCCGATACGCCTTTGGTGCTGCTGTCGCATTCGCTCGGCTGCCACGTTTTGTCGAGCTATATCTACGATGCGCAGAAAGCGCGCAGCGGCCTGCCGGTCGCGGCCGGCGTGTGGCGCGACATCGACCACTGGTCGCGGACCTTGCAAGGGCGCGCGCTGACGGAGTCGGAAAAATCGTTTCTTGCCTGCGGTAGCGCGCTCGGCTGGATTACTACCGGTTGCAACATCCCGATTTTCGTCGCCGCGCACAAGGCGATGACGATCATCCCGATCAGCCGCCCCCGGCCACGTTTCAAATGGCTCAATCTGTACGATCCGGACGACGTGCTCGGCTGGCCGCTACAGCCGCTGTCGGAAGGCTACCGGCTGCTGGTCGAAGACCGCGTGGTCAACGTCGGCCAAGGCGTGGTCAACCTCGTCGTCAAGAGTTGGAACCCGCTGTCGCATTCGGGGTATTGGGAAGACGACGAAGTACTCGCGCCGCTGGCGTCGATGCTGACCGGGTTGATGCGCTGAGTAATGCGCTGAGTTCAGGCCGCGCGGTCAAGCCTCGCGGCGCAGCGTGAACAAGGGGCGGATGTGGCCGACGACCATGCCGCGCGCATTCTTCAGTTCGGGTTCGCGGTAAGCGTCGAGCAAGCTGCGGCGGCGCCCGTCGAGCAGGCCCAGTTGGTCGAGCACGCTGAAGGTCGCCGCTTGCAGGCTGCGGGTGGCGCCATCAAGGATCTTGATCGCGATGCCGATGCCGGCCGAGCGGATGCCGATCGTCTGCACCGCGTCCGCGCCCACCTTGCTGACCCAGTCGCCGCCGCCGGCCGCCATGTAGGCCAGGTCGCAGCGCGCCTCGCCCGAGACCAGGTCGGGGTGATCGGTCATGGCGTCGAACAGGTCGCCCAGCGGGGCGCCCAGGCGCGCGTCATTGGCGCCCTGCGCCAGGCGCGCGTACAGGTGGGCCAGGCGTGCCAGCGGCAGCGCGTAGTTAGGCGCAGAGCAGCCGTCCAGTCCGGTTGGCATGGCGGCCGCATCGAGTCCCACCGTATCGGCCAGGGTCGCGCGGATCGCCTGCTGCAGCGGGTGAAACGGGTCGACGTAGCCGGCGCTCGGCTGGCCGTGCAGGCGGCACCACGCGAGAAACCCGCTGTGCTTGCCGGAGCAATTATGGTGGACCGTGCGCCAGTGCCGGCCAGGCGGCACTGGCAAGTTGACGCTGTCGTAGTACAAGGGGGCGTGGCAGCCGCATTCGAGTTCGGTTTCGTCGCAGCCGGCCTTGGCCAGGATCGATTCGACCTTGGCAATGTGGCTCGGCTCGCCGGAATGGCTGGCGCACAGTAGCGCCAGTTCAGCCGACGTCAGGCCGAAGCGGGCAGGGCCGTCGGCCAGCAGGAAAGGCAGTGCCTGGAACGGCTTGAGCGCCGACCTGGTGAAGGTCATGAAATCCGGATCGCCCGCCGACCAAAGCAACTTGCCGGCGGTGTCGACCACGGCGACCGAGCCGAGATGAAGATTTTCGGTGATGTATCCGGTGGACGGATAGCCGCGCGTAGTGGCGACCAGGGGAACGCTTTTCATGAAGATCTCGCGGTGAATATCGACGGTCTCCACTGTAATCGAAATCTGGCGCGCCAGGAGAATGCACCGGCGCCCCGGGCTCCTAAAAATTGGTGGGGATGCGTACTGTCAGCGAGACGTCCGGCGTGTCGCGCGTCAGGCCGGCGCCGACCGACACGTTGAGCGTGCGTTGTTCGTTGAGGCGATACGAATAGCCGAGCAGCAAGGTGCCGAGTTGGGTACGCACCGATCCCGCCACCGGCACGCCGTTCTGGCGCGTGCGGGCGATCGAATTGTGATCGTAGCCGAGGCTGAACGAGGCCTTGTCGTTGAGCGCGAGGCCGACGCCGAAGTTAAAGCCGAACACGCCGCCCGGCTTGATCTCGCCGATGAATTCCCGTTCGCCGCCCAGCACCAGGCGGCTGATGCCGCTTCGCTTGAAGCTGTGCAGGTAGCTGACGCTGCCGAAGAACACGGCCGGATCGGACGGAAACAGCCAGGTCAGGCTCGGCTGCACCGAAAAGAAACCGGAGCCGGTCGGCAGTTCGAGCGGCAAGCCGGTGCCGCTGACGTTTTCGCCGACGCAGCGCTTGGTGCAGTCGGTTACCACGTCGAACGGATCGCGCCCGGTGCGCGACTTGAAACGGAAGCCGCCGATGAAGTATGGCGAGTCGGCGCCTCCATCGTTGAGCTGGTAACGCAGCGCGTATTCGGCGTCGCCGACGGCGCGCCCGCTGGTGTTGAACACGCGATCGATTGCGGTGCCGGTAAACAGTTCGCGGCTCACGGCGGAATCGGAGCGGTATACATACGGCAGCTTCAGTTCGGCCTCGAGCCGGTTGGTCACGCCGGTGCGGGCGGTAAGGGCGGCGGTGAAGGTATTGCGTTTGGTCTCGCGCACGTCAACCAGGCCGATGAGCAGGGCCGGAATAACGGTGTAGCCAACCAGCGCGACGCGGTTGCTCGAAGAGTAGCCGAATTGGAGCGAAGGCTCGAGGACCAGCTTGCCGCGCGGCGTCAGCACGCCCGGTTGTTCGAACAGCGGTGCGACGGCCGGCGGGCGGGTATCGCGTTTCGGCGGCCGGCCCACCGCACCGGCGGCGGCTGTCTGGCGCCGTGCCAGTGGCTCTGTTGCTTGCGGCGACGCCAATGGCTCGGCCTGGCCGTCGCCGTTGCCGGTTCCGCGTTGCGCTTCGAGTTGTGTGTCGAGTTGCGCCGCGTTGCCGGGCGCGACGAGGCTGGTGCCGGACGATGCGCGCTGGCGCTGGCGCTGGCGCAGACGCTGCGCTTCGACTTCGTGTGTCAACACGTCGAGGGCGGCGCGCTGGGCGGCTAATTCCTGCTTCAGGATCTTCAGTTGCGTCGGCAAGTCCGGCACAACCGGTTCCTGCTGACGGGCGTACGATACGGGACTGAGCAGAAGGGCCGACAGGCCCGCGCTGCGCAACCTTGAAACGATTAAATGCTGCATGCTTCCTCCGGTCGATGGCTGCGTCGGCATGCGTCAGCGGGCGCTGACGGCGCGTGCCAGCGCATCGCTCAAGCTGCCTTGAAAATTAATTGTCGTCAACAAGCTGGCGCTGTTGACGGTCGAATTGATCACCGTCTGACTACGGATCTGCTGGTCGTTCAACGTGTTCTGGATGACGATGCCGCCGATCGCGCGCGGTAATTCGCCCGCTTGATAGATGTTGTCACTGCCGCTCTGTATCAATTTGACGGACGACAGGGCATCGCGTGTTTGCCGCGCCTGCTGATCGGTGAGGTGGTTCAGGTCGGCAATGTTAATGGTGGTGTGCGCCACGATGTTGCCGTTGATCGATACCAGGCGTTCAATGCCGAGCGATACCCGCAGCCCGGCCAAGGTGTCGAAGCCGCCGCGCATGCCGTCGAGCTCAGCTTCTTCGACCGGCACCCAGCCGGCGGCCGACACGGTCGTCACCGTGGCCGCCGCTGGCGCCCCCAGCCCTGCCAGGGCCAGCCACAAACTCACGTGTACTAATTCGTTGTTGCTCCGCATGAATTGCTCCTGTTAATAGTCGCCCGGTCCGAATTTGGACATGGTCAGCGCACTGATGCCATCGCGATTGATGCCGTTCTCGAGCGGCGCATGCGGCGCAGAGCGCCAGTCGGCCACGCGGTTGAAGTCAGCGGCTTGTGCAGCGCCGTGTATGACGAACAGCAGTTTGTTGCTCCAAATATTTTCGAAGTTGGCGAAGGTCAACGAGCGGGTTCCGCTGGCCGGATCGCCGATCAGGACGCGGCCATCCGCAGCGCCTTTGATGACGACGAAATGGTGATACCCTTTTTCGGCCACCAGCACGATCGCCGGCAGCTTGGCGTCGACCAGTTTTTGCAGCGGCAGTTTAAAGCCGTCGGCGATGAAACCCTGGCTCGCCAGGAAGCGCTTGATGTCGAGCAGCGAGAAGCCTTCCTTGCGAATCTTGGGCTGGTCGCCATTGGCGTACATCTGCTCGAACACAAATTCTTCGCTGACCGGAAAGCCGTATTGATGGGTCAGCAGCGTGGCCACGGCAGCCGAGCCACAACTGAAGTCGAACTGCTGACGCAAGGTTGTCTGGAAACGCATCTGCTTCATGCTGGCAACCGGGATCGTGAAACGGCTGCCGCCGATGGCCGGCACTTCGATTGCGACCGCTGGTTGCAGGGCGCTCAGCAACAGTGCCGCCGCGGCAATGCGTGGGATGTTCATCGCTATTTCAATTGCAAGTTGATGACGGTGGCGTTCTGGATCAACACGTTTGCACCAGAGTTCTGCACCACAATCGGGATGCCGGACATGTTGGCGAACGAGCCGCCCTGGATCACGTTTGCGCCGGTGCTGACGTTAATGGCGGTGTTGTTGGCAACGGCGCCGGTCAGACGGGTGTCGATGACGGTCTGATCGCTGCCGCCGCGCGCGCGCGCGAGCAGATTGTCGTCAGCGACGGCAACAGAAAAGACCCCGAGTGCGGCGCTGGCCGTGACGCCGGCATGCGGCTGCGCCGGCGGCGGCGCGGCGTTGGCCGGCGACGGTTCGGTGTCGCCCGCGCCGGCAGGCAGCGCCAGCACGGCGGCAAGCAGGAAGGTAGAGCTGCTGAGTAAGGAATACATGGTAGTTGGTTCCTTCGGTAATTTGGAGTAGATCCGGAAACCGCCGCGCCGCCAGCCAGGCCGGTGCGGCGGCAGGCGAATTAGCGGCCGCCGACGTTCAGGTTGGCCTGGACGTTCACGCTTTGCTGGACCAGTGACGACAAGCCGCTGTTCTGGCTAAGCATGGTGATGCCGACTGCCGCAGCCGCCACGTTGCTCATGCTGTTTGACATATTGAACGTGCCGGCATCGACGGTGGTTGTACCAGCGTTGCCGCCAGCCCCGGCGGCACCGGCACCGCCAGTGCCGGCACCGCCGGTATTGGCGCCGGAAGCAGCACCGTTGCCGGCGGTGTTGGTGCCACCGCTGCCGCCCGCGCCGCCGGCGCCGCCGGTAGCGTCACCGACGACCGGATCGCCATTGGTGGCGTTGCCGTTCGACGAAGCGCCGCCCGCCGCGCCGTTGCCAGCGGTGTTCGATGCATCGCCGGAGGTGCCGCCCGCTGCGCCAGCTGCGCCGGCGCCGCCCGCCGCGCCAGCGGTCGTGGCTGCTGCGCCAGCGCCACCGGC
>NZ_PDOB01000057.1 GCF_002760665.1 Massilia psychrophila | reverse complement strand
GCCGCCCTGCAGGCCAGGGCGGCGGCGGCCTACCGCGCCGAGCAGCAGCGCGCGCGCGTCGAACTGGCCGCGCGCGCGCGGGCCGAACTGGCGGTGCTGATGCCGTCGCCCGGCAGCCCGGTGGCGGACAACCGGGGCGTGCTGCGTGACGCTTTCATCGACGGTGTCGACGGTGTCGGGGATGGCTGCACCGGCCCGGAACTGGTGCTGATCCCGACCGGCCGCTTCCAGATGGGCTCGCCCGAGCACGAACGTCGGAAATCGCAAGAGGCCGGGTCGCAAAAGGCCTGGCTCGAGCGCGAGACGCCGCAGCACTGGGTCGGTATCGAGCAATCGTTCGCGCTGGGCCGTTATCCGGTGACGGTGGGCCAGTGGCGCCAGTTCGCCGACGCCACCGGCTGGCAGCCGCAGGGCGGCTTCGACCCGGCCGCGCCTGGCTTTGCGCAGGGCATGGACCATCCGGTGGTGGGCGTGAGCTGGAACGACGCCCAGCAGTATCTAGCTTGGCTTAACAGCATGACGGGCCAGGTTTACCGCTTGCCGAGCGAAGTGGAATGGGAGTACGCCTGCCGGGCCGGCACCCGCACCGCGTTCAGCTTCGGCGACACCATCAGCGCGCAACTGGCCAACTACGACGCCAACCACAGTTACAACGGCAGCCCGCCTGGCGCCTTTCGTGCGGGCACCAGCCGCGTCGGCGAATTCGCCCCTAACCCATGGGGGCTGTACGACATGCACGGCAACGTGTGGGAGTGGACCCAGGACGTGGTGCACGATAATTACGACGGCGCGCCGAACACCGGCCAGGCATGGGAAGACGGAGGAGGGGACGCGGCAGGCCGCGACCCGCCGCGCCGCATCTTGCGCGGCGGCGCCTGGCAGTACAACCCGCGTTACCTGCGCTCGGCGGTGCGCAACGGTTCGGCTGCCGCCCTCAGCAACGCCATCATCGGATTCCGGGTCGCCCGCAACCTGGCCTGACATTTGGTGTAGATTGTCAGCCAAGCTGCCTCACCTAAAGGAATTGTATGTCGATCACCGTCACCCGCGACCTGGCCCAGCCGATGCGTCACATCGTTCAGGTGCGCGACCACCAGTTCGCCATCGACGGCAGCGTCGAGGAAGGCGGCCTCGATGCGGGACCGTCGCCGCACGACCTGTACGACGCCGCGCTCATCTCGTGCCAGGCACTGACATTGGTCTGGTACGCCAGGCGCAAGGCGATCCCGCTGGCGGACGTGCGCATTACGGTCGAACGCGACGCCAGTGCCGAGCGCCAGGGCGTGTACCGGCTGGCAACCACGCTTTTCTTGGGCGGCGCGTTGTCCGAGGCGCAGCGCCAGGAGTTCTTGAGCGTAGCGGCGAAGTGCCCGGTGCACAAGCTGATGACGTTTGTTACGACCGAAATCACCACCGTGCTGGCCCCGGCATGCGCATTGGGCACGCCTGAATCCACGGGGAACTTTGAGGTCGCGGAAGGGCACTAACGAGGGTTCAACCGTGGAAAGGAAATGCTGTGAAAATCCCTGACAATATCCGTATTCCGGTGCTGGTCTTTGCACTGCAGGCGGTGCTGCTGGCCGGTTGCGCAATGGTATTTTTGGTACTCATTCCACGCACCTGAGGACGCACCTGAGCCACGTGTAAGCGGACTCACGCATGCACGCACGCACGCCTTGCCGATGTGGCGCTTCTTTTTGCCCGCTGCGGCCCAGGCGTGGCGCAACCATTGTGTGCGTGCATGTTTTCGACATAGCCGCTGTCGAGGTTGCCAAAAATGATCTGGCGCACCGTTTCGATCATGTGGCGGCGCCCGTCCGGCAGCGAGGCGAGGTATTCGGCAACGGTCGGTGCGGATGATTGCGCCTGGTTCTAGGCAGTGTGCATGTCGTGCGTGAGCGCATTGTGCAACTGGCTGGACGGGCTGCGGATGATCCAGCATTCCGGGTACGGGGCGCTGGCGAAGCGGGTATGGCGCGGGAACTGGCTGAGGCGCTCGAGCGGCACGGCCGGGCCCAATGGGGTCTCGACACCGCTCACCGGGTCGAGGTGCCAGAAGCCGCCGTTCTGGTGGAACAGCAGCGGCATGGCAGTGGCGCGCGGCTCACTCGGGTAAGGCGGCAAAGGAAACCCGGGATGGCGCCCCGGTTCGAGGAAATAAAAACACTCGGCAAATTCGCCCGGGCCGATACGGTGCATGACGACGCCGTGCGGCAGCAGCGCCGTGACAGCCAGCACGACGATGCCCTTGATGCTGGCGGTTAATTCGATCCGCATGCCCAGGCGCAGCGGCACCGGCGTGTTCTTGCCCGGCCAGACACCGTCGAGCAGCACGCCGTAGCGCGACACGTCCTCGATTTCGAACCCGCGGCTGCCGCGCCGGATGACGGCATGGCGGCCCGACAGCCGGCGTGTCAGGCCGCTGCAGTCCTGGCCATCGTCGCCATAGTGGGCCAGCAGCACGTCGCTTTGCGGATCGTATTGTTCCCAGCGGCCCAGCACGCATTCCCCAAGCGCGAACAGGCGGACCTGGCGCTGCGCCCCCGCTTCCGGCGCGGCGTTGACCAGGCAGGCGCAGCTGGCTGGAAATGGATGCATCGCCGGCGGCGCCGGCACGTCGATCTCGATCAGGTCCTCGTCCCACGCGATGGTAGAAAAGCCCAGGTCGACTTTGCCGGCCCCCGCGTCGAGGTTCAGGTGGGCAATCGAGGCGTTGCGCGCGGTGACGTCGATATCGAGGCGGCCGCCGCCCGTATGCGCGTTGACCCTGGCGATCGAGGCATCGTCGGCGATTACCCGCACGTTCTTGTGGGTCGACAGGAAAGTTTGGTGTATTTCGGTCAGCGTGGCGTCCGCGCGCGGCACCAGGATGACCATCGTGCAGACCCAGCGGGTGGCGGCGTGGCCCTCCGCCTGGCAGTTCAGCTCGCAGTTCAGCTCGCAATTCAGCTTGCAATTAAGCTCGACCTCGATCTGGTATTGCCCGTGTTCCTTGCCGCGCGAGGAAAATTCGATGTATTGCGCGCGCCAGTCGCCGCGCAAGGTGCGTGCAAACGCATGACGGCTGCCTGCCTGCGCAATCAGCGCCGAGTGCAACTGCATCGTGACCAGCGGCGCGGCGCCGGCGGGCATGCCGCGCAGCTCGATCTTGATGGTCTGGCGCCCGCCGGCCGCGCGCGGGTCGAAACCGCTGACGTGCAGGTGGGGACGCTGCGCAATGGCGAAAACGTCAGCGCCGGTCGGGCGCGCTGGTGCGTTCCGAGCGGGACCGGCATTGCGCTGCGCGCTGATCAAGTCGAAACTTGTCGGCGGCGGCGGCGGCGGCGCGGGGCGCGTTGCGGCAGGGCCGCTAACAGCATGGCCACTGGCGCAGCAGGCATCCCCTGGCATCACCCACAAGGTGCAATGCGGATGATCGGGACTACGACATTTTTTCATGATAACGTTGGTCGGACAGCGACATAAAAGCTTACCTCTGTTTACCGGGATTTCGGCAAAGCAACAGCTATAGAGTGTAACATTTGTTTCTGTATGGCACTTAAATTGTTGATCGTTTGCGCCCTGTTTCAAGCGTAAGTGTCGTCGCCAGGGTCCGTTTCCGGTGCCGATTCGAGGACCGGGCGCAGCACGATGGCGGTGATGTTATCGATATGCAGGCCCGGCGGCGGGCGGCTGTTTATTTCTTCAAACAATAAAACAAGCATCGCGCGCGCGTTGCGTCCGCGCGACAGCAGGGCCGGCCAGCGGCCGACCCACAGGTGCGGCTCAAAGCAGGCCCAGAAGCCGTCGGTCGCCAGCACGTACACCGCGTCCGGACGCAACACGAGCGTGCGGCGATCCGGCAGGTGGCGCAGGAACGGCGGCAGCGTCGACGCCGACAGATCGAACAAAGGATCGCTCAGCATGGCGGGGTTGGCGAACGCGTTGCCGAGAATGAAAGCCTGGGCGATCTGCGAACGGTGCTCGCCGTGCACTTGCTGCCACCATTCGTGTTCGCCCAGCACCCCGGCCATGGCAAACGCGGTGGCCGGCACGTGGTCCACCGTCAGCGGGAACACCCGATCCACGGTGATTTCATACAGCCTGGAATCGCCGACGTGGTACAGCAACGGCGGCTGCCCGGGCGGCAGTTCCATCAAGGTCAGGGTGGTGCCGGGGCGCCTGGCACGCTCGCCGGCGCCGTAGTCGCCATTGGCATCGGCGAACTGACGTTGCAGGCGTGCGTGCAGCGCGTCGAGGTACGCTGCCAGTTCCGGCAGCGCCGTGCATGGCGGGATGGCGAGCAGGCCGGCGGCGACCGCTTCCGCCGCTTGCCGGCCCTGACCGTGGCCGCCCATGCCGTCGAGCACCGCCAGGCGGACGTGGCCCGCCGTCCAGCCGGCGACCTCGACCTGCCGCAGCTTCTGTCCGTCCAGCAAGGCGGCGCGGCCGTGCGCGTCGATCAGCAGGAAATTGTCCTGGTTTTCGAGCGGCGAGCCCGGGTCCGCGCCCGCGCCGGTGGCGGCTGCGATGTCGAGGTGGGGGCCGAAGTGCAGCGTGTCGTGGGCGGCGAGTATCTGGAATGGCGACATCGGGCAAGCAGGCAGTCAGAATAACAATACCGATAGCTTACTACCGCAGCCGCGTTTTTTAAACGACGATTAGAGCGGTTTTCCCTGTTTGCGGGTGGCCAGCGCGATGGCGTTGACGATAACGCAGGCACCGGCCGTGGCGAACGCTGCCTGCACGCCGAAATGATCGGCCACCCGGCCCCAGACCAGGCTGCCGACGGTATAACCGAACGCCATCACGAACAGGTAGATCGACAAGGTGCGCGCGCGGATGTTGACCGGGAACGACAATTGCGCCGCGGCGTTGAGGGTCGACACGGTGGCCGACCAGGCCATGCCGCCGCACACGATCACCGGCACCAGCACCACCAGCGAACGGGCAAACGACAGCGTGATCAGCATTGCGCCGTAGACCAGCAGCGCGCACGCCAGCAGGCGCGTTTTGTCGATCCGGGTGCGCAGGCCCGGCAGGATGAAGGCGGCGACCACCGCACCGGCGCCCAGGCTGCCCATCAGTGTGCCGAACACGCTCGAATTCATCCGCAGGACGTCGCGCACGAACACCGGCAGCAGGCCGGCAAACGAGATGGTGGCGAAAAACACGGTGCAGACGTTGAGCAGGATATGGCGGTAGCGGCTGCAACCGAGGGCGCTCGACAGTCCGGCTCTGAGGCTGTCGAGGAACGGCGTGCTGGTCACGGTGCCAGGCAGGCGTTCCTGCCACCAGGCCCAGTACACGGCCAGCAGGCCGACGAAAGAAATGGCGTTGGCGAGAAACAGCGCGCCCGGGCCGATCCAGTTGAACAACACGCCACCGAGCGCCGGCCCGACGATCGCGGCGACGTTGTAGGACAGGTTGTTGAGGGTTGCCGCGGCCTCGACCTCGTCGGCTTCGACCAGGCCTGACGAGGTCGCCTGCCAGGCCGGCCAGATGAAGGCCGAACCGGTGCCCAGGCAAAACGTCAGCGCCAGCACGGACAGCGTCGACGCGTGGCCGGTAATGACCAGGCCGGCAAGCACGCAGGCGCACACCGCCATGAATAAGTTGCAATAAAACAAAAACTTCGGCCGGTCGACGGCATCCGCAACCACGCCGGCGAACAGGGCGAACAGGAAGATCGGCACGTAGGTGGCGGTCTGGACGAAAGCGCTGGTCGATGCCGATTGCGCCAGCGACGCGATCAGCCAGGCCGAAGCGAAGGTCTGGATCCAGGTGCCGAGGTTGGAGACCAGGTTGGCGGTCCATAAGCGCCGAAAAAGCGCGTGGCGCAGCGGTTGCGACAACGGCACTTTTTGGCGCAGGGGCAGAGCCGGCAGCGGGATGGACAAACTATCTTTGGACATGGTGAAATCAGTGTACGGAGGCCTAGTGCCCAACGTCAACGTTCTTTTCGGCATTGCCTGGCGATGCATGGTATTTTCATGGTATTGCCAACGTGACATATTGATAAACATGCTGATCAGGCCGATCCAGGAAAACGATGTTCCCGCAGTGGCTTGCCTGCTGAAGGTGCTGGCGCGGCAGTTCATCGTCAACGAGTCGACGCCCGAAGGAGCGGCAACGTTCTTGCGCGAGAACGACGAGGGCGCGATCCGCCGCTATATCGCCATCGGCCACGTTTACCATGTGGCCGAGCAGGACGGCGAAATCGCCGGCTTTGTCGCGCTGCGCGAGCGTAGCCACCTGTTTCACATGTTTGTCGGCGCGCGCTGGCAGCGCCAGGGCGTCGGGCGGCAGTTATGGGAAACGGCGCGGGTCGCCGCCATTGCCGCCGGCGGCAGCGGCGCGTTTACCGTCAACGCATCGAACTTCGCGGTGCCGGTGTACCAGGCGCTGGGGTTTGCCAGGACAGCGCCGATGCAGTTGCTGAAAGGCCTGTTCTACAATCCGATGGCGCTTGGCGCGAATCGATGAACCTGTTCTCAAGGGCGGCTCGCGCCGATGAAACGCTGGCAATCTGGCAGCGTACTAATCCGTTTCCGTGGCAAGCGCACCCTTCTGTTTTTGCCGCGGGGCGGCTGGTGCCGACAGCTCGTCGGCCCGCCGCAGCCATAGGCTGCTGACCCATCCGGTAATTTGCCTGCCTTCGATCCTGGCGCTCACTTCCCACCAGTCGCCCTCGCGCGCGCCGGTCGTCGTCACCAGGGTCTTTGGCGGCACCACGACAAGGCGCCGCGTGCCCGTGCCGCCGGCGGCGCGCAGGTTCAGGTGTTCGAACACGCGGTAGGTGCGCCCGGCAGCCGCGGCGCCCGGCCGAATCGCAACGAGCACGGCGACAGGGGCTGGCTCGCTGGTCTTCATCGATGCCATCGCCGGCGCCGGCGGTAACATAGACAACAGCGGCAACAGCGGCAACAGCGACAACATCAGGCTGCCCAAGCCCCAGGTGCCGGCGGCCAGGATCGCCAGCGCGCGCAGGTTTGGCCGCCGCCACCACCGGCGCGGCGTCAGGAACGCCGCCAGCACCAGCGTGAGCGCGAGGCCCAGGGCAAACGTGCCGATCATGTAAGCCATGCCTTCGCCGTTACGCGTCGAAGCGCAGCACATAGTGGCCGGCAACGAGGTGATGGCCCGGCGGCAGCGTGTATGGCCGGTCGACGCTGGCGTCGCCGATGCTGGCGACGAACTGCATCTGCTCGTCGAGGTGGAACAGCGCCTGGGTCGACGCCAGCCGGCCGATCTGGTAACAGGCGTTAGCGCCAGCGCCGGCTGCCTCGAAGCTGAACGCGTTGCGCGACAAGCCGATGCGATCGGCGCTGGCGCTGTCGAAGCCCTCCTTGCGCTGAAGGAAACGGGCCGAATCGAGTACCCGCAGCGCGGCCAGCATCGGCGCGCTGCGGCCGAACACGAAACGCGCGCCGCTAGCGACCGGTACGCCGACCGGCTGCGGCAGGCAGAGCATGGCGCAGTAGCGCTCGGCCATGGCGGGCGCCACCGCGGCCAGTTTGACGCAGAGCGCGTCGACCGGCGTGAAGCTGGCCGGTGCGCTGATGCGCTCGCGCCCGGCACTGGTGACGACGTGCAGCGCGTCGGCGCAATCGACGGCGAAGCTGATCACCGCATCGTCGGCGCTGGCCGCCAGTGCCAGCGTCGAATCGAGGCCGATTTCGAGCGCCAGCGCGCCGGTATCGCGGTAGCGCGACAGGCGCGGCAGCGCCAGTGCGACGAGGGTCACGCACTGCTGCGCGATCGGCGCGATCGGCGCATAGGTGGCGTCGGCCTCAAACGACGCCGGCCGATGGCTGAACGGCAGCGCCGTCTGCTCGGCTTCGTCGGCCGTCCTGGCCCTGGTTTTCCACGCCGTGGCAGGGGCAAGCTGGATCGGCGCGCAAGCCGGCTGGCCGGGTGCTGCGGCCAGCCGCGTGATCTTCATCAACAGCCGGCTGTCGTCGGCGTCGGCGCGCTTCGACTTGATGGTGTAGTAGCCGCCAAGCGGATCGAAACTGCAATCGAAGCCGCCTTTCGGGCGCACCTGCACTTCGATCGGCGCGTCCGGGCCATCGTTGATCAACAGGACGGCGGCGTCGAGGCCGAACGGCCAGCCCGGGACCGCGTGGCTGGCGCAATTGTCGTCGTGGCCGATCAGCGCCAGGCGCTGGGTCGGGTAGATCGGGCAGACCGGTTTCCAGACGGCGCTGTCGCGCGAGGTGGTGACGGTGTAGAGGACCTTTTCGCCGGGTGCCGGCAGGTACACCGCGTGGCCGAACTTGACCTCGACCTGGCCCGGCTCGAGCGCGTCGGCGCCCACCACGTCGTAGCGCACCTCGTCGGCGCCGAGCAGGTCGCCGAAATCTTTCTGGTGCAGCGCGGCGAGCGATTGCGCCAGGTCGCGTGCGCGCGCGCCGCGCGTGAGGTGGCGGTCGTCGTCGACCTCGTCCTGCGGCAGCATCAGCGTGACGTGCGAAAAGCAGCGCGTGGCGGCGCGTCCGCGATGCTCGCGTGGCGAGCGTTCGAGCAGGTCGCGCAGCAGCGGCTTGCGCGAAAACAGCGCCAGGCCCGGCGCCTGCCACAGCGCCTCGGCGTTGAAAACATCGGGCACCTTGCCTAGCATTTCGTGTTGCACATAGACCGGCATGACTAAATCTCCTCTGGTGATTGGGCACTGATCGCACTAAACGTTAGCAGGGGGCAGATGAAAAACAGCAGGTGGCTGCCGCCGGCGGACAGGAAGCTCATGGGCTGGCCCATGACGGGAAAAATTGCCAGGTTGGTGCCCCATGACAGCAAAAAGTGGCCCAGCACGAAGGCGCCGCCGCCGCACAGCGTGAAGCAGTGCAAGCGCCCCACCCAGGCCTGGCGGAAATCGCGCGCCGTGCCGGAGGCGGCGTAGGAACGCGCCGCCGTCTGCAGCAGGCCGACCAAAAACAGCACCTGCAGCGTCCACAGCGCCAGCGCGCCGAACAGGCCATGGCGGTTGATAAAAAACGACGGCGCGAAATCGTCCTGCACTTGCGGGATGTGCAGCGAGCTGCCGGCCGTCTGGCCGAGCGTGGTGATGCCGAGCAGATGGTCCGGGCCCCACCAGCCGCCTTCGGCTATGGCGCGTGCGCCCAGCAGCAGTTGCTGGCCGGTGTGGGGATGACTGGCCGGGTCGAGCCAGACCAGGAAGCGGTCGGCGTAAAAACTCCCTTGCGAGGCAAGCTGCGATACGTCGCCGGCGTTGCGCAGCCAGGCGATGGCGGCCACGCCAAGGCAGGCCAGGGCGACGACAGCGCCGGTGGCGGCGTGCCTGCGCGATGCGATCGACCAGGCCAGCGCCATCGCCATGCTCCACACGACGAGCAGGATCAGCGGCGAATAGTCGTCCACCTGCACCAGGGCCAGGCCAAGCAGCGCGATGAATAGCAGCGCCGGCGCGGCCAGCCGGAACCAGCGCCGCGACGGCCTGGCGCGCTCCGGCATGGCGGCGTCCCAGCCGAGACCGACGGCGATGCAATGGGCCGTCAGCACCGTCAGCGCCAGCTTGGCCAGTTCCACCGGCTGCAGGTCGAACACGCCGGTCTCGTCGCCCAACAACACCTGCAGCAGCAGCGCCGCCAGCGCGGCGCTGGCCAACCAGCCAAGCATCCATTCGAGGCGCGATTGCGCCAGCATGGGCGCGCGTGTGCCGCCCTGCATGCGCAGCCGCAGCAGGGCGCCGATGCCGAGACCGATCGCCAGCAGCGCCGTGGTTTTCTGGTAGTGGCGCAGCCAGGACGACTCCATCGCGCCAAGCCCGAGTTCGAGCTGGGCGAGCAAGCCGACGGCGAGCAGCAGGATGCCGGCCGCGGTGGCCAGCGCCAGGCGGCCGGGCAGCAGCAGATGGCACCAGAGCGCGGCGCAACCGAGCAGGAGCGAGATACCGGCGCCGGGCGGCGTGCCGGCGCGCGCAAGCAGCAGCGCGCCCACGCCGGCAATTGCCAGCAGGGCGGCGCCGAAACTGGCGGCGCGCACGCCGGCGCCTACTTCACGCACAAACGGCCAGCGCCCGCGCTGCCAAGCCAGTGCGCCCCACAATGCCAGCGCACAGCACAGGCCGGGCGCGACCCACCAGCCCGAGCCTTTTGTCAGTGTCAATATCAGCGTCAGCGCCCACGCCTGGCGCTGTTGCCATTGCCATTGCACCTGCGGCGGCAGCGCCACGCGCGCATCCGAAAACAGCGCGACGTGGCTGGCCGGGCGCAGCTGGAGGGCCTTGCCGTCACTGCGCACGGCAAACCGGGTGTGACCGGCCACCAGCGACGTCACGCCTTCCAGCGGCACCTCAATGCGGGCCAGGTCGATCTCGATGGCGCCGGCACCAGGCGCCAGCATCAGCGGCGCGCGCGCGCCGGAGCCGCTTGACAGCAGCAGCAGTCCATCGACGCGCGCCAGCGTGGCGCTGCCAGGTTCGACGTGTCCGAGTCCAAGCCGGTTGCCGCAATACAGGTTGCCGCCGAAAGTGAGCGGGCGCGCCAGCGTCAGGCCAGGAAGCGCCAGCCGGTTCCAGGCGGCGGCAAGCCGCCCGCTGACAGCCGTGTTCAGGCAGGGCGGCTGCGCGCTGCCGTCGCGCAGCAAGGTGGCGCCGTCGTAGCGCCAGCGCTGGCCGCCGCCGGAAAACGACACCGCTCCCGCGCCTGCGGCATCGACCGCATCGACCGCATCGACCGAAAAGAGCGTCGCGCCGATGCGAAAACGCTGCCCCGCAGCAAGGGCGACGCTGCCGGCGCGGTGCTCGCGCGCGCCTCGTTGCAGCAACAGTTGCTTCGCACCGCTGACGTTGCGCGCGAACCAACGGCCCGATGCGTCGCGGCGCAGTCCCAGGTGCTGCTGGTCGGCCCGTGGCGCTGCCAGTTCCTGCTGTCCCAGCGTAATCGATTCGCCGGGCTCGAGGTCGACGAAGATCACGGCCGGCGACCACGCCGCAGGTGAGCGCCACAGCGACAGCAACTGCAGCGTGCATAACAGCGCGAGCAGGCCGGCGGCGACGGCGAACCCGGTGACGCCGCGGACCGCATATCCGGTCATGGCGAAGCGCGGGAGGGCGAACCCGGGGTGCGCGCGCCGGCGCCTCATGCATAGCTCCGCTGTTCGGCCTTGCTCGCCGCACTGTCCGCACTGTCCGCACTGTCCGCACTGTTCGCACTGTTCGCGCCCGCGCGAATGCCGGCAATCATGCGGCTGATGGCGATGGCGTGCGGCGGCCTGGCGCCTGGATCAGCGCTCAACAGGCTGCGTAGCAGCGTGAGCGCCAGTGCCGGCGCGGCGCGAGCGGTTCCGGCCGCGCACCAGGTCGCGTCCTGCGCGCCGCCGGTCCGGTCGAGGCCTGCAATCCGCGCCAAAAACAGCGCCGCCTCGTCCTCCATCAGGGTTGCCGGAATGGCGCCGCCGTGGCGTTCGCGCAGCATGGTGGCGCCCCCCGCCTGGTGGTCGCGGTAGGCCTGGCCGCAGTCTCGGCAAAACCGCAGCGGCAGCCCGCCTGTGACGAGGAAGTAAAACATGGCGCCGAGCGCAAAATAGTCGCTGCGCGCGTCTGTCAGGTAGCCTTGGGCCGCGCCAGGGAAGAACTGTTCCGGCGCCTGCCAGTTGGCGGTGCCGGCGTAGCTGTGCGCGCTGCGGTCGGCGAGCCGGCGGTTGGTGCCGAAATCGGCCAGCTTGACGCTGCCGCGGCGCGCCTCGAACAGCACGTTGGACGGCTTCAGGTCGAGGTAGCGCCAGCCGTACTGGTGCACCTTGGCGAGCGCCTGGTTCACTTGCGCCAGCCAGTCGAGCGCCTGGGCGAACGGGATGACGCGCCCGAGTGCGCGTTCGCGCGCGACGTGCTTGCCGAGATCGCCGTCGAGCAGTTCCAGCGCCATCACCGGCAGGCCCAGGTAGACGCCGCAATCGAGCAGGCGCACCAAGTGGCGCTCGTCCCACGGTGCGAGCGATCGCAAAAAAGCGATTTCCTGGTTGGCGCTGGCGATCCAGCGCGCGCGCTGGCCCGGTTCGGCGCGCGCCATCTGCTGCCGGTTGATCAGCTTGAGGGCGACGCGGGGACCCGCGGGAAGCCGTTCGGCGCACCAGACGATGCCGTAGGCGGAGCCTGCCAGCGGTTCGCGCAAGCGGTAGCTGGCCGCTTCGAGTGTAATGACTGCGCCCGCTTCGAGCATGCTTTCCCCTTGTCCGCGTTGTCCGTGTTGTTCATGTAACGGCGACTGCCGTCAGCGTTCATTAGCCGGGGGCGAAGGAAAAACGGGAAAAAAAGCCGCCCGGCTGCCCGGACGGCGATTTTGATGTGACGCAAGCGGTGCGCAAGCACCTCGCTTGATTAACGATAGTAACCATAGCCGTGGCCATGGCCATGGCCATTGCCATGGCCACGACCGTGGCGGCCGCCGCGGTGGCCGCCATAATAATCGCGGCCGCCGCCCACGTACACGACTGCCGAGGGCTCGTTGTAGTAGTAGGTAGGCGCCGGCTGATAATATACCGGACGCGACTCCTGGACATACACCGGCGCCGGCTGGTAGTAGCTGTCGCGGTCATCGTAATAGGTGGTGCGGGTGTCTGTATAGGTGCTACGGTTGTCGTAGCCGTTGCGGTTGTCGTAGCCGTTACGGTTATCGTAATAACTATTCCGGTTGTTGTAGTAACCGTTGCGGTTGTCGCTCGTGCTGATCGAGTTGCCAACTGCCGCACCGAGTACGCCGCCGACGATGGCGCCATTGCGGCCGCCCGTGTTGTGGCCGATCGCAGCCCCGATCAGCGCGCCGACAACGGTATTGGCGCCGCGGTCTTGCGCCATTGCCGTCGACGAGACGGCCGTTGCGGCCAGAAGCACCGCGCCCAGTATTGTTTTGTTCAACATGGCGTTTCCTCTTGCCTCGAGCTGGATCGGGATGATCGTGTAAAGCGCTGGGCAGATAGTTACTATAGCGAGTCCAACATCGGGCGCTATTGTTAATACAGAATCTTACAACTGCTGTATCGGCTGTCACATTCGTGGCGCGGTAACATGCGTGGTCCATCTGCTTGAACATCGGCGGGAACGCCCCATCTGCCATAGCCTACCCGGACGTTTTAGGAACCTGCCATGCCCCGCCGCGCTTTTCTCACCGTTGCCATCCTGCTCGCGTTGCTGCACCTGTATATCGGCTGGCGCCTGATCCCGGCGATGCGCCTTGCCACCGGCGGCGCCGTGATTGGCATGGCGCTGCTGGCGGCGTCAATCCTGCTGGTTGCCACCGGCTTGTTCGCATCGACCCTGAAGCGATTTCGATGGGCCGAACAGCTGACCTGGGCCGGCTTGCTGGCGATGGGCTTCTTTTCGTCGCTGCTGGTGCTCACCGTGCTGCGCGACGTGGCGCTGCTGGCCCTGGCAGTGGTGGATGGGAGATTTGGTCCGGCAGCGATCGAACGCGCCAGCGCCATTGGCGTGCCGTTGCTGGCGCTGGCGGTGACCCTGGTCGGCCTGGTCAATGCGCGCCGGGTTGCCCGGGTGGTCGACATCGAGGTGCCGATCGCCGGCCTGCCGGCCGCGTTCGACGGCTATTCGATCGTGCAGATATCCGACATCCACGTCGGCCCGACCATCAAGCGCGGCTACCTGAACGCGATCGTCAACCGGGTCAACGCGCTCAAACCCAACGCCATCGCCATTACCGGCGACCTGGTCGACGGCAGCGTGCAACGCCTCGGCCTGCACACGGCCCCACTCGAGCGCCTGGCCGCCCGCGACGGCACGTTTTTTGTCACCGGCAATCATGAGTATTATTCCGGCGTGGACCAGTGGATCGACGAACTGCGCCGGCTCGGCCTGACGGTGCTGATCAACCAGCACGTGGTGTTCGAGCGTGCCGGCGACGCCCTGATGATCGCCGGCGTGACAGATTTCTCGGCCCACCATTTCGACCAATCGCACCGCAGCGACCCGCACGCGGCGGCGTCCGGCGCCCCGGCCAACGTCAAAACCCGCGTGCTGCTGGCGCATCAGCCGCGCAGCGCCGAGGCGGCGGCCGACGCCGGCTTCGATCTGCAGTTGTCCGGCCACACCCACGGCGGCCAGTTCTTCCCGTGGAACCTGTTCGTGCCCTTGCAGCAGCCCTACACTGCGGGCCTGAACCGCCTGCGCTCGCTGTGGGTCTACACCAGCCGCGGTACCGGTTACTGGGGCCCGCCGAAACGCTTCGGGGCGCCGTCCGAAATCACCCGCGTGACGCTGGTACGCCCGCTGGCGGCGTAAACACAGCGCCAGAAACACCTGCAGACCAGCGCGAGATGCGATATTGTTGGAATCCTCATAACCCCACCGAAGGATTCGCTGCATGAATCGCACCCTGTTTCACAAGCCGCACCGCACCGCCGCCATGACAATTGCCGCCGGCATGCTGGCAGGAAACGTGTTCGCCGCCACGCCCGGCAACGACCCGGCCGCGCTGGCGCAGATCCGCGACGCCGCGTTGAAAAGCGACTGGGCCTGGGAACGCACGGCCGACCTGACCGACCTGATCGGCCCACGCTTGTCCGGCTCAAACGGCGCTGCCGCCGCGGTGACCCAGGTGGCCGAAGCGATGCGCAAAATCGGGGCGACGGTGACGCTGCAGCCGGTCAAGGTGCCGCACTGGGTGCGCGGCCTCGAAAGCGCCACACTGGTGGAATACGCCGGGCGTCCGGCCGGCCTGTCGCAAAAGGTGGTGTTGAGCGCGCTCGGCGGCTCCGGGGCGACTGCCGCCGCCGGTCTGACCGCCCAGGTGATCGTGGTGCACGACTTCGATGAACTGAAGGCGCGTGCGGCGCAAGTCAAGGGCCGCATCGTGCTGTTCGACGTCGCTTTTGACCAGCAGATGGCCGACCACGGCCTGGCCGGCCAGGCCTACGGGCAGGTCGTCCAGTACCGCGGCATGGGCACCCGCCTGGCCGCGGAAATGGGGGCGGCGGCGGTGCTGGTGCGATCAAGCGGCGGCGCCGATTTCAGGCTGCCGCATACCGGTTCGAGCGGCTTGCAGGACGGCGCCCGCATTCCGGCCGCCGCCGTATCGGCCGAGGACGCGATGCTGATGACGCGCCTGGCCAGGCGCGGCCCGCTCAGCATGCACCTGACCTTGACTCCGCAGACGCTGCCTGACGCCGACAGCTTCAACGTCATCGCCGATTTCCCCGGCACCGACAAGGGCGACGAAATCGTCATCGTCTCCGGCCATCTCGATTCATGGGACCTGGCGACCGGCGCCAATGACGACGCCACCGGCGTCGCCAGCGCGATGGCGGTGATCGACACGCTCAAGAAACTCGACTTCCGGCCGCGCCGCACGATCCGCGTGATCGCCTGGATGAACGAAGAAAATGGCGGGCGCGGTGCGCAAGTCTACCTCGATGCCAACCGGGTGATCGCCGAAAAGCATTTTGCCGCGATCGAAAACGACCAGGGTTCGGGCCGCGTGTTCGGCATGCGCACCAGCGTCGGCGTGGAAGCGATGACGCAGTTCGCCGGCCTGAAGGCGGCGCTGCTGCCGATGAAAGCGGCGGCGCTGCAGCGCGCCGATGTATTGGGTACGGGCGACCTGCACGGGCTGGAAGCTGCCGGCGTGCCGAGCTTTTCGCCGCTGATCGACGCCTCGACCTATTTCAACTACCACCACACCGCGGCCGACACGCTCGACAAGGTCAAGCCGGAGGAGTTGCGCCGCCATGTCGCGGTAATGGCCGTGACTACCTGGTACCTGGCCAACATGGAGCAGCCGATCGGCCGCGCCAATGTGCCGCCGCAGGGCAGGGGGCGCTGACCGGTTTTCCCGGTTTTCCAACGCAGCTGCGAAAAAACCCGGCATGTAGCCGGGTTTTACGGGAGTTAAGCTGCACTGTGCGGCTGAAAAACCGCGCAAGGTCATGCCTACAGGTTCAGCTTCGGCAGGTAGCCGCCCGGGATAATCCCGAAAACGGACAGGACCATCAGGATCAGCAAGATGATGAAAAGCACGCGTACGATCTGCGCCACCGGGGCAGGCAGTGGCAGCAGGCTGACCAGCCACCAGATGAGCCCGAAAATGACGAGATAGACAATGAGGCTGATAAGTACGTTCATTTTTTTCCTCTATGGCGTGAATGGCAAGTTGTCGGATTAGACAATTGTGACGATAGCAAAATTTTGAAAGTCGGACTGTGCGATAGGGCACGTACGGTCCCTGCCGGCAATGCAGAAATCGCGGACAAAGGCGCGGCTCGTTGCTGATCTGCCCGTTGGCTAAGCCATTGAACCGCTGAACCGCGGAACCGTCAATCGATAGGAATCCGGCGTACCGCGCGGGCGCGGCCGTGAAACTGGCGGCCGTACATGGTCTGGATACCGCTCGACCAGTTCTGCCCCCATACCAGCTGGGACCGGGCTTCCGATGGCTCGCTCGACCAGTACCATTCGCGCTGGAACTGTTCTTTACAGTTAGCGAACAGCAACGCCAGTTCGCGCCGGCTCGGCAGGCCGCCGCCCAGCGAACCGGCCCACGTGCCTGCGGCGGACCAGGTGACGTCAGACGCGTCCCCCGCCAGCAACACGAGATGATGGTCGGGCGCGCCGTTTTTCCCAAGAATCAGGCCGGCATAGGTTTCACCGTCCTGCAAGACTTGCCTGACTGATTCTAACGTGCTCATGCGCGCCTTCCTTCGCTTCGCGAACCTGGATACAGCACGTATGACCTGTTTCGGTGCCGCTTAGTTGCCGTGTTTGACGATGCGCGCACGCGCAAACGCAAATTTACTTCGAACTCCGGTCAGACACCCGCCGTAATTTCTCTAGAACACTCTGCGCGTCGACGACGAGACCTGTTTCAGCGGTCCCTCGCGCGCCGCCAGCACCGGGCTGCGCACGAGAGAGCGCTGGTCGCAACGGCAGCAGAGGATGTGTTGACTGCCCGGAAATACTATGCGCATCCACCAGGTCCGGGCAATCCAGCGCGTGAAGTCGGAACCGCAGTCAGGACATAGTTGCATGATTTTTTCCGGCAAGAGTATAAACCGAAATGATGGGTGGAGTGGCAACATTGCGTCGCACGATACGGCGGCCGGGTGTTGCCAGTTTTTTGCCAGGCGCCGGCGCATCAGCAGCATCGCGCCCAAGGCCAGCGCCAGCAACGGCGCGGTGCCCGGCGTTGGCACATTCGACACAATGGCCCCGATGACGTCATTGCCGCAGGTTTCGCCTTACGCAGGCGGAGCAGGCGCGGGCGTTGCTGAAACAGTTGCAGTGATCGGGTTGGCGCGGACGGGCAACGGCCGAAACGGTAATTGTCAACAATAATACCCGCGCTGCTCATGGGACTTGCCCGGCTGATGTGTAACGCCATCCGCAGCGGTTTTAGCGAGAGTAACGACGGCGTTCCGAAGCGTGCCCCCAACGACATCGGCTCGTCCCTGTTCGCCCTCGTCCCGTTTTCAGGTTCGTGTGCGAATGGCAGGATGCAACGGTGCAGCGGCGATTACTCCAACTTCTCGTCCTCTTGTTGTGCCTGTTTCATCGCCTCGGGCTCAAGGACTTCTGCAACCCGATTGAACCAGATAAAGGCGCCCCACCCAATCAGCAAGATGCCCACCGAAATAAGGATGGTGGCGGCGTGCGGCAATAATTCCGGCTTTTCATGCAGCGCCTTGAAGGTAGCGACCATGCCTTCAACGGCCAGCGCGACCACCACCACCACCAAAAATCGCGAGAGGTAGCGGCGCACCCTCGTCGGCGCGCTTATTTGTACGTTGCGGATTACCTCCTCCTCAATAATCGTCTGCGCAATCTGCAGTGCCACCACCGCGACCGCCAACAGGCCGATGGTCTCAATGATGGCCTCGGCGGCTACCTGTGGAGCCGCACCGACGGCGCTCCAGCCAGTTTTGATTGCAATTAATAACAGCATGAGCGAGACCCCCACAAACAGCGCAGCGACCACCGCGTGAACCGCAGCGAAGAAACCCATCAGCCATTTCATCGATTTACCTGTCTGGTTCGATTAAATATGTATATGAAAATGAAAATGAAGAT
Source organism: Massilia psychrophila (assembly GCF_002760665.1). Taxonomy (GTDB): domain Bacteria; phylum Pseudomonadota; class Gammaproteobacteria; order Burkholderiales; family Burkholderiaceae_D; genus JAFCUW01. Next base: position 666 of record NZ_PDOB01000057.1, on the reverse strand, counting down.
GAACACAGCACCCGAATTGGCACCAGCTTGGCCGCCTCGGCCTTGAACTCCGGTGTGTAGGTGGTTCACTTCACGTTGTTCTACATTTGACCAGCTTATCAAATGGAAGTGTCCGAAAATGTCAGGCTACCTCACCCGGTTGTTCATATCTCATTTCAAATTTTTGCAGTTACCATTAAAAATGCCCTGCTTTTGATAGTATCCCGCGCTATCCCGTGTGCACCGCGTAACACAACAAAAAACCCGCACTCACTATGAGAGAGGCGGGTCTCGATGTTGTATGGCAATATATGAGGCAAGTTCCTGGTAGCGCTCGGGATGTTCGTGGCCGCGACCAGGACGGTATTCGAACAGTACAACTGGATGCTCGCTGTCGAGCGCCGTGCGGTAGACCCACATGTAGGACTGGTTTTGCGTGCGGCGCCCGTCTTCCTTGAGCACCTGCACCGTGGTTTCGTCGCCGTGAATCACCGGGCAGGCCAGCAGGACGCGCCGCATGGCCTGGTACAGCGGCGCGAACAGCACGCCCGACTTGATGACCCATTGCGACAGCGTGGTGCGCGCCACGTCCACCTCGCCGCGCAGCAAGACCTCGTGCAGGCGATACATGGGCAGGCCATCGGCGTACTTGGCGGTGAGTATCGTAGCCACCGTCGCCGGGCTGGC
>NZ_PDOB01000056.1 GCF_002760665.1 Massilia psychrophila | reverse complement strand
GCTCACCACGGGTGAGGTCGGTCAAATCGGGCAGGGACGGCTTTTTCTTCATGACCAGCATGATGGACCGCATCTATATTGTTTACAACCTTTTTCGCACGGTACGCCTCACGCTGAACAGTCACAATTCATCTTGGGCAAGGTGTGTTTGTGTTGAACGAATAGGTTTCTAGATAATTCCCATTCTATCAATCACTTACGTCACTCTTGCCCTTTTTTATGCAATATCCGGGCTAGCGGAAGCGTTGATTAATTCTAAAATACAAGTCTGATCGTCATATCAATTAAGGAGCTAAATGCGATCTCATCTGGAAAATTCGAATTAATCAACACGTTATTAGCCACAGACACTCTACCACCGCCGAACCGAGGTCAACAACACGCTCTTACTGCGATTTGCATTGCAATGTATTCAGCCGAATTGAGGTATGTAGCGATAGTTTGTCAAAACGCACTCCGCCTTCGGATGATGTACGTAAGATGCGGAAAATATCGTAGGCGAACTGCGGCGCTCTTAAAGGAGATCGTATGGATTTGCAGAAACCTCTTGTATTGATTACCGGTTCCGAAGGTCGGCTCGGAAAAGCGATTGCCGCCGGCCTGGCAGACGCGTATGAGATTGTCGGTTTCGAGCGTGAATGCGAAGGCGATAACTGCATCAGTGCTGACCTGACTTCGGACGATGCCCTAGAACAAGGATGCGATGCGATGCGCGAGCGTTATGGCAATCGCATCGCCGCGGTGATCCATTTGGCAGCTTTTTATGAATTTTCTGATACGCCAAACCCGCTCTACGATGAGGTAAATGTCGATGGCACTCGCAGGCTGCTGCGCGTCTTGAAGGCGTTCGAGGTCGAACAGTTCGTCTACGCCAGCACCATGCTGGTCCATGCACCTAGCAGCCCAGGCCAGCCGATCAATGAGAACTCGCCTTTGAAGCCTGCTTGGCCATATCCGCAATCGAAACTCGATGCCGAGGGCGTCATAGATGCCCATCGCGGATCCATTCCGGCCGTTATCCTGCGTATCGCCGGCGTGTACACCGACGCTTGCGAACTGCCGTCGCTCGGCTACCAGATCCAGCGCATCTATGAACGGCAAATGGTGAGTCGCGTGTTCCCCGGCGACATATCGTCTGGGCAGGCGCTGGTCCATTTGGACGATGTTGCGCGGGCATTCCGGGCAACCGTCGAACGGCGGGCGCATCTTCCACCGGCGAGCACGATACTCATTGGCGAGCCGGTTACCGAAAGCTATCAAGCGCTACAGAACCTGATTGGACGCCTGGTGCACGGCGAATCCTGGGCAACGCGGCAGATCCCGAAAAGTGTGGCGGCAACGGGCGCATGGTTGCAAGACAAGATGGAGGAAGTGATTCCGGATGCGATAGACCGTGGCATTAAACCATTCATCAAGCCTTTCATGGTGCATCTGGCGGACGATCACTATGAACTGGATATATCGCGCGCCGAACAAACGCTTGGTTGGCGTCCCGAACATTCTTTGCGCCGCAGCCTGCCTGCCATCGTCGGCGCATTGCGGCAGAATCCGGTGCAATGGTACAGACGCAACAAGATTCAGTTGCCGATATGGCTGGAAGAAACCTCCGACCAGGCGGCGGCCAGCCCTAGTGCCATTGCCGATTATCATGCGCTAGATCGTTCCGAGCACCAGCGGACGCTATGGTGTCACTTCGCCAATGCCGCACTCGGACTGTGGTTGATAAGCAGCCCGTTTATCTTCGGGCTTGCACAGAACTGGCTACAACCAGGCGACATGATCAGTCCCAGCGGGCGCGGACTGGCATACTCTGATACCTGGATGACAGCGAGCGACCTCATCAGCGGCGCGCTACTCATTTTTTTCGGGTTGTTTTCGCTTTCGCGCGATGCGGGCTGGGCACGCTGGTCAGTTGCTGCGACTGGTTTGTGGCTGCTTTTTGCGCCGCTGCTATTCTGGACGCCCAGCGCGGCGGCTTATGCCAACGATACCCTCGTTGGCGCACTTGCTATTGCGTTTGCGGTCGCGATTCCGGCCGCGCCCGGAATCAGTCCGGTCGCGCGGATCAGCGGCCCCGACGCGCCTCCCGGCTGGGACTACAGCCCCTCTGGATGGACGAATCGGTTCCCGATCATCCTCCTCGCGTTTGTCGGCCTGTTTATTTCCCGCTATCTCGCCGCGTACCAACTTGGCCATATTGATGCAGCATGGGATCCTTTGTTTGGCGACGGCAGCGAGCGCATTGTGACCTCGTCGGTGTCCGAGGCGTGGCCAGTGGCCGATGCCGGCCTCGGCGCTGCAGTGTATGTCATCGAAATAATTACGGGCATTATCGGCGACAAGCGGCGCTGGCGTTCAATGCCGTGGATGGTTCTCTTGTTCGGCATTCTGATCGTTCCGCTCGGCGGGGTCAGCGTATTTTTCATCATTATCCAGCCGATCGTTATTGGCACCTGGTGCACCTTGTGCCTGGTCGGAGCACTGGCCATGCTGCTACAAATTCCCTATTCGCTCGACGAGATTCTCGCGACTCTTCAATTCTTGAAAAACCGCCGGCAGCAGGGCAAACCATTGTGGTACTTAATACTGCACGGCGATACGATGGCCGGCGGCAGCGCTGATTATTCGGATAATTTCGAGGCCTCCGCAGGTGCGGTCGTTCATGAAATGCTGTTCAGCGGCGTCAGCTTGTCATGGACACTGATGCTAAGCGCAGCACTCGGTATCGTGCTGATGTGCACCCGCCTGCTTTTTGACACCGCGGGGCCGGCTGCGGACAACGACCATATTATCGGCGCGCTCGTCGTGACGTTCTCGATCATTGCATGGGGCGATGTTGCGCGTCCAATTCGCTTCATCAATATCGGCTTCGGCGGCTGGCTGGTGGTGGCGCCATCGGTGATCAGCGGGTACTCCGGCACCGCCGGGGCAGCCTCCGTCTTGTTTGGCATTGCATTGATCTGCTTGGCGTTTCCAATGGGACGCATTGCTACGCACGTGGGCGCCTGGGACACCGTCGCCCGCTTCAGCCTGCATCTGAACAGACGTGATCGGTAATTGCCGCCAGAGCCCGAATGAGTGCCGCTTGGCCGCACAGCCAGAAAAATCGGGGAAGTTAATATTGTCCCTGCCGACTATGTCTTCGGTGATCTGCTGATTGGCTTGGAATGCGACGAAACGGCGTGCAGCTCCAGACCCCATCGTGTCATCGCCTGTGAAACCACGGTCAGTTCACCTGGACTTAGTCGATCATCGGCGCTGACAACGTCAAGCAGGATGCCTAGCAGGCTCATCTGCAAGTTCGGCGAATGTACATCGGACAGCAACTGATCGATCGTTTCGCGGTCGAGCGCAAGTTGGCCGCTATGATCGCGTAGCGATACAATTTGCATGTCGTCGCAAAACTCATGTACGACACGGTCGAATTCCTCCGGGCTCATTCCAAGCCGCGGGATAACACTATTTCTCTCCAATAATTGGAGTTCGGCTTTGTCGAGCCCGCTGTCGGCAAGCACGGCGGCAACGACAATGCGTGCGGGTGCTTCTGGCGTATCAGTATCGTAAGAACGCATGGTTTCTCCCATATTCGTAGGAATTGAACAGATCAATACAGTGTGTGCACCAACACAAATGGAACAAATGTGCTTGATCTAACTATCGTCATCCAGTTTATAAGCATGCATCATTTTTTCAAATTAAAATTTTTTGAGCCTGTCGGCTGCCTGCAATAGTCTGAAATGGCGTTTTTTACTATTGCAAACAAGCTCAGAAAAATAGCTGTGACCTGCTTTTCGGCACTACGTCGTCCCATGTCGAAATTCAAGTCCAGCTACACTCGAACTCCATGACTAATTGGATTTGACGCCATGCTACCGGGCTACGCTCGGGTATCGACGATGACCAAAACCTCGACCTCCGACAGGATGCCGTGCCGGCGAGCGGACGTTCGAGGACATGGCAAGCGGCGACAAGGTCGGTCGCATTGGCCGGGCTGCCCGATGAGCGGCCGGTCGAAACGTCTCGCCCCCGCCAAACTGGCATTGAGGGAAGTTATTTCGCGCACGTTCCTTAGCCCGAGCCAGGCAATCAACCCAGTATTGAACACCGCGAGGTGAATTCGTCTTTCAGTGTATGGTTCGAACAGTCATGGGAGAACAGAATGGATCTTCAATCTCGCGAAGCACGCCACCACCATCACCGCGGCAGCGACGCCGCGCTCGTGAACGCCGCTGACGCGGCAGTTGGCCCGGACAAGTTGTTCACCGACCCCGTTTGCGGCATGAAAGTGAGCGCCGACGAGACCCGAAAAACCGCGCATGCCGGCCAGGATTATTATTTCTGCAGCGCCGGTTGCATGGCCAAATTTCGTGCAAGTCCACAGTCTTTTCTAAACAAGGTTGAAACACCGGAGCCGGCAGTTGCTCAAAAGGGGGCGCCAACCACCTTATTCACCTGCCCGATGCATCCGGAAATCCGTAAAACCGCGCCAGGCAGTTGCCCGGTATGCGGGATGGCGCTGGAACCGGTGATGCCTTCGCTTGACGACGATGACAATCCTGAACTGGCCGCTTTCAGGCGCCGGTTCTGGTGGACGCTGCCGCTTTCCGTCGCGGTGTTCATGTTGGCGATGTTTGGCCACATGCTGTTTCCCGCGGGGATTCCCCGTCAAAACGTCGTCGAGCTTGTTTTAAGCACGCCTGTCGTCCTGTGGGCCGGATGGCCCTTTTTTGTCCGCTGCGCGCATTCCCTGCGTCATCGCAGTCCGAACATGTGGACCTTGATCGGCGCCGGCGTCTCAGCTGCTTATGGCTATAGCGTTGTCGCCACGTTCGCTCCCGGCTTGTTCCCATCCACGTTCACGGCGCACGGCGGTCGGGTCGGCGTCTACTACGAAGCCGCCGCGGTCATTGTATCCTTGACCTTGCTGGGACAAATCCTCGAACTGCGGGCCCGCTCGCAAACTTCGGCGGCGATCAAATCCCTGATGGGCCTGGCCCCCAAAACGGCGCGCCGCATTCGCAATGATGGTATTGAAGAGGACGTGCCTCTCACCCATGTTCATATTGGCGACGCGCTGCGGGTGCGTCCGGGTGAAAAGGTACCGGTCGATGGCGGGGTGACAGAAGGCGAGAGCGCGGTCGACGAATCAATGCTCACGGGCGAACCGATGCCGGTCACCAAGCGGCCTGGCGACAAGGTGATCGGCGCCACGCTCAACACCAGTGGCAGCCTGGTGATCCACGCCGAAAAAATCGGCTCCCAGACCATGCTTGCGCAGATCGTGCACATGGTCGCCCAGGCCCAGCGTTCGCGCGCACCGATGCAGCGCCTGGCCGACGTCGTGGCCGGCTATTTCGTTGTCATTGTCATCGGCATCGCGCTGCTGACGCTGCTCGGGTGGGGCTTTTTCGGGCCGGAGCCGAGCTGGGTATTCGGCTTCGTCAATGCGGTTGCCGTGCTCATCATTGCTTGTCCTTGTGCGCTGGGCCTGGCGACACCGATGTCGATCATGGCGGCCACTGGCCGGGCGGCGACGCAAGGCATGTTGTTTCGCGATGCCGCGGCGATCGAGGCAATGCACAAGGTCGACACGCTGATCGTCGACAAGACGGGCACCCTGACGCAGGGCAAACCCGGGTTCGACCGGGTTGTCGCGGCGCCCGGTTTCAGCGAGGACGATGTGTTGCGGCTTGCGGCGAGCATCGACCAGGGCAGCGAGCATCCGCTGGCACACGCCATCGTGGCGGAGGCCCAGCGGCGCGGCATGACCCTCGACAAGCCGGAAAGCTTCGAGTCGTCCAGCGGCATCGGCGTACGCGGCGTTATCTCCGGCCAGCGTATCGCGCTGGGAAATACCGCGCTGATGGATGCCGAAAGAATCGACTGGCGTGATTTGGCCAGCCAAGCCGAAGCGCTTCGCAGCGAAGGGGCAAGCGTCATGGTCCTCTCCTCCAACGAACACCTCGTCGGCCTGCTTGCCGTCTCCGATCCGTTAAAGGCAAGCACGATGGAAGCGCTTGAGACCTTGCGCGCGGCGGGCCTCTCGGTCATCATGGCCACTGGCGACGGTCTCACGACGGCAAAATCAGTGGCCAAAAAACTCGGCATCACAGAGGTGCATGGCGAAGTGACGCCGCACGACAAACTCGCGCTCGTCGAGCGGCTGCAACAAGAGGGCAAGGTGGTGGCGATGGCGGGCGATGGCATCAACGACGCACCCGCGTTGGCCAAGGCCGATGTCGGCATCGCGATGGGCACCGGGACCGATGTCGCCATGAACAGCGCTCACCTCACCTTGGTGAAAGGGGACTTGCGCGCCATTGCCCGCGCCCGGGTGCTTTCCCTCGATACGGTGCGCAACATGCGCCAGAACCTGGGTTTCGCCTTCGTCTACAATACCTTGGGCATTCCCCTGGCGGCCGGGCTCCTGTATCCGTTCACCGGGCTGCTGCTGTCGCCGATGGTCGCCGCGCTGGCGATGAGTCTGAGCTCGGTATCGGTGATTACCAATGCACTGCGTTTGCGCGGGACGTCGACGTGATTTGGTGACTGTTCAGCGTCTATGCCGTGGGCTGGATAGCATCGCCCGCGAAGGCGCGTTGTAGCACCTCGAGCATACCGTGGCCCTGTTTGCGTAGCGTGTCGAGACGGGAGCGAATGACGCAGGAATTGTCGGCGCCTTCGACGGTGCGCAAGCAGCCCGAAATTTTCTGTTTCACCTTGGGCATGCGCACGGCCCGTTCAGCCACATTGTTGGTGAACGGTACGGCAAGGTCGCGAATGAACAGCAGGATCGCGTCGGCATGCTTGCGCAAGCGCCGCAGCAGCTTGCATGCAACCGGCTGCTTGGCGCGGCCTCCCTTCCAGACAGCAAGTTCGCCCTCGGGATGCAACGCTTCGCCGGCGCCGACGATGGCATCATAAAGTGTCCTGAACGCGGCAATGTCAGATTCGCTAAAACGCTTTCTGGCCCTGCGTGAGGTCGACCGCCAGCGCCCGCACGTTGGGGCCGTATTGCACCGGCTCGGTCACACCGGCCGGGAAGGCACTGGTGTGCAGTTGCCCACACTGGCAGCGCACGGACAGAGTGCGGTGTTCGACGACATCGAACGCAGCGACGGGCACATCGACTACTTGGCGGCGTCCCCCGACGAGCGCATCTTGCAGTGGCAATTCATGATGACAGCGATCGCACTGTCCGGGCAGCGGGTAATCAATGCGCTTGGTCGGCTGCATGGCCTGCTTGAGTGTACTGCCCTTGTGGCCAGCTTGACCGCCGGGTGGTTTGCCGGAAGACTCGCGCAACGAACTGGTCTTCTTGGCAAGGCCATCGGACGAGGGCGGCTTGCTCGAATTGCAGCTGTTCTTGTTGACCTTCGATTCGGGCACCTCCAGGCGCGCCAGCAACGTCAGAATGAGGATGCCCTTCTGCTCGTGAGTCAGGCCGGTCAAGTCGGGAGAGGAAGGTTTCGTTACCATGTCCGCATGATGAACGTGATCCAGATTGTTTACGACCAATTTCTGGCGTTCATAGGGGCTGAACAGTCACGCCACAGCTACCATGGGCCCGCGGCGGCGCCATTGGCAGACCGTGAGCGCGGCAAAAATATGCTAAAGATAATGGAATAAATCGCCAGCAGACCCGTTCATCCTTATAACAGCCGCATTTTTTCGATCCGCAGCACTTGACAGGAGCATTTTCATGAAACGAGCCACATTTTCCGCACTGCTCGCTTTCCTTTCCATTGGCAGCGCGTTTGCCAGCCCGGTAAGCGATGCCGCCAAGGTGCGCTTTGCCGCCATCGGTGGCGGCGACACGGCCGTTGTAATGCATTCCTATGGCGAGAATGCGCAACTCACCTGGGTCGGCGGCCCGCTCGACGGCGTGTACGCTGGTGCCGACGCCATCCGTACCACCTGGAAAAAATTCGGTAAGGCAGTCGGTCCGGCGCGTGTGACCGTGCTTGCGTTGGAAGAGTCTGCTAACCCAAAGGGAACGACGATCGTGGCGAAAGTGCAGTTCGACGGCAAAGCCCAGGTGAAAGTGCGCTACGTACTGACCTATCGCGATGGCAAACTGGTAAGTGAGACCTGGCAAATCGATCCGAAGTTGACTGCTACGGCTACTTGAACCCGCAACCGAGTAATTGCCATGCCCGAACCAAGCGATCAACTTCTGGCTTGCATTCCACGCCTTCGCCGCTATGCGCGTGCTCTGGTAGGCGATCGCGCCGGCGCCGACGACCTTGTGCAGGACACTATCGAACGCGGGTGGTCGAGATTGGCCGGGTGGCGGCGTGGCAGCGATATGCGGGCATGGCTGTTTTGCATCATGCACAACTTACGAATTGATCAGGTACGGCGGCCGTCGCCCCCTACCGAATCGCTGAACCAGGAGACGTCAATGGCCGAAGCGCACGGGAGTTTGTCAAGCGCACTTGAATTGCGCGACATGGACACTTGCTTGCGCCAGCTCTCGGACGAACAGCGCAAGATCCTGTTACTGGTGGCGTTGGAAGAGATGAGTTACGACGAGATAGCGCAGGTGCTCAAAATTCCGGTTGGAACGGTAATGTCGCGCCTGTCGCGTGCGCGTGAAAAACTGCGCGCGAACATGGAAGGCCGGCCGTATGCATCGGCGTTGAAAGTGATCAAATGAATATGCTTCCAATCATGGAAACCGACCTGCATGCCTATGTCGACGGTAAACTGTCAGCAGCCAGGCGGGTTGAGGTTGACGCCTATCTGGCGCAACGTCCAAGCGAAGCAGAGCGACTACGCGCCTATACAGCGCAAAACATCGAATTGCGCGCTTTGTTCGATCCTGTACTGGAGGAGACCCTGCCGAGCCGCCTGACCATGCCAAAGAAACTGGCATGGCAATGGCGGCGGCTGGTAGCCGGCTTGGTCATCGCGCTGGTCAGCGGAGCCGCCGGCTGGTCGTTGCACGGCACCAGCAGCGGCAACCCGCAGTTTGCCCAGGCTGACGCGGTTCGCCAGAGGCCGGCGCCGTACACCTCCGGTCTGGCGCACCAGGCCGCTGTCGCCCACGTCGTCTATAGCCCAGAAGTGACGCGTCCGGTTGAAATCGGCGCCGATCAGGAAGAACAACTGGTGGCGTGGCTGTCAAAACGACTCGGGAGCACAATCCGCCCGCCTCGTCTGGGCAAGCTTGGCTATGAATTGATCGGCGGTCGACTATTGCCTGGCGCCCAGGGAGCCGTGGCCCAGTTCATGTATCACGATTCGGCGGGCCAGCGGCTGACCGTGTACGTTACGACCGATCAATCGCACAACAAGGACACTGGCTTTCGCTTCGTCCAGGAGGGACCGGTCAACGTGTTTTATTGGATTGACGGCAAATTTGGTTATGCGCTGTCGGCCGGCATTGACAAAGGGGAGCTTGCGCGTGTCGCTTCCGCCGTATATGAGCAACTGGAAAAACCGTCATGAACATTCTCAGCAACAGTCGCCGAATTTGTCGCGCAGTGGCAGTCGTCCTGCTTGGCCTCGCTGGCGCTGGCGCGCTTGGACAGGAAATGCATCACCGGCACGCAACAGTGGTGGCAAAGGCGCCGGTATTTGTTGCCAGCACCGCCAAACCGTTTGCCGCGCTCATGGCCGACGCGATGGCTGTCATGGACGACGGCATGCAGCATGCGCCGATGAATGGCGTTTCGGAACATGATTTTGTAACAATGATGATTCCGCATCACCAAGGTGCGGTGAACATGGCGAAGGCGCTCCTGCTCACTACCAAAAACCTCGAAATGCGCAACCTGGCGCAGGGGATCATCACCGAACAACAAAATGAAATCAATGTCATGCGGGCGTGGTTGCAACGCTACCACGCAACACCGGCCAAAATTGGTCCCCTTTCAATCATCAAGAAAGAATAAATCATGCAGACCCGTACCTTGTCCTTGGTCTTCGTCATCGGGGGCTTGTTCTCCGCCGCGGCCTATGCCACACCTGGCGCGCAAGACCGTGTATATACCGCAGACCAAAATACCAATACCGTGTCGGTGATTAACCCGGCCACCAATATGCTGCTCGGCCAGATCAAGCTGGGCAACCAGCGCCCGGATGTGCTGTCGCCGCTCTACAAGGGCGAGATCAACGTGCATGGGCTGGGTTTCTCACCTGACCACAAGACCCTGATCGCCATTTCAAATGCCTCGAACTCGGTGGTGTTCATCGATACGGCAACCAACAAGGTCAAAGGCATCACCTACATCGGTCGTTCGCCGCACGAAGGCTTTTTTACTGCCGACGGGCGCGAAGTGTGGGCCGTGGTACGCGGTGAAAATTACATTTCGGTGATCGACCCGGTCACTTTCAAGGAGAAAAAGCGGATCGAGACCACTGCGGGTCCCGGCATGGTGCAGTTCCATCCGAACGGTAAGCTGGCGTTCGTCGTGTCCAGTTTCAATCCAGTGGTCGATGTCATCGACATGAAGTCGCGCAAGGTCGTCAAGCACATCAAGGTGGTCAGCCCTTTCTCGCCTTTCCTGCAGTTCACGCCAGATTTTAAGGAAATATGGATGACGCATAAAGACGTCGGCAAGGTCACGCGCATTGATACCGCCAGCCTTAAAATAAAAGGCGTCATCGATACCGGTTTCATCACTAACCACCTGGCGTTTGCCAAGACAGTGGCGGGCACCCGCGCCTATGTGACGATCGGCGGTGAAAACGTCGTCAAGGTATACACCATCGACGCTTCCCCCGCACTGGTGGCGACGATTCCAACCGGCGCGCTGCCGCACGGCATCTGGAACTCCGACGACGGCAGCCGCCTGTATGTGGGACTGGAAAACGGCGACGCCGTCGACGTCATCGACAGTGCCACTAACAAGGTAATCGCGCGCGCGCCAGTTGGGCAGGCGCCGCAGGCTCTGGTCTATGTTTCAAATGCTGTGCCGCAAGGCGATGGCATGGCCAACCTGGTCCCGCGCACCAATAGCGAGCCGATTAACATTGCGCTCAAACCCGCTTCTGGCGAGGCTAAAGGATTTATAGTGGCACGTAACCTGGGCGTGGTGGATTCGCTGGAAGTGTCGCTGTTCAAGCTCAAGCCGCAAACGGTCTACAGCGTCTTTGTCACTGGCCAGGTTACACCGGTAGCCAGTTTCAAGACCAATCCTATGGGCATGGCCAACGGCACCGCAATCGGGCCAATGCGTGAAGTGAGCAACAGCCTGAACGCCAAGTCAGCAACTGCCAGCCGAATTTTTGTTGTGGAAGGGGACATGACCGCCGATCCACAAAAGGCAGTGTTAAGCAACGTCCAGTAAGCATCACAATTAATCTTGGCATGATTGCAGCAACCGCTTGCATAACAAATAGCAACCAAAAATGGCAACCAGCTTTGCTGGCCGCCGGTATTGCACGGCGCTGCCGGGCAAAAAAATACACCCGCGAGGAGGTATGTAAAAGGCCCATAAAAAGCCGCCGATGCAAATGAGTTTTTCGATCGCCAGCTGCTTTTGGCGCTCGGCGCCTGGTTCTGGATGCGTTAATAGACAATGTCGCTGCGGCGATTTTTCGCCCACGCCGCGTCATCCGTTTCTGTCGCCGCCGATTTGCTCTCGCCCAGCGAGACCGCTTCAACCTGGCTATCTGTGACTCCTAGAACGGCGAGTCACTTGCGCACCGCCGCGGCGCGCTTGTGACCTAAAACCAGGTTGCATTGCGTGCCGCCGCGTTCATCGGTGTTGTCCCGAATGATTATGCGCCGCCCAAGATGTTTGACCAGGTACCCAGCGTGACTTTTTACCACAGCGTTTGTCATCAACATCGTATTGTTCCCAACGGTTGTAATTTTTGTGTCCGTTACGCGCGTTCAACGCCAGACAATGCGGCCAGCATACGGCGCCAGACTTAGCAACAATGGATTTACGTTGCCGGTGATTGCTACCGTGCCCTGCCGCCGTCATAGCGGCCCGGCTTTCTGTTGCTAACGAGCCAAGAGCGGACTTGATTAGCGTCGCGCGCGCGCGCGAACTTTCCGTGCGCGTCCAGAAAAACCATGACCACGGCCCGGCCTTTCACCATCGCATGCAGCACCATGCAGCGCCCTGCTTCAGAAATGTAGCCCGTCTTCTGCATACCGATCTTCCAGCCCGAACTGGCAATGAGGCGGTTCGAATTGCGGTACACCGTCCTGTGCCTTCCTTGCTCGATGGTATGGTCGCGATCAGTTGAGTATTTCCGGATCAGCGGTTGCTGCTGCGCGGCGACGACCAATCTAGCCAGGTCCTCGGGCGTGGAAACGTTCGCGCTTGCCAGGCCGGTCGGCTCGACAAAGCGCGTATTGCGCATGCCCAGCACACCGGCTTTGGCGTTCATTGCAGCGACAAAGCGCGCCGTGCCACCCGGATAATGGCGGCCCAGCGCAGATGCGGCGCGGTTTTCCGAACTCATCAAGGCAATGTGCAGCATGGCTGCCCGGGTCAGGCGCGTTCCAATCCGCAGGCGTGAGGACGAGTATTTCAGACGATCGACATCAGCGTCGCTTATGACAAGCATTTCCCCCATATCCTGACCGGCGCCAATAACCACCAGTGCGGTCATCAGTTTCGTGACAGAGGCAATCGGCATGACCACACTCGCGTTTTTCTGATACAACACCTTGCGCGTGGTGGGGTCGAGAATCAGGATTGCGCTGGAGCGCAGCGCCGTCAACCTGGAAAAGCGGGGCGAATTGGCGCGATGCCGCTGTGCCAGCTTCGCTTTGGTCTGCCCGTTGGCGAGGGCATGTACTACCGGTTTGGCGGTGGCCGTGACACTGCGCGCCATTGCCGGCGGCGCCAAAGCGGTCAGTGCCAGCGCTACCACGATGGCAAAACGGGCGAAATTTTTTTTCATGACATCCTTATAATCATACGGCCAAGTCGCGTTTGCGAGCATCATTGCGGATCAGACGACTTCCTTGAACGTCACTCGTACTCGCAGTCCACTCTGCGGCGTGAGCGTGTCGGACAGTTCAATAATTGCGCCAATATTCTCGGCCACGGTGCGCGTGATTGCCAGCCCAAGTCCGGAACCGATCTCGCCATTGCCCAACACCCGGTAAAACGAATCGAATACACGTTCGCGTTCCTCTGGCGCGATGCCCGGTCCGGTATCGTCGACCTGCAACATGATCAAACCGTCTTTTCGCTCCACCGTGATGTCGACGCGGCCCCCCCCGGGCGTGTAACGCACGGCGTTGTCGAGCAGATTTTTGACCAGCACTTTCAGGTCAACCAACCGGGCCTGCACCTGGCCGTCTGCGTCGCCGATCACGCCAAGGTCGATCTCTTTCGCTTCGGCAAGCGGTACCAGGTCTTCGAGCACCTCACGAATAACGTCCCGCAGCGAAATCTTGCTTGTGCTATCGCTACGCGATTCCTGGGTCCTGGCCAGCGTCAGCAGCTGGTCGAGCAGGGCAAGCGTACGCTGCAGGCCGGCGCTTAGAGCATCGAGCCGGATCCTGGCCTCGTTCGGCATGTTCGCCGCGCTCAGGCGTTCGGCTTGCAATGACATGGCGGTCAATGGCGAACGAAGTTCATGGGCGGCATCGCCAATAAACCTGCGCTGCAAGGCCATTGAACGTCCCATGCGCACAAGCAGTGCGTTGATCGCCACCACGAACGGCCATACTTCCGACGGCAGGGCCACGTGATTCAACGGCCCCAGGTCGGCCTCGGTGCGGCTTCCCAATTCGTCAGCAAGCGACTTGAACGGCTTGAACATCTGGCGCAACAGCACGGCCACCAGCAAGACCAGCGCGGGAACCAGCAACAGGATCGGCATCAGTGTGCGCACGGCGCTGGCGCGTGCCGCCGCGTCGCGCACGGTGGTTTGCTGGCCTACCGCAACCCTGACACCGTTGGCGTTGGTTTTGACAAAAACGCGCCATTGTTCCTCTCCTACCAATACAGTCTGCAGGCCGTCGCTGAGCAGGCTGGAAAAGACCGGTGGTCGCTGCGCCGTGTCGGCAGGGCTCATGTTGCTAGTAAGCAAGAAACGAACCACCACGCGGGCATCGAAATCGACGTCGCCAACGCGTTCGCGTGCCAGCGGTGACGACGGAACGGCATCGAGCCTACTAATCAGGTAGCCGGTCTGGCGCAATTGGTGGTCCTGCATGCCATGAGCTTCATCCATGGCCGAAACAAATGAGATCGCGCCGGCCGCTGCGGCAATAATCACGATCACCAGCGTCAGCCACAAAGATAAGCGGAAGCGCAGGGAGGCCGCTACTGGCCCTTCGAAACCATCCATCCGACACCCCTCACGTTTTTGATGACCTCGGCTCCCAGCTTCTTGCGTAATGAATGTATCAGGAACTCCACAGCGTTGCTTTCCACCTCTTCGTTCCACCCGTACAGGCGATTTTCCAGATCCGGGCGCGACAGGATGGCGCCCGGGCGCAGCAACAGGGACTGCAGCAGGGAAAACTCGCGCGCTGTCAGACGTACCTCGATGCCATTGACGCACGCGTGATGGGTCGCCGGGTCGAGCGTGACGGAACCGTTGGACAGCGTCGGTCCGATGATGCTTTCCTTGCGCCGCGTGAGCGCGCGCATACGCGCCAGCAGCTCGCTCATGGCAAAGGGCTTGATCAGATAGTCGTCCGCCCCCCCGTCGAGGCCGGCCACGCGGTCATCGGTCGCGTCACGTGCCGTCAGCACCAGGATCGGAACATCGTTTTTGGCGGTCCGGATCGCGCGCAGCACTTCCATCCCGTCTTTTTTCGGCAGCCCCAAGTCCAGCAGAATCAGGGAGTAAGTCAACGCTGCAATACTGTTCAAGGCTGCCTGGCCGTCGCACACCCAGTCCACCGCATAGCTAGCGTCGCGTAATTCTTGCTGTACGACACTGCCGATCATCGGATCGTCTTCCACGAACAGCACCCTCATGCGCGCACTCCCGCTATCGGTTGACCTGCTGCCGGTGCGGCCGCGGCCGGCATTGGGCCGGGTAAGGGATGCTCGAACATTTCGCTTGCCACCCGCGACAAGTCGTTCATCCCCGCGCCGGAGTCAATGTGCGAGCGAAGCCAGCGCGCTTGGCCGCCGCCGCGCATGATCTCCTCGATCATCTGGCAGGCCTGGCTGAATCCTGGGTCAGTGGTACGCCTGGCGAGGCGTTCGAGGTCATCGAGCACGACCAGCCTGACCGGCCGCGCCACGCCGGTGGAGGGGTCGATCCAGTTGGCCTCGACGCCATCCTTGGCCGCATTGAAGCGATTCCACGCATACAGCTCGCGCGAATCGTCGAGCGGCCACTGCCCTTCGGTCTCGGCCACCTCGACACACAGTTCGCGCGCATAGCAGGCCAGCGCCGCAGCGTAGGCAGGATGCAGCGGCGTATCCAGAACGCGCAATTCAATTGTCCCGTATTCCGGCTTGGGCCGGACATCCCAATAAAAATCCTTGATGCTGTTGACAATGCCATGGCCGGCCAGGTGCGCGAAGTGTTCTTCGAAATGGCGCCAAGTACGGATGTGCGATGGCAGCGTGCCGCTCATGGGGAAAGCCCCGACGACATTGCTGCGTGCGCTGCAAAATCCGGAATCCTCGCCTTGCCAGCAGGGCCAATTGGCCGACAGCGCAATGAACAGCGGGGCGCGCTGTGTAAGCCAGGCACAGATCCGGATCGCTTCATCGGCGTTGGGAATCCCGATGTGGACATGCATCCCGAATACGGTGAACATCTTGGCCAGATAGCCATATTTTTTTGCCGATTCGCGGTAGCGCTCTTTGGGATAAATGCGCTGCTCGTTCCACTTCTGGAACGGATGCGCGCCGCCGCCTGACATGGCGGCGCCGACCTGGAAAGCGGCGCGCTGGACGCTGGCGCGGATTTCTTCAATTTCCGCCGCAGCGCCTTCGTAGCCGTTGAGGATGGACGTAGCCACCTCCAGCATCGAGGTGGTGATTTCCGGCGTTGCCACCCATTTTTTGCTCTGCATATCGAGCAGGCGCAGGATGTCCGGCGCGGCCGGCATCAGATCGTACGTCAGCCGGTCAAGAACCATCAGTTCGAGCTCGATTCCCATCGTGCCCAGCTGCGAGGCCATGAAGGGCGGCAGAAACGCGGGCCCGTTGCCGGCGACGGCAAGCGCCTGGGCCGCGTCGAAACGCTCTTGTTCTAGCGTGGCATCAACCATGTTTGTCTCCTTCGTGAGTTTCGTCGGCAAGCTTGAGTCCCCACCACGTCAGCCCCGGACCGATCAGCACATTCAACGCCGACAGCGCAGCCATTACCCTGGCCGCCGCATCGCCCATGTACGAGGCGCCGGTCATCGAATTGTCGACCACGAGCGAGCCGAAGCCGACCAGCGAGCACAACGACAGGGCAATGGCGTGCTTTTTGTTGGCGCTCCAGGCGCCGCTGGGCCGCAGTGCAAGGCGGGTCAGGCCGATACGCGCAGCAAACACCAGCAGCGCCACCATCAGGGGCATCCATTGGAACAGATGCTCGATCTGGACCAGCGCGGAGGACATCATGAACAGCAGCGCGTAGCCAATGTCCTGCGCTGTTTTGACCTGCGCCTGAAACACGTTTTCGCGCGTCTCGGCGTTGCGCAGCAGCAGGCCTATCAACAGCAACGACAGCAACGCGCTCGACGACGTCACCGAACACAGCCCGAGATCCATCATGAGAGTGGCCAGCAAAATCCCCGGGCGCAAGCCGGCCTGGGCTTTTGAAATGCGCGTTGCCATGGCATACAGACCATAACAGACCACGGCAATTGCGGCCCCCAGCGCAAGCTTACTTGCCTGGCGCAACAATTCCTCGGAAAATCCAAATTCGGCATTCAGGTTGTGGCTGCGCATCCACGCCAGCGAGCCCGACAGCGCCAACAGCGCCGCAAGGTTGCTGATGCCGACCGTATTAGCGGCGGCGTAAGTGGCCACCCCACTGGCGCTGGAGTCCGATACCATCGAGGAAAAAACCACGGGATTGACCGCGATGAGGATAGCGGCGATGAAGGCTGCTTCACCCCAGCCAAGGCCGAACGCTATAAGGATCGCCCAGGCTCCCAAACCGCGCAGGACACAGCCAAGCACGAGCACGCCACCTTGGCGACCGCTGCGCCACAGCCACGCGAGGTCCATCTTGCGGCCAACTTCGAACAAGACCAGTGCCGAGGCCGCGTTGAACAGTTCCTGAAACTGAGTCAGCAGTGCAGCGTCCACCATACCTAGACCGCTAACACCGAGAAGCAGTCCTGCGATCACCGCTCCGTACAGCTTGGGCCAGCCGCGCGACTGCAGTAGCACGCCGATAACTTGAGAGAGCAGCAGGCCGGCGCCGACGACTGCCAGCGGCGACAGCATCCACAAGGGAAGACCGGCCAGCTCTTCATTCATGCTCGAGCGCCCATCGGGAAGCCAATCCCGTCAGTTCGCGCTGCATCACCTGCGCAGCACGCGCGGCCGACTGCGAATCGGGTTGCCCTGCTGCTGCCGTCGGTAGTGCTGTCGTGATCCGCAGACGCACTAGAGGACCGTTTCCCTTGGTAGGAATCCAAACTTGTCCTTTTAGAATGGCGTGCTCGATCCATACCGCATAAAATTTTGCGCCGCCGCGCGCATGGCGCGGCGCCGGTATCAGGCTAAAGCCGGTGAGCCAGGTGGCCTTCGGATAACGCCGCGCCAGCTGCAGCTGCATTGCGGCGCGCTGTTCCAGACGGCTGTCATCGACCGCATACGGCAATTGCATGATTTGCGGTTCAACGCCGAGCGCATCGACACTCAAGCACAGTCCGCCGGCCTGCCACTGCAAGGTCTGGTTGCCGATCTCGCCCACCCGATCACCGAGATTGGCCTCAAGTACGCTGCGCAGCATGCGCGTTTCAAGCGGCCCTTGTGGCGCCTCGACAGGCGCGCGCAACTGGGCGGCGCGACCGGCCAGCAGTTTCCAGCGTCCTTCCTGCCAGTGCCGGGTGGCTGCCCGCGTCGACGGCTTCCAGCGCCACTCGGTGACGCTCCACTCGCCGTTCAAAAGATAACGCAAAATGACAATGCGCTTCTCCGGTTCGCGCTCGTCAATGATGCTCTGAGCTGCCCATGTACTTCGCCAGGCAGCGGGAGCTGCCGCGGAGCCGACTGAGCGCGCCCAGGCCCACCACTTCGCCTGAGAACTAACGCATGCCCCACTCCCAACCACGGCCGATCCGCTCCACCGCCTCATGCGCAAACGATCTTGCCAGGCGCATTCGGCAACGCCGCCGGCCCAGCCCGAGCTCGGCAAGTCGATGACGTTTTGTTCGGCGCACGTCCAGGGACGCTGTTGCGCCAGCGCCCTGTAATCGACGGCAAGATCGGGCACAACCGCCAAACGCGATCGCGCTGCGGCGGCCGCTGCGCCAGACGGGAAAACAACGCCCATTGCCACAATGCAAGCGAAACTGATCGATATTGCTGTGATGCCGGCAGCGAGCTGTTGAATCAATGTACCGACCTTTTGCGTGATGAACGTGAAAGTGCGGGCACCTAATTGCAGAGCCGGCTTGGCAATGGTAGAGGGAAACACTTAGTGAATACTTAGCGGCATTTACCTTCGGTTAAAAAGTGTAAAAACCTATATTTATTGACAGGTTACTATTGATTAGCGGTGTACTCCGACGATACGATTGCGTCGAGTCTGACGCTCAGCCAGCGCAACGGTTCGAGTCCGTCGCGCTGGGCGGTGGCAAGTCAATCCACCCAAGTTAAGACATTTCAGCAGTTTTTCTGAGTCATCTTCTTGTGTGGTTTTGCGCCTGGCTTTCGGGGCTTCAAACGATTCTCTCGATGTCGGTAGGTCCTCCCGGCAATCAACCCA
>NZ_PDOB01000055.1 GCF_002760665.1 Massilia psychrophila | reverse complement strand
CTGGCAAACGAGCTCGACGCTACAGTGTTCGACGACGGCGAAGGCCCGCTCCGGCACATCGAATACCTGCCGGCGTTCCGACACGCGCGCCTGGTTCAGAGGCAGCAGATGGTGGCACTGATCGCACTGCATTGGCAGCCGGTGGAACAGCGTCTCGGTCGGTTGCTCGACCCGCTTGAGCGTCGTTCCCTTGTGGCCCAGCTGGCCACCGGCTTGCTTGCCCGATGCCTCCCGCAAGGAGCGCGTCTTCTTGACGAGTCCGTCGGAAGAAGGTGGCTTGCTGGAATTGCTCGAATTCTTGTCGACCTTCGTTTCCAGTGCCACCAGGCGGTCCCACAACGTCACGATAATGACTTCAAGCTCACCACGGGTGAGGTCGGTCAAATCAGGCGGGGACGGCTTTTTCTTCATGACCAGCATGATGGACCGCATCTATATTGTTTACAACCTTTTTCGCACGGTACGCCTCACGCTGAACAGTCACAAAAATGCTACATGTGCTCCGGCGTCTTGGACCTGAACACCATGGAAGTAGACCATCTTCTGCCTGAACATTTGCTGGCGAACGCTACAGGATTCTCGCAAGCTCGGCAGCAGCCGGGTCGATCAGACGAATTTGCCATCAATTCTTTTGCAGACTGGATGCCGTCATGTAAGCCGTGCAATGGGAAAAAATCAGGTCTTGTTTTTGACCCGTCACTACTCGTACAAATCATCTTACAAATTGCTGCACAAAGAACGCATAAAGCTGCAGAACTTGCTGCGAAGGCAGTAAGTGATGCCCAGCTTGCGAAGGCCCTGTAGCGCGGGTAGCTGCCTCAATTCGAAAATGATCTACGGCGTAGGAGGGGCACTGCCAGATTGCCAGCAATCGATCTTCATAAGGGGTTGCGCGCCAGATCCTGGTAGTGCAGTGCAGTGCAGGACCTCTGGCATCGAAAGACTGAGGTGCCCGCCCGTGTGGTCCGACCGGAAATAGACCGGACACGAGGACTACGCGTTCCACAAACGAAAACGCCAACCTGTGATGGTTGGCGTTGCGTGAACGATGTTCTTGGTGGCCCGGGGCGGAATCGAACCACCGACACAAGGATTTTCAATCCTCTGCTCTACCGACTGAGCTACCAGGCCAAGAGGCATGATTATAGACACCCGCAAGCGGGTTTGCAAGGCCGGCTGACGAGTTAATAAAAAATTGCTGCTTGGCCGGGCAAATCCGTCGCCTTTCAAGCCGCTATAATGGTTCAGATGAACAGCCAACCTTCCTCCACCGCGCGCCACGACAGCGACGTCTGCATCGTCGGCAACGGCGCGATCGCCAAAACCACCGCGCTCGGGTTCGCCCAGGCCGGCCACAGCGTTACCTTGCTGGTCCCCGCAGCCGCCACCGAAGCGCCGCCGCAACAGGGCGCCGAGCAGCCCTGGGACGTGCGGGTCTATGCCCTCAATCACAGCGCCCATACGCTGCTGGCGTCACTGAAAGTGTGGGGCGCGCTCGATGCCGGCCGGGTGCAGCCGGTCGAATCGATGGAGGTCATTGGCGACGGCCGGCAGCCGGGCGACCTCGCCTTCGACGCTTTCGGCGCCCACGCCGGCGCCCTGGCGTGGATTGTCGAGGACCGCAACCTGAACCAGGCGCTCGACGCCGCCCTCAAGTTCGCCGCCAACGTCAACATCGTCAAAGGCCGCGCCACCGGCCTGCAGCAAGGCGCCGACAGCGCCAGCGTGACCCTCGACGGCGGCGCCGTCATCGACGCGCGCCTGGTGGTGGGCGCCGACGGCGGCCAGTCGTGGGTGCGTGGGCAGTGCGACATCGGCCTCGATTACCGCTCCTATCATCAGCGTGCGGTGGTCACCAATTTCAGCTGCGCCAGGCCGCACCACGGCGTCGCCCACCAGTGGTTCACCGGCCACGAAGGCATCGTCGCGCTGCTGCCGCTACCGGGCGACCGGGTCTCGCTGGTGTGGTCGGCGCCCGATACGCTGGCCGATACGTTGATGCGCGAGACGCTGAGTGAAATGGCGGTGCGCCTGGCGGTGCTGTCCGAGGACAAGCTCGGGCCGCTGCGTCCGCTGCTGCCCGAAGCGGTCAAGGATGTGCCGCTGGCGCTGATCCGGCCGCACGCCATCACCGCGCCGCGCGTGGCGCTGGTGGGCGACGCCGCCCACGTGGTGCATCCGTTGGCCGGCCATGGCATGAACCTGGGCTTTGCCGACGTCGCCCAGCTGCTTGAGACGATTGCCGCGCGCGAAAGCCACCGCAGCATCGGCGACGACCGCGTGCTGGCGCGTTATGAACGCGCGCGCAAGGAAGACATCTTGCTGATGCTGCTGGCCACCGATGGCCTGGCCCGCCTGTTCGGCGCCGATCTCGAGCCGGTGCGCGCGGTGCGCAATTTAGGACTAAACTTGCTGAATAAATTGCCTATGCTCAAGCGTCGGCTGATGGCCCACGCGATGGGCAAGTAATTATTTTTTAACGCATATGTCCTACATATTTACAGAACACGGAGAAACAATGGGTAAATCACACATCGCGCTGATGTTGGCAACTGTATTGATGTCAGCTTGCGCCGGCGCCGAGTCGCCGGTCGAAGCGAACATCAAGAAGGTCGTCGAGCCGCGCCTTGGCCCCGGCGTAAAAATCGACTCGGTCAAGGAAACTCCTTACGCCGGCCTGTACGAAGTGCGCGCCGCCGGCGATATCCTGTACACCGACAAGAAGGGCGAATACCTTTTCATCGGCCACATCTACAACGCCAAGACGACGCAGGACCTGACCAAGGAACGCATCGACGAGATCAGCAAGATCAAATTTTCCGACCTGCCGCTCGAGTTGGCGCTCAAGCAGGTGAAGGGCGACGGCAAACGCGTGATCGCGGTGTTCGAAGACCCGAACTGCGGCTACTGCAAGCGTCTGCGCCAGACCACGCTCAAGGAAATCGATAACGTCACCATTTACACCTTCCTGTACAACATCCTGTCGGAAGACTCGGTCGCCAAGTCGAAAAATATCTGGTGCGCCCCGGATCGCGTCAAGGCCCTGGATGACTGGATGGTTGCCGGCAAAGCAGCGCCTGCCGCGCCGGCGTCGTGCACCAGCACGCCACACGACAAGGTGCTCGCGCTCGGCCAGAAGCTGCGCATCCAGGGCACGCCGGCGATCTTTTTTGCCGACGGCAGCCGCATCCCGGGCGCGGTCGACACCAAGGCGCTGGAAGCCAAACTGTCCAGCCTGAAGTAAAAAAGTCGTTTAACAACAACCGGTACCACAGCGAAGGGCAGCACATGGTTACACTTAATATCAACGGCCGCAACATGCAGGTCGAAGCGGATGCATCGACGCCGATCCTGTGGGCGCTGCGCGATAACCTTAACATGACGGGCACCAAATTCGGCTGCGGCGCGGCCCTTTGCGGCGCCTGCACGGTGCACCTGGACGGCGCCGCGATCCGCTCCTGCATCACGCCGATATCGGCCGCTGTCGGCAAGAAGATCACTACCATCGAAGCGATGGAAACGGACAAGGTCGGCCGCGCCGTGCAGGATGCATGGGTCAGGCATGACGTGCCGCAATGCGGCTACTGCCAGAGCGGCCAGGTGATGAGCGCGACGGTGCTGCTGCGCACCAACAAGGCACCGAGCGACGCCGACATCGACGGCGCCATGAGCGGGAACATCTGCCGTTGCGGCACTTATCAACGAATCCGCGCGGCCATCAAGGACGCGGCGAAGACACTGGCCTAGGAAATCAATCATGCGTATCGAATGGATCAATCCTGAGGCGCTGGCGCGCCCAAGCGAGGGCGGCCTGTCGCGCCGCGGTTTCATCAAGGCCGGCGCGGTAGCCGGTAGCGGCCTGGTCATCGGCTTTTTCATGCCCGGTGCGAACAAGTTTGCCGTCGCCGCCGACGCCCCCAAGCCGACGTACGCGCCGAACGCCTTCCTGCGCATCGCGCCCGACAACACGGTGACGGTGATGGTCAACCGGCTCGAATTTGGCCAGGGCGTGCACACGTCGCTGCCGATGCTGATCGCCGAGGAGCTCGATTGCGCCTGGTCGCAGATGCGCGGCGCACTGGCGCCGGCCGCCGACGTCTACAAGGACCCGGCCTTCGGCATGCAGATGACGGGCGGCTCGGGCAGCATCGCCCACTCGTACTTGCAGTACCGCGAAATTGGCGCGCGGGCGCGTGCGATGCTCGTTGCCGCCGCGGCCGACCAGTGGAAAGTCAAGCCCGAACAATGCAAGACCGCGAAAGGTTTTGTAATGGGGCCGGCCGGCCGGAAGGCCAGCTACGGCTCGCTCGCCGACGCCGCCATGCGCCAGCCAATGCCGGCAACCATCACGCTGAAGGACGCTAAAAACTTCAGCATCATCGGCAAGCCGACCAAACGTATCGATGCGCGCGTCAAGTCGAATGGCAAGCAGCAGTTCGGCATCGACTTCATGCTGGCCGGTACCAAGGTGGCATTGGTGGCGAGGCCGCCGGTGTTCGGCGCCCGGGTTGCCGGGTTCGATGCAGGCAAGGCCAAAGCGATTCAGGGCGTCATTGCCGTGCTCGAAGTGCCGCTTGACCGCGGCGCTAGCGGCGTGGCCGTGATCGCCGACGGCTACTGGCCGGCAAAGCAGGGCCGCGACGCGCTGGCGATCGAATGGGATACCGGCCGCGTCGACAAAGTCAGCAGCACCAAGCAGATGGCCGATTTTCTTGCACTGGCAAAAACGCCGGGCGCCAAGTCGATCGAGGCCGACATCTCGACACTGGCGTCGGCATCGAAAAAAATCTCGGCCGTGTATGAATTTCCTTACCTGGCCCACGCGCCGATGGAGCCGCTCAACTGCATGGTCGACCTCAAGGCCGACAGCTGCACCGTGTGGGCCGGCACCCAGTTCCAAAGCGCCGATCACGCCGCCGTCGTCGCGGCAACAAGCCTCAAGAGCGAACAGGTGAGCGTCAACACGATGATGGCCGGTGGCGGTTTCGGCCGCCGCGCGGTGCCCGGTTCCGACTTCATCGTTGAAGCGGTCAACGTCGCCAAGGCGTACCGGGCGGCCGGCAAAACAGGCCCGCTGAAAGTGATCTGGAGCCGCGAGGACGATATTAAAGGCGGCTATTACCGGCCGTCGCACGTGCACCGCGCCGACCTCGGCTTCGATGCGAACGGCAAGATTGTCGCCTGGGACCACGCCATCGTCGGCCAGTCGATCATGGCCGGCACGCCGTTCGAGGCCTTCATGGTCAAAAACGGCGTCGACAACACCATGGTCGAAGGCATGGGCGCGCCGTACGACCTGCCGTTGAACCTGACCGCGCACACCGCCAAGGCCAACGTGCCGGTGCTGTGGTGGCGTTCGGTCGGTTCGACCCATACCGCCTTCGTGATGGAGACGCTGATCGACGAAGCGGCCGACGTCGCCGGCATGGACCCGGTGGCGTACCGCAAGACGATCATCAACGCCAAGCACACGCGCCACCTGGCCGCGCTCGACCTGGCGGTTGCCAAATCGGGCTATGGCAAGAAGAAGCTGGCCGCGGGCCGCGCTTTCGGCGTGGCGATGCACGAGTCGTTCAATTCGGTTGTCGCCTACGTCGTCGAGGCATCGGTGACCAAGGGCGTGCCGAAGCTGCACAACGTTACCGCCGGCGTGCACTGCAACCTGGCCGTCAATCCGCTGACGATCGAGGCGCAGGTGCAAGGCGCCGTGCTGATGGCGCTCGGCACCACCTTGCCGGGCGCCGCCATCACCCTCAAGGACGGCGTCGTCGAGCAGCAGAATTTTAATGACTACGTCGTCGCGCGCATGCCCGACATGCCGCACGTCGAGGTGTTCATCGTGCCGTCAGGCGAGGCGCCGACCGGGATGGGCGAACCGGGCTTGCCGCCGCTGGCGCCGGCGTTCGCCAACGCGATCTTCAAGCTGACCGGCAAACGCCTGCGCAAGCTGCCGTTCGACCTCACCGCCTGAGCCATGACCCCTGTCGGTATTTTGCTCGCCGCCGGCAGGGGCCGCCGTTTCGATCCCTCCGGCAGCATCAACAAGCTGCTGCAGCCGCTGGCAGGGGGTGGCGGCGAATCGGTGGCCGTCGCCAGCGCACGCACCTTGTTGGCGGTGCTGTCGAGAGTGATCGCGGTGGTGCGCCCTGAAGACGATGGCGTCGCCAAAACGCTGCGCGCGCTCGGCTGCGACGTCACCGTCTGCCTTGAGGCCGACCAGGGCATGGGGGCATCGCTGGCGCATGGCGTGAGCTACTCTGTGCGCCATTGCGTGTCCCATCCGCTGCCGGCGGCGCAGTCCTGGCTGATCGCGCTCGGCGACATGCCGCACCTGAAGCGTTCGACCATCCAGGTGCTGGCGATTGCTGTGGCGGACGGCGCCGTCATCGCCGCGCCGATTAAAGATGGCAGGCGCGGCAACCCGGTCGGCTTCGGCGCCGCCTGCCTGCCGCAGCTGCTGGCGCTGGGTGGCGACGAAGGCGCACGCCGCATCCTCACGCTGTATCCGGTAACCGAAGTGGCCGTCGACGACCCGGGGATTTTCCAGGACATCGACCGGCCGGCCGACCTTACCCCAACCGATTAATCTCCCAGCGCACACCATGATCATGAAAAAAGCAAACCTGGAAAAACCGCCCGCCATCGCCGCGATCCGCTACGCAATCGTGCCGAAAGACCTGGCCGGCCACCTGTTCGAGGTCACGTTGGAGCTTGACCTGCCGGCCGCCGACGGGCAGGTATTCGCACTGCCGGCATGGATCCCGGGCAGCTACATGATCCGCGAATTTTCGCGCAATATCGTGCGCATCCGCGCCGAATCGGACGGCAAGCCTGTCGCGCTGGTCAAGCTCGACAAGCATACCTGGCGCGCGGCGCCGGTTGACGGCGCGCTTACGGTGCAGTACGAAGTCTACGCCTGGGACCTGTCGGTGCGCGCCGCTCACCTCGACCAGAACCACGGTTTTTTCAACGGCACCAGCGTCTTCCTGCGCGTGCTGGGACAGGAACAGATGGCGCACCAGGTCGACATCGGGCCCCCGCCAGACGCCTTTGGGACCACCTGGCGCGTCGCCACGGCGCTGGCGGAACTGGGCGCCAAACGCTATGGCTTCGGTACCTATATCGCCGCCGGCTACGACGAGCTGATCGACCATCCGGTCGAAATGGGCGACTTCGCGCTGGCTACTTTTAAAGCCCACGGCGTCGCCCACGACATCGTCATTTCCGGCCGCGTGCCGAACCTCGACATGGCGCGCCTGCAGGCCGACCTGAAGGCGATGTGCGAAACCCAGATCGCGTTTTTCGAGCCGAAATCGAAGCGTGCACCGATGCAGCGCTACGTCTTCCTCACGCTTGCCGTGGGTGACGGCTACGGCGGCCTCGAGCACCGCGCCTCGACCGCGCTCATTTGCGCGCGCGCCGACCTGCCGACCGCCACCACGCCGAAAAAGCTGGAGGCGGGCGACGGCTACCTGAAGTTCCTCGGCCTGTGCAGCCACGAGTACTTCCACACCTGGAACGTCAAGCGGATCAAGCCGGCCGCGTTTGCGCCGTACGACCTGCAGGCCGAGACCTACACGCCGCTGCTATGGCTGTTCGAGGGTTTTACCAGCTATTACGACGACCTGCTGCTGGTCAGGAGCGGCCTGCTGGACGAAGCTGTCTATCTGAAACTGCAGGCCAAGACCATCGGCAGCGTCCTGCGCGGCAGCGGCCGCACCAAGCAAAGCGTGGCCGATTCGAGCTTCGACGCCTGGGGCAAATACTACCGCCAGGACGAGAACGCGCCGAATGCCATCGTCAGTTACTACACCAAGGGGTCGCTGGTCGCGCTGATGTTCGACCTGACCATCCGCGCCAAGACCGACGGCGCCAGGTCGCTCGACGACGTCATGCTGGCGCTGTGGCAGCGCTTCGGCCGCGATTTTTACGCGTCAAGCGCGCGCGGCGTTACCGAAGCCGAAGTCGAAGCGCTGTTCGACGAGGTCAGCGGGTTGAGGTTGACACCGCTGTTCGAGCGCTATGTGCGCGGCACCGACGACCTGCCGCTGGCGAAGCTGTACGCGCCGTTCGCAATCAAGCTGACTGACGAGCGCAGGAAAACCAAGCCCTCGCTCGACGCTTCGTTTGGGCGCGATGGCGGCGACTACAAGCTGACGCAGGTGCACGAGGGTGGCTCGGCGCACGTCGCGGGCCTGTCGGCCGGCGACGTGCTGGTGGCGCTCGACCGCCTGCGGGTGGCCGGCAATCCGGCCAACCTGGACGCGCTGCTGGGGCGTTACCGGGTCGGCGACAGCGTCAAGGTCCACGCCTTCCGGCGCGACGAGCTGATGACATTCAAGGTGATTTTGCAGGGCGAACGGGTGCCGGCGATCACGCTGGAAGTGCTTGAAAGCGACAAGAAACCAAAAACCAGGCTCACGCGCCCGAGTGCGTGATTGCCGGGTGCCTAGTCCGAATGCTGGATCGGCGCCAGGGAGCGCAGCTGAAAGCGGTAATCGGCGTTGAACAAAAAGGTTTCGGAAAACGTTAGCGAGCTGTCGGCGCCGGTGACCAGGTTGAACGGTTTGGGCAGAATCCCGGCGCGCCGCATCGACGCCAGCGCCACGTTCGAGGCGTCGCTATCGCGCGAACGCTGCACCGCCAGTTTGGTCAGATTGCCGGTTTTGTCGACCGTGATGCTGAGTACGACGATTGCCGGCAACATCGGCGGCAGCCGTCCGTTGAAGGTATGCGCGGTGTTGTAGCGCATGATTTGTGCGGCGACGTCGGCCTTGTACGACTCGACGTTGTCGAACGAGGTGCGCTGGCCGGACAGCGGGGCGCCCGGCGTGTGACGGGCGTATGGTGACGCCGGCGCCGGCGCCGGCGCTTGCGACGCCAGCTTCGGCGCACCGCCGCAAGCGGCGAGCGAAGCCAGCAGGGCCGCGCAGGCAGCCCTGGAAGTACGCTTGATGTTCATGACTGTTACTCGAAAAGCCTTGCCAGTTCGACACCGGGGTCAGGCGCGCGCATAAAGGCCTCGCCGACCAGGAATGCATGCACGTTCGCGTCGCGCATGCGCTTGACGTCATCCGGCCCCATGATGCCTGACTCGGTCACTACCAGCCTGTTTGGCGGAATGCGCGGCAGCAGGCCGATCGTGGTATCGAGCGAGGTGTCGAAGGTGCGCAGGTTGCGGTTATTGATACCGACGAGCGCTGTACGCAGCTTGAGGGCCGCGTCCAACTCATCTCCGTCATGTACTTCGACCAGCACATCCATACCAAGTTCCATCGCACACGCTTCGAGTTCGGCCATCAGGCCATGATCGAGGGCGGACACGATCAGTAGAATAGCATCGGCGCCCATCGCGCGCGCCTCGTACACCTGATACATGTCAATCATGAAGTCCTTGCGCAGCACCGGGATTTCACAAGCGGCGCGCGCTTGGCGCAGGTAGTCGATCGATCCTTGAAAAAATTGCACGTCGGTCAGCACCGACAGGCAGGCTGCGCCGTGCCGGGCGTAGCTCTCGGCAATGTTTGCAGGACGAAAATCCGCACGCAGCACGCCTTTCGACGGCGACGCTTTTTTTACTTCGGTGATCACGCCGGCGCGCCCCGCCGCGATGTTGCTGCGCAAGCTCGCTTCGAAACCGCGCAAGCCGGCGCGCAGGCCGGCATCAGCTTCCACTTCGCCGCGCAGGCTGGCAAGACTGCGGTATTTTTTGGCAGCCGATACTTCGTCGGCCTTGACGGCAAGGATCTTGTTGAGGATATCGGACATGATTGTTTACTCAGTTTGTGTGGGATACGGCCGGCTTCAAGCTGGCCTAGTTTTTCCCGAGCTGTTGCGTGACCTGGACGAACTGGTTCAGCTTGGCGAGGGCGGCGCCGGAAACGATCGCCGCGCGCGCCTTTGCCAGGCCGTCCTCGATCGAACCGGCGACACCGGCCGCATACAGGGCGGTGCCGGCGTTGAGCGCGACGATGTCGTACGGCGCGCCTGCTTCGCCGCTCAGCGCGGCCATCATCATCGCTTTCGATGCGCTCGCATCGGCCACCTTCAGGTTGCGGCTGGCGATCATCGGCAAGCCGAAATCCTCCGGATGAATTTCGTACTCGCGGATCTCGCCGCCCACCAGTTCGCCGACCAGGGTGGCGGCGCCGAGCGATACTTCGTCCATGTTGTCGCGGCCGTACACTACCATCGCATGCTGGGCGCCGAGGCGCTGCAGCACGCGCACCTGGATGCCGACCAGGTCGGCGTGGAAGACGCCCATCAGGATGTTCGGCGCGCCGGCCGGATTGGTCAGCGGGCCGAGGATGTTGAAAATCGTCCGCACGCCCAGTTCGCGCCGCACCGGCGCCGCGTATTTCATCGCCGCGTGGTGGTTCGGCGCAAACATGAAGCCGATGCCGGTCTGCGCGATCGACTGGGCGATCTGCTCCGGTTTGAGGTTGATGTTGGCGCCGAGCGCCTCGATGACGTCGGCGCTGCCGGACGACGACGACACGCTGCGCCCGCCGTGCTTGGCGACGCGCGCGCCGGCGGCGGCGGCGACGAACATCGACGCCGTCGAGATGTTGAAGGTGTGGGCACCGTCGCCGCCAGTGCCGACGATGTCGAGTAAATTGGTGGTGTCGGCCATCGGCACCTTGGTCGAGAATTCGCGCATCACCTGGGCGGCGGCGGCAATCTCGCCGATGGTTTCCTTCTTTACGCGCAGGCCAAGCGTCAGCGCCGCGATCATGGTCGGCGACATCTCGCCCGACATGATCTGGCGGAACAGGTACAGCATCTCGTCGTGAAAAATCTCGCGGTGTTCGATACAGCGCAGCAGCGCTTCTTGCGGAGTAATCGGCATGTGGGTCCTGAAAAGAGTCAGCGAAGGGTCAGCGAACCAGAAAATTCTTCAGCAGCGCGTGGCCGTGCTCGGACAGGATCGACTCCGGGTGGAACTGCACGCCCTCGATGTCGAACTCCTTGTGGCGCACACCCATGATCTCGCCGTCGTCGGTCCACGCCGTCACCTCCAGGCAGGCCGGCAGCGAGCTGCGCTCGATCGCCAGCGAGTGGTAGCGGATTACCGTGAACGGGCTCGGCAGGCCTTTGAACACGCCTTCGCCGGTGTGGGCAATCAGCGACGTCTTGCCGTGCATGACCGTCTTGGCGCGGATCACCTTGCCGCCAAAGGCCGCGCCGATCGCCTGGTGGCCAAGGCATACGCCCAGGATCGGCAGCTTGCCCTTGAACTCGCGCAGGATGTCGACCGAGACACCGGCTTGCGCCGGCGTCTTTGGCCCCGGCGAAATGCAGATGCGGTCCGGCTTTAGCGCGCCAATTTCTGCCAGCGTGATTTTGTCGTTGCGCACGGTGCACACTTCTTCGCCCAGCTCGCCGAAGTACTGCACCAGGTTGTAGGTGAACGAGTCGTAGTTGTCGATCATTAGCAGCATGTCAGAACTCCCCATCCAGGCCGTCTTGCACCTGCTCGGCCGCGCGCAGCACAGCGCGCGCCTTGTTTTCGGTTTCCTGCCATTCCATTTCAGCAATCGAATCGGCCACGATGCCGGCCGCGGCCTGCACGTACAGCATGCCGTCCTTGATCACACCGGTACGAATCGCGATCGCCACATCCATCTCGCCGCCGAAGCTGAGGTAGCCGCAGGCGCCGCCGTAAATGCCGCGCTTGGTCGGCTCGAGTTCGTCGATCACTTCCATCGCCCGCACTTTCGGCGCGCCGGTCAGGGTCCCGGCCGGGAAGGTCGCGCGCAGCACGTCCAGGTTCGACATGCCTTCTTTGAGCTTGCCTTCGACGTTCGAGACGATGTGCTGGACGTGCGAGTATTTTTCGACCACCAGCCGTTCGGTGACCTTGACGCTGCCGATCTCGGAGATGCGCCCGAGGTCGTTGCGGGCCAGGTCGATCAGCATTACGTGCTCGGCGATTTCTTTCGGGTCGGCCAGCAGCTCGCGCGACAATTCGGCGTCGCGCTCGGGCGTGGCGCCGCGCGGACGGGTGCCGGCAATCGGGCGCAACGTGACTTTCTTGCTGCCGTCGGGCGCTGTTTCGTTGCGCACCAAAATTTCGGGCGAAGCGCCGACGATCTGCATGTCGCCGAAATTGTAGTAATACATGTACGGCGACGGATTGAGTGAGCGCAGCGCGCGGTACAGCGTCAGCGGCGAATCGACGTAGGGCTTGCGGATGCGCTGGCCGATCTGCACCTGCATCAGGTCGCCGGCCATCACGTATTCGTGGGCGCGGGCGACCGCCTTCAGGTAGTCTTTTTTGTTGAAGTCGCGTACCGCTTCGGTGCGCACCGAACTCGACGTCACTGGCGCGTCGACGCCGCGCCGCAGCATCATGCGCAAGTCTTTCAAGCGCTGGCGCGCTTTCGAAAACGCTTCCGGTTGGGTGGTGTCGGCATACACGATCAGGTACAGCTTGCCCGACAGGTTGTCGATCACCGCCAGTTCCTCGGTCACCATCAACTGTATGTCGGGCAGGCCGAGGTCGTCCTTCGGCGTGGTGGCGGCCAGCTTGCGCTCGATGTGGCGCACCGTGTCGTAGCCGAAATAGCCGGCCAAGCCGCCGCAAAACCGCGGCAGGCCGGCACTGAGCGCGACCTTGAACCTGGCCTGGAAGGTTTCGATGAAGTCGAGCGGGTTGCCGTCGTGCGTCTCGATCACGCTGCCGTTTTTGACGATCTCGGTGCGCGAGCCGAAGGTGCGCAGCAGGGTATTGGCCGGCAGGCCGATAAAGGAGTAGCGGCCGAAACGCTCGCCGCCGACCACCGATTCGAGCAAGAAGGTGTTCTTGCCGGCGTTCTGGGTCTGGGCCAGTTTCAGGTACAGCGTGAGCGGGGTTTCGAGGTCGGCAAACGCTTCCGAAATGAGCGGAACGCGGTTGTAGCCTTGGTTGGCGAGGGACTTGAATTCGAGTTCGGTCATGCTTTTTCTCCAGGCCGCCGGAAAATGGACAGCGGTGGGTTTCAAAAAACCTGGCGGTGCCCAAAAGAGGAGGGCAGCCGACAGCAATCAATGCGGGTTACTTGGCCCAGGATTGCCAGCGTCGCCAAAGCCAGGCCTCAATCGAGCCGGTTTGGGTGACAGTGTGTTTTTTGGTGAAAAACATGCGTATGTAGTCTATTGTCGGGTTAGCGCGGATTGGCGTGAAATTAGCGCCCACCGCGGTTGTGCGAATCTATTGTGCTTGCCGCTTCCAGCAGCGTATTGACTATACCATCGGAATCGGTTTCGTGTATAGGGCGTCCATGGTTGTAACCGTAGGGGACGACCAGCACGAAACAGCCGGCCGCGCGCGCAGCTTCGGCGTCGTTCGACGAGTCGCCAATCGCCACCACCTGGCCAGGAGCCAGCGCGAAGTCAGAGCACACCTGCAGCAGCGGCATCGGATGCGGCTTCTTTTGCGGCAGGCACTCGCCGCCGTAGACGATTTCGAAATACGGCGCCAACCCCTTTTTTGCCAGCAGCGGCGCGGCAAAGTCGAGCGGTTTGTTGGTCACGCAAGCCATGCGCAGCCCCATTGCCCGCATCGCGTCGAGGCCGTTCAACACGCCGTCGTACAGGGCGCTGTAGTCGCCGTTGATTTCCAAATAGTGGCGCTGGTAGGCGCGCATCGCGGCTTCATGGTGCTGGTCGACGAGGGCGGCGTCGAAGTCGAGCGCCAGCACGCCGCGGATCAGGTTGCTTGAACCCTTGCCAACCATGGCGGCGATGGATTCTTGGTTGATCGCCCCCAGGCCGAATTCGGCGCGCATGCGGTTGATCGCGACGTGGAAATCGGGCACCGTGTCGAGCATGGTGCCGTCAAGGTCGATGATGACCGCGCGGATGGGGCCTGAGCCGTGGCGCATAAGCTTATCTCCCCACTTTGGCCAATTCGGCGCGCATCGCGTCAATCACTTCTTTATAGTCCGGCTGGCTGAAAATCGCCGAGCCGGCCACGAAGGTGTCGGCGCCCGCTTCGGCGGCGGCGCGAATATTGTCGACTTTGATGCCGCCGTCGACTTCGAGCAGGATGTCGCGGCCTGACTCGTCAATCATGCGGCGCGCGATGGTGATCTTCTTGAGTGCCTCGGCGATGAACGACTGGCCGCCGAAGCCCGGGTTGACCGACATGATCAGGATCATGTCGATCTTGTCCATCACGTAATCCAGGTAATGCATCGGCGTGCCGGGATTAAATACCAGGCCGGCCTTGCAGCCGCTGTCGCGGATCAGTTGCAGGGTGCGGTCGATATGCTCGGACGCTTCCGGGTGAAAGGTGATGATGTTCGCGCCCGCCTTGGCAAAATCGGGAATGATACGGTCGACCGGCTTGACCATCAGGTGGACGTCGATCGGCACCTGCACGTGTGGGCGGATCGCGTGGCATACCAGCGGTCCGATGGTGAGGTTTGGAACGTAATGGTTGTCCATGACGTCGAAGTGGATGATGTCGGCGCCGGCGGCGACGACATTGCGCACTTCTTCGCCGAGGCGGGCGAAATCGGCGGACAGGATGCTGGGGGCGATGCGAAATGTTGTCATTGTCATGGAAAAGGGCGCGAAAAAATCGGGAAATGGAAAAGAGCCACTATTTTACGCGCTTGCCTGCCAGGCCCTTGCGCGGCTCACGGTTTTGCAGTGCGATGTATGATAGACACTAAGGCGGTGCCAGACGCCGCCGGCCAATTTCAAGGCATCAACAATAACAGCTTCATTTGAGGGAATCCGATGGCCGCTTACGAGTTTACTGTTTCCGTCCGGACGCAATATTTACCGGAGCAATCCGAACCGGCACGCACCAACTACGTGTTTACCTATTCGATCACGATCAAAAATACCGGCACCATCGCCGCCCAGCTCATTGCGCGCCATTGGGTGATTACCGACGCCGTCAACCAGATCCAGGAAGTGCGCGGCCTGGGCGTGGTCGGCCACCAGCCGCTGCTGCAGCCCGGCGAACAGTTTGAATATACCAGCGGCACGCAACTGGCGACACCGCAAGGCTCGATGCTCGGCGAATATTTTTGCGTGGCCGAAGATGGACACCAGTTCGAAGCGAAAATCCCGGAATTTGTGCTGTCGCTGCCGCGCACGCTGCACTGATCAACGCTCCAGGCCGCCAGGCTGCTCGGTCTGCTCCAGGGCCTTGGTGGCCGGGGCGTCGAGCGTTTCAGGCGCTTTGACCTCGTCATGCATGTCGTCGTGGCTGGGTTGCTTGCCTTGATACATTGTCCACCACACGATAAATACCAGCAGGAACAGCGCCACGCCTGCTTCAACCAATAATAGCCACATACAGAACCTCATGTTATCGACACGCCGCAGTCTACCCGTTTTGCTAGCCGTCGTCGCTGCAGCCTTGAGCGCCTGCACTACGGCGCCGCAGCCGAGGCCTGCGGTCATGATGCCGCCGCCGGTCGGCCCGGTCGCCGTGCCTTTGCCGCCGGCGCCTGCGTCGCTGATGACGCCAACCACCTTCGGCGCGTTGCCTGGCTGGCAGCAGGATGACCTGCGCGAAGCCTGGCCGGCGTTTATTGGTTCGTGCAAGGCGCTGGTTCGCAAGACTGACTGGGCGGCGCCTTGCACGGCGGCTGCAACCGTGAACCAGGCCGATGGCGCCGCCATCCGCGTGTTTTTCGAGTCCTGGTTCGTGCCAAACCAGGTGCGCGCCGTTGACGGCGACGACAGCGGCCTGATCACCGGTTACTACGAGCCGATGCTGTACGGCGCCCGCAAGCGCGGCGGCGCTTTCCAGACCCCGTTGTACCGGGTGCCGGACGACTTGCTGACGGTGGAACTAGGTAGCGTGTACCCGGAACTGAAAGCCATGCGCCTGCGCGGCCGGCTGGTCGGCAAAAAGGTAATTCCCTACAATACCCGCGCCGAAATCGAGCGCGCCGACATCGACGGCAAACAATTGCTGTGGGTGGACGACGCGGTCGAGGCCTTCTTTCTGGAAGTGCAAGGTTCAGGCCGGGTGCGGCTGGCCGACAGCGGCGAAACCGTGCGCGTGGCATATGCCGAGCAAAACGGCCATCCCTACAAGGCAATCGGCCGCTGGCTGGTCGAGCAGGGCGAGCTGAGCGCGGCGCAGGCAACGGCCCAGGGTATCAAGGCGTGGATTGTCGCCCATCCCACGCGCCGCCAGGAACTTTTTAACGTCAACCCGAGCACCATTTTCTTCAGGGAGGAGCGGTTGCCGGATCCTTCGATCGGCCCGAAAGGCGCGCTCGGCGTGGCGCTGACGCCAGAGCGCTCGGTGGCCATCGATCCGCAGTTCCTGCCGCTCGGCGCGCCGGTGTGGCTGGCCACCACGCGCGCCGGCAGCGAAGTGCCGCTGCAGCGCCTGATGATGGGGCAGGACACCGGCGGCGCCATCCGCGGCGCGGTGCGGGCCGATTTTTTCTACGGTTTCGGCAAGGAGGCGGCGGAAAGCGCCGGTCTCATGAGGCAGCGCGGCCAGGTATGGGTGCTGCTGCCGAAACCGGCGGCGCGCTAGAATCGGCGCAAGATGGTCCTGCAAGATGGTCCTATTACTCGTTCTTACCCGTTCTTAAAACTATCAACAGGGAAATCCATGGAATATGCAGACTTGCTGATCGAAACCTACGGCCGCGTTGCCGTGATCCGGCTGAATCGTCCGAAGGCGCTCAACGCGCTCAACGACAACATGATGAACGAACTGGGCGACGCGCTCTACAAGTTCGACGCCGACAAAAACATCGGATGCATCGTGCTCACCGGTAGCGAAAAGGCTTTCGCGGCCGGCGCCGACATCGCGGCGATGGCCGAATACACCTATGCCGACACCTATCCCGATAATTACATCGGCCGCAACTGGGAACATATCCTCAACGTGCGCAAACCGGTGATCGGCGCGGTGGCCGGCTTCTGCCTGGGCGGTGGCTGCGAGCTGGCGATGATGTGCGACTTCCTGATCGCCGCTGACAGCGCCCGCTTCGGCCAGCCTGAAATCAAGGTCGGCGTCACCCCCGGCGCCGGCGGTACCCAGCGCCTGCCGCGCACGATCGGCAAGGCCAAGGCGATGGACCTGCTGCTGACCGCCCGCATGATCGACGCCGCCGAAGCCGAGCGCACCGGCCTGGTGTCGCGCGTGGTCCCGGCCGACAAGCTGATGGAAGAAGCGCTGGCCGCGGCCACCGTCGTCGCTTCGATGTCGGTGACGGTGGCGATGGCGATCAAAGACAGCGTCAACCGCGCGTTTGAAACCACGCTGACCGAAGGCGTGCGCTACGAGCGGCGCTACTTCCACGCCGCTTTCGGCACGCCGGCCCAGAAGGAGGGCATGTCAGCCTTCCTGGCCAAGCGAGCGGCCAAGTTCGACGGACTCTGACGCACGCTATGGCAATCATGCGCCGGCCGGCCGCTTGCCTGGGGTCGTCGTTATCATTGGCGCTGGCGCTGGCGTTGACGTTGTCGCTGCTGACCGGCTGCGCCGACCTGCCGCCGCAGGACGGCCGCGTCGCCTCCAGCGCACTGCTTGACACGGCCGGCACCGCGCTCGGCCAGGCTATGGCGCCGCTGCTGGCCGCCCATCCGGGCAAGTCTGGCGTGTACGCGCTGGCCGATGGACGCGACGCCTTCGCGGCGCGCGCGGTGCTGGCCAACTCGGCCCAGAGCAGCCTCGACGTGCAGTCCTACATCTGGCACGGCGACATTACCGGCACGCTGCTGTTCGGCGCCCTGCGCGCGGCCGCCGATCGCGGGGTGCGGGTGCGCTTGCTGCTCGACGATAACGGCACGGAAGGGCTCGACGACACCCTGGCACTGCTCGACGCCCATGCCAACTTCGAAGTACGCCTGTATAACCCGTTCGTGCGGCGTGGCGCGCGCATCCTCGGCTTCCTGACCGATTTTTCGCGCCTGAACCGGCGCATGCACAACAAGTCGTTCACTGTCGACGGCCAGGCCACCATCGTCGGCGGGCGCAATATCGGCGACGAGTATTTCGGCGCTGCCGGCGACCTGCTGTTTTCCGATCTCGACGTGCTGGCGATCGGCCCGGCGGTAAAAGCGGTGTCCGACGATTTCGACCGCTACTGGAACAGCGCCTCGGCCTATCCGGTCAGTTCGCTCGTGGCGGCGCCCGATAGCGCCAGCATCGCCGCCGTCACGCGCAAGCTCGCCGCGATCGAGCAAACGTCGGCAGCGCGCGCCTACCGCGTAACGATGCGCGATTCGGGCTTTGTTGCGCAGATGGTGGGACGCAGCCTGCCGTTCGAGTGGGCGACGGCGCGGCTGGTCAGCGACAATCCCGCCAAGACGCTGCGCCAGGCGCCGGATTCAAGCCGCCTGATGCCGCAACTACGCGACCTGGTCGGCGCGCCGGCGCATTCCCTTGACTTGGTGTCGTCCTATTTCGTCCCCGGCGAAGCCGGTACGGCGGCGCTGTCGATGCTGGCCAAGAGCGGCGTTGCAGTGCGGGTGCTGACCAATTCGCTCGCAGCGACCGACGTCCCGGCGGTTCACGCCGGTTACGCCAAGTCGCGCAAGTCGCTGCTCGCCGCCGGCGTCAAGCTGTACGAGCTGCGCGCCACCTGGCAGGCCGACGACCGGCGCCGCGGAGGCTTCGTCGGCAGTTCCAGCTCGAGTTTGCACACCAAGACCTTCGCGGTCGACAATGAGCACGTGTTCATCGGCTCGTTCAACTTCGATCCCCGTTCGGCGCGCCTCAACACCGAGATGGGGTTCGTCATCGACAGTCCGCTCATGGCGCGCCAGCTGGACGCGCGCATGAGCGGGGGCGTCGCCGAGCGCGCTTATGAGGTACGCCTGGGAAGCGATGGCGAACTGGAATGGATCGAACGCAAAGAGGGCGTCGAGCTGCGCTACCGCAGCGAACCCGGTGCCGGATTGTGGCGCCGGCTGCAGGTGCGCGTGCTGTCTGGGTTGCCGATCGACTGGTTGCTGTGACAACGTGGAAAAGAAATTCCGGCGCCCCCTTGCCAAGGGTCGCGGCCGTTTGCTATAGTTCGCCTCCCCGCTGAAATGGTTAACAAAATCAAGCAGTTGGGGCCGTCTGAAAAGACGGTGACGGTAAAATGAAGGTTGACGAGAAACGCGAAACGCTGCATAATCTCACCTCTCTGCTGCAACGAACACAACGCTTCGTACTGCGCAGTAAGATGTACCGAATAAGTTCTTTAAAAATTAACAGTCGATAAGTGTGGGCGTTTGATGAAAGTGCCAGTGACTTCGGTCGCTGAATACTTAAATTATCAAATGTTCACAAAAAAGAAATATAGGCGCTTCGCAAGAAGTGGCCTGTCAGTATTTTGAGTGAGCGACCTGTCTTAACGGACAGTGGCAGCAATGCCAACAAACAAGAT
>NZ_PDOB01000054.1 GCF_002760665.1 Massilia psychrophila | reverse complement strand
GAGACCAGGACGTTGATAGGCTGGGTGTGGAAGTGCAGTAATGCATTAAGCTAACCAGTACTAATTGCCCGTACGGCTTGTCCCTATAACCTTAGCAGGTATAGAGAATAAGAGAACGCGTTGTGCTTGTTGTAATGTACAATCGCTACCTAAGTAAAACGAAACAATACTTCTTCCAGATTCAAGGTCATGCTGCCCAGTTGGGAGCACGCACCTGTACAAGTTATGCCTGATGACCATAGTAAATCGGTACCACCCCTTCCCATCCCGAACAGGACCGTGAAACGATATTACGCCGATGATAGTGCTGCAACCAGTGTGAAAGTAGGTCATCGTCAGGCTAGTTATAAGGAAAAAACCCCCGCAGAAATGTGGGGGTTTTTTTCGTCCTGCATCTTGAGAGGGTGCCAAACAGCGGGATACCAGCACGCCAGCAGCGGCCAGCCCGGCCAGTGCAGTGAGCCACCATTGTGGGGCGGCTGGTTGGTGGAAGGCAGAGGAGCATTCCTTGTTGGCGGCAGATTTTAATCGGGCTGCTCCACCACATACCCTTTGGCCTGCAAGGCCGCGATCATGCCGTCCGGGTTAAGGATGTGCGACACCGGCAGCATCGCGAATGTCGACTGATTTTTGGACAAGGCTTTTTCCGCCGCCGCCAGCCAGGTGTCGCGCATGCGTTGTTCCAGCGCCGCCGCGCCGGGCAACGATTTCATTGCCGGGCTATTGAACACGGCCGACTTGCAAGCCGATTCCTGGTCCGGATAGCTTAGCTTGCGCATCAGTTCGACGTCGCCGATCGCCCACGCATTCGCGCGCGTGCGCATTGCATCCAGATCCACCTCGAGACGGTCGATGATTTTCGAAAAACAGGCAAGATCTTCGATCTGCAACTTCTTGAAATCGCGCAGGACGCCACGTGGATTGTCGAGCGGCAGGCTGATCCCGGTTGGCGTATAGGCGAGCTTGTTCTTCTTTGAAATCTGCGTAATCGTGGCGATGACGTCACCGTCGCCACCAAGCCCGGCGTGGGTCAAGGCCTTCTGGAATAGCGCCTGCCCCGCGAAGATCGGCCGCTCCGTCTCGATGCCGGTATCGTCGCCGATGTATTTCTGCTTCAGCACCGTCCAGCGCGCATACACGTCCGCCGGCACCACGTCCTGCAGCCGCGCACCATCGGGATTGTTCTTGACGCCGATCGCAAACGGCAGCGCCGTCATCAGGTTGAACGCCTGCGCCCAACCTAGGCCGATGCTAGTGCCTGGCGCGCCGAGAAACTCTTGCGATTGCGCCAGCACCGCCTCCACCTGTTGCGATCGCCACACCATCTTGAGCGGCAGTGGTGAATAGGTGCCAAAAATCCACAGCACATGGTCGTCCTTGGACACCTTCCACAATCCCGGCCCGGGCCGCTTACCGACAATCAGGATCTGTTCCGGCGCGGCGTCGGGCGCGGTTTGCGCCCACGCCGGCGCGGTCAGCAAGGAGAGGCACAAGGAAAAGACAAAGAAATTACGCATCGCAACTCCCAAAAAGATTGAATTGCGATCTTACTGGCTTGCCAGCCCGGCGTGAAGAAAATAACAAGTTGTTACCATGATATGCATACGTCGGTCAGGCGTCGCCCTGCACCGGTATGAATATGCGGCGTTCGCCATGGACCACGATCTCGATCGGATGGCCGAGGTAACGGCTCAGCGCCGGCGCCGTCATGACCTGCTCGACCGGGCCCGCTTCCCACGAGCCGTCGCCCATCAGCAGCAAAGCGTGGCTGCAGGCCTGCTGTGCCAGGTTCAGGTCGTGGCTGATCGTCACGGCCGCCTTGCCCTGCTCGCGGCATAGCCTGGCGATCAGCCGCATCAAGCTGACCTGGTGCGCCAAATCGAGGGCATTGGCCGGTTCGTCGAGCAGCAGCAACGGTGTATCCTGGGCCAGGATCGCCGCAATCGCCACGCGTTGGCGTTCGCCGCCCGACAGGCTGCGCACGTCGCGCTGCGCCAGATCCGCCACTTCCATCGACGCCAATGCCGCCATGGCGACAAGGTGATCGTCGCTGTCTTCCCAGTAACGTCCGGCGTGGTACGGGTGGCGCGCCGCCAGCACCGTCTCGAGCACGCGGTACGCAAACGCGTCGCTGCGCGCTTGCGGCAAAAACGCCCGCTGGCGCGCCAGTTGTTCGAGTGGCCATTCGGCCAGTGGCCGGCCTTGGATGGCGACGCTGCCGGCATCCGGTTCGCGCATGCCGGCCAGGGTGCGCAGCAGCGTGGTTTTGCCGGCGCCGTTGCGCCCGATGATGCACCAGCATTCGCCTGCCAGGGCGGTCCAGTCGAGACGCTCGACGAGGGTGCGCGAATTCACCTTCAGGCTCAAGGCCTGCGTGCTGATCATGCCCGGCGCAGCTGGTGCAGCTGGTGCAGCTGATAGAGGAAGAACGGCGCGCCGGCCAGGTCGCCGATCATCCAGAACACCATGCCGCGCAAGCGGCTCTCGGGCGCGGTCGACAGCATCAGCGTCACCAGCGCCTGCATCGTGACGCCGGCCAGCGACAGCGCCGCGCCGGTGACGAAGGCGACTATCGCGCGCTGACGCCGGTCGCAAATAAACTGCTGCATCGGATTCCTTCATTCGACATTCTTGAAGGCCGCGCACTGAACACGCGTGCGGACATCAAAACCTGGTCATTATATGTCTTTGCGACAAAGCTCCAGCACCAGCTTAGGCGCAAGCATGGCGTCGGGCGCACGGTTTCGCGCCGCCCAACCGTGCGCGGCCAAACTGCGGCACAATTGGCACTTCAATATTGTCGCTCTATACAAACATACGAACTGGGACCGGGATGAACGAACAGGTGGCGAGGGACGTCGTGCTGGTGCGCGCGATCGAAACGATGGACCGCAAGCACGAGATCCTCAGCGACGACGATCGCATGTACGCCAGCCGCAGCGCCCGGGAACTGGCCGAGTGGCAGGCGTCCGACAGCAAGTCGGCGGTGACGATCGACCACTTCCTGCAGCAGCGCTCCGAGCAAATCCTCAAGCGCCTTAGCGAGCGCATGCCCGCGTTGCGCGCTTTTTTGCGCCGCGGCGTCGGCTCGACGTCGCTGTCGGCTGGCCTGCCGCTGCTCGCGCTGCTGTTCGGCGCCGGCGTCGACCGTATCAGCGACCCGCACCGCGTCGACCTGCTGTCGGCGCCGCTGCTGGCCATCATCGGCTGGAACCTGCTGGTCTACCTGGTGCTGCTCGCATGGCTGTTCGTGCCGGCTTCGAACACCGGGTG
Source organism: Massilia psychrophila (assembly GCF_002760665.1). Classification (GTDB taxonomy): domain Bacteria; phylum Pseudomonadota; class Gammaproteobacteria; order Burkholderiales; family Burkholderiaceae_D; genus JAFCUW01. Next base: position 17,320 of record NZ_PDOB01000054.1, on the reverse strand, counting down.
GGCCAGCGCCGGCATCGTGCGGCACCTTGCCGCTGGCGCCTTGCCGCGCAAGCTGCCTTCGACATTGACTGCCGCGCTGGTCGAATTCATGGCCGAATGGTCGCGCCTGTGCGGCAAGCTGACGCAGCTGCGCCTGTCGCGCACGCTGCACCTGGCGGCGGCGCTGTTCGCGGTCGGCGCGGTGCTGTCCCTGGTGGCGCGCGGCTTCCTCACCCAGTACGTGGCCGGCTGGGAATCGACCTTTCTCGACGCGGCGCAGGTGCACACGGCGCTGTCGGTGCTGTTCGCCCCCGCCGCCTGGCTGTTCCAGTTGCCGGGGTTTTCCGCGGCCGACATCGAGGCGTTGCGATTTACTCAAGCTGCCAGCCAGGCTTTGACCCAGGCTGTCAGCCCGCCGTCGGCGGCCGGCGGCAAGCGCTGGGTGCTGCTGTACACGGCGACGATGCTGCTGCTGGTAGTCTTGCCGCGCCTGGTACTGGCGGCGGTCGCGCACTGGCGCGCGCGCCGCATCGCGGCCAATTTCCCGCTCGACCTCGAGCAGCCATATTTCCGCCAGCTGCGCGGAAAAATGGGCGGCCCTGCCGGCGTGCTGCGCGTGCTGCCGTACAGCTTCACGCTCGACGAAGCGCGCGACCGCGGCCTGGCAAGTGTCGCCGCCATGCTGCTCGGCGAACAGGCCCAGGTGATGCTGCGCCCGTCCAGCGGCTACGGCGATGAACCGGTCGATGCCCTCGGCGGGGCCGCGCTGATTGATCCCGCAATCAGCCTGACCGCGGTGCTGTTCAATCTTGCCGCTACCCCCGAAAATGAAAACCACGGCGCCTTTTTGGAGCACCTGCTGCGCGCCTCGCCACGCGGTGTCGCCGTGCTGATCGACGAATCGTCGCTGCTCGAACGGCTCGCCGCGCAAGCCGGCGGTAGGAGCCGCGTCGACGAGCGGATCGCACTGTGGCAGCAGTTCTGCGCCCATCATCGCGCCACCGCCATGATCGTCAACCTGCTCGAACCGCAGGCGCGCCCGCTCGACCAGGGGGCGGCATGAACGCGTCCGCGCGGGACATCCAGTTCGCGCTCGTTTCGCATACCAACAACGGCAAGACCACGCTGGCGCGCACCCTCGTCGGCATGGACGTCGGCGAAGTACGCGACGCCGCCCACGTCACCGTCTTTGCCGAATCCCACACCCTGCTCGTTACGCCCGAGGGTGACTCGCTGCAATTATGGGATACGCCCGGCTTCGGCGACTCGGTGCGCCTGCTGCGCCGCCTCGCCAAAACGGGCAATCCGATCGGCTGGTTGCTGCGCGAGGTCGTCGACCGCTACCGCGACCGCACGTTCTGGCTCAGCCAGAATGCGCTGCGCACCGCCAAGGACGCCGCCGACATCGTGCTATACCTGGTCAATTCGTCCGAGCACCCGCGCGATGCTGGCTATCTGCCGGCCGAAATGAAGATCCTCGAATGGCTCGGCAAACCGGTGGTGGTGCTGCTCAACCAGGTCGGGCCGCCGCGTCCGGCGGCGCAGGAAAAGGCCGAACAGGAGAGCTGGAAGCAGCACCTGGCCGACTACCCGATCGTGCGCGACGTGCTCTCGCTCGATGCCTTCGCGCGCTGCTGGGTGCATGAACGCGTTTTTTATGAGGCGGTCGGCAAGCTGCTCGAACCTGCCAGCCAGGAAGGCTACGCGCGCCTGTTCGCCGTGTGGGAAGAGAGTAACGCCGCGCGGTTTCAGCAGGCGATGGACATCACCACCCGGCAGCTGATTGCGGCCGTCCGCGACAGCGAACCGGTCGGCATTGAGGAAAAGTCGATGCTGCGCTCGGCGATGAAGGCGGTCGGCCTGGGCAACAATGCCGAACAGCCCCAGGAAAAAGCCATGGCCGGGCTGATCGAGCGGCTCGATGCCCAGATCGGCGCCACCACCGCGCGCCTGCTGGCGCTGCACAAGCTCGACGCCAGCGAAGCGGGCAAGATCAACGCGCGGGTACGGCAGAATTTTGCCATCCGCGCGCCGCTCGACAAGGCCCAGGCGGGACTGATCGGCGCCGTCGTTTCGGGCGCCACGACGGGCTTGTCGGCCGACCTGATGGCGGGCGGACTGACGCTCGGCGGCGGCGCCCTGATCGGCGGCCTGGTCGGCGCGCTGACCTTTGCCGGCGCGGCCTGGGGTTTTAACGCCAGTACCGACCGCAATCATCCGACGGTGCAGTTTGCCGACGATTTCCTCAGGTCGCTGCTGGTGGCCGGTATCCTGCGCTACCTGGCGGTCGCCCACTTCGGCCGCGGCCGCGGCAACTTCGTCGAGAGCGAGGCGCCCGCCTTCTGGCAGGACGAAGTCGAGCGCGCCGTGGCGCTGCATGCCGACGGCATCAAGCATGCCTGGCAGGAACTGCGCAGCGACCCGGATGGCGCGAAAGCCGGCGTCGCGCTCGGCGAAGTCGTCACTGGCATCGCCGCACGCACGCTCGAGCAACTATATCCGGCGTCACCGCTGTTCCGCAAGCCGGCGTGACACTGGTGCATTCCATGCCACAGCTGTCCCACTCTGGAACAGAAAACGCGCAATCCCGGGCGCCGGGCTTGGCATGGCAATTGCTCATACCTGTTTGCCTATCCCCACATCAGCAGGAGACAACGTCATGCCAACTTCGCCCCGCAAGCTTGCCGCCGCCGCCGCACTTGCCGCCGCGACCTTCACTTCGTTTTACGCCGCCGCCCACGGCAACGTCACCCCGCAGGCGGTCGATACCACTGGCTTGCCGGCGCTTGGCGACAAGTGGCGCGACGAAAATCCCTTCAAGACCAACAAGCTCGCGCTCAAGATCGGCGCCTCGGCGTACAACCAGAATTGCGCGCGCTGCCACGGCATTGAAGCCATTTCCGGCGGCATCGCGCCGGACCTGCGCCAGCTCGACAAGGACTGCGTCGGCCTCAAGAACGAGGCGAAGCAAAGCGCCTGCTTCAAGGAGATGGACACGTATTACCTGGCGTCGGTGCGCACCGGCAAAGTGCGCAACGGCGCGGTCTACATGCCGCCGTTCGAGGGCGTCTTCAACCAGGAAGCGATGTGGTCGATCAAGACGTACCTGGAATCGCGGCGCGAAAAATAAATCCTGCTCATTTTCAACCCTAATAGATAGAAAGGTGGCGCCGAATGCCCCCAACCCTATTGCGTCCGGCCTGCCTTGCGCTGACGTTCGCCTGCCTCGCGCTGCTGGCTCCTCAGCACGCACGCGCCGACTGGAAAAAAATTCAGGACTCCGGCCACCTGAAAGTGGCACTCTACAACGATTTCGCGCCGTTTTCGGACAAGGGAGCCGGCATCGACGCCGACCTCGCTGTCGCGCTGTCGGCCAAGCTTGGGCTCAAACTCACGTCGCTGCCGTTTGCCGCCGGCGAGGCGATGGACGACGACCTGCGCAACATGGTGTGGAAGGGCCATTATCTCGGCTACGGGCCGGCCGACGTGATGCTGCACGTCCCGGTCGACAACCGCTTGATGGCCGCCAACGAGCAAGTCAACATATTCGCGCCGTATCACGTCGAAACGGTGCGCCTGGTGCGTAACGCGAAGTCGGTGCCGGCCTTCGACGGCCTCGAGGCGCTGGCCGGGAAAAAGATCGGCGTCGAAAAGGTCTCGATCGCGGCGATGGTGATGCTGGGCGAGGGTAACGGCAGGTTCCGCGACAACGTGCACATCTACCCCACCGCGATAGCGGCGGTGCAGGCGTTAAAGGCAGGCGAACTCGATGCGGTACTGGCCAACCGCTCGGAAATCGAATCGGTGATGAAGGGCAACGCCGGCTTCCCGCTGCACGATGTATCGTTCCAGCGCCTGCCGCGCTCGGGCTGGGCGATCGGCATGGCGGTGCGCAAGGACGATATTGAGCTGGCCCAAAAGCTTCAAGCGGCGGTCAACCAGATGGCCGCCAGCGGTGAGCTGAAAGCCATCTTCGCCAAACATGGCGTGCAGTTGGTGAAGCCATAAATTCGCCGGAAAACCCGCGTCAGAACGCGTAGGCCACGCTGGCGCCGGCCATCCAGTTGCGGCCAGGGGCCGCTTCGTAATAGCGCTTGTTGGCGTCGCCGACGATCAACGAGCCGACATACTGGCGGTCCAGCAGGTTATTGACCCGCACGAACTGCTTGAAGCGCCACGGGCCCGAGGACTGCTTCGCATCGAAGCGGGCATTGACAATCGCGTAGCCGGGCGCCGGGATGTCGCTGTTGGCGTCGTCGGGGTAGACCTTGCTGGTGGCGATAGTCTCAAGCGCGGCGCCGAAGCGCTCCGACGGATCCTTCCACGCCAACTCGGCGAACATGTTCGCGTTCGGCACACCAGGCAAGCGGCTGCCGGCCAGTACGTTGCCGAAACCCTGGTCGTACACGGCGCGCAGCGCGGTGAGCGCCAACCTCGCATTGAAACCGCCGCCAAGCGAACTGTCGAGCGACAGTTCGGCGCCCTGGCGCAGCGTCCGGCTGGCGTTCTTGTAGCTGGTGCGACCGCCGGATGACCTGTCGACCACGAGTTCGTCCGTCGTCTTGACCTGGAACAGCGCCGCGTTGATCCTGGTGCCGGCGCCGACAACCGTTTTGACGCCCGCTTCGACGTGGGTGCTTTGCGCCGCGCGCAGCGAAAAGTTGAAGCCGCTGCCAGTACTTGAGTAGAACAGCTCGTTTAAGGTCGGCGTCTCGAAACCGCGCGCCGCGCTGGCGTACACGTTGAGCACCGGGTTCACTTTATACAGTACGCCCAGTACCGGCGTGGTGTGGCTGAATTCGACGCTGCCGCTGTCGTTGCCGTTGCCAGGGGCGATAAAACGGTCGGCAACCGTTACCTTCAGCCGCGTGTGGCGCAGCCCGCCGGTCAACACCCACGGGCCGGCATCCCATTGAGCCTGCAGGTACGGGTCCAGGCTGGACAAAGTGTCCTCTTCGTCGCGCCGCAGCGCACCCTGCACGCCGAATTGGCCGCCGATAAAATTCTCGTAGCCTTTGCGCTCGTCTTTCGATTGGCCGTAGTCGAGGCCGGCGGTAATCGTCAGCTTGCCGGCGCCGAGCGCGCGCACGTGGGTCCAGTTGATGTCGGCGCCGTAAAAATCGCGGTCGAAATCGACCACGCCGCCCGAGTGCGTTGGCGACGCCTGAAACGCTCTCGAGAACGCCTGGAACTGGGTCACCTGGCGGTTGCCGCCGTAGACCATCAGGTGCAGGCGGTCGTCGCCGAAGCGCTGATCGTAGGACAGACCAGCCTGCTGGTGGTTGATGTCCTTGCGGGTATCGTAGCGCTCGGCCAGGGTGCGCTTCGGCGTCGCAGTGTCAAGAAGGTCGATCTCGCCGGCGCGCGGATCGCGCTGGTAAGTCGCCCACGTCGCGCCGAGTGGATCTTGGGTAGCGTCCTGGCGCAGCGAGTTGGCCACCAGGGTCAGTTTGCCGCCTTCAAGCGGCTGCATGGTCAATTTGGCGAACGCCTGGTCACGGGTGGCGGCACTGTGGGCGCGGTAGCCGTCGGTCTCGAAGCGCGAAACGTCGATTACGTAGCCGAGGCCGCCGTTGCTGCCCTGTGCATTGAGGTCAAGCTTGCGCGCGCCGTCGCTGCCGGCGGCAACGTTCAGTTCGAGCGTCGGGCGGCCCTTGCCGTCGCGCGTGAACAGCTGGATGACGCCGCCCGAATGGTTGCCATAAATGGCAGAAAACGGCCCGCGCAGCACTTCAATGCGCTCGGCCATGTCAAGATTAAACGCCGACGGCTGGCCTTGGCCGTCCGGCATCGTGGCCGGGACGCCGTCGCTGATCAAGCGCACGCCGCGCACGCCGAAGGCCGAGCGGGCGCCGAAGCCGCGCGACGAGATCTGCAGGTCCTGGGCGTAATTGTGCCGGTTTTGCGCGACCAGGCCGGGCACCGACGACAGCGCCTCGGAAGCGTTGACACGCATCTGGCCATCGCGGATGCGGGCCGCGTCGATGACGTCGATCGACGCCGGCAGATCGAAACTGTTGTGCTCGACGCGGCTGGCGCTGACGACCACGACGCCGGCCAGCGGCGCGCCGGCGTCGGCAGCATGGCTTGATGCCGCCAGCGCGGCGGCGCCGGCGGCGAACAGGCTGGCAATGGCATTCAGGCGAAACGGCTGCGGCATGAGTACTCCTCCAATGATTAAAAAACAGTTAGTTCACAAGCAATATACCTGCCATGCCGATTTTCTGCAGCGCGCGTATGCAGCGGGCTACGCCGCCGATTGGCTCGTAACGTGACAACTGTTCCAAATTGAACCAGCTGGCGCGGCGCCAAGTCCATGCACGGCGCATGCGCCGCCTATGACGGCGGGCAGGCAAGCATCGCTGGCACGGCACTTGCAAATCGATGGAGGTGATCAAAAGATGATCAACACCACTGCGCCAGTATCGGCGGTTTAAAAACCAAACACTCGGAGGACGACATGAATCTCGCGGACATCAGCAAGCTGGGCGTTGCCAACCCTTTCAAGCAACGTTACGACAACTACATCGGCGGCAAGTTCGTCGCGCCCGCCAAGGGTGAGTATTTTGGCAACATCACGCCAATTACCGGCCAGGTGTTTTGCGAGATCGCGCGCTCGAGCGCGGAAGACATCGAAACCGCCCTCGACGCCGCCCACGCCGCCAAGGACGCCTGGGGCAAGACGTCGCAGGCCGAGCGCGCCAACATCCTCAACAAAATCGCCGACGTAATGGAAGCGAACCTGGCGCTGATCGCCACCGCCGAGACCATCGACAACGGCAAGCCGATCCGCGAGTCCATGGCCGCCGACATCCCGCTGGCGATCGACCATTTCCGCTATTTTGCCGGTTGCATCCGCGCCCAGGAAGGGTCCGTGTCCCAGATCGACCACGAGACCTATGCCTACCACTTCCACGAGCCGCTCGGCGTGGTCGGCCAGATCATCCCGTGGAACTTCCCGATCCTGATGGCGGTGTGGAAGCTGGCGCCGGCCCTGGCCGCCGGCAACTGCGTCGTTCTCAAACCTGCCGAGCAGACGCCGGCCTCGATCATGGTGCTAATGGAGCTGATCGGCCACTTGCTGCCGCCGGGCGTGCTCAACGTCGTCAACGGCTACGGCCTGGAAGCGGGCAAGCCGCTGGCGTCGAACAAGCGTATCGCCAAGATCGCCTTTACGGGCGAGACCGGCACCGGCCGCCTGATCATGGGCTACGCCGCGCAAAACCTGATCCCCGTCACGCTGGAATTGGGCGGCAAGTCGCCGAACGTGTTCTTCGCCGACGTGATGGATGCCGACGACGACTTCTTCGACAAGTGCCTGGAAGGTTTTGCGATGTTCGCGCTGAACCAGGGCGAAGTGTGCACCTGCCCGTCGCGCGTGCTGATCCAGGAATCGATCTACGACAAATTCATCGAGCGCGCATTGAAGCGGGTCGCCGCCATCAAACAGGGCAATCCGCTCGATCCGTCGACCATGATTGGCGCCCAGGCGTCGCAGGAACAGCTGGAAAAAATCCTGTCGTATCTGGACATCGGCAAGCAGGAGGGGGCCGAAGTGCTGGCCGGCGGCGCGCGCTTCGACCAGGGCGGCGACCTCAAAGAGGGTTATTACGTGACGCCAACCGTCTTCAAAGGCGACAACAAGATGCGCGTTTTCCAGGAAGAAATCTTCGGGCCAGTGGTGTCGGTCACCACGTTTACCGATGAAGCGGACGCCATCCGCATCGCCAACGACACCTTGTACGGCCTCGGCGCCGGCCTGTGGACGCGTGACGGATCGCGCGCCTTCCGGGTTGGCCGCGCGATCCAGGCCGGCCGCGTCTGGACCAACTGCTACCACCTGTACCCGGCCCATGCCGCGTTCGGTGGCTACAAGCAGTCCGGCATCGGCCGCGAAAACCACAAGATGATGCTCGACCATTATCAGCAGACCAAGAACCTGCTGGTGAGCTACAGCCCAAAAGCGCTCGGCTTTTTCTGAGGAAATAACCATGAACCTCGCGCCCGAGCGGGTCGTCGCCACCGAAGCAGCCCTGCAAATGATCGCCGGGCTGCGCGGGCGGCACGGTCCGCTGATGTTTTTTCAGTCCGGCGGCTGTTGCGACGGCAGCGCGCCGATGTGTTATCCGGCCGGCGAGTTCGACGTCAGCGACACCGACGTCTGCCTCGGCAACCTGGACGGCGCGCTGTTCTACATGGGACTGGAACAGTTCGCCTACTGGGAACATACCCAGCTGATCATTGATGTGGTGGCCGGCAACGGCGGCATGTTTTCGCTGGACAACGGAACAGGGCGGCGCTTCCTGACGCGCTCGCGCCTGTTCACCGATGAAGAATTTCTTGCCTTGGCCAACTCCCCGGTAGCCACGGACAAAAAATAATCTACAAGAAAGAGGAGAAAATTGTGCAGAACAATATATTGATCGGATGCGCGCTCGGCCTGGCCGCGGCGTCGCTGGCGCCACTGACTCAAGCGGCCGACGTCACCAACGCCATGCTCACCAACACCGCCAAGGATCCCAGCAGCGTGCTGTCGTTCGGCATGGGTACCGAAGGCCAGCGCTTTTCACCGCTGACCCAGGTCAACACGAAAACAGTCGGTAAGCTGGTGCCGGCCTGGTCGATGTCGTTCGGCGGCGAAAAACAGCGCGGCCAGGAATCGCAGCCGCTGATCCACAACGGCAAGATGTTCGTCACCGCCTCGTATTCGCGCATCTTCGCCGTCGACCTGAAGACCGGCACCAAGCTGTGGAAATACGAGCATCGTTTGCCGGACGGCATCATGCCGTGCTGCGACGTCGTCAACCGCGGCGCCGCGCTGTACGGCAACCTGGTCATCTTCGGCACGCTCGACGCCCAGCTCGTCGCGCTCGACCAGAATACCGGCAAGGTGGTGTGGAAGGAAAAGGTCGGCGACTACGCCGCCGGTTACTCGATGACGGCGGCGCCGCTGATTGCCAAGGGCCTGCTGCTGACCGGCACCTCGGGCGGCGAGTTCGGCATCGTCGGCCGGGTCGACGCGCGCGACCCGATGACGGGCCAGCTGGTATGGTCGCGTCCGACTGTCGAGGGCCACATGGGCCATCGCTACGACAAGGATGGCAAGCAAAGCGATAACGGCATTTCCGGCACTCTCAACAAGACCTGGCCGGGCGACCTGTGGAAAACCGGCGGCGCCTCGACCTGGATGGGCGGCACCTACGACGCCGCCACCGGCCTGGCCTATTTCGGCACCGGCAACCCTTCGCCGTGGAACAGCCACCTGCGCCCTGGCGACAACCTGTACTCGTCATCCACCGTCGCGCTCGACGTAGGCACCGGCCAGATCAAGTGGTCATACCAGAACACGCCGAACGACTCCTGGGACTTCGACGGTGCCAACGAGTTCGTCACCTTCGACATGGACGGCAAGCGCTACGGTGGCAAGGCCGACCGCAACGGCTTCTTCTACGTTATCGACGCCCACAACGGCAAGCTGCAAAACGCCTTCCCGTTCGTGCGCAAGATCACCTGGGCCAGCGGCATCGACCTGAAAACCGGCCGGCCGAATTTTATTGCGGCCAATCGCCCGAGCGATCCGACCAAGGGCGAGGACGGCAAGAAGGGCAGCACGGTGTTCTCGGCGCCGGCCTTCCTCGGCGCCAAGAACCAGATGCCGATGGCGTACAGCCCGCAAACCAAGCTGTTCTATGTGCCGGCCAACGAATGGGGCATGGACATCTGGAATGAGCCGATTACCTACAAGAAGGGCGGCGCCTTCCTCGGCGCCGGTTTCACCATCAAGCCGCTCAACGACGACTACATCGGCGCCATGCGGGCGATCGATCCGAAGTCCGGCAAGATCGTCTGGGAAATCAAGAACTCGGCGCCGCTGTGGGGCGGCGTCATGAGCACCGCCGGCGGGCTGGTATTTTATGGCACCCCCGAAGGTTTCTTGAAGGCGGTCGACGCGAAAACCGGCAAGGAACTGTGGAAATTCCAAACCGGTTCGGGCGTCGTCGCGCCGCCGGTGACCTGGATCGATGGCGGCACGCAGTACGTCGCGGTAGTGTCCGGCTGGGGCGGCGCGGTGCCGCTGTGGGGCGGCGAAGTGGCCAAGAAGGTCAACTTCCTCGAGCAGGGCGGCTCGGTGTGGGTGTTCAAGCTGGCCAAAATTTGAGCGTGTAGCCGCCCCTTGGACGCCTGGCTGAGGTTGTCTCCGCAGCCGGGCGGGCGGTTTTCAGGCGGCTTCGGCCGCTTTTTTTCACCCCAGATTATTATCCGCAACTTTTTGTCCGCTTCGCTGCTGGGCGTTCAAAAACAGAACAACCGCGCAGGCGACTGGCTCATAGCGGCACAGCTTGGAGGCCTTTTGCGGCGCTTTCGGGGCTGATCGGCTGGGCACGCTTTTTGCCACGAATCCAGGTACATCGACACGATGTGGCTACTTACATAAAACATAAAAGGAGACACGGATGAAAAACGTATTGTTGTTGACCGCGCTTGCCGCGGCGAGCCTGCAAAACGCCCACGCAGTGGATATCAAATCGGGCGACTGGACGGTGTCGGTGGGCGGCATCGTCAACGCGTACTACACCGCGGTGTCGTGCTCGGGCGACGCGGTCGGCGGACTGGCGCTGGGCGGCGAGGCACTCGGCTGCGGCGGCCAAGGCGAGCGCACCACCATCGGCAACGGCTTGCTGCCGAACGGCCTGATCACGTCGGCCGCCTCGACCCAGGGCGGCTATGACGTCAAGGCCTTGATCGGCATCTACAACTCGACGGCAACCGACAGCGCGATCGGCCAGAACAGCGTGGTCGACGTGCGTCAGGCGTTTTTCACTGTTGGCAACGCCGAGATGGGCACGGTCAAGCTCGGCCGCGACTACGGCATCTTCGGGTCCAACGCGATCCTCGCCGACATGACCTTGATGGGCGCCGGCGCACCAGTGCAGGCGACCCAGCGCGGCCGCGTCGCGCTGGGCCACATTGGCGCCGGATACACCTACCTCGGCCACTATGGCCAGATGACGTACACGTCGCCGAAGGCGGTTTCCGGCATCGGCTTCGAGGCCGGTCTGATGAGCCCGGTTGCCGACACGCCGATCTTGGCAGGCCCGGTCTACACCTCGAAGTCGAGTCCGCAAGTCCAGGCCCAGGTGACGTACACGCAGGAGGGCATCAAGGGCTGGCTCGGCGCCAAGGCGCAAAAATTCACTTCGGTCACCCCCGGCGTCGGCGACCTGACCATGAGCGGCTTCGAAGTGGGCGGCTCGTATACCTTCGGCGCCACTGGGCTGCTGGTCAATATTCAGAGTGGCAAGGGCCTGGGCATCCTGTCCGACGCCGATCAGGGCAACACCAAGTCAATCAACTATATTGTGCAAGGCACCTTCAAGACGTCCGAAAAACTCAAGCTGGGCGCCAGCTGGGGCATGAGCGAAAACGACGACAACACCGCCGGCACGCGCGGCCTGAAGTCGAACGCCAACCTGACGCTTGGCGCCTACTATTCGCTCAACAGCTTGATCACGCTGGTGGGCGAAGTCGGGCAAACCCGTTCGAAGTCGTTCAGCGGTCAATCGGCACGCATGAACGGCATTGCGCTGGGCGGCATCATTTTCTTCTGATCCTGTGCGCTTGATGGTAATTGCCGTGTGCTGGCTGGCGCTGCTGTGCGCCTGCCAGCCGGCGCGCGCGGGCGTGCTGACCAAAGCGGGCCTTGTAAAACGCTTCCCGGCGCCGTTGATGGTCGGCGACAAGCAGGCCGACTTGCCGGTGTGGCCCCTGTTCAGGCAGAACGCGACCGCCACCGAACTGGTCGGCTACGTGTTCGAGTCGATCGACCTGGCGCCGATTCCCGGCTTCGCCGGCGTGCCGATCAACTTGCTGGTGGCAATCGATCCGAAAGGCAGTTTCCTCGACGTCGCCGTGCTGTCGCATCACGAACCGGTGTTTCTCGACGGGCTGGGCGAAGCGCCGTTGTTCGCCTTTGCCAGCCAATACAAGGGCCTGTCGCTAAAACAGAATCTCACCATCGACAGCGCCACGAAGCGCCTGCGCGCGCCGGATGCCGGCCATGCTTACCTCGACGGGGTGTCGAAGGCGACCGCGTCGGTGCGCATCATCAACCAGAGCGTACTGTCGGCGGCCCTGAAAGTGTCGCGCAAAAAACTTGGTTTCGCCGAGGGTGGCGATCCGGACCAAATCGCCCGCATCAAGCCTGGCTTGTTCGAGGAAAAGAGCGTCGCGCAGCTGCAGGGGGCCGGGCTGATCGGGCACGTGCGCTTGACCAACCGCGACGTCGAGCGCCTGTTCGCCGGCAGTCCCGGCGCCGGCCTCGATCCCGAAGCGCTGGCCAGTCCCGACGCGGTGTTCATCGACGTTTATATAACGCTGGCATCGGTGCCGACAGTTGGCCGCAATGTGCTGACAGGGCCAAGCTGGAGCAAGCTGCGCGACCGGCTCGAAGGAGGCGACCATGCGCTGCTGGTGATGTCGTCGGGCAGGTACAGCATCCTCGCCGATGATTTCATCCGCGGCAGCGTCACTGACCGGCTCTTGCTCAAGCAAGACAAGCTGCCGGTCGACATGCGCGACCTCGACATGGAAGTTAATCTGGCCGCCGGCAGCGCATTGCCGAGCGCCAGCATGACGGTGCTGCGGGTGATCAGCCAGGCCGGCCTCGATCCGGCGCGCCGGTTCGACTTCGCCTTGCCGATTACGCGCCTGAAGGGCATCGTCTATCCGGAAAGAATTACGCGCGACATCCATTTTTCGCTGCGCGTGCCCGCGCATTTTTATGTCGCGTCGCAGGGCAATGATAAATCCTGGCCTGGCGTGTGGAAAAGCCGGCGCGTGGACTTGCTGGTTCTGGCTGCCGCATTGGTGCTGCTGGCCTGCATGTTGCTGCTGCAAAAACGGCTGGTCGCCGAAGGCCGGCGTTTCGACTGGTTCCGCCGCGCTTTCCTGCTGTTTACCATCGGTTTCATCGGTTACTACGCCCAGGGCCAGCTATCGATCGTCAATTTTACCGGCGTGCTGCAGGCGCTGATGGCGCGCCGCAGCCTGGAATTCTTATTGTTCGATCCGATGACCGTCGTGCTGCTGGGGTTTACCGCGCTCTCGCTGCTGGTGTGGGGGCGCGGAACCTTCTGCGGCTGGTTGTGTCCGTTCGGCGCGCTGCAGGAAGCGACCGGCAAGCTCGGTCAATGGCTGAAGCTGCCGCAGCTGCGCGCCAGCGCGCGCATCGATGCGCGGCTCAAGCTGATCAAATACGTGGCGCTGGCGGCCATCCTCGCCAGCGCGTGGCTGGCGCCGCAACTGACCGACAAGCTGGTCGAGTTCGAACCATTCAAAACGGCGATCACCCTTAACTTCGTGCGTGCCTGGCCTTACGTCGCCTACGCCAGCGCACTGCTTGTGGCCAGCATGTTCGTCTACAAGTTTTTTTGCCGTTACCTGTGTCCGTTCGGCGCCGCCCTGGCGCTGCTGGGCAGGGTCCGCATTCTCGACTGGGTGCCGCGCCGCAGCGAATGCGGCGCGCCATGCCAGAGCTGCCGCTACCGCTGCGACTACCAGGCCATCACACCGGCCGGGGCGATCAGTTACGACGAATGCTTCCAGTGCATGGATTGCGTGGTGATCTACGCCAGCGACGAGAAATGCGCGCCGCTGATCATGGAGAAAAAACGTGGACGCACGATTTCCATCGCGCATTTTCAGGGGGATAAATAAATGTTACGTCGAAAATTTCTTGCCGCCTCGCTCGGCACCATGGCCGTCGGGGGCGGCCCGGGTCTGTTACAGCGCGGCGGCCAGTTGTTCACCGGCGCAACGCTGGCGTTCGGTACGACGGTGACGGTGTCGCTGATTCACGACGATGCCGATCAAGCCGGGGCGGCCGTCGCTGACGCGCTCGACCAGGCCACCCGGGTCGACCGCCTGATGAGCATCTACAATCCCGCCAGCCAGGTATTCCAGTTGAACCGCGACGGCGTGCTGGAGCGCCCGCACGCGCACCTGCTCGACGTGCTGCGCCAGGCGAATGCCTTGTCCGAACTGACACGGGGCGCCTTCGACATCACCGTGCAGCCGCTGTGGCAAGCGTTCCGCGCGACGGCGAACGGGCAGGCGCTGCCGACGCACCAGCAGCACGTGCAAGCGCGCTCGCGCGTCGGTTGGCGTGGCGTGGTTATCGACGACGGCACGGTAAGCTTGCGCAAAAAAGCGGCGGCGATTACCCTCAATGGCCTGGCGCAAGGCTACGCCGCCGACCTGGCGATGGCCGCGGTGCGCGCGCGCGGCATTGGCAACGCTTTGCTCGACACTGGAGAATTCAGCGCCCACGGCAACAACGGTGCGCTGCAACCGTGGACGCTCGGCGTGCCCGACCCGCGCGACCTTGATGCCCTTGCCGCCGTGTTCAAGGTCGATGGCCGCTGCGTAGCTACCTCCGGCGACTACGCCTCGGCGTTCACGCCCGATTTCGTCCACCACCACATTTTGGACCCCGCCACCGGCAATTCGCCGCAGGAACTGGCGAGCGTCACCGTATTGGCGCCAAGCGCCATGCTGGCCGACGGACTGTCGACCGCGTTCATGGTGATGGGTGCGCGCAAGGCCCACGCCATGGCGATGCGCCTGGTCGACGTCGATGTGATGACAATCAACAAGCGCGGTGTGGTGTGGAAATCGCCAGCCTTTCCGCTGGCGCTGCGAAACGAGGCTATTTCAGCTTAGGCAGCTTGCGGTAAATCGTATTGCGTGACACGCCCAGCGCGCGCGCCGTGGCCGACACGTTGCCGCCGTGCGCCTCGAGCGACTTGAGGATGGCCGAGTGCTCCAGTTGTTCCAGGTTGACGCCAGTGTCGACCATGCTTGCGGCCGTGGTGGCAACATGCGCGCCGGCATCGACCGCCGGATGCATGTCGATGTCGTCGAGGAAATCGTCAGGCATGTGGCGCAGGCAGATTTCGTGCTCGTCGCCGGCCATGATGACCGCGGTGCGCAGCAGGTTGGTCAACTGGCGGAAATTGCCTGGCCATTTGTGCCGCATGAACATGAACAGCACTTCTTCCGACACCATGTAGTGCCCGCCGTTCGACTCCGTCGCAAGGATTTTTTTTACCACCGTCTCGAGGTCGGTGCGCTCGCGCAAGGGCGGCAGTTTCACGACAAGGCCGTTAAGGCGGTAATACAAGTCTTCGCGGAACAGTCCCTTGGCAATCCGTTCGCGCAGGTTGTGATTGGTCGCGCAGATGAGTTCGACGTTGACGGGAATCGACTTGTCGCTGCCGAGAGGGGTGACCATACGCTCCTGCAGCACCCGCAGCAGTCGCGCCTGCAGGCCGAACGGCATGTCGCCGATCTCATCCAAAAACAGCGTGCCGCCGTTTGCCTGCAGGATCTTGCCGATCGAGCCCTTCTTGCGCGCCCCGGTAAAGGCGCCGTCCTCATAGCCGAACAGTTCCGACTCGATCAGCGTTTCCGGGATCGAGGCGCAGTTGACCGCGACAAACGGCCCCGTCGTCCGCGGCGAGTCGTTGTGGATCGCTTGCGCCAGCAGTTCCTTGCCGGTACCGGTTTCGCCCATCACCAGGATCGGGATATCGCGCCCGAGCACCTTGTTGACCTTCATGATGACCTGTTCGAGCTGGGGGTCGCCGGTGTTGAGGTAGCGCAGGCCGGACAGCCGGCGCGCCGCGATGGCTGTCTGGGCCGCCGTCGGCGTCGGCGCCGTGCGAGCTGGCACGCCGGGGACGGTGATGCGGTCGATGTTCTCGTTGCGGACACCGGGCAATGCTTGCGCCTCGTTCATCAAGCGCAACTGCGCACGGCCAACCACTCTCACTCCGCTGAGCAAGCACAGGTTCAGCAGTCCGGGCGCCGCGGTACGGTAATGATCGACCATGGCCGACACCGACATGCCGAACAGCGAACTGAAGGTATGCGATTGCAGCGCCGACCACGACAGGCCGAGCTGGAACAAGCCGTTGCGGTTGGCCGACAGGAAGCGTCCGCCCGGCGTAAAGGAGGCTATGCCTTCCATCAAGGTGCCGATGAATTCCGGTCGCGCGTGGAAGCGCAGAGTGATCGAATCCTCGAACGTGGCCGCAAACAGCTGGTTCTCGATCATCAGCGCCGACATGCGCACTAGCGCCATGGTGTGCTTGTGAAAACTGCGTTGGTCGCCGGAAACATCGAGTACCCCGAGCACCTTGCCTTGGTGGTCGGTAATTGGCGCCGCCGAGCAGGTCAGAAAGTGATGGGCCGCCAAATAGTGCTGGTCCGCATGCACCAGCGTGGCGGTTTTTTCCGCGATTGCGGTGCCGATCGCATTGGTGCCCTTGCTTTGCTCGGACCAGGCTACCCCTGGCTGCAGCGCCACCCTGCTGGCCTTTTCCAGGAAGTCGTCGTCCCCCAGCGAATGGACGATCACGCCTTGCGCATCGGTAAGGATCACCATGTTATGGGTATTGATGATCTGCTGATACAGGGTTTCCATCGCCGGCACTGCATGGGTGTACAACATCCGGTTTTGTTCGATCAGCAGCGATAACTCGTTGCGAGCGAGCGGATCAAAATTAGGCCGTGCTCCCGGACAGAGGCCATAGGAAAGCGAACGCTGATGGGACGATTCGATAATGACAGGCATATCTTCATCCCACCGAGCGACGGGTGACGTACCGGCCGACCCCGGCAGATGGTCAGCAGTTTGTTGGTGCATGATCGTTTGTCTCCGTGTGGGCCCTCGAAGGGGGCACTCTCGATGGAATGTCGCTGTGCCAAATTAGTACACCTGCGCCAGGATCGACCAGGCAGAGCCCGCCTCTACGATCGCGCATAACTTCTTTAACTACAAATGTCATCCCCTGCGCCGATCTTGTCAAGAAATTGCGGAGGAAAACTGGAACTGACACGACATGGAAAGCAAGCTCGATGCCATGTCGTACACCTGCGAAGAAAAAATCCTTGCCATCCTTCAGCTCCCTTTGCTATAGTCCGCCTCCCCGATGAAATGGTTAACAAAATCAAGCAGTTGGGGCCGTCTGAAAAGACTGTGACGGTAAAAATGAAGGTTGACGAGAAACGCGAAACGCTGCATAATCTCACCTCTCTGCTGCAACGAACACAACGCTTCGTACTGCGCAGCAAGATGTGCCGAATAAGTTCTTTAACAATTAACAGTCGATAAGTGTGGGCGTTTGATGAAAGTGCCAGTGACTTCGGTCACTGAATACTTAAATTATCAAATGTTCACAAAAAAGAAATATAGGCGCTTCGCAAGAAGTGGCCTGTCAGTATTTTGAGTGAGCGACCTGTCTTAACGGACAGTGGCAGCAATGCCAACAAACAAGAT
>NZ_PDOB01000053.1 GCF_002760665.1 Massilia psychrophila | reverse complement strand
CCCGGAGTGCCGGCGCCGGCCGCCGCCGCGGCTGACCGTTCGCGTTCGCGCTGGCCGGCCGCGGCAGCTTCGGCGGCCTGCTCGGCCTGCTGACGTGCCGCCTGCTCGGCCTGCTGGCGCGCCGCTTGCTCGTCGGCCTTTTGCTTGAGCGCCAACTCCTCCGCCCTTTGCCGCAGCGCCAGTTCGTCGGTTTTCTGCTTCAGAGCAAGCTCGTCGATCTGCTGTTTTGCCGCCGCCCGGTCTGCCTGCTGCTGGGCCAACCGAGTGCGCGCCTGCTCATCGGCGCGCTGGCGGGCTTGCTCGATCTGCTGCTGTTCAATCTGCTGCTGTTCGACTCTCTGCTGTTCGACTCGCTGCTGTTCGACTAGCTTCTGTTCGATCTGCTGCTGCTCGACTTGCTGCCGGGCAGCGCGTTCGCTCACCTTCTGCTCCCGCTCCTGCTCCCGCTGCCGCAGCAGTTCTGCCTGACGCCGTCCCTGTTCCTCGGCCTGTCTACGGCTGTTTTCCTCGGCCCGCTGTTGTGCCAGCAGCCGCTCCTGCTGTTCCAGCCTGGCCTCGGCCTCGGCCTCCTTCGCCAGCGCTTGTTTTTGCTGCGCCTCGGCCTCCGGTTCCTGCGCGCTCTTCGGCTGCGCCGGCTCAAGATCGGCCGCTTTCTGCACCGGCTCATCCGGCTGCGGCAGCGGCACCACGAAACTGTCGTTCAGATTTTGGTCTTGCGCGATCACGCGGGTGGGCGGCGGTACCGGCGCGCGCTGCGGCAACGGCCTGACCTTGCGCGGCTTCACCGGTTTTGGCGCTTTGGCCGGTTTGGCCGCTTTGGCCCGCCCTGGCTTGGGTGCAACCGGCGGCGGATCGACCAGCCGCATGCCGCTCGCCACCGGCTTTGGATTTAGTGGCGGCAGCAAGGGCGCCAGGTTCTCCAGCGACGGCGCGGCAAGCGCCGGCAACGGTGGTGCCGGCGGCACCATCGCGATGCTGAGCGGCGGCGGCTTGAACGGCGACGGCAGCCCGACGCCGGGCACGCCGAATTGCAGCATCAACAGCAGCGCGTGAAAAACCAGTGACAGCAACAGGCCGCCGGCCAGGCGCCGGTTAGCGAGGTCGGGTGAGGCAGCGCGATTGGCCGAGACAGCAGAATATGGGGCAAAACTCATGCGGCAGGTGGGGCGCAGGCCCTCATCTGGTCGGGTAATCAGGATAGCCTGTTCTCGGCCGTAAAGCGAGAGACGATGCAGCGCGCACATCAAGCCAATGCCCGATACCAGGGCAAAGCAAAACTTGCTGATTCGACAAGCCATGCTAAGCTATTGTTTTCTGACAATACTGCGAACTCATGAGCCAAGCGCATCGGAATCTCACCGTTTCAATCCTGCCGGCAAGCGCGATGGCGAGCGAATTCACCGGCGCAGTCGGCGACCTCGCCGACCTCACCGCGCTGCTGCATGCATGCGTGCATGCCGGCGCCAGCGTCGGCTTCGTGCTGCCGTTCCCGGCCGCGGAAAGCGAATCGTTCTGGCGCAACAACGTCGGCCCGGCCGTGCTGGCCGGCACGCGCCGGCTGTTTGTCGCGCGCCTGCAGGGCCGCATCGTCGGGTCAGGCCAGCTCGATATCGATACGCCGCCCAACCAGCCGCACCGCGCCGAAGTGCGCAAGCTGCTGGTCCATCCCGATGTGCGCCGCCTGGGCATCGCGCGCCTGCTGATGGCCGAACTGGAACTTCACGCCGTCCAACTGGGGCGCACCCTGCTCACGCTCGACACCCGCAGCGGCGACAGCGCCGAGCCGCTGTACGCGTCGCTCGGCTATACAAAGGTCGGCGCGATCCCGGGATATTGCCGCGACACGGCCGACGCCAGCCGGCGCGATTCGACCATGATCATGTACAAGCACCTGGTGTCGCCGAGCTAACGAGCCAGTTACAGGCGGCGCACGGCGCGCCTGGCCCGGCCGGCGCGCGACGCCCGGACGCCGTCGACCCAGTCGCGTCCGCCGGCTTCGAGCGCCGCGTCGACGACTTCCTGCGGCAGGCTGTACACCGATGCCCACGCCGCCCGCCCGTCCGCCGTATTGGTGGGAAAATCGCTGCGCTCGATCGGCCAGCCGTACTTACGCATCAAGGCGCGCATGACGGTGTTGAGCGATATCTTGCGGTGCTCGAACAGGCTCTCGACGCCCGTCATGTCGTTCGACGACAGCAGGACCGCCAGGGTTTCGGCCCGCAGCGAACTGGACATCGTCGGGAAGCGGCCTGGTTTCGGTAATTCGTGTTTGCTCATGCAACGCCAATGGAAAGGTCGGGCTTGCCGCAGCGCCTACGCATTTCGTCTTCATGCATTGCGCCCAGCACCGCGCCGCCGCCGCCCGGCTGCGCCAGGTAGGCGCTCAACCAGTCGAACACCTTTGCCGCATTCGCTTCCACTTGCGGGCCGAAGCCGCGCCGGGCCAGCAAGGCGATGCCGTTGGTGTGGGCCAGTAATCCAGGCGCCAGGGTCAGCACCCCATCCTCGTCCAGCGCCACGCAAAACGGCGCCAGCCGATGTTCCAGCAGCGACGCCAGCACCAGGTTGTGCGACGACACGATCACCGTGTCGTTGCTTGCCAGCACATCGAGCACGGCGGCGGCGGCCGACACCGACTCGAGATGGTTGGTGCCGCGAAAAATTTCATCGATGATATACGTCGCCCGCTGCCCGCATTGCGTCATCGCCAGCAGTTCTTTGGCGCGCGCGAGCTCGGCGATGTACAGGCTCTCGCCACCCAGCAGCGAATCCTCGCTCTGCATGCTTGCAAGCACCGGCAGCATCGGCACGTTCGCCCGGCTGGCGTAACAAAAACCGAAAGCGCGCGCCACCACCAGGTTCAGGCCCACCGTGCGCAGCAAGGTGCTCTTGCCGATGCCGTTCTGGCCTGAAATGAAGCCACCCTTCCCCTGCAAGGCGATCGACAACGCGGCCGGCTGCGCCAGCAAGGGGTGGACCGCGCCGTCGAGTTCGATGACGCTGCTGTCGCTGCAGTGCGCCCAGCTGAAAGACGACGCCTCCAGCAGGTGCTGCGCCAGCGCGATGTCGGCCTCGAGATTGGCGCAGCGCAGGTAGCAGGCGCGCAGGAAATCGCGATGCAGTGCAACCCTGGCGACCGACTTGAAATAATGCTCGGCGTTCGCCAGCAGGAACCAGTCGAGATAGGCGCGCGAGCCGGGAATCACCTCCGGCAAGCGCGAGAGGCTGCGGTTGATCTTGCCGGACAGAGAGGCCGTGTCGGCGAATTCATCCAGCAAAAAATCAGGCGGCCCGGCCCCCAGCTCGCCCAGCAAGCTGCTGGTGCGCAGCATCATCTGCACCGACTTCATCGACCGGTCCCATGCCGCGATGCGATCGACATAGCGCATCTGGATCGATACCAGCTGGTACAGGAAATACCCTGCGCCAAGCCACGCCAGCGGCGTCAGCACCACCGCGGCGACGCAAGCGGCCAGCCCCGCGAACAGCAGCCACGTGCGGCCGGCCCAGTCCGGCACCGCCGGCAGGCTGTCTTCGAACAGCAAGCTGGCGATGTCGGTGTCGGCATGGCGCAGCGGGCGGCAGGCGCGGTGCAGTTGCTCCAACTGCGAAGGATCGGCCAACAGCGCGCGCACCCGTTCAGCGAGCCGTTGGCGCGCGGCGTCGCCGAGCCCATCGATCAGGCGATGGTGCAGCACCTGCTTGCCGAAGATGCTGGCCTGCCCCGTCAAGCGCGCAAAATACGCATCAAGCAGCAGGCCGGTCCAGGTTTGCGCATCGACCGATTGCGCCCCCGGGTCGCGGCGGATACGGTGCAGCTGGGCGATATCGCTGGCGGCGAACGGATAATCGACCGGGTCCGTCCCGGCGACGTCGAAGGTGGAGCGGAACTGTGCGCGCACCAACGCGGCGAGACCATCGGTTTTACGAAAATACGCGAACATGCAGCCTTTCTGGTGCGACGTTGTTGGGGCTGATGAATGACAGCCCGATTAGTATAATGGAAACATTAACCAGTGCATGAAAAAACCCGCATGGCGGGCTCTTCAAGCTCTGCTAGCGACCTTGGATTAGTCGCCCTTGCGCCTCTTGCGTCCCGGGAGAGGGAACACATCCGCCACAATGATGCTGTCGCCAATCTGTCGACTGGCCGAAGCGGCGTCATACACCACCATCAGTCCCTCCTCACTTGCTTGTTCGTCGGAGAACAGGGTCATGCCTTCGGGATGATCCACCCCATGACCATACGGCAGCGTCAGAACGCGTTCAAGCTGATCTGCGTGCATGACGGTTTCCTTCGCCGGCAGCGCCCCGCCCACCCAGCGATAAACGTACACGGGGCCGTCCAGATCCATGGTCGGTCCGGCAAGGATCAACAGATCCTTGCCCTGTACGCAAAGGTCGCGAATGCCCAGGCCGCCCAGGTCGAGAAAATGCTTGCGCAACATTTGCCCGTCGGTGTCGACGGCTGCCAGCTTCATCCATCCCGCTTCCTTGTCGTCGACCAGGGCGACCTCGATGATCGCCGCCCAGCCGCGCAGAACCGGGCCGCGCAGCCCCAGCAACAGGTGATTGCCGGCGACAGCAATGCCTTCGATGTCGAAACCATTGTCCTTTCCCGGGATCGCCAGAAAGGGGCCGAAATGCTTGTCCTCCTTAAGCAGCGCGGTAAGCTCATTGCCATCCTCATCACCGCGCAACATCGCTGCCGTGCACTGCTTGCCCTTGGGGCCGGTCTGCTTGAGCAGCACGTGCTCGCCATCTTGTTGCGTGACGGGGATGCGGGCCAGCAGGTAGCGGTTGCCTTGCGCGTCTACCGAGCACAAGCGTTTGTGGGCCTTCTTCACGCCGTCGTCCGGCTTGGGTTGCTTGCGCCGCAGGCTATGGGAGCCTGTCAGCCACAAATACTTGCCGTCGTAAGCCAGGCCTTCGATGTCGGCCTCGTTGATGTCGTCCAGCGTCTCGCCATGTGGCGGAAGTGGCAGCGGCAGGAAATCATGCAGCGCGAACTGCTTGTGGTCGCGCGTGAAGCTGCTCCTGCCGGTGCTATCCTTTTCCGACAGGGTCAGGCGTTCCAGGCTGACCGTCTCGTCGTTCGCCAGCCAGAGCGTGCGGCCCATGCGTAGCGCCACCGAGAGGCCGTCGCGCAACTCCTTGTCATAGGTCAGCTTGTCGTGTTCAGGATGAAATTCCAGCAAGACAATGTTAGTCGGATGCATGCGTTCCTCCTCGTAGTTGGCACTAGCAGGATACCGCTATTGCTGATCTCGTGCGAGTGGCGCAGGGTGTTGCCTGTTACGTCGAGCGACCTTCGTCGCCCTGCGCCAGTTCCAGGCCCTGTTCTCCCTTTTCCCGCAGCGCGTCCATCACCGCGCCGCCCGCATACGTGGCGAGCAAGATCCCATGACGCGCAGGCCTGCGCGCTGGCGAGCAGCTTGTCGAGCCGATCCATCGGCAGGCGGCGGTTCGGCAGGACGGGAGCACTAACAGCCCGCCATACATCGCAACCAGACTCTCAGCGCCATCGCTTGGTGATATGCTACTTCCCACATTGGAACTTAATCAGGATCAGTTATGGCGCTCGGTTGGCTCGCATTATTAAAAATTGTTCCGTGGACCGACGTGCTTGCCGCAGCACCCCAAGTGGCCGGGGGTGCGCGCAAGCTGTGGGATGCAGTAGCCAAGAAGTCTCCCGCGGAGACAGTACTTGCATCTGACGACGACGCCGGACCGGCGCAGATGGAGCAGCGAATCGATCGGAACGAAGCAGCATTGGCCGCCCTTCATGGCCAGATGCTTTCGGCCACCCAGATTATTACGACGCTCGCCGACCAGAACACGGTGCTGGTTGCAAAAATCGAAGACATTCGAATCCGCCTTCTTTGGGTAGGTACCGTAGCGGTCGCAGCAATCATCATCGCGGCCGGAAGCTTGATTATTGCGACGAGGTAAAGACACCACAATGAAAATTATCCTCGCGATAGTGCTGATCCTGGGGATAATCACTGTCCTGAACTCGGCGGTTCGGAAGTCGGACAAGCTCGATGCCCCGGCGAACAAAGCCGTTAGTGCCCTGGCCACCTGCGCGCGCTACTTCATCTATGGCGCCATGGCCTTCCTCGGGTTTGCGTTCGCAATGTACATTGGTCGTGACTTTTTTGGATTGTGACCTGGCAGAAGGCCGATGCGACGGTGACGCCGCTGCCAATCAAATGAGGGACACGTCCGGCCGCCCCTATTTCGGCACAATCCGCAGCAAGCGTCCGTTCTCCTCGTCGGTGAGCGCATACAAATAGCCATCCGGTCCCTGGCGCACGTCGCGCACGCGCGCGCCAATGTCGAGCCGGTCCTGGCCGACGACGTTGCCGTCCTTGTCGAGTGCGATGCGGCGGATGTCGGCGCTGGCCAGGTTGCCGCTGAACAGGCTGCCGCGCCATTGAGGGAACTGGCTGCCGCTGTACACCGCCAGGCCCGACGGCGCCGGCGACGGCACCCACGCCACCTTCGGCCCCGTCATGCCCGCCACGATTTTCTGCCCGATTGGAATAAAGGTACGGTAATCGGCGCCGTAACTTTGCAGCGGCCAACCGTAATTGCGGCCCGCTTCGATCAGGTTCAGCTCGTCGCCGCCGCGCGGCCCGTGCTCGGTGGCCCAGACCCGGTTCGACGCCGCATCGAACACCAGGCCCTGGATGTTGCGGTGGCCGTAGCTCCAGATTTCGGGCCGCGCACCCGGCCGGCTTGCCAGCGGGTTGCCCGGCGCCGGCTTGCCGTCGGCGGTCAGGCGCAGGATCGAACCATGGTCGGTGGCCAGGTTCTGGGCCTGCTCGCGCGCCAGCATGGCGCCGATGCGCTGGGGCGGATTGCCGCCGTCGCCAACGCTCATCAGCAGCGTACCGTCCGGCAGCCACGCCAGGCGCGAGCCGAAGTGCTCACCGCCGCTTTTGCCCGGCTCGACGCGAAACAGCGTCCGGATGCCGTGCACCCGCTTGCCGTCGAAAACGCCCTGGACCAAAATCGTGCGGTTGTCGCTCGTGGTGCCGGTCGACATCGTCATGTAGACACGCGGATTGGCCTTGTCGGCCGGGTGCAGCGCGATGTCGAGCAAGCCGCCCTGCCCGCTTGCAAAGACCGGCGCCAACCCTTCGAGCGGCACCGGTTCGAGCCGCTTGCCGTTGAGTATGTGCAATGTGCCGGCCTTGCCGGTGATGAGCGCTCGACCGTCGGGCAACCAGGCGATACCCCACGGTTGCGCAATGCCTTCGGCGACGGTCTCGGCGCGCCAGCCAACAGCTGCGGGCGGCGCGCCGGTCGGCTCGAGCTGGGCGAAGGCTTGGGCCGCGGACAGTGCCAGCATGAGGCCAGGCAGCAAAGGTTTGTGGCGACGATTTTTGGTCATCATTTCTCCCGGTAGCTCGATTTTCGCATTGAGGATCGTACAGGATCATGCGGGACGACAGGGCGCGGGGCGCGCAAGCGGCCTGCCATTGCGGGATCAGCCTGGAACAAGTTTCGATGGCGCCGCCGCTGTCACATGCAGGAGCGGTACAGCTATTTTTCCGGTCTTTTATTTTTACGCGGCGCCGCAACCGGTGGCAGGACCGCGTTGATCCACGCCGTCGTCAGCTGCCTGGCGCTTTTTACTGTTTCGCGCTTGACTGCCGCCGTTGCCTGAGCCCGCGCTGGCCCCGCGGCCCGATTGACAGCACTCATAAAAATACTCATAAAAGGGTTTTTCATGGCGGCTCCTGTACCTGATGAGTGGATGGATGGTTTTACTATACAGGCTCGGCTTTCGTCTGCCGTTCGATACCATCGGTAACGTTATCGAACCCATCGCGCAGGTTCACTGAATATGTCGCACCGCCCGACGGCTTCAAGAACGCGCCGCTGGTGTTTGTCGGTTATGGCGTCGCCGCGCCAGAACGTCAATGGGACGATTTCAAAGGGCTCGACCTGAAAGGCAAGCTCGCCGTCGTGCTGATCAACGATCCCGACTTCGAAACCGGCGAACGCAGCGAACGGCCGAAACAAACCGTGCGCTACACCGCCCACGGGGATCACCTGGGCATCGGCACGCCCGACGCCACCGGCGACACCATCTATAACGGCGCGGTGGACAATGGTACCGGGCTGGCAGCGGTGCTGGAATTGGCGCGCGCCTATGGCAAGCAGCCCGCGCCGAAGCGCAGCGTGGTATTTTTGGTCGTCACTGCCGAAGAAAAAGGCTTGCTTGGCTCCGAGTACTACGCCTTCAATTGCTGTACGCCGTCGGCCGCGGACTGACCGATGCCAACGCATGGCCGAACTGGTCGCAGGATTTGGAATTCCGGGCTGTGCGTGACCGGAGCGCGGCCAGGCGTAGATAGTTCGAAATAGTCCGAATTCTTAATCAGGATGAAATGTCCTATTTCGGTACGATTCGCAGCAGGCGTCCCTTGTCTTCGCCGGTGAACGCGCATATCGGCGTGGACGCGGCCTCGAGGGAATATCGGCAAAAACCTGGCCTGGCACGGCGCGATAAAACGCTCCAAACGCAAGGCGCTGCCGAGCATCAGGCACCGCAAATGCGCTGCGCCAGCGCGCGCCCGCTCAGCCAGGCTGCTTCGACAGTGCCGCCATTGAGCCAGTCCCCGCACAGACCCATAGCTTGCCCGCCATCCCAAATGCATACGTCGTCACGCGCCTGCGCCGCTTTGGCGTAGCGCCAACGGTGAGCGCTCCAGCGCTCGGGCGCAGGCCCTCCCAACTGTGCAAAGGCCGGCAGCAGCAGCGCGGCGATGCTTGCACCATCGAGTTCGATATGCGCCTCGCTCCATTCGGCGCTGGCGTGCAGCAGCCAGCTTTCGCTGCCGACGCGACCAGGCTTGGCGCTGTCGCGCGCAACCCAGCGCAACGCACCGCGGTTGACGAAGGCGGCGTCGAAGCCAAGTGCGAGCGGCGCCGGGTACTGCAACATCATGGCCCAGCAGCCTTCCATCGTCGCCCCGGCCGCCAGCGCCGCATGCCGTGGCGCCACGTCGCGCAACAGCCGCGCCGCCTGCGGCGCCGGTACCGCCAGCACCACCACGTCGAAGTGGCGCTCAAGCGGTTCCCCATCCTGAGCGTGCAGGCGCCAGCCGGATTTTTCGCGCCGCAGCGCGCTGATCGCCGAGTCCGCGTGCAGTTCCAGCGTCGATGCCAGCCATGTGGCCGGCGCTGTCATGCGCGGCGTGCCGACGAAGCGTTCGGTGGCGCTACAGCGGCTAACGGTGCCGTCGGCATCGAAGCGGCGCACTTCGGGGCGCCACTGCGCGGCCACACCGGCCTGCTCCCAGCGCGCCACCTCGGCACGAAAACCGGGGTCGCGCGCAGTGAAGTATTGGGCGCCGTGGTCGCATTGCCAGCCGTCGCCCTGCCGGGTGCTCATGCGCCCGGCAGGGCCGTGGCTCTTGTCGAACAGGGTCACCTGGCAGTGCGCATCCTGCAGCGCGGCGGCGCACGACAAGCCTGCAATGCCGGCGCCGATGATGGCGACCTGGGGCGATGTTGCTGAAATAATCATGGTGTTCCTGCGGTGGTTTTCTTGCGGCGCTCAGCGCCAGCCTTGCAGCCATTGACCGGCGTCGTTCAGTTCGCGCCACTGCAACGTGAAGCTGCGCCCTGTCAGCACTGCTTCCATCGTAATGGCGTCGACGCAGGTGCCCGGCGCCTCCGGTGTAATTAGGGCGGTAACGATAAAATGCTTTTCTCTGCTGACCGGGACAGCGGCCGTCCATTTGCTGCGCAGCAACTTGGCCGGTTGCAGTTGCAACGCCGTTCGCCCGCTCATTCGCGCCCGCGGATCAGCGACAAGAACTCACCCCGCAACGACGGATTGTCGCGGAACGAACCTCGCATCACACTATTGGTCATCCGGGCGTCGCTGTCCTTGACGCCGCGCCATTGCATGCAAAAGTGATCGGCCTGCATCAACACCGCCAGGCCGTCCGGCTGCATCTTCTGCTGCAGCAGGTCGGCCAGTTGCACCACCGCCTCTTCTTGAATTTGCGGACGGCTCATGATCCATTGCGCGAGGCGCGCATATTTGGATAAGCCGATCAGGTTCGAATGTTTGTTGGGCATGACGCCGACCCAGACCTTGCCAATGATCGGGCACAGATGGTGCGAACAGGCACTGCGCACGGTGATCGGGCCAACGATCATCATTTCGTCAAGGGCCGACGCATTCGGAAACTCGGTCACTGGCGGCATCACGGTGTAGCGGCCGCCGAATACCTCGTGGATGAACATTTTGGCGACGCGTCGGCCGGTATCTCGCGTATTGTGGTCGGCAGCGGTGTCGATGACCAGGCTTTCCAGCACGTGTTGCAGCTTGGCACCGACCTCATCGACCAATTCGTCGAGCTCACCTGGCTCGATGCACGCGGCGATATTATCGTTGGCAAAGAACCGCGTCCGGCGGGCGAGCAACCGGTCGCGAATGCGGTGCGAGACCGTGGCCTGCACAGGCTTGAAAATGGCAATAGTGTCGTCCGGCATGGCATTCCTTGTGGTTGGCAGCTTGCCTTACATCCCGGCAAACAAAGGGAGGCCGTCGGCCCGCGCAAGCCGCTCGAGCGCCTCGAGCGCCTCGAGCGCCTCGAGCGACATGCGGGCAGAGCCGGCGGCGTGGTTCAGTTTCGGATATTTCCATCGGCACCGCTCCAGTTGCTTCATCAGCCGCAACCGGCGCACCTGGGCGGCGAAATACAAGCGCTGCCCGAGCGCACTGCGGCCGGTGTCAGAGGTAGCGTAACGGCGCGCCCAAGCCCGCAGCGTTTCGATCGGCATATCAGCCAGCCTGGCGGCGGCGCCGCTGCGATAGTGCGCTGTCTGGCCGTCGGCAGCGTCACGGAAAAGTACTATTTGAACCATTGAATGAACCGATAATGAACCGTTAAATTCCAATTATAACGCGTTAACTAAGGAGATTTGATTGAAACCCAAACAATTTCGGTACAAATCCGGTTCATCCTGCCCTTGTAAAAGCGCCACGACAACGCGCTGCATTTTCCATGCCTTCCACCCGCGCCAGCGCGCCTGCATGCATCCGGACGGGAATAAAGCAAGCCGGCGCCGTCAAGCCGGTGACCAGTCCGATGCTCAACTTTAAATCGTTCCGCGCTGCTCGCTGCGTGTTCGCCGGCATCGAGCTCATGCACATGATCCGTAAAGGCCAGTTCACGAGCGATGGCGAAGCGAGCCGGCCAGATTTGTCGACGGCCGCAGCGACTCATCGTTGAACTTGCGTACTATTCGTCACATCGGCCTGCACTGACAATGCATGCCGGCCGTTGGCCGTGACAGTGCGCCCTGCCAGCGCCTCGCACGAGTCCACTGTCTGCAGAAAACAAAAAAATACGCCAGAATAAGATGCCGCCACACGCTGCCATCTTCTTATGTTCGATTTAGCTACTTCGCCTCTTCGTCGGCACGCTAATATCAACCCGCGACCGCTCGGCGTGTCGCTTTTTTTCATCGTGATGGGTGGTTGGTATCTCGCACAGAACGTCGGCGCGCGTCAGTGCGCGCTATACGTGGTCGGCGCGCTGCTCGGCGCCGCGCACATGCAGCCCGCGCATACCTCGCCTTGGCTGCATGGTCCGTGGCCGCTGGTCGCGGGCGCCATCGCGCTTGTCGTGCTCAACTTCGCCACGCTCGCACTGTCGGGGCGGCCGTGGGGCGTGACGTTCGCGTTCGCCCTGTGGGGCGCCAAGGCAGCGGCGCTGGTCGGAGTCGACACCGCAAGCTGGGCATACTGGTCTACCAAGGCGAACGCCGCCGCGCTCGCCGCGCCGGTTTCGCATGACGTGACTTCGGTGATGGACATCGGCATTGTGCTCGGCGCGATGCTGGCGGCGGCGCTTGCGGGCCGCTATGCGCCGGTGTGGCGCGTGCCACTGCGCTCGCTCGTCGCGGCGGTGGTCGGCGGCCTGCTGCTCGGCTACGGCGCGCGTCTGGCTTATGGCTGCAACATCGGCGCCTATTTCAGCGGCATCTTGTCAGGAAGCCTGCACGGCTGGCTTTGGCTGGTCGCCGCGTTCCTCGGCAACGTCGTCGGCACGCGGCTGCGTCCGCTGTTCGGCCTCGAAGTTGAACGCCTGAAGCCGGCAGCGTGCTGAGCGTGAATTGACCGGACTGTACCGAGATTTTTTCGAAGCATGACGAAGTCATTGAAGTATGGATTCGTCTCATCGCGCTTGCCTCGGGGAGGCGCGCCGCCGGCGTGTAGGGCTCGACATGCAATGGATAATAATGTTGTCGGATCGGTCTTTCGCAGCGAGGGCGACAACCAGCGCGACAGATAGGCGGCCGCGTACACCCAAATGAAGCGCAACGCGATCACCAAGGCGGTGAATAACGCGCCGTAAACTGCGAGCTCGGAACCTGTCAATGACATTTGGACACCAGGTCGATTTAATTTAGTGTCGATGTGTCGTTCTTGTCGTCGATCGTCCTTTTGGGTGGGTTGATCCAGGCGGCGATGGGCAGCTTGGGCGGTTGTGGGCATCGGCCCTTGAATCGATTAGGGTGCTCGGCAAAGGCGGCGACGAGCGTGTCGGCCCGCAATTCGAAGATCGCTTTTGCCAAGCCGTGGTGGACCGAGTGCGGCGTCATCAAGCCGATGCCGAAGTGGCGATGGCGTTCGTTGTACCAGCCAAAGAACTGCTGGCAGTGAGCCCGGGCGCCTTCGATACAGCCGAAGCGATCCGGAAATTCGGGGCGATACTTAAGCGTCTTGAAGTTCGATTCGGAGAACGGGTTGTCGTCCGAAATATATGGCCGGCTATGCGACTTCGCCACTTCAAGGTCGACCAACAACTGCGCCACGACCTTCGAACGCATGCTTGTTCCACGGTCAGCATGCAAAGTGAGCGTGCCCGGTTCAATGCCTTGTTTGCCGATGGTATCGGCAATCAATTGCTCTGCAAGTTCGGCCGTCTCGCGTGGCGCGATCATCCAGCCGACGACGTAGCGGCTGAAGATGTCGAGGATCACGTACAGGTGGAAATATGTCCACTTGAGCGGCCCGCGCAATTTGGTGATATCCCAGCTCCAGACTTCATTCGGTCCCGTAGCCAACAGCTCCGGTTTGCTATAGACCGGATGGGTCAGTTGGGCGCGGCGTTCACGAGATTGCCCATCGGTTTTCAGCAAGCGGTACATGGTGCGCACCGAACCGAGATAGATGCCTTCGTCGAGCAGCGTGGCGTAAATGGTGGCCGGCGCGCAGTCGGCGAATCGCGCACTACATAGCGTTGCCTGGAGCGCCGCACGTTCTACAGGGCTCTGTGCCAATGGCGGTGTCGGCCGTGGCGCAACAGCCCCGCCCGACGTACCCAGGTGGCGCTGGCGCTCGTCGGCACGGTACACGGAACTGCGTGGCACACGCAAAGCTTTGCAGGCCCGCACCATGCCCACGTCTGGCGCCAGGCAATTGACCGCATCCATCAGGATTTCCTTACCTGCGGTTCGTCCTTGAGCAGCCCCAGCAGCGTAGAAACTTTTTTTTGGACATCGATAATCAAATTGGACTTGGTCAACTCAACGCGCAAACGGGCGCACTCTTGTTCGAGCAATTCATAGCGCCGTGTTTCGGCCAGCATTGGATCTGCCTTTACCCCGCGCTTTTTCGGCGTCAGGGCCGCACGCTCCGCTTCGGCGCGCTGCTTGCGCCAGGCTGCCAGATGGGAGGAGTAAATGCCTTCCTTGCGCAGCAGCGCGCCGATCTCTCCAGGCAGCTTGCATTGATCGGCAACTGCGAGGATGCGCTGCCTCTCGCCGGCCGGAAATTGGCAGCGGCGTGCGACAGCGGCCACCTCCGGACCGGGCGCCGCGATTGGCGACGCCTCGTTTCCGGACGCCCTGCGGGCGCCCTCCAACAAGGCGTCGCCAATCGCAAAAGCTGCATGCTCGCTCATATGATCCTTCGATTGATTTTTCATGATCCATCCCTACCGTTGTACTCTAATTAGACTGGGGTAGGTGTCTCATGTCATATTGGCACAGGGGGCGTGCGGACCGAGTTCGGCCAAAATGTCAGCGAAGCGATGCGAAAGCGCCGCGAGCAGCTCGACGCGCTTAGCGCAGAGGACGTGGCCCAGGCCTTGGTGTATGCGTTCGCACGGCCGGCCAACGTGTTGGTGGAAGAAATCCTGTTACGGCCTGTGCTTCAGGTCGCGCCTTAAAGCAGACGTTGCGCTGGTTTTGTGGGTAAGGCCTTGCCCGTCATGTAAAGCGCTTCCCTGACCCGCCCGGATAACTTTTTTTGCGCCTTCAGTGCCTTGTCGGACCGGCGCTGCGCATGGGCCCTGCGGCGTGGTTCAATTGAAGGCCACCTTGTCGGCGCCGCTCCTGTCCATTGCGACCGGCCAACGCGCCGAAATGCGGAATTCTGTTGAGCCCAGCCGCACTGATCCAGGCATTGCTTTTTTTGCTGACTCAAGCCCCCTCTTCTTGCTCTTCCTTCGGAAAATCTGCGCCCCGGGACACTGCTTCCCACGCAGAAAACTCGCGGCGCAAATCTTCGATTTTTGCCATGGCGGCTTCGTAAGCATTGTTGCCAAGCAGAAGACGGTGCGGCGGGTTCGGGGACTCGATGGCTTTTACGATTGCGTGTGCAGCGCGAACCGGGTCACCCGGTTGCTTGCCGGAGGTGGTGCGTGATTGACTGCGCCGCGCCCCCGCTGTGGAAGCGTAGTCGTCGATTTGTCGCTTGCTTTCGTTTGCCGAACGCCCCGCCCAATCGGTGCGAAAGCCACTCGGCTCGACGAGCATCACCTTAATGCCCAGTGGTTCCACCTCCTGCCAGAGCGCTTCGGACAAACCTTCGACCGCATACTTCGTTGCGTGGTAGTAGCCAGTTACCGGGAATGAAACAAGCCCGCCGACGGAGGAGAGATTGACGATAAATCCTGTGCGACGTTTGCGCATTCCAGGCAGTGCCGCATGAATCATCCGGCTCAGGCCGAACACGTTGATCTCGAACATTCGGCGCACTTGATCTTCTTCACTCTCTTCAACGGCCGCGAAATAGCCGATGCCCGCGTTATTCACAAGTACATCGATGCGACCGAATTTATCCTCGGCCGCCTTGATCGCCGCGTCGATCTGGCCCTGATCCGTGACGTCGAGTTTAAGCACCAGCGCCTCTCCCTTGGCGGTCAGATCATTCACCTCATCGGGATTGCGCGCGGTCACAACCGTACGGTAGCCACTCTCGAGCAGATGGATGGCCAGCTCGCGACCGAAACCGGTTGAGCAGCCTGTAATGAACCAAACGGGCTTTTCATTGGCCACAGATTTACTATTTGTCGCGGCCATCATCGTATCTCCTTTGATGTGATCACAAAGATTGCCGTTATGCCGGCGCTTCGGCCGAATCGACACGAACCAGCTTCTTGTTCACGAACTCCTGGATGCCCATGCTGGAAAGTTCGCGTCCGTAACCAGAGTCCTTGATGCCGCCAAACGGCAAGTCCGGCGCCGTCAAGGTTGGTTGGTTGATGTACATCATGCCAGTGTCGATGCGGCTCGCTATGCGCTTGCCGCGAGCAATGTCTTTGGTGAAGACCGAGCCCCCCAAGCCGAATGCAGAGTCATTTGCAAGCGCCACTGCTTCGTCCTCGTTTTTGACTCGAAAGAAAAGCGCGACCGGGCCGAAAAATTCTTCCCTGAAAGCGCAATTGCCGGGCTCGATATCCGTCAGGATCGTCGGTTGCATGAAAAACCCCGGTCGATTAATCTGCTTGCCACCCATCACCAAGGTAGCGCCATCGGCGAGTGCGCGTTCCACTTGACCCAGCAATTGCACCAGGGCCGCCTCCGTAGACAAGGGTCCCAGCTTCGTGGAACTGTCCATTGGGTCCCCTGGCTTGAGCGCCGCCAGCGCTGCCTGAAATTTGTCAAGAAAGCTGTCAGCCAGCTCTTCGACAACGATGAAGCGCTTCGCTGCGACGCAGGACTGGCCCATGTTGGTCATCTTGGCCCAGACCGCCCACTTGACCGCCATGCCGAGGTCGGCATCATCGAGCACAATGAACGGGTCGCTGCCGCCAAGCTCCATCGTCGTCTTCTTGAGGTTTTGTCCCGCTCTGCCGGCAACCTGCTTGCCTGCTCCCGCGCTGCCGGTCAGTGCCACGCCCCTGGTCCTGGGATCGTCGATCACGCGGTTCGCTTGGTCATATGAGATAAGCAAGTTGGTGTAAGCACCCGCCGGCGCACCCGCTTCCAGCCACAGCTGCTCAAAGGCGATGGCGCACTGCGGCACGGACCCAGAGTGCTTCACCATCACGACGTTGCCTGCCATCAGGTTAGGCGCAGCAAAGCGGGCGAGCTGGTAGTAAGGAAAGTTCCAAGGCTGAACCCCGAAGAGAACGCCGAACGGCGTGCTTTCGATTTGTGCTTCACCCGAGCTTGTATCAAGATGTTGCGGGGAAAGGAACGCCTCGGCATTTTTGGCATAGTAGTCGATAATGTCCGCACTGAGTGCCACTTCGGACCGGGCCTCGCCGATGAGCTTACCCATTTCGAGCGTCACCGGGCGAGCAAACTCGTCGATACGCGCGCGCATGATGGCGGCTGCCTTTGTCGCTATGGTTGCCCGTTCGGCGAAGGTGGCGTGCCGCCAAGTCTCAAAACAATTCGATGCGGTGTCAAACGCCGTCTCGAGCTGCTTGTCAGTAAATTCTTCGAAATTTTTCAGAATCTCCCCGTTATAGGGGTTAATGCTTTGGTAAGCCATAGTTTCGTCCATTTTCAATGTAGGAAGAGGAGTCAATCATAGTAGCCAGAGGGTTGATTACGCACTCGACGAATTTTGACGAAAAATTTTAAACTAAGTTCTGCAATCTGCGAAAATATAGTGTATTGCTGGCAACTTCAATGGTGCCGCGGCGCGCGCACGACGCCACGTTGCGGTCATCGCCTTCCACCGCCTTGTCCAGTGGCAATTCATGCGAGATGAGGAACGACGGCTTTGCTTTTCCTGCGCCAATTAACTTACACCGTTTGCGATTGTAAGCTTTCACGTTAGCCTGGCCGGCGCCTATATGTTGGCCTTTTATCCAAAATTGGCCAACATCGACAGCGATCTGGCCTTGCTGTGCAAGCTTATCTTGGGCGCCCGGATCTTGCGGGATGAAACGGTCTCGACCAAATTATTCATCGCCAGGTTCGGTGTCTCATGGCGGTTGTGGTCGCAACCTTGACAACCGACGCATTCGCAGCCGCGGTCAGCGCCCAGCAACATCTGCGCTGCACCGTACGATAACGCACCGACCATTCGCGATCCGTATGCAATCGTCAGTTGCACCCGTCGCACCCATCGCTCGCGCGGATGAGAAACGCGGGTCAATCCGGTCATTAAGGAGGCGTTCATGACACAAATACGCAAGGGCCAAGCCCCAGCGCCGTTGGAACGTAATGAGTTTCATCTGCAATTTTTCCGATCCTTCGTCGATCCGACGTTTGATGCGGTCAAGGATGCGCTATCCAAAGTCGAGGAAGTGGCGTGGAGCAACTACAGTAAAGGACGCAAGACGCCTGTTACAGAAAAGGCCGGCAACGAGTTTGTCGATCCAAATTACGATCTGTCGGTGGAATGGAAAGCAACGCGCGACCGCCTATTGGCCGCTGAGAAGACGCAGAAAGACCCCGCAACCAAATCGCGCGTTCTACTCATTTGTGGCGCGGCGCGCAATGACGGAAGCTGCCCAGGCGAAATTTCGAAATCGTTCAGGATGACGCTGTGGGCACGCGAAATTCTCGAAGCTGGCGGTATCGAGGTCGATCTGCTTGATTTGAGCTTGCTCATCTCCGGTTATGACCAACATATTTATCCCTGCAAAGCTTGCGTCTCAACGGCAATGCCCTTGTGTCACTGGCCTTGCAGTTGCTATCCCAATCACGGCCAGCGCCAGACCAACGACTGGATGGCCGAAATTTACGAAAAGTGGACTGCGGCGCACGCGGTTATTATCTGTACGCCGGTGTATTGGTATCAGACGCCGAGCGTATTGAAATTGATGATAGACCGTCTGGTCTGCGCTGACGGCGGCAATCCCGACCCGACTACCACGGCCGGCAAGAACGTGGAATTGGCCAAGGAAGTGGAGTTGCGCGGCTGGAGCTATCCCAAGCACCTTGCCGGGCGGGCGTATGGCCTAGTGGTGCACGGCGACGTTGCCGGCATCGAAGGCGTGCGCCGCGGTCTGTCTGATTGGCTCGACTGGATGGGCCTGATCGACGCCGGCCCGAAATCGCGGCTGGACCGTTTTATCGGCTATTACGAGTCATATGCCGAAAGCCACGAGGCACTCGACCGAGATACCGCGGTGCAAGAAGAAGTCCGCAATGTCGCTCGAGCTGTGTCCCATGCCGTAGAAAAATTGCGGAGCGGAAACTTGTCTAACCCGGACGAAGATTTAAATTCCCCTCGACCGAAATGAATCAGGTAGATAATCCAGGGTACTGTCAACTTGCTGAACCGGGGAAGCGAGTTGTAAAACCCAGGGAGAAATTGCCTCCGGGCGGGCAACAAAAGGCCGCGGATTACCCGTTCCTTGCCACATCGGCGACCTCATTCCTGACAGAAAAAGCCTGAGTGCGGACGTGCCGATACTGCTCAGCTGACAGGCGGTTGCGCCGACACCGGAAGACACTGTCGATCGGGCCGTACGCCGACAGAAAACGCTGTACTTGGCCGGGTGATTTGACGCGGCGCATCTGTCGTTACCTGTGCCCCTCAGCTTGGAAGGCCGACTAAGAAACCGAGATCCATGCGGGTTTCAAGGCATTTATAGTTCCGCACAAAATCGTTTTCCGTCCTTCCGCGACGCCCGGGGAATCGAGATTTCCCGCGATTTTTGCGGAACGGTGACTATGTCAAACAGAGTAGCAACTGCAGGCCGGCGTGCACCACTACCTGAGCTGGACGATCTGCATTGAACTCGAAGCTGCCGTTGGCCGAGCTGGCTGGCGCGCCAGAAGCAATTCTTTCGACCAGCGCCGCAAGATCCTGGCTATGGCAGCCAAAATGCACATTTATTTACGTGTTTTGCGCAGCTGATGGGGTCGGTGGCCGATGGTGACGATGGTGCCAGCGCCATCGCAGTTAGCCCATGGACGACGGTGGACGCCGGTCGAAGCGACGACGCGCTTGTGTCATCAATATGTCCTATCATGCTTGGACAAAAAAGGAACATTATGCAAAAGCGTGCTTTAAGCGACCAGGAAACCGATCGTATTGTTGAAATGGCGTGGGAGGACCGCACCACCTTCGATGCCATTGAGATGCAATTTGGCTTGAACCAGCAAGCGGTGATCGAACTGATGCGCACGGAAATGAAAGCATCAAGCTTTCGCATGTGGCGCAAGCGCACGCATGGCAGAAGCAGCAAACATGCCGCCCTCAGAAGTGACGACATTACCCGTTTCAAATGCTCCAGCCGGCGCCAATAACGCACGTTCACCAGAACATGCTTTCCCGGTGATTCTCGGTTGTCAGCGCACGGTGTCGCGCACCGCAGCGCGCCCGGTTTTGTCGCGTTGTTCGGCAAAAGGCGGAATTTTCTAGGACCGCTACTGTGCCTTTCAAACTGGATGAACTTGTGCTGCCAACGCATAAAATTGGTCGGCGAATGATATTTCATTGGCGCTATTGGTAGCGAACTGGCCCTTGCGGATCATGTGCATGAGCTCGATGCCGGCAAGCACGCAGCCGGCAGAGCGGAACGATTTGAAGTTGAGCATCGGCCTGGTTAGCCGCTTGATGGCGCGACGGTCTTGCTCGACAACGTTGTTGAGGTATTTGACCTGGTGCATCACGATCGGCACGTCGCGGCCGGCGTCGATCGCGTCGATGGCCGCCTTGTTGGCGCCGCTCTTGTCCATCGCGATCTTCTTGGGCTCGCCGTTCATCTGCATGGCCTTGTCGAAGAAGCGCTTTGCCGCAGCCATGTCGCGCT
Source organism: Massilia psychrophila (assembly GCF_002760665.1). Lineage (GTDB taxonomy): Bacteria > Pseudomonadota > Gammaproteobacteria > Burkholderiales > Burkholderiaceae_D > JAFCUW01. The sequence continues at coordinate 2,410 of NZ_PDOB01000053.1, read as the reverse complement.
TTGCGGTCAACAAAAAGTCGACGGTTTTTCCTTGCCTATCGACAGCGCGGTAGAGGTATTTCCAGATGCCCTTGACCTTGATGTAGGTTTCATCCATGCGCCAGCTGGTGCCAACCGGGCGCTTGTGTTTGCGGGCCTTCTTCTCGACAAGCGGCAAGAAGCGGATTGCCCAACGGTTGATCGACGAATGGTCGACCGACACACCGCGCTCTTGCATCATCTCTTCGAGGTGCCGGTAGCTCAACGGGCAAGCCACGTATCAGCGGATGCAAACCGGGATCACGTCGATCGGGAAGCGCATCCCTTTGAAGTTGAGCATCTCGATTCGTCCAATATCCGGGTGTCATAGTCTACCTGATCAGCCGCCATGGTCTGGCTAACGCGATAGAACCCTTTTGCAGACCATCCTTAATTTGGGTGGATTGGGGCGCGATTGTCAGACAGCGTCGCAATCCTTGGTCTATCCGGTGTACATCATCGAATAGAAGAGGAAGATAAATGCCCGTGCTGGTATGTGTTTGGGTTCCATCGCCTTAAGCAAAAATTCCCGAAACTGGCAACATAGACAGTGTTGTTTCAGAAAATCAATCAGCACATTGTGTGCTGTGAGCACCAAAAACATTAATGCGACAGAACCCGGCGAATTGTCTATTTAATCGACTACTGAAAACTCTAGTATTAATCAGGTGGTTAATCTTTGCTTACCTAATAAATAGCAGACTTGCTGGGTGCCAGAACCCGATTACGATACGCTCCAGATTGGCAGTACCATGATTAACTACGGACGCACCAAATATGCAAATTACAGTTATTCCGGCTTAACGTTCGACGATCCGGCATATTACAAAACTAGTGAAGGTCTAATTTCCCCTAGGTTTGGGCCGTTCCGCTTTATTGTATTAGGCAGGTGGCAAAAGTACGGCGTCGACAACGTGGATTACGCCGTTGCTGCAGGCGATGTCGGTCTTGGTGACGTGCACGTTGCCATTGAGTGTTACACCACCGTGGGTGGCTATTTTCAAATCGGCACCGTTGACCGTCTTCGCTGTTTTGCCGTCTAACGTCATCACGTCGGCGGCCATGACCTTGCCACTTACCACGTGATAGGTGAGAATGGCTTTCAGCTTGGGCACGTCCTTGAGAAGTGCGTCTACGGTGCCAGCCGGCAGTTTTGCGAAGGCTTCGTCGGTCGGTGCGAACACCGTAAAAGGACCGGCGCCGTTAAGCGTGTCCACCAAGCCGGCGGCCGTCAAAGCAGCAGCCAAAGTTTTGAATGTACCGGCCGCAACAGCCGTATCGATAATAGTATGCATGACAATTTCCTGATAATTCGGGCCGCCCAACGGGAGTGCTGAGTGTTATCCGAAGCAGGTGAAAAACGCCCGCCTTTGGATTATAGACGCTTTGGGATTAATCGATTTTCGATAGCCATTATTGCCAAAAGTTAATATTAACAGACTGCTGAAATACCTCCGCCTATGTCAGCGTATCGCGTTGCTGAAATGTTATAGATAATTCTGCAAAAGAAATACCATGCGCGGTGCCGACATTTTCACTGAACAGTTGTTTTCGATTCAACGCTTGGAAGATTTGGTGCCTGCCGATCATCCGCTGCGACCAATTCGTGCCATTGTCAACGCGGCGCTGGTGAAGATGAATGCGCTGCTGGCCGGCATGTACGAAGCTGACATCAAGGGCGAACGACCCAGCGTCGCGCCGGAGAAGCTTTTGCGAGCGATGCTGTTGCAGGTATTTTTTAGTGTTCGCTCAGAGCGGCAGCTGATGGAGCAGATCCGCTACAACATGTTTCGCTGGTTTATCGGACTGGCGATCGACGACGCGGTACGGGTGCCGACGGTGTTCTCGAAGAATCGGGAACGGCTCATCGCACATGACGCGGTCATCGAATTATTCAATCTGGTATTGGCTGGAGCTGAGCAGCGCAACTTGCTGTCGGGCGAACACATCAGCGTCGTTGTCATACGTTTGGAAACAAGCTTGGACAGAATTTGGAAAATAATGCGATTCCTCCTTAGATTTAGCGAGGAAAATCAGTATAACTCATTGATTTTATTGGTCTGCCCAACAGGGATCGAACCTTTATCACAGGCAAAAGTCGTCAAAATCTGAGTGTGAGTGAGTGAATGCCATATCCCGTATGGCATCGCTCGACAAACTTAAATACGCATCCAGATGCACATTACTGATATGGGTTCGCCGCGAGACGCATTGGCCATGGCTGGCGAGATTGCCATGCTTCTTCCACCCGGCGTAATGGCGTAGTGGGTATTCCGGACCAACGTGACCAGTGATTCCGGCATCGTGACCAGTCATTCCATTTGAACGTGACCGCTCATTCCGGGCGAACGTGACCGATTTCGGGGCTTTTCCGGAATCAGCGGTCACGATG
>NZ_PDOB01000052.1 GCF_002760665.1 Massilia psychrophila | reverse complement strand
TTGACGAGTCCGTCGGAAGAAGGTGGCTTGCTGGAATTGCTCGAATTCTTGTCGACCTTCGTTTCCAGTGCCACCAGGCGGCCCCACAACGTCACGATAATGACTTCAAGCTCACCACGGGTGAGGTCGGTCAAATCAGGCGGGGACGGCTTTTTCTTCATGACCAGCATGATGGACCGCATCTATATTGTTTACAACCTTTTTCGCACGGTACGCCTCACACTGAACAGTCACAATTTTCGAAGGTGAAATGGAAGTACACCCAGCAGAAAATTGGTGGCGGAGCGGGCGGTAATACAGCAGGCGGCTGGGATTTGCCAGCCAACAAAGTCGCGTAGCGCGGGAAGACATCATGCTCGAAGTCCAACCCCAAGATTCGCGCGGCTATTTCATGCTTCCGCAAGCGCCCGAGGGCGCGGGATATTACGTGTACGGCACGCCGGAGAACGGCGCTAGTCAGTATGCAGATCCACGACTAATAACCATAATACTATTCGTAGAACGGGAATGGCAGTTGATCGATAACCGCCAATTTGGGATCGGAAACATGAGCCTGGCCGACGGCGTCAAACACAAGGATCACAGCTCTCATATGAAAGGACTGGAAGTGGATGTGCGCCCCGTCCGGAAAGATGGCCGCCATCAAAGCGTGCGTTATTTTGATTCAGACTATGACAGCATCGCCACCGAGAAACTGATCAATATTTTTCAGAATTTTGCCCCGGGGAAAATGAGGATCTACTTTAACGATAATCGAATTCCTGGGGTGAGGCACCGCGACAAACACGACAATCACTTTCACTTCGAGATCGCTTAGTCAACACCGCCATGTAGAGGGAAAAATGAGAAGACACTTGGCACTCATCGTCGCAACAACTTTGCTTTTTTCGCTGGCCTACGCTGACACAAAAAAACCCTGGGATGGCTCATATAAGCCATTCAATGGCGAGTACCTCGTTTACTCAGGCGACTTGGGCGAACAGCAGGCTCCGACCAAGGCAGATCGCAAAGTCTCGTTCATGGTGGAAGGCCCGCTCGCAAAGGAAATGTTCGAGTCGATCGGCCCTGACCAGAAGGACGCGTGCGGTACATTGTCAGGCCTGCGTGTCCGCCAAAAAGGAGACTTGGATTGCACCTACGACAAGGACCATCCATCCGCCCCATACACCTGCCATTTCGGACTTAACTTGCGAACCGGAAAGAGCATTTCCGGTTCGATCTGTTAGGCTGGCATGCAAGGTGTGCAAATTGTCAGCGCGCACATTACCCAACTCTTTCTTGCTCACTGGCACTCGAGACGCCACCAGCAGGATCGAAGACGGCGTCTGGTCGCTCTATGGTCGGAGCCAGATACATCAAGGGCAAGCACAGTCCATCGCCGTCATGGTCTGGTCGAACTGAATAAAATCGAGACCTTTGGCAATAAATTAGGCACAGCAAGGAAGTTTCCACGGCATGGATTCGGTAGCACCAAGGAACTGCACCGCATAGAGGCCGATCCAGGCACTTTTAATCGGTTGGTCGCAGGTTGGAATCCCGCACGGCCTACCACGAATAAGTATCAAGCCCACGAATTTACGTTCGTGGGCTTTTTGCTGTCTGGCCGCTCTCCGCTGTCGCACGAGCCGGAGCCGGAGCCGGAGCAAATATGCAGCGATTTATATCCTGCGTGTTTGCTGGCCCTGGGGCGTATCGTCCAGTTCGTAGCCAAGTTCCCTCGCTTGTCTGCGTAGGCGATCGGCGTCCAGCCAGCGTCGTTCATTCCTGGCCCGCTCGCGCTGCGCCATCAATTCGGTCAACGCTGGCGAAATGCTGACAACGGCAGGCTGCCAAAAAGCCAGTCGCAGGCCGAACGTTTCGTCAAAATTCAATACCGTCGCCTTTTTGACGCCGTCAGGCAGATCGCTTTTCAGCAATTCCCACGCCAGTGCGAGTGCCCGCGGGAAGTTCAGGTCGTTATTGAGTTCGACTTGAAACCGGGCGAGATAGCCGTCATCCGGCTCAAGCGGCGCGCCCAGCCGGTGCACCAGCACGCTCATGCGATCAAATCCATTCGCCGCACTGGTAAGCGCATCGTCAGAGAAATTCAATTGACTGCGATAGTGCGTGGTGAGGCAAAGATAACGGTAAGCCAATGGATCGATACCGCGGTCAACCAGCGTTTGCAGGCGCACGAAGGCGCCGCCCGATTTCGACATCTTGCCTCCGGCGCTTTTGAGGAAAGCGCCATGCAGCCAGAAATTGGCTGCCCGCGTTCCGTATCGGGCTTCGGATTGGGCTATTTCGTTACTGTGATGTACCGGCACGTGATCTTCGCCGCCGCAATGAATATCGAAATATTCGCCCAAATGCCGGGCCGACATCGCCGAGCATTCGATGTGCCAGCCGGGAAAACCGACGCCCCAAGGACTTTCCCACTCCATCTGGCGCACACCAACGGTGCCGCTGAACTTCCATAACGCAAAATCGGTTGCCTGCTTTTTTTCGCCGATGTCGACCCGTTTGCCTGACTGCAAGCCGGCACGGTCCAGTCGCGCCAGGTAGCCGTAGCCGGCCTGCCGGGATGTGTCGAAATAGACGCCGTCGCCAGTGCGATAGGTGTAGCCCATCCGCTCGAGGTCGGCAATGAATTCGATTTGCCCGGCAATATGATCGGTGGCGCGGCACCATGTGGCGGGCTCTTGAATATTCAGCAGGGCGAGATCTTGCTTGAAAGCCTGGGTGTATTCGCTGGCGATCTCCCAGGCAGATTTTCCTGTGCGCAGGCTGCCCTTCTCCATCTTGTCGTCGCCGGTATCCTGGTCGGAGGTCAAGTGGCCGACATCGGTAATGTTCATCACATGCTTGACCTGCAATCCACTGTATTCCAGCGTGCGCCGCAACAGGTCGACAAACAGGTAGTTGCGCAGATTGCCGATATGCGCGTAATCATAGACTGTCGGGCCGCACGCATACAAACCGATTCGGCCCGGCTCGATTGCGTGCAGTTCGCGCAGGCTGCGGGTGTAAGTGTCATACAAGTGAAGTGCCATGCTGCTTTCCGGATGAATTGCAACTTGAAACAAAAAGGGCCACAGCTGGTTCAACGCTGTGGCCCTTGAGGAAATTTAAAACACGATCGCTATGCGACGCTTTCCCCAAGCGCGGCATCACAACACAGCACAATGGCGGTGATAACGGTTGGCGAGGAAGCGTTGAATGTCATGGCGATGAATATCACACAGGCCGAGGCGATCGTCAAGCAGAGACCGCCGACTTAGGCACAGGGGCTTCGCGCAATAAGCTGGCCGATGATGGTCACTGACGGTCAATAACGGTCACTGACGGTCACTGACGGCCGCTGATCACCGCGCATCACCGCTCCCGCTGCAACGGGGCACGAATATCTATAAAATGCATTGAATTCGTTGCCGCTCCGCATGAGCGCAAGCGCCGCCGCCGACTCCAAGGAAGACCATGAACATTCCCCTGATCCTCAACCTGGCCGTGGCCCTTGCCGTCTGCTTCGCGTTGTTCCGCATGCAGGTCCTTCACGTGTCGTTCACCAGGCGGGTGTTCGCCGGCATGGCGATCGGCGTGCTGCTCGGCGCCGCCTTCCAGGCGCTGTACGGCGCCGCTTCGCCGACCGTGGCCACCACCAGCGCCTACCTTGCCATCGTCGGTAGCGGCTATGTCAAGCTGCTGCAGATGATCATCATGCCGCTGATCATGGTGTCGATCATCGCCGCCATCTTGAAACTACGGGACGCCGCATCGCTCGGCAAAATCAGCGTGCTGACGATCGGCGTCCTGATGGTCACCACCATGATTGCCGCCTTGATCGGCATCGCCATGGCGAAGCTGTTCGACCTCTCCGCGGTCGGCCTGACCTCGAGCGCGGCCGAACTTGCGCGCGGCCAGTACCTGCAAGGCAAGCTGCCGGATGCCCAGGCGATCTCGCTGCCAACCATGATCCTCAGCTTCATTCCCGCCAATCCCTTTCTCGACATGACCGGCGCGCGCAAGACGTCGACCATCGCGGTGGTGCTGTTTTCGATTTTCGTCGGCGTCGCCGCCACTGGCATCGCCGACAAGAAGCCGGACCTGTTCGCCTCCTTCAACCACTTCATCAAGGTCGCCCACGTGATCGTGATGCGGATGGTGACCCTGGTGCTGCGCCTGACGCCGTTCGGCGTGTTCGCACTGATGACGCAAGTGGTGTCGGAGTCGAGCATCACCGACATTTTGAAATTGATCGGCTTTGTCGGCGCCTCGTACAGCGCGCTGGCGCTCATGTTTTGCGTGCACCTGGCGATCATCGCCGCGACCGGCCTCAATCCGCGTCGCTACGTCAAGAAAATCTTCCCGGTGCTGGCGTTCGCCTTCACTTCGCGCAGCAGCGCCGGCGCCATCCCGATGAGCGTGCAGACCCAGACCGGCCGCCTTGGCACGCCCGAAGGCATCGCCAATTTCGCCGCCTCGTTTGGCGCCACCATCGGCCAGAACGGCTGCGCCGGCATCTACCCGGCGATGCTGGCGGTGATGATCGCGCCGACCGTCGGCATCGATCCGTTCACCACCGCGTTCATCCTGCCGCTGCTGGCGATTATCACGATCGGTTCGGTCGGCGTGGCCGGCGTCGGCGGCGGCGCCACCTTTGCCGCGCTGATCGTACTGTCGGCGATGAACCTGCCGGTGGCGCTGGCGGGCCTGTTGATCTCGATCGAGCCGCTGATCGACATGGGCCGCACCGCCCTCAATGTCAGCGGCTCAATCACCGCCGGCACCTTCGCCAGCCGGATGCTGGGCCAGACCGACATGGCGGTATTTGATCGTGCCGAAGAGGTCGAGCTGGACAGCGAGCAGCTGGTGGCCTGACCGTCCGCGCTAGGCTCTCCATATCGTGCGCTAAACGGGCGCCGAATCCGTCTATCATGACGATCGTGCAGCGTGCATGGCGGGTGAACGATGGACCAAAAGTGGCCTCAAGAAATTTGGCTGGTACGGCACGGCCAAAGCGCCGGCAACGTCGCGCGCGACGCTGCGGAAGCGGCCAAGGGGCTGATGATCGACATTGCCGAGCGCGACATCGACGTGCCCTTGTCCGACCTGGGTTTGCAACAATCGAAAGCGCTGGCCGGCTGGTTCGCCGCCATGCCGGAACGATCCCGGCCAAACGTGGTGCTGCATTCGCCCTACCTGCGCGCGGCCGAAACAGCGCGCATCGTCAGGCAGGCCATCGATCCCTACAGTCCGGTTGGCAGCGAGGCCGACAGCCAGGTCGTCAGCCGGGTTGATGAGCGACTGCGCGAAAAAGAATTCGGCATCCTCGACCGCCTCACCACCCATGGCATCTCGCAGCGCTATCCCGGCTTGTACGAACAGCGCCAGCACGTCGGCAAGTTTTATTTCCGCCCGCCCGGCGGCGAAAGCTGGTGCGACGTCATCCTGCGCCTGCGCAGCGTGCTCGACACCATTACCCGCGAATATGCGCGCGAGCGCGTGCTGATCGTCGGCCACCAGGTTACCGTCAACTGTTTCCGCTATTTATTGGAGCGGCTCGACGAAGCAACCATCCTTGCCTACGACCGCGGCAGCGACGTGCCGAACTGCTCGGTTACCTCGTACCGTTTCGATCCGCGCCAGGGCAAGCGCGGCAAGCTCGCCCTCGACCTGGTCAATTTTGTCGCTCCCCTCGAAGCTGCCGGCGCTGCCGTGACGGCGTCAAAAGATGTGCCCGCTGCTCCGAAAGCGTAGGAGGTCCGGCCCCATGAATCCGCCTACCTCCGCCAACCACTGCGTCACCGTCGACGACTACGCCCTGCGCGCCTGGCCGCTGCCAATGCCCTCTGCCGACGCCGACAAGGAACAGCGCGGCCACGTGCTGATCCTAGGCGGCTCGCGCGAAATGCCGGGGGCGGCGATCCTGGCCGCCACCGCCGCCTTGCGCGCCGGCGCCGGCAAGCTCACCATCGCCACCGGCGCCAGCGTGGCCCAGCTGGTGGCACTGGCGCTGCCCGAGGCGCGCGTGATCGGCCTGGCCGAAACCGATGAAGGCGGCTTCACCGAAGTAGCCATCGGCAAGCTCGACCCGCTGGCCGACAAGGTCAACGCCATCCTGATCGGCCCCGGCATGCAGGATGAAGCGGCCACCGCCGTGCTGGTGCGGGCATTGCTGCCGCGCCTTGAGGCGAGCAACACCAGCGTGGTGCTCGACGCCTGCGCGATGCGGGTCGTGCTGGGCGCCGGCGGCAAGCCGAATGCCAACGTCGATACCGATGCCGGCGCCGCTTTTCGCTTCAACGTGCCGGTGATCGTCACCCCGCATGCCGGCGAAATGGCGCACCTGACCGGCGCCTCCAAGGAAGACATCGCCGCCGACCCCGACCGCCACGCCATGCGCGCGGCGCAGCGCTGGAACGCGGTGGTCGCCCTGAAAGGGTCGCGCACCCTGATCAACGCGCCCGACGGCGCACGCTGGCAGCATCAAGGCGGCAACGTCGGGCTGGCCATCTCCGGCTCCGGCGACACCCTGGCCGGCATCGTCGCCGGCCTCGCCGCCCGCGGCGCCAGCCTCACGCAGGCAGCTTGCTGGGGCGTGGCGCTGCACGCGCGCGCCGGCGAACTGCTGGCCGAGCGCTTCGGCGTCCTCGGTTACCTCGCGCGCGAACTGCCCGGCGAAGTGCCGGCATTGATGGAGCGCTTCGCGCGGCCATGAACTGGCTTTTATGCTGACTGGATTGTCGGCGCGCTTGCACGGCGGCAGCCGGCAATATCCCGTGCTTCATCGTCGTCCCCGCTCCGTGGCATCGATCTCGGGTGGCGAGCGACTACCACAAGCTTTGCGGCGCACTTCAGGAACTCTATAAAAAAATTTAGTTTGTGCGTCCCCCCGTGATTTAGCTTGATTCAATTGAGATATATCAAAGGACACCATCATTCTGGCCGAATTTGCCAACAAATCGAGAATTTGTCGAACCGGGCGGAATGTTCCAAGTCTAATTTTTACAGTCGATTTCATGCACTGAACGGGGCCGCGTGTCTCGCTGCGTTGGTTTCCGGGTTTTTCCCTTCCCGGGAAACAATCAGGCTCAATGCGGGGCTGACCTGGCGCTGCTGCTCGCCTGTTCCCAATACGGCAGGCGCCGGCGGCACAAGATAGACGTGAACGAGGAGTTACACAATGAAAGCTATTTCAAGCGCATCGAAAATCATCCTGACCGCCGCCGTCATGGCCGCCATGCTCGGTGCCTGCAAGAAGACCGATACCACAGCGACACCATCGGGAGCAAGCGGCGACACCAGCACCATGCCAAGCAGCTCGTCCGGTACCAGCGGCACCAGCGGCACCGGCACCAGCGGCACCAGCGGCACCGGCACCAGCGGCACCAATGGCACCAGCGGCACCAGCGGTACCGGCACCAGCGGATCGACAACCGGCTCCGACTCGATGGGTTCAGGCACGACTAGCGGTACAGGCGCAACCGGCACCAGCGGCACCGGCACTAGCGGTACCAGCGGCACCAGTGGTACCAGTGGCAGCGGCACGAGCGGCAGCGGTACCTCGCCGGGTGACACCACAACGGCGCCGACCACTCCGAGCACGACGCCGGCCTCGCCAAGCGGCAGCGGCACGACGACGCCACGAAGCGGCGGTTAATACTCCGGCGCAGAACCTGGTCGACGTACTTTTGCTGACCAGAAAAAAAGGCCCGCTTCACGCGGGCCCTTCTGCGCCGGGCTTGCCAGCTTGCCAGCCTGTCAGGCTGGCACCCCTATGTCGATACCTTGTCGAGCACGACGCCAGGCGCGACCGTCTTGCTGCCCCGGCCAGTCAGCGTGCGCACCGCCCATGCAATGGTGCGGAACACCAGGCGAACCAGCAGCAAGGTCAGGATGGCTTCGACGAACGTCATCAAAAAGGCCAGCAGTGGATTCATGCGCCTGGCGCGGCGGCCGAACTTGACCACCATGCGGTCGCGCGCGATCTCGATGCTGTCGTAGAAGGTCGGCACCACTAGCAAGGTAAGGATGGTCGAGGTGATGGTGCCGCCGATGATCGCAATCGCCAGCGGACGGTAGAACTCGCCGCCCTCGCCCAGCCCCAGCGCGACCGGGAACATGCCGGCGATAAGCGCGAAAGTGGTCATCAGGATCGGGCGCAGCCGCATACGGCCGGCCTCCATCAGCGCATCCTCGCGCCCGAACCCTTCGGCCTCGCGCTTGCGCGCCGCGTCGAGCAGCAGGATCGCATTTTTCGCAACCAGGCCCATCAGCATGATGATGCCGATCAGGCTCATCAAATTGATGGTGCTTCCCGTGACCAACAGCGCGACCACGACCCCGATCAGCGACAGCGGCAGCGACATCATGACCGCCAGCGGCGCCGTGAACGAGCCGAACTGCATCACCAGGATCAGGTACATCAAACCGATGCCCGACAGCAGCGAGATCGTCATTTCAGTGAACAGTTCCTGCTGGTTCTTGCCCGCGCCGCCCAGTTTCAGGCCGTAGCCCGGTGGGTAGTCGAAGGACTTCGCCAGCTTCATGGCGTCACTGGTGACTTCGCCGCTCGAGCGTCCCTGCGCGTTGGCCGACACCGAGATGGTCCGCATGCCATCGGTGTGCTGGATGCGGGACGGGCCCTTGCCCATCGTGATGGTGGCGATCTGGTCGAGCGGCACCATCTGGGTAGTGCCGGTCACCGCGATCGGCAGACGCTCGATGTTCTCGGCGCTGACCCGGTCGTCCGGATGCAGGCGCACCGCCACGTCGCGCGTCTCGCCGGTCGGATCGACCCAGTCGCCTGCTTCGACGCCGGCAAACGCCACCCGCAGCGCCTGCGCCGCGTCGTTGACGGAAATGCCCATCGAATTGGCCAGCCCGCGATCGAGTTCAATTTGCAACTCGTTCTTCGGATCCTGCTCCGACAGGCCAACGTCGACCGCGCCAGGCACCTGGCGCAGCTTGTCCATGTAGGCATTGGTGATTTCCAGCAACTTGCGCGAATCGGGGCCGGTAAAGTCGATCTGGACCGGCTTGCGCGCTCCGCCGTTCAGGTCGTCGATGACCACGTATTCGGCGCCGACCAGCGGCCGTATCTTCTCGCGCAGTTCGACCGCGAATTCCTTGGCGCTGCGCTTGCGCGTATGGCGCTTGTCGATATCGATGTAGACCCGCCCGCCGCTGGCATTGATGTTGCTGTTGGTGTCCTTGGTTTCCGGCATCGACCGGGCGATTTCGGCGACCTTTTCCATTTTCAGGCGCGCGTATTCGATCGAGGACGAGGACGGCGTGCGTACGTCGATCATCAGCATGCCCGAGTCCGAGGCCGGCATGAAGCCGAAGCCGCCCACCGTCGCCTGCAGCGCGATCGCCGCCACCAGCGAAGCGCCGGCGATGAGCGCCATCCAGACGCGGTGGTGCAACGCCCAGGCGATCACGTTGCCGTAGCGTCCTGCCTGGTGGTCGAACCAGTCGTTGAAGCGGCCCAGTTGCCTGGACAGGCCTTTCTTCGGCGCCGTGTGATGGTCCTCCGGGTCGCCCCAGTAGGCCGACAGCATCGGGTCGAGCGTAAACGAAATGCCCAGGCTGACCAGCACCGAGCAGGTGACCGTCAGTGCGAACGGACGGAACCACTCGCCCGACATGCCCGGCATGAACGCTACCGGAATGAACACGGCGATGATCGAGAACGTGGTGGCGGCAACCGCCATGCCGATTTCGGCGGTGCCTTCCAGAGCGGCGGTGCGGCGGTCCGAACCGCGCTGCATGTGGCGTACGATATTTTCGCGCACCACGATCGCATCATCGATCAGTACCCCGATCGCCAGCGACAGGCCGAGCAGGGTCATGAAATTGAGCGTAAAGCCGCACAACCAGACCGCGATGAAGGCGGCGATCACCGAAGTGGGCAGCGACAGCGCCGTGATCAGGGTCGAGCGCCACGAGTTGAGGAAGGCGTACACCACGAAGATCGTCAGCACGGCGCCCAGCACCAGCGACTCGATTACGTTGTTCAGGCTGTTCTGGGCATTTTTACCGCCGTCGCGGGTCACTTCGAGCTTGGTGCCGGCCGGCAGTTCCTTCTCGATCTCCTTGACGATCTCGCGCACCGACTTGGCCACCGACACGGTGGAGGCGTCGCGCGCGCGCGCGACCTGGATACTGACGTTCGGCTTGCCGCTGCGGATCGAGAAGCTGTTGATTTCGGCAAAATCGTCCTTGATCTGGGCGACCTGGGCCAGCCGGACGACTTCCTCGCCACGGCGCTTGACGACGATCTGCTCGAATTCCTCGGGCGTTTCGATGCGCCCGACCAGCCGGATGCTTTTCTCGTCGAGCGTGCCGCGCACCTTGCCTACCGGCGCATTGGTGTTCTGGGTGCGCAGCGCGTTGACCACGTCGCCCACCGAGACGTTGTACTCACGCAGCTTGCCGGCACGCAGCAGCACCGATAGCTCGCGCCGCAGGGCTCCGCCGACGCTGACGTTGGACACGCCGTCGATGGCGCGAAAGCGGTCGGCCAGCGTGTCTTCCGCCAGGCGCGACAGTTCGGCGTGGGTCAGCGAAGTCGACGACAGCGCCAGGTTCATGATCGGCTGCGCCGACGTGTCCCAGCGCGTGATGATCGGTTCGCGCATTTCGAGCGGCAGCTTGTAGCGCACGCTGCCGATCACGTTGCGCACTTCGTCGGACGCCTCGATCAAGTTCTTCTTGAAGCCGAATTCGAGCTGGACGAAGGCGCTGCCCTCGTTCATGACGCTTTCCACCTTTTCCATGCCGGCGATGGCCCGCAGCGGCTTTTCGATGCGGTTGATAATCTCGCGCTCGACCGTGTCGGGCGAGGCGCCCGGATATGGAATGCTGACGAACAGCATCGGCGCCTCAACGTCGGGCTCCTGGTTGACACGCAATTTGCTCAGGGCCATCAGGCCCAGTGCCATGATCGCCACGATCAGCACGATCGTGGCGACCGGCCGGCGGATACTGAAATTGGAAAGAAACATGTTATTTCCCCTGCACGGCGGTGACGGCAGGCGTAGCGGCGCTGGCGACCCTGGCGGCGCTCAGCTCGACCTTCTGGCCGTCCTTGAAGCTGGAGCTCGGGCTGCGCATTACCGTGTCGCCGGCGGCGAGGCCCTGGCGCACCTCGTAATTGCCGGTACGGGCGTCGCGCGCGCCGATCACCAGGTCTACCTTGCTGAGCGTGTTGCCTTTGATGCGCCAGGTAAAGGCCTTGTCGCCGGCGCGCACCAGCGCCACTTCCGGCAGCATCAGCGCGGCGACGCTGTCGGCTTCAATCCGGCCTTCGCCGTACAGGCCGGACACGCGCGGCTGGACCCCATTGGCGAAGCCGACCAGCACCTCGACCTGGCGCGTGACGTCGTTGGCCGATGGATCGATGCGCCTGACGACGCCGCGGAATTCCTGGCCGCCATAGCCGTTGATGCGGAAGCTGACCGGCTGGCCGATCTTCACCGCGCTGATCTTGTCGGCCGAGACGCGCCCTTCGAAGCGCATGCTGGTCGGGTCTATCACCTTCAGCAATTCCTTGCCGATGGCGGCGGTGTCGCCGGCCGACACCTTGCGGTCGCTGACGACGCCGTCGAATGGCGCGCGCACCAGCGTGCGCTGCAATTGCTGGCGCGCCAGCACGGCGCGGGTGCGGGCCGCCGCCGCTTCGCTCTGGGCGCTGTTGCGGCGCACCTCGGCGTCGTCGAGCGCCTGCAACGACGTCATGCCGGACGCGCGCAACGTTTTGAGCCGCTCGAGCTGGCGCTCGGCCTGCACCAGCGCCTGCGACGACGCCTGGGCCGACGCTTCGGCCGAACCCAGGCTGTCGCGAATTGCGGTTTCGTCGAGTTTGACCAGTACGTCGCCGCGCTTGACCACTTCGCCGTTCTCTTTCAATACTTGCAGCACCACGGCCGACACTTCGGCGCGCAGGTCGGCACGGCGCTCGGGCTGGATCGAGCCGGTGATCACCGGGCCGGAGGCAAGCGCGTTGCTTTGCACCGTCAACAAGTCTTCGGCGGCAATCTGCAGCTGGACCGGCTTGGCCTTCTCGTCTTTCGAATTCTTCGAATCCTTGTTGCAGGCAACGAGCGCCGAGGCGACCGCGAGGACGAGCATGGTTTTGCGCAGCATTGTCATCTCTCCAAAAAAATTTATTTTTGAACTTGTTTTAAACTGGTAAGCCTGGGCGAGCAAAACAGCCAGCGGACAGTATCCTTGAGCGGTACAACCCGGTCAACCGGCGGGCTGCACACTGCCGGTTTCGATGCCTGAAATGCACTGGGGCGCGATGAACTGCTTTTTCAGGCGCTCGGCAGCGGACAGCACGGGGCTGGTTGGGCGTCAGAATTGTCTGGACAAATAATTGATGGCGAACGCGACCGCGATGCCGGTGCCGATGCCGCCACCGATTTCCGCCAGGGTGTGTCCCATCCGTTCGCGCAGCGGCTTTATATTCGAACCCATGCCGGGGCCGGCGCTGGTGAGCCGGTTGATGGCGGCGGCCTGGCGCCCGACGTGCTGGCGCAGGCTGTTGGCGTCGATCATGATGACGAAGGCCAGGGTCACCGCCACGCCGAACGCCGGGTCGTTGATGCCCTCACGTAAGGCGATCAGGGTCGCCATGCTGGTCACCACCGCGCTGTGGTTGCTTGGAAAGCCGCCGTTGCCAACCAGGTCGAACGCCAGGCGGCGCTGGCGCACGCTGGTGATCAAAAATTTGATCGGGCCGACCACCAGCCAGGTGAGTACGGGGGTGACGAGATAAGTGAAGTCCATCGGTTTTCCAGGTTGTATTTATATGCAACAATGCAATACGGAATTATCGCAGAAGCCCGAAGCGGCCGCGACCTCCGATGCGCCTGCACCGGCCCGAGTGGTGTCAAACGCCGCACTACTGCGACACAAGCTGGCGTAAGCGATGTGCAGCTTTAACGCCGCCGTTCGTAATCATTTGATTATTCGTGTGTTCATGGCAGAATGAGCGCCCATTCCGCCAACCACGAGATCTGCCATGACCATGCCAAAACGCATGACCTTTACCCTGCTGTCGATTGTCGTCGCCGTCATCGCCATCCTCGCCGCCTATACCTACGCTTCGCTGCACATATCGTACTCGGACGGCGAACGCGCTGGCTTCTTGCAGAAATTTTCCCGCAAGGGCTGGATATGCAAGACGTGGGAAGGCGAAATCCTGCTCTCGAGCATGCCAGGCGCAATCCCCGAGCGCTTCACCTTCTCGGTGCGCGACGATGGCGTCGCCCGCCAGTTGATGGCGGCAATGGGCAAGCGCGTCACCCTCAGCTACGCCCAGCACAAGGGCGTGCCGAGCGCCTGTTTCGGCGAGACCGAGTATTTCGTCGAGAAAGTGGCGATCCAGCAGTAACCGGCATGGGACTGTGAACCGCTGCTGCTGAACTATTCCAAAATTACAGCTTCGAGGGTGCCGACGATGGCTGCGTCAGCAGGCGGCCGATGACTTCGCGGGTGATCGATTCCGACGCCGCGCGCTGCTTGGCCTCGGCCGAGCGCTGGGCCACCGCTTCGGCGGTGGCGGCCAGCGCGCGGCGGTCGGCAGCGTGGCGGCCGGTTTCCAGTTCCAGCAACTGCGCCTTGGCGTCGGCCATCGCCTGCGTGGTCAACGCCACCTTGCGCTGCATCGCGGCGTGGGCCTGGGCGCTGTCGAGCAGCAGGCGCTGGGCGTTGAGCTTGTCCGTCATCGCCTGGGCCGCCGCTTCCTCGGCCAGTTCGAGCTGGTGAGCTAGCTCGGCCTTTTCACGTTCGGCGCACAGCCGCGCCTCGCACGCGAGCACGGCGGCGCGCTCGGAGGCAAGGCGCGATGCCAGCGCCGCATTTTCCTGCTGTCCTGCTGCGGAAGATTCGCGTTGCGCTTCGACCAATTGGGCGGCCAGTGCCAACGCGGCCGTTTCGGCACCGGCGGCGGCGCGCTCCAGGGCCAGCGCCTCGCCTGCCAGCGCCAGCTTCTGCTGTTCGAGGCGGGCGCGCACGGCTTGCACGTCGACCAGTTCGGCCGCCGCCCGCAATTGCGCGGCAACAGCGGCGGCGCTGGCCGCCCGTTCGGCGGCTTGCAGTTCAGCCTGCTCGGCGAGGACGCGGGTGGCATCGAATTCGGCCAGCTGCGACTGTTCGGCGCGATGCTCGGCATCAGCTTGGCGATGCAGCAGCGCGGCCTGCTCGTGCTGGGTTTTAGTGCGCGCGGTGCAGGCGGCGGACAGTGCCAGTTCGGCCGCCAGCTTGTCCTGCAGCGCTGCCAGGGCCTGCTGTTCGGCCGCCGCGCGGGCCTGTTCGGCCTGCGCCAGTTGTGCCAGTTGTTCTGCCACGCGTCCGGCCGCGCGCTGTGCTTCGCAGGCCTTGGCCTCGGCCAGTTCACAGCCGTCGCGCTGCAAGCGGACCTGCTCGGCCTGCGCGTCCAGCTCGGCCTGGACGGCGGCGTTTTCGAGGGCGGCCAGCTTGGTCGCCGCCAACGCCAGCGCCGCGCGCTCGTCGGCCAGCGCACGGGCGCGCTGCTGTTCTTGCGCTTCGAGAACGGCGGCGGCGGCGGCGGCCTGGTCGGCGCTGGCGCGCTGGTGCGCTTGTTCCGTGGCGCTCGCCTCGGCTTCGATTTTGGCCTGCCCTTTCAGGGCCGCCTGTTCTTCGGCCAGCGCGCGCGCCAGCGCCACTTCGCGCAGCTTGCGGTCGACTTCGATGCGCGCCTCGGTGGCGGCCATGATGCGTCCTTCGGCGGCGCGCCGCGCTTCGGCGCTGGCGGCGGCCATCTGTTCGATGCGCTCGCGGTGGATGGCGGCGTCGCGCAATTCTTTTTCCGTTTGCAGGCTCAGGTGGATCGACTTGGCCGCGACTCGGTCCGACTCGGCCTGGGCGATGGCGATCGCTTCGCGCTCCTGTTCGATGTGGGCCAGCGCGCGCGCTTCCTCCAGCGCGCGCGCTTCGGCCACCGCGCGGGCAAACGCCGACGCCAGCGCTAGCTGATCGGCTTTTTCGCGCTGTACCGTCAGTTCGAGCGCTTCGGCTTCGGCTTCGGCCAGCAGCTCGGCGGTCTGGCGCGCCCCCCTGGCTTGGCGCTCGCGTTCGCGCGCCAGCGTCGCGACCCGGGCGTCGGCGCTGGCGCTGTGCAGCACTTCTTCTTTCGCCGCGTGCACGGCGGCGACGCGTTCGACCGCCTGCAGGCGCGCCTGCTCGGTATGCACTTCGAGGTCTTCGACGGCGCGCGCGGCGCGTTCGGCCATTTCGGCTTCGGCGACGATCTGCTCGGCGGCGCGGCGGCGTGCCTCTTCTTCCGATCTGGCGCGCGATTCGGCGGCCAGCTTGGTGCGGGTGTCGGCTTCGACCCGGGCGCGCAGCTCGGCGGTCTCCTGGCGCACCGCCGCCAGGCGCTCCATGCTGGCCTGGGCCGCGGCGCGCAGCGTTTCGAGGCGGTCGCGGTTCGCTTCGATGGCGTCTTCCGAGGCTTGGGCGTTTTGCAGCGCGGCGGCGGCGGCGGCGGTATCCATCGCGGCGCGTTCCTCGGCCAGGCTGCGCGCGCGCGCTTCGGCATGGGCGCGGCTTTCGGCGGCGCACGACGCTTTCGCTTCGGCTTCGACGCGCGCGATGGCTTCGTGGATGGCGCGCATTTCCGCCTTGGCGCGGCCCTGGCTGGCCGGCGCCGACACCTGGACCTTGCCTGCTGCTGCCGGCAGTTCAATGTAGAGGGTGGCGTCGTCGTGGGGAGCCTGCGCTGTTTGCATGGTCGTTCTCGCTGAGGTCGCTTTTCCGAGTCGGAAAGCCTACCTGCGATTATCAAGCAACCACGGCGCCGGCCGAGGTTCGAACAGACGCGGAAAACCGTTTCATTTCACCGCTTTGGCTCGCTTTACGGGCGGCTTGCCTACCTGATTTACCTCACTACGCCGGCCACAGCGGCGGCTCGTCCATCAACGCGATTTGCTCGCGCAATTCGAGAATCCTGTCTTGCCAGTAACGTTGAGTATTAAACCAGGGAAACGCGGCGGGAAAGGCCGGATCATCCCAGCGCATCGCCAGCCAGGCCGAATAGTGAATCAGGCGCAAGGTGCGCAGCGCCTCGACCAGGTAAAGCTGGCGCGGGTCGAAATCGGCGAAATCCTCGTAGCCGGCCAGGATATCGGCCATCTGCCGCACCATTTCGGGCCGCTCGCCCGACATCAGCATCCACAGGTCCTGCACCGCCGGCCCCATGCGGCTGTCGTCGAAATCGACAAAATGGGGACCGTCGCCGGTCCACAGCACGTTGCCGGCGTGGCAATCGCCGTGCAGCCGCAGCACTGGCTGGCGCCCGGCCCGCTCGAAGCAGCGCGCCACCCCGTCAAGCGCCTGGTCGATCACGCTGGTCCACGCCGCCAGCAGCTCGCCTGGAATAAAACCATTCGCCAGCAAATACGCCCGCGGTTCGCGGCCGAACGAGGCAATCGTCAACGCCGGCCGGTGTTCGAAAGCGGCCAGCGCGCCGACCGCGTGAATGCGACCGATGAAGCGGCCGATCCACTCGAGCGTTTTCGGGTCGCCCAGTTCGGGCGCGCGCCCGCCGCGGCTGGGGAAGACGGCGAACTTGAAGCCGGCGAATGCGTTGAGCGTGCGTCCGCCGAGCGTCAATGCGGCCACCACCGGGATCTCGCGCTCGACCAGTTCGGCCACAAAAGCGTGATCCTCGAGGATGGCGGCGTCGCTCCAGCGATCCGGCCGGTAGAACTTGACGACCACCGGCGCGCCCTCCTCGCGACCGACCTGGTAGACCCGGTTCTCATAGCTGTTGAGCGCCAGCAGGCGGCCGTCGCCATGCAGGCCGACCGAATCGAGGGCATCGAGCACGCAGCCGGGATCGAGAGCGGAAAAAGGATGCTGGGCGGGCTCGTCCGAGCCAGGGGGAAGAATATTCATCGCCCTATTGTAAGTCGGCCCAACAAAAAACGGGTCAGACCCCTTTTAAATCGAGTAGCTGGATCGAGGGCCAGCACCGGCTGCAGCGCGAACGGATCAAGCGCGGTGGGGAAAATATTCGTCGCCGTATCACGCGCCGGCCCGACAAAAAACGGGTCTGACCCCATTTAAATTTTAACAAAAAACGGGTCTGACCCCATTTAAATTTTGCGGCGAACCCGGTGGTCGGGCGCGCAGGCGTTAAACTATCGGCTTCACTACGAGAAAAGAGCAAGCCATGCAATACGACCAGCCCCTGTCGGAAAAAGAATTCAACGAACTCGACCAGTTCCTGCTGTCCGACCGCAGTTCCGACGACGCCATGACGATGGATACCCTGCACGGTTTCCTGACCGCGATCGCGATCGGTCCGGAAACCATCATGCCGACCGAGTGGCTGCCGAAAGTATGGGGCGAGGATGCCGGCAGCGAGCCGAAGTGGAAGAACCCGAAGGAAAGCGAACGCGTTTTTGAACTGATCATGCGCTTCATGAACGAAGTGGCCGTCACGTTCGAAGTGGCGCCGAAGGAATTCGAGCCGCTGTTCTGCGAGCACGAGCATGGCGAAGAGACGCTGATCGACGCCGAAGCGTGGTGCTGGGGCTTCTGGGAAGGCATGGAGCTGCGTCCGGGGTCGTGGAATCCGGTGTGGGAATCGAATCTGGCGCCGCTGATGCGCCCGATCTACCTGCTCGGCGCCGACGAAATCGAGGAAGAAGAACTGAAGGAAGTGGACGATCCGGTCAAGGGCCACAAGCTGGCGCTCGAGATCGAGGCGAACCTGCCGGCAATCTACAAGTTCTGGCTGCCGCTGCGCAAATCGGCGGTGCAAACCGTCAAGCGCGACGAGCCGAAGGTCGGGCGCAACGACGATTGCCCTTGCGGCAGCGGTAAAAAATTCAAGAAGTGCTGCGGCGCCGACCAGGCGGAGTAATGCCGGGATAGCCCTTTTAGTCTGCTTGGCAAGACCGGCCGGCCGCTTTCGAGCGGCCGGCGCGCGTTTGGCGCTTCGCGTTGCAGCTTCACTTTCAGCTTCGCTTTGAAGTTTCACGCAAGTTGAGTTACATTCGGTCAGCCGCATCACCCTCGTTCGCCGCACCCTCGTCCAGGAGCCGCAACCATGTCCAAGCTAATGCCCGTCGCCATCAGCGTCACCAGCGTCACCAGCGTCACGCCGCAGCCGCACGCCGCACATGTGCTCGGCCTGCTGTCGAACCTGGCCAACCGCCACGGCTGCATCACCGGCGCCACCGGTACCGGCAAGACCGTCACCTTGCAAGTGATCGCCCAGGCGCTGTCGAACATCGGCGTGCCGGTTTTCATGGCCGACGTCAAGGGCGATTTGTCCGGCCTGGCGCACGCCGGCGCCCCCTCTCCCCGGATCGATGAACGCCTCAAGATGCTCGGCGTAGAGGCCCCCGCATGGGCCGCCTGCCCAGTCACTTTCTGGGACGTGTTCGGCGAACAGGGTCACCCGGTGCGGGCGACGATTTCCGACCTTGGACCGTTGCTGCTGGCGCGCATGCTGAACCTGAACGATACCCAGGAAGGGGTGCTGCAACTGGTGTTCCGGATCGCCGACGACAATGGCTGGCTGCTGCTCGACACCAAGGACCTGCGCGCGATGCTGCGCGAGGTCGGCGACAACGCCGCCGACTACCGCACCAGCTACGGCAACATCTCGGCGGCCAGCATCGGTGCCATCCAGCGCGGCCTGATCGGCATCGAGGAGCAAGGCGGCGACCTTTTCTTCGGCGAGCCGATGCTCAATATCGACGACTTGCTGCAGACCGATGCGCAAGGGCGCGGCGTGGTCAACATCCTGGCCGCCGACAAGCTGATGAATTCGCCGCGCCTGTATGCGGTGTTCCTGCTGTGGATGCTGTCCGAATTGTTCGAGCACCTGCCGGAAGTGGGCGATATAGAGCAGCCCAAGCTGGTGTACTTTTTTGACGAGGCGCACCTGCTGTTCAACGACGCGCCAAAGGCGCTGCTGGAAAAGATCGAACAGGTGGTGCGGCTGATCCGCTCCAAGGGCGTCGGCGTGTTCTTCGTCACCCAGAACCCGCTCGACATTCCCGACACCGTACTCGGCCAGCTCGGCAACCGGGTCCAGCACGCGCTGCGCGCCTACACGCCGCGCGACCAGAAGGCGGTCAAGGCGGCGGCCGACACCTTCCGCCCCAACCCGGACCTCGATACCGCCCAGGTGATCACCGAGCTTGGCCTGGGCGAAGCGCTGGTTTCTTTTCTGGACGAAAAAGGCCGTCCCAACATCGTCGAACGCTGCTTCATCCTGCCGCCGGCGTCGCGCATCGGCCCGCTGGACGCCGCCGAACGGCAAGCGATCATCGCCGCCTCGCTGGTGGCCGGGGTTTACGAAGACACGGTCGAGCGCGAATCGGCGCATGAAATCATCAGCGCGAGAATTTCCAGCGCGGCCCGCACGCCTGTGCCGGCGGCCTCGCCTGCCGGGAGCGCGGGCGCGGGCGGATCGGGCGGAATGCTCGGTGGCCTGTTCGGCGGCAGCGGCCGGCGCGATTCGGCCGTGCAGTCGATGATGAAGTCGGCCGCGCGCAGCATCGGCTCCCAGGTCGGCAGCGCCATCATTCGCGGCGTGCTCGGGTCGATCTTGAAAAAGTAGGCGAAACTGCGTGTTCCGAGAATCGAACTTGGGGCTGATTGATCACCTGCTTCACGCCGGCGTCAGCGCGGCAAGCTGGGCCAGCCGGCCTTCATACAACGAGGCCAGCAGGTCGGACTGGCTGACCATGCCGACGAAGCGGTTGTCGTCGTCGACGATCGGGATATAGTGCAGGCCGGCGTTCGACATCATCGGCACCAGCTCGACGATCGGCGTGCGCTCCCTGGCGGCGAGCACGTTCGGCACCATGATCTGGCCGACCACTTCCGGCTTTTCCGAGTGGGTATCAGGACTGCTCATCAGGAAGCGGCGCAAGCGCTCGGCGAACGAGATGTATTCGTCGAGGTCGCTGTGCTTGAGGAAGTCGCTCTGGGTAACGATGCCGATCACACGGCGTGCCTTGTTTAGCACCGGCAAGGCGTGCAGGTCGTGATGGCGCAGCAAATGCCACGCCTGTTTCAGCTCGGTCGAAAAATCGACGGTGATGACGTCCTTCGACATGATGTCGCCGCAGGTGATGATGCCGAAGCGCCGTTCATGCGCTTTCATTTCGGTCGCCACGATGATGTTTTCCAGGTCATCGCGGCTGACGTCGAGCACCTGGCCGTATTCTCTCAGCACGGCGTCGAGGTCGCTTCGGGTAAAGCCGACGCGCTCGGTCGGCACCGGGTCGTGCGTGTCGTGTATCGGCTGCATGCCCGACTGCTGGGTGTGCGGATAGCGCCGGCCCGTCAGGTTGTTGTAGACCAGCGCGGCGATCACCATCAGCGCCGTGTTCAGGCCGACCTGGACGAAGGCGAATTCGTAGCCGGCCGCGTGCACCGCGGGACCGGCCAGCACCGCGGTGAGCGCCACCGCGCCGCCGGGCGGATGCAGGCAGCGCATCAGGAACATGCCGACGATGGCGAAGCCGCCGGCCAGCGGCGCGGCCAGCATCGGGTTGTCGATCAGCCTGGCGCAGGTGACGCCGACGATTGCCGACACCACGTTACCGCCAAACACCGACCACGGCTGGGCCAGCGGGCTCGCCGGCACACCGAACAGCAGCACCGACGAGGCGCCCATCGGCGCCACCAGGAAAGCCATGCCGCTCACGCCGTTCAAGAAAAAATAACTGAGGAAAGCAGTCAGCATCAGGCCGACGATGGCGCCGACGCCGGCGCGCAGTTGCTCGCGCCGGCTGGCGGTATTTGGCTTCGGTAAAAATTTGTCAAGCCATTCCAAGTGCGACACGGCCATGCTTGCACACCCTTTATTTGATTAACATAACACTCGATAAAGCCACAATTAAAACATATTCGCCCAAAAATGCACCGGAAAAGGGCGAAAAACTGGCAGCCGCGCCCAAATATGGCACACTCGTTATCACTTCCTGAAATACTAACCGGGGACATTGACGAATGACGTCTTTCTTCCTTCACATTCCATGCAGCCGGCGCGGACCTGTACCTTATGCTTTCCCATATTTTTATCGGCATTACCGACTTCGAGCGTGCCTTCCGTTTCTACGCACCTTTGACGTCATCGATTGGCCTGCGGCCGAAGTTCAGCGACAGCGGCAAAGGCTGGGCCGGCTGGGTTGGCGCCGACGCGGCACGCCCCTTGTTCATCATCGCACAACCTTTCGACGGCCATCCGGCCCAGGCCGGCAACGGCCAGATGACGGCCTTGCTGGCGCCCAGCCGCGCGCTCGTCGACCAGGCCCACGCGCTCGCGCTGGCCCATGGCGGCGCTTGCGAAGGACCGCCCGGACCACGCCCACACTACCATCCGGATTATTACGGCGCTTATTTCCGCGACCCGGACGGCAACAAATTGTGCATTTGCTGCCACGCGCCGAACGGGCAAGCTTTGGGCGAATGATGTACGATGCACAACACGTTCGCCGCGCCCGTGGGTGCGGCGCGCATGTGTTCGACCGACCGCTGTGACTTCAAAGGAAAAAAATGACCGTGAACTTGAAGAAAGCTGTCCTCGCCGCCTGCGCTTGCGCCCTGCTGGCCGCGCCTGCGTTCGGCGCCGCGCCGATGGCCAAAACCCCGGCGACCGGCTATTTCCGCATGATGCTGGGCGACTTCGAAGTCACCGCCGTCAACGACGGCACCGTCGATCTACCGGTCGACAAGCTGCTCCAGGGTATCAAACCGGCCGTGCTCAACGCCGCGCTGACCAGGTCCTTCCTCAAAGCCCCGCTCGAAACGTCAGTCAACGCCTTCGTGATCAACACCGGCAGCAAGCTGGTGCTGGTCGACGCCGGCGCCGCCGGCCTGTTCGGCCCGACCTTGGGCAAGTTTGTCGCCAACCTGAAGGCGGCCGGCTACCAGCCCGAGCAGATCGATGAAATTTACCTCACGCACATGCACGCCGACCACGTCGGTGGCCTGGCCGCCAACGGCAAGCCGGTGTTTCCGAACGCCGTCGTGCGGGCACAAAAACAGGAGTCCGATTACTGGCTCAGCCAGGCCAACATGGACAAGACCCCGGCCATGGCCGACGCCTTCAAGGGCGCGATGCTGTCGCTTAATCCCTACGTCAGCGCCGGCAAGTTCAAGGCCTTCGAAGGCAATGTCGAATTGGTGCCAGGTATCAGCAGCCTCTCCGGCAAGGGCCACACGCCCGGCCACGCCACCTATATCGTCGAAAGCCGCGGGCAAAAACTGGTGCTGATCGGCGACCTGGTACACGTCAGCGCCGTCCAATTCGACCACCCCGAAGCGACCATGAGTTTCGACAGCAACCAGAAAAGCGCCGCCGCCGAGCGCAAGCAGGCGTTCGATGCCGCTGCCCGCGGGCGTTACCTGGTCGGCGCCGTCCACCTCCAGTTCCCCGGCATCGGCCACATCCGAAAGGACAGCAAGGGCTACGAATTCATTCCGGTAAATTACACCCAGATGCGCTGACGGCAGCAACGCTGCGCGTAGGCGTCAGCTCCTGAACTCTTCCAGCGTCTTGCCGTTGGCTAAGCCCTCGGCCATCTACTTGGGCTGGCGACCGCGGCCAGTCCAGGTCTGCGCGTTGTCAGCCCGGTTGTGGAACCGCGGCTGCACTTTTGCGCCGCTCTCAGGCTTTCGCTTTGCGCCGGTTTTCCCGAGCAAATCCTCTACCGACACCCCTGAATTCCGGGCGATCGCCAGAATTTGTTCGCGGGCCTTTTTTACGTCCTGTCGTTGGCGGATTTTGATCTCTTTGTCGAGTTCAAAGTGCAGTCCCTTGAGTTCGCCGAGGTTGTAATTGGACAGGTCTGTTGTCGCCATGATGAAGCTTCCTTTCAAAGGTCGGGTGATCAGGCGTACTGCTGTACGTCCGCCATCGCTTTTTAGGAAAGCACGTTTTTGCCAGGCCTGCCTGCGCATAGCGCATCCCGATACTCCTTTGCCCAGCAAAAAAGCCGACTGGGTCGCCCCGCCGGCTTTTTTTGTTTTCACGCAGTGCTTGTTGACAACCCTGCCGACAGCACTATTGGCCGCGCGGCCCCTTGTCGGCGCCCTGGTGATCCTTTACGCCATCGTTGTCGTGGCGACCGGCGACTTCCTCCTCCTCGGCGTTTTGCCGGTTGCGGCCGACCTCTTCCTGGTCTTTCCGGGCTTCCCGGTGCTGTTGCTGTTCGCGGGCGTCGGGGGTGTGCTTGGTCATGATTTGCTCCTCGGTAAAAACACAGGATAACCCGCGAAACAAAAATTCGGTTGTTCGCCACAACACACTGGCCAAACACCGTCCACTCAAGACATCACTTGCGGTCAGTATCGCGCGGCAGGCCGGATCGGGCGAAACAGAGCGTCGTCAGCGAGTCAAAGGACCGGCCTGGCGCGAGTCCGGAATGTGTCAATCACTTTGAGACAATAAAATTGATGAGTTTAGTGTCTAATTCTCTGTATTTCCCCCGCTTTCCGGTGCCGGTTTTGGCATGTTAATGCCGGCCACAGTTGGCAATGCGGGCGGG
>NZ_PDOB01000051.1 GCF_002760665.1 Massilia psychrophila | reverse complement strand
GAGGGCCGGTCAAGCAGTCCGTCGCTTTTAACCTGCTCAAACGCTTCCGGCTCTACGCTGATGCCGTTCTGTTGTTCATCGCTGACCACGCCGTCCCGTTCACGAACAATATCGGTGAGCGTGCCGTGCGTATGCCCAAAGTGAAGCAGAAGATATCCGGCTGCTTCCGTACCGTACTCGGCGCCGAGAATTTCTGCGTCATCCGCTCCTGCCTCGACACGCTGCGCAAACAAGGCCACGGCATGCTCGACGTCTTGCGGCGCGCCTTCAATGGCGATCCAATTCGGCTCGCTGCATAGCGGCTAAATAGTCACCTATTCCCTTTGGTCAGCGATAAATCCGGCGCCGCTCAACAATAACGTTGCGGCGAGGCTGCTCGTATTGTCGAGAATATTTGTTGCAGAAGTTCGATAAAATAATTCATCTGCCGCTAACTCCCGGCAAAATCTGAAAAAAATCACGATCTAGAGGAACATCACCATCATTATTAACACAGTTACCTCAAGCGCCGCGGATCTTCGTAAATGTTGTTGCAACGCTCGATGCAGTCTGAACTGCGCCCTGCGCATCAATAGAACCTGGCATGACCGCCGCAGCAAGATCCAAGGACGGTTTATTAATCAATCTAGTCGAGGAATATGGCATGAATATCACAAATCACCCTCATCTCGTTGCGCGCCTTGTGCCGCCGTTACCCCAGCAGGCCATGCATAAATCACGCGCTTGCGCGGTTGTACTGGCTACCGTTGCAGCGACTGTAACGATCCTTGCATCAGGCATGGCGTCGGCGCAAACCACCATCAGTAATCCGCCACTTTTGCCGATGGAGGTCACTGTCTTCCCCTCGCGCGACTTCACGTCGATGGCGGGTTTTGCGAAAAATGCCGACGTGCTGGTACAAGTGAGACGCAGCGGAGTGATCAGCGATGCCGTCGGGCGCACAAACGCGACCGGCTCGATCGAGGTAAACCATCCGGGAGGCGTATGTTGGAGAAATATTACGCCAGACATTGTCGCAGGCGACACGGTACGGATCACGTACCGGGATACCGCCAATAACCGAAATCTCGTGCCGCCTCCGGTGAAGGACTCCGGCGCGGCGACCAACACGCAAAACGTCACGGCGGCGCAAGCCTTTGAAACCGGCAACGACACCGTGGTGGTCAAGGGCAACGCCATACTGCCCAACGGTAGTCGAATTCCATTGAACCGACTCGAAGTTCGGATCGTCAACCCTGAATTCATCGATCCGCCGACCAGCCGCATTTCCAGGCGCGACATCCGGGCCGACAGTGCCGGCGGGCGCATCAATGGCCCCCAAAATAGACCAGTTCCCGGTTCTAGCGGCACGCTCGCCTATGATTTAGCAAGTGGAACTTCTTTCACTGCCACCTTCAGGGGCTTGAACCCGGAGGAACGGCTGCTGGCCGTTGCGGGGCAGACGCGTGTCTTGGGGTGGCAGCAGACCACCGGGGCTGGCGACCGGCTCGGCATGACCATCTACGAGGTAGGTGAAATCGGTGGTCCAGGTATTGCCGGTTGCCCACAGGGGTCTACCGGTGTCATTGGTGCGACAGCCCCAAACCCGCCCGTTCGCTACATCCCGACCGCTCTGCTCGACGCTTCCTTTCAGGCTAATCAGCCGTCGCTGAAAGATGTCACCGTGTTTCCGGAGCGTGACTTCATCTCGATCGAAGGATTTCCGGCAGGCACCGAACTGCAAGTTGTCGTTCGCAGGGGAACCAGTGACAAACCGGTCATCGGCACAGCGCGTGGCATCGTCGCCAAGGGAGGCGTATTTGAAGTCAACCACCCTGGCGGCGTATGCTGGAGCGGGCAAACGCCGAACATCATCGCCGGCGATGTCGTCGATGTGTTGAGGGTTGAAAACGCGTCTTTTTCTTCAGGACAGACTCAGCGGGTGGTCAATGCGGCGGTTACCAGGCCGGCGTTCATCACAGCCAACGGCGGGCTGCAGGTCAACGGCACCGCGTCGGATAGCGGCGCCGCTCTTCCATTAGAATTTATGGAACAGCGCATTGCCAATCCGGACCTCGTCGCTACCCGCATCGGGCGCCGGGATATCCGTGCTGACACAATTGGAGGGCGTGTCCAAAACGTCCTTGGCGGCGCTGGCAATTTGCTGCGCACGGGCGCAGGCGATGAGTGGCGCGCCATCTACACGGGACTCAACGAAGTCGAAAAGCAACTCGCTGTCGCAGGGCAGGGCCGCGCGCTGGCCTGGCTTTCTACCAACGGCAACGGCGACCGCTTTGGCGTGACGGTTTCCGAGTTCGGCGAGGCCGGAGGCCCGGGCATGACAGGCTGTCCGGCTCCAGGCGACACCGCAATCGCCATCCCCTGACCGATGGCGCCAGTCGCTGCGGCTTGACTGCGGCGACCGTCATTACTGGCCCGTCAGCAGGATCGTGCTGGCGGCTGGCGGGCGGTTTGCTTGCCTTCAGGCGCCGGAATACGCGACCCGGTCCTCTTCCTCTTCGCGCGCAAGCGCGATTTCGCGGATCACGGCGCCGACGTCGGCCGGCGTTTCGGGTGCGGCCACGCGGCCGGTCAGCTTTGATTCGGCCGTCAGCACGCCGGCCTGGTACAGGTTCCAGATCTCTTCGCCATATTGGCTGCCGAGCAGTTCGGGCAGGACGGCGCCGAAAAAAGTGGCCAGGTTGCTGACGTCGCGTTCGAGCATCGCGCCCGCCACCGAACTGCCGGCCGCATCGATTGCCTGCGGCAGGTCGATGATCACCGGGCCGTTCGCATCGACCAGTATGTTGTACTCGGACAGATCGCCGTGAATCACGCCGGCGCACAGCATCAGCACCACTTGGCGCAACAGCGCCGTGTGGTATTCGCGCGCCAGTTCCGGCTCGAGCGGCACGTCGTTCAGCCGCGGCGCGGCGTTGCCGTCGGCACCGGTGACCAGTTCCATCAGCAGCACGCCTTCGAAACAGATATACGGCGTCGGCACCCTCACGCCAGCCGCAGCGAGTCGGTACAAGGCGTCCACTTCGGCGTTCTGCCACACTTCCTCGGCCATCTTGCGCCCATAGCGCGTGCCTTTCTCCATCGCGCGCGCCTGGCGGCTGTTCTTGACCCGCCGCCCTTCCTGGTAGGCAACCGCCTGGTGGAAGCTGCGCTGGTTCGCTTCCTTATAAACCTTGGCACAGCGCACCTCGTCGCCGCAGCGCACCACGTAGACGATCGCTTCCTTGCCGCTCATGAGCTGGCGCGACACTTCGTCGATAAGTCCTTCGTCAACCAGAGGCTGGAGTCTTTTTGGGGTTTTCATGGGTAATACGAGACAACGGCGCAAAGGCCGGTGCGCCCTTCTCAAGGTAAGTGATTGGCGTAGCGGCCTGGCCGCGGGATGGCGTCTGCAGTGCGCGCGGGCGCATTTTACCCCAGACGGCGCTCACGGGCTGCGGCGCGTCCGGTTGATGAGGCTGGCGAAATCGATCAGCTGCGTTAGCCGGCTGCACCGGCTAACGCTTTTAGCGGCTCAGTACTCGGATAGGTGCAGAACCGAGGAGCAGTTGACACCGGACGCACAATTCCCGCCGGGTCTGCGTCGCCCGGCAGGATAACGATCGTGTTGCCGCTTATTTAAGGCTTGTGGTGATGCTGATGAGCGGCGTGCCCCCCCTTTTGTTCTGCCGCCGTTGCCTTTGTAGCGGACTTGGGTGCGAGCGTACCGCCTTGCGCTTCAAGATACGCGATCAACATTGTGACGTCCTCATTGGCCAGCCGCAAATTTGGCATTCCTACACGGTTGTATTTAACGTGTAGCATGGCCGCAGTCGGGTCCCCTTCGGCACGCACTTTGTCCGGCTCCCTGATGTAGCGCGCCAGCCATGCCGGGTCGCGACGTTCGGTAACACCCTTCAAGTCGGGACCGATCCGGTCGCCTCCTCCGATTGTGTGACACGCCGAACACCGGCTTTCGAAGGTGGCTTGCGCCCTGCTGATGGTGAGCGGTTTGGCGTCGGCATAGTCGGCAACCGAAACCGGATTTTTCCAGCCGTTAAAGTTGCTGATGGTGGTTGCAAGAAAGCGGGGATTATCCACAGCAGAGTTACGCATCCACTGCCCGCTGGGCTCGATACCAACCATCAGGCTGCTCGCGTGCCCATCCTTGTTGGACGCATCGCTGCTACGGGACAGGCCAAGCTTCTTGACCAAAACCTTGATTTCGTCCTTGTTCCCGGTCAGGAACAACCACCCTGGACCAACGCCAAATTTTTTTGCATACTCCTTCAAAACCTTCGGCGTGTCATGCTCCGGATCGATACTGATCGAGTAGAAAAAAATGTCTTTCCCCATTTTGTCCCCGAGTAAACGTTGCACCTCTGCCATGCGAGCTGTTTCAAGCGGACATTCATCTACACAACTGGTATAAATAATATTAACAGCAACTGATTTCCCCTTCAGCAGATCGTCATAAAAACGTACTTTTTTACCATCCTGGGTTGTCAGCACGGTGTTGGGGAAATAGTCCGCTCCCCATTTTGGCGACGCCAAGGCGCCGCCTGCTACCAGCGCCAGCACACCTAACATCGCAACGGCCTTACGCTGCGCGTAATCATATCGTGCTTGCATGAGTTACATTTCCTGTCTACCATTTAGGCATTTTTACGCAAAAAAATTAATAAGGTGTCGGCGCCGTCAGCTTTGAAGTGACGGAAATAATCGCATTGGGCGAATACGATACCGAAAGAGCAGCGAACGCAGTACGCGTCCTGGCGAGCTGATTATCACTATAAAATGGGAAACTTGTTTGGATCGTATCGAGTGCAACGAGTGGCCGGTGCAAAATGGCTTGCGCGCTTGTCACATACTTTTTGCCTGTCGTCACGCCAATGCCGCTTACCCCGCTAAAATCGACCAAAAGCTGAATCATATTCGGTCCGTCGACTACCGCATTTTCGATGACTGTGCCGGTAATGAGGATCAGGCCAGAAAATACGATGTTTTCTGTTTCGCCACGCACAGTATCACGTACGACAACGGACATTTTTTGTGGTGGTGCTGCTATAGCTGGTGCTGCCGTGGCAATGATTGCAACAGCAATGGCTGCCTGTTGGACGCAACGTAAAAACGACCGTTGCACAAAATAGGTATTCATGAATCACCTCGGTGTCGGATAAATTGATGGAGCGAATAATCAGCGTTTAAACGTAAGAACTACGTGAACTAAATTAGAAAGCAAACAGGGCTTCGGGCAAATGTGCTCGCCACCGCCCAGTTCCCTGTCGTGAGAATCTTGCGCAGGCCAAGCACACCGTGGCGTGCCGGCCCAAGCCTTGGATATCCACAATTTAAGTTAGGCGGGTTGCAGCCTGAAACTTGACGCCCTGGGGTGTCGGTACTGGCGTAGGCAAGGGAACCAAATCAGTGCTTCCCAACGCATTGGTTTCCCAACGCATCAGCATGGCATGGTCCTCGTGCACGCTGTTGTGGCAGTGTTGCATGAACATGCCGCCCCAGTCACGAAACTGAATCGTGATCTGCATGCTCCCGCCCGGGCGCAAGCGGTAAACGTCTTTCCTGCCTCTTTCCCAAGGCGGAACATTGGCCGCACTGCCGTCGCGCGAGAGAATCTGGCCCTCTTCGAAGTGAATGTGGATCGGATGATCTGCCCCGCCGTTGTTATTCCTCAAATTCCACACTTCGCGCGTGCCGGCCCTGGGTGCAGCGGTGACCCGGCCGTAGTCGGCAGCGAGCAAGGCGCCGCCGTCGGTCTTGATTCCCCATTTCCCGACGTCCGCCGTGACCGACGTGCTCGGCTGGTTTGCTCCGCTGCCGAACTCGAAATCACGCGTGCGTGAAATCGGAATGGCGGACAGGTCGGGATTGGGAATCAGCACTGCCGGCACCAGGCTCAAGTCTGGATACGCCGCGTCGCGCGCGATGCGAAATTCCAGCAACCTGCCCACGCACGGATCGCTTGACAGGCCCGATACCGCTTCGGCGATCGACAGGTCCTTGGCCACTCTCCTGCCGTCATTGTGCTCGGCCAGGTTCACCAGGTGCACCCGGGTGCCGGCGCTATACCGGGAAAAGTCGATGACGATGTCGTACCGTTCGGCAGTACCCTGCTGGTCCAGTTCGGTCAACACCACCGGGCGCGGCAACAGGTTGCCGTCGTTAGCGATCTGTATCATTGGCGACGCATCGCTGAGCGCAAGTTTCAAAAACCGCGACACCGAACCATTGAGCAAGCGGAAACGGTACTTGCGTCGTTCTACTTCGAAATAAGGATGACTTGCGAGATTGACCGTCATGACGTCACCGAGAAAGCCGTTGAAATCAAAAATATCGAAGGTAAGCTGGCCGCTCTGGTCGAATGCTTTATCGCTGATCACGAGGTTGACGTCGTAGTCGAGATTGCCCCAGTCCTTTGCCTTACCGCTTGGCAGTCGCAAATTAACCCCGTCGTTGATCGCTTCATTGCCGCGATCGAGGGAACTGTACAGATTGAGCGCACCGGCAATGCCCTTGTACGAGTTTTGCGATGTGAAGCTGAACGCATGGTCGTGAAACCAATGGGTGCTCATCGTTTCGCGCCAATCGCCCGGCAGCCGGGTGATGCCGCCATTGCCATCGGGTGCACCGGCGCGCGGGTCGGTCGCGGTCGTATTGATGCTATTGAGGCCGGCATGGACGATCGGCCAGTGATAATCGTAGAATTGGCCCGGAAAGAAAAAGGCACCGGCAAATCCGTCATTTTCGGCGCCATGATGGCCGTTATGCTCGTGGGTGGAGAGGGTATGGCGACCGAACCCGCCATTTTGCCGTACGTCCGCCGACAAGCCATTATGTTGGCGAAACAAGATTGGTTCACCATAACGGCCGAGCAACAGTTTGGGCGGCGCAGTGCCGCCGTAAGTCCACATCGAATTCGCGTTTTGTATCGGCATGCGGGGGTGAAAACGAGGGGCGATCGGCGCTGCCGGGTCAATGCCGCTATTTAAGCTTGACGACACCTGCGGATTGTAACTGTTGTTGGTCCCCACCCCTTTGGTCACGGTTTCGACAGCCACCTTGGGTGCGAACTGGTCATATTTTTGATGAGCCCATATTGCTCCGGGAGGACGCCCTTCGACCGGACCCGTGCCACCGCCCAATATGGCAGGCACCGCTTTTTGGGTTATATTGGCCTGCACGGTAGGCGCCGGCGTCAGTGCACTAACCGCTTTGCGTTGCATGACATCAAAGCGCGGCATGGGCTGGGAAAATTTGACCGCGCCGAATAGCGGACTCGACGGTATGCCGGTAGGAATGGCGGCGTTCGCGTTACCAACAAGTGGGTTCAGCCCGTTCTTCCAGGCCAGCGCACCAGCGCCAGTAAACAGCCCCCATTTAATTAAATCGCGCCGGGAAACTGTTCCTTGAGAAAATGCGGTAATTATTTCTTGCCGGTTATTTTTTGCCTTGACTGCTTCGCGCAATTGTTGTGGGGTAGAACTTTTCGATAAAAACATTTCATCCTCTTGTACCAAAAGTTTTTCGGAAAAAGCATCGCGCTTTTTGTTCACACAAGACTAACAATGGTCGCTTATTCGAGTTTGATAAATATCAAACTTAAACATGATCGGTCACTAAAATTTAATTATTAAATCTAATAAAATTAATGCTCAGCATTCATTAAGATAATACACACATAATATCTTGATAGAGCAGACCAATCACTCTGGTAGTTTTTCTCAACCGGCCATGGAAAAATCGTAGTAATTCGCTGGTTTAATTTATCCATAAATATGGACATAGAGAGCACACATGCCGAATCCATTGCCATTGGCTAACTATTGCAGTGGTAGCGGCGAATGTCACCTTAAGTAAATGCGAATCGATCTCATTTTGGCGTCACGCTGATTGTTAGTGCTGTTCCGCGCGTTACAGCTCTATCGCGAGAGAAAGATCTTTAGAAAGATTGCCGGATTTTGACCCGGGTCAGATAATCGGCGCCGGCGTAAAGCCGGCGTCGGCCGGGATTGTCGATGAGACGTTGGCGTCACAATATCTACGGGTTCACACGGGACGACACGATCGGGTATAGGCGTAATGCGAAGACCGCGCCAAGGGCCGCCAAGAGGATTTGAAAAAGGCAAAGAGGTTGGTTTGCCGTAACCAGTGAGCCGCTATGCGGCTGACTGGTTAACAGTACCGCCGAAGGCATGCTGCAACACGGCAAGCATGTTGCGGCCTTGCTTGCACAGCGTATCGAGGCGGCAGCGGATGACGCAGAAATACTCGGCGCCATCGAACGTGCGGACTGTACGTTCGGCCGTGTTGTTGCTGAACGGGACCGCAAAGTTGCCGACGAAGCGCAAGACGGCGTCGCCGTGCTGGCGGAAGCGGCGCAGCAAGTTGACCGTGGTGGATTGCTTGCCGTCCACGCCGTACCAGGTATGCGTCTCGTTGACGGCGATGTGCAAACAGTTACGGTTTGCGCTGGGTCGGCCTGCGCGTTGCGCAAACTCCCTGAGCCAAACGCTGCTGAGCCTTGCCGTTCTGCTCCGTACTGTTTTCTCGGAACGCTATTGACTGCAGCGCAAATGGCGTCCCGTCAAGCTGATCGAGCGCGCGGCAAGGCCGCCATCCTCACCCGCCTGCGCCTCGACGCCGCCCTGTACCCTGGTGAAGTGGCAGTGTCGGGCAAGTACCTGGACCGGGCGATTGTGCACCTGTACCAAGCTTTAGAGCCTGACGATATTGACGTGCTTGCCGAATACCTCGGTCAGCATCGGCAAAATATGGTCGTTATGGGTCAAAAACATGACCTGGGTTTTGCGCGACAGCTCGCCGAGCGCGCGCAAACCGGCCACGCTGCGGCGGTCGTCGAAGTTGATGAACAAATCGTCAGCGATGAACGGCAGCACGTGCGCCTGGCCCAGGTGCATGTCGAGTGCGGCGAGGCGCAGCGACAGGTAGAGCTGATCGCGTGTGCCTTCGGAGAGGCCGTCGATATCGACAGTGCTGCCGTTTGGCCGACGCCCTTGCAGCTTGAGCGGAACGCTGTCGAAGTCGACCGTCAGCCGCTCGAAGGAATCGAGCGTCAGACTGGAAAATATTTGGCCCGCCAGTTGCAGCATCGGCCCCTGCTTGATCTCGCGGTACTGGTCGATCGACCATTTGAGCAGGCGCGCGCCGATGGTCACCTTGAGATAGCGTTCGACCGTTTCGGCCATCTTGGCCAGCGCTTCCTGGCGCTGGCCTTCGGCGCGGGCAGCGTCCACCACGCCGCCGATCAGCCCGAGCGCCAGCGCCGCCCCCTGGCGCCTGACGGCCAGCTCGCTCAAGGCCTCGACCAGTTGCGCATCGCGGCCGGTCAGTTCGTCGAGTTCGCCCATCAGCGCGGCCATGTCGATGGTTTCGGCTTCGGCGCGCAGTTGCTTGACCGACAGGCCGTCGCCGCCGTCGCGGATCGTCCGGTCAAAGCCGGCGGCGTCAAGCCGCAGCCGGCGCACCTGGTCGGAGCGCTCGATGGCGTCGGCCAGCGCGATCGTATCGACAACTCTGGCACGCTCGAACAGCGGCGCCAGGCTGGCCTGGGCCTGGTCGCGCCGCACAATCGCCTGTTCCAGTGTGGCGCCAACGGCCGCGATGACTTCCTGCTGGCGCGTCAGCTCGGCGTGGGCCGCGTTGGCCGCGCCCAGCCTGACCATCAATTCAAGCGCAATCTCGTCGGCCGGCGCGTCGGCCAGTTCGAGGCAAACGCGTTCGGCCAGCGCGCGCGCTTGCGCAGCCTGGGCGTTGAACTCGGCCTGCATCATGTCGATGTGCTCGACGCGGATTTTTCGCATCGCCGCCAGACTTTCGTCGATTTTTTTCACCCATACCAGCACGCCTTCGACCATGGCCAGCTCGGTATGCGGCCACAGATCGGCCAGGGCCAGCGTGTCGGTCCAGCGCTGGCGCCAGTCGTCGAATTCGCCCTGTGCAAGCGCCATCGACTCGCTCAGCGACTGCAGCGCCGTCTCGGCGTCGTCGACCTGCCTGGCCAGCGTGCGCCGCTGCCCGCTGGCCTCGGTCATCGCGCTGACGATGGCGTCGGCGCGCAATACAAGCACCGCCAAAGCGTCATCGGCCGACTCGTTGGCCAACTCGCGCGCCAGCGCTTGCCGGCCGGCCTCGCACAGCGCCGCATGGCTCGCGGCGGCACGCCTGACGTCGGCCAGTGCCTGCGCCGCGTCGAGCGCGCGCTCGCGCGCGTCGAGCCAGCCGGGGGCAGATTGATGCGGCAACTCGGGCAAGCCGCAGTCGCGGGCAAAACCGGCCCACCTGGCGGCGCGCTCCCGGGCAGCGTCGGCCAGGCGGGCGACGTCGGCTTTGGCGGCGCAGCGGTCCAAACCAAGCCTTTGCTGCTGCTGCTGCTTCGACTGCAGCTCGCTGTCGAGCTGTACCTTGTCGTGGCGGGTGTCGGCCAGTGCGTCGGCGCCTTCAACTAATTTTTCGTAGTCGCCTGCGTGCGCCGGCAGCGCGGCGCCATCGGCCTTCAATCTTGCCCAGGTCGCATCGCGCTCACTGCGCGCGTCGCGCACCTGCTCGCGGCTGACCGGTTGGTGGGTTTCACGGAACTGGGCCATCTCGAGCTCGAGCCGGGCAAGCTGCCCGTCCAGCGAGCGCACCTGGGCGCTGGCGGCGCGCGCTTCGGCCTCGTCGGCCAGCTGGTCTTTGGTAAAAGCGGCTACCACTTGCGTCGAGGGCGCAGTGATTGCGCGCAGCGCCGCCTCGTCGCGCCGCCACGCGCCGAGCGCCTCGAAGGCAGAGTGCGCCACCGCCTCTTTTTGCTCGACCTGTTCTTGCCTTTGAGCCCTGACGGCGTCGAAGTCGCCCAACTTCTGCGTCTGGCCAAGTGCAAACTTCAAGCCCGCATTTACCTCAAAGGCCGGCAGCGCCGCCATCGCCGCGCGCGCGCGTGTTAATTCGCCGAGCTTGGCCTGTTGCGCCCGCCCGGCAGCCGTCACTTGCTGCTGCAGCGCCGCGTGGCTGCGGATCAGCCGTTCCAGCTCCGCAGCCACGGCCTGGCCTGGCACGCGCGCGCGCAACAGGTCCTCGCGCGACGCATCCCACTCCAGCTGCGCGGCGACGCCCACCGCGACGGCCCACTGCGCCTCGAGCTCGGCCTGCAGGCGCGCCATATTGGCCGGATGGGCGCGCAGCGCGAGCCGACTTTCGTTGAGCTCGTTGATTTCGGTGCCCAGTTCGCGCATCCGCTCATCGACCTTGATGGCCGCGACCGCCTCTGTCGCTGCTGCCAGCGACGGCTCGGCGTGGGC
Organism: Massilia psychrophila; assembly: GCF_002760665.1. GTDB lineage: Bacteria > Pseudomonadota > Gammaproteobacteria > Burkholderiales > Burkholderiaceae_D > JAFCUW01. Next base: position 14,780 of record NZ_PDOB01000051.1, on the reverse strand, counting down.
GATGCCGGCCTCGGCGCCGGCGATATCGCGCTGCGCCTCGGTCAGCGTCCTGGCTGCCGATGCGGCCAATTCGGGCGCCTCGGCGTGTGCCGCCATCTGGGCGGCAATCTCGGCCAGTGCATCCATCTGCGGCTTGACCCGCCGCACCCGCTCGAGCAGGTTGCGTCTCGCCTTTACTGCAAGGTGATCCAGGCGCGCCTGTGCCAGTTCGCAATCGAGCGCCGCCAGCTTGTGCTGCGCTTCGGACCAGTCCTTGGTGCGCACGGTGGCATTCTTGAGCGCGGCCCTGGCGCGCTCAAGGTCGTCCGCCGCTATATAGTAAGCGCGCTCGCCGGATTTGCGCTTGGTCCACAGCTTGTCGGCCTCGGCTTCGAGCGCCTCGCGCACGGCGCCCAGGTTGCCGATGCCGGCCGCCGACTGGAACAAGACCTGGCCGAGGTCGTCCGACGCCGACAGGATGCTGTCGCCGCCCTTGACCAGCCGTTCATGGTTCAAACCGAACATTTGCGAAAAAAAATCGCGGTCGGTGGCGCCGAGGAAGGCGTCGAGCGCGGTATCGGCCAGCACCTTGTCGGCGGGGCAGCGCAGGGTTTGCTTGTTGCCCTTGACCCGGCCAAACTCGAACGCCGCGCCGGCGTGGCTGATGGCGCCGCCCAGCCGCAGTTCCGGCATGGCGTGGATGAAGGCGTGACTGGTGTTTTTCGGAATGCCGTACAGCAGGTCGAGGATGGCCGCGCGAACGGTGGACTTGCCGGCCTCGTTGGGGCCGACAATAACGTGAAAGTCGCGCTCGGCGAGCGGAAAATCGAGGGCGCGGCCAGTAAATTTTCCGAAACGGATCAGGTCAAGACGGTCGAGACGCATGGGTCAACCCGCCTTTGCCACGTAATCGAGCAGGGCCGGGCCGATTGCGCGCACCAGCGCGCGCGTCTCGCCGGCGCGCACCGACCTGACCGAGGCCAGCGCGTCGATGACTTCCAGCGGCAGTTTGCCGATCAATTGCATCAGGTCCTCTTCCAGACTTTTCATGAACACCGGGTCGAACTCGGCCGCGGACAACAGCGCCTGCAAATCGGCCACCGCATCGAGGCGGGCCGTGACGTCGCCCGCCAAGGCGTGCGGCGACGTATCGAGCCGCAGTTTTTCGATCCACAAGCGCTCGCTGCCGATGCTGGCGGCGTGGGCCAGCACTTCGGCGCGCAGTTGCGTTTCCAGGCCAAACAGTTCGCCATGGGCCTTTGATGCCCCGGTGAGCGTGACGCGCACCACCAGCGGCAAGACGCCCGATTTCTCGACCAGTTGCTCGAGCGCGCGCCCGGCCAGGCGCACCGCTTCGGCCAGGCTGTCTGCCGGCGCGACGTCGACCTCGAGGGCGTGCCAGCGCAGCACGTCGACGAGCAACCGGTCGACGGTGCCGATCTCGGCGTTTTCAAAGCTCACCAGCAGCGCCCCGCGCGGACCGGCCTCGCGGATATGGCGGCCCTGCAGGTTGCCGGGAAAGGCGATGACGCAGTCGCCGCGCCAGAGCTTGTACTCATGGACATGGCCGAGCGCCCAGTACTGGTAGCCGCGCGCTTCCAGTTCGGCAATCGAGCATGGTGCGTAATGGGCATGCGCGCTATTGCCCTCCAGCGCGGTGTGCAGCACGCCGATGTTCAGCCAGCCCGCCACCGGATCGGGATAATTGACGGCCAGGTTGTCGGTGGTGGCGGCATCCTTGAAGCTGCGCCCATGCAGCGCGACTTTCAGCCCCGGCAAGCGGAAAGTAGCGGCCTTGTTGCTCGGGAAGCGGTGCACATTGTCCGGCAGCGACAGCGTCCTGGTCATCTCGCTATCGGCATCATGATTTCCATAAAGCAAATAAACGGGGATTGCCGCCACTTTTAACCGCCCCATCTGGCTGGAAAAAAAGATGCCTGTATTGAAATCCTTCCAGTTGCCGTCGTAGAGGTCGCCGGCGATGATCAGGAAATCGATTTTTTCTTCGATGGCCACCGTCACCAGGTTGGCAAAAGCGTCGCGGGTGGCGGTGCGCAGCAGCTCGGCCGGGGCGTCCGGGTAGGCGGCCAGCCCGGTCAGCGGGCTGTCGAGGTGAATGTCGGCGGCGTGGATGAATCGCATGTTTGCATGTTCGCTTGTCGTGAAATTGTAGTCGAGCTCTTGGTTCGGCGCCGGGCGCCGATGGCCGACCATTCTACGTGATTGGACGCGTCCGAGAAACCACTTCGATTCGTTGTTGGCCGCGCGCGGTGGACGAAAAATCGTATCCAATCAGCAGCATTTATATCGCCACTTCACTATGTTAACGCCGATATTATTGTCGCCATGAAATTTATGTTACCTCTGGATAAATAAACAACACTTGACTCTGCCTATTTTTGCGCTATGTACTTCAAAACTTATACGAGAAGTAACTATCGTTTGCCGTTGCCAGCAGCAGTCGCCACCCCCGCCCCCCCGTCCATGCCGTCCCCTCGCGCTGATCGCCCTTGCGCTGGTGCGCCGCGGCGCGGCCGGACGGAAGTAGTTGCCAGCACTTCCGGGGCGGCTGCAAAAAAGGGAAGTATAAAAAGTTCCCAAAGCTTGTAAGCGAATTGATTCCACTCAAATGAGCAAACCCGCGGCAATCGTGCCGGCGTAAGGGGACGCTATAGTCACCGCTGTCACTCACCTTTGTCGGAGAGACCAATGAGCGCAATCCCCGGCGCCGGCAGCCCCGGCCACGCTGCCCGCGTCGAGCACGCCGACACTGAGCTGCACGCCCACCCGCACGGCTGGCGTCGCTGGCTGTATGGCACCAACCACAAGGACATCGGCAGCTTGTACCTGTGGTTCTCACTGATCATGTTCATGACCGGCGGCGTCCTCGCACTGTTCATCCGGCTCGAACTGTTCCAGCCCAGCCTGCAGTTTTTCCAGCCCGAGCTCTATAACCAGTTTGTCACCATGCACGGCTTGATCATGGTGTTCGGCGCCATCATGCCGGCTTTTGTGGGCTTCGCCAACTGGATGGTGCCGTTGCAGATCGGCGCCTCCGACATGGCGTTCGCGCGCATGAACAATTTTTCATTCTGGCTGCTGCCGCCGGCCGCGGTCATGCTGATAGCCTCGTTTTTCACCAGCGGCGGCGCCACCGCTTCCGGCTGGACCCTGTATCCTCCGCTGTCGCTGCAAATGGGCTTCGGCATGGACCTGGCGATCTTCGCCATCCACCTGCTGGGCGCCTCGTCGATCATGGGCGCCATCAACATCATTACGACCATCCTCAACATGCGCGCCCCCGGCATGCACCTGATGAAAATGCCGATGTTCTGCTGGACCTGGCTGATCACCGCCTATTTGCTGATCGCCGTCATGCCGGTGCTGGCCACCGCGGTCACCATGCTGCTCACCGACCGCCACTTCGGCACGACCTTCTTCAATGCAGCCGGCGGCGGCGACCCGGTCATGTTCCAGCATATTTTCTGGTTTTTCGGCCACCCCGAGGTCTACATCATGATCTTGCCCGGTTTCGGCATGATCTCGCACATTATCCCGGCGTTTTCACGCAAGCCGCTGTTCGGCTACGCCTCCATGGTGTACGCCACCGCCGCCATCGCCATCCTGTCGTTCATCGTCTGGGCCCATCACATGTTTGCCACCGGCATGCCAGTCATGGCCCAGCTGTTCTTCATGTTTTCCACCTTGCTCGTCGCGGTGCCGACCGGGGTCAAGGTGTTCAACTGGGTTGCTACCATGTGGCGCGGTTCGCTCACGTTCGAAACGCCGATGCTGTTTGCCGTCGGCTTCCTGTGGGTTTTCACCATCGGCGGCCTGTCGGGCGTATTGTTGTCGTTGGCGCCGATCGACATCCAGGTGCACGACACCTACTACGTCGTCGCCCACTTCCATTACGTGCTGGTGGCCGGTTCGCTGTTCGCCCTGTTCGCCGGCTACTATTTCTGGGCGCCGAAATGGACCGGCCACATGTACAACGAATGGCGCGGCAAATTCCACTTCTGGAATTCGCTGGTCTGGGTTAACCTGACCTTTTTCCCGATGCACTTCCTGGGCCTGGCCGGCATGCCGCGGCGCTACGCCGATTATGCGGCGCAGTTTACCGACCTCCATGCCTTTACTTCGGTCGCCGCCCTCATGTTCGGGCTAACCCAGGTCTACTTCTTGTTCTTCATCGTTATTCCAAACATCCGCGGCGGTCCGAAAGCCGCCGCCAAGCCATGGGATGGCGCCGAAGGGCTCGAATGGACCGTGCCCAGCCCCGCGCCGTTCCACACCTTCGATACCCCGCCCCTGGTGAAGTGAGCAGGCGACATGCAGCGCGAATGGCTATTGCAACGCAATTGTTCGATGACACCGCACCGGTCGGCGAAGGTGTACGGATGCCTCGGCGCGGCCATGGCGGTGCTCAGCCTGGTGTTCGCCTGGCGCGGTTTCTGGTTTGTGTCGGTCTTCGCGGCAATTGAGATGGCCGGGGTCGCTCTCGCCGTGCGCCACTGGGCGCGCCACGCCGGCGACCGCGAACGCATCGCGCTCAGCGCGGACTGCCTGCTGATCGAGCGCATCCAGGCCGGCCGGACGCAGTGCATCCGGCTCGACCCATACTGGACCAGTATCGCCCCGCCCACGCGCCGGCAACGCCTGATCGGGCTGGCGTCCCGCGGCGTCAAAGTCGAGCTTGGCAGATTTGTGTCGGAAACTGTGCGCCACAGGGTCGCCGACGAATTGCGCAGCGCACTGCGTTCGACGTCATATCTTGCCTGATGGCGCGCTTGCGTTATCCAGCCGGTCGTGCGATCTTAAATCGCACGATTTCTAATGGCGCGCCAGCAGGCCAAACACCTGTTTTTTCCGGACCGCCATCCAGCCTGGCCCGGCTTGTCGTGCGATTCCCCTTCGACCTTCTTTCTTGCTTGCGATATCTCGAGTGCGACAGCGCCCGCCTGGCCAGCGGCAAGGCCAGCAGAGCGCCGAGGATACCGGCCAGCGTGCCGCCGGCAATCAAGGCAAACAGCACCAGTGAAGACGCAAGCGCAGCGCCCGGCCATACACCAGCGGCACCAGCACGCGGCTTTCGAACTCTTCATAGCACAGCATCATCAGCGCATCGTATTGCAAGTCGCGCACCGCCGCCGCGAGAAAGCCGGTCAGCCGATAGCTGGCAAAGAACTTCACCACGTGCGCGCGCAGGGCCGGCTCTTGCTCGATCGGGCTCGAGACCTGCTCGATCAGCGCCGGCACCGTCAGCGCCGCGATAGTGAAGGTCATCGGCGCGATGTCAATGCGCAGCCGCAGCCGCAGCCGGCGGGTACGTGCAGGGTAGATCTTGTCGCGTTTTTCGTCCGTCATGAGAACAGGATTGGAAATACTGCTTGTATTACCCGCTATCGGTTATCCGCTATCGGGCTCATAAGGGCAATCGCGGTGAACCGGCCCGGCAGCGCGCTCGCCAGCTTGATGCAAAAATATCATACTTGCGATAGATGTGAAGCACGGATGTTGATGAACGAACAGCCCCGCGTCGGTGCTACTGCTGGCCCGCAGCAAGCTGACGAAGTAGCGGGAGACCCTGGAAAATTCGGCGGCATGGCATCCGTTTGGCTTCATGGGAGTAAAATCTTACCGAGATGGTTGCACCAGCGACGCACGCGGATGGGACTATATTTACACCACAAGAATACGAGCGCATTTCGAACGGCAAACCGCCTCACGTCTTTGGCACCGAAACCACGGTGCCGGAAAAACAAGGCGGGAAGTGCCGAACCGTGCACGTCCACTGATCGTCACGCAAGGCCAAGTAAACTTTTAGTTTCATTCCACACAAGGAGCAGAACATGATCAATCGAACCATTGCCAATTTATTTCTGGCCGGCGCCGTCTTCCTTCCCGTGTTGGCGCACGCCGCCATGCCTATCGTCGATGTCTACAAAAGCGCCAGTTGCGGCTGCTGCGGCGAATGGGTAAAGCACATGAAAAACAACGGTTTCACGGTCAGGACGCACGATGTCGACAACCCGTCGGACTACCGCGAAAAATTCGGCATCCCGAAACAGTTAGGCTCTTGCCATACGGCGACAGTGGGCGGCTACGCGATCGAAGGGCATGTCCCTGCTGCCGATGTGACGCGCCTGCTTGCCGCCAAGCCAAAAGCCAAAGGCCTCGCAGTACCAGCCATGCCGCTTGGCTCGCCCGGCATGGAAGGCCCGCGCAAGGATCCGTTCGATGTCCTGCTGGTAAAAGCGGACGGCAGCACGTCGGTGTATAAGCACTACAAATAATTGTCTTGCCGCCGCTTTGGAAGGTGTGGCGCCCGTTGAGCAGGATGTGCCGCCCTGCTGCGGGCGATATCTGGGTAATCAATTCCACGGCCCTGACGTTGCCGCTCGCTTCGTACTTCGTAAGCGCTGTCGGACGAGAAGAACATCGTCCTTCCCGTCTGCGGAAGTGGGGCCGTCTCCGGTGGCCGACTCATGGTCCGCAGAGCTCTCAACGACCTGCTCTCGAACGCGATGCCGCCTGTCCTCAACGTTGCAAGAGGAAGGCGGCACTCCTGATCACATTGCGTGAGGATTCTTCTTCAACCAAGCTTCCAACTGCGCGACTTCCTTCGTTTGCGCAGCAATAATCTTCCTTGCCATCTTGAGCATTACGGGGTCTTTGCCGGATTCCAGTTCCGCCTTGGCCATGTCGATCGCCGACTGATGGTGTGCCACCATCATCATGGCAAAGTCGACATCTGCCTTGCCCGTCATCTTCATCGCCGCCATCTTCTTGTTCATCTCTTCCATGGCCGCGTGCATTTTCATTGGATTCTGGACGGTGCTTTTGGCATCGCCTTGAGCCATACCTTGGTGGCCTGCCATGGGCGTTTGTGCGGAAACGGCACTATGCCCAGCGATTGCAGCCGATGCAATGACTGCCGTCAACATCAGACGGCGCATCGTCGCGATGGATTTGCTATGTTTTTTTACTAGTTCCATGCTGTACTCCTCGTTATATGTGGGTTAGTGAACGGCTTTGGCCATTGCACGGCAACTTTCGGCGCATGCACGGCACGCGGCCACACAAGCGTCCATCCCATCTAGACGCTCGCAGCTGTCTGCACAAGCGTCGCATACCTGGGCGCACACGTCGCACAGTTCGGCGCTAAAGGATGAGCCGCTCAACTGCAAGTGGACAGATGTCTCGCATATCCGGGCACAGTCCATCATCAGAGTGAAGTGGCCTTGCTCGACATGATTACCGCCGACCCGGAGACAGTGGTTCATCGCCATTTGCAGGCATGTGTGATGACAATTCGTACACGCGTCAATACAAGCTTTCATTTCGTCTTGCGACATAGTATGAGTATGCATTTTAGATCCTCGTAATGGGTGATTCAGTGTGAGGACGGGACAGCTCACATCGCCTACTCGGCATTAGAAAAACTGCCCGCTACAAACGCCTGACGCGCTGACGCGCCAAGCCATTGAACGGTCGCCATCAAACTCACGACCCTTTCAAAGTTACTTGACGGCTTCAAGCGCGCTCTCGGTCATTGCGCCGTTAAGCTTCTCGACGTTGAACTTGACTTGATCGAGCACGGCAGCGTCCTTTGCCCGAAAGACCATCGTCATACCGGCTATATCGAGGTTGGCCAGAGGGCCGTGCTCGATCGTCATCTCCCCGGCATCCTTGTCAATGGATTCCTTAAAAGGATTCGTTCCGTCAGCGCCAAATGAGGCCAAGGGGATCGTGGCAGTCGTTGCCAAAACCAGCAACAATTTAAAAACGTTTTTCATTTCAACTCCTTTATAACCAGGTTTCGCCGTGCGGCATTCAGCCGTCACGACACGCCACAACGGGCCGCTACCAGGCGTATTGGCAACAATGCCAGCCTCGAAATGGTCCGGCTGGAGACAGGCAAAGTCGACCTTGCCCGCTTTAGAAAATTTCCGGATCAGTTCGCCAGACTTTCCAGGTTCGAGCGATACCATGTTCTCGTCCGCGCGCTCTATTTCCGGCATCTTGCACGTCATTTCAGCGTGCTCTTTGAGCTCCTTGACCGAACCCAAGACCATTTCATGTTTGACCTTGTCGCTGTTCTTGACGAACCGGATCGTGTCACCGCGCTTGACCTTGATCTGACTTGGACTGTGCTGAACAACATTTCACTGCATGCCTTTGCGCCGCCCCCGGGTACGGTTAATGTGAATCAAATGACGCGACATCTATCCTGACACAGGGCGGCATTGTCAGGTTGCCGATTCGGCCCCGAACATGTTCGTTCAGGCGACATACCATCGGTCCACGACGCCCGTCATGTCGACCATCCGACAGCGTTCTCACGTTCCCGGAAATTGCCTTTGGCGACGCTGGTCACGCTCATGCTCACGGGCATGCGCATGCGCATGAGCGTCCAGGCCGAACTGGACACCTTCTTCGGCCATTTGCGCCAGCAAGCTCAGTTGGTCCACGAGGTGTCCGAGCAGGCGTTCGCCCAGGCGCGTGCAAAGCTGTCCCTGACGGCCATTCCCCGTCTCAACGACTGGCTCATTGCGCGCGCCGAGCAGGACCGGTTCGTGCCGCGCTGGCACGGACTGCGCCTGGTTGCCGCCGACGCGTCGACGATGCGTTTCGGTCTGCGTGCCAGCCATGTTAAACGCGCCGCGCTGGCTGACCAGATCCTGTTCGGCTTGTTCCTTCCAGGGCCTGACCTGATGCTCGCTGCCTCCCTGCACAACGTCCACGAATGCGGCGAACGCCAGTTCCTGTTTGAACACCTCGACCGACTGTCGCCGGACGACTTGCTATTGCTCGACCGCGGCTATGTCTGCCGTTGGCTCGTTGCCGTGCTCAACGACCGTGCCATCAAGTTCTGCATGCGCGTCGACAATGCCAGTGGCTTCACCTGCGTACGCACGTTCATGCGTTCCGGGGCGATCGAACAGGTCGTCATGCTGCCAGCGCCTAACAAGCGCGACGCACTGGACTACGAGTGTTCGAACAAACCGCAGCGTGTGCGTCTGGTGCGCAATACTTCGCCCAGCGGCGAACAGCGCGTGTTGATGACCAACTTGTTCGACGACAAGCTTTTCTCGGCCAACTGCTTCGCCGAGCTCTACCATAAGCGCTGGGGAATCGAAGAGGCGTTTAAAAGATTGAAGCATCGGCTCAGTCTGGAGCATGTCACCGGATTGACGCAGCAGGCCGTGGCCCAGGATGTCGCCGCCAAGATCGTCTGCGATAATTTGCAGGCCCTCGTCGCCCTGACCGCCCACGCCGACGCCGATCTGCCCGAGACCAGACGCGTCAACCACGCCTATGCGCACACAGCGCTCAAGCCCTTGCTACCGACGCTTCTGCTTGGCGCAAAAATAGGCAGAAAGGTTGCGGCACTGCTCAGAAATTTGCTCGACCTGATCGCCGGGCGGACCTATCAACACCGTCAAAATCTCTCGAAACCACGAAACCCAGGCCAAAAACCGCACAAGAACATGAGCCAGAAAAACTGCTGAAATGGCTTAACTTGGGTGGATTGATTCCCCCCCCCCTAATTCCGCCAGAGAAAGTTAATCAGCGATACCACACTGCCACACGGCCGGCACCACGATTAGCTCGACGAAGCCGGGGATCGTAACCTCGCGAACAAAAATCTGCTGCATAGTGCCCGCTGGGCTAACATATGACGCGCAAAAATGCGATCGTCGCCCTGGCGCGCAAAATGATCCGGCTGGTCTACCTGATACTGACCCGCGAAGTGGCTTGCCACCAGTCTCCCGGTAACGATATCGATAGGGCCCTTACCGGGCGCATGTGCCGCAAGGTCGAGGGCTACGCAAGAGCGCGGCCAGGCATTACAATGTGGGCTTTCCCGTTTTTTCACCTACTCTGGCCCGCCTCCCATGAACCAGCCCCGCGTTTTCGGTACCCCGCTCTCCCCTTCCGCCATCAAGGTCATGCTGCTCGGCTCGGGCGAACTCGGCAAGGAAGTCATCATCTCGCTGCAGCGTCTCGGCATCGAAGTCATCGCCGTAGACCGCTACCCGAACGCGCCCGGCCACCAGGTCGCCCACCGCGCCCACGTGATCGACATGACCGACGGCGCCGCGCTGGCCGCCCTGATCGCGCTGGAACAACCCGCCCTGGTGGTGCCCGAGATCGAGGCGATCGCCACCGCCACGCTCGCCGAACTGGAACAGACCGGCAAGATCACCTGCGTGCCAACCGCGCGCGCAGCCTTGCTGACCATGAACCGCGAAGGCATCCGCCGCCTGGCCGCCGAAGACCTGGGCGTGGCCACCTCGCCGTACCGCTTTGCCGCCTCGCTGGCCGAACTGGACGCGGCATGCGCCGAGATCGGCTTCCCCTGCATCGTCAAGCCGGTCATGTCCTCGTCGGGCAAGGGCCAGTCCAAGCTCGACGGCCCGGCCGACGTCGCCGCTGCCTGGGAGCACGCCGCTTCCGCCGGGCGGGTCGACGCCGGCCGCGTCATCGTCGAAGGCTTCATCGATTTCGACTACGAGATCACGCTGCTGACGGTGCGCGCACGCGGCGCCGACGGCGACGTCCAGACGCACTACTGTGAACCGATCGGCCATGTCCAGGTGGCCGGCGACTATGTCGAATCATGGCAGCCGCATCCGATGCAGCCGGCCGCGCTGGCGCGCGCGCGCGCCATCGCTGGCCTGGTCACGGACAACCTGGGCGGCCTGGGCGTGTTCGGCGTGGAGCTGTTCGTCAAGGCCGACATGGTGTGGTTTTCCGAAGTAAGCCCGCGCCCCCACGACACGGGCATGGTGACCATGGCCACCCAGGTGCAGAGCCAATTCGAACTGCACGCCAAGGCCATCCTGGGCCTGCCGGTGGACGTGGCCCTGGCCTCGCCGGGCGCCTCGGCCGTGATCTACGGCCAGCACGAGGCAGCCGGCATCGCTTTCGAAGGCGTGGCCGAAGCCCTGCGCGTGCCGGGCACCGACCTGCGCCTGTTCGGCAAACCGGCCTCGTTCGCGCGCCGCCGTATGGGCGTGATGCTGGCCCGTGCGCACGACGTGCAGACGGCGCGAGCGCGCGCCAAGCAGGCGGCCGCACTGGTGCGCCCGGTCAAGGCCTGAGGGGCCCGGCTCGGGACGCGCAATGGCGAAGACTACCCAAGCACCCTTCAGCTAGGATCGGAACCGCGCGCCCACGGCGCGCGCCGCCACCCGCTGCGCGGGTGGCAATCGGCCGATTGTAAGAGCTCCACGCACCCCAGCCTACTCAGGATGGCAAATCGCTGGTTAAATCCAGGCTATGCAAATCCTTCACATTTCACGGCAGCAGCGACTCAACCTGATCCACGGTTTTCGCAGCAGGCAGGTCTCGCAGCACGCGCCGCAGCCATGTGTAAGGTTCCACTCCGTTCGCCTTGGCCGTCTCCAGCACAGAGTAGATGACGGCGCTGGCATTTGCGCCGGCTACCGTGTCACTGAACAGCCATGCCTTGCGGCCGACGATGAACGGACGGATCGCGTTTTCGGCGCGGTTGTTGTCGATCGGCAGATCGCCGCGCTCCGTGTAGCGCGTCAGGCGCGGCCAGTAGTCGCGCAGGTACGACAGCGCCGTGCCGAGCGCGCTCTTCGGCGTCACGCCAGGCAGCGTCTTGTCGAGCCAGGCGCGCAGCGCCGCCAGCGGCTGTGCTGTTGCCGTGCCAGCAGGCGCGCGTCGTCGCTGGCGTCCTTGTGGTCGCGCTCGACGCCGTACAGCTTGCCGATCAATGCGACCGCCTCGTCGGCGAGCCCGCGCTTGCCCTTGGGCTGCACCTTGACGGCCTCGACGAAACGGCGGCGTACGTGGGCCCAGCACACCAGCAGCTCAATGCCGTCGGTGCGCATCAGCTCGTTGTAGCCGCTGTAGCCATCGGTCATTACGTAACCCCGATAGTCGTGCAACAGGCGGACAGGCACCTGCCCGCTGCGGCTCGGATCATAGTCAAACACCACCACCGGCCGCCCCGGCGGGCCACCCGTCTGCACCCACATATAGCTGTTCGAAGTCGGCGCCTTGCCGGGCTCCTTGAGTACCTGCACCACGGTTTCATCGACGTGCAGGAATGGGCCTTCGAGCAGGGCGTCGCGCATCAGGTTGAGCAAAGGTTGCAGCACGCTGGCGGCGCCGATGACCCAGCGCGCCAGCACGTATTCGAAGCGGGCCAGCGGCAGGCCGTCGATGAACTTGACCACCAGCAGCATGGCCAGCAAGTCGGCGCTAGCGTTGCTTTTTGGGAGGGGCTGCGGCGGCAACGCCGCCGTGACCGGCGCGTGTACGCTGCCAGGGCAGCCGTAGCGCTTGCGGATGTGACGCAGCACGCGCACCTGCATCGGCACCAGGTCGAGTTGCTCGCTGATTTCTTCGCCTATTTCCACCATCGGCGTGCCACACGGGCAGGTGCGTTCGGCGGCAGGCACGTCGTGTAACACATCGACGCGAGCTAACTCGGTTGGAAGCGGGCTGCGCTTACCGCGCGCCGGTTTGGTGCTGGCCTTGCCTTCACCCTTGGTGTCGGTCAGCAGCGGCGCCATGTCATGCGTCGCATCACTGCCAGCAGCCAGCAGCCAGCGCCTCGGCCTCGTCGAACAAACGGCCCTGGCCTGACGACTGTTCCGAGCTGGCGCCGAACATGCGGTGGCGCGCCAGGATGAACTGCTCCATCATGTGCTGCATGTGGTTCAGCGCCTGCGTCTTGATGTCATTGTGCGCGGCGATGACCGAGTGCAGAAGCGCCGTCAACGACGCCGCGTCGGTCGGCAACACGGCCGGCAAAGCCAGTTCTGGAAGGCTGTAGCGCGGTGGCAGATTGGACGATTTGGCAGTAGCGGATGGCACGCCATAGTTTACCAAATTCCCCCATGAAACGGTACTAAAATGCAGAGTTTTATGGGGCGGTTTCTGCCATAAATCGAAGCCTTCCAGCAGCCATTCGAATTGCTGCAGCGTGACCCCTTGCGTGGCGCCGTCGGCGTCACGCGGCCACGCAAATTTCTCGGCTTCGAGGCGCTTGAGCCACAGGCAGAAACCGTTGCGGTGCCAGTACAGCACCTTGATCTTGTTGCGGTCGCGGTTGATGAAGACGTACAACGCACTGCCGAACGGATCAAGGCCTAGGGACTGCTCGACTAGGGCGCGTCATCAAATAAGCCAAATAGCCGCAGCGGCCAAGTGGATGCCTCCGAGGAAGGTGCAGGCGGTTTTGTCGTAGCGGGTGGCGATCGCGCGATATTGCTTGAGCTTGGCGAAGAAATTTTCGATCAGATGGCGCGCTTGGTAAATATGATGGTCATAGTCACGGACCTGCTTTCGAGAGCGGGTCGACGGGATAACAATGCCTTTGTTCGCATTCTCCAGAGGGGTAATCACCCGTTCCTGGGCGTCATAGGCCCTGTCCGCGATCATGGGTTCCCCCTGCGTCTGAGGCAGTAACACGTCAGCGCCTTCAAGATCGTGAGCTTGCCCTGGCGTTAGGTGAAATCCGGTGGGATTGCCTAAGGCATCCACCGTAGCGTGAATCTTGGTGCTCAGTCCACCCCGGCTACGACCGATTGCATGAGCTGCAGCCCCCCTTTTTTCGCGCCTGCGCTATGTTGATGAGCACGTACAATCGTCGAGTCGATCATAGCGTATTCATTGTCGGCATCCTGTGCCAGCACCTGAAATATATGTTTCCACACCCCGCTCCTACTCCAGCGTGAATGCCGGGTATGAACGACGCGAAAGTCGCCAAAGCGCTCTGGCAGATCCCGCCATGGAACTCCTGACCGATAGCGATACAACACTGCGTTAACGAATAGACGATTGTCCCGCGAAGTCCTGCCAACATGCCCATCCCGTCCCGGGAGCAAATCTTTGATCTTCTCCCGCTGATCATCCCGCAATTCATAACGCTTTGTCATCTCAGTTCAAAGATAGGATTGACCATACGAAGCCTCGAGAGTTCAATTCAATTGATGACAGGCCCTAGTCTCTCCAATAAAAAGGTAAAGAAGGCAAGTGCAAAAGTAAAAGTACAAGAGCCACTCGTGGCTCCCCCTGGGATACAGTTCCGACGAGGGAAGCGATCTGAGTCAATCGGGTTTAGTTTCTATTGTGATAACTTTGAGTACAGGGAAACATTAAAACTCACGACAACGAAAGACAATCTGGAATACGCTGTTAGGCGCCGTGGCGAGATCCTGAATGCCATTACGAAGGGGATTTTTGACTACGAAGAATACTTCCCCAATTCGCTAAAGGCGAGGAAATTGGCCGAGAGTCGAAAAATTCTCGAGGCCGCACACCCTCGGAATACAACTGTTGAGCAATTGATGAAAGACTACCTCAGTGACCGACAGCAATCGCTGGCCCCGTCCAGCTTTAATCAGTATAGTAATGTGACCAAGACCCATATCCTTCCAAAATGGAAAAATATTCGGATTGGAGATATCTGCGCAGCCGAAATACGAAAATGGATATCGTCGATGTCGACAAAGCAAAAAACTATTCAAGCCAACATCTTGCCGCTTAACAAGGCTCTTTCCCGCGCCAAAAGGGAAAAGCGACTGTTCAGTCGTGAGGCGTACCGTGCGAAAAAGGTTGTAAACAATATAGATGCGGTCCATCATGCTGGTCATGAAGAAAAAGCCGTCCCCGCCTGATTTGACCGACCTCACCCGTGGTGAGCTTGAAGTCATTATCGTGACGTTGTGGGACCGCCTGGTGGCACTGGAAACGAAGGTCGACAAGAATTCGAGCAATTCCAGCAAGCCACCTTCTTCCGACGGACTCGTCAA
>NZ_PDOB01000050.1 GCF_002760665.1 Massilia psychrophila | reverse complement strand
TGTAGATACCGCCGCAGTCGTGCAGTCGGACGCAAGCGCCGTCGACCACGCTGTTCTTCACGGAAGTGTTGCGGTTATGCAGCACGCTAATGCCGTGGTAGCCCGAATTGGTGACCCGCACATTGTCGATGGTGTTGGTGCCGCCGTCGCCGAACATGATGCCCGCATCGGTCGTCGACGGCATGCCGCTCATACCGGTGTTGCTGACGGTCGAGTTGGTGATCACAGCGCCGTTGACCGAGTACCAGCCGTCGATACCGTTGCGGCGCGAATTCGAGACGTTGCTCAGGTTCACTTGCAAACCCTTGCTGCCGCTGGCCCAGATACCGTCCCGGGCACTGTTGGTGATATCGGTATTCAACACTTTCAGGTTGGTCGAGCTGTTCGCGCTGACGCCGTCGGTGGCCGAGAAAATCCTGACGCCATCGATCGTGATGCCGCTCGAATTGTCGGCATTGACGCCGTTGCCGTTGGCCGAGGCCCATACCTTTCCTTCAGGATTCGAGCCGTCGGGCGACCACATGTGAATGCGGCCGTTCGACACTGCCCATTCGCCGGGTGAATCGAGCATCCACAGCTTGCCTTCGACGTAGAACGGCTTGCCCGCGCTGACGCTGTTACCGGTCAACACTTGCGATCGGATGACTGATTGGTTATCCAGGAATACGTGGTTGGCGCCGGCCAGGTCACTGCTCGGCATGCCGCTGGTGCTGGTTGCCCAAGGCTGATTTGGCCAGTGCGCGGCGGGGACGAAAGTGCTGCCGACGGCAACTTGCACGGGAGCGAAGCTGATCGGTGCCGAGTAGATGTTGCCTGCACCCTTGACCCAACCGGTGACGGCGCGGCCTGGCGAAATGCCTGCCTTGCCGCACGTGCCGACGGTCTTGACCGTCACGTTGGTCTTGCCGTTGAGCTCGAGCGTACCCTGGTAGGTCGTGCCGCACTGCAGGCTGACGGTGGCGCCGCTGGCGACGTTGGTCGGAGTCGGCAGAACCGTGCCGATCGGCGGCGTGGTTGGCGGCGGCGTGGTTGGCGGCGGCGTGGTTGGCGGCGGCGTCGTGGTGCTTGAAATATCGCACGATTTACGAACGCCTGCCGCTGGATCGCCCCATGTTGTGTTGGCACATGGGATCGAGCCGGTAACTGTTTTGTAGAAATAGGAACCATTGGCGCCGTAACGCACTTGCTTGGTTCCGCTTACTATACAGGTTGCGCCTTCCCAAGCGCACTGAGCCCAGGACGTCCCGGTTGGCGGCGGCGTGGTAGGCGGCGGCGTGGTGGTTGTAACGGTTGCAACATCACACGATTTACGAGCGCCTGTCGCTGGATCGCCCCACGTCGTGTTGGCACACGGGATCGAGCCGGTAACTGACTTGTAGAGATAAGAACCGTTGGCGCCGTAACGTACTTGCCTGGTACCGCTGACCGTGCAGGTCCCGCCTTCCCAGGCGCACTGGGTCCATGTGGTCGTGGTAACTGCTGCGGCAAACTGTGGCGCGCGTTCACCAGGGGTGCCTGCACCCGCCGCGGCGGTGGCGTTGGCGGCAGTGGCGGTGGATGATTGCCCCATGACGGCGGCGGTTTGATTACTACCGGCGGCGCTTGGCGCTGCGCCTGGATTGGTGTCGCCCGTGGCTGGAGTGCCACCACCACATGAAATGAGAGAGCCTATCAGGCCAGCGCCAATAAGAACGCGGGTTACAAGCTGGTTGGCCGAATATGACTGTATGTGTCGTTGCATGAATGATCCTGGTAAATATCAGTATTGAACTGGTGGACTGGGCTAATTAGCCCGAAAGAAGACTTCAGCGCGACAAACCGCGGCGATGGTCAACTCCGACAAAAAGCAAGACCTCTGGCTGAACAAAGTTTGTCCCTCATCAAAGGCAGCACTGATTCAGACAGGCTCATGAATAAAAAGTTTCCCAAAAGATGTAGATTTCGCGAAATATTTTTCCCTGTAGAAAAAAATGCATTGAAACTTTGCAAGTTAGTGATGAGATTGACAATTATTTCTTGCGGTTTCGCGCCTAATGGGCGCGTGGCGAGTGCCCGCGCGACAGTTGGCGTTACAGCCAAGCGCGGAGGATCAGAGAGGGAACGTTAAGAACAACGACGAGCAGGTTAGCGAGGAGAAAGACAAGAACGGCAAAGCCACAGAGGGAATAGACAACGAGGGGAGGAATAATCAGGAGAGGGATAACGACGAGCAGAACAACTGCGCGCTGGCCGCGCCGCCAGCGACGGTTTTCCGGTCGCGCTTGCGGTCGGGCCCTCGCGGGCACGCATATACATCAGGAATAAGACAGGCCCGGCCGGCTGCCAGGATGGCCCGGCAGAGTTCGGCCCCCGTTTAGGCAACGAAATATTTCAACGCTAGCTGCTCATTCGTCAGACGGTTTGGCGCGGTCACACGCTGGGCCACGTGCGCGAAGAAACGATCGAGTTCATCCCAGGCATCGAGGCGGTCGATCTCGTATGCGTGAGTCCACATATGAAAGGTGCCGTCATGCCCGCACGCGTGATCGAACAGCGCGTACATCCGTTCGATCCAGTTGCCGTGTTCGACTGCCAGGCGCAGGCCGGCGAGTCGTGTTCCCCATCGTCCGGCCTGGGCAAAATTACGCCAGTACACGCTTTGCGCATGCGGGTAGAACTGGATTGTGGTGGGCAATTCAAAACGGCTGTGGCCGGCGTCAAAACACAGGTTCGTGGTCGTTCTTGCATAGGTAAAACCGGCATCTTGCACCAGCGCCAGGTCGGAGCGCCGGTATTTGC
Source organism: Massilia psychrophila (assembly GCF_002760665.1). Lineage (GTDB taxonomy): Bacteria > Pseudomonadota > Gammaproteobacteria > Burkholderiales > Burkholderiaceae_D > JAFCUW01. The sequence goes on along the minus strand of NZ_PDOB01000050.1, from coordinate 23,480 downwards.
CGCCGGGGTAACAGAAGCCGGCTACATTATGGCCCAGCAGATCTTCGAGACGCATCTTGCCCTCGCTTATCTGGCGCTTGGCTTCCGTTTTGCCGACCGTGCCAAGGTAGCAATGGTCGAGGGTATGCGAGCCGATTTCGACATGGCGGCCGACCCCTCGCAGCTCGTTCTTCGACATCGTCGGAAGTCCCTCCTTGTTGCGAATGGGGACATAAAAAGTGCCTCTCAGATCATGCTTGCCGAGCAATTCGGCCACTTTCATATCCGACGGGTGCCCGTCATCCGATGAGAAGGTAAAGACTGCGCCCATGCTTTTGCTTTCTACATTAATAGTCAGGCGCCAGCTTCGTATCAGGTCGCAACCGCAAAGCGGCAGGCGTTGACGATTCCCGCTGATGCTGCGTCAAAGGTAAAGTTGTTGACCAACACACGACTGCGCTGGGAAAACGTGTTGTACAAATCCGCGTCGCTTAGCAGCAAGCTGGCCCGTTCGGCCCACAGATGGGCATCGAGTTCGGAGATAAAACCATTCTGGCCGTCGACGACCAGTTCTCCGCAAACTCCCGCGTAGGGGGACACCAGCACGGGCAGGCCGGCCGCGCACGCTTCGTTCGCGACCACCCCCCAGGGATCCCACCGCGTAGGAAAAATGAACAGCCGCGCCGATCGGTACAAGGACGGCAGTTCATGCTGAAGGGCGAAGCCATTGAATGTTGCTTCCAGCAAGTCAGGATGCTTTGCCGCCGCCATCCGCACTTCGTTCTCCAGGCTGCCGGAGCCGACGAACAGCATGCTGACCTTGCGGCCAAGTTTTTTTGCCACCAGGAGTGCCACGTCGAGCGCGAAGAAGGGATTTTTCACCGTTTCGATGCGCCCGCAAAAAATCAAGTCGAACGGCCGCGGCGCTTGTTCGTGCAGTGGGGAATAATCGGCATTCTCGACGCACAGGCAGGCCTGGAAGCAGTGGCTATCCGGTACGCCATAGCTTTCGTACATTTTTTTTCCACCATGGCTGGCGGAGATGAAGGCCCTCGTCCTGGCATAGACGACACGACGTACCATGCGGTGGGCGGCAGACAAGGTTTTTTCGGAATCGAGGGTGCCGTCCGTCATCGCGACATGCGCCACCTTCTTGATCAAGGCATAGGCAAATGCATACAGGTGGGTCGGATTGAAGCCGTCGGTGACGATCACATCCGGCGCGAGTCGCTTCAGGGCCTTGATTACGTCAATATTATTGTGGATGTAGCGGTCGTTGATGGTGGTGATACGCTCGCGCAGAAAGGTGCGTTCGAAATGTATCGGCGGCAGGTTCCACGCGTGGTTCGGTTCACGTTCGCAGCAGAAAATGACATGCAAGCTGATGCCGGACGCCGCGGCCATCCGGTTCAACGCAGGGATTCTGTAGGGCGCAGGCTCATTGGTCACAATAGCGATTTTCTTCGTCATCTCGATGCTCATCCAGTCGAAGTTGCAGGTTCGCGTTTCGGGAGCGGCTCGTGGCAAGTCATGGCAAGTTCGGGGCGTGCTTTTTGAACCGGCATGAGGTCACCAGAATTTTCAGATATGGCCAACTCCAGTAGAGCGGCCACAACACCCCGGCATGGCGCCGGCACAGTATCTTCCAGGGCCGCCACGGCAGGCCTTTCGGCGACAGAATTTTCTTGAAGCGCATCGCGACCGGTAACGAGCGGTCGCCGAAGCTGCTGGCAACGCTGCCGTCGTTGACGCAACGGCCCGCGTAACCTGGCATGACCCACATCGGGATACCGGCTTTCCGGGCGCGCAAGCCGTAATCGGTGTCGCCCATGGCATGAACAAAGCCCGGATCGAGGTTGCCGAGCACGTCGGCGGCCTGCCGGGATATCAACACGCAGTTGCCATTGAACGTGTCGCACTGCTGGACTGCTTCCTGCGGCTCGATTGTTGCCAGTGTCAGCGGGCGCAGCCGGCTGCGTTGTCGCTCGCCTCCATAGCTGGTCCGGCCGGTTTCGTCGTGGGTCGATCCCACCACAATGCCAGCCTTGCCGCTGTTGCGCATCGACAGCGCATGGGTATCGAGCATTTGCCGCAGCGTGCGCGGGTACAGGAACGTGTCATCGTTCAGCCACAGGAAAAAATCATATTCCCCTTGAAACGCATCGGCCCAGGCAAGCCGCATTCCGCCGTTCCAGAACAGTGATCCATCGCCCTCGATCAACCGGATTGCGTCGTATTTTCCGGCAAGGGCGTCGGCGGTGCCGTCATGGCTGCCGTCATCGGTTATAAAAAAATCGAGTGTCACATCGTCAAAGGCGGTCTGTGCCAATACGGCATCGATACACGCGACCGTCTTTTGCCGGCGATTGAAGCAAGTGAGGATCACCGCGATCGCAGGCCGCGCATCAATGCCGGCACGCTCAGTGGCTTGCATCATGGGACTCGCATTTCATGGGTATCGGTTCCCGTCAATGAAGGTACGGGGGCAATCCGCACGGTGATTCGAGTCAAACGGGACTGCGCCTTCGATGAAATCGCAACACATCAGCTCTTCCTGAACCGGCGCGCCATGACCGGCTTCGACGAGACGACCGTGTCGTGCTTGCAGATCCCGAGGTAGCTGATCGCAATACCGATCAGTATTCCGGAAGCATAGGTGGCAAAATAAGGAATGAAATAGGCAAAGCACGCGCCAAACACGCCAACCAGGCACGGCGCCCAGTATTTGCGGCCGCTTCTCGCCTCTTTCACCGCGGCTGTCCAAAGCTGGTAGAACAGCGCCAGCGTGCAGCTCAGTGCAATCAGGCCACCGCGGTACAGGATATGCACGAAATGATTATGCGGCACCATGTCAATCACAGACTGGCCATCCTCGCTTTCCTGCGGGTTGAACCCGCTTCCATACGGCTTGCCCACCAGGTAGGTCAGCACGTCTTTCGAGCTGCCCCAATTGGCCAGCAGCGCCTGCCAATTGTCCACCCTCGCCACCATGGTCCCCTCTTTGGTACTGATGGCACTGCCAGCGGCGCCCTTGATGGATGAGACGACGCCATCGCCTTCGTCGGGAATGGCGAACATGACCGCCACCGGCAGCATCAGCAGGCCGATCGCCAACCCGGCGCGTAGCGATCCCTGCTGTTTCTGCCGCGTCCACAGCACGCATATCGCGCCGACGAACAGGCTGACCCATACCGACCGATGCTGGAGTACCACCACTACGAGCAGAAAGACGGGCAGCAGGATACGTTGCAACAGCGGCAGCCGACCGCTCAACATGCGAAACAGCAAGATCAGGAAGCCGACGGCGATTACCAGCGACGAGGTCGAGCTCAGCACGCGGAAACGAATACCCGTGGTGTCGAATCCCATGATTTCTTCCGCATAGACTGGATCGATGGCGGAGTAGATCCAGCGAAACATTGCGAGCATGCATAGCATCGATGCGCAAGCGGTCCAGCCATTGAGCACGCGCTTGACCATCGGTTCGGTCCATTGGGCCGAGCAAAAATAGCATACCGATACCCACAGATAAAAATGGATGCGGTAATCGACGCCAGCGCTGGAGCCGAACGTGCGATTGCCCCAGACGAACAGCAACAACTGGACAGCGCCGATCACCCACCATGTGAGCGGCACCGTCTTCACACTGGCAAACAGCGACAGCCTGATCAAACACGCCAAGGCGAGAATGGCAAACAGCATGTCTTCGGGATAAATCGATATACCGTAATTGATGGACAGCGGAAGGTGCGATGCTTCGAGCACGATCAAGCCGAAGGCGAGGTAGGCGGCATGCACCGGCCTGGCCGCGAGCCATCCCGCAATCGCTGCGAGTACGCTGAAGACGGCGATGACGCTTACAAAGGAAATGAACATGGTGGCTGGCACAAGATGGCTTCTACGGTTTCAGCAAAACATAGGCGACTGCGTCCGGGAGGATCTTGTGTGCGATCTCTTCTTCGAAAAAATAATTGCCCCACGGTGCTTTGCCGCAAAGCGCCAGTTCTGTGCGCGGGCGTGTCTTGGCAACGTTGAAGCGGCTCATTGAAGTTTCCTATCACGCATGGTCATGTGCAAAGCTTGCTCGTCATGATCCGGCCCGCAAAGCACCACCGGATTGAGATTCCTCAACGCATTACCGATTCGACCCGGCAAGCCTATTCTGACGGGGTCCTTTGCTTCAGGCTGGAAACCGGCCGCGCGAGCGCCCTTGTCCTTGCCGCTTCGTACACATCCAGGTAGGCCGGCACTACGCTACTGGCCGACCAGAGCGCCTCAGCTTTTTCGCGCGCGGCCTGTCCCAGCGTGGCGTTGATGATTTTGTCGCCGATGACCCACGCAATGCCGCGGGCCAGGTCGTCGGTCTGGTACGGTTCGGCCAAATATCCCGTGACGCGATGGTCGACGATTTCCGGAAGGCCGGTGCAATTAAATGCCACCACCGGGCAACCGCACGCATGGGCTTCGGTGCCCGCTTGCGGCAGGTTATCCAGCCGCGACGGGATCACCATGACGTCGGCGGCGCCATACAGCAGTGCCAGCGTCGGATCGTCGCTGATATGCCCCATCCACTGGATCGGAAACGGGATGTTGGGGGGCTTTTGCGGTTCTTTCTGGCCAAACACGACACACTCGATATCGAGGTGGCTGTCGGCCAATGATTTCATGGCGTCGAGCAGCAGGTCATAGCCCTTGATCAGGTTGCCGCCCCCACCAATTGCGCCAAACAGCACAATTTTTTTGTCGCTTGGCAAATTCAGCACATGGCGGCAGTACTGCCGGTCGAGCGGCTTGAACATGTCGGTATCGAGCACATTGGGAATCACCGTCACCGGCCAGTCGTGCATGAGCGCACTGTGGCGGACACAATCGGCCAACCAGCGGCTCGGGGTGACGATGTGCATCGGGCTTGTCCATGCGCGCCGCTTGCGGCTCCAGGTATGCCGGTCGATGTCCGGTCCGGAAGAATTGGCCGGCCGGTTGCCGCGATCGTAGCCTGTCCGCCATCGCGCGTCGGCGCCGCAGCCGGTGTAGTGCTCGGCCCCGCAAAACGCCCACATGTCGTGCAGCGTCCACACCACCGGTTTTAAGATATTGCCGACGTCCTGGATCGACATCGACTCGCCGCCGAGCCAGTGCAGGTTGACAACATCGGCGGCGCCGGCGTTGATGGCCGCGGCCAGATTAGACGGCAAGATGTTGGCAGAATGCATATTGGCATTGCCGTTTTTCTGCAGCCTCATCAGGTAACCGCCAAAGCGCGAACGCACCATGCTCAGCACCTTCGCATAGGTTTTCGATGTCGCGTTCACTGTCCAGTCGCCGCTCATCCTGGAACGCACCGTCATCGCGGCCTTGATGTCGGCCGCCCGCAGCCCGCGGTACAGGCGGTATGCCGCCCGGCTGGCGCCGCCGCCGCCGTCGGAATGACTGAGTATGTTGATGCGTGTCATGGCGTGGCCTCCGCAACGGCAACCTGAGCAGTGCCTTGCCGCTGATTCAGGATCGTCGCCAGCCACTGGTCTGCCAGCAGGTCGCTGTGAAATTTTTCCCGGTAGCGCGCAAGCGCGGCCTGCGACAAGCGATGGTAGGCGTCGGCGTCGGTCAGCGCCTCGATGAGCATGGCGCAAGCGGCGTCGATGTCGTCCAACGGCCAGAAATATCCCTCCACGCCATGGCTGAAGATCTCGGTGACGCCACCGACCGCCGGCGCCAGTATCGGCCGGCCCATCGCCAGCGCTTCGATCAGCGTGATCGGCATGTTTTCCATCAGCGCGGCATGCACCAGCAGCCGGTACTGCGGGATCAGTCGCGCCGCATTCTTCTGCAATCCGGCAAATGTGACCTGATCCTGCAGGCCCAACTGCGCGGTCAGCGCCACCAGCTTCGCGCGGTCGGGGCCGTCGCCGACAATTGTCAGCGTATACAAGAAGCCGCGCGACCTGGCGCGTGCGAGTACGTGCAGCAAGAACGCCTGATTCTTTCTCGCTTCCAGCGTGCCGATGGCGATCAGGTCGCCAACTTCGGCTAGGCGATCGCAGGGTAGGGCTGAGCGGCCGATAAAATTCGGGATGACCGATTGCGGCACGCTGCCGACGGCCGCCATGCGCGCCCCTATTTCGCGCTTCATGAACGCGGACACAAAGATGATGTGATCGACCAGCGGCAGCGATTCCTTTTCGGCCGACACGATGAAGCGCCACAAGGGACCGTCTGTCCTGGCTTCTCCTTTCAGTCGAAGTTCGTCGGCCATCGACACGTTATAGTGGATCACCGTGACGACGCGGCAGCGGCGATGCCGGTTGGCCTTCAAGGCAATACACGCGCTGACGGGATCCTGGGCATACAGGGTTGCCGTGCCGTTGCACTCGACGTCCGGCGCCAGTACCGCGTCCAGCTTTGCCGCAATAATCTGGCTGTTAAGCCTCAGCGACAGCACTTCGGCGCGCTCCTTGTCGACCAGGCGAACGAACCGGATCAACAGCCGGGCCAGCTTTGCCCAGAGCCGCTGCGACGGGTAGGCCGACACCAGCACGCCATCGATGCCCCTGGCCCGCGCTTCTTCGATCAGTTGATTGAAATGCGTCTCGACGCCGGTCGGGCCTTTGCCATCGAGCGAGCTGATAACGATGAGTTGATTTTTCAAGCTGGCCTCGCCTCATATTTTAAGCAGTTTTCGCACGCTGCCGGACAATCTGGCTGTTTCCACCAGCGTGCCGAGGTACGATTTCAGGAATTGGCCGCCGAACAGCCGGACCAGACCCAGCAGGACAACGGCCGCCACCGCAGTCACCGCGGCTAGCCGCGCCGGCGGCGGCAGGAACGCCAGATAGCGGTCGGTCAGCGCCGCCGCGATGCTGGCGCAGCCGCCGAACAGGACCGGCGTGCGGAACGTCGCCGCATACTCGCCGACCGTGGCCCCGGTAAGGCGCAAGGTGACAATTGCCAGCAGGATCCACCTTGCGACGTAGGTGGCCAGTACCGCCCACGCCACAGCGACCATCGAATACTGAATTGCAAGCAGCAGCGCGGGAATGAACAACAGCACGGTATAGATCTGGTTGCGCAGTTCGAGGCCGACCCTGTTGCCAGCCATCAGGATCGGGCCTTTGATCGCCAGCAGCGCGTTCGCCAGCACAGCCAGCGCCAATGGCGTGACGACTGGCACCGAAGCGCCCCACTTCGGCCCGTACAGCGCCAGTACCAGTGTTTCCGGCACCATCGCGGCGGTGAGGAAAATGGGAAAGCAGATCACCGCGACGGCCGCGTTGGTTTCAAGATAAATGCGCCTGACTGCTGCGGTGTCGCACTGGGTGCGCGCACAGGCGGCAAACAGCACGCCCTGGAAGCCGGTGGTGATAATGCTCATAGGCATGTTCACCAGGTTCAGGGCGCGGTTGTACAAGCCCAGGTCGACGATGCCAAACGCCCGGCCGATAAACACCACATCGAGATTGCTGATGCTCCAGCTGCTCAGGTTGGCGGCCGTCACCTTGAGCCCGAAACGAACGATATCCGGGTCGCCGGAGGTGAAGCAGAGGCCCATCGGGACAGCGCTGGCCCGGATCAGCAGCAGGGAATTGAGCAAGGTCTGGATCGACTGGGCCGCGACCAGGCTCCACACTCCCATGCCGAGGAAAGCTGCCGGGATGCCGACAAGCAGGTAACCAGCAAGATAGGAAACAATCGTGATCTGCTGCAGCGTCTTGAAGTTCAATGCCCGGCGCAGCATCGCCGCCGCGGTCTGGCCGAGCGACTGGAATATAAACACGAAGAACATCGCCTTGATGACCGGCGCTGCCTCCGGTTTGTGGAAGAAAGCCGCAATCGACTCGGCCGACAACACGCCCGCCAGTGTCAGGATGAACGAAAAAACCATCTGGCAGGTGAAGATAAAGCGCAAGTCCGACGTCGACAGGCTGGCGCGCTGAACCAGAGCCGCGCCAAACCCGAGGTCGGCGAACAGGTTGCCGACGCCGAGGATGATCCAGGCAACGGCGACAATACCGAACGGCTCGGGTCCGAGCAAACGCGCCAGCAATATGCCGATGACGAACTGGGAAAGGCTGCGCGTGAAGTTGCCGATATAGTTCCACTTCAGCGCCAGCCAGCCGAGCACCGGCTTCCTGACGCGCGCCGCTTCTTCCTCGCCATTGATCATCAAATCCCTTCCGGTTGGGGGCGCCGACCAGCCGTCACGCGCAATCGATCTGCCGCGTCTCGCTGGGCTTGTATTGATATTCGGGCGTGCCGCGGCGCACCTTCAAATCATTGAACAGGATGCCCTCGGGTGCGATGCCAGCCTGGTTCAGCCGCTTGATCGATTCGTTGATTTCGTCTTCGCTTGTCGTTCCCGCGCGTGCCAGCAGGAATACTGCACCGGCATGCGCGCCAATGATCAGCGCGTCGGCCACGCCGAGCACGCGCGGCGCGTCGATGATCACGAGATCGTACTCTCGGCTCATCAATTCGAGCAAGACGCCGAAATTCGCATTGGTGAGAAATTCGGACGGATTGCGCGGCCATTTACCGGTGGGGATGAAGTCGAGGTTTTTCATCACTTCGCGGCGAATGATTTTGTCGACGGAAATAGCGCCGCTGACCGCTTCATGTAAGCCAGGGGCCGGTTCGCTCCCAAAATAACGGTGCAGGTCGCCATCACGTAAGTCCGCGTCAATTAGCAACACCCGCTTTCCGCTGGCGGCGATGACGGTGGCGCCATTGGCCGAGATGAACGATTTGCCCAGGCGCGCGGTGGGTCCGGTAATCATCACGATATTGTTGCGGAAATACGGCATCGAATATTGGAGGGCCGCCCTGAAACCGCGCAACGCTTCAATCGCCGGATCCTCTGGCGCGACGCGCGCGAGCATCGGGATCTGCCGGGCACCGCGCGCCGATTGTTTGATCAGTTGCTGCTGATAACTGCTGTGCGGAATGGTGACCTGAACCACCCTCGCGCCGAGCATTTTCTCGATTTCCTTAGGCCCGTCGATACCGGTTGCGGCTGCCCGCTTGACGAAGGCGGCAACCATGCCCAGGAACAAGCCGAGCATCACCGCTACCGAAATGATCAGGGAACGATTCGGTTTGATCGGCGCCTCGGGAAACGTCGGGGCGTCGACCAGGCGAACGTTGCTGGTCTTGCTGGCGGCCAGGATCCGCAACTGCTGCGCGGTGTTCGACAACGAGGCGTACAGGTCGCTTTTGACCTTGATGTCGCGCGCAAGTCTGGTGTCGTCCTGCTCGATCGCCGGAATTGCTTTGATCAGCTTGCCTTCCTTGCTCGCTTCCTGCTCCATATCCTTCAACTGGTTGTCGATGCCCACCAAAATCGGATGCCTTTCTCCATACTTGGCGAGCAGGTCCGCTTTCCTTTGCTGCAGTTCGGCGCGCCGCGTCCTGGCGGCGGCGGATTGTTCGACGCCGACCCTGGCTTCGGCCACCAGGTCCACCGTTCCATTACGGTTTCGGAATTGACTGTACTCACGCTCGGATTGATCCAGTTGCGCCTTCAGGGGGAGTAGCTGCATGTCGAGAAATGCCAGCGATTTTTCCGCATCTTCCCGCTTGCGCGCCAGCGTCTGGCGCAGGTATTCGCGCGCTATTTCCTCCAGTGTGGCTTGAACCAGTTCCGGGTTCTCGCCCTGCAGCCTGACCTCGACGATGCCCGACTGCTTGCCCTGTTCAGTGATACGCAACGCATTCTGGATGCCGGCGATCCGGGTTTGTTTCGACAGCCGTCTGAGCAAGAACTGCGCGCCCGGCTTCGCATCGATGCGCTCGACCATCACCTCGATCTCGCCATTGGCCAGTTTGACGCGCAGCGGGATACCGACCTTGCCGTCCCAAGCCGTGCGGCTTTGCGGGTCGCGGATGCGGTAGCCATTGTCCGCTTTCGCCGTGACGACGAAATCACGGTTTGGCGCGGCGCCGGAGACGTTGAAGGTGGAAACGTCCATTTTTTCGCGTCCCCAAACATAGCCACCGAAACCGAACAACCCCGGCTGGGATAACTCGCCTGGGCGGGCGTCGGCAATCGCCGCACCGATCAAAGGAAAATATTTGGGCTGGACGTCGATATGGAGCCGCAGCGTGTCGAGTACCGGCGCAATTACCCGCCGCGAACGGAGTAGTTCCATTTCGGAGACCGTCGCTTTCCTGGTCTCGAACAGTGCCGACGCTTCGCTCAGGATGTTTCTGCCCGCATTCGGACTGGTTTCCTCGACCAGCAGCGTCATGTTCGCTTCATACACCGACCTGGTGCCCAACGCATACAGGGTCCCGGCGATGCCGACCACAAAGGCCACCGCGGCAATCAGCCAGAGGTTGTCGAAAATGACGTGAAAATAGGTTTTCAATTCACCTGTGTTGGCATCTTTTGCCATATCGGGCGCCTGCCGTTCGATATGCTCGTTCAACATGGCATCTCTTCGCATGATGTTGGAGTTGAAAGGCTTGTCGGTATTAGGAGTCATATCGTTGGAATAAAGACAGAATAGATACGGTGAATTGGAGAAAGCGTTCGCTCTACGCAAAAAGCTCAGTGCGGGAAGGTATTCCCGAGGCGGCGCCGGTTGGTGCCGATCCGCGCAGCGGTCTTCGCCGCACTGTGAGAACGAGGGTAAATTACCAAGCCAGAAAGCAGTTTGTTGCGTATCAAGAAATACCGGTCAACAAATCACGCCTGCCAGCGCATTGACCAGCCCGATCAGGCCGGCGGCACACCGCACAGGCGTAAAAAAGCCCCTGACTGGAGGGGCATTTGACAAACCTGTTGTTGTGTAAGCGATCCATGAACCCCAGACTTGTCGGCTGATCGGAATGTCCGCATCCTTGCACTTCGATTTGAACTCGGAGCTAGCAATGGAAAACACAATGGAATTTTGGGCGACGCATGTCGCGGCGGTGCAGCGGGAAGGCGTTTCGGCAAGCGGCTACGCAAAGCGGCATGACATATCTCTGGCGTCGCTGTATTACTGACGCCGAAAATTGAAGACTTCTTCCGAAATTGGCGCTGTCGCGCCAACTGGCAGGTTCGTCGCGTTGCGGATGGCGAACGCCGAGCCATCGGTTTGCGCTTGTACCCTGGTGCTGGCATCGGGCCTGCGCCTGGAATTGCCGGCGTTGCCGGCGCCGGCCTGGCTGGCCGCGCTGGAACAAGCGCGCTGTGGAGTGCGCTGATGCATCCGGGCTGTCGCGTCGAGCACGTCTTTCTTTGCCGCGATCCGGTCGATTTCAGGAAGTCGATCGGCGGCCTGTCCGTGCTGGTCGAGCAGGAACTGGGGCTCGACCCGTTCGGCAGTGCGCTGTATGTGTTCGTCAATCGCGATCGCAACAAGATCAAGGTCTTGTACTGGCACCGAAACGGTTTTTGCCTGTGGCTCAAGCGCCTGGAGGCGGAGAAATTCGCCTGGCCGCGCGAGGTGGAAGGGGCCACGCAAACGGTCACCGTGCAGCAATTCGAATGGCTGCTGGAAGGCGTCGATTTATGGCGAAATTCACCGCATAAAACATTGCATTTCGATTCAGTTTCATAGGGAAATTTGGTAAAATACGACATGCCTTTCGCTGTCGTCAAACCGTCCATTTTGCCCCCGCGCTACCAGCTCCCCGAGCTCGTCTTGCCACCTGTTCTGCCGGCCGATGTAGCCTCGTTGACCGCGTTGCTGCACGCTGTCATCGCATCGCACAACGACGTCAAGACGCAAGCGCTGAACCACATGCAGCACATGCTCGAACAGTTCATCCTGGCGCGCCACCGATTGTTCGGTGCCAGCTCCGAACAATCAACAACCCAGGGCCGGCTGTTCGACGAAGCCGAGGTACTGGCAGCGGGCAGCACCGGGGCGCAGGACAGCGCGCCGCTGCCGCCGGAGTCGGAGCGCGGCAAAGACAAGCCGGCGGACAAACCGGCACGCGGCAAGCGCGCCCCGTTGCCCCCGGAGTTAAAACGCGTCGATGTTGTCCATGACGTGCCTGCCGCCGAGCGCACCTGCCCGTGCGGCGCGCCGATGGTGGAGATCGGCCAGGACGTCAGCGAACAGCTCGACATCGTCCCGATGCAAGTGCGCGTGCTGCGCCATATCCGCAAGCGCTACGGTTGCCCTGGTAGCACGCATGCACCGGTGACGGCGCCGCTGCCGGCGCAGCCTCTGCCCAAGAGTAACGCCAGCGCCGACTTCCTGGCCATGCTGCTGATCGCCAAATTCATCGACGGCTTGCCGCTGGCGCGCTTCGAGTACGTGCTTGGTCGCCACGGCGTCGCCGTGCCGCGCCAGACGCTGGCGCGCTGGGTGATCGGCGCGGCCCGTCTGCTGCAGCCACTGCACAACCTGATGCGCGACGCCCTGCTCGACGGTTCCTTCATCCACATCGACGAAACGGTGGTGCAGGTGCTCAAGGAGCCGGGAAAGAAGCCCACTTCGAACAGCTACATGTGGGTGCAAACGGGTGGCCCGCCTGGCAAGCAGGTGGTGCTGTTCGACTACGATCCGAGCCGCAGCGCTCAGGTGCCGGTGCGCCTGCTGAGCGACTATCGCGGCTATCTGATGACCGATGGCTATGATGGCTACAACGCGCTTGCACGCACCAATGGCATCGAGCACCTGGCATGCTGGGCCCACGTTCGCCGGCGCTTCGTCGATGCCGTCAAAGTGCAGCCCGAGGGCCGCCGCGGCTTGGCCGATGAGGCCGTTGCCTTGATCGGCAGGCTGTACGGCATCGAGCGCGAATACAAGGGTGCCAGCGACACGGTGCGCCTGCAGGCACGCCAGGAGCACAGCCTGCCGGCGCTGACTGCCCTGCGGGCGTGGCTGGACAAGACGCTGCCGGGAGTGACTCCAAAAAGCGCGCTTGGCACGGCACTGTCGTACATGCGCGATTACTGGAGCCGCCTGACGCGCTACACGGAACGCGGGGATCTGCCGATCGACAATAACCGTTGCGAGAATGCGATTCGCCCGTTCGTGGTCGGTCGCAAGGCGTGGCTGTTCAGCGACACGACGGCGGGCGCAAACGCCAGCGCCGTTATCTACTCGTTGCTGGAAACGGCCAAGGCCAACGGACTGGAGCCGTACGCTTGGCTGCGGCAGGTGCTGCGCGATTTGCCTGCGGCAAAAACCGTCGATGATATCGAAGCGCTGTTGCCGTGGAACCTGACGCTGGCCGACCTGACCGATGAGAATGCGACCGATTCCACCCAGCCGATGGGGCAGGCTTGATGGGACGGATCTCATGTGAGGCACTGTGCCGTGCCATCGAAAAAACACGCACGCTGGACAGGGCCCAGAAGGAGACGCTTGCCGACGAGTTGTTCCACGACCAACCGCATATGTTCGGTTCCTTCCTGGTCCAGCACCGGCTTGGCGTGTCACCGGAAAAAATGGAGTTCTTGTTAGAGCTTCTGTTCGTCTGCTTCCTGGCAATGAGGGAGTCCGGCCTGGCATGGCCAATGATCACCGAAGACGAACAGGACAGGCAGATGGCGCGATACGTCGGCACCGTCAAATTTGGCGAGGACTTAACAGCGCCGCTGCGTGAGTTAGCCATGCAAAAATATATCGAGGCTCACCCAGAGCAGCAGTTGCTGGCGTATGTAACTGTGGAGACCGCAAACTGGCTTAAACGCATCGTTGCCGAGGAAACCGACACGCACGTCATGATGAGCGCAATGAACTTCGTGAACTGTATTGCGTTCGTGCCAATGCCGATCTCAACGCCAAGCACCTGCCGGAAACAAGGCGCCGCCCAGCGGGGCCGAAAATAGGCAGTTGGACCTGCTGGGGTTCATGGAGCGCTTACGTTGTTGTGTCAATCCGACACCGGTTTATTCAGGCGCCGAACTTGATGACGGCGCTCGATCCCTTGGGATTGTCTTCCGGGTACAGCGTGACTGCGATCCGATCGCCGACGGTGAGCACGCCGAAATTGCCCCGCGCCCCGCCGACATGCGCGAAGCCGCCACCGAGTCCGGGCCGCACCGCTCCCGAGGACGTCACTTCGGCCACGTGGTGGCTATGTTTCATCGGCAGTGCATTCTTGTGAATGTCGCCACTAAAGCACGATGATATGCCCTGCCGGCAGTCCCAGCAGCCACGCATAGTCGACGTATTTGTCCCAGCTTTCTTCCGAGCCCGTCATCACGCTGCCGGAACAAATCACCACCAGGCCATCCCACGCGCTGTCATGATCGTCCCACACCATCGCCAGCTGAACTGCGCCCGCCAACAGGTCGCGAAACGACTTCACCGACCACTGCAGCTTGTAGCGTTCGTGCATCGTCGTGGCAAACGTCTCGTCGGCAAGCTTGCGCGGCCAACCGACCGGCCGGTCGCTAACGAGCAGCGCGATACCATAATCCATATACATGGTGTCGCCGAGCAGCACCAGTACATCGGGCGCCAGTTTGCGGATCCGACCCCAGACGGCCTAGCTGGGATCGTCGATCGCGTCGATGCACGAGGTGAAGGCGAGTTTCATGAGGTCCTTCCTTGCCGCTCCCGCCCTGATGCCGCCTGGGCCGATTGCAAATGCGCCAACTCCGGTTCGGTAAATCCCGCCAGCCGGCGCGCGTCGAGGTTGAACGGCCCCTTCAGTACCGGCGCTTCGTAACGCGCCGCCAGCGCGTCGTAGGTAGCGCGCGGCTCGAACCCGCGCAGTTGGCACAAATAGCCATACCAGCGGTTACCGATCTCGACATGCCCGATCTCGTCGTTCAGGATGCGGTCGAGGATGGCCGCCGCCGCCAAGTCGCCTGCCTGCGCGAGCTTGGCGCGCAAGGGCGGGATGGCGTCGAGGCCGCGCGCTTCCAGGGTGCGCGGCACCAGCGCCATCCGGGCCACGACGTCGCCGCGGGTTTTCTCGACCATTTCCCACAAGCTGTCGTGGCCGGGGAAATCCCCATATTGGTAACCGAGCAGCCGCAGATGCGCCGCCAGCATCGCAAAATGCTCGGCCTCTTCCTTCGACACGCGCAGCCAGTCGGCGTAGTACTCAGGCGGCATGTCGGGGAAGCGCCACAGCGCGTCGAGGGCCAGGTTGAGGGCATTGAACTCGATGTGGGCCAGGGCGTGCACCAGCATCGCCCGCCCTTCCACCGTCACCATCGAACGGCGCCCGACCAGGCGCGGCGGTACGAGATCAGGGCGCGCCGGGCGGCCGGGAATGGTCCCCGCCACCCGCAGCGCCGCGCTGCTGTCGAGCTCCCATCCGCCGGCGATAAAACCTGCCGCCATGGCGGCAACCTGGGCCAGCTTGGCGCCCGGATCCGTTTCAAGCAAGCATTGCAGCGCATTTGCGCGCAGCTCAGGCGGTCGCGCCATCGTAGACCCTGTGCAAAGAAAAGACGCAGTGTACCAAATTCATCGATCAGCGCCGCCGCGCCGGCGCCCGTTCCTGGTCCCTACGTGGTCCCTACCTGGTCACCGCCAGCATGCTGCGGTGGCCTCCCTTGAACGTGTACAGCGTCAGCGTGCCGTCGCGGATGTCGCCGTACTGGTCGAAGGCGATCGGGCCGGTGACGCCTTTGTAGTGCGTCTTTGCAACCGCCGGCAAGTACTTCGCCGGCGCTGTCGAGCCCGCCCTAACCATCGCATCGGCCAGCACCATCACAGCATCGTACGCGTACGGCGCATTGATCTGGACGTCGATGCCGAAGCGCTTCCTGTAGGCTGCCCGGAAGTCGTCGAGCGCCGCTTTGCCGGAACTGTCCACCCCGCCTGCTTCGGCGCACACCACTTGGCCGTCGGCCATTGCGCCACCCGACAGTTTGTCGATCTCATCGGAACAGATGCCGTCGCCGCCCATCATGCGTGTTTGCATCCCGAGCTGCTTCATCTGGCGCAGCATCGGCCCGGCGACGGCGTTCATGCCGCCATAGAAAACCAGGTCCGGTTGGGTCCCCTTGATTTTCGTCAGGATTGCATTGAAGTCGGTTGCCTTGTCGTTCGTGAACTCGCGCGCAGCGACGCTGCCGCCCTGCTGCTGCAGCTCTTTGGCGAATTCGGCAGCGAGGCCCTGGCCGTAAGCGGTACGGTCGTCGATCACGGCGACGCGGCGCGCCGCCATCGCCTTCACCGCGTAGCGGGCCAGTGCGCGGCCCAGTTGGGTGTCGTTCGCCACCACGCGAAACGTCGTGTTGAAGCCTTGCCGGGTGTACTTCGGGCTGGTGCTCGAGTGCGAAATCTGCGGGATGCCGGCGGTAAAATAAATGTTCGAAGCGGGAATGGTGGTGCCCGACGTTTGATGACCCACCACGCCGTTGACCCTGGCGTCAACCAGCTTTTGCGCGACCGTCGTGGCCTGGTGCGGTTCGCCGGCGTCGTCTTCCGCCGCCAGTTCGAAGCGCACTTTCTTGCCGGCGATGACGACAGCGCGCGCATTGAGCGCATCGATCGCCAGGCGCGCGCCATTTTCGGTGTCTTTGCCAAAATAAGCCACCGGCCCGGTGACCGCCGCGACGTGGCCGATTTTCACCACCTCCTGTGCTGATGCCAGGCTGGCCAAAGACATTGCAACGACAGCTCCAACGGCACATCCACGTGAAACTGATGCCTGCTTATCCATAATTCTTTTAAAAATAATAATAATCCTGGTCCCGCAAGGTGCCGGTGCCTATCGATCGATCAGGTGCCTGAAAGTCGGCTCGATTCGCTTCGCATGGAGGAATCGTACGATGTCCTCGAGGGTGGCGTCCTTGAGCAACAGGCCATCTGTCGCGGCACGCTGCAACGCCGGCACGCCGGGCTCACGCGCAACGCTAAGCAGCGTGCCGGCAAACGGCGCCGTGTCGGGCGACTGCCGCAGCATGGCAAGGGCGTGCTTGAACTGCGCCTCGCCGATGCTCTGCACCCCTTCCAGGAACGCGGCCTGGCCGGCCAGCGGCGGCGCCATCTCGAGCCCGGACTCGTCGGCAAAAGCGGCGCCCATGCCGGGATGGATGAAGGCGGCCCACTTGCCGGTGGACAGGTTCAGGCAGGGCGGCAGCTCGACCGGGGCGCTGGCGGCGTCGGCACCCAGTTCCATGTCTGGGAAGTATGCCTGGCGCAGTAGCTCGAGGAAGGTTTGCGCCTGCGCTATCGGTATCGGGGTTGCCAAAGACAGCCAAAGACCGTAACCGTCGGCGCCCGAGATGCTGACGGCCGGCGCCGGCAAGCCGAGCTCGGCCTGCAGGCCGTTCGCCGTCGCGCACAACCGCGCCCAGTGCTGGGCCGGCTCGCCATGTGGCATTCGCCGAAAGGCGATCACCATCGCCCGTACCAGACCATCGGCACTCGCCAGATCGACGGCAAGCGTGGTTTCCCCCAGCGCGTGCCGGGTCAGCACTTGCGGCGAGACGGCGTCCGCCGGCAGGTAAAGCCTTGTCAATTCCCAAATCAATTTTTGCATGTGCTTCCTCGAAAGTGCATGCGCCATTTTACACAATGGTCAATGCCGGGCAAGCCGGCGCATTCGCAGTATCGCGTCCGCCACGCGCTTACAGCGAGGCCTGGCCTCGCACTGGTCAAAACCAGTATCATCTCGAAAGGTAGACAGCAGCGCCGCATTGGCGCGGCTGCAGGAATTGACGTCCCGCCCTGGCGTTATGGATTGGAGTAATCATGGTCATTGTGACCCACAGCGGCAAATTTCACGCAGATGATGCGTGGGCGGTAGCGGTATTGAACATTTTGTTTCCCGAGTGCGAGCTGATCCGCACGCGCGATCCGGCCGTCATCGAGGCCGCCGACTTCGCCATCGATGTCGGCGGCCTTTGGGACCCGGCAAACGGGCGCTTCGACCATCACCAGAAAGGCTTCGATGGCGCCAGGCCCTGCGGTGTGCCCTACGCCAGCGCCGGCCTGGTATGGAAGGAATACGGCGCACGCTGTGTCGCCGCCCTGGCCGCCGTCCATAGCGGGCACGCGCTGACAGAAGAAAGCGCCCGCAGCTTCGCCTTCGCCATCGATGCCGACATCGTGCAATACCTCGATCTGTCCGACGTCGGCGCCGCCAAAAACGCGCCGGGAGGATATGGACTGTCGGCCGTCGTTTCCGGCTTCAATCCGAACTGGCTCGACGAGCAAAGGTTGGGCTACGGGGAACAAGCCGATGCATACCGGCTCGCGCAATTTCGCAACGCCATGGCCTTGCTAACCGACGTCATGATCAACGCGGTCAAGTATCGCGTCGGTGCAATGCTCGCCCTCGAACAAGTGCGGCAATCCGAACTGATCGAGGACGGCAAGGTGCTGGTGCTGAACAACAGCGCGCTGCCGTGGACAGCCGTCGTCCGCAAGGAGATGCCGACGGTGCTGTTCGTCATCAGCCACAGCCTTGCCGAGCAACGTTACATGATCCATACCGTCCCGGTCAGCGCGGAAAGTTTCAAAGCCAGGGCCGACCTTCCGCTGGCGTGGGCCGGCCTGCGCGACGCCGACCTTGCGGCCGTTACCGGCGTGGCCGATGCCGGCTTCTGTCACAACGGCAGGTTTATCGCCGCCGCCAAGTCGTTCGAGGGAATCCGCACGATGGCGATGCAGGCCCTGCAGGAGCTTGAGCAAGAGCAGCCAGGCCAGCTGCCGCCGCAATAACTCCACCGCTAGCCTGCAGCCACCAGGCGCCAGCCACAGCAGCAAGCCCAGCGGGCCGGCCAAGTTCCAGCCCCAGCCCCTTTCGCTACGCCCGTTTCGTGCCTGTCCGCTTGCGTGCCCGCAATTGATGAATATCTGACAACTTCTGACTGTTCATCAATTTCCTACGATAAATTGAATGCGCGACATGGGTTCTGGGGTGAATAACGTTCCGGGAAACCTCCCGGAACCCTCTTCCGCGGTTCACTACCAAAAAGGAGACGTTCACCATGCACGCCCTGCCTTCCGCGTCGATAGCCAGGTTGCTATCCTCGTTCGCTATCGCTTCTTCCACCTTGCTCCTGGCCCAGAGCGCAACTGCTTATCCGGGCGGCGGCGGTGCCTTCAACGGCAAGGGATTCGATACCTGCGCCGCACCGTCGTCGTCGCAAATGCAGGCTTGGTGGAGCAACAGTAAGCGTGACGGCAGCACCGTCTGGACATAAATAATGCTAGAGCCCAGAGTAGATCCCACCATTTTTTGACGGGAACTACTTTGGACACAGACATCAAACGGGGCACACGCAAGGGTCGCCCGAACTATACGATTGACTTCAAACGCAGGCTTGCCATGGCGGCATGCGAGCCCGCCATCTCAGTTTCCAAGCTGGCACTGGCACATCAAGTCAATGCCAACATGGTGTTCAAATGGCGCCGCCAGTACCGGGCGGGGCTATTCGGCGCCGAACCGGCATTCCTGCCGGTGGCACTGGTGACGGCAACGAAGCCGGCTTCCCCTGCAGCGCCGTCGCCGCAGGTTGTGGCCTGCGAGGGCAGCATCGAAATCCGCATCGCCGACGCCGTCGTGCGTGTGCATGGTGCTGTCGACGCCAAGATGCTGCGCATCGTCCTTCAAAGCCTGCGTTCATGATGGGCCTGCCGGCGGGCACGCGCATCTGGATTGCAGCCGGCTTCACCGACATGCGCTCGGGGTTCAATGGCCTGGCCGCCAAGGTGGAGAGCGCGCTGTTAGATGACCCGTTCAGCGGCAACGTCTTTGTCTTTCGCGGCCGGCGCGGCAACGTCGTCAAGCTGCTCTGGTCCAGCGGCGACGGCCTGTGCCTGTTCGCCAAGCGTCTCGAACGGGGCCACTTCGTCTGGCCCCAAGCCGAGGACGGCAAAGTGCATCTGACTCAGGCCCAGTTGTCGATGCTGCTCGAAGGGATCGACTGGAAGCAACCCAAACGCACCTGGCCGCCGATGTCGCTGTTGTAAACTCGGCCACATGCGCGTAAACTGCGCGCATGCCTGTTTCCGACTCCCTTCTTGATGACGTCAACGCCCTCAAAGCGCTGCTACTGCAGCGCGACGGCGAGATGGCGCAGCTGCGCAATACCGTCTCGACGCTGGAGCAGGCACTGAGCGTGCGTGGCCTGGAAATCGAGCAGCTCAAGCTGCAACTGGCCAAACTCAAGCGCATGCAGTTCGGACGCAAGTCCGAGAAAATCGACCGCAAGATCGAGCAGCTCGAAACGCGCCTGGAAGACCTGGTGGCAGAGGAAGGCGCCAATGAATAGCAGGCGCCGCCGAGCTCACCGCGGCGCAAATCGGAACGCCAACCATTGCCGGAACACCTTCCACGCGAAAAGCGCGTTCTTGAACCCGGCGAGGCAGCCTGTTGCAAATGTGGCGGCGAACTCAAACCGCTTGGCGAGGATGTCTCGGAGCAGCTTGAAATCATCGACAGCGCCTTCAAAGTGATTCGCCATATCCGGCGCAAGAAAGCCTGTGCATGCTGCGACCATATCGCGCAGGCGGCAGCGCCAAGCCGGCCGATCGAACGCGGCATTGCCGGCCCTGGCCTGTTGGCACAGATTCTGGTGGCCAAGTTCGCCGATCACCAGCCGTTGTACCGGCAATCGGCGATCTAAGCCCGGCATGGCGTGGAGCTGGACCGTTCGACAATGGCGCGCTGGGTCGGCGCCTGTGGCGCCCTGATGCGCCCGCTGGTCGACGCGCTGCAAGCGTACGTCCTCGCGCCGGGCAAGATTCATTCGGACGATACACCCATGCCGGTGCTCTCGCCCGGCAATGGTCAAACCAAGACCGGACGCATGTGGGTGTACGTGCGCGCCGACCGTCGTTCCGGTTCAACGGCAGCGCCGGCGGCATGGTTCGCCTACACGCCGAACCGCCAAGGCCTGCATCCGCAAACGCACCTGGCCAATTTCGACGGCGTGCTCCAGGCTGACGCTTACGCCGGCTACGATAAAATTTACGCCGGCGGCCGCGTGAAAAAGGCCGCATGCATGGCCCACGCGCGCCGCAAGATCCATGAGTTGCACGTACGCAAGGCGACCATTACGACCACTGAAGCGCTGCGCCGGATCGGCGAGCTGTATGGCATCGAGGAGCAGATCCGCGGTGCGCCGCCAGATCAACGCCGACGCATCCGGCAGGAACAAGCGCGTCCCTTGCTCGACGACTTCGAGCAATGGCTTCGCACCCGCTTGCTCACGCTGTCGACGCAGTCCGACACCACCAAGGCGATCAACTACATGCTCAACCAGTGGCAGGCCTTGGTTCATTACTGCGATGATGGCCGCGTCGAGATCGACAACAACCTCGCCGAGAATGCGCTGCGCGGTGTCGCATTGGGGCGCAAGAACTACATGTTCCTCGGCGCCGACAGCGGCGGCGATCGTGCCGCGACCATGTACTCGCTGATCGTCACCGCCAAGCTCAACGGCATTGATCCGCAGGCCTACCTGCGCTATGTCCTGACGCACATCGCTGACTACCCGATCACGCGCGTCGCTGAACTGCTACCGTGGAACGCTGCGCGTCACTTGCCGCAGTTGGCAGCATAAAACGCTGTGCAATTGCCTGAGAATGTCAACGACGGTACTGACGCCACGCTTACGGTACTTCAGCGGGAGTCACGCGCCAAATGGTGTTTGCGAGATCATCGGCAACGATAAGTGCGCCGCGTGGATCTACAGTTACGCCGACTGGTCGGCCGCGGACCTTGCCATCCGCACCTAAAAAGCCTGTTACAAAGTCCACTGGTGGCCCGTCAGGACGGCCGTCGCGAAAGGGGACGAACACTACTTTGTAGCCGACAGGACTGTCGCGATTCCAACTGCCGTGCTCGCCAATGAACACACCTTCTGCGAATTTGGCACCCATCGCAGAATCCGAGAAGTCAAGCCCGAGCGCGGCTACGTGCGACCCCAAAGCGTAATTCGGCTTGATTGCCGAAGCGACCTTCTGTGGATCCTGGGGCCGCACACGTTCATCGATATGCTGGCCCCAATAGCTGTAGGGCCAGCCATAGAATGCACCTTCCTGAACAGCCGTCAGATAGTCAGGCACGAGGTTCGGTCCGATCTCGTCGCGCTCGTTCACCACCACCCACAATTGACCAGATCCTGGCTGGATGGCGAGCGCAGTGGGGTTACGTAAACCGGTAGCGTAATTCCGGCGCGCACCCGTTTCGGCATTCACTTCCCAGATCATCGCACGGTCGATTTCGGCCGTCATGCCGCGCTCAGTAATGTTGCTGTTGGAGCCAATGCCAACGTAGAGGAAGCGTCCATCCGGACTCGCGGCCAGCGCTTTGGTCCAGTGGTGATTGATTATCGACGGTAAATCGGTAACCTTGACCGGTGGTTCACTTGCCCGAGTATCGCCCTCACGATAATTGAAGCGTACCAGTGCGTCTTGGTTAGCTACGTAGAGCTTGGCGTCGACCAGTGCGAGTCCGTAGGGCGCATTGAGGTTATCGGCAAAGACTGTGCGTGTTTCGTATACGCCGTCGCCATCGGCATCTCGCAGTAGGGTCAACCGGTTGCCACTCTCTACGGGGGAAGTTCCTTTTGACTTGATGTATCCGGCGATCAGATTCTTTGGCTTCATCGGCGACGCATTACCGCCTTTTCCTTCGGCGACAAGAATGTCACCATTGGGAAGGACCAAGGTCTGGCGCGGAATCTTGAGATTGGTAGCGATGGCCGAGATGGTGTAGCCTTGGGGAACAGTCGGCTGTTGGTTCCCCCACGGTATCGGTTCTGCAATTTTCATGGAAGGCAGTAGCCCGCGTTCCGGCTCGGGAAGGGTCGGCTCGGGGCCATACTGATCCAGGTTTGCGTCGCTTTTACCACACGCGCTCAGCAATGCTGCAAGGGCGACCGATGCCAACAGGCGTCGGCAGGGGCGTGGGTTTAAGGATAACCGTGTCATCTCCCACCCCCTACGCCAAACTTGGCGAAGCCTACCCAAGTTGACGCGCAGGCTAGCAGGACAACAATCACGGAAAGAATAAGGCTCATTGGCATGGCTGCCCAAGCATCCTTTGCATGAGTGAGCGAATTGAGGAAGCCCACAACCCATGTCGCGAACAGGAGGAGCGTGTAAAGGAGAAAATGCCCGCCGCGCCGGTCGGCGCGGACCAGATTAATGATGGCCCATAGCAACGCAAGGCTACTAAAGATAAGGCCACCGGCGATCAGCCAGGAAGCGAAATCGCTCCACTGTATCTGGTAGCTCGATGAGTATGCCAAGTCGCTCAGCAAGCCTCCTAAAAAGAGTGGGGCAGTACCTCCAAGTACCGCCCCATGAATCGGGTGAAGTCCCCGCCTACATGTACGAACGTCGCTGGCAGTCACAGCGTTTCTCCTTATGCAGATAGGTGAAGCACTCAAGGTAAAAATTATGCAACGTAAGCATTCTGCACAATTGCTACACAGTGTGACGTCGTCATTGAACTAAAGTTCCACGATGCTTAGCTTGCCGTTCGGGAATCGAGCGCTGATACCGGCCAGCGGTAGTTGTCAACAAAGATGTCGCGTCAATCAAGCAGCTTTCTCTAATACTTCTGGCTGATTCCGTTCTGGATTCAGCCAGACCTGGTCCTGCAGTTCCCAGTCCCGGGTCCGTCCCGCCCAGCGC
>NZ_PDOB01000049.1 GCF_002760665.1 Massilia psychrophila | reverse complement strand
GCGAGGTCGGCCTGTGGGACGACCGCGTGCTGGCGGACGACTGCGGCGAGGCCGCCGCTGCCTGGTTCTCCTGCGTGCTCGGCGCGCGCTGCCGGCTGATGCGTTTCGGCGCGGCGGCCGTGCGCGCAACCGGCGGCAGCTGGACCGGCGGCGTGCCGCAGCCGACCCGGTTCGCCGACGGCTATCCGCTACTCGTGATCGGCGCCGCCTCGCTCGAAGACCTCAACGACAAGCTGCGTTCTTGCGGCCGCCCCGCGCTGCCAATGGACCGTTTCCGGCCCAATCTGGTGATCGAGGGCCTTAGCGCCTTCGAGGAGGATTACGTCGACACCTTCGCGCTTGGCGCCGCGCGCATCAAACCGGTCAAGCCGTGTCCGCGCTGCCCGATTCCACGAATCGACCAGGCCACCGGGGTGCCGGGGCTTGACCCGCTCGACATCCTGCAGGCTTACCGCCGCAAGCCGCAACTCGATGATGCTGTCTGCTTCGGCATGAACTGCATCGCGCAAGCGGGCGCCGGCGAGCGGCTGTTTGTCGGCCAGGACGTCGTGGCGACGCTGGCATTTTGACAAGCAACTATGTGCAACATCGGAAAGATCGCGTAAGGTGACAGCAGTTGCAAACATTGCGGGAATTTCCGCGCCAAACCGATCGAGTCAGGAGCGTTATGTCTGAGCAGGGCGCCTCGCCGCGTGAACTTGAAGCCGAAAACGAGTCCCTGCGCGCGCGTATGGCTTACCTGCTCGAGCAGGCCGAACGCAATCATGACATCATGTGCCGGCACCAGGCGTTCGACCTGGAGATCGTCGGCGCCGCCACCTTCCCCGAGCTGATCGACACGATTTTCCGCACGCTGCCGGCGATCTCCGACCTCGATATCGCCACCTTGTGTCTGGTCGATCCGGACGCCGACATCCACGGCGTGATGGTCAAGCTGGGCGTCGACTTCGACGATTTTCCGCAATTGGTGTTCGTCGCCAGCGACAGCGCGTTCGGCTTCGTGCCCTCGCGCCGGGCGCTGTTGACGGCGCCGTCCAAGCCGCTGCTCGGGCCGTACGTGCCGACCTTGCACCAGGCGATGTTCCCGCAGCCGCCGGCCGGGCTGCAAAGCATCGCGCTGGTGCCGCTGCTGCGCAACAAGCGCATCATCGGCAGCCTCAATCTGGGCAGCGTCAATGCGAGCCGCTTTACGCCGGCGCTGGGGACCGACTTCATCGAACACATGGCCTCGATCATTGCGATCTGCCTGGAAAACGTCATCAGCAACGAGATGCTCAAGTATATCGGCCTGACCGATTCGCTGACCGGCGTCTACAACCGGCGCTACATCGACCGCCGGCTGCTGGAGGAAATCGGGCGGGCGCGGCGCCAGGCCTATCGGATCTCTTGCATGTACATCGACATCGATCATTTCAAGGCCGTCAACGACAATTTCGGACACCCGGGCGGCGACGAAGTGCTGCGCGAGGTCGCATCGCGCATCAAGGCCGAACTGCGCCTGTCGGACGCGCTGGGGCGCTTCGGCGGCGAAGAATTCGTCGTCCTGCTCATCGATGCCGACCTGGAGAGCGCGACGATCGTCGCCCAGCGCATCCGCGCCAGCATCGACGGCGCGCCGTTCGAACTGTCGAGCGGCGAGCGCTTGCCCGTCTCGGTGTCGATCGGCGTCGCCACTTTGGATGACTTCGAGCGCGACCATGCCATCGAAGGCGTCGCCCAGCAGCTCGTCGCCCAGGCCGACAACGCGCTGTATCAGGCCAAGGAAAACGGCCGCAACCGGGTGGTCAGCTTCGACGAGTGATCGCCGCTATTGCAGCAGCCGTCCCTCGGCGCGGGTGACGGCGTCGGCCGAGCCGCGCAGCACCACCACGTCGCCGGCCGTCAACAGCGTGTGCGCCGTGACGTCGAGCCGCTGCTTGCCGCGCCGGATGGTCGTCACTTCGGCGCCGACCTCGCCCAGTTCGAGCTGGTCGATGCGCTTGCCGACCGCGCCGGCGTCGTCGCGCAAAATCACCGAGTGCAGCCGTACGTACAGGTGCTCGGGATCGTCGGCGGCGTCGCTGGCGCCGTGGAAGTAGCCGCGCAGCGAGGCGTAGCGTTCGTCGCGCGCGCTCTGCACCCGGTGCACCACGCGCCGCAGCGGCACCCCCATCATCACCAGCGCGTGCGAAGCGAGCATCAGGCTGCCCTCCAGCGCTTCCGGCACCACTTCGGCGGCGCCGGCTTGCCTGAGCAGGTCGAGGTCGGTATCGTCATAGCTGCGCACGATCACCGGCAAGGCCGGCGCCATCTCGTGCACCAGGCCAAGCACCTTCAGCGCCGACTGCGTGTCGGCATAGGTGATCACCAGCGCGCTGGCGCGATAGATGCCGGCAGCGACCAGGCTTTCGCGCCGCGCCGCGTCGCCGTAGGCGACGTTGGCGCCGGCCGCCTGCGCTTCCTGCACCCGCTCGGGATCGAGGTCGAGCGCCTGGTAGGCCACCTTCTCCTCGCTGAGCAGGGTCGCCAGGCTTTGCCCGCTGCGCCCGAAGCCGGCCACGATCACGTGCTTTTGCAGCGCCATCGTGCGGCTGGCAAGTTGGGTCAGCTGCAACGACTGCATCATCCACTCGTTGGTGGCGACCTTCATGACGATCTGGTCGGACTTGGCGATAATGAGTGGCGCCGCCAGCATCGACAGCACCATCGACGCCAGCACCAGCTGGATGATGAACGGGTCGATCAATGCCGCGCCGGCGGTCAGGTTCAGCAGCACGAAGCCGAATTCGCCTGCTTGCGCCAGCGCCAGGCCAGTGCGCATGGCGACGCCGTCGGACGATCCGAACAGCTTGGCCAGCAGCGCGATCAGTGCGAACTTGAGCAGCACCGGGCCTACCAGGAGGATCAGCACGATGGGCCAGTGCTCGATCACCAGGGCGACGTTGAGCAGCATGCCGACGGTGATGAAAAACAGCCCGAGCAGCACGTCGCGAAACGGCTTGATGTCTTCTTCCACCTGGTGCTTGTACTGGGTCTCGGAAACGAGCATGCCGGCGACAAAGGCGCCCAGCGCCATCGACAGGCCGGCTTTTTCCGTGATCCACGCTGCCCCCAGGGTGATCATGAGCAGGTTCAGCATGAACAGTTCCTGCGAACGGCGCTTGACCACCAGCGTGAACCACTTGCGCATCAGCTTCTGGCCGAAAAACAGCAGCAGCACCAGTACGACGACCGCCTTCAGGCCGGCCCAGGCCAGCGTCGGCACCAGCTGCTCCGGGTTCTTGCCGAGCGCGGGGATCAGGATCAGCAGCGGCACCACCGCCAGGTCCTGGAACAGCAAAATGCCGATGATCTTGCGCCCGTGCGGGCTTTCCAGTTCGAGCCGCTCGGTCAGCATCTTCGAGACGATCGCGGTCGACGACATCGCCAGCGCGCCGCCCAGCGCGAAGGCGCCCTGCCAGCTGATACGCACGAAAGCGGGAAGCTGGGTCGCGATCAGCCAGCCGAACAGCATGGTGGCAACAATGGTGAGCAGCACCTGCGCCATGCCGAGGCCAAACACGACGCGCCGCATCGCCATGAGCTGCGACAGCGAAAACTCCAGGCCGATCGAAAACATCAGGAACACCACGCCGAATTCGGCCAGCGCGTGGGTGGTGGCGTCGTTTTCGGCCAGCCCCAGCGCATGCGGCCCGATCAGGATGCCGACGGCCAGGTAGCCGAGCATCGGCGGCAGGTGCAGCATGCGGAAAGCGACCACTCCCAGCACGGCGCTGCCCAATAACAGCAAAGTAAGTTCTAGTCCTGAAAGCATGGGCGGCGATCTGCCATAACGGCGAAAATGTGGTCTACTATGTCTGGCAAGTTTTTTGCTTTCTCAATTCGTTTATACTTCCGACAATGAGTGTAACCCATGAAAAAACAATGTTGAAAGCTTTTGACGAAAACCTGACCCGGCGTTCCATGCTGCTTGCGCGCGAAACGCTCGAAATCGAGGCCGACGCCATCCGCGCGCTGCACGACCGCCTGGCCAGCGACGACAGCGTCGGCCATGCAGTCGGCTTGCTGCTTGCCTGCACTGGCCGCGTGGTGGTATCGGGCATCGGCAAGTCCGGCCACATCGCGCGCAAGATCGCCGCCACGCTGTCCTCGACCGGCACGCCGGCGATGTTCGTGCATCCGGCCGAAGCGGCCCACGGCGACCTGGGCATGGTGACCGCGCAGGACGCCTTCATCGCCATTTCCAATTCCGGCGAGACGGCTGAATTAATGTCGATCCTGCCGATCGTCAAGCGCATGGGCGCGCCGCTGATCGCCATGACCGGCAAGCCCGGTTCGAGCCTGGCGCTGCTGGCCGACGTCCACCTCGACGTCTCGGTGGCCAAGGAAGCCTGTCCGCTGAACCTGGCGCCGACCGCCAGCACCACCGTCACGCTGGCGCTGGGGGATGCATTGGCCGTGGCATTGCTGGACGCGCGCGGCTTCAAGGAAGAAGATTTTGCTCGCTCGCATCCGGGCGGCGCGCTGGGACGGCGCCTGCTGACGCACGTGTTCGACGTCATGCGCAGCGGCGAGGCGGTGCCGAAGGTCGGCGCCGACGCCACCCTGGCGCAAGCGCTGCTCGAAATCACCCGCAAGGGCATGGGCATGACCGCCATCGTCGATCTCGAAGGCCGCCCGGTCGGCGTGTTCACTGACGGCGACCTGCGGCGCCTGATCGAGCAGGTGCGGGACTTCACCAAGGTCGTCATCCGCGACGTCATGCACGCCGATCCGCGCCGCATCCAGCCGGACCGGCTGGCGGTCGACGCGGTCGCCGTCATGGAGCAATTCCGTATCAACCAGATGCTGGTGGTCGATGGCGACGACAAGCTGGTGGGCGCGCTCCACATCCACGACCTGACGCGCGCGAAGGTGATCTGATGACTGAGGGCTTAAAAGCAAATGCGCAGCTTGGGTACCTGCGCCGCGCCGCCGCCGTCAGGCTGCTGATCCTCGACGTCGACGGCGTGCTGACCGACGGCAGCCTGACCTATGGCGCCGACGGCGAAGTGACCAAGACGTTCAATGTGCTCGACGGCCTGGGCATCGAACTGCTGCAAAAGACCGGCGTCGCGGTGGCCATCATCAGCGCGCGCAAGTCGCCGGTGGTGGTGCGGCGCGCGGCCGACCTGAAAATTAAACACGTCTACCAGGGCACCCACGACAAGCGGATCGCCTTTGCCGACCTGTTGGCAAGCACCAGCGCCAGCGCGGAACAATGCGGCTACATCGGCGACGACGTCATCGACCTGCCGCTGCTGCGCCAGGTCGGTTTCGCCGTGACGGTGCCTGGCGGGCACCTCGAGGTGCGGTCCCACGCGCATTACGTCACCGAAAACAGCGGCGGGCGTGGCGCGGTGCGCGAGGTGTGCGACATGATTATGCGGGCGCAGGGCAATTACGATGCGGCGCTGGCGCCGTATTTTGCGTAGACCATGAAGTTTGCAATCCACAGGCGGAGCGCGCACCGCTGGCGCTCGGGAGTCGTCCTGATCGCCGGCGCGGTGGTTGCGCTGGCCAGCTTCTGGCTGGTCCAGGTGATCAACCGCGGCGATTTTGCGCGCGGCGTCGATGTGCCCAAGACGGAGCCCGACTACATTGTCGAAAATTTCAGCTTCGTACGCATGACGCCCGAAGGCAAGCCGCGCTACATCGTTTCGGGCGACAAGCTGACCCACCGGCCGGAAGGCGACATTTCCGACGTCGACAAGCCGGTGGTGCAAAACCTGTCGCCGGTGCAGCAGCCGATGACGATGAATGCCGAGCGCGGGCGCGTCGACCATACCAACAACGTGGTGGACCTGATGGGACGGGTCGACATCGAGCGCGCCGCTTCGCCGACCGCAAAACGCATGACGATCAAGACCGAACAACTGACCGTGTTCCCGGATGAGGACAGGATGACCTCAAGCCAGGCAGTGGTCATGACGCTGGGTGATACCAGCATCAGCGGTGTCGGCATGCAAGCCGATAACGCCGCCCAAACAGTGCATTTTTCAAAGAGCGGACAGATTGTATTTCCGCCAAAGCCGCGCTAGTCGCGTTGGCACAACAGGGATAAAAAATGAACAGAATCGTAATTGGCGCAGCGCTGGCTCTGCTGGCGGCGATGGCCTCGGCGGAGCGGGCCGACGCCAGCAAAAACGCCATCATCAACGCCGTCTCGATCGATGCCGATCAGGTCACGCTGACGCGCATCCTGACCGGTAACGTGACGGTCGAACGCGGCACCATGCTGCTTACTTCCGACAAGGCGGTCGTCAAGGAGACGCCCGAGGGCTACATGATGGTGACCTTGACCGGCGCGCCAGGCAAGTTGGCGACGTTCCGCCAGAAACGCGACGGTGGCGACCTGTGGATCGATGGCCAGGCGCAGCGTATCGAATATGACGACAAAAGCCAGATCGTGAAGCTGTTCGGCACAGCCAGGGTCAAGCAGCTCGAAGGCGCCAAGGTTACCGAAGCACTGGACGCGGAATTCGTCTCCTACGACAGCCGGACCGAGCGGCTGGTCTCGCGCAATGACATCAGCGGCGAAAACAAGGTTGGCAAGGCACGCAGCACGCTGATCATCGCGCCGCATCGGTCGGCGGCTCCCGCGGCGCCGGCGGCAGGAAAACCATAATGGAAGCAAAAAACGGCGGCAGCATGCTGATCGTACGCGGCCTGCAAAAAAGTTATGGCAAGCGCCTGGTGGTGCGCGACGTCTCGCTGCAGGTCGCCTGCGGCGAGGTAGTCGGCCTGCTCGGGCCCAACGGCGCCGGCAAGACCACCTCGTTCTACATGATCGTCGGCCTGGTGCCATCCGACGCCGGCTCGATCGACATCAACGGCGTCGACATCTCCAGCCTGCCGATCCACCGGCGCGCCGCGCTCGGCCTGTCCTACCTGCCGCAGGAGGCTTCGGTGTTTCGCAAGCTGACGGTGGAGGACAACATCCGCGCCGTGCTGGAACTGCAGAGGATCGACGGCCGTGCGCTGACAAAGGACCAGATCAACGAGCGCCTCGACACGTTGCTGGCCGACCTGCAGATCGAAAAACTGCGCGAGAACCAGGCGCTGTCGCTGTCGGGCGGTGAGCGGCGCAGGGTCGAGATCGCGCGCGCGCTGGCGACCAATCCGCGCTTCGTGCTGCTCGATGAGCCGTTTGCCGGGGTCGACCCGATCGCCGTCATCGAGATCCAGCGCATCGTGCGCTTTTTGAAAGAGCGCGGCATCGGCGTGCTCATTACCGACCATAACGTGCGCGAAACGCTCGGTATCTGCGACCGCGCCTATATTATCAATCAGGGCGCGGTGCTCGCTTCGGGCCGGCCCGACGACATCATCGCCGACGAATCGGTCCGGCGCGTTTATCTGGGCGAACACTTCCGAATGTAGGCCATGAAACAGTCACTGCAACTACGGACTTCGCAACACCTTGCGCTCACGCCGCAACTCCAGCAATCGATCCGCTTGCTGCAGTTGTCCACGCTCGAGCTGCACCAGGAACTCGAACAGCTGTTGTCCGACAATCCGCTGCTCGAGCGGCTCGACGATCCGCTCGACAATTCGGTGCGTCTGCTGGCCGATGGCGCCATTGGCAGCAGCACCGCGCAGGGCGAGGCGGCGCCCGAGCCGGGGGCGCAGGAAGCGCCGCCGGCCGAGGCGCCGGCCGCCGAGGGCGGCGAGGGCGACAGCGCGGCGCCTGAAAGCGGCGGCAATGACGACGACTGGGGCGAGGCGGCGCGCAACAAGAACAGCGACGACGAGGATTCGCGCCCACAGCTCGAGGCCGGCGCGATCAGCCTGCGCGACCACTTGATGGAGCAGATGCGGCTCGCCGTGCTCGAGCCGCGCGACCGTGCGCTGGTCGAACTGATGATCGACGCGCTCGACGACAATGGCTACCTCACCGAGTCGCTCGACGACATCCTCGCGCGCCTGCCGCCCGAACTCGAACTCGATTTCGACGAACTGAAAACCGCTTTGTCGCTGCTGCAAAGTTTTGATCCGGTCGGCGTCGGTGCGCGCAGCGCGGCCGAATGCCTGGCGCTGCAGATCCGCGCCATGCCGGGTGTGCCGATGGTAACGCGGCGCCTGGCGCTGCAGATCGTTTCCAACCACCTGGCCTGGTTTGCCCAGCGCGAATTCAACAAGCTGAAAAAAGCCTTCGATTGCGACGATGAAGACCTGCGCGAAGCGCAGTGCGTGATCCGCCAGTGCAATCCGCATCCGGGCGCCGCGTTCGCTGCCGGGTCGTCCGATTACGTGGTGCCGGACGTGATCGTGCGCAAGTCCAAGAACGGCTGGATGGTAACGCTCAACAACGACGTCATGCCGCGCCTGCGCGTCAACAGCATGTACGCCAACCTGCTCAAGCAGGGCAAGGGCGAGGGCCAGATGGGCGCCCAGTTGCAGGAAGCGAAGTGGCTGATCAAGAACATGCGCCAGCGCTTCGACACGATCCTGCGCGTGGCGCAGGCGATTGTTGAGCGTCAACGCAATTTTTTCTCGCACGGCGCCGTTGCCATGCGTCCCCTTGTGTTGCGCGAAATAGCTGATACACTAGGTTTACACGAGAGCACTATTTCACGTGTTACGACCCAGAAGTACATGCTGACGCCGCATGGTATGTATGAGCTGAAGTATTTTTTTGGAAGCCATGTCGCCACCGAAGCAGGAGGAGAAGCATCCTCGACGGCGATACGGGCACTGATCGTGCAATTGACAGGAGCTGAAGACCCCAAAAACCCTTTATCAGACAGTAAGATCGCAGACATGTTGGGTGAACAGGGAATGGTCATCGCGCGGCGCACGGTCGCCAAGTACCGCGAGGCGCTCAAGATACCGCCAGTCACCTTGCGAAAAAGTTTGTAGATCAATATTTACGACGTTCCTCTGCGCTTATGAACGCATGAACAGGAAGCGCAATCATCAAAGGAGTGTGTATGAATCTCACAATCAGTGGACATCATCTTGAAGTGACCCCAGCCATCCGTGAATACGTACAGAGCAAACTGGAGCGAGTGAAGCGACATTTCGATCAAGTGATCGACATCGCCGTGATCCTCACCGTCGACAATCTCACTGAAAAAGAAAAAAGGCAAAAGGCCGAAATCAATGTGCGCCTGCCGGGCAAAACCGTCAATGTAGCCAGCCTGTCGCACGACCTGTATGCAGCCATCGATTCCCTGATCGACAAGCTCGACCGCCAGGTCGTGAAATACAAATCCCAAGTGCAGGACCATAATCATCAGGCCATCAAGCACCTGCTTGAAGCCGATACTCCCGCCCCCGCGTAGGCCGGCATAGCCATTACCCATCGAGGGCGCCCATGGCGCCCTTTTTGTTGGGTGCGCTATCGTGGTGCGCTAAAATACCTTTTTTAATTCTGGCCACCAACCCATGACCGACTTCGTCAAGACCACGCTTGCCAACCGCACCGGCATCATCACCCTCGACCGTCCGCGCACGCTCAATTCGCTGTCGCTTGACATGATCCGGGCGCTGACCGACGTGCTGCTGGCCTGGCGCGACGACGCCGGCATCGACGCCGTCGTGCTGCGCAGCAGCACCGACAAAGCCTTGTGCGCTGGCGGCGACATCCGATATTTTTACGACGTCGGCACCTTGCCCACCACCGGCGGCAGCGCCTCGCTGGAAGATTTTTTCACCGAAGAATACCGCCTCAATTACCTGATCCACTTTTATCCGAAGCCGTACGTCGCGCTGATGGACGGCGTGGTGATGGGCGGCGGGCTCGGCATCTCGGAAGCCGGCCCCGACACCGGCCTGCGCGTGGTGACCGACGGTACCAAGATGGCGATGCCGGAAGTGAACATCGGCTTGTTTCCCGACGTCGGCGGCAGTTATTTTCTGGCGCGCGCGCCGGGCAAGCTGGGTTACTATCTCGGCCTCACGGGCCTGAACATCCGCGCCGCCGACGCGCTCTATGCGGGCCTGGCCGACACCTTCGTGCCGCAGGCGCAGATGGCGGCGCTGACAGCGCTGATCGAGACCACGCCGGGCGCCCGGTTGCGCGCGGCGATCACGCAATTCGCAGCGCCCTTCGCCGGCGATGCGGGGCCGGCCACGTTACTCACCGAGCGCGCATCGATCGACCGCCATTTTGGCGCATCGAGCGTCGAAGCGATCATCGCTTCGCTGGCGCTTGATCCGGGCGAGTTTGCCCAGAAGGCGCTGGCGGCGATGAAGAAACGCTCACCGCTGCTGCTGCGGGTGACGTTCGAGCTGTTGCAACGCGGCGCGACGATGGACCTGGCCGACTGCCTGCGCCTCGAGCGCATCCTGGTGCGGCGCAATTTCGAGCATGGTGAAGTCCTCGAAGGCATTCGCGCGCTGGTGATCGACAAGGACAACCTGCCGAAGTGGAATCCGCCGACCCTGGCGCAGGTGACGGACGCCATGGTGGCGCAGTTTTTCGCCTCGCCGTGGCCTGTCCGCGCGCACCCGCTGCGCGACCTTTAAATACCTTTAATCGCGTTCGCGGCGCGCCTGTTCGCGGTGCCGCAGCACCACCCGTTCGGTCGGGCTGAAGTAGGCCGCCAGGCGTTCGGCCATGTAGACCGAACGATGCTGCCCGCCGGTGCAGCCGAGGGCGACGGTGAGGTAGCTGCGATTATCGGTCTTGAACGATGGCAGCCACTTTTCGATGAACGCGCGTATGTCCTCGAGCAGCTCCACCGCGTGCGGCTGGGCGTCGAGAAAATCGATGACCGGCCCGTCCATGCCGGTCAGCGGGCGCAAGGTGACGTCGTAATAAGGATTCGGCAGGGCCCGCACGTCGAACACGAAATCGGCGTCGAGCGGCACGCCGAGTTTAAACGCGAACGATTCGAAAAACAGCGTCAGCGGCGCGCGTTCGATCTCGATCACTTCCTTGATCCATGCGCGCAGCTTGTTGGCCGACAGGCCGGAAGTGTCGATCACCAGCCCGAGCTGCTCGATCGCCGACAGCCGCTCGCGCTCTTCCTGGATGCATTCGATCAAGGTGCGGCGCGAGGACGGATTTTCGTCGGGACGCAACTGGTGCGACAGCGGATGGCTGCGCCGCGTTTCCGAGAAACGTGCCACCAGCGAATGCGTGTTCGAGGTCAGGAACATGACCTTGATGTCGTGGCCTTGCGCTTTGAGCATGCGCGTGGTGGCCGGCAGGCCGACCAGCGATTCGGCGCTGCGCGCGTCAACCGCGACCGCCAGGCACTTGGTGCCTTCTTCGCTGACGGTGCGTACCAGGTCGGGCAGCAGGGCCGGCGGCAGGTTGTCGACGCAATAGTAGCCGGCGTCTTCAAGGACGTTGAGGGCGACGGACTTGCCGGAGCCGGAAATACCAGTGATCAAAACAATGCGCATGGCTTGATGATACCGCAACATGCGCAGGTTGGGTGGAGTGGGGGTTTTGCGGGATAGTGCCGCCGAGTCTTCTTTAGTCGCCGCTCATGGCCTGACGTTGGCGCTCCATGAACTCTTGCAAGGTATCGATTCCCCTCAACTGCAAGATGGTGTTGCGCACGGCGGCCTCGAGCAGCACCGCAATGTTGCGCCCTGCCGCCACCGGGATCACCGCTTTGCGCACCGGCAGCCCGAGCACGTCTTCGGTGGGGAACAGGAACGGCAGGCGCTCGACTTCTTCCTCGAGCGCGCTGCGGCGCACCAGGTGGACGATCAATTTGAGGCGCATCTTGCGGCGCACCGCGGTTTCGCCGAAAATCGCCTTGATGTCGAGCAGGCCAAGCCCGCGCACTTCGAGCAGGTTTTGCAGCAGCGCCGGGCAGCGTCCTTCGATCATGTTCGGCGCGATGCGTGAAAACTCGACCGCGTCGTCGGCCACCAGGCCATGGCTGCGCGAAATCAGCTCCAGGCCGAGCTCGCTCTTGCCGAGGCCCGAATCGCCCGTGATCAGCACGCCCACGCCCAGCACGTCCATGAACACGCCATGCATGATGATGCGCTGCGCCAGCTTTTTCGACAAATACACGCGCAGGTAGTCGATCACCTGCGCCGCCGGCAAGGGCGTGGAAAACAGCGGGATATTCTGTTCGTCGCAAATGGCGAGGATGTCGGGCGGGGTTTCGAGGCCTTGCGCGATGATCA
The DNA here is from genome assembly GCF_002760665.1 of Massilia psychrophila. Classification (GTDB taxonomy): domain Bacteria; phylum Pseudomonadota; class Gammaproteobacteria; order Burkholderiales; family Burkholderiaceae_D; genus JAFCUW01. The sequence continues at coordinate 14,701 of NZ_PDOB01000049.1, read as the reverse complement.
GCGCCGGCGGCCCGCCGGCGATCAGTTCGCCGATGACGTGGCTGCGCGAACTCGATCTCAGGCGGTGGTAATACGTCAGTTCCTGGTGCCCGAAGACCTGGATGCGGCCGGGGTGGATCAGGTTCAAGTGGCCGACCTGGTCGGCGGCGGAAGCGACGTCGCCCGAGATGAGTCGTTCGCCGCCGGGGAAGCCGGCAAACCAGCCGAGCTGGAGGCTTTCGCGGTTATCGTCATACAGCCGTTGAATCGTCAGCGGTGTTTGCAGCATTGAACAGGTCTTCTGGAAGGTGAGGGCGGCTTGGCGCCCGGCACCGAGAAGTTTAACCCATGGCTTGCAGGCTTGGTTGCCAATTGATGATGCGCGAATGCACCGATTTCGGTTCCGGATCGGTCGCCAGCGCGGTGCGGAAAGCGTCATCGGAAAACATTTCGGCGATCTCGGACAGGATCTCGAGGTGCTGCTGGGTGACGTGGTCGGGAATGAGCAGGAAAAACAGCAGGTTGACGGGCAAGCCGTCGGGCGACTCGAACGGGATTGGTTCGGCCAGCCGCACGAAGGCGGCCAGCGGCGACTTGAGGCTCTTGCTGCCCTTGATGCGGCCGTGCGGCACGGCGACGCCATGGCCCAGCCCGGTTGAGCCGAGTCGCTCGCGCGCGAACAGGTTGTCCGACACTGTCGAACGGGCAATGCCGCAATTGTTCTCGAAAATCAAGCCCGCCTGCTCAAAGGCCCGCTTTTTGCTGGAAACTTCCAGGTCTAGCAATACGTTCTCGAGAGATAAGATTTTGCTCAGGTTTGTCATAACACGGATCAATGGTGCGACGCACAAAGGTGCTTGCGAGCCAGAATTATAGGCCTGTTTTTGCGCCTTGTGATTCGAATTCTCATACTGCAGGCTTGACCTTGCCGTCCGCATCCATATTTAACGCTATACCAAGGTGGTCAAGGCGTCAACGGTCGCGCAGGGAAGCGTTGTGTATTATCAAACAATTATCAACCGTCTATTGACGGGCATTGCGCACGTTGGGCGGGCGGGCGCTGGTGAAGTTGGTGCGCCAGGGATTGATGTCGAGCCCGCCGCGGCGGGTGTAGCGGGCGTAGACCGCCAGCTTTTGCGGTGTACACTGGCGCAGGATGTCGACGAAGATGCGTTCAACACATTGCTCGTGGAATTCGTTGTGTTCGCGAAATCCGATCAGGTAGCGCAGCAGGCCTTCCTGGTCGATCTGCGGGCCGACATAATGAATCTGTACGCTGGCCCAGTCCGGCTGGCCGGTGACCAGGCAATTTGACTTGAGCAAATGCGACACCAGCTTTTCCTCGACCGGCGCCGCGTCGACGCTGGCCGACAGCAGCGCCGGCGATGGCGTGTACAGGTCGACGTCGAGGTCGAGGCGGTCCAGCAGCAGGCCGTCGAGCTCGCCCATCTTGAGCGTGGAGAAATTTTGCTGCAAGGTCAGCGCGACCTGCACCGGCGCGCCGAAGCCGTTCGACAAGTCTTCGCGCAGCAGCGACAGCAACGCCTCGTCGTTGGCCAGGCGGGTCTGGTTGAACGAATTGAGGTACAGCTTGAACGACTTCGACTCGATGATGTTGGGCGAATCGGCCGGCGCCATGATGGTCGCGATCGCCACCTGCGGCTTGCCGCGCATGTTCAGCCACGATAATTCGTAAGCGTTCCAGATATCGACGCCGAAAAACGGCAGCGTGTTGGTCAGTTGCAGCTCGTCGCGCTTGCCCTGGCGCGGGATCGGGAACAGCAGCTCCGGCGCGTATTGGGTTTGGTAGGCGGAGGTTTTCCCCAGTGGGGATTGGTCAGCGGTGGTTGTCATCGATTATTTCAAAAAAGCGGTCGATGGAGCAGACCCACGTTGTTTCGTTGGAGGTCTACCCCGGGGTGTAAAGTCAGCGTCCGCGAACCGGGGACCAGGCGTCCCCGTCAGACCCCTCGCGCTTATCCCAAAAACAGCTTGTACACCGGGTTCGCGCTTTCATCCCAGTGCCGGTAGCCGATCGTGGTGAGAAACAGGCGGAACTCGTCCATCTCGCCGGGCGGCACCTGCAGGCCAACCAGGATGCGGCCGACGTCGCCGCCCTGGTTGCGGTAATGAAACAGCGAAATATTCCAGTTCGGCGCCATGCTGTCGAGGAAGCGCATCAGCGCGCCCGGCCGCTCGGGGAATTCGAAACGATACAGCAGCTCGTCTTGCGCCAGCGCGCTCTTGCCGCCGACCAGGTGACGGATGTGCAGTTTGGCCAGCTCGTCGTGCGTCAGGTCGAGCGTTTTGAAGTCGAGCTGTTCGAACGAGCGCGCCAGCACGCCGGACTCGCCGCGGTTTGCAATCTGGATGCCGACGAACACATGCGCTTCGCGCTCGTCGCTGACGCGGTAGTTAAATTCAGTCACATTGCGCGGGCCGATCAACTGGCAAAAGCGCTTGAAGCTGCCGCGCTGCTCGGGAATCGTCACGGCGAACACCGCTTCGCGCGATTCGCCCAGCTCGGCGCGCTCGGCAACGAAGCGCAAGCGGTCGAAGTTCATGTTGGCGCCGCAGGCGACGGCGACCAAACTCTCGTTGCGCACCGGATTTTTGGTCAACGCGGAACGCTCGACGTACGCCTTGGCGCCGGCGATCGCCAGCGCCCCGGCCGGCTCGAGAATGCTGCGGGTATCCTGGAACACGTCCTTGATCGCCGCGCAGATGGCGTCGGTGTCGACGATGATGATCTCGTCGACCACCTCCTTGGCGATGCGAAACGTTTCTTCGCCGACCAGGCGCACCGCGGTGCCGTCGGAGAACAGGCCGACATCTAACAGGGTGACGCGATGGCCCGCCTTCAGGCTGCGCGCCATCGCATCCGAATCGAGCGTTTGCACGCCGATGATCTTGATGTCCGGGCGAATCTGCTTGACGTAGGCGCCGATACCGGCGATCAGCCCGCCGCCGCCGACGGCGACGAAAATCGCGTGGATCGGGCCGGAATGCTGGCGCAGGATTTCCATGCCGATGGTGCCCTGACCGGCGATCACGTCCGGGTCGTCGAACGGGTGCACGAACGTGAGCTTCTGCTCTTGTTCCAGCGTGAGGGCGTGGTTGTAGGCGTCGGTGTACGAGTCGCCATGCAGCACGATCTCGACGTGCGGCCCGCCGCGCTCCTTGACAGCGTCGATTTTTACTGGCGGCGTGGTGGTCGGCATCACCACCAGCGCGCGGCAGCCGAGCCGGGCGGCCGACAAGGCCACGCCTTGCGCATGGTTGCCGGCCGAAGCGCAGATCACGCCGCGCTTGAGTTGGGCCGGCGACAGGTTCGCCATCTTGTTGTAGGCGCCACGCAGCTTGAAGCTGAACACGCTTTGCATGTCTTCGCGCTTGAAATAGATGCGGTTGTCGAAGCGGCGCGACAGGTCGGGCGCCAGCTCGAGCGGCGTTTCGGTGGCGACGTCATAGACACGCGAAGTAAGAATTTTCTTGAGGTAGTCGATGGTCATAGTCTGCAGGCAATATATTCTGGGCCGAAGATTCGGAATTTTCTTGACGATTGCGGGACTGATTTCATCGGCGTGTAACCGAAGCGTGCAGTACGATGTCACAGTCCGGGTGGCGGACTCGGCGAATCGTTTCGAGGCATGGGGTTTCCTTCATTATAATGGACGACTCGCGCTACCTTCAAAGTCCAGGCTCTAATCCTTAGTTCTATGATCGCGTCCCTGATTGAATGATCGAATCCCTCGTTATCTGGCTGCTCAAGCTCATTGCCGCCCCGGCAGTCGGGCTGACCTCGGTCTTCTTCATCAGTTTTATCTCCGCCACCCTGGTGCCGCTGGGCTCCGAGCCGGCCGTGTTTGCCGTCGTCAAGGCCAACGAGGCCTTGTTCTGGCCAGCGATCCTGGTCGGTACCCTCGGCAACACGCTCGGCGGCGCCTTCGACTATTTTTTGGGCTACCGCGCCAAGGTCGCTTTTGCCAGGGAGCGCCAGACGCGCTGGTTCACCTGGCTGGCCCGTTACGGCCCGAAAACCATGCTGCTGTCGTGGGTGCCGGGCATCGGCGACCCGCTGTGCACGATGGCCGGCTGGCTGCACATGCCATTCTGGCCTAGCGTCGCTTACATGGCGATCGGCAAATTTGGCCGCTACGTCAGCATGACAGCGCTGTTGCTGTATGTGCCTGACAGCTTTTGGACGCAATTAGGCCAGCTGGTCGCTTAACTTGGCGAAATCGCAGCTTTTCAAATTTACAAGTACAAGTACCTGCTGAAATAAGCGCTTTGTTTGGTAATTTCCCGCCAGACTGAACTTTCAGCGGCGGGGCGGAGTGGCTCCCTATTGCGGAACAAGGGCGGTGGCGGCGTGGTGCAGCGCAATAAGCTAAAATGGTTCCTCCCTGGGTCAGCCAAGACAGTCGCCAATCAATGAACGCCCCCGTACAACTCCACGCCCTGCTGTCCGAAACGCCGAACGGCCCCACCCCGACGCGGCTACGCGAAATTCCGTACAACTACACCTCATTTTCCGACCGCGAAATCGTCATCCGCCTGCTTGGCGAATCGTCGTGGAAGCTGCTCGACGAATTGCGCGGCGCGCGCCAGACCGGTCGGTCGGCGCGCATGCTGTACGAAGTGCTGGGCGATATCTGGGTGGTGCGGCGCAACCCCTACCTGCAAGACGACATGCTGGACAACCCGAAGCGGCGCCAGGAGCTGATCGACGCGCTGCATCACCGGCTTGCCGAAGTCGACAAGCGCCGCTTGGCCATGGACGGCATCGATGCAAAGGACGGTCGCGGCCTTGATGCCGCGCGCGCGCGCAGTGTCAATGTCGAACTGCTGCTGGCGGCCGCACGCAAGGCGGTCGACAATTTCGGCCTTGAATTTCGCGCCACTTACGACCTGCGCAAGAAAGCGACCCGCGTGCTGGGCCGCTACACCGACAAGCACAACATCCGCTTCGACGGCATCAAGCGCGTCTCGCACGTGACCGACGCCACCGACTGGCGCGTCGAATATCCGTTCGTCGTGCTGACCCCCGACACCGAGGACGAGATGGCGGGCCTGGTCAAGGGCTGCATCGAACTTGGGCTGACCATCATTCCGCGCGGCGGCGGCACCGGCTACACCGGCGGCGCCATTCCCTTGACGCCGATGTCGGCCGTCATCAACACCGAAAAACTGATCGACCTGGGCAACGTCGAGATGACGATGCTGCCAGGTCTCGGGCGTGAATACGCGACCATTTATTCGGGCGCCGGCGTCGTCACCAAGCGCGTCTCGGACGCCGCCGACAAGGCCGGCTTCGTGTTCGCGGTCGACCCGACGTCGGCCGAAGCGTCCTGCATCGGCGGCAACATCGCCATGAACGCCGGCGGCAAGAAGGCGGTGCTGTGGGGCACCGCGCTCGACAACCTGGCTTCCTGGAAGATGGTCGACCCGAACGGCGACTGGCTCGACGTCACCCGCATCGGGCATAACCTGGGCAAGATTCATGACGCGCCGACGGCGACGTTCAAGTTGGAGTGGACCCACCCGAACGTGCGCGGTGAAGCGAAAGACGCGCCGTTCAAGACCGAGATGCTGACCATCGAAGGACGCAAGTTCAGGAAAGAAGGCCTCGGCAAGGACGTTACCGACAAATTTCTCTCGGGCCTGCCCGGCATCCAGAAAGAAGGCTGCGACGGCTTGATCACGTCGGCGCGCTGGATTTTGCACCGCATGCCGAAGTACGCGCGCACCGTCTGCCTCGAGTTTTTCGGCCAGGCGCGCGACGCCATTCCGTCGATCGTCGAAATCAAGGATTACCTCGACGCCCTGCCGGCCAAGGGCGGTGCCCAGTTTGCCACCGTGCGCCTGGCCGGCCTCGAACACCTCGATGAACGCTACCTGCGCGCGGTCGGCTACGCCACCAAGTCGAAACGGGCGGTACTGCCGAAGATGGCGCTGTTTGGCGACATCGTCGGCGACGACGAAAACGCGGTGGCGCAAGCGGCATCCGAAGTGGTACGCATCGCCAATACCCGTGTCGGCGAAGGGTTTGTCGCCGTCAGCGCGGAAGCGCGCAAAAAATTCTGGCTCGACCGCGCCCGCACCGCCGCCATCGCCCGCCATACCAACGCCTTTAAAATCAACGAAGACGTCGTCATTCCCCTGAACCGGATGGGCGAATACACCGACGGCATCGAGCGCATCAACATCGAGCTGTCGATCAAAAACAAGCTGCAGCTGGTCGAACAACTGCGCGCGTTTTTCGCCGCCGGCAACCTGCAGGTCGGCAAAAGCGACGACGCCAGCGGCGAGTCGATCGCTGCGAGCGAAATGCTGGGCGACCGGGTGCAGCAGGCCGACGACATCCTGGCCGAAGCCCAAATGCGCTGGCGCGCCTTGCTGGCCGGGCTCGACCTGCCGCTAGCTGGCGCCACCGAAAATTTATACCGGCTCGGCCTGCAGCACCTCGATACCGCGTTCGAAGAGCGCTTGGGCGAGCAGCCCGACGCCACCGTGTTCGACGTGGTGCAGGACCGCACCGTGCGCATCTCGTGGAAGCGCGAGATCCGCGCCCAGCTGCGCCAGGTCTTCAGCGGCGCCGCTTTTAAACTGATCCTCGACGAACTGACGGCGATCCACGCGAAAGTGCTGCGCTCGCGCGTATTCGTCGCGCTGCACATGCACGCCGGCGACGGCAACGTGCACACCAACCTGCCGGTCAATTCGGACGATTACGCCATGCTGCAGGACGCCCACCAGGCGGTCGGGCGCATCATGAAGCTGGCCCGTTCGCTCGACGGCGTCATCTCGGGCGAACACGGTATCGGCATCACCAAGCTCGAATTTCTCACCGAAGACGAAATCTCGGAATTTCGCGACTACAAGATGCGCATTGACCCGGAAGGGCGCTTCAACAAGGGCAAGCTGCTAAACCTGCCGGAATTCGGCGCCGACCTGCGCAACGCCTACACGCCGTCGTTCGGGCTGATGGGCCACGAGTCGCTGATCATGCAGCAAAGCGATATCGGAGAAATTGCCAACAGCATCAAGGACTGCTTGCGCTGCGGCAAGTGTAAGCCTGTATGCACCACCCACGTGCCGCGCGCCAACCTGCTGTACTCGCCGCGCGACAAGATCCTTGCCACCTCGGCGCTGATCGAAGCCTTCCTGTACGAAGAGCAGACCCGGCGCGGCGTCTCGATCAAGCACTGGGAAGAGTTCGAAGACGTCGCCGACCATTGCACCGTGTGCCATAAGTGCGTCACGCCGTGCCCGGTCAACATCGATTTCGGCGACGTCTCGATGAACATGCGCAACCTGCTGCGCAAGATGGACAAGAAAAGTTTTAAACCGGTCAACGCGGCGGCGATGTTTTTTCTGAATGCCACTGACCCGACCACCATCAACGCCACCCGCATGCTGATGACCGGGATCGGCTTCAAGGCCCAACGCTTTGGCAACACGCTGTTGAAAAAATTCGCCAAGAAGCAAGCCAAGGCGCCGCCGCCGACCACCGGCAAACCGCCCGTGCGCGAGCAGGTGATCCATTTTATTAACAAGAAGATGCCGGGCAACCTGCCGAAGAAGACGGCGCGCGCGCTGCTCGACATCGAGGACGACAAGATCATCCCGATCATCCGCAATCCGAAGTTGACCAACGCCGATACCGAGGCGGTGTTCTACTTCCCCGGTTGCGGCTCGGAGCGCCTGTTTTCGCAGGTGGGCCTGGCAACCCAGGCGATGCTGTGGGAAGTCGGCGTGCAAACCGTGCTGCCGCCGGGCTACCTGTGCTGCGGCTATCCGCAGCGCGGCGCCGGCCAGTACGACAAGGCCGACAAGATGATGACGGACAACCGCGTGCTGTTCCACCGCATGGCCAACACGCTCAACTACCTCGACATCAAGACGGTACTGGTGTCGTGCGGCACCTGCTACGACCAGCTGGCAACCTACGAGTTCGACAAGATTTTCCCGGGCTGCCGCATCATGGACATCCATGAATATCTGCTGGAGAAGGGCGTCAAGCTCGAAGGCGTCAACGGCACCCGTTATATGTACCACGAGCCCTGCCACAATCCGATGAAGTTGCAGGATTCGGTCAAGACCGTCAACGCGCTGGTGTCGACCGTCGACAACGTAAAAATCGAGAAGAACGACCGCTGCTGCGGCGAGTCCGGCACCTTCGGCATTTCGCGTCCCGACATCGCGACCCAGGTGCGCTTCCGCAAGGAAGGCGAGATGGAGAAGGGCGCCGCCAAACTGCGCGAAGACGGCTTTACGGGCGAAGTCAAGATCCTCACCAGCTGCCCATCGTGCCTGCAAGGATTGTCCCGCTACAACGACGATGCAGGCACCACGGCCGACTATATCGTGATCGAAATCGCCCGGCACCTGCTGGGCGAGAACTGGCTGCCGGAATATGTGGCGCGCGCTAACAACGGCGGGATCGAACGGGTACTGGTATGAATCCCGTGGCGTGCGAACTGTGCGCCTTAACAATCGAACCTGTCTACCGCGACGCGCGGCTGGCGGTGATCCTGGTCGACGACCCTGCGTATCCGGGTTTCTGCCGGGTCATCTGGCACGCCCACGTCAAGGAGATGAGCGATTTGGCGCCTGCCGACCGGCTGGTCTTGAACCAGGCGGTATGGCACGTCGAAGTGGCGCTGCGTGCGGTGATGGACCCCGGTAAAATCAATGTCGCCAGCCTCGGCAACGTGGTGCCGCATCTGCACTGGCACGTGATTCCCCGTTACGCCGACGACGCACATTTCCCCAACCCGATCTGGGGCGACAAATTGCGCCAGACCGAAGCATCAGTGCTCGCCGCGCGCCGCGCCCTGTTACCGAATTTAAGGGCGGAAATCGTCCGCCGGATGAAAATACAATGACCAAGTCCTTAACTATCAACCCGATCCCCACCGAACTGGCGGTGCGCCAGAAGTCCGGCGTGCTCGACATGACGTTCGACGACGGCGCCGTGTTCTCGCTGCCGTTTGAATACCTGCGCGTGTATTCGCCGTCGGCCGAAGTGCGCGGCCACGGCGCCGGGCAGGAAGTGCTGCAACTTGGCAAGCGCAACGTCGGCATCAGCGCGCTCGAGCCGGTCGGCAACTACGCCGTCCAGCCGACCTTTACCGACGGCCACGACACGGGCTTGTATACCTTCGACTACCTGTACCAGCTCGGCAGCGAGCAGGCCGCGCTGTGGCAGGATTATTTGCAGCGCCTGGCTAACGCCGGTTTTGTTGGCGACAGCGGGCGCGAGCCAGGCGCCGCCATCGCCGGCGCGCCGACCAAGGCGCCCAGCTGCGGCCACAAGCACTAACACCAGACATCAAGGGCGTCCCATGCGCCCGCGCTCAGTTGGCGCTTGTATAATACGAGCAATTCAACCGGCGGTACACGATGACCAACACCACCCATTTCGGCTATAAAACTGTCTCCGAGGACGAGAAGGTCCACCAGGTCGCCAAGGTTTTTCACTCGGTGGCAAGCAAGTACGACGTCATGAACGACCTGATGTCGGGCGGCCTGCACCGCCTCTGGAAGACTTTTACGATCGCCAAGGCTGGCGTACGCCCTGGCTTCAAAGTGCTCGACATCGCCGGCGGCACCGGCGACCTGTCGAAGGCGTTCGCCCGGCAGGCCGGTCCCAGCGGCGAAGTCTGGCTCACTGACATCAACGAATCGATGCTGCGCGTGGGGCGCGACCGCCTATTGAATAACGGGCTTGTTACCCCAACATTACTCTGTGATGCAGAAAAACTACCGTTTCCGGACAATTATTTTGACCGGGTCAGCGTCGCTTTTGGTTTGCGCAACATGACCCACAAGGACCAGGCGCTGGCGGAAATGCGCCGCGTGTTAAAACCCGGCGGCAAACTGCTGGTGCTCGAATTTTCCAAAGTGGCAGCGCCGCTGCAAAAGCCGTACGATGTGTATTCTTTTTCCGTACTGCCATGGCTGGGCCAGAAAATTGCCGGCGATGCTGAAAGTTATCGTTACCTTGCAGAATCGATTCGCATGCATCCGGACCAGGAAACGCTGAAAACCATGATGCAGGACGCCGGCCTGGAAAGGGTCGACTATTACAACCTCACGGCAGGTGTGGCCGCTCTCCACACTGGAATCAAACTTTAGGATGACTACCATGAAAAAATTCTTGGCCACCATGATGATCGCCGCGACCGCCATGTCGATGATCGCCGAAGCGACCGCCCGTCCGATGGGGGGCAAACGCTCGATCGGCCGCCAGTCGCCCGCGGTCTCCCAACAGCAGGCCGCACCGGCACCGATGCAACGCCCGGCGGCCGCTCCTGCCGCAGCCACTGCCGCGGCGCCCGCTGCGCTCGCGCCGAAGCCGGCTTCGCGCTGGAAAGGCATGCTCGGCGGCGCACTGCTGGGCCTCGGCCTGGGCGCGATGTTGTCGCACTTCGGTCTGGGCGGCGCGATGGCGAGCATGATCAGCTCGATCCTGATGATCGCCCTGCTGGCCTTGGCCGGGTTGTTCATCTACCGCATGTTCCGCCGCAAGGATACGCCGGCCAATGAGGGATTGAAATCCTACGCGACGCCGGCGCCTGCCGGCTACACGCCGGACATCGGCTCAGGCATGAAGCCGGCCGCGTTCGAGCCGATGCAACAGCCTGGATCGAGCATGAATTATTCGCCGGCAGTGTCCGCAACAGCCGCACCAGTTGCACCAGTTGCACCGTGGGGCGTGCCGGCCGACTTCGACAGCGCCGTTTTCCTGCGCCACGCCAAGTCGTCCTTCATCCGCATGCAAGCGGCCTGGGACAAGGCCGATACCGACGACCTGCGCGAATTCACCACGCCGGAAATTTACGCCGAGCTGAAGATGCAGATCCAGGAACGCGGCGCCAATGCCGATTTTACCGACGTCGTCACGATCGACGGCGAACTGCTCGGTATCGAGACCATCGGCAACGAATATCTGGCCAGCGTGAAGTTCACCGGCATGATCAAGCCGGCGCCGAACGCCGCCGCCGAGCCGTTCGCCGAAGTGTGGAACATGTCCAAGCCGGTGTCGGGCAGCACTGGCTGGGTGCTGGCCGGTATCCAGCAGCTGTCGTAATTACTTGGCTTAATTATTCGCTGTAATAATTTGCCCATAAAACTTACCAAGGTGCCCGGTTTGCACCCGGCGAACTGGTAAGATCGAAGCCGCCCGCTCAAACCGGGCGGTTTTGTTTTTTTAACGCGCGTAACCTCCATGCCCATGCCCATGTCCATGCCGAGCCCCTCCATGCCGAACAATCGCCTTGCCGTGCCCGCCGTTGCGGCGATCAACCATTTGCTGGCGCAGGAAGCGTGGGCGCGCGATGTGCTCGTGCTGCACGCCGGCAAGGTCGCATTCATCGACGCCGGCAGCCCAGTGCTGGCGGTGCGCATGCAGGTCACGCGTGACGGCATGCTGGCCGCGGCCGAGCCCGGCCAGCCGGCCAACGTGACGATCCGCATGAAGCTGTCCGACCTGCCGCTCATCGCGCAGAACCGCGACCGCGCGTTTTCCTACGTGACCATCGAAGGCGACGCCGAGTTCGCCAACACGATTTCGCAGCTGAGCAAGACCTTGCGCTGGGAAGCCGAGCATGACCTCGAAAAGCTGACGGGGCCGATCGTCGCCCGCCGCATCGTCGAAGGCGCCCGCGACGTTGCCGAGCAAGCCCGCTCGACCCAGCGCAAGCTGAGCGAGAACCTGGTCGAATACTTCCTCGACGAGCAACCGGTACTGGTCCGCCCAGCCATGCTGGAAGCGTTGACAAGCGACGTCTGCCGCTTGCGCGACGACGTCGAGCGCGCCGCCAAACGCATCGCCAGGCTGGAACAAGGCCTGCTCGCGCGCGGCGCCGGCGTGAAAACTGCCCCCGCTCAGGCGGGCAATAACCCTGGAAACCCGGTGGATCATTGATGATATTGAATTTCCTGCGCCTCCTCAAAATCTTGCGGGTTGCCACTAAGTACGGCCTCGACGAAATCGCCATTTCCGGCCTGAAAGTGCCGCGCACCGCCAAGCTGATTAATACAATCATTTTCTGGCGCGACATTTCCGCCCCGCGTGGCAAGCGCCTGCGCATGGCGCTTGAAGAACTGGGCCCGATCTTCGTCAAGTTCGGCCAAGTGTTGTCGACCCGCCGCGACCTGATGCCGCCCGACATCGCCGACGAGCTGGCGCGGCTGCAGGACCGGGTGCCGCCGTTCGATTCGGACCTGGCCATCGCGCAGATCACCCGCTCGCTCGGCTCCCATCCGGAGCAGTTGTTCGCCAGTTTCGAGCGCGACCCGGTGGCGTCCGCCTCGATTGCCCAGGTCCACTTCGCGGTGCTCAAAAACGGCAAGGAAGTCGCCGTCAAGGTACTGCGCCCCGGCATGAAGAAGTCGATCGACGAGGACGTCGCGCTAATGCACGTCGCCGCCGGCCTGACCGAACGCTGGTGGGCCGACAGCAAGCGCCTGAAGCCGCGCGAGGTCATCGCCGAATTCGACAAATACCTGCACGACGAGCTCGACCTGATGCGCGAAGCGGCCAACGCCAGCCAGCTGCGGCGCAACTTTGCCAATTCGAATCTGTTGATGGTGCCCGAGATGTACTGGGACTTTTGTTCCAGCAGCGTCATTGTGATGGAACGCATGCACGGCATCCCGGTGTCGCAGATCGAGCGCCTGGCCGCCGAAGGCGTCGACCTGAAAAAACTGTCGAGCGACGGCGTTGAGATTTTCTTTACGCAAGTGTTTCGCGACGGCTTTTTTCATGCCGACATGCACCCGGGGAACATCCTCGTTTCGATCGCGCCGGCAACCTTCGGCCGCTATATCGCGCTCGACTTCGGCATCGTCGGCACCCTCAACGATTTCGACAAAGATTATTTGTCGCAAAATTTCCTCGCCTTTTTCCAGCGCGATTACAAGCGCGTGGCCGAGGCTCACATCGAATCGGGCTGGGCGCCGCCCGACACGCGCGTTGACGAACTTGAGTCGGCCGTGCGCGCCTGCTGCGAGCCGATTTTCGACCGCCCGTTGAAAGATATTTCGTTCGGCCAGATCCTGCTGCGCCTGTTCCAGACCTCGCGCCGCTTCAACGTCGAAGTCCAGCCGCAACTGGTGCTGCTGCAAAAGACGCTGCTCAATATCGAAGGGCTGGGGCGCCAGCTCGACCCTAACCTCGACCTGTGGAAGACCGCCAAGCCGTACCTGGAGCGCTGGATGGGCGAACAGATCGGCATCAAGGGCATGTTCGAGCGCCTGAAGGCCGAGGCGCCGCGCTACGGTCACATCCTGCCGCAGCTGCCACGCCTGGTCCACCGCGCGCTGGAAAACGCCCAGCGGCCGCACGGCGCCGACACCGAACTGCTCAAGCTGCTGGTGGCCGAGCAGCGCCGCACCAACCGGATGCTCGGTTTCTTCGTGTATTTTGCCGTTGCGCTGGGGGTCGGCCTGGGCGCCTTCCAGCTCTTCCTGCGGTTTCAACCGGTGCTATAAGTAAATATAAGCAACCATAAGCAACTATAAACAACTACGTTCACATGGCACAATTTGCCTCCCGCGATCCTTCTACGCCGCGTTTCTGGGACGAGCGCTTCGAGCGCGGCTTTACGCCGTGGGATCGCGGCGGCGTGCCGCAGGCATTGCGCGATTTTGTCGCCGGCTCGGCGACGCCTCTGGCGACCTTGATCCCCGGTTGCGGCGCCGCCTACGAGTTGGCGTTTTTGTCAGAGCAGGGCTGGGACGCGGTTGCGATCGATTTTTCCCCGGCCGCGGTCGCCAAGGCGAAAGCCGGGCTGGGCCAGTGGGCCGACAACGTGGTGCAGGCTGATTTTTTCGGCTACCAGCCGGCCAGCCAGCTTGACCTGGTCTACGAACGCGCCTTCCTGTGCGCCTTGCCAAAAACCATGTGGCCGCGCGTGGCGGCGCGCTGGGCCGACCTGCTGGCGCCCGGTGGTCTGCTGGCGGGCTTCTTTTTTTTCGATGATGAAGCGAAAGGGCCGCCGTTCGGCATCGCGCGCGAGGCGCTGGACGTTTTGCTCGATCCGTTCTTCGCGTGCATCGAGGACGCCGCGGTGAGCGACTCGATCGCCGTGTTTGATGGCAAGGAACGCTGGATGGTGTGGCGGCGCCGGTAGGGACGAAAAAAAGCCCGCACAGGCGGGCTCCTTAATGCCATCTTCTTGTATGTCGTGCGGCGATGTTACGCACATCGCGCCGATTTCTGTTTCTTGTCTTGAGGGCTGATATTTAATCATTGAAGTTGATCCTGGGCAAACACTTTTTTACTTGCCCGGACGAAAAACAACACCGGTCGGCCGCGACGCCGGATTGCCGGTCGCACCCGCCGGCGGGCTTTCTCCGATTCCAGTCAAGGCCGGCGATAAAAGCTTTATAATTCAGGGTTTTTTGACGATTTTTGCGGAGTTCTCGATGCCGATTTACGCCTACCGCTGCGACGAATGCGGTTTTGCCAAGGATGTCTTGCAAAAGATGTCCGACCCGGTACTGACAGTGTGCCTGTCGTGCGGCAAGCCAAGTTTTAAGAAGCAAGTTACTGCCGCCGGGTTCCAGCTCAAGGGAACCGGCTGGTACGCCACCGATTTCCGTGGCGGCGCCACGCCGGCCGCCGCTGCCGCCAATGCTGCCCCGGAAGGTGGTGCGCCCGCCACCGGGCCGGCTGCGGCCCCTGCGGCGGCGCCCCCCGCAGCCGCCG
>NZ_PDOB01000048.1 GCF_002760665.1 Massilia psychrophila | reverse complement strand
CACGGTCAGATCAACAATGCTTTCCGGTGTCAGCGCAACCGCCTGTCAGCGGAGCAGTACCGGCACGTCCGCACTCAGGCATTTTCTCTTTGGAATGAGGTCACCGATGTAGCGAAGAACGCGTAATCCGCGACACTTTGTTACCCGCCCAGAGGCAATTTCGCCCCGGGTTCTACAACTTGCTTCCCCGGTTCAGCAAGTTGACAGTACCGTTCTCTTCTACTGGGATACGCTCTAAGTGTGTGAACTGACAGACTTTTTGTTCAACGCGCCGTACAAGAAGAGTTCTACACCTGCGCTTTCACATTTGAGTAATTGCCCTAAGTAAAAAAATACGAGGAGAATACGATGAGAAAAGTTGCTTTGCTGCCTGTGCTGCTTGCTGCTGCCTGGAGTTTCGCTGCTGCTGCCGACGCGCCTTCGGGCAAGCTGGACGCCGCCGCTGTAACATCCATGACCGCATCGTGGCCAGACGTCACTAAGGAAGTCATCAAGAAGACGATCGCCAAGTACG
This sequence comes from Massilia psychrophila, assembly GCF_002760665.1. Taxonomy (GTDB): domain Bacteria; phylum Pseudomonadota; class Gammaproteobacteria; order Burkholderiales; family Burkholderiaceae_D; genus JAFCUW01. Next base: position 26,345 of record NZ_PDOB01000048.1, on the reverse strand, counting down.
GTGCGCCACATGAGGCTACGGCTAGTATGCTCGTATGGCATAACAACGCGCCCTGGAAACGCACGATCATCTACAAGCAATCGGTACCTCATGATTTTCCGATGGCCCACGTCGATGTCATGCAGCAGTTCATTGATTTCCGCGTAAAACCTGACAAATACGATGACATGGCCCAGTACGACGGTAGCGTCGTTCTGGAACGCACCAATGGCGAGATGTCGGCTCGCTGCGACAAGGAAGAGGCGAACTTCCTCGCGATCAACCTTGCGCACGATGTCGCGCACGGCAAGAAGACTCCGGCCGCGGCGCGTAAATTCTATGCCGACGCGATCAAACAGAGTATGGCAGGCACCATGCCGCCCTACATGCAAAAGCTCCAATTCTCGGTTCCTAGCGCAAACACTGCTGACAAGGATATGCCAACGAAGTAAGCCAGTGCCGCCCCAGCCCTTCGCGAGTTTCTGAGCTAAGGGCTGGAACGGCTTGATGGGTAGTTATACAACCGAGCAGGAGGTTTGGACATGAACATGCCACAGGGCAGTCGGCCCGTAGTTCTTCTTTTCGATGTCAACGAAACATTGCTGGACTTGGCGCCGCTTGAGGAAAGCATCGACGAGGTGCTTTTGGAAAATGGGGCGTCGCGTTTGTGGTTCACCACGCTGCTCCAGTATTCGCTGGTGCTCACCGTCGGGGGCAAGTACGAATCATTCGTCGACGTCGGCGCGGCAACGCTCATGATGCTGGCCCGCAACCGAGAAGTCGTACTCAGTCCGGAGCAAGCACGACAGGCGCTCGAGCCAATGCTCAAACTGGCGCCCCACCACGACGTGCTGGACGCTCTCGCGCGTCTCAAGCGGGCTGGCTTTCGGATGGCAAGCTTGAGCAATTCCAGTATTGACGCGTGTAAGTCGCAGCTTGAGCACGCTGGACTGGCGTCAATGTTCGAGCGCCAGCTCAGCGTGGAAAGCGTCGCAAAATACAAGCCGCATTGCGAGGTGTACCAGTGGGCGGCCCGAGAGATGAAGGTTTCCGAGCAAGACTGCATGCTGGTGGCGGCACATGCCTGGGACGTCGCCGGCGCGGCTTGGGCAGGCATGCAAACCGCTTTCATAGAGCGCAAGGGAAACCAGCCCTTTTCTCTTGCGTTGCCGCCTAGCGTATGCGCCTCGGACCTTCACAATCTGGCCGACCAGCTGGCAGCGTAAAGACGAACTCGTGCCTGTTGGCAGCCGGTCAGAAAACGCTGCAAAAGAAAGGATGCTATGGAAACCAAGACAATCGTTGCCAGTGACATTAGGATGACGTGGCTGGAGGAAGGGACAGGATATCCGGTCGTCTTTGTCCACGGCATTCCAACCTCGCCAGCGCTGTGGCGCCATGTCATCCCGAGGCTGCGCACTGAACGCTGCATTGCCTGGGAAATGGTCGGATACGGCTCGTCCCGGGTCCAGGGCCGGGGAAGGGATATATCGGTCGCCCGCCAGGCTGACTACCTGGCTACTTTCTTGGACACCATCGGTGTCACGCGTGCAGTATTTGCCGGGCACGACCTTGGTGGCGGCGTCGTTCAGAACCTGGCAGTTCGAAGGCCAGACCTGTGCGCCGGGATGATGCTCACCAATGCAATATGTTACGACTCGTGGCCAATCCCAAGTGTCAAGGCCATGCAGATGGCAAGTTCAGTAGTGCGCCGGCTCCCTGCAGCGGCGCTTGCATCCATTCTGCGCATGATGTACTTCCGCGGCCACGACACCGGCACGCAAGCACAGGAAGCGATGCGACACCATTGGCCGATGTATGCATCCCGCTTCGGTCCCGACGCGTTTGCCCGGCAAATTGATTCACTCAACGTACGCGACACCCTCGACATTACCGGGCAGCTGCCGAAGCTGGCCGTGCCGGCTCACATCGTGTGGGGCGCCGCCGATCAGTTCCAGAAGCTGCACTACGGCGAGCGCCTGGCGAGCGATCTGAACGCGCCACTGCACATTATCCCGGGCGCCAAACACTTTACACCCGAAGACCATCCCGACACCATTGCGGACGCTATCTGCGCCGTCATCAAGCAGGTCGCGCCTGCATATCCAAACCAAGGAGCCACGCCATGGCAAACGCATCCGAATACAAGTACGACCATGTAACGATGAAAGTGTTGATGAGCGATATGGCTTTTGGCCCTGGCGCCCCAGCGCCGGGTGATCGCATTCCCCGCTTCGATTTGCCACTGGCAGACGGCGGTCGAATAGACACGATGGATTTTCAAGATCGCAAACCTCTACTAGTCATCACCGGATCCTACACATGCCCCATGACGGCCAGTTCCAATCCCTTGCTGAAAGAATTGCACTCAGAATTCGGCCAGGATATCGACTTCGTGATGCTGCAAGTGCGCGAGGCGCATCCTGGTGAACATGTCGAGCAGCCCAGCACGGAAAACCAAAAACAAGACAATGCGCGCGCAATGAAAGCGCGCGATCAGCTTCCATGGCCCATCGCCGTCGATGACGTGGACGGCAGCGTGCATCGGTCACTGGATGAGAAGCCCAACGCAGTCTGGCTCACTGACCGCAACGGCGTCATCGTCTACCGCGGCGTCTGGGTCGGTGACGACACCGCACTGATACAGGCGTTGGACGCGGCGGTGCGTGGCGTTAAGCCACCCCAGCAGGACAGCGGGAGGCTCCTCAGCCCGATGGCGATGGGCATCGGGAAAATGGCGGAAATGACCGGAATGGCCGGCCCGCGCGCCCGGCGCGACATGTGGCGGGCGGCCCCACCAATGGCAGCGCTGGCGTGGGTCGCGGATTTCTATCGGCCGTTGCCACCGAAGTGGCGCACTGTCGCAGCCGTTGGAACGATCGCGCTTGCGGTGACGGCTGTCGTGAAGGCCACGAAATCTCGTCATCGCTAGGCCGGCATTACCCAAGTTGGCCCATCAGCAGCAGGGAGCAGCCGCACCGGCAGCGGCCTTGTCAAAGGGCAAGTCGGCGCCGCAGCCGGCGAACAAGCCGAAATGACGCGTGAAGTCGCCAACGAACTCGAAGTGAGGGCGAAAACGTGTGCGGTGAAGCATATGCCAGGTGTTGCCGCAGACCGGGAACACCCGTCCGGTCTCGATGGCGTGGTGCTTGTCCAGTATGAAGCGCTCGGGCTGCCCGGGAATACTGCCGCGGTAGATAACGGCCTGGCCATAGTCTTCGCAAGCGCTTTCGAGCGCATCGAGCTTGAACAGCCGGTAGGTCGCCGAGAAAAAATTCACTCCTCCTGTCCTGAGCGCCAGTTCAGGGTTGGTAATCTCCAGGGGCCGATCTTCCACCAACCGGGGATCGGCGAAGCCCTGGCGCATTGCCAGGCGTTGGAAATCGTTCCAGTACAGGGCACCGCCCAGGCACTCGCCGTATAGCACGGGGTCGTTACGCACCGCATCAGGGATACGACGGTCGGCGTAAACGTCGGAAAAATAAAATTCGCCACCCGGTTTGAGCAGCTTTTGCACGCCGCGCAGGACCGCATCCTTGTCGGGGGACAGATTGACCACGCAGTTGGACACGATGACGTCGAAACTGCCTGCAGCCAAGTCCAGTTCGTCGAGGCGCTCAATGTAGCCGTGCAAGAACTGGACATTGTCGTAGCCGACGCTTTCGCAATGGTACTGTTGGTGACGGCGTGCCACGGCCAGCTGTTCCTCAGTCATGTCGACGCCAATGACCTGGCCGCCGGGCCCTGCCAGCTGAGACAAAGCATAGACATCGCGGCCCGAACCGCTCCCCAGGTCAAGGATGCGGCTTCCTTCGAGCAGTGGGGGACACACCAGGCCGCAGCCATAGTATTGTTCCAGCACCTCGGGATGAATGCGGGCCAGCAAGGGTTTGAGCCATGCCGGCATCTGGCTGATATCGCAGCAGGCGCTGGTCTGCAGGTCGCCTGTGTGTTGCAGGGTTTTCCCGTAATATTGCTGGACGATGTCGTGCATGCTGTTTCCTCCTGGTGTTTTGATCATTCTGTATCGGTTCGGTTGTATTGCTTTAAAAAGCGCAGGTCGATCCATTTTTTCCACTGCCATACCCACTTCCCCTGCCATGCAAACGGGCCCCACGATGCGACGGCATGCTCGCCGCCTGTGCCGAGCAAGACCAGGTGCCGCCGCTGCGCGAGATACGGCCGCAAAGGTACGCCCAACAGATGCGCGCGCAGGTTGTGGGCTAACACGGGCCCCATCCTGACTGCGAAGACGCCTGCCTTGGGCAGTGCCGGTGCGAGGCTGGCGCAGTCTCCCGCCGCAAAGATGTCGGGATGGGAGACGGACCGCAGGTAGTTGTCGACGCGAATGAACCCATCGGCGTCACATGCCAGTTTCGATACGGCCGGCAGACTATGGGCCTGTGCCCCGCCTGCCCATAAGGCCAGGTCGGCCGCTAGCCGCCGTCCGTCCAGGCTCACGACCGCGTCCGTGTCGAACCGCGTGGCGACGAACCGGTGTGCCACGCGGATGCCGTTTTTTCTGAGGTGAGTGGCAATTTTGCGCGATGCTCCGTCGGCCAGCGCGGCTAATAGCGTGTCGCTACGCGTGCCCAGGATGAAGGTGAAACGCACGTGCGGCGCCCATAGCGCCAGTTGTCGCCTTGCGGCCAGGGCTGTTTCCACGCCGGCTGCGCCGCCGCCCACAACGACGACGGTAAATTCGGCATCGAACGGCAGGCCTGCCACACGCCCGCGCAAGTCTTCCCAGCGTGCCTCGAGCGCACCTAACGGCCGCAAGGGCATGACCGGCAGCCCGGCAGTGTCGGGTGGAAAGGCGGTCGAGCCAATGTCAATTGACAGCACGTCGTATTCAAACTGCTGCCCACTGTCGAGCCAGAGTACGCGCTTGTCCGGATCGATGAGCCTGACAGCACCGAGGCGCAATCTGGCGCCGGATCGTTGGCATAGTCGGGCAAAGTCGATGCAGCACGCTTCCCAGTCGTAGTGACCTGCCAGCCAGCCTGGCACCATGCCCGAGTATGGCGCCAGCGGCGCCGGATTGACTAAAAGGACGTCGACTTCGGCTCTCGCACGCTGGCTCATGTCCAGCAGAACCCGTGCATGCGCATGCCCCGCACCGACCAGTATCAGCTTCTTCATTGCGGTGGCCGTTTCTCAGGGGGGAGAAACTGCAGGTCGCCGTACCATGCTTCTGCTCGACTGCCGGTATTGTCGGTGTCGGTGGCAATCGCCAGCGCCACCACATCGGGCGCCTCTTCGCCAAAGGCGGCGCGAAAGTCCGCACGCAGATCACGGGTCTCGGTCACCCACGTTCCGGCTTCTGTTGGGCCGCTCCGCAACACGATCATGCGCGCGCGATCGGTGTAAGCGTTGGCACGCATGGTGCCCGTCGGCTGGCGGTTGTCCCAGACGTAGTTCAGCGTCGCGGTCGGCAATTTTTGTCCGTACAGCGCCTCGCCCGCCATCAACTTCATGCGGGTGCCGAATCCCAGTCGTTCGAGCGGATAATCGAACATCACATAGACCCGGGCGGCATAATCGTCGCCATCCTTGCGCGTCATGTCGGCCGCGGCGACCGGCGCGCCGATCTTCCAACGCCAGCGCAGCCGTGGGTAGCGGCGCGTATCGACGCGCAGCGTATGAATCAAGCCCGACATCGAACGGTCGGCCTGCGCGTGTACCACCGTGGCACCGCCGTCACCGACCAGGCTGTAGCGTGTTGCTGGTGCTTTCGGGGCAGGCTTCAGCGGAAGCCAGGAAAATATCTCCCCGGCGGGAGCCATAGACGAGAACGCTGGGACTGGCGGGCTGGCCTGTACAGCGCTAACGCTAACGAACGCCATCGTGCCGGCGAAAACGGTGGCCATGCGGGCCTTCACGACAGCCACTCCGGCGGCACATGCATCAGGTCGGCTGGCTCGTCAACATCGTGCAGTGTTGGCAGTTCGCAAGTGGCCAGGCCGAGCGCGGCGATTCGCTCCCGCGTCTGCTGCATAACCTGTGGCGTACTCCAGTCTACGCCGGAGAACAGTTGTGGCGCGCTGCGCGACAAGCCCACCAATACATAGCCGCCGTCAGCGGCGGGGGCGAACACGGCATCGTGTTCATGCAGCGCCATTGCCGCGGCGCGCAGGACATCGGCATCAATCCTTGGCGCGTCGGTGCCAATCAGAACCACCCGTGGGAAGCGCTGGAGGCCGCGCTGCGTCGCGCGCGCCATCCGCTCGCCCAAGTCGCCATCGCCTTGTTCCGACAGCTGCACCGCATGCGCGGCGACTGCAAGCTGGAACTGGGCGTGGCGCCGGTCCGGGGCGCAGCACAGCTCGACCGGGCCGAGCGCCACCTGCACCGCGTTATTTACAGTGTGCTGGAGCATGCGAATAGCCAGGTTCGCGGCGCCATCCAATCCTAGCGCTGGGGCCAGGCGGGTTTTGACTTGGCCGGGTACCGGCGCCTTGGCAAAAATGATGATCAGGCAGGCGTCGTTCATTGTCGATAGGCCTTCGCTAGCGTATCGGCGCTCGCGCCCAGCCAATAGCGCAGGCGCAGTGTCCACATTAGGAAGATGGTGCGCCAGACACCCTGTGTGTCCCATCGTCTGCCTGACGTTGTGACGCGCTGTGTGAGACAGATGGGTGCGGAGCAGGTTTTTAGCCGGCGCGACAGCTCGATATCTTCCATGAGCGGCTGCTCGGGAAAGCCGCCGAGTCCGAAAAATGCTGCACGCTCGACGAACATGGCCTGGTCGCCGGTGGCGATGCCGGTCAGTCGCGAGCGCTGGTTCATCAATGCCGCGATGACTTGCAGCATGGGCGAGCGCCCTTCAATGGTGACATCGAATCGCCCCCATGCCGCCCTGCGCAGTTCCATCGCCTCGATGATCAGGGCGTCGGCTTCATTGGGAAGAGCGGTATCGGCGTGCAGGAACAGGATCACCGCGCCATGAGAAGCAGCCGCACCGGTGTTCATCTGCAGCGCCCGACCGCGCGGGGCGGCAATCACAGCGTCGGCAAGTGGTGCTGCAAGGGCGGCGCTGCGATCGGTACTACCGCCGTCGGCCACGATGACCTCGACCCCGCGCGCGCGCAGCGGCGCCAGTGCCCCAAGCGTACGTTCTATCGCCGCCGCTTCGTTGAGCATCGGTACCACGATGGACAGCCGGACCGTGCGCGTGGCAACCATTGGGCTCATGCCGATCTGCGCCAGCAATGGAAACGCTCGGCCATCGCCAGCAGGCGCTGTGGTGCATGGGCGCGTTTCCACTCGCCGGCGGCGTACTTGTTCGCTTCGGCCATGGTCGGATAGATGTGGATCGTACCGAGAACCTTGTTCAAGCCTATCCCGTGCTTCATCGCCAGCACGTATTCGGCCATCATGTCACCGGCATGGGCCGCCACGATGGCGGCGCCCAGGATTTTGTCGCTGCCTTTCCTGGTCAGTACCTTCACGAAGCCATGGGCGACGTTGTCGGTAATAGCGCGATCAAGTTCGTCAATCCCGTAGCGTGTGACCTCGACCTCGATGTTCTGTTCGCGCGCATCCTGTTCCGACAGACCGACCCGGGCCGCCTCGGGAGCAGTAAACGTACACCATGGGATGACCGAATAATCTGCCCGGAAGCTCTTTACGCTCCCGAACAGGGCATTGACCGCCGCGTACCATGCCTGGTGGGCGGCGGTATGGGTGAACTGATAGGGGCCTGCCACATCGCCGCAGGCATAGATATTGGGGTACAGGGTCTGCAAAGTCGCATCGGTATCGACGGTTTTTTGCGGCGTGACTGGAATGCCCAGCTCCTCAAGCCCGAAGCCGGTAGTGCGCGCCACCCGTCCGACGGCGCACAGAAGCACGTCGAATTCGAGCGCGCTCTCGACCCCCTCGCGCATCACCACCAGGCGCTTGCCGAAATGACCCTGTTCGCAGCGCAGCGCCTCTGCACCAGTAAGGATGCGCACGCCATCGTCCGCCATCGACTGCGACACCAGCTGGGCGACATCGTCATCCTCGCGCGGCATGAGGCGAGCGCCTTTTTCCACCTGCGTGACGCTCGATCCAAGCCGGGCGAAAGCCTGGGCCAGCTCGCAGCCGATCGGCCCGCCGCCAAGAACAATTAGAAGTTTGGGCAGCTCCCTGAGCTCCCACAGCGTGTCGGAGGTGTAAAAGCCAGCTTCGCGCAGGCCCGGAATGTCCGGCACCACAGCCTGAGCGCCGGTGGCGATGACGATGGCCTTGGTCGAGACGCGCTTGCCGTCTACCTCGACTTCCCAGGGCGAGACGATCTTTGCCTGGCCCTGCATGACATCAACGCCCAGTTCTGTATAGCGTTCGACCGAATCGTGCGGCGCGATCCGCGCGATGACTTTGTGAACACGCTGCATCACGTCGGCAAAATCAAATTCCGGGTCGGCCTTGCCGATGCCAAGGGCCTTGGCATGGCGTGCCTGTTGCACAAAGCCGGCAGTGCGGATCAGTGTCTTGGACGGGACGCAGCCGTAATTTAGGCAGTCGCCGCCCATCTTGTTTCCCTCTACCAAAGCCACTTTGGCTTTCACCGCCGCCGCAATATAGGCGCTCACCAAGCCGGCCGCGCCGGCGCCGATGACCACCAGGTTGTAATCGAAAGCAGCCGGCTTGCGCCAGCGCTTGTAGACTCGGCGCGCCTTGAAGGTATCGAGCGCCTTTCTGCCTGCCAGCGGCAAGATTCCCAGCACGGCGAACGAGGCCAGCACAGCCGGCGACAAAATGCCCGACAAGCTGTCGATGCGCGCCAGCTGGGTTCCCGCGTTGACGAACGCCAGGGTCCCGGCGAGCATGCCCAGCTGGCTCACCCAGTAATAGGTACGGGCGCCGATGGACGTCAGCCCCATCAGCAGGTTCACAAGGAAAAACGGAAATAAAGGAACCAGCCGCAGCGTGAACAGGTAAAACGCGCCGTCTTTGGCCACCCCGGCGTCAATGGCATCGAAGCGCGTCCGGAAGTGCTGGCGCACCCAGTCGCGCAGGAGGTAGCGCGATGCCAGAAAGGCGAGCGTTGCGCCCACCGTGGAGGCAAAGGAAATGATCAAGGCACCAACCAGAAGCCCGAACAAGGCGCCGCCCGCAAGGGTCATCAGCGCTGCGCCTGGCACGGACAAGGCGGTGACGAGGACGTAGATGCTGAAGAAGATGGCGATGGTCCGGGCCGGATGCTCGGCATAATAAGCCTGGAATGACTGCTGGCGCGCTTTGAGGAAGTCGAGCGTGAAATACTGGCCGAGGTCAAAGGCAAAGTAGGCAAGCAAAGCCGCCGCGATGAGAACCAGTCCGAAGATCCGGGCCTTCGTCATGCCAGGGCGCCGCCGCAGCTGCTGCCCTGGCCTGCGGTGCAGCCATAACAGTGATCGGCGATGGCGATCGGTCCATCATTGGCATCGATGCGCAGCAGCTCCTCGAGGTGGGGGCGCACCCCGGTTCCTAGCGGGGCAGGCATGCCGAGCATCTGATTGAAGTCGCAGTCGTACACGTATCCCTGCCAGTCGACGCTCACCAAGGTCCGACACATGACGCTGTCCAGGTTCTTTTCGAGATAATTGGCTTTCAATAGTTCCATATAGGAGGCAAACGTACCTTTCGAGACCAGCGTGGAGCCAAAGCGCTGGATCGGCATGTTCACGATGACGAACAACTGGTTGAACGCGATCCCGAAATGCGCGGCGAGTTCGCGCTTGTAGTCCGCTTCGAGCTGCTGCTGGCCAGGCGGCAGGACCGCTCCTTGCGGGTTGTAGACCAGGTTCAGCACCATGCCGGTGCCTGGCTGCCCGTATCCGAGGGCGTTGAGTGCTTGCAGTGCCCTGATGCTGCGCTCGAACACGCCGTCGCCCCTTTGTTTGTCCACGTTATCCTGCGAATAGCAGGGCAGGGAGGCGCTGATTTCCACTTTGTGCTGGGCGAGAAATGCAGCCAAATCTTCAAAACCTGGTTCGGACAGGATCGTCAGATTGCAGCGGTCAATGACGCGCACGCCCAGTGCGCGAGCGCGCTCCACGAGGTAACGAAAATGAGGATTCATTTCCGGGGCGCCGCCGGTCAGGTCCAGCGTTGCCAGGCCCCTGGCCTCCAATACAGCGATCACTGTGTCGATGGTTTTGAGGTCCATGACCTCCTTGCGGGTCGGGCCGGCATTGACATGGCAGTGCAGGCAGGTCTGGTTGCACTTGTAGCCCAGATTGACCTGGAGCGTATCAAGCGCTTTGCGCCGGATGGACGGGAAATCGGTCTGGCGCAGCAGGGGATAGGTGGCGTGCATGAAGTATCCTGGTGTGATATGCGTGTTAGCGTTGCAGGATGGAGATCCAGGCGCGCTGCTGCTCCGACAGCGCGCTATCAGGCGTGAGCATTGCATACTGCAAGGCGGTACGAATCTCCGGCTCTTCGTGCGGACGTTCGTCGGCCAGCAAAGCCTGGAGCAGCACTTCCACCCGGGCCAGGCTTTGGCGATACAGGCCAAAGATTTCTGTGGCCTGGACGTGCTTGCTTGGATCGTCCATCCAGCAGTCGTAATCGGTGGCGATGCCAATGGTGGCATAGCAGATCTGGGCCTCGCGCGCGAGGAAGACCTCGGGCACGTTGGTCATGCCCACCAGATGACAGCCGGCCTGGCGCAGGAAATGGCTTTCGGCCCGGGTGCCCAACCGCGGCCCTTCCACGCAGGCATAAGTCACATCGGTGTGCAGCCTGATCCCAAGCGTTGCGGCATGGCGCGCGATCCACTGCGACAGCTGCTCGCTGACGGGATTTGCGGTCGAAACATGGACGGCGAGCCCTTCTCCGAAGAAGGTCTGAGCTCTGCGCCCCCGCGTCCAGTCGAAATATTGCGAGGCGATAGCGAGGTCTCCGGGCGCGATTGCTTCGGCCAGGCTCCCTACGGCCGAGATACCGATGATCTGTGTCGCTCCCAGCGTCTTGAGGGCAAAAATGTTGGCGCGATAGTTGACCTCGTGCGGCAGATGATGATGCTGCGCCCCATGCCTGGACAAAAAAAGCATCTCTTGCTGCCCCATTCGTCCCCGCACGATGGGCGCCGAGGGGGCGCCAAAAGGCGTATCGAGCGTGTGCTGTTCGATCACCTCCAGTTGATCCATGCTGTAAACACCGGTCCCACCAATTATTGCGAGCATCGTTGCCTCCTCTTGATTTTATTCTTTTTAGATAACTTACGCGCGGGCGACGATCTGTCGCGCGAGCAGTGCCGCCAACGCCGGAAGGTTGGCCTGTTCCGTCGCGACAACCCCAACACCAACGCCCACGATGTCGATCATGCGAGCCGACAGCCCCTCACCGCGCGCACTCCCCGGTGACGGCCTCTCGCCGGGCGGGGGAAGCAGGAGCGTAACGCTGCCGTAGTCTTTGGTCTCGACGACGATATGGGTCCCCCGTCCGCCTGGTACAGCGCAGTGCTCCACCAATCGGATGACGCCAAGGTCGCCTGCGAGGCTTAGTCCGTATGCCTGCAGGGCTGTTTCCAGCGAAGTGCGGGCAACAACGGCCTTGCTGGCAGTTGCCTCAGGTTCCGCGATCGCATGGGCCAGCGCCACCTGGCCCCAGTTCAGATTGGATGGCCGGTCAACTTGACTAACGGAGAGCGCGACGGCCAGCACAGCCGAAAGCGCGGCGGCCAATCCCATGCGCGGCATGGTGACCCATTGTCCGAGCCAACGACGCAGCTGGTCAAGCGGATCAGTTCGCCGATGCCTGATTTGCGTCTGCAGCAGGATCCGCGCGGCCAGTTCGCGCGGGACGGTCACATCAATGGCACTGCGCAGCAAGGCGTCCTCATGCATCATGGAGACGGCAAAGGCACGGCAGGCCGGACACTCGGCCAGGTGATCGGATACCTCGGCAGTTTGCGTGTGCGGATCGGCAAGGAGCGTTGCACGTAGAGTCAGGCAGTTCATTCTTTGTTCTTCCCAAGTGTGGCCGGCGCGGCAAGCGTGTCGTCGGACTTCAGTCTGTTCCTCATCCATTGGCGGGCCCGGCTCAGACGAGTGACCATAGCCCCGGCAGTGGTCTGATTCAACGCAGCCAGTTCATCGGCCGAAAACCCGCCTAGCACCTGCATGACCAACGGTTCGCGCAGGCTGTCGGGGGCACTGGCCAGCACCTGGCGCAGGCTGTAGACCTCGTCCATCGACAGCGTATCGGCAGAAGGTAAATCCAGTCCCTCAATGTCAATCGTTTCGAACTGCTTGCGCTCCAGGCGGCGCAGAAATTCACGGCGCAGGATCGTGAACAGCCACTTCTTCACCGCGACCTGATCGTTCAGGTTTTCCCAGTTGATCCACGCGCGTTGAAAGCATTCCTGGACCAGGTCTTCGGCGACATGGCGGTCCCGCGCCAGCCAGAAGGCGAAACGGTACAAGTCTCCGCTAAAGCTCTTTACTGCCAGTTCAAATTCACGGTCCCGTGCGCTCATGGTGCGACCAGTGCTGGTTTGCTGGCACGGCGGCGTAGCAAGTGATCCGCGGACGCCACACCGGCGCCGGCAAACAACAGAACCGGCAGTCCCAAGGCCCAGGTTTGATGTTCCTTGCTGCCGGCAGGGGACAGGTCCGGATAGGATATCCAGGCCACGATATTGAAAGCAAACAGCGCCAATGCAGCGGGGCGTGTGAGCAAGCCAAGCGCAAGTAGTGGCGGCAGCGTCAGTTCGGCCATCGTCCCCAGGACCGCAGCGGCATAGGGCGAGAGGAGGGGAACGGCGTACTCGTACTCGAACAAGGCCAGGGTGCTCTCCCAGCTCTGCAGTTTCAGCAGCCCGGACTTGAAAAAAATCCAGGCAAGAGACAGTCGCAGGGCCAGCAGTAGCGCCTGTCGGGGATAATGCAAACTCTTCAAGCAAGCATTGTCAAATGTTATCCAGCGGGCGATCATGGCTGACTTTCTAAAGATTCGATGGCGCGAAGCGAGGACAGCTGACGCAGGAGCGCAGAGATGTCGAGCTCGGGATCAAGTGGCAGCGCCGCTTCGATTGCGAACTCGAGTGTACTGCCACCGAGCCGTTGCTGGTGCTTCAACTGGACGACCTCGAGAAGGCGCTCGCCCAGAAGTAGCTGAGGGGCCCCATCAAAGAAATCCGCAAGTAGCAAGTGCGATTTTGACGGTGCCATCATGTGAGCCGCATCGCCGCACGTTCGATTTCTCAATGGATTTCGTCACCTCGTTTTTTGCAGCGCTATAGCTGGCCACACAGTACGGTACCAGGTAGTTGAGAAAGACATGAACCCAGGACAGGTCGCTTCCGTTTAACAGAGGCCCGATCTGGTTGATCAGGTTCAAAAGCGTTCCTACAAACAGGGCGATGCGCACCGAAGACCTGGCAATGCGGGGTGTAAGAATGACTGCAAATACTTTTTTCATTTTGTGTGCGTCTAAGTTGGCTGGCCCCGAGCACAAGCCAAATTCTATCCTGACCGGGAACCAGCCCAAGACGCGGGCGGTAAGCGCCATTAAAGCCGCGGACGCCAGTACATAGCGGTTGGACGAGGCCTCCGATATTCTGATATGCCAGCAGGATTACGTGACGCGCTCGCAGGGGACAGCACCCCATAGCCCCCCAAGCGACGGGTCGGCAGGTCCACTGCAATTGCCGCGAGGGCGGCGATGCGTTCGCTAAGTACTCGTCGAGAAATAAATGTGAGGTTTTGGCAAACAGAACCGGATGCGATGCAAGGCGGTCGGTGCGCCGCAGTGCGAGCACTGCAAGCAGCGGCCAACACAGCAGCGCGGCGGTTATGGACGCCAAAATGCACATTTATTTTTTGGCGGGTACTTAGACGCACCGATGGCTAATAGCGCGTTGTGAGTTCGGTCAGCCAAGCGGGGGAGTGCTCAATTAGAACCACCTCAAGCTTTTTATCCAGGCCACTCACCATCGCTATTGACACGACGACCAGCGCAAAACCCATTGCCAGTTTCGCATACCGGCTTACCCTAGCCAAGCTTCCCCGATGCCGTGCAAACGCGGCGCGCGAGGCCCATCCAAGCAGCACAACCGGTAGCGCAGCGCCCAAGCCGAAGATGGCCATAGTCAGCGCCACCTGCCCCAGCGCCGTCGACTGGCTGGCCAAGGTAATGGCAGCTCCCAGTGTCGGACCGACGCACGGGCTCCAGACCACGCCGAGTACCAAGCCAATGACAAACTGGCCGCCGGCGCCGTCGAGGTGCAAGCGCGACAGCATGACATGGCCCGCATTGCCAATGCCGCTTGTGGCGCTGGCAAATCGCTGCTGCAGGCTAGCGGACAACAGGATGACGCCGAACACGCCCAGCAGGATCGCTCCACCGGTCTTGAACGCTCCCGGATCGACGCCCAGACTGTTGCCGAGCGCGGCGATCGCGGTGCCGATCACGGCAAACGACAGGGCCAGGCCGGCGGCCAGGGCAAAGGGCCCGAGCCGATGCTGGTTGCTTGCGCTGGTCAGCAGGATGGGAAGGATCGGCAGCACGCAGGGGGACAGGATGGAGAGCAATCCAGCCAGCCCGGCGAACCCGAACGATGCAATGCTGGGATCCATGGCGATTACAGGGCTTTGCGGATCGAGGCATCCATGCTGGTCAAGTTGGTGTCGCCCACCGAGCGCGCAACTTCCTTGGCTGCCTTGAAGACCACCATTGTGCTTTGCGAGGTGACATTGAATTTCTTGAGCACGTCCTTTTGCGAATCGAAGTCAACAGTCATGAGCGTGACGTCTTTGTATTCCGGCTTTTTCATCAGGTCCGCCTGCATCGGCATTTGCGTCTTGCAGGTGCCGCACCAAGGTGCGTGCACGGCAATGACGACAGGCTTGCCGCTGGTGACCAGGCCGTCGAACTGCGCTTGGTTGTACGGCTTGACGTCGCCCGCGTAAGCTGAGGCGCCAACCAGTGTGGCGAGCGTGAATAGGATAGTTTTGAGTTGAAACATGGAGGTCTCCGGGGACGGTAGGTGAATGTGCCGGGCGCACCGGCATGGTGCTCCCATGCATAAGACCGGAGCCAGGGCGAAATCCTTACATCGCGATGAAAAAAATTCGCGATTGCGCGCCTTCGGCCAAAACATCGCACCAGAGTTGCGCAGTGAAAGCATCTGGCGAGTATTTACGCGTACTTTGCCGTATTGGCATCCCTGCGATTTTTGCCGGGAGCTTGCCAGTGGCGTGGCCAGCAGAATGCAAACTGGTCAAAGCGCAGGCTAACCATTCATGAGGGACGAGTGCCTCGCCCCCGAGCACGAAAGGGGAGCAAAATGAAGGGGACGCACAGGGCACCAAAAGTCGCCAATTGAACGGTGGCCCGACCCCGAGCGCTAACCAGACTTGACGGAACTGGCTTGCAGCCCCGACTGTCGCGCGGCATTTTTCGCCGTAGCACGAACAGTAAAGAGACCCGGACCGATTTCCGATCCGAGGCGTTTTCCAGTTCATCGATGTCCTGTGCGTCCCTTTTACTCTCCAGCCGGCGCCGGCGCCACGTTTCAGCCGCACGGTGCCGTCGGCCGGCGCTTGCGCCTCCAAGCCCGGCTTTGATAGCGCCGCCATCCTCGCCCACTGGGGCTGGCTTGAGCCGGAAATCGGCGCGCTGCGCGATGCGCACGTGATCTGGGGCATCCAAACGCAGCCGGTAGTAAGATGGCTCGATTGATACCGCCGAGGAGCTGCAATGAACAATCTGCTGGGTGCGGGCGCGCCGGATTATTCCGCCAGCGCCGGGATGGAAGCTGAAGCGCTGCCCGGCCGCGACCTGTTCGTGGTGGCCAAGTGCATGGTGCCGACCGACGCCTACCTGCTTGCGGGCTGCCTGGTGGCCGGCGGCGTGCCGGCGGTGGTGGCGGACGCGAACCACGTGCAGGCCGACCTGTTGATCGCGCCGGCGCTGGGCGGCGTGCGTATCCTGGCGCCAGCAAGCTACCTGGTGCAGGCGCGGGAAATCCTCGCCGCTTACGAACGCGGCGACTACACCCTGGACGACGACCTCGACGTTGGCGAGCCGGTTTGAGCGGTGCCGCGCGGATGGATAAAGAAACCGAACTGAAAGAAACCGAGCTTGGCCGCGCCAAGCGGCTGGCCCTGCTGTTTTTTGCCGGCGCCGTCGCCCTGTTTGCAATCACGCTGTTCCTGCGGCCGGTATGGTGGGTCGAGCTGCTGAGGGCGTTTTCGGAGGCGGCAATGGTCGGTGCGCTGGCCGACTGGTTTGCCGTCGTCGCGCTGTTCAAGCGGGTGCCGATCCCGTTTGTGTCGCGCCACACCGACATCATCCCCAACAACAAGGACAAGATCGCCGACAACCTGGCCATGTTCGTGCGCGACAAATTCCTCGATACCGAATCGATGGTGGGCCTGATCCGCCGGCACGATCCGGCGCAGAAAGTGGCGCTCTGGCTGGTAAAGCCGGAGAACGCCGAGCAGCTCGGCGCCTACCTGGTCAAGCTGGCGTCCGGCGTGCTCGATTTTATCGAGGATGCGCCGGTGCAGGATTTTGTCAAGAAGGCGGTGCACACCCTGATCCAGAGCGTCGACCTGTCGCAGTCGGCCGGCGTGATCCTCGACTCGATGACCAAGAACGGCCGCCACCAGGAACTGCTCGACGAGGGAATCGACCAGCTCGCCAAGCTGCTGCAGAACGAACAAACCCAGGCCTTTATCGCCCAGGGCATCGCCGACTGGCTCAAGGAAGAGTATGCGATGTTCGAGAAAGTGCTGCCGAAGGAGGCGATCGGCCGCAAGGGAGCCGACATTGCGGTGCGCCTGGCGGTCGGGATCCTCGCCAAGGTCAATGGCGACCCGGATCACCAGCTGCGCAAAAATTTCGACAATTACACCGACGACTTCGTACAGCGCCTGAAAAGCGATCCGCAGTTCCAGCAGAAGGGCGAAGAAATCAAGCAGTACCTGCTGAACGACGACACCCTCAACACCTACCTCAAATCCTTGTGGGATGAACTGAAGGCCTGGCTTCAAGCCGACCTGCACAGCGAGCACTCGGTGCTGCACGCGCGCGTGGTGGCTACCGGCAGCTGGATCGGCAGGGCGCTGGCCGACGATGCGCGCCTGCGCGAGTCGCTCAACGCCCACCTGGAAGCGGCCGCGCGCAGTGCGGCGCCGGGATTTGCCGAGTTCCTCACCCGCCACATTGCCGACACCGTGCGCAAGTGGGACAGCCGCGAGATGTCGCAGCAGATCGAGCTCAATATCGGCAAGGACCTGCAGTTCATCCGCATCAACGGCACCATTGTTGGCGGACTCATCGGCGTGGTGCTGTATCTGGTGTCGCACCTGCCGACCTGGCTCGGCATGCATGGCGGGCCCGGATAGGGCCTGTCAAACACCGCTGCCCGCTCGTGCGGCGGCAAATCCTTTGAGCAATATTGCGCATATTCATTGTATGATAGCTATCATGGCGAGGACAGCTTCACCGACGGCCGCGCCCGCCCGCTGCTCCCTTTTTGCTTCAGTTAATGTAGATGGCCAAGACTCAATTCGTATATTTGTCGGAAAGTGACTTGCCTGTGGGCATTCCCTTGCCGTGGGCAATCTACCTGCGATCGGGCGAATTGCTGGCGCCGGCCGGCTTCGTCGTCGCCGATGCGCTGGTGCAAAGTCGCTTGATGATAGCCACGCCGGTGCGGGCGGCCCAGGCGACCGACCGCGACCGCAAGCATGTCAGCGCCGAGGAACAGGGCGATGGCGACAAGTCGGCGACGCATTCCCACGATCCGCTAAAGTATCTCAAGCACAATGCGGAAGGCGTCGTGCTCACTTTCAAGCTGCCGGTCGATTTCGAGCCGCGCAATGTTCAGGTCGAATTTTACGGCCGGGTGCCAATGCAATCGATCATCGTCTCCGCGCCCACGTTGGGACTTGGCAGCGGCCAGACATGGCAGAATTTCGAGGGCATTCCGATGACGGTGCAGGTGATCTTCGGGCGCAGCCTGTGCATGTTCAAGACCACGCTGATGCGCTACGCCGCCTTGCCGAGCGGCCACCTGTTCCTGCGCTACCCCCAGGATGCGGTGACGAAATCGTTTCGCCAGGCCTTGCGCGTCGATGCGCAGATTCCTGCCTCGATCACGATGGCCGACGGCTACACGGTACCGGCGCTGATTACCAACCTGTCCGGCAGCGGCTGCGCGGTGGCGACCGGCTTCGTGCTGGGCCAGCCGGGTACGCGCCTGAAGGTGGCGTTCCGCATCAAGCTCGCTGAGAAGGCGCGCGTTGTCACGGTGCCATGCGTGATCCGCAGCATCAAGGGCAAGCTGTCCCAGCAAATGCGTTACGGCATCGAGTTCGACGAAGCGGTGGAAGAATCGGTGCTGCTGACCTTGAAGTCCTTCGTCTACGAGCATCTCGCCGAGCGCTAGGGGAGGGACGGGTGGACGGGTAAAAGCATCGGGTCGAATTGGGCGCAATACCAAACAACCTGTCCGTGCAGACAATTTTCAGCGTCTCCGCTGTAGCGCCGCAACGGCCCCGGCGCCGGCATCTGCTGAAATAATTTCGATACAACAACAGAGAGATCGAGAACAATGCTGATCCGCGCCGCCAACGAAGACGACTGGGCGCTGCTCAGACAGATCCGGCTCGATGCGCTATGCGATGCGCCCACCGCTTTCGGCGTCAGTCACGCAACTGCCGCGGCGAACAGCGATACGCAGTGGCGCGATCGTGCATCCGGCCGCGGCCCGGCGTACTTTGTGCTGGCGCTGGTGAACGGCGTGGCGGTCGGACTGGCTGGCGGCGTCATCAGCGCGAGTGCGGAACCGGCGCTGATCGCCATGTGGGTCCGGCCCGCACACCGCGGGGCGGCGGTGGCCGCCGGCCTGGTCGGCGCCATCAAACAGTGGGCCGTCGGGCATGGACACGAACGGCTTGTCCTGAGCGTATCGCCAGACAATGAGCGAGCTGCGGCCTTCTATCGCAAGCAAGGTTTCAGGTTCTTGCCGGAATGGGAAGTCCTTGAAAGCGATCCGCAGATTCAGCTTCAAAAGATGGTGTGGCAGGCCGCGAGCTAAGGTCGTTCGCTGTTGCAAACAGCAGGTTTTGGTCGCCTTTCTCGGTCTGATAATATTTTTATCACTGCCACTTCATCGTAGCCATTGAGTAACTATTTAGCCGCAGTGAGCGGCGCAAATAGCCGTTGTACACAAAACGGGTTTACCGCATCATTGCGCCATGCCATCGAAGCTACCCCCCGTCCCGATTTGACGCAACTGTCCGATACGGACACGGATCGCCTCATTGATGCGCTGTTTGCGCGCCTGGATGCGGTCGAAGCGAAGCTGGGCATGAACAGCGACAATTCGAGCAAGCCGCCATCGTCCGATGGTTTGGTCAAGAAGACGAACTCGTTGCGCGAGTCGTCGGGCAAGCAGAGCTGCCGGACGAGGTCGCGACGCATCGCCTGCCCGAGCAGTGCAAACGGTGCCACGCGGTTCTGCCGGCACAGCACGCACGGGTATGTGGTCGGCGCCAGGTGTTCGATGTGCCGACCGTCGCTTTCAATGTGATCGAGCATCACGCTCTGGCGCTCACATGCGCTTGCGGGCAATTGCATGTGAGCTCGTTTCCGGGCAGCGTGAGCGAATCGGTCCAATATGGCCCCAACGTGCGCGCACTGGGCTTGCACCTGACGCAAGGCCAGATGCTGCCGTATGCGCGCGCCGCCGAACTGATCCATGACGTATATGGTCTTGCGGTATCGCCGGGCAACTGAACGCGGCACAACTGGTCCACGCTTGGCGCCTCGACGACAGTACCTATGCCCTGTGCGATGCCCATCTCCTGCGTGAATTGTTGTATGCGAAAGAAACCACCGGCCAGCCGCGGGCGCAGGCGATGAGCGACTTTCTGCTCAACACCAATAAGCTTTGCGAGGCGGCGCGTGAGCGACAAATCGTCTTCAGCGCCGACAACGTCCGCGCCTGCCGCACCGGCTACGACGACATCGTACGGGAAGGCGAGAGGGCCAATCCGGCTGCCAGCGGGCGCGTCAAGCAGTCCACCACGGTCAACCTGCTGCGCCGTTTCCGCCAGTACGGCGACGCCGTATTGCGCCTCGTCGGCGACTTCGCGGTCCCGTTCACCAACAACACGGACGAACGTGCAGTCCGCATGCCTAAAGTGAAATAGAAAATCTCGGGCTGCTTCCGCACGTTCGATGGCGCTGAGTATTTCTGCGTGATCCGCTCCTGCCTCGTTACGCTGCGCAAGCAAGGCCACAACATGCTTGCCGTGATACAAGGCTGCTTGGGGAACCCGCCGCCGAAAATAAAAGATGCTTCCGTGCCGCGACTTTGTTAAGAAAAAACCTGTCATGTGTAGCACCTTTGTGCAACACCAAGCAAGCAGAGCGGCAAACAAAAAGCCGCTGATCCTTTCGAATCAACGGCTTATGCAATCTTTGGTGGTGATAGGTGGACTTGAACCACCGACCCCAGCATTATGAATGCTGTGCTCTAACCAACTGAGCTATATCACCTGACAGGCCAGTATTATCCGAGGTTTGAAAAAAACTGTCAAGCACTCGCCGCGAATCCCTGGTAAAAAAAGCTGCCGCAACGGGCGCAACCGTTCAATTCCCGCGCGTGCGCAGATGCGCCAGTATGGCGCCAGCCGGGTCGCCGGCGATGCAATCGATGACGAGCCGGTCCGGCATCGCGCGCAGCCACGTCAACTGGCGCTTGGCCAACTGGCGGGTGGCGATGATGCCGGTATCACGCAGCGCGGCGCGGTCGATCTTGCCGTCGAGGTAATCCCACGCCTGGCGGTAGCCGACGCAGCGCATCGACGGTAAATTAGGGTGGAGGTCGCCGCGCGCGCGCAGGCCGGCCACTTCGGCGACGATGCCGCTGTCGTCGCTGCTGCCGAGCATCTGGTCGAAGCGGGTGGCGATGCGCGCGTGCAGTACTGATCGGTCAAACGGCTCCAGGGCGAACGACAGCAGTTCGAACGGCAAGTCAAGCTTCGTGCGGCCCGACAACAGGGCCGACATCGGCTGCCCGGCCAGTTCGATGATTTCGAGCGCGCGGTTGATGCGCTGGGCGTCGTTTGGCGCCAGCCGCGCGGCGGTGACGGGGTCGAGCGCGCGCAGCTTCTCGTGCATGGCGGGCCAGCCTAGACGGGCCGCCTCGGCCTCGATCTCCGCCCGCAGTTGAGGATTGGCGGCAGGCAATTCGTCGAGGCCATCGGTGAGGCCCTTGAAGTACATCATCGTGCCGCCGACCAGCAGTGCCAATTTGCCGCGCGCGCCGATGTCGGCCACCAGGCGCAGCGCGTCGGCGCGGAACTGCGCTACCGAATAGGCGTCGCTCGGGTCGATGATGTCGATCAGGTGGTGCGGCACGCTGGCCAATTCACCGGCGTTCGGCTTGGCGGTGCCGACGTCCATGCCGCGGTACACCAGGGCCGAATCGACCGAGATGATTTCGGCCGGCATTTCGCGCGCGATGGCCAGCGCGGCGGCGGTCTTGCCGGACGCAGTCGGGCCCATGATGGCGATCGCCAAAGGCTTCAACGCGCCACCTGCGGATCGGCCGCGCCGAGCAGGCGCACCGACGCGAAAGTGGCCGCGCCCAGCGCGCATACAATCAGCGCCAACGGCGTCAGGGTGCCGTCGAAGGTGGCGCCGGTGACGGTGCCGACCAGGAAGGCGACGGCCATTGCCAGCGCGCCCATCAAGCCGGCGGCAGTGCCGGCCTGCTGCGGGAACGGCGTGACCGCGCCCGATTGCGCGATCGGAAAATTAATGCCGTGCGCACCCATCGTCAGGAACATCGCCGCCGCCACCAGCGTCCAGTGAATGGCGCCCAGTTTGACTCCGGCCAAAAACAGCGCGCCGGCCGCCAGCGAAGCGGTGGCGCCGATGCGCTGGGTGGCGCCCTGGCCGAACCTGGGCAGCAGGTGGCGGCACAAAATGGTGCCGCCGAGGTAGCCCGAAACGCCGAACGCGAAGCAATAGCCGAACCACGCGGTGGGCACTTGCAGCACCCGGATCAGCACCAGCGACGAGCCGGAGATGAAGGCGAAGATGGCGCCGTACGACAAGGCTCCAGGCAGCGCGTTGGCCCAGAATTCGCGCTCGCCCAGCACCAGGCGGAAGTTTTCAAGCAGGCCGGCCAGTTCGGTGGCACGCGGATTCTTGTGCACATTCGTTTCGGGCAGGCGCAGCATTACCGCCACCAGCAGGCAGGCGCCGAGGATCGAATGGACGACGAAGGCGGCGCGCCAGCCGAAGGTCACTTGCAGGTAGGAGCCGAGGATGGGGCCGAGCAGCGGCGCCAGCGACAGCCAGCTGCTGGCGCGCGCGATCACGCCGGCGCTGTCGGCGGGTGCGTAAGCGTCGCGCACGATGGCGCGCGCGATGATGATCGCCGAGCAGCAGCCAAGCGCCTGCAGGAAGCGCGCCACGATCAAAAGGTCGATCCCGGGCGCTGCTGCGCACAGCAGGCTGGCGCCGACGTACAGCCCAAGGCCGCCCAGCAGCACAGGGCGGCGGCCGTGGCGGTCCGACAGCGGGCCGATGACCAGCTGGGCACCGCCGAAGCCGGCGACGAACATCGACAGCGTCAGCTGCACTTTGGAGGCCGGCACGGCGAACACGGTGGCAAGGCTCGGCAGCGAGGCGAGGTACAGGTCGGTCGACAGCGGCTGCAGCATCAAAAAGCCGATGATCAGCAGCAGGACGGGAGCGCGGGCGTAAGCCGCAAGCGGCTGGGCTGCGTCGGTTTGCCGCGCCATCACTGGCCGCGCAGGAAAAGCTTGTCGAGCGCGGAGATGTCGAGCTGGACCCAGGTCGGGCGGCCGTGGTTGCACTGGTCGGCGCGTTCAGTGCCTTCCATCTGGCGCAGCAGTGCGTTCATCTCAAGCACCGACAGAATGCGGTTGGCGCGCACTGCGGTGTGGCAGGCAAGGGTGCCGAGCAGCTCGTTGCGCTGCTCGATCAGCACCCGCGAGCCGCCGAATTCGCGCACGTCGCGCAGCACGTCGCGCGCCAGCGTCTGGGCGTCGGCGTTCTTCAGCAGGGCCGGCACCGAGCGCACCGCCAGCGTCGTCGGCGATAGCGCGGCGATGTCGAAGCCGAGCGCCTTCAAGGTGGCCTGGTTTTCCTGTGCAGTCCCCACTTCGACGGCGTCGGCAAAAAAGGTGACCGGGATCAAGAGCGACTGCACCTGCATATCCTGGCCATCGGCCTGGGCGTCGAGCGCGTTCTTGATCTGCTCATACAGGATGCGCTCGTGCGCGGCGTGCATGTCGACCAGCACCATGCCCTTGGTGTTCTGCGCCAGGATGTAGATGCCGTGCAGCTGGGCCAGCGCGAAGCCGAGCGGGTATTCGTCGCTCGATACGGTATGCGCTTGCGGAGTCATCGACGTCACTGGCGCACCGACTGCCGCGCCCGCGGCAGGGGCGAACAGCGCGCCGTAGCTATCCATGCGCTGCTCCACGCCGCCGCCATCGTAGCGGCTGGCCGGCGGGTAAGGCGACGGTGAAAATGTCGCTGACAGCTGGGCGCCGAACGACTGCTGCTGGTGTTCGCGCCGCCAGTTGGAAGCGCCGGTACTGGCACTGACGTCGCCGGCCGGCAGCGGCGCCGGCACGCTGCCGTGCGCGGTGGCCGACGTCTGCGACAGCGCGCGCTGCACCGCATGGAAGACGAACTGGTGAACCGCGCGGCTGTCGCGAAAGCGCACTTCGATTTTCGACGGGTGCACGTTGACGTCCACCAGCGCCGGGTCGAGGTCGAGTCCCAGCACGTACGACGGGAAGCGGTCGCCGTGCAGCACGTCCTGGTAGGCGGCGCGCACCGCGTGTACCAGCAGCTTGTCGCGCACGTAGCGCCCGTTGACGTAGAAAAACTGGCCGTCGGCACGCGCCTTGGAGGCGGTCGGCAGGCCGGCAAAGCCGTGCAGGCGCAGCGGTCCGGCCGACTCGTCGATGGCCAGGCGCGCTTCGGCAAAGTCGCTGCCGAGGATGTGTGCGCTGCGTTTGGCCATCTCGCACACGCTCCATTGATCGATGGTGCGGCCATTGTGGCTCAGGCTGAACGACACGTCCGGACGCGCCAGCGCGATGCGGCGCACCACTTCGGCGCAGTGGCCGTATTCGGTCTGCTCTGATTTTAAGAATTTGCGCCGCGCCGGCGTGTTGAAGTACAGGTCCTGGACCTCGATCGTGGTGCCTTGCGGGCCGGAAGAGGGCGCTACCGCCGCATGGTGCGAGCCGACGATTTCCCATGCATGCGGGGCGTCGGCAGTGCGCGACGTCAGCGACACGGCCGCAACCGCCGCAATCGACGCCAGCGCCTCGCCGCGAAAGCCGAGGGTGGCGACGTTCTCCAGGTCGGTCAAGGAGGCGATCTTCGACGTCGCGTGGCGTGCCAAGGCGAGCGGGAGCTGGTCGGCGGCGATGCCGCGGCCGTTGTCGGTGATCGCGATGCGTTTGACGCCGCCTTCTTCAAGGCGCACGGTAATCTGCGTGGCGCCGGCATCGAGCGCGTTTTCGAGCAGTTCCTTGACGACGGCGGACGGCCGTTCGACCACCTCGCCGGCGGCGATTTGCGAAATGAGCTGGTCCGGCAGGGCCTGGATCGGGCGAGGGGAGGGCAGGGGCGCGTTCATGCCGCGATTATATCCTGCGCAAAAGCGCAACACCGGCGACGGTCTGCAGTTTCCAAAAATGGGGTCAGACCCGTTTTTTGCACGGGCCAGACGTCGATTCGCACAATTTAAAACGGGTCAGACCCCAATTTTAAACGCAATTTAAAACGGGTCAGACCCCAATTTTAAACGGGTTCGGTCCTGTTTTTAAAAATTTAAAACGGGTCTGACCTGGTTTTGAGGAAACTATTTTTGTGCGCGCACCGGGATCGGGGCGTTGGCTGGTCGTAAAGCCCCATCGCGCCGGCGTCGCGCGACATTGGCGACAGCAACTGCATGCCGGCGATGACGCGGCCGATAAGGCCATGCCGGCCAGCTGCGCAATTTTGTTAATTCCCTTAAAACCTTACATTCTCGTCTCCCCCATACTGGCCGGCATGATCGTGCCCGTCGCGTGCCGCAAATTGTAATGCCGGTATCGAGGATCAGGAACTTGTGTGGGTGCAAAAAATTGCTGGTCATGCATCCCACATAGGTCAATACAGGGGGCAGGAGATGGTATTATTCGCGGCTACCTTTTAGGAAAATTATGGATCTGATGCAATTTTTCGACATGATTTTGCATGTCGATAAAACCCTGGGCCATCTGCTTGCCCAGTATGGTATCTATGTTTACGCGGTGCTGTTCGCCATCGTATTTTGTGAAACCGGCCTGGTCGTCCTGTTCTTTTTTCCTGGCGATACCCTTCTCTTCATCGCCGGCGCGTTCTGCGCGACTGGTGAAATGAATTACTGGCTACTGATGGCGCTGCTGATCACCGCCGCCGTCACTGGCAACACCCTCAACTACTGGATCGGCGAAAAAATCGGCCAGCGCGTGTTTACCCACGACTACCGCTGGATCAACAAGGACGCCTTGCGCCGCACCCACGACTTTTTTGAAAAGCATGGCGGCAAGACCATCATCCTGGCGCGCTTCGTGCCGGTGGTGCGCACCTTCGCGCCGTTTGTCGCCGGCGTGTCGGACATGACCCATGCCCGTTTCCAGTTCTACAACTTCACTGGCGCGGCGCTGTGGGTGATCAGCCTGGTCACCGCTGGCTATTTCTTCGGCAACATCCCGGTAGTGCGCGACCACCTGACAGCGATCGTGTTGGTCGGCGTTGGCGCCGCCATCGTGCCGCTGGCGCTTGGCGGCATGTGGAAAGTCGGCCGCAGGATGTTAAGCAAATAGCCAACACGGCGGCAGATGCGCGGTGTTATCGCGCGCGCTGCCGCACAAGACCAGTATTAAGCTAAATCCGGACTCAAGTTTCCGGCGATCGGCGCCGTTATTCAGACTGTATTGCTCGCACTGCCCGTAGTGCTTGCTTCTAGTGCTTGCTTCTTCTGCTACTGTCTGGAATCCCATGCGTAACCTGTTCGCCCTGTTCGCTTGCTGCTTCGTCATTGCGACGGCAAGCGCGAAGGATCTGCCGGCCGCCGCCGCCCCTGCTGCCAGCCAACCGCTGGCTGAGGTAATCACCGCCAAGACCGCGGTCGTGCCTGCCGCGATCAAGCCGAACCTGGCCGCGCCGGCCAGCGCCGCCAGCCAGCGCGCCAAGGAAGAAGAGGCCGAAGCCGAACTGTCCGTCAGGATTGCCGCGCGCCTGGCCGCGATGCGCGCCAACCAGGCCGCGCGCGTGGCCGCCGCCGCCAAGGCCCGCAAGGCCGCTGCAGCGCGGCCGAAGGAAGTGCCGCTGATGGCCGCCGCCGC
>NZ_PDOB01000047.1 GCF_002760665.1 Massilia psychrophila | reverse complement strand
AGCGCTAAAAAGGAGAAAAATATCGACCCATCGTGACCGCAGGCATTAGAATTTGACCGCGTAACGCCATCTCATGCGCAGCGGTCACGTTCGCCGGAATGAGCGGTCACGTTCGCCGGAATACGCAATAGACAATGGCATGATTGCGCACATGGTCATCATCGTTGCCGCACACCGCATTAAACACCATGCGCCCAAACAGTTCGATACGGTCTTCAACGGGTACACCTGCTAACCGCAGTTCTTCGGCTAAACGCGGATAGCTCCAGCGGTCCGTCTGGAGGAGCCCCGGATATTCGGCTTGCAGCAAAGACGCGGCGCTCACGCACATGTGGCGCTGCCGGCCGGTTCGGTCAAACCGTAGAACCCGTACCGCATTCCTGCGACCTGTGGCAGGGTGAAAGACAGTTTTAGCAAAACTTAATCCACTCGCCGCGCCCCACTGCTGACCCACGTGCTCAAGCAGAGGAATATTGGCAACGTCTGTTGCAATCTCCGGCTTAACCAGCCAAAACTGACCGTTGTCGCCTTCCACCGTGGCTTTCGGCCGCGCACCACCCACGCTGGCCGTCTGGACCAACCTTGCACGAATTTTTGCGCGTATCGTAGGACGGCGCTCCGCGAGTGCCGCCAATTCTTCAATAACCTCACTGAGTTGAGGCAGACCAGGGTTGTTCGCTTTCGCGTCAGGCGGCTTGACGCTTGCACCTACGGCAAGCGCACCCCAGCGGTCAAGGTTGCTGGCTTTGAGCAAGTATTGCAGCGGCGGAGCATCTTCCGGCAGATTATGTTCTCGGCGCAGTAAACCCTGTCCCCATGCATCCGGGCATGCATCTCGTAAGACGTCATGCAGGCCTTGATACCGTGGCGCCGTGACATCAGTTCCCGGCAAAAACGGTAAGTTTCGCGGGTCAATGGCCCAGGCAAGCCCTGCATCAATATAAGAGGGGGCATACTTGAAAAAATCTTCTCCGGGTTTGCCTGCCTTGTACCGGCCAACTGTGACCCACTCGCCGCTATCTGGCCGCTGCAGATAGATGTATATCGGTTTAAAAATACTCAGCATCGTCAGCTCCCTTTTCCTGCAGGCTCAACTTGACGCGCTGACCGTAGTCACCTTGCCAAAGCTCGGTAGGCAGTGCTGGTGCCGCCTGGTCGACGATGCCTAGCGCAAGAAGCGCTGTCAAATATGCTCCTGCATTTGCACCTGGGTCCCCTTTTTCCAGCCGTAGCAGTGTCGTCCGGGAGATACCCAGTCGGGCAGACAAATCAGCGACAGTGATACGCTGACGTAGGCGCTGCGTGTTGATACACTTACCCCATGCAGTGAGGCGGTCCTGCACCAGTATTGGCCAAGCTTCAGCCTTGGAGAGCTTCTTTGGCATAATTTACTCTGTTCATAGATAGGTTCTTATAGCACATAACGCTTTATCTATGAATACTTCCGCATACGGGATGGTGTCATAGTTGCGACTTTATGTCGTATAGCGACGTATCTATGATGCGTGTCAGCAGAGTTGCCGGCCTTGGGAAGCTGGCAACCGAATCCACACGAAAATCCGGATACCCCATCAACAGACCGGCATAATCGATAAGAGTCAATGCGCGTCAGGGAGCGTTGAGGATGGAGCGAAGGACTGCACGGGGAGATACTGGGCCACTCCACGTATGCTATCTCGATTTCGACGGAGTTACCCATGTGCATGCGGTCTACTGGAGTCCAAATCGGGGTATCCACGTCACCACGCCCGGGCATACTTTATTTGAGTGGGCGCCCATTCTAGAGCAGCTGCTAAAACCGTACCCGGACGTGAAACTTGTCCTGGCTACGTCTTGGGTGCGAGCGCGTGGATTTGAATTCGCCAAGGCTCAGCTTCTCCCGGCGCTTCAGGCTAGGGTGATGGGAGCGACCTTCGATAACCGAATCGTCCAAAAGCTCGACTACGACCTCATGCCCTGCGGGCTGCAGGGCTGCAGGGCTGCAGCGACGTCGAGCGTCGGAAGCCGGCACAGTGGTTTGCGATTGATAACGATGACCAGGGCTGGCCAGCGGCGGGTCGCAACAAGCTAGTCAAGACAAGTGACAATCTCGGGCTGAGCGACCCTGCGGCGCAAGAAGCAGTCCGCAAGATGTTGGTTTCGTTTTGACGCCGAGCCAATTTCGTTGGCGACACGCACGCTGGTTATTACCCGAGCGGTGACCATGCAAAAGAAACCTACCGCAGAGCCTGCCCATAGTGACCTCCGTCGTGCCCAGTGACCTGATGGATGAGGACGTAGGGACTGACCGCAGGTTCGAAGCGATACTTCGCGAAGCTCTTAACCGGCCGCCGGCGCCGACCGTGACGGAGAAATCTATGTGCGAGGGCGCCGCCCTTATGGCCGAGTTTCGTAGGGGTTCCGCCGATGCGCCAGCGCGGCGAATCGAAAGGAAGGAGCTCATCACCGGAACGCACTTATGGGGCGCTCAGGAGGCAACCGCCGCTGGATAACGTCGGCGGTCAGAGGCACCGTGGCGGAGGAAAGTTTTCATCGCCTGCCAGTTTATGCTTCTCAAACTGCCAGCTTGTGGGTCCAGCTACAGGCGTCTACACGTCGATATTGCCGGCCCTCAGCGCATTCGACTCGATGAAATGCCTGCGCGGCTCGACTTCGTCGCCCATCAGCGTGGTAAAAATCTGGTCGGCGGCAATTGCGTCCTCGATCTGCACTTTGAGCAAACGGCGCACGGTCGGGTCCATCGTGGTTTCCCACAGTTGCGACGGGTTCATCTCGCCCAGACCTTTGTAGCGCTGCTTCGACACGGTGCGCTCGGCTTCGTCGCGCAGCCAGCCCATGGCGTGGTGGAAGTCGTCGACCGCCGACTCTTTTATACGCTCGCCTTCGCCGCGGCGAATGAAGGCGCCGTCGCCGATCAGGCCCTTGAAGGTTGCCGCCGCCGCTGCCAGCACGCTGTAGTCGGCGCCTTGGACGAAGTCGGCGTCGATCGAGCTGACTTTGACGTTGCCGTGATGCATGCGCTCGATGCGCAGCAGGTGCTTTTCGCTCAGTTCATCCGAACGCACCGACACCTTAACGGCCGGGTCGTCGATGGTCGCCTCGAGCGCCCTGCTTGATACTTCGGCGCTGTCGGTGTTAGAAAGGTCGAGTGTGACGCCGGTCATGATGGCGGTCAGCGCGGCGCGGTCGATCACGCGCGTCAAGCGCATCATGATGGCGTTGGCCAGGTTGTACTGGCGTACCAGCTCGGCCAGTGCGTCGCCGCTGATCGCTTCGGCGCCTTCGCGCGGGACCAGCGCGGCGCTGTTGAGCGCCACCGTCATCATGTAGCTCGCTTCTTCGACGTCGTCTTTCAAGTAGCGCTCGTCGCGGCCTGTCTTGACCTTGTACAGCGGCGGCTGGGCGATGTAGATGTGGCCGCGCTCGACCAGTTGCGGCATCTGGCGGTAGAACAGCGTCAGCAGCAAGGTGCGGATGTGGGCGCCGTCGACGTCGGCGTCGGTCATGATGATGATGCGGTGGTAGCGCAGCTTGTCGACGTTGAATTCGTCCGGCCCGATCGAGGTGCCGAGGGTGGCGATCAGGGTCGTGATCTGCTCGGACGACAGCATTTTTTCGAAGCGCGCCTTTTCGACGTTCAGCACCTTGCCGCGCAGCGGCAAAATGGCCTGGAACTTGCGGTCGCGTCCTTGCTTGGCCGAGCCACCCGCGGAGTCGCCCTCGACGATGTACAGTTCGCACAGCGCCGGGTCTTTTTCCTGGCAGTCGGCCAGCTTGGCCGACAGACCCAGGCCGTCCATGATGCCCTTGCGGCGGGTCAGGTCGCGCGCCTTGCGGGCCGCTTCCCGTGCGCGCGCCGCTTCGACGATTTTGCCGCAGATGATCTTGGCGTCGTTCGGCTTTTCGGCCAGGTAGTCGGTCAGCGTCTTGGCGACGATCTCTTCGACCGGGCCGCGCACTTCCGACGACACCAGCTTGTCCTTGGTCTGCGACGAAAATTTCGGCTCCGGCACTTTGACCGACAGCACGCACGTCAAACCTTCGCGCATGTCGTCGCCGCTGATCTCGACCTTGGCCTTTTTGGCGAAGTCGTGTTCGTCGATGTACTTGTTGATCACCCGCGTCATCGCCGCGCGCAGGCCGGTCAGGTGGGTGCCGCCGTCGCGCTGCGGGATGTTGTTGGTAAAGCACAGCACCTGCTCGTTGTAGGCGTCGTTCCACTGCATCGAGACGTCGACGCTGATGTTGGTGTTCTGGTCCGACATGCGCTCACCGGTCGCCTGGAAAATGGTCGGGTGCAGCACCGTCTTGGCCTTGTTGATGTACTCGACGAAGCCGCGGGTGCCGCCTTCGAAGGCGAACAATTCCTCTTTGCCGGTGCGCTGGTCGCTCAGCTTGATCTTGACGCCGTTGTTGAGGAACGACAGCTCGCGGATCCGCTTGGCCAGGATCTCGTAGTGAAATTCGACGTGCGTGAAAATCTGTTCGTCGGCCCAGAAGTGGACGTCGGTGCCGCGCTTGTCGGTGTCGCCGATCACCTTGATGGGCGAGCATTCGACGCCGTTGATGATCTCTATCTGGCGGTCCTGCGGCACGCCGCGCACGAACTCCATGTAGTGCACTTTGCCGTCGCGGCGGATGGTCAGCTTGAGCAGTTTCGACAGGCCGTTGACGCATGAGACGCCGACGCCGTGCAGGCCGCCCGACACCTTGTACGAGTTCTGGTCGAACTTGCCGCCGGCGTGCAGTTCAGTCATGACAATTTCGGCTGCACTGCGCTTTGGCTCGTGCTTGTCGTCGAACTTGAGGCCGGTCGGCACGCCGCGGCCGTTGTCGGTGACGGAAATCGAGTTATCGGAGTGGATCGTGACGTGGATTTCGGTGCAGTGACCGGCCAGCGATTCGTCGATCGAGTTGTCCAGCACCTCGAACACCAGGTGGTGCAGGCCGGTGCCGTCGGACGTGTCGCCGATGTACATGCCGGGCCGCTTGCGCACCGCTTCCAGGCCTTCCAGGATCTGGATGGAGGACGCGCCGTACTCTTCGACCGTGGAGGGGATTGCTGGTGGTGTGTTCTCGGACATGGACTGCTTTCTCAAAAAACGATACTGAATCTGTTTCGATGACGCGGATGCTGCTTGCTACTTGCGTCGTCCTCGCGAAGCGGGGACCCATGACACGCCCGCTGCTGCGGCGAAAATGGCAACGAGTTCACGCCATATATGGATCTCCGCTTTCGCGAAGTTGAAGGTGCTTAGAGTGGCAATACTTTTAGCTGCTAACTTACCCTTGGATCCTTGCCCTTAGATCCGCATCGGCATGACGACATACTTAAAATCGGCGTTGTCCGGAATCGAAATCAGCGCCGACGAATTGGAGTCGCCCAGCGCGATGTTGACCTGGTCGCATTTCAAATTATTCAGCACGTCGAGCAGGTACGTCACGTTGAAGCCGATGTCGACCGAATCGCCGCCGTAGTCGATCTCGAGTTCTTCGACCGCTTCTTCCTGGTCGGCGTTGGTCGAGCTGATTTTCATGCTGCCGGGCGTGATGATGCAGCGCACGCCCTTGAATTTGTCGCTCGTCATGATCGCGGCGCGCTGCAGCGAACGCAGCAGCTCGTCACGGCCGATCGTAAAATCGTTTTTGTACCCCTTCGGGATCACGCGCGTGTAGTCGGGGAACTTGCCTTCGACCAGCTTCGACACCAGCTCGATGTCGGCGAACGTCAGCTTGACCTGGCTGGCGGCGATGTCGAGCTGGACGGTTTCGTCGCTTTCCTCGAGCAGGCGCTGCAGTTCGATGATGGTCTTGCGCGGGATGATCACTTCCTGGCGCGTGAATTCCTGCTCCGTTTCGACCTGGCAGAACGCCAGCCGGTGGCCATCGGTGGCCACGGCGATGACGTTGCGCCCGTCGAGCACCAGCAGCAGGCCGTTCAGGTAGTAGCGGATGTCCTGCTGCGCCATCGAAAAATGCACCATCTGGAACAGGTGCTTGAGCGTCTTTTGCGGCAGCGTGACGGTGGCATTGAACGTTTCCGCCACCGAGACGGTCGGGAATTCTTCGGCCGCCAGCGTCTGCAGGGCGAAGCGCGACTTCCCGGTCTGCACGGTCAGGCGCTTGTTTGCCAGCGTCATGGTGACGTCGCCCGATTCCGGCAGCGCGCGCAGGATGTCGAGCAGCTTGCGCGCGGCCACGGTCGTACCGGCGACGTCGGCGCTTGACCCGATCCGGGCGTGCGTGGTGATCTGCACTTCCGTGTCGGTCGACAGGAACGAGACGTTTTCGCCGTCTTTGCGGATGAGGATATTGGCCAGAATCGGCATAGTGTGCCGACGCTCGACAATACCGCTCACGATCTGCAGAGGCCGGAGAAGGGTATCTCGGGTGGTTTTGACCAATTGCATGGTAATCCTCGGTAGGGTTAATCGTAAAAGCTGGGTACTGGTTGTTATTGCTTTTAGTTATTTCTGGTGATCGGCCGCTTGTTGCTTGACTACCTCTATTTTGCCAGAAATTGAGGATGCAAAATACTTGGTGTTGGGCAGGGACAGGGCCCCAACTGTTCGCGCAAATTGGGTCCCCGCATGCGCGAGGACGACGATCTAAAGTTCGTTAGCTTTAAATTGGGTTCCCGCATGCGCGAGGACGACGGTCTAAAGTTCGTTAGCTTCAAATTGGGTCCCCGCATGCGCGAAGACGACGATCTAAAGTTCGTTAGCTTTAAATTGGGTCCCCGCATGCGCGAGGACGACGATCTAAAGTTCGTTAGCTTTAAATTGGGTCCCCGCATGCGCGAGGGCGACGGTCTAAAGTTCGTTAGCTTTAAAACCGTCGTCCTCGCGAACGCGGGGACCCCATTTTGTTGATCAGCACCTAGCCCTTCAACGTCTGCTCCAGCACGTGCAGCTCATGGTTGCACTCGGCATTCTTGGTACGATCCAGCGCGATCTTGCGCACCGCGTGCAGCACGGTGGTGTGATCGCGCCCGCCGAACAGTTCGCCGATCTCCGGCAGGCTTTTTTGCGTCAGTTCCTTGGCCAGATACATCGCGATCTGCCGCGGGCGCGCAATGTTGGCCGGGCGCCGTTTCGAATACATGTCGGCGACCTTGATGTTGAAAAAATCTGCCACCGTCTTCTGGATGTTCTCCACCGAGATCTGGCGGTTCTGCACCGACAGCAGATCCTTGAGCGCTTCCTTGACCACGTCGATGGTGATGTCCTTGCCGTGAAAGCGCGAGTACGCCAAAATTTTGCGCAGCGCCCCTTCGAGCTCGCGCACGTTCGAGCGCAGGTGCTTGGCGACGAAAAAGGCGACGTCGTCGGAAAAATTCACGCCTTCCGAATTGGCTTTTTTGAGCAGGATCGCTACCCGCATTTCGAGCTCGGGCGGCTCGATCGCCACCGTCAGGCCGGAGTCGAAGCGCGAGATCAGGCGGTCGTCCATGCCGGTGATCTCTTTCGGGTAGGTGTCGCTGGTGATGATGATCTGTTTTTTGGCCGCGATCAGCGCCTCGAACGCATAGAAAAACTCTTCCTGCGTGCGGCTTTTACCGCCAAAGAACTGGATATCGTCGATCAGCAGCATGTCGAGCGAATGGTAGTAATGCTTGAAGTCGTCGAAGCCCTTGCGCTGGTAAGCCGTCACCACGTCGCGCACGTACTGCTCGGCGTGGATGTAGCGGATGCGGGCGCCCGGCTGGTCGGCCATCACCTGGTTGCCGATGGCGTGGATCAGGTGGGTTTTGCCGAGGCCGACGCCGCCATAGAAAAACAGCGGGTTGTACGACACGCCGGGGTTGTTGGCCACCTGGATGGCGGCGGCGCGTGCGAGCTGGTTGGCCTTGCCGGTGACGAAACTGTCGAACGTCAGGTCGGTGTTGACCCGGCTCTGCTCGCGCCGCGGCGAGTTGGCGATGTTGAACATCTCCGGCGCGGGCGCCGTTTCGGACGCATGCCGCGCCATGCCGGTGTAACCGTCGGCCGGCGGCGCCGGCACCGGCGCCGCCACTTTTTTCGGCAGGTTGTTTTTCGGGTCGAGCACGAACTGCACCTCGATCGGCGCTTCCCAGTACTGGTGCGCCAATGCGGTGATGCGGGCGGCAAACTGCGTCTTCACCCAATCGAGCTTGAAGCGGTTGGGCGCGGCGATGCGCAGCCGGCCGTCCTCGTAATCGAGGGCGATCAGCGGCTTGATCCACGCACTGAATTGTTGCGGGGTCAGCTCCAGTTCCAACTGCGCGGAACAGGTCTGCCAAAAATTTTCCATGAATCGTCTTGTAATAAATAAGGTGTGGATGGGCGTTTCGATGCACCCTGTGGGGAGCATGCGTCGCGCAAGGGGTTCGCCACACGTAACACGCTATTCTACCTGCGAAGGGCCGAGTTATCCACAGGTACGCGGCATATTTTGTTTCCGTACTGCTAGTCCAGCAGGCAGGAAAACCAGCCGGACGCAGCGCACGGGCAGACTGTGAAAGTGACGCCGACCTTGACACGGAGGCGCGAAATGCTGTCTAATTCAGGGTTCCCCGCCCGTATTCGGTGCAACTCGGTTGAATGGCTGCATGATGGCTGCCTGAATGGTTACCTGAGGGCTGCTTGTACGCAGCGGGTTAAAAAGAGTACTTGCCGTGGCGTGTCGCTGGCTTAACCATCTGCGAAATGACCTTGGCGCCGAACACTGACGGACGTCAGACCCGATTTTGCATTTTATTTTGCTTTAAGCGAGAACTCCATGAAACGTACTTACCAACCTTCCGTCGTTCGTCGCAAGCGCACGCACGGCTTCCGCGCTCGTATGGCTACCCGTGGCGGCCGCGATGTCCTGAACGCTCGCCGCGCCAAGGGCCGCAAACGCCTGGCCGTATAAGGCCACGAATGACTAGCGAAGGTTCACACGACTTCGCGCGCGTTCGGCGTATCGTTAAAACGGATGAATTTTCATCCGTTTTTCGTTTGCGCCCGGCGCAAAAAACGGCGCATTTCGTGCTTTACACCCGCTTCAACGAATTGCCGCACGCGCGGCTCGGCGTCGTCGTGGCCAAGCGCTTTGCGCCGCGCGCCGTCACGCGCAACACGATCAAGCGCGTCACGCGCGAGCTGTTTCGCGTCGCGAAGCTGCCCGCGCTCGACTGCATCGTGCGCCTGGCCCGCCCGGTCAACACCAAGCAGGGCCCGGCCACGACGGCGGCGCTGAAGGCGGCTATCCGGGTCGAAATCGCGCGGCTGTTTGCGTCGCAGGCGAACGCGCGGCCAGCGCCAGCGCTGGTGCCGCCCTTGGCAGTTCCGAATGCGGCCGCGCCATGAACAAGCTGCTGGTCGGATTGCTGCGTGCGTATCAACTGCTGCTGTCACCGATGCTGGGCCAGAACTGCCGGTTTTATCCGACATGCTCGAACTATTCGATCGAAGCAATCCGCACCCACGGCGCGGCGCGCGGTTCGCTGCTGGCGCTGCGCCGCGTCTGCAAGTGCCATCCGTGGAACGACGGCGGCTTCGACCCGGTGCCGCCGGCGAACGTCAAACATTCATCTTCGACCGCTCGCGGTTGCAACCACTCCTGAATTTAACTCCTGACCAATACCTCAATGGATATTAATAAACGTACCATCATGTGGATCGTGTTCGCCGTGTCGCTGGTGATTCTCTGGAATGACTGGATGGTCTCGAACGGCAAGCAGTCCATGTTCTCGGCGGCGCCGCCGGCCAGGGTTGCGACCGTGCCCGCCGCTACAAACGGCAGCGCCACCGGCGTTCCGACGGTGGCCCAGGCTCCCGGCGCCGTGCCCGGCGCAGCGCAGGCTGCCGCGCAACAGCGTGAAATCGTCACCATCACCACCGACGTGGTGAAGGTCGATATCGACACCGCCGGCGGCGTCGTACGCCGTCTCGAGCTGCTCAAGTTCAAGAAAGCCGGCAATCCGGGCTGGTTCGGCGGCTGCTTCGGCCTGTTCGAATTCTGCAAGAGCGGTGTCGACGCCACCAAGAACGAAGTGCTGTTCGACGAAGGTCCGAACCACGCTTACCTGGCGCAAACTGGTCTGATCGGCGGCGCGGACCTGCCGAACCACAACACCATCTTTGCCGCCAAGCCAGGCGCGCGCGTCATGCAAGGCGCCAGCGACGTCCAGCTGGTGCTTGAGTCGGAGCAGGGCGGCGTCAAGCTGACCAAGACCTTTACCTTCCGCAAGGGTTCGTACGTGATCGACGTGCGCCACGACGTCACCAACGTCGGCACCGCGCCGGTAACGCCGTCGCTGTACCTGCAGCTGCTGCATGACGGTAACAAGCCGGAAGGCGACTCGTTCTTCAACGCCAGCTTCACCGGCCCGACCTTGTACACGCCCGAAGAGAAGTACCAGAAGCTTGACTTCGGCACGATCGAAAAAAAGGGCAAGGCCGAACACGCCACCAAGGCGAACGATGGCTGGATCGCGATTTCGCAGCACTTTTTCGTGTCCGCCTTCGTCCCGCAGGGTAACGCGGTGCGCGAGATCTACACCAAGAAGGTCGACACCAACCGCTACGCCATCGGTACCGTCGCGCCGCTCGGCAGCGTGGCGCCTGGCGCCACCGTCAGCACCACGGCCAGGCTGTATTCGGGTCCGCAGGACGAGACGCTGCTCGAAAGCGTCTCGCCGGGTCTCGACCTGGTCAAGGATTACGGCTTTCTGACGATCATCGCCAAGCCGATCTTCTGGGTCATCACCCAGATCCACAACGTGCTCGGCAACTGGGGCTGGACCATCATCGCCTTCACGATTCTTATCAAGCTGCTGTTCTTCCCGCTGTCGGCGGCAGGCTACAAGAGCATGGCCAAGGTCAAGCTGGTGACGCCGAAGATGCAGGCGATCCGCGAGCGCTACAAAGGCGATCCGGCCAAGATGAATCAGGCCACGATGGAGCTGTACAAGACCGAGAAGATCAATCCGCTGGGCGGCTGCCTGCCGATCCTGGTGCAGATGCCGGTGTTCATCGCGCTGTACTGGGTGTTGCAGGCGTCGGTTGAATTCCGCGGCGCGCCGTGGATCGGCTGGATCCAGGACTTGTCGCAGCACGATCCGTGGGGCATCCTGCCGGTGCTGTACGCGATCTCGATGTTCATCACCACCAAGCTGAACCCGGCCCCGGCCGATCCGATGCAGGCCAAGATGATGATGTGGATGCCGCTGATTTTCTCGGTGATGTTCTTCATTTTCCCGTCCGGCCTCGTGCTGTACTGGGTGGTCAACAACATCCTGTCGATCGGCCAGCAGTGGGTGATCACGAAGAAGTATGCGGAAGCGTCGGCGAAATAAGGCGCTCGCTTAGCCTAAGAAAGCCCGTGTGAACCACGGGCTTTTTTTTCGGTCGCAACCCTCGTCGTCGTTCTCGCGAACGCGGGGACCCAATTCTTCGGCAATATCGACAATGCCTGGCTTCGTCCGTTAAAAAGATGATCAACTAATCGGGCAAATTGGGTCCCCGCGTGCGCGAGAACGACGGATCTAGAGTTGAGCGGCCTTTAGCGACGCCCTCGTGCACAGGAACGACGGCAAGCAGGCTGCGTCAGTACTCCTCCAATCTACTCTACAATCGAACCATGAACCTTGACTCTTCCCCTATCGCCGCCATCGCCACCGCTGCCGGCCGCGGCGGCATCGGCGTGGTGCGCGCCTCCGGCCGTGACCTGGCGGCGTTGACCGCCGCGCTGTTTCCGAACGCCGTGTTCAAGCCGCGCCATGCTACCTACATCGACTTTACGGCCGCCGACGGCAGCGTCATCGACCAGGGCATCGCCATGGCTTTTACCGGCCCTCACTCGTACACCGGCGAAGACGTGCTCGAACTGCAAGGCCACGGCGGGCCGGTGGTGCTGCAGATGCTGCTCGCGCGCGTGCTCGAAGCGGGCGCCACCTGCGGCCTGCGCCTGGCCGAGCCGGGCGAATTCACCCGCCGCGCCTACCTCAACGACAAGCTCGACCTGGCCCAGGCCGAAGCGGTGGCCGACCTGATCGACGCGTCCACCGAGGCCGCCGCCAAATCGGCGTCGCAGTCGCTGTCGGGCGCCTTTTCCAAGACCATTCATACCCTGGTTGAACAGACCATCGACTTGCGCATGCTGGTCGAAGCGACGCTCGATTTTCCGGAAGAAGAGATCGACTTTCTCGACAAATCCGACGCCCGCGGCCAGCTGGCGGTGATCATCGGCTCGCTCGACAAGGTGTTTACGCAGGCGGCGCAAGGCGCGCTGCTGCGCGAAGGCTTGAATGTGGTGCTGGTCGGCCAGCCGAACGTGGGTAAGTCGTCGCTGCTCAATGCATTGGCCGGGGCCGACGTGGCGATCGTCACGCCGATCGCCGGCACCACACGCGACAAGGTCAGCGAGACAATCCAGATCGAAGGCATTCCGTTGCACATCATCGACACCGCCGGCATCCGCACCATCGACGACGCCGTCGACCAGGTCGAGCGCATCGGCATCGCGCGCACCTGGGGCGAAGTCGGCAAGGCCGACGTGATACTGCACCTGCTCGACGCCAGCTACGGACCGACCGCGGCCGACGAGCACATCGTCGCCGCCCTTCCGGCCGGGGTGCCGGTGCTGCGGATCTGGAACAAGATCGACCTGTCCGGCCACCAGCCGGCGGTCGACGCGGCGCCGGACGCGATCAACGTCTACCTGTCGGCGCACGAGCACCTCGGCATCGACCTGCTGCGCGCGGAACTGCTGCGCATCGCCGGCTGGCAGCAGACCGGCGAATCTTTGTTCCTGGCGCGCGAACGCCACCTGATCGCCTTGCGCGCGGCGCGCGGCCACCTCGCCGCCGCCGCCGACCACGCCGCCCGCACCGACCAGTCGCTCGACCTGTTCGCCGAAGAGCTGCGGCTGGCGCAGGCTCAGCTGTCGAGCATCACCGGCGCGTTTAGCTCGGACGACCTGCTGGGGGTAATATTTGGCCGGTTTTGCATCGGCAAGTGAGGCGCCGTCTCCAGAGATTCAATTTGCCTCGGTCAGGGCGTGTCGATCGAAAAGTCAGCAATTCGACCGCCGCGGTGTGAATGTGCTACGCTTTCCAGCTCAACAGGCCAACGCGACAAGCGGAGCGAAAAATGACCATGCATCATGGCGGTGTCTGGATACGACGGGTCGCCGGCAGCGCCTTTGTTCTGCTCGCAGCGTGCATGCTGGCCTCGTGCGCCAGCCTGATAGGGCGGCGCCAGATCGAAATTCCGCTCTATAAACTGCAAGCGGGCATCGAGCGCCGTTTCCCGTTTGATAACCGCGTGCTCGAACTGTTCGACATCCGCTTGAGCCGGCCCCGGCTGACGCTGCAGGCCGGCACCGACCGCGTGGCGCTCGATATCGATGCCTATGTCGCGCCGCCATTCACCACGCAGTCGTGGAGTGGCAGCCTGGCGCTGTCCGGTCGGCTGTCGGTCGATGCGGCGCGCGGCGCTGTGTTGATGAGCGAGCCGCGGGTCGAGCGTTTCGCCATCACAGGTGTCGACGAAGCGCGCCAGCGCCAGTTCGGCAAGGTCGCCAACGTCCTGATGAACAACGTCATCACCGATGTGCCCGTATATACCTTCCGCGTGGAAGAGCTGCGCTACGCCGGGGTGCAGTTCGTGCCGACCCGGATCACCTCCACTGCCGACGCGCTGGTGGTGACGGTCGAACCGGTCCGCTAGCTTGCCCGCGGCGCAATCCTGTTATTATTTATCGGCACTGATGACGGGCTGCAGGTCCGGGCTTTAGCGCTCCAAGTTCGGGCTTTGTAAAGCGATTTGCGCGGCGCTGAGGGGATGTTGGCGCATTGCGACAGCGCGGGAACTGTCCAAAATTACAGCATTGCAGAGCCAGTGCATTCAGCGTAACGTGTATTTTTACGGCCTCGCAGATGCATCGCGGCGCGTT
The DNA here is from genome assembly GCF_002760665.1 of Massilia psychrophila. Lineage (GTDB taxonomy): Bacteria > Pseudomonadota > Gammaproteobacteria > Burkholderiales > Burkholderiaceae_D > JAFCUW01. Next base: position 13,409 of record NZ_PDOB01000047.1, on the reverse strand, counting down.
TGCGGCGCTGATTGAGAAATCTCACGCGTGCGATATTCCACTAAAGTAATCTTGCCGTACGACGTGGGCCAGCAGGTGTTCAAAAGGGGAAATCTTGGAAACCGTTCAAGAGAGTTTGCCGGAAAAAGATGCCAGCACCGAGGCCGCCGTCGCCTCGCCGTTGGCGCGCCAGCGCACACGCCAGAGCCTGCCGCCGAAAGGATCGTGCTGGTACTGCGAAAAGCCGCTCGACAGCGTGCGCCGGTTCTGCGGCAAGGAGTGCGCCGACGGTTTCGACGAAGAGGCCGAATTCACCCGCTGAGGGCGCGTCGGCTCATCTTTGAGCGGTGGTCCGTCGCGCCTGCGCTGCTTGCATGAGCGTTTCCATCGCGCCTTCGAAATCAAACTCGTTTACCGCCAGCGCCACCGCTTTGAAGCCGGCCTCGCCAAGCGCTGTCGCCAGCATGGCGCCCGATTCTTCGACCAAGTCGACCGCCGCGCCGTCGCCACTGGCCAGCAGGGCGGCGAGCCGATCCACCAGCCGCCCCGCCAACCCCTCCGCCAGCCTGCCCACCGACACCTGGGTGTAACTCGGCGCGAGCGTCGGCCTCGGGAGCGCCGCGTCGGCGTCCACCATCAGCGCGATCGCCGGCAGCAGCTCGTCCAGCGCCGCTTTGATTGCATTGATGGCTGGCCGGCTGGCCGCGCCGCCGCATAATTCAATTTCAAGCGCACCGGCCAAACGGTACAGGGCGGGCGCGCAGATCATGCCTGACGCACCTTTTAGCGTATGCGCCATGCGGTGGGCCAAATGCGCCTCGCCGCCGTCGACGGCGGCGAGGATGTGTGCGGCGGCGTCCCGATAGTCGTCGCGAAAACGCCGCAGCATGCGCAGGTACAGCGCACGCTCACCCATGACGCGCGCGGTGCCACCCAGCGGGTCGAGCAAACTGGACGTAGCCGCGCCGCCGTCGGGCAGGCCTGGATGGAAGGAAAAATTTGTCAATGTCATGTACTGACAATAGCAGATTTTTATAGGAGAAATGCCATTGTTTCTATTGCTTGGTAGTAAATGACCAAGTTTTTGATACCGAAAGGCCGCTCACAATGCCGGTGAAGCTGACATCGTAAGTAGTGGCGGCCCGCAACGGATCGATTGGCACGATCGCAGCGGCTGTGGGCACCGTTTCCTCGCGATCACTGTAGTGCAGGATCTGCTTTGCCACCAGGTCGGCGCCGCCGCGTGGACGAATCGTGAAGGTGTTTACCGACATGACTGCCGTGATATCGGCGTGCACGCTGATGGGATAGCCGACTTCGTTCTTCTCCGGCACCGGATCGGGCAGTTCCTGATCGCTGAAAAAATTCGGCGTCACCTGGGTCTGGCCGCTGTACGGCCAGGTCACCAGCACGCCACGGCCCACACCGGCACCATAGCCTTTGTTGGCGGTGAAGTCAGCGGTGAAATAGGTGTAGTTCTTGGCGGTGGTGCCGGAACCTGTGCCGATCTCCTTGAACATCGGCTCGAAAATGACGAAGCGGTGGTAGATGGCGGTAATTAGCTCTTCCGCCATGTAGGCGCCGGAGTTGCTGGAGGTGGCGGAGATCACTTCGCCGTAGGCGTAGGGCGCGGCGAGGGGGTAACCCGCCGTGCTGAGGCGTACTAACAGGTCCACGCCGGTAAAGCCTGGCTTGCCGGCGATCTGTTCATGGGTGATCGTATCATTGATCCGCTGGTAATCCGAGTGGGCCTGAGCCGCTTTGTCGACGACCGTGTTCTGCGTCACCTGCGGCATGCCGATCTGGCTGCGCCGGAAATTGATCCAGTTGCGGCCGTCGATCGCGACAATGCCGACGGATGCCGGGGCGCCTGGTTCGGCGACCGGGGTCGGTGCAGGCGACGAAGGCAGGATGACCGGCGCCGGGCTCGCCAGATTTGGCGCGACTGCAGCGCTGCCGCCACCGCCACAGGCGGCCAGCGAACATGCGGCCGCCAGCGCCGCCAGCGAGGCGGTCCAGCGATTTGTGGTGGTATTCATCGGTGTTTTCAGTTGCATGAGGTTTCCTTTGATCGCGTGATTCTAGGCGATATTGGGGTTAGTGACGTTTCTTTAGGCGCCGGCCGCATGTGCATGCGGACCCACACTGTAAAATAAGCAATTACTGCATTCTATCGAGCGAGCATTTGAAACCTACCCGCCAACAGCGCATGGCGCGCGCCAAGTACGCTTTACCCAGTTCCGTCACACTGCTGTCGATCGCCTGCGGCTTCGGCAGCATCGTCATCTCGGTCGACAACGCCGCCATCGGCGACCCGCAAGCCTACCGCATGGCGGCCATCTTGCTGGTGTTGGCCGGCATCTTCGATGCGCTCGACGGTTTCATCGCGCGCGCCACCAACACCACTTCCGAGTTCGGCATGCAGCTCGACTCGATCGCCGACGTCATGAATTTCGGCTGCGCGCCTGGCCTGTTGATGTACAGCTACGGCTTTGCCCAGCTCGGGCAGAGCCATCCGACCCTGCTGCGCGCCGGTGGCCTGGCCTGCTTCGTGTTCGTCGCCTGCGGCGCCTTGCGGCTGGCGCGCTTCAACGTCAACGTCGGGCGCACCGATCCGCGCTATTTCGTCGGCATGCCGATCACCGCCGGGGCAGCCTGCATTGCCTCCGTCGTCGTCGCCTGGCCCGACCCGCTGGTCAATCAATTGCAGGGCTACCTGCTGATGGCGCTGATGGTCGCGGTCGGCGCGTTGATGGTGTCGACACTGCGTTTCCCCAGTTCTAAACAGCCGAAGAACAAATACGTGTTCTTCGCCATTATCATCAACCTCGGCTTGCTGGTTTGGCTGCAAACTAAATACTTTGGCTTATTTTTTGTTTTTTATGTGAGTGCGACACTGCTGCTCAATATCGCTTGGCGGCAGGGTTGGCGCGGCATAGCGCCACCCGAGGTGTACGACGAGTAAGCAGCATGGTGCTTACGCAATCGATATGATGAATTTCAAGCAAACTTGTCGAGCATCGCGGCGAGCCGGCCGGCGCCGGCCTGGGCTTGCATCAGGTCCTGCGCATTGTCGCTCTGGTTGACAATACAGTTAGTCAGTAGCTGGACGAACGAGCGGTCCAGCGCCTTGCGCGCGGCGGCCATCTGCTGGGCCACTGCGTCGCAGTCGGATGGCTCAGCCGCCAGCGCGATCAGTTTTTGTACTCCGCGCAACTGGCCTTCGATACGGGCCAGCCGGTTCAACAAGTCCTTCTTTTGCCGCGCGCTCAGCGCCGTGCCTTCGACAATTTTTAAACCACTGTCAGACATGCACGCACTCCTGGGGTACTTGGTTAAGCCACTTCGTGGGACCGCGCCGCACGCAGGATTGTAAACCAATTTGTATGGCTGAGCTTGAAGCTGGTGCCGGCAACCGCCACCGCGACCGCCTCGATGCGGCCGCTGCCGGTCAGCGGAATCGGCCGGCATGGCAATTGCATAATCCAGGCGAACACCACGCTGGCGAACGGCTGCGCCAGTTCGTCGGCGATCTGCTTGATCACCAGCCGCAGGTTTTCGGCGTGGCCGTCGTTGCCGCTGAACAGGCGCCCGCCGGCCAGCGGCGACCAAATCATCGGCGCCACGCCGACGTCTTGCAGGCCATCGAAGGTCTGGTCAAACATGGGCGCCACGTGCAGCGGCGAAAACTCGACCTGGTTACTGGCCAGCGCGATGCGCCGGTTCAGGCACTCGAACTGGTGGCGGCTGAAATTGGACACGCCGAAGTGCAGGACCTTGCCGGCTGCGCGCAATGCCGTAAAAGCTTCGGCGATTTCGTCGAATTCCATCAGCGGATCGGGCCGGTGGATCAGCAGCAGGTCGAGGCGGTCAGTATGGAGCTGACGCAGCGACTCCTCGGCCGAGGCGACGATATGGGCCGCGCCGGTGTCGTAATGCTGGATCGAATGGGCAGGCTTTTGCGGCGACACGAGCTTGATGCCGCACTTGCTGACCAGTTCGATTCGGTTGCGCAGCGACGGCTGGGCGCGCAGCGCCTCGCCGAACAGGCCTTCGACACGGTAGTTGCCGTAGATGTCGGCATGGTCGAAGCTGGTGACGCCAAGCGCGATGCACTGCTCGATGAACCCCACCCGCTGCTCCACCGTCATGCCCCATTCCGTCATGCGCCACATGCCGGCGACGATGCGAGACAGCTGCAGTCCCTGTGAGCTGGTGGTAATGCGCGGGCAGTGGAGGTCGGTAGGCATAGTTAAGGGATCAGACTTTAGTTAAGGGGGCAGACCCCGGTTTTGCTAGTAGTTAAGGGGTCGTTAAGGGAGCTGACCCCTCGGGTTACTTCATCATCAGCCGCATCGAATCCCAGGCACGCCCGAAGATGGATGCTTGCGACACTTCTTCCAGCGCGACGACCGGCAGTTCGAGTAGCGATTTGCCGTCGACCATCATTTTCAGGGTGCCGACCTTGCCGTTCAGCGCCAGCGGCGCGACCAGCGGGTCCTTGCGCTCGAGTACAGGCTTCATCTTGGCGGCAACGCCCTTGGGCACCGTCACCAGCACATCGTTGGCAAAGCCGATGTTGACCGACGCTTTCGAGCCCTTCCACACTTCCGGCTTGGCGATTGCCTGGCCTTTCGAGTACAGCTTGACGGTGTCGAAATTCTGGAAACCCCAGTTCAGCAGCTTCTGGCTTTCCTGGGTCCGCGCCGAATCGGACGTCGTGCCGAGCACCACCGAGATCAGGCGCCGCTCGCCGGCGTTGCCGTTCGGCCGGCGCGCCGAGGCGATCATGCCAAAGCCGGCGTTTTCGGTGTGGCCGGTCTTCATGCCGTCGACGGTCGGGTCGAGCCACAGCAGGCGGTTGCGGTTCGGCTGGGTGATCTTGTTATAGGTAAAACTCTTGACCGAGTCGATCTTGTAAAACTCGGGGAAGTCGACGATGACGCGCGCGGCCAGGATCGACAGGTCCTGTGCGGTCGAGTAGTTTTCCGCGCTCGGCAAACCGTGCGGGTTGGCGAAGCGGGTGTTTTTCAGGCCCATGCGCTCCGCTTCGCGGTTCATCAGGGTGACAAAGGCGGCTTCATCGCCGGCCACCGCTTCGGCCAGCGCGACGGCGGCGTCGTTGCCGGACTGCACCATCAGGCCGTACAGCAGGTCGTTGATCTTGACCGGGGTAGCCGGGTCGATGAACATTTTCGAGCTGCTAGGATCGACTTTCCATGCCCTGACCGAGACGTTGACCATCTGGTTGATGTTGATCTTCTTGTCCTTGAGCGCCTGGAACGTCACGTAGGCGGTCATGATTTTGGTCAGCGAAGCGGGCTCGATGCGGGCGGACTGATCCTGGGCGGCAATCACCTGGCCGCTGGTGGCGTCGAGCAGGAGCCAGGACCTGGCGGCGATGGCGGGCGCCGGCAGGGTTTGCGCGACCGCGGCGGTCATCAACATGACAGTGGCGGCCAGGGCGGCGAACATTTTTTTCATGGGAATCGACATCTTAAAAGTGAGGGACGCGGGCAATGCCTCGAGGCATTGCCGTAAAAGAAGATCTAATTATAGCGAGGATTATTCGGGGCGACGCCACAGTTGTGTTACGAGATTCTTGATGTGGCCAAGCTTGCGGTGGAAGAAGTGGTCGGCGCCCGGGATCACGATCACCGGGATATCCTGCGGCCGCGCCCAGTCGAGCACTGCCGCGAGCGGAATGGTGTCGTCGACTTCGCCGTGGATCAGGATCGAATCGGCCGGCACGTCCGGCATGGCCCACTTGCCGGCGGCGCTGCCGATCAGCACCAGGCGCTCGGCCGGCTCGCCGGCGGCAGTCAATCGTTGCTGCAGCTGGGCCGAGACAAAGGTGCCGAACGAAAATCCGGCCAGCGCCACCGGCAGGCCCGGGTAACGCGACCGCATCTGCGCCAGCAGGATCGCCATGTCGTCGGTCTCGCCGTGGCCGTTGTCATGCACGCCCTCGGAGGCGCCGACGCCGCGGAAGTTGAAGCGCACCGCGCAATAACCGAGGCCGGTGAAGGTGCGCGCCAGCGTCTGCGCGACCTTGTTGTCCATCGTGCCGCCGTACAGCGGATGCGGATGGGCGATCAGGGCGACACCGCGGGGAGCACCGCCCCCGGGGTCCGCGGGTAAATCAAGCACGCATTCCATCACGCCGGCAGCGCCGGCAAGGGTGAATTTTTCGGATTGTCTGTTCATGTGCAAAAAACGGTTCAGATTTTGAGGCGTTCGACGACCTTGCCGCCGACCAGGTGGCTGTCGATGATTTCGTCGATGTCGCTGTTGTCGATGTAGGTGTACCAGGTGCCTTCGGGATAGACCACCATCACCGGGCCTTCGTCGCAGCGGTCGAGGCAGCCGGCCTGGTTGATGCGGATCTTGGTGTGGCCGTTCAGGCCGAGCTGCTTGATGCGCGTCTTGGCGTGCTTTTGGGCCGCCTGCGCGCCGCGTTCGCCGCAGCAAGGGCGGCCGTCTTCGCGCGCGTTCATGCAAATGAATACGTGCTTTTCATAAAAGGGAGTGTCGCTCATCAGGTTCTTCCGCGAAAAAGGAGGGGGCAAAAAGCGCAAAAACGCCCCTTTATCATACCCGGTCTGCCTGGCGATTGAGTTTATGCGAGGGAAGGAGCAGGAACCACAGCGCAAAAAACGGCCACAGCAATGACAGAAACTGGGCCGCGCCGTTAAAATTTAGAAACTTTCCCTGCACCCAGCCCTGCAGGGTCGAGACGAAATACGGATTGGACGGTATTGTATTGACTATCAGCAGACTGAGCAGCAGGGTGCCGATCGCCAGGCGCCGCTGCGCCGCCTTCGGCGCAAAAGCGAGGCCGGCCAGCATGATCAGGCCGATCAGGAAGCCGCCCTGGGCACCGGGCGTGATCCAGACCCAGGCGTTATCCGGGGTAAACAGCAGCGAACTGGCCAGCGCCTTGATCACCAGCGCCGCCGCCAGCATGGCCGCGACCAGCCGTACGCGCGGGGCGCCGCGCCGCAGCATGCACAGCATGGTCAGCACCGCGCCGGTCATGCCGCAGGCGGTGATGATGGTTTCCGACAGCCAATACTGCTCGACGCTCATCGCCGCGCCCGGGTGCAGCAGGGCGACCAGGTCGATGTCGCTGTCGAGCGCGGTGGACAGCCACTCGGAAAAGATCGGCAGCACCTGGCCGTGGCCGAACAGATAGGCTTGCGGATAAATCTGCGCCAGCGGCCACAGCGCCAGCAATACCAGGCCCTGGCTGCCGTACGAGGCAAACCAGCGCTGGCGCACCTGGAAGATGCGGCTCTCGTTGAGGTAGGAGCGGGCGCCGGCCACGCCGATGAAGGCGCCGGCGAAGCAGCCGAGCGAATTGGTGAAGAAATCGAGGTTCGACGGCACCCGGCTCGGCAAATAGGTCTGCACCGCCTCCATCGCGCCCGACACCAGCATGCCGAGGATGGCCGTCAGCAGCACCGCCCAGGCGCCGCGGATCTTCGGATACACCGATGGCACGATCAGCATGCCGAGCGGGACGTAGCCGATGATGTTGACCGCCACGTCGAAGCCGGTCCAGTAGCGCTGCGGCGTCAGGTTCAGGAACGACCACGGTTCCAGTCCGGTGCTGCGCCAGCCGGTGAACGGGAACCAGCTGGCATACACGATCAGCAGCAGGTACGCCACCAGCGCCGCCCGCACCATCGGCGAACCTTTGCGCCGTTCTACCCTTACAACGGCGCCATCGGTCATTGCTTGCGCAGGTTCTGCGTCGCCAGCCAGCCGATCATGTCGGCCGCCACCGCATCGGCGGCTTGCGCCAGCGCGCGGGCGCCGCCGCCGGCGTCGACGCTGCCGGCCTCGATTCTGCGGCTGAAGGTGCGCTGGTCGACCAGCGAGTGGCCATGGAACAGCGAAGCGCGCAGCACCAGCTGGCCGTAGCTTGTGGTGGCGCTGTCGAAGGTGTGGGTGAAGTCATCGAGGTCGATGCGCAGCAGCGGCACGCCGTTTGATGCGTCGCTTGTCGACAGCACCTTGACGCCGGCTTGCGCCACCCGCGACTTGAAACGCTGGGTCAGCAACTGCAGCGGGGTCGAACTCCAGCGGCTGTTGGCGTACGAGCGCGCCTGCAGCGGATCGGCGTAGTTCAGGCGGTAGAACATGCGCTCGTTGTCGAAGGCGGGGTTGCCGGTGACGTCGGTGACGACGATGGCCGGCACCGTTTGCGCGGTGCGGGTGGCGGTGACGGGATTGTCGGATGAGCCGAAATCGTACAGCGTGTTGCCGCCTTTCTCCTTGCCGCCGCCGGCGGCGCAGCCGGCCAGTACGATGACCAGGGCGCCGGCCGCGGCCAGCAGGCCGGTGCGGGTACGAATCCGGGTACGAATCACATAGCGGGCGATCGTCAGGTTCATGGTTTTCCTTATTTGGTCGGTGCGACGAAACCGGGTTCGCCCGGGCCCGGACTGGCGTTGCCGGAGCCGAACAGCAGGCCTTGCGGCCGGTCCGACAGCGACGTGGCGGTACGCTTGACGGCGCGCAGCGCGGTGCGCGCTTCGTCCGTCATTGCCACCACGTGCGGCAGGGTTTGCAGTTCAAGCTCGCTGGTGACGCCTTCGAGCGAGCCGCCGACCCGGTCGATGGTCTCGGCCATGCGCTGGATCGGCCCGTCCGGCGCCTGCAGCGTGGTGGCCAGCTTGTCGAAATTTTTGGTTGTCCTGGTGGCGCTGGCCGACAGCTCGTTGAGCGACGCCATGCTCTGCGCGGCCTTGTCGGTCAGTTCCGGCAGCCGCTTCAAGGTCGGTTCGAGCTGCTTCGGAATCTGCGCGTAAGCCTCGGCGGTCTTGCCGATCTTGGTGAAGGCGTCGGTCATCAGCTTCTGGTTGTCGGGCCCCAGCATGGCGTTTACCTTGGAGGTGATTTCTTCGGTCTTTTGCAGGATCACCAGGCCGCGCTTTTCCAGCTGGTCGAGCAGGCCCTGGCGCAGCGGAATCGCGGCTACCTGGGCCGTGTCGCTTTTAAGCAGCGGCGAACCGGTCTTCTCGTCGTCGAGCTGGATGAAAGCGATCCCGGTCACGCCCTGGTAGCCGAGCGTGGCAAAGGTGGTTTCGGTGACGGGCGCTTTTGGATCGACCGACAGGCGGATTATGATCTGGCCGGCCACCGCCGGGTTGAAGCTGATGTCGTCGACCCTGCCCACTTCCAGGCCGCGGTAGCGCACCGCCGCCTGCGGGTTCAGGCCCGGAATCGATTCGGTGGTGGCGATCAGGTAAGGCACCCGCTCGGTGCTGTCGCGGTTGAACCAGATCCCCGCCAGCACCGCCGCAATCAGCAGGGCGATGGTGAAGAAGCCGGTCATCAAGGCATGCGATCTGTTTTCCATACGTCAGTTCTCCGGTTCGTTCGCTTGTGCTGGCTGTTTAAAAGGCAGGTTCGCGTGCTCTTGCGCGCGCACATGCTCTTGCTCTTCAAGCACTTCGAGGGCGCGTTGTCCGCGCGCGCCCAGGAAAAATTGTTTAATGAACGGGTGATCTACCTTGAGGATGTCGCGCGTCGGTCCCAGTGCGATCACGTGTTTTTCAGCCAGCACCGCGATGCGCGTCGACAGCGCGAACAGCGTGTCGAGATCGTGGGTGACCATCACCACGGTCAGCCCCAGTTCACGGTGTAGCGACTGGATCAGCGCCACGAACGCATCCGACAGGTCGGGATCGAGCCCGGCCGTCGGCTCGTCGAGGAACAGCAGCTGCGGCTCGAGCGCCAGCGCGCGCGCCAGCGAAGCCCGCTTGATCATGCCGCCCGACAGGTCGGACGGCATCTTCTTGGCGTGTTCGACACCCAGGCCGACCATGTTCATTTTAAGCAGTACCGCATCATAAATCACGTCTTCCGGCAGCGCGCGCAGTTCGCGCATCGGCAGCGCGATATTGTCGAACACCGTCAGCGCGGAATACATCGCGCCCTGCTGGAACAGCATGCCCCAGTGGTTGCGCATGCGCTTGAGCTGGTCGGCGTCGGCCTCGCTGATGTCTTCGCCGAACACCTTCACGCAGCCGCGCGCGGGGCGCTCCAGGCCAAGCATCTGGCGCAGCAGTACCGTCTTGCCGGTGCCTGAGCCGCCGACGATCGACAGGATTTCGCCGCCATAGATCTCCAGGTTCAGGTCCTGGTGCACGACGGTGCGGCCGAACTTGGTCCACAGGCCCTCGATCTCGACCACCGCCGGTCCGACTTTCTCGTCCGGCTTCATGGTCAGGCGCGGCGCCTGGCGCTCTGGCGTGGTGGCGGCCATCAGTAGAAGCCCACGCCGGAAAAAATAATGGCGAACACCGCGTCGGCCAAAATGACTACCGTGATCGCAGTCACTACCGAGGTGGTGGTGCCGCGCCCGAGGCTTTCGGTGTTCGGCTTGATGCGCAGGCCAAAATGGCAGGATACCAGCGCGATCAGCATGCCGAACACGGTGCCCTTCAGCAGGCCGATGACGTAGTTCGCCAGCGGCACCGCGTCGGGCAGCTTTTGAATGAAGTAGCGCGCCGACAGGCCCAGCTCCATCTTGGCCGACACCATGCCGCCGATCAGCGCCATCGCATCGGTCCACACCACCAGCAGCGGCATCGAGATCGCCAGCGCAAGTACCTTCGGCATGATCAGCCGGTAGCCGTGCGAGATTCCCATTACCAGCATCGCATCGAGTTCCTCGGTCACCCGCATCACGCCCAGTTGCGCCGTGATGGACGAGCCGGAGCGGCCGGCCACCAGGATCGCCGCCAGCAGCGGACCCAATTCGCGGATCACGCTCATGCCGAGGATGTTCACCAGGTACATGTCGCCGCCAAAAGTACGCAGCTGCTGTGCCGACAGGTAGGACAGCACCACGCCGATCAGGAAGCCGACCAGCGCGGTGATGCCGAGCGCCTGGAAGCCGGCGTGGAAAATGTTCGAGGAAATTTCGCGCCATGGCCCGGTGAGCGGGTGGCGCACGAAGCGACCGATGTCCTGGGTGACTTGGCCGATCAGGCGGATGAAGCCCCACAGGTGCTCGAAGAACGACAGCATGCCGAAGCCGAGCACCATCACCCAGGTGAAGCGTCTGGCGCGGGTGGGCGGCAGCGTGACGCGGCTCGATTCCTCGATCCGCTTGAACAGTTCTTCCTGTTTCGGCGCCAGCTTCAACTGCGCCGGGCGCTGCTTGCCCCAGGCATTCCAGAACATCTGGGCGCCGATATGGTCAATACTGGTGATGCCGGACAGATCCCAGTCGAGCGCCTGCTTGCCCGTCAGCGAGGCCAGCATCGTGCCGATGGTCTTGATGGCGCCGCGTTCGGCCAGTGCATGCACCTGCCAGATACCGCTGGCGACGACAGCACGCGCCGTGCTGCTGTCGGCATGGTGAAGGGTTAAGGTTGGCGCATTTTCAATCGGCATTGCACCAGTGTAAAAGAGTTTGGGTGAGTCCGCTACCGAAGTTCGTTTGGCGCCCTCAGGCTGCAAGGTGGCGCACCTGGCGCTGCGGCGCCGCGGCGGCCGGCCCGGCTTTCATCGGCTTGGCGTCGACGCGGCCGGCGTAATCGCTGGCCACCAGCGCGGTCGCGGCGGCTTCATCCATGCCGCCAACCTGCAGCCACTGGCCCACCAGGCTGGCCAGGCGCTCCAGCGCGATGCGGTGGGTGGCGTCGGTCTTGCTGTAGATCCAGTCGGAGAACGCCATGAAATTATTGAACGGCGCATCGCCCAGCATCTGCGCGATGGTATTGACGAAGCGTCCCGAGTTGGCGACCAGGTCCCAGTAGCGCGCAAAGCGCACCAGCCGCAGCATGGTGCCAAAGTCGATGTCGCGGGTGGCCAGGATGGTGTACGGCGGGTACGGATCGAACACCATGCCATATTCTTCGGTGTGGCGGATGATCGGCGTGCCACGCAGCCGCTTGAGGATGCCGAACTGGACCTCGTGCGGCCCCAGCGCTACCAGTTGGTCGAAGCCGCGCGCAAAACTGACGACGTCCTCGCCCGGCAGGCCGGCGATCAGGTCGACGTGCAGGTGGGCGTGCGAGTGTTCGCACAACCAGCGGATATTCTCCGCCGCCTTGGCATTGTCCTGCCTGCGGCTGACCAGCATTTGCACTTCTGGATTGAAGCTCTGGATGCCGATCTCGAACTGCAGCGCACCGGGCGGAAATTTCGCAATGCCTTCCTTGAGCGCGTCCGGCAGGTGGTCCGGCACCAGCTCGAAGTGGGCGTACACCGGATCGTCGGGATTGGCGGCCAGCTTGTCGAGGAAAAATTGCATGATCTTCAGGCTGGTCTTGATATTGAGATTAAAAGTACGGTCGACGAACTTGAACAGCCGCGCGCCGCGCGCGTGCAGCGACTCCAGTTCGGCCAAAAAAGTATCGAGCGCAAACGGCCACGCGGTCTTGTCCAGCGCCGACAGGCAGAACTCGCACTTGAACGGGCAGCCGCGCGACGCTTCTACATACAGAGTGCGGTGGGCGACGTCGTCGTCGCTGTAGAGAGAGTAGGGCAGCTTGATGTCCGCCATCGGCGGCTGCACGCCAGCGTGGATTTTCATCAAAGGCTTGGGCCCGTTTAAAATCTCGCCGCACAGCCTGGGAAAGGTGACGTCGCCCCAGCCGGTGACCAGGTAATCGGCCAACTGGACGATCTGCTGTTTGGCGCTCTCGTGCGACACCTCCGGTCCGCCCAGCACGATGACGACGCCCGGCGCCACCCGCTTGAGCATGGCGACGACCCGAGTGGTTTCTTCGACGTTCCATATATAGATGCCGAAACCGATCACACGCGGCTTGCCGGCCAGCAGTTTTTCAACGATCTCGGTGGTCTTCGCGCCGATGACGAACTCCTGGATGCGTGCTTGCGCTTGCAAGTCTCCCATGTTCGCCAGTAAGTAGCGCAGGCCCAGCGAAGCGTGGGTGTAACGGGCGTTGAGCGTCGAGAGGATGATCGTCATAGTGGAAGTTGTGGCCGAAAAACCGCCATTTTACGCCCGCCCCATAAATTTCCAGCGTATTGTCACAAACCCTCTTGCCAACCCTGACAGCGGTTTGCTATAGTTCGCCTCCCGAAGAAAAAGACGCACCAAATCAACGAGTTGCGAAAGAATCATCGGGGTGTGCGCGAAGCGCACAATGTAAAAAAGAGGTTGACGAAACAAGCTAAACGCTTCATACTCTTCCTCCTCTGCTGCTGACAAACACACCGCTTTGTCGCAAAGTAGCAAGATGTACCGAATAAGTTCTTTAACAATTAACAGTCGATAAGTGTGGGCGTTTGATGAAAGTGCCAGTGACTTCGGTCACTGAATACTTAAATTATCAAATGTTCACAAAAAAGAAATATAGGCGCTTCGCAAGAAGTGGCCTGTCAGTATTTTGAGTGAGCGACCTGTCTTAACGGACAGTGGCAGCAATGCCAACAAACAAGAT
>NZ_PDOB01000046.1 GCF_002760665.1 Massilia psychrophila | reverse complement strand
GCCGAATTTCTTCGACAGCACAGTTGCGATCGCAGCCGTCAGGGTCGTCTTGCCGTGATCAACGTGACCGATGGTGCCGACGTTGACGTGCGGCTTGGTCCGTTCGAATTTACCTTTTGCCATTTTAGACTCCTAACGATTTTGAAAAATTGCCAGCCACGTCGTGTGACGCCCAGCCTGACTGTCTGTAGATTTTACTGCGACCTGCGGGTACTGAATTCTGGTGCCCTTTACGTGGATTGAACACGTGGCCTCTCCCTTACCAAGGGAGTGCTCTACCACTGAGCTAAAAGGGCGGTATCGGGTATGACAATGCAATGCGATGCACGCGGGCATTACAAGTACGACTGGAGCGGGTGAAGGGAATCGAACCCTCGTCGTAAGCTTGGAAGGCTTCTGCTCTACCATTGAGCTACACCCGCGAGGTACAACATCTTCACTTCTTCAAACCGCAGCAACTTACTTGCAAAACTTGGTGGAGGGGGCTGGATTCGAACCAGCGTACACATAGTGAGCAGATTTACAGTCTGCCGCCTTTAACCACTCGGCCACCCCTCCGCGAGGAACCGCAGAGTATGAAGCAAGCACTAAACAGTGTCAACCATTTTCGCGGAATATTCTCCGCTGAATCGACGACTAACTTGCTTCGGGGCGTGATTGTAACCGCCCCCCTGGAATACTGCAAGCGTCCATCAAACGGAAGCGATTTCATCTGGAATTAAGTGAGGTGGTCAGCCATGCCTCGCCGACATCAAGACCGATCCGAACGACGCGGCGATCGTGACCGCAACGAAGCGCAATGGAATTATTTTGCAAAGCCGATGCCGGCGGCGCAGTTCTGCGCGTTTATGGCCGCTAAGGGTCAGCTAGGGGTCAGCGCAAGCAGCACCTGCCCCTTGAGCGCCTTGATCAGCGACGCCTCGTCAGGCGGCACGCCTTCCGGCGCCGGGTCGGCGCGGTCGGCGTAGAACAGGCCGAGCTGCACCTTGTTCACCACCAGCGGCAGCACGATGAAGCTGCGCGCGTCCGGCAGCAGCGCGCGGTGCCAGGCCGGCAGCAGTTCGCGGATCTTGGCGCTGCTGGCGTCGGCAATCATCAGGTCGGCGTCGTTTTCCATCGCCAGGTGGAAAAGGTCGGGCGATGACGCCATCGGGAACGCGAAGCCGCCCTGGCGGCGCTGGTGCTCTTCGCCGAACGCCACGCGGGCACGGAACTGGCCGCTGCGGGCGTCTTTCAGGCACACCGTGGCGAAGCGAAAGCCCATCGAGTGGTACAAGGTTTCGAGCACCGCCAGGATCACGTCATTGAGCTTGGCGTCGCCGCTGGCGCGCATCTGCGTGACATCTTGCACGCCGGCCAGCAGCAGCTGGCGGGCGTTGTGCGGCTTGCCACTCGGGTGACAGCTGTCGCCGGTCGCTTCGCCGGCGTCCATGGTTGCGAGCAGCAGCACGTTGGGCAGGCCGTCGCCTGCGAGCTGCGGCGCTACGCGCGGCAAAGGCTGCAGGCTCATGCTACGCAACAGGCTCGTCATGTGGGTCTGCACGGTGGCAAACAGGTCCTCGAGCTGGTCGGCGTCGAGGTTCAACGCCACGCTGTAGCGCGTCAGCAGCGCACGCGCGTCCGGCGTGGCGGCCGGATTGAAGGAACGCGCCAGCAGCGTCGACACCTCCAGGCTGAACGAAGCGACCTGGCGCATCCATTCGCCGCGGCTGGCGGCCGGCTTCTGGATACCGGACGGCAGCTGCGCCAGCGAGCGCACGATCACTTCCTGGATCTTCCATTCCGCCAGCACCGCCTCCGACAGCGCGTCGTAGCTGCAGCCGAGGATCATCTGCGAGGCCTGGCCCTGGGTATGCTTGCCGCCGGCGGCGAGCGCGACGATCTCGCGGTAGCGCGCGTGCTCGTGGGTGGCGACCAGCAGCGCCCCCAGGTTCTTGAACAATGCCGCGATCGAGGCTTCTTCGGCGCCCTGGTACAAACTGGTGCGGGCGATCTCGCGGCCCACCAGGCTGGCGCACAAGGCGTTTTCGAGCTCCACCCGCACGCTTTGGGCGTGATCGTTGTTCGACAGCGCGTCGACCAGCAGCATCGCCAGCGCGGTCGTCTTGACGTTGTCGAAGCCGAGCAGCGAGATGGCGCGCGAGATGGTGGTCACCGAGGTGCCCGACGCCGTGCGGTAGGTGGCGGTGTTCGACAGGCGCAGGATGCGCTGGGTCAGCGCGACGTCGGACAGCACGTAATACGCCAGGTCGTGCGTGCCCTGGTCGTCCGACGATGCCATCTGCACTACCCGCGCCACCGAGGTGCCGAGGGCGAACATGTCGTCGCCGCCGCATACCTTGTTCATCAGCGCGGCGCGCACCCGGCGCGTTTCGCCGGCCTGGCCCTGCTGGTGTGGATCGCCTGCCATAACTGTGTCCGTATTCTCGTATTTTATAAGGCGTGCCGCATCATGCCTGCTTTGCGCGCGGGCCTCTGCCGTACCGCGTCAGGATCTGCTGGTGCAGGCCGGCCAGCGCCGGCAGCTTCGGGTTGACCGGGTCGAGCCGGCGCACGCTGTCGATCAGCGCGATGGCCTGCCGCGCGAGCCGTTCTTCCCAACCGTTGTTTTCGAGGCACTTGAGTACCGCTACCGCGGCGTTGAACACCACCTGCGAATTGTCCGGCAGCCGGGCCACAGCCTCGGTCATCAACGCCACCGCGCCGTGGAAATCGCCTTCCCGGGCCTTGGTGGCGCCGGCGCCAACCAGGTCAACGACCCGCTGGCGGCTCTCCTGCGCCACGCTGTGCGCCAGGTCGGCGCGGCCGGCTTTTTCAAACACGCCCATCGCCTTGGCCATCGCCGCGCTGTTGGGTGCGTTCTGCATGACGTCGCGCATGACGTCGGCGGCGCCCTGCTCCAGGTTGTTGGTCAGGCAGTTGCGCGCCAATTCCATTTTCGTGTCCGACGACAGGCCCGGCGCATCTTTCGCGCCAGCCAGCGCCACGGTGAGCGACTCGTTCAGACGCACTTCGTTGCCGGTGTATTCATGCACCATGGCCGACGAAATGGCGCTGCATACGCCGACGTTCTTCTGGCCGCCCATCGACTTGTCGAGGTCGCGGATGACGGCGGCGGCCTGCACCGGGTCGCCTTTGCGCACCAGCGTCTGCACCAGCCTGACGTGGTCTTCAGGGTCGCGAAACTCCGAGTACTTGGCCTTGCTGACGACCTGCTTGAGTACCCGCTCGGCGGTCTCGGTGTCGCCCGTTTCGAGCGCCAGCTCGCCCAGTTTGCGCAGCCGCCGCACCGCATGCGGCGACACCGCCACCGCTTCGGCCAGCACCGCCTGCGACTTTTCCAGCTGGCCCACCGCGGCGTGGGTCTTGGCCAGCCAGTCGTAGGCATCGACGAATTTTTTGTTGCTGTCAACCAGGTTCTCAAGCATGCCCTGGGCCTCGAAAAACCGTTCGCGCATAAACAGCGTCTTGGCCAGCCCAAGCCTGGCCCAGGCAATCGCCTTCGCCTCGATCAGCTGCAGGTAGATCGGCTCGGCTTCGGCCGGCTCGCCGAGGAACATGTGCAGCTCGGCGCGCAGGCGCAGGAAATCGATGACGTAGCGCGGATGCGCCGTCATCCCTTCGATGCAGGCGGCGATCGCCTCGCGCTAGTTGCCCACTTCCATGAATTGATACACCGGCATGAAGACGTTGCGACGTTGCAGCGCGCGGCCGATCCGCTCGAGCAGGCGGTCGGCGGTAAACGGCTTGAGGATGTAGTCGGTGGGGGCCAGTTCGGCCGCGCTGACCACCTTGGTGTAGGCGCCTTCGGCCGTCACCATGAAGAACATGGTCGACAGGCTGATCAGCTTGTGGTGGCGCAGATCCTCGAGCAGCTGCTGGCCGTCCTGGCCGCCTTCGAGGTCGTATTCGCACAGCACCAGGTCGAAGCTTTTCAGGGTCAGGTGGCGCACCGCGTTGTTGGCGCTGCCGGCATGGTCGATCTTGGTCAGTCCGCACAGGCTCAGCATGCTGTGGATGCTCGCGCGCATGCCGGCGTGCGGCTCGATAATCAGCGCGGACAGTCCGTCTAGTTCATTCATCAGTTGTTTTTCCTGTCATGCCGGACGGCGCCGGTGCCGGTGCGCGCCATGGGATTACCTGTGCGAAGCCTTATGCGGCGAGTATATAACGGCGCAGTCGGGGAAATAGTTAAATCGGCCGCGCCTGCCCCGCGCAGCTGCGGTGTTGACGGCCCGGCGCGACAGTTCACGAAGGCGCCGGCAGTTTGGCGCCCGCTTGCCGGGTCATGCACAACTGGTCGAACAGGTACTGATTGTCGAAGGCGGCGGCGATGCGCTGCCAGTACAGCTCGAGCAGATCGCGCTGCTCCGGCGCCACGGGCGGCGGGCTGACGGCGATGCACAGGCGCTGCTGCTGCTGGGTATGGAGCAGGAACAGCGTGGCCTGCGGTTCATATTGGCTGGCGTTCACGTGCAGCGCGCGCGCAAACGCGGCCAGCAGCGGATGGCCGGCCGGCAGCAGCCCCGGCGTGGACAGGCCGGCCGGATCGGCAAGGCCGGAAAATTCACCGGTGGCGGCTAGCACCGCCGGCCCGGCAGCGCCGGCGGCCATCAGGCACAGCATGCCGCCGGCGCCGACATCGAACACGGCGCCGGCTTGGGCCAGCACGCCGGCAGCGAACTGGCGCAGCGGGCCGGCGTGGTACAGGATGGGGGTGGCGGCGACGATTTTGGCCAGCGCGGCGCGGGTGCGTTCGAGCATGGTCAGCGTGTCGTAGGCGCGCAGGGCCGAGATGACGGCGGTGAACAGGCGCTGCGTGGTCAGCTCGGTCTTGGCCTTGTAGTCGTTGATGTCGTAGTCGACGATGACGCGCTGCTCCGGCGCCTGGCCGGGCTGGCCGGTGCGCAGCACCAGGCGCACGCAATGGTTGCCGAGCTCCTCACGGATGCGGCGCGCCAGTACCAGGCCGGCGTCCTCGGTTTCCATCACCACGTCGAGCAGCACCAGCGCGATGTCGGCGGTGTCGCGCAGCCGTTCGAATCCCGCGGCCGCGCTGTAGGCCGAGAACAGCTCGAGCTCGCGGCCCATGAAGCTGACGTTGCGCAGCGCCAGCCGGGTGACCGCATGGACGTCGGCGTCGTCGTCGACCACCAAGACCCGCCATGGCCGCCGCAAAGCCTGGGGATGCGGCGTACCGACAACCGCGCCGGCTTCGGCGTCATCGTCGATCAGCCAGTTGTCATCGTCAAGGTTGTCGGGGTTGTCCATGCCGCTTCCGTCAGGGGCGCCGCAGCACATACCTGATCGGGCGATCCGGCGCCGGGAACTGCTCAAATTATAACCAAACAGGAAGTCAAGTCCAGTTTTCGACGCTGTTGCAACGTTTTCCAGCCATATGCGCGAGATATACTAGAGGCACTAGAGGCGCGCGATGCGCACCGCCGTCGCCTCGCCGCGCCTCGCCAGCAAGGTCCGACTCTGCTACTCTTGGGCGGCGCAGCGCAATTTTGACAAGGAATTTACCATGCAAGCACCCTCTTCTTCATCCGCCGGCGCCGGGCGCGACAGCGCCGGCCAGCAATTTCTCGCCTTTACGCTCGGCGCCGAAGAATACGGGATCGACATCCTCAAGGTGCAGGAGATCCGTGGTTACGAGGCGGTCACGCGGGTTGCCAATGTTCCCGACTTCATCAAGGGCGTGATCAACCTGCGCGGCATCATCATCCCGGTGATCGACATGCGCATCAAGTTCAGGCTCGGCACGCCCTCGTACGACCAGTTCACGGTCGTCATCATCCTCAATTTCGGCGGGCGCATCGTCGGCATGGTGGTCGACAGCGTGTCGGACGTGACGACGCTGTCGCCGGCACAGGTCAAGCCGGCGCCGGCAATGGGCGGCGCCATCGACGCCGACTACATCATCGGGCTCGGCACCGTCGACGAGCGCATGCTGATCCTGATCGACCTCGACAAGCTGATGTCGTCAAGCGACATGCGGCTGATCGCCAATCCGGCCACGTAAGCCGGGATGCATGCCCCGGCGCGCGATGCGGCCGGGGCATGCATCCTCAGGGCGGTGCTGCGGCCTGCCTGGTCGGCTGGGTGCGCGCGGCGCAGTCGGCCTTGCTGCTGCCGGGGTCGACATTCTGGTAGCGCACCTCGTATTTGCCGGCGGCGAGCCCGTCGATCGACAGCAACCCGCGCGCCAGTACATACGCATGGCGTACATTGGCGCGGCGGTCGAGGTCATACAGTTTGACGAACACGGCCGAGCCATTTTTGGCGTTGTCGATCTGGATCTGCATTTCCTCGCCCTGGTTGGCAACCTGGTAGCCATCGACATAGCCGGAAGCGCTCGGCCAGCGCTCGCCGTTTGGCGCCACCAGCGAATGGAGCTCGAAGCCGCAGTCGGGCGCGCCGGCCGGTACGATCAGCTGCGTCACGCCCAGCGTCCTGATGTTGGGCGGCGGCTGGGCCGGCCCCTGCGGCGCATGGGCCTTGCTGACCGCCCAGCCATCGGCGGCGGGGTCGAGCGGTACCGGCGTGGCCGGCGCGGCGTTGACGGCGTGCGACGCGCCTGATTCCGATACTGATCCCGATCCGGACGGCGGCAACGCGTGCAGCTGCCCGGCCACCAGCAGCGCCGCGGCGCAGCCGGCGGCGAAGCAGGCACTCAAGCCAAACCACCATTTCGGGTCGCGCATGCGGCGATACGGCGCTTGTGCGTCCACCTCGCGCGGCGCCCAGCCATGGGCGTCGCGCGCCTTGTGTCCATCCTCGGCGCGGGTGCTATCGAGCCAGTCGATTTCCCATTCCTCGGCGGCGATCCACTCGTCGTGTTCCTTGCGGCGTGCCGGCTCGGAGAGAATGCCGTAGGCGGTGTTGACGATGGCCATGATGCGCGCCGCCGTCTCGTCGCCCGGGTTCTTGTCGGGATGGTACTTCTGGCTCAAGGCCTTGTAGGCCGCGCGAATGACTTCCGGCGGCGCCGCGCGGGCCAC
Organism: Massilia psychrophila; assembly: GCF_002760665.1. Taxonomy (GTDB): domain Bacteria; phylum Pseudomonadota; class Gammaproteobacteria; order Burkholderiales; family Burkholderiaceae_D; genus JAFCUW01. The sequence continues at coordinate 20,599 of NZ_PDOB01000046.1, read as the reverse complement.
TTTCAGGTTGTCATAATGGGTGTGGGTCTTGGCCATGACTCATGATAATCGACGGCTGCCGCGAGATGTCAAAATATTACAGCCGGTGGCTGCGGTCGGCGCCGGCAAGCACCGCCGGCAGTTCGACGCCCTTGCCCACTACCAGCACCTTGAACAATTCGCCCATTTCGGCCGGCGACACCAGTTTGTTCACCGCGTTCGACTGCGGCAGATAGCTGCGTGCATCGTCGGGACTTGTGCGCAGCAGCAGCTCGCCGATGCCGGCCCCGAGCAAAAACGATGCCTGGCTCATGTATGCGAGCACGTCCAGTCCGGCGTCCTGGGCGGCCAGCGCCATCGCCGTAAAATCGACGTGCGCGGTGATGTCTTGCAGGCCCGGCAAATAAAACGGATCGGCATGGGCATGGTGGCGATAGTGGCACATCAATGTACCGGCGCTGCGCTCGTCGACATAATATTCGTGGGCCGGAAAGCCGTAGTCGAGCAGGATCGCCGCGCCCTTGCCACCGGCAAGCATGCGCGCGAGCGTGGCCATGAAACCGTTCGCCACCGGATGCACCTCGGTCAGGTAGCCGTCCGCCAGGCTGGCCGCATCGGGCACCTGGCGGCCGATGTGCGCTTCGAGAGCGGAATCAGGCGCGCGCTCGGTCCAGGCGAAGCGGCCTTCCAGCACCGTCACCATCACCTGGCGCCAGCCAGCCGGCGTCTTCGTCACCAGTTCGACCGGCATGGCGTCGAGCACCTCGTTGGCCAGCACGACACCGCTGAACGCCGCTGGAAAGCCGTCGAGCCAGCGCACCTGCGGAAAATCCTTCAACGCCTCTTGCTGGCGGGCGCGCAGTTCGCCCGACAGTTCGACGATGGCATAGCTGTCGATGGCGACGCCGTCAAGTGCCAGCGCGGTGAGCACGTCGCGCGCCAGTTTGCCGGTACCGGCGCCGAATTCGAGGATGTTGGGCGCGCTTTGGGCGATAATAGCGCCTGCCGCCCGGGCCAGCGTGGCGCCGAACAGCGCACTGATCTCGGGCGCCGTTGTAAAATCGCCGTCCCGGCCCAGCTTGGCGGCGCCGCCGCTGTAGTAACCAAGCTGCGGCGCGTACAGCGCCAGCTCCATGAAACGGGCGAACGTGATGGCAGGTGCGGCACCGGGCTGGCGCGCGATCTCGTCGGCGATCAACTGCTGCAGGGCGTGGGACGCGGCCAGCGCGTCGCTATCGGGTTCGGGTAGGGACATTCGGGTATTGTAGCGACAACGGCGGGCACTCACAATTCGAAACGACATGAACACTTCCACCACCAGTTCAGGGCTAGAGCAAGGGCCAAGGCCAGGCCAAGCGGCACTCGTCACCGGTGCCGGCCGGCGCATCGGACGCGCCATCGCGCTCGCGCTGGCCGGGGCCGGCTGGGACATCGCCGTCCACTGCCGCAGTTCGCGCCTTGATGCGCAGCAAACGGCCGAGGCGGTTTGCGCCCTGGGCCGGCGCGCGGTCGTGCTCGAATGCGACCTGGCCGATGAGGCAGCGGTGCGGGTTCTGCTGGCGCGCGCGATCGACGCCCTCGGCCCGGTCGGCTGCGTCGTCAACAACGCCTCGCTGTTCGACTACGACAACGCGGCCGACTTTTCGCCGGCCCTGCTGGCGGCCCACATGCAGGCCAACGTCAGCGCGCCGATCCTGCTGGCGCAAGCGCTGTACGCCGCCACCCCGGCCGGCAGCCAGGGCGTGGTCGTCAACCTGCTGGACCAGAAACTGGCCAACCTGAATCCCGATTATCTGTCCTACACGCTGTCGAAAGCGGCGCTCGCCACCGCCACCACGATGCTGGCGCAAGCGCTGGCGCCGACGGTGCGGGTGGTCGGCGTCGCGCCCGGCCTGACCATGCTGTCGGGCGACCAGAGCGAAGCCGGTTTCGCCAGCGCCCATCAAGCCACGCCGCTGGGTCGATCGAGCACGCCGCAGGATATCGCCGACGCCGTCTGCTACCTGGTACAAGCGCGCGCCATCACCGGCACCACCCTACTCGTCGACGGCGGCCAGCACCTGGTGCCGCTGCCGCGCGACGTGATGTTCCTCACCAAATAAGGCTACCACTATGTCGTCCGCACTGACCCACCCCAAGCTCGCCAACTGCCGCCGTCTGTTCTTGCGCAATTACGAAGTGATGATCAACATCGGCGTACACGACTTCGAAAAGCGCGGCGAACAGCGCGTGCTGATCAACGTCGACCTGTACATCCCGCTGGCGCAGTCGACACCAAAGGACGATCACCTCGACGAGGTCGTCGACTACGATTTCATGCGAGAGACAATTTCAAAACGCATGGCGCTCGGCCACGTCCACCTGCAGGAAACGCTGTGCGACGACGTCGTCCGCTCGATGCTGGCCCACCCGCGCGTGCGCGCGGTGCGCGTGTCGACCATGAAGCCGGACGTCTATCCGGACTGCGAAGGCGTCGGCGTCGAAGTTTTCCAGATCAAGGATGAAACATGAACAGCGCGTTGATGGCGCGGGCCGAAACAGGGGCGCGCGACATCGAAAAAACCGCGCACGAAAACAACAAGCTGCACAAGCGCCTGTGCCGGCTGGTCGGACAGGCGATCGGCGACTTCAACATGATCGAAGACGGCGACAAGGTGATGGTGTGCGTATCGGGCGGCAAGGACAGCTACGCCCTGCTCGATATCCTGATGACCTTGCGCGAACGCGCGCCGATCCACTTCGACATCGTCGCCGTCAATCTGGACCAGAAGCAGCCGAACTTCCCGGCCGATATCCTGCCGGCGTACCTGACCAAACTCGGGGTCGCGTTCCACATCGAGAACCAGGACACCTACAGCATCGTCAAGCGCCTGATCCCGGAAGGCAAAACCACCTGTTCGCTGTGTTCGCGGCTACGGCGCGGCATCCTGTACCGCGTGGCCGATGAACTCGGCTGCAACAAGATCGCGCTGGGGCACCACCGCGACGACATCCTCGAGACCTTCTTCCTGAATATGTTCTTTGGCGGGAAACTGAAAGCCATGCCGGCCAAGCTGCAGTCCGACGACGGCAAGCACATCGTGATCCGCCCGATGGCGTACGTGAAGGAAGCCGATTCGACCCGCTACGCCGAAGTAAAACAGTTTCCGATCATCCCGTGCGACCTGTGCGGCTCGCAGGAAAATTTGCAGCGCAAGCAGATCAAGGGCTTGATGCGCGAATGGGAGAAAAAATATCCGGGCCGGGTCGAAAGCATCTTCTCGTCGCTGTCGACGGTGGTGCCGTCGCACCTGATGGACCCGAACCTGTTCGGCTTCAAGGACCTGAAGGCCGATGGCGAGCCCAATCCGCTGGGCGACATCGCGTTCGACGACGAGCCGTGTTCGACGCCGGCACCAATGCCAGGGGCCTTCTCGATCCAGCCGCAGTAAGTAATCCAAACCATGAACCCGGTTACCCGGTTCATCGCCGCTTTGTCCCTGGCGCTGGCCATGCTGGCGCCGAGCATTGCGCTGGCGGCTCCCGCGGCCATCTACCTGGTGCGCCATGGCGAAAAAGAGACCGGCGGCGCCAAGGATCCGGAACTGACCGAGAGGGGTCAGGTGCGCGCCCGTAACATCGCCGCGATCTTGCACAAGGTCGGGGTCAAGGCCGTGTTCAGTACGCCCTTGAAACGCACCCGGCAGACCGTCGGGCACTCGAACACCCTTACCGAACTGGTGCGCCTGTTCGGCGGCATGTCCGGCCCTGATATCGCGAACCACGAATATGACAGGTTGTACCAGTTGACCGTAGATTCCGCCGGCGCCATTACCACTGTGCTGCTGACGTCAGTGCCTGCGACCAGGCCGGTGCCGTAACGATCTCAATGAAAATCTTTCCCTTGCGCCTTCGCCCCGGACAAGACCTGCGCGCCGCCCTCGAAACGGTGTTAACGGAGAACGGCGCCGGCGCCGGTTTTGCCTTGCAAGGCATCGGCAGCCTCGGCGTGGCGCCTCCTGCCGGACCATGACTTTTTGCGCGAACCGGACTTCACTGGATCGGGGTTTCGCGAACTGGTGGTGCGCCCGCGCTCCTGAGAACGCCAATGGAGTCCGATACGACCAGCGGCTCCACCCCGATCGTCAAAACCTGATATTGTTTTCATCCTGCCAATAATTTGACAAGACCATGCCCACCGTTCTTTACCGCTTGGTCAACGTATTTGCCGAAACCACTTTTGGCGGCAATCCGCTCGCTGTTGTCGAGGACGCTAGTACCCTGACCGACGACGACATGCATCTGATCGCGCGCCAGTTCAACCTGTCGGAGACAAGCTTCATCCTGCCGTCCGCCAAGGCGGCCGCGCGCATCAGGATTTTTACCCCGAGCTACGAAATGCCGTTCGCCGGCCATCCCACGCTCGGCTCGGCGCACGTGGTCAGCACCCTGCTCGGCGCTGGTGACGCGTTCAGCCTGGAGATGGCGGCCGGCATCATCCCCGTCAAGAAGCGCGCGGGCCGCTGGACCTTGCAGGCGAATCCGCCCGTCACGCGGCCGATGGCGGCCAGCCGCGCCGAACTGGCGGCCATGCTCAACCTGCCCGAACAAGCCATCGCCGGCCCGGCGCTGTGGGTCGACTGCGGGACCGAGCAGCCGATGATCGCGCTGACCGGCGTCGAACACGTGCAGGCCTGCCAGCCCGACCCGGTCTTGATGGCGCGCCATTCGACCAACCGCAGCGGCCAGGCCAAAACCTATGTGTTCGCGCGCACCGCCGAGGGTTTCGAGGCGCGCTACTTCTGGATGGCGGGGGCGGCGGGCGTCAGCGAGGATCCGGGTACCGGTTCGGCCTGCGCCAACCTGGGCGGCTGGTGGCAGGCGACCGAAGGCGACAAGGATTTGCACGTTCAAGTTCGCCAGGGCACCATGATCGAACGCCCTAACCTGCTCACCCTGGATGTCGAACATGGCCGGATCACGGTCGGTGGCGGCGTGATCGACATCGGCGCCGGCCGTTTGAAGTGGTGATTGGTGAGGCTTCACCGACGGCGAACTGCGCCGGCTGCGAATGGGTCCGGAGTCCCGCACGAACGCGCGCTGTTAAATCCATTTCGTCGCGATCGCATGCTCGCCGGTGACGGCCGCAGCCGGTACGCGGCGACTGCGGAGCGCTTGCAACCGCGGCGCAAAAATCAATCACTCAGCCGCTGGCAAAAACGCCACGGTCAAGCTGCCCAACGCCGCTAGCATCGATGCATCCTTCAGTGATTTCTATGGCTCATGCAAGCCAACCGGGAGTGATCATGCTTAACAAAATTCTGTGTGCCTCGCCTGCAGTGCGCCGATTGCCCTGGCGCAGTCGACCACGTGGAATTTCACCTACACCGGCTTGTATTCCTCCGTCGCCCGGAAGTTTCTTCCGGAAGCCACGGCTACGGCCTGCATTCGCAGCGGCTGACCAATCCTGCCATCTAGTTCGAGCGGCCGGCGCGGCGCAGCTTCACGCGCATCATCGCGCTGTCGCGCCGGTATTCCACGGCGCTAGCCGAATATCGACCTGGCGCTGCTGCACCTTGGCGGCAGCCGCAGCCTCGGCGCGGTGAAGGTGACGATGGACGGCAGGGACGGCGTGCGCATGATGCAGCTGGTCGCGCCGCGTCACGCCATCCCGATCCACTACAACGAGTACGGCGTCTTCAAGTCGCCGTTGTCGGACTTCCAGCGCGAGGTGGCCGGTGCGGGGCTGACCGGCAAGGTGGCGTACCTGAACCATGGGCAGAGGTACCGGTTCGGGACGGCAGCGCCTTGTGCGCGCATGGGACCAGGACCGGGCCACCGCGGCAACAGCCGGCAGCGACAGGTCGGTGCCGACCAGCCCGGGCAAGCGCTGTTGCATCATCCAATCGAAAAAACGGCGGTCGGGGCCGTCGATTCGCTTATTTCGGCACGGCGTTGGCCCGCATGACCGGATACAAATTAAAACGCTCATCCCATGACCCGTGGCGGCGCGCAAAAAACTCCAGCCGGGCGTGGGCGTTCCTGGCGAACGCCGGGTCGCTGTCGACCATTTTTTTGAACTGCGCCGCCAGTGCCGGATCGGCCGCCATCTGCGCGCGCGCGACGTCTTCGGCCACGTACTCCTCCATGTATTCCTTGCGCTCGAAGGCGTTGTTGAACTCGCCCCACGCCAGCAGCGAATCGGGCGCCTGCGGCTCGAACAGCGCCATCACCAGCCGCGCTTTCGGCTGGCCCACCGGTACGAACAAGTCGCCCCTGGCGAGCGGACGCCGCTCCGCGCGCCAAGCGCCCTGCACCGCCAGGCGCTGGTGCGATTCGAACGAGCCCGGTGAAAAGCTTGCCTGGTCGGCGCGGAAGGTCTCGAGCGCCACCTGGTCTTGCGCTGCCTCCAGATGCCGGAACGTAATCGCGTGCTGGTTCAGTTTGGCCGCCACCGCCTTGGCAAAAGCGGCCGGCACGATGTAGCCGGCGCCGGGCGCATTGACCATCAGGTCGCTTACCACCTCATCGCGCAGCGGTACGGTCCAGAGCTGCGGTGTGGTTTCGTCGTAGCGCGTCATCAGGATGCCCGACACGTTTGAAGGCGTGCGGGTGTACGCATAACCCTTGAACTCGACCATGCGCGATTTGTCGGTCGTCTTGTAGGTCAGCGCGACCGGCGTGCCGGCAATGTCGAGCGCGCGCGCATCCGCTTGCGCGGCGGCCTTCCGCCATTCGGCGCCGTGTTTGGCAACCTGCGCCAACACGGAGACGACGGCGTCGTGGGTCAGGCGCACGCGGGTCGGGTAATCCTTCCACGAATGGGTTTCGACCAGCATCGCCAGGCGGTTACGCAGTTGAAAATAGCCGGTCGAGAAGCGCGGCTCGGAGACGCTGTCGACAAAGCCCGATTGTGGATTGTCGGTCTCGGCAAACGACATGTAGTACGACTGCGGCTGGGCGCCTTGCGCGGTGATGTCGGCGATCACGTTGGCGCGCAGCGCCGTTCCCACCTTGCGGAACTGGGCGTCGCCCGAGTACACCGGCTCGACCTGGATCGATACGTCGTGCTCGAACTTGGCGCCGTCGGTGACGTGCAGGTCGACGTAGACCAGCGGATCCCATGCGTTCACCAGCGCGAGCATCGCCTGCATCTCGGGCGCGTCGGCCTTGACGTAATCGCGGTTCAGATTGAAATTTTGCGCCGTCGTGCGCCAGCCCATTTCGACCGGGCCGCGCTGGTTCGGGCGGTTGTTCGGCGTGAAGCGCTCATGGCCGTCGACGTTGAATACCGGGACGAACAGCAGCACCTGCTTGTCGAGCGCACCGGGAGCGGCGCGGTTTTCCAGCATCGCGCGCAGCGCCAGGAAGCCGGCGTCCTTGCCGTCGATCTCGCCGGCGTGGATGCCGCCCTGGACCAGCACTACCGGCAAGCCGCGCTTTCTCGCCGCCTGCGCCGTCATGGCGCCGCTGCGGGTAACGACCAGCGCCTTCATCGGCCGTCCCTGCGGCGTGGTGCCGAAATCGATGCACTTCACCTGCTTTGGATACGCTTGCTGGAAGGCGACGCACAGTTTGATGACTTCATCGTAGCGGCCGGTGCGCAAAAACCCCGAACGTTCGGACACGGTGGTGAGCTCGAGAGCCGGGCCAGGGGCAGCGTGAGACAGGGGGACGGCGGCGAACAGGCCAAGCAGCAACGCAGAACGGATCATCGGTAAGGCTCCGGCAAAGGTAAGGGAAGCGCCCGCGCATCGTGGGCGCGGGCGGCCGGAAATTATAGTCGTGTTTTCGCTCGGAAAAATGCTCATTGACCTTGCCGCGCAAGCCGGTGCGCCGGTTTTTGGCAATTTGATATGATGAAGTTGATCTTACCTGCCCCCTTTCCACACAAAGGACAATCATGACAACCGAACTGACGATGCTGGCATGGACACTGGTGTTGGCGCTGGTGCAAATTTTCCTTGTGTCGACGTTGCGCACGATGGAAACCGGCCTCGCCTTCAACGTGAGCGCGCGCGATGGCGAGGCGCCGCCGCCGCGTCCGGTCACGGCGCGCCTGCAGCGGGCGCAGGCGAACCTGTTCGAAACCTTGCCACTGTTCGCTGCTGCCGTGCTGATCGCGCACGTTAGCGGGCGCCATTCCGGCCAGACCGTGCTCGGCTGCGAACTCTACCTGGCCGCGCGCGTGCTGTACGTGCCGCTGTATGCGGCCGGCGTGCCGGTGCTGCGCACGCTGGTGTTCGGCGTGTCGATCTGGGGCTTGATCATGCTGTTCAAGGCGATCCTGATCGGCTAAAAAAACTCGATGGCGTCCTTGCGGAGGCCATCCAGTTTGACTTGCCTTACCCGCCGCCGCCGCCGCCGCCGCCACTACATCATGCGGCGTGGCTGGTGCTGCCGGCTGGCGCCTGCGGCTTGTCGAAGGCGGCGATCAATGCCGCTTCTTTCGCCTTGGCCGCGCGCAGGTGGCGTTCCTTGACATGGCCGTAGCCGCGAATGTCCTCCGGGATGCTGGCGATCGCCACCGCTTGCGACAGGTTGCCGGCATCCAGTTTCGACAGCAGCGCGCCGACGGTATCACGGTATTCGCCAATTAGCGCGCGCTCCATGCGGCGCTCGGCGCTGTAGCCGAAGATGTCGAGCGGACCGCCGCGCAAGCCTTTCAGTTTGGCCATCACGCCGAACGCCGTCATCATCCACGGCCCGAATTCCTGCTTGACCATGTGACCTTCCTTGTCGTGCTTGGCGAACAGCGGCGGCGCCAGGTGGAACTTGACTGTGATGTCGCCTTCGAACATGGCGGCGATCTTTTCCTTGAACGCGCCGTCGGTGTACAGGCGGGCGACTTCATACTCGTCCTTGTACGCCATCAGCTTGTAGAAGTAGCGCGCCACCGCTTCAGCCAGCCGCGTGCCCTTGCCCAGCTTCGCTTCGGCAGCGCGCACCTGGTCCACAAAACCCAGGTAATGCTGCGCGTAGCCGGCGTCCTGGTACGCGGTCAGCAGTTCGACGCGGCGCTTGACGACGTCCTCAAACGTTTGCGTGCGTTTGAACTCGATGACCTTGGCCGGCGTCGTCATCTTGACCAGCGACGGCAAGTCGTGGGCAGCGGTGCGGCCCCACGCAAAGGCCGACTTGTTGAAACCGACCGCCACGCCATTGAGTTCGATCGCTTTCATGATCGACGCTTCGGTAAGCGGCACGCGGCCCTGCTGCCAGGCGTAGCCGAGCATGAACATGTTGGTGGCGATCGCGTCGCCCATCAGCGCGGTGGCGATCTTGCCGGCGTCGACAAAACTGACGCGATCAATGCCGCAGGCCTTGACGATTTCCGACTGCGAGCTGGCGCCCGGGAACTGCCAGTCGGGGTTTTTCACGAAGGCGGCGGTCGACGAGCCGGTCGAATTGATCGCCGCATAGGTGCGTCCCTCGCCCATGCGCGACAGGGCGTCGCGGCTGGCGGTGACGATCAGGTCGCAGCCGATCACTAGGTCCGCGCTGCCGGTGCCGACCCGGGTCGAGTGCAGGTCGGCCTGGTTGTCGGCCAGGCGCACGTGCGACATCACCGGGCCGCCCTTTTGGGCCAGTCCGCTCATGTCGAGCACGATGGCGCCCTTGCCTTCGACGTGGGCCGCCATCGCCAGGATCTGGCCGACGGTAACCACGCCGGTGCCGCCGATGCCGGTGATCAGGATGCCGTACGGCTGGGTGGCGGCAGGCAGCACGGGCGCCGGAAGCACGCGGGGCGCGGCCTCACCGGCTACGGCCTTCTTAGGCTTCTTGAGGGCGCCGCCTTCGACCGTGACAAAACTCGGGCAAAATCCGGTGACGCACGAAAAATCCTTGTTGCAGGACGACTGGTTGATCTGGCGCTTGCGACCGAGTTCGGTTTCGAACGGCTCGACCGACAGGCAATTCGATTGCACCGAGCAGTCGCCGCAGCCTTCGCAGACTGCTTCGTTGATGACGGCGCGCTTGGCCGGATCGGGGTACTCGCCGCGCTTCCTGCGGCGGCGCTTTTCGGACGCGCAGGTCTGGTCGTAGATCATCGCCGACACGCCCGGGCAGTCGCGCAGTTCGCGCTGCACGTCCATCAGTTCGCTACGGTGGCGCACGGTGACGCCTTCGGCCCACTTGTAGTCGCGCGGGTATTTGTCCGGCTCGTCGGTGACGACGATGATCGGGCCGACGCCTTCGGCGGCGATCTGGCGGCTGATCATGCCCGGGTCGAGCGGGCCGTCGAATTCCTGGCCGCCGGTCATGGCGACAGCGTCGTTGAACAGGATTTTATACGTGATGTTGACCTTGGCCGACACCGCCGCGCGAATCGCCAGGATCCCGGAATGGAAGTAGGTGCCGTCGCCAAGGTTGGTGAACACGTGCTTCTCGTTGGTGAACGGCGCCTGGCCGACCCAGGTGACGCCTTCGGCGCCCATGTGGGTAAACGTCGACGTTTCGCGGTCCATCCACAGCACCATGTAGTGGCAGCCGATGCCGGCCAGCGCGCGCGAGCCTTCCGGCACCTTGGTCGACGAATTATGCGGGCAGCCGGAGCAAAAATACGGCGTGCGGTCGGTGTCCGGATTCGACTTGGCGCTGACGTTTTGAAGCACCAGCTCTTTCGCCTCGAGGAAGGCAATGCGCTGTTTGACGCGCTGCTCGACCGGGTGGCCGGCGCAGTAGTGCGAGATGCGGCTGGCAATCGCCCGCGCGATCAGCGCCGGGTTCAATTCATAGGTCGCCGGCAGCAGCCAGTCGCCGTGGCCGGCGCCGCCCTTGTTGGACCATTCGCCGGTGTCGTCGAACTTGCCGACCACGCGGGGACGCTGGCCGTCGGGCAGGTTGTAGAGTTCTTCCTTGAGTGCGTACTCGAGGATCTGGCGCTTTTCTTCGACCACCAGGATCTCATCCAACCCTTTGGCAAATTCGTGTACGCCTTCGGACTCGAGCGGCCAAGTCATGCCGATCTTGTAGAGGCGGATGCCGATGTCGGCGGCTGCCTGCTCGTCGATACCGAGGTCGGCCAGCGCCTGGCGCGTGTCGAGATACGATTTGCCGGCGGTGATGATGCCGATCTTCGGCTTGGGGCTGTCCCAGATGATCTTGTTGAGCTTGTTGGCCCGCACATACGCCAGCGCCGCGTACCATTTAAAACTGTTCATCCTCACTTCCTGGTCGAGGATGGTGTCGGGCCAGCGGATGTTCAAGCCGGTCTTGGGCAGCGCGAAGTCGGTCGGGGTGATGATCTGCACGCGGTCGGGGTCGAAGTCGACGACGGCGCCGGACTCGATGATGTCGGTGACGCACTTCATCGATACCCACAGCCCGGTGTAGCGGCTCATCGCCCACGCGTGCAGGCCGTAGTCGATGTATTCCTGCACCGACGCCGGATACAGCACCGGAATGCCGCAGGCGGTGAGGATGTGGTCGGACTGGTGGGCGGTGGACGACGACTTGGCGGCGTGGTCGTCGCCGGCCAGCACCAGCACGCCGCCGAATTTGGCGGAGCCGGCGTTGTTGGCGTGCTTGAAGACGTCGCCGCAGCGGTCCACGCCCGGCCCTTTGCCGTACCACATCGAGAACACGCCGTCGTACTTGGCGTCCTTGAACAGATTGGACTGCTGGGTGCCCCACACGGCGGTGGCGGCCAGGTCTTCGTTCATCCCGGGATGGAACTTGACGTGATGGGCGTCGAGGTATTTTTTCGCTTTTACCGCCGTCATGTCGACCGAGGTGACGGGCGAACCGCGGTAGCCGGTGATGTAGCCGGCAGTGTTCAGGCCGGCATCCAGGTCGCGCTCGTGCTGCATCATCGGCAGGCGGATCAGCGCCTGGGTGCCGGTGAGAAAAGCGCGGCCGCGTTCGAGCGTCCATTTGTCATCGAGCGAAATGTCGTGGCCCGGCTGTGGATCGAGCTGCGATCGGTCTGGTGGTGCATTCATGGCGTCTCCGAATTTTTTGTATTTATTAGTTACTATTTTCTTATGCCGGGTCTTCCGCCGGCTGCGGCTTCGCCTGCAGGACGCCGCGCTTGATCTGGTCCAGTTCGATCGACTCGAACAGCGCGCGGAAATTGCCTTCGCCGAAACCCTGGTCGCCCTTGCGCTGGATGATCTCGAAAAAGATCGGCCCGATCACGTTCTGCGTAAAAATCTGCAGCAGCAGTTCGCGTTCGAGGTCGTTGCTGTGGCCGTCGACCAGGATGCGCAGGCGGCGCAGTTCGTCGAGGTTCTCGCCGTGGTGCGGCAGGCGCCGCCCGATCAGCTCATAGTACGTCTCGATGGTGTCCTGAAAACCAATGCCGGTGCCGCGCATGCAATCGACTGCTTTGTAAATGTCGTCGGTGCCGAGCGCGATGTGCTGGATGCCTTCGCCGTGGTACTGATCGAGGTATTCGGCGATTTGCGACTTGTCGTCGGACGACTCGTTGATCGGGATGCGGATTTTCCCGCAGGGCGACGTCATCGCCTTCGATTTGAGGCCCGTCAGCTTGCCTTCGATGTCGAAGTAGCGCACTTCGCGGAAGTTGAACAAGTCTGCGTAAAAGCCGGCCCATTCCTTCATGCGGCCGCGGTGGACGTTGTGGGTCAGGTGGTCGATGTAGGTCAGGCCATTGCCGACCGGGTTGGCCTCGGCTTCGGCAATGGCGACGAAGTCGACGTCGTAGATGCTGATGTCGCCGATCGCCCCGAGTGCGCCAACCTGCGTGCCCTTGCCGGCGCCCTTGCCGCGCCAGCGGTCGACAAAGTACAGCAGCGAGTCGCCCACGCCCTTGATGGCCGGGATGTTCAGTTCCATCGGGCCGTTCTTGTTGTCGAAGCCCCAGGCGCCCAGTTCGAGCGCGCGCCGGTAAGCCATGGCGGCGTCGTCGACGCGGATCGCGATGGCGCACACCGACGGGCCATGCTTGCGCGCGAAGCGCTGGGCAAACGAATCCGGCTCGGCGTTGATGAGGAAATTGATCTCGCCCTGGCGGTACAAGGTGACGTCCTTGTGGCGGTGGCGGGCGATAGCGCTAAAACCCATCTGCTCGAACAGCGCGCCCATCGCTTTCGGATCCGGCGCCGCATATTCGACGAACTCGAAACCGTCGGTCCCCATCGGGTTGTCCCAGGGCTGGAATTGCATGTTTGTCTCCTGATTTTTTATAGCGCCCAGTATAGTCCGGAGGCCCCAGCATAAAATTTCAAACACTGCCCTCCCGCCGGCAACAAGCGCAATAAAATTGCGTAGAATGATGGCATTCGGAGGATACATGCCAAAAATCGAGCTTGATAAAACAGATCGGAAAATTCTTGCAATTTTGCAATCAGACGGTCGGGCATCCAACCAGGACGTCGCCGACCAGGTCAGCCTGTCGCCGTCGCCCTGCCTGCGGCGCATCAAGCGGCTCGAGGAAGCCGGCGTGATCCGCCAGTACGTGGCGCTGCTGGACCCGGTGCAGATCGGCCTCGGATTGCTGGCGTATGTGAACGTGCGGCTGGAAAAGCACAGCGAGGGCGCCAACGCGGCCGGGGCCAAGCGCACGTCGAGCTCGCCGCATGCCGACTTTGCGCTGTCGGTCGAGGACTGGCCGGAGGTGGTAGCCTGCTATGCGATGACGGGCGAGATGGATTACCTGCTGCGGGTCCACGTCGGGGACATGGAGCATTTTTCACGCTTCATGATGAAGACCTTGCTGATCCATCCGTCGGTGGCGGACGTGAAGTCGAGCTTCGCGCTGCAGCGGATCAAGGATACGACGGCGTTGCCGCTGGTGTAAAAGGGGAAAGTAAATTTCCTGCTCTAGCGCCCGAACCACTTGACCGCGGCGCGCGCGTTGGCCTTGAACGTGTAGTCGATGGTGGCGAACTGCTCTTCGAGCGCTTCCTGCATGACGGTGCCGGGACTGGGCGGCAGCAGGCGCAGGTAGGCGTCGGCCTCGCCGTATTCGCGCTGGATTTCCATGCCGGCTTTTTTGGCGATGTGCATCATCGTCTGGTTCGACGACAGGCAATGCATGTACAAGGTGTCAACGTCCGAATTGCGGCAATGAATGGCAGCGCGCTCGAACAGCTTGGTGCCGATGCCCAATCCGCGCGCCGGTTTCGATACCGAAACGCCGAATTCGGCCACCTTGTCCTTGGTCGTCACCGCGCTTGCCGCCGTCAATTGCTCCTTCGGCGCGAACGCCAGGTGGCCGACCGCGACCAGTTTGAACACCTTGTTATAGACGCCATACACGGTGTCGCGGCCAAAATTGATCTTGCCAACGTAGGCGCCGACCTGTTCGTCGGGCAGCACGGTGCCGAAGCGCAGCAGGCGGTCGCTATTGTCGAGCGTCATGAAATGCTTGAGCATGCGGCGGCGGTCGCGTTCGGCCAGCTGTTTGACCAGCACCGGTGGGCGCGGCGGTTTGCCAACGCGGCCGCGTAGCCACTTGCCCAGCCGATTCGTGAATAATGTCGTGACCATGGGAGGCTCCCTGCTTTTTTGTGCGCTGCACCAAACGCACCATTGTAGCGTATTTAAGCGCCTGTTTCCGCGCTGGCGGGATACGGTGCGGCAGTTTGCAGCGACGCCGATGCCCGCCATTCGGCCCGTTCGCTCAAGCAAAACCCGGCCTTGCCGGCCTGCTTGGCGCAGTACATCGCCTGGTCGGCCTCGGCCAGCAAGGTGGCGCCGCCGCGCACGGCGCCGCTGCGGCCATGGGCGCTGCTGATGCCAATGCTGGCCGAAATGGCCACCGGGTTGCCGCCGGCCTCGGTGATGCCGCAAATCTGGTCGAGCGTCTGCTGCGCCACCCTGGTTGCGCCCTCGCGCGTGCCCACTTCCTCAAGCAGGATGACGAATTCGTCGCCGCCGATGCGCGCCAGGCCGTCTTCGGCGCGCAGCTTGTCGCGCACCCGCCGCGCCACCGCCTGCAACACCAGGTCGCCGGTGCCGTGGCCGAAGGTGTCGTTGACCGCCTTGAAGCCGTCGAGGTCGAAAAACATCACCACCACCGTGGTGCCGCGACGCGCGGCGCGCACCAGGGCCTGGTCGAGCATGCGGATGAAGTAGGCATAATTGACCAGCCCGGTCAGGCCGTCGTGGTGGGCCAGCTTCTCCAGTTGAAGCGACTGCGCCTTGAGTTCGGCGGTGCGTTCGGCGACCCGCATTTCCAGCGTTTCGTTGGCGCCCCGCAGGCGCTGGTTGACGACGCCGATGATGCGGTAGCTGCGCACCAGGCGGCGGGCGACGTAGATCAGCAGCAGCAGCAGCACGCCGGAGTAGGCGAACAGCCAGCTGCGGTAGCGCTGCTTTTGCAACAGCACCTCGTCGAATTGATTGTTGAACAGACGGCCGAGACGGTCCATCGATTCGGTGCTGCCGGTGCTACGGATGGCGACATCGATCGCCCGTTCCAGCGGCCGGTAGCGCAGCACGGCGCGCGCATGGCGCAGCAGCAGGCCGACCTTCTCGCCGGCCGCCGGCGAAAACGCCGCCGCCTGGATCAGCATGGTGCCGAGGGTGTTCTCGATTTGCAGCGCCAGCGCGATGTCGGGCGCCAGGTTAAATCGCAGGATATCGGCGAGCAGTGCGTTGAGCGCGCCGTCCAGCGCCAGCACGGTACGCGCCGGCACCAGCGCGCCTTCGATGCCGTTCAGGTCGGTCTTGAAGTCGGTGATCGCCGGCGGCAGGTAGACCAGCGCCTCGCGCAGAACCGCATTGCCAAGCTTGAACTGTTCGACCAGGCGCTCTTTTTCCCTCAACGCTGCGTTCATCTGCTCGAACGCTTGCGGCGCCGCCAGGCCACGCGTCATCGACAGCGCGTCGTGCAGGCTGGCCTGCAGCTGGCGAATGCGCGGCAGCGGCGCGGCCAGCGCCTCGTAGCCGGTGTCGAGGCCGAGCCGCGAGCGCAGGATGTTGACGTTCCATTCGGCGTCGAGCTTTTCGAGTTCGCGCAGGTTCAGCATGACCCGGTTCTGGGCGCCGAGATCGACCGCCGTGGTGCGGTTGAACAGGAAACCGAGCAACACCGCCAGCAAGATCAGCATGAGGATGACGGCGATACGGCCGCGTGCGCTCATCGGGAATTTCTGCCGCGGGCGGCGAATAGGGTAAAGATCATGGTCGAAAACCAGGGTGGGCGAGCCGCCGGGACCGACGGGCATGCGCTGTACGAGGATAGCAGGAATGGTGCAATAGGGCACTAATGATTACTCGTGCATATTGTTTTGGCTTATCTTTTGGGAAAGTGGCCACGCCCGCCTTACACCAGTGAAGTGGGCGCCCGGCGTCCCCGTTTGGCCCTGCGGCTACTCGCGCAACAAGGCCTTGACTGCACTGACGCGCGCCGCGTGGACGGCATCCTTGATGTGCTCGGGTTTGTCGGCATGGCGCTGCGCCACTGCGCCGGCATCGACGGCGCGCGCGCAAGCGAGCGCGCCCAGCAGGAGTTTCGCCTGCGCAAAAGGCCGGCTGCGGAAATCGTCGCCGCCGCTGCTGCCGCGGCCGCGGTAATCGCACTCGCACGCCTGCAGCATCTGCGCGAAGCGCGCCGGCTTGCGCAGTGCATCGCAGCGTTCGAACAAGGTGACGACGGTATTGGCGCGCAGGGTCTCGGCGCGGCTGACGTTGCCGTGCTCGCGCGCCGCCATCAAGGCCAGTTCGCGGCACTCGTTGGGCACTTTTAGGCGCTTGCACAAGTCGCCGATCAGCTTGACCCCGAGCCCTTCATGGCCGTGATGGCTCGGCCAGTGCTGCGGCGGCGTCACGCCCTTGCCCAAATCGTGCATCAGCGCGGCGAAGCGCACCGGCAGGTCGAATCGGCAATCGGCGGCGTAATCGATCACCAGCATCATGTGCACGCCGGTATCGACTTCGGGATGATGCAGCGGCGGCTGCGGCACGCCCCACAGTTTGTCGAGCTCGGGCATGATGCGCGCCAGCGCGCCGCAGTCGCGCAGCACCGCCAGCATGCGCGACGGCGCCGCTTCCATCAGGCCGCGGGCGATTTCCTGCCACACCCGCTCGGGCACCAGCGCATCGACTTCGCCCTGTTCGACCATCTGGCGCATCAGCGCCAGCGTCTCGGGCGCCAGCGTAAATTGCGGAAAGCGGGCGGCGAAGCGGGCCAGGCGCAGGATCCGCACCGGGTCTTCGGCGAACGCGTTCGACACGTGGCGAAATACCTTCGCGTCGATGTCGGCGCGCCCGCCGAACGGATCGGTCAGCGTGCCATCATCGGCGCGCGCGATGGCGTTGATGGTAAGGTCGCGCCGCACCAGGTCTTGTTCGAGCGTGACGTCGGGCGCGGTGTGAAAGACAAAGCCGTGGTAGCCGCGCGCGGTCTTGCGCTCGGTGCGCGCGAGCGCATATTCCTCCTGCGTGGCCGGATGCAGGAAGACTGGAAAATCCTTGCCGACCGGGCGAAAACCGGCCGCCAGCATCTGCTCCGGCGTGGCGCCGACCACTACCCAGTCGCGGTCTTTGACGGGCAGGCCGAGCAGGTCGTCGCGCACCGCGCCGCCCACCACGTAGGTTTTCATTGGCGCGACACCTTACTGCGGCAGTGCGGCGTCGTGGCGACCGGCGACTTCGGTTTCGGCCAGCGCTTCGCCGATCCAGCGCGCCACCGCAAGGTGACAGCGCACGCGGTCGCAATAAGCCTGCAGCGCCGGCGCCAGCGACACACCGTAGGTGCGAAAACGCATGACCACCGGGGCGAAAAAGGCGTCGGCGATCGAAAACTCGCCGAACAGGAACTGGTGGTGGCCGAAGCGCGACAGGCACTCTTCCCAGATTTCGCAGATGCGCCCGATATCGCCCTGCGCTTCATTGGTGCGGCCGCGACCGGGCAGGCTGGCGCGGATGTTCATCGACATCGCGCTGCGCAGGCCGGCAAAGCCGGCGTGCATCTCGGCGCAGACCGAGCGTGCCATCGCGCGCGCGGCGACGTCTTGCGGCCACATGTGCTTGTCGGGGAACTGCTCGGCGGCGTATTCGCAGATCGCCAGGCTGTCCCAGATCGTGATTTCACCGGCGACCAGCACCGGCACCCGGCCGGCGCCGGAGAAACCGGCGATGCGGGCGGCGGTGTCGGGCATGTCGAGCAGCACCCGCACTTCCTGGAACGGGATGCCGAACGCGGTCAAGGCGACCCACGGCCGCATCGACCACGACGAATAGTTCTTGTTGCCGATCACCAGCGTAAGGCCTGGTTGGCGCGCGTCGTTCAGGGTTTGCGACAGGGTCGGGTCGAGTTCTGTGGTTTGCATTCGGGCTCGCGGGTCGGGTTAGGGGCGGGTCAACAATCAGCGTCCGGCGCGGGCGCGGAAATCGTCCATGCGCTCATGCGGCGACAGGTACTGCGGCGCCACCGCTTCGAGCGCTGTCAGCTTGATTCCCAACGTGGCCGCTGTCAAGGCCTGGATGGCGGGGTCGAGGACGTTATCGCACTTCATCGAGTCGAGATTATCGCGGCTCATCAAGGGAGTGCCGGGCAGCAGTTCGAACAGCCGCGCCTGCAGGCGGCCGAGGCTTGGCGGCAGCGCGATGACCGGCCGCTCGTGGTGCGACCAGCGCCCGGACAGGCGCACCAGCTCGGCCAGGGTGTAGATGGCCGGCCCGCCCAGCGCGAACACCAGGTGGCGCGTTTTCGGGTCGAGCAGCGCGTGCACAAACGCGCGGGCGACGTCGCCGACGAACACCGGCTGGAATTCGGCGTCGGCGCAGGCCAGCGGCACCAGCGGCAGCCAGCGCTGCATGCGCGCAAACATGGTAAGGAAACTGTCGCCCGGGCCGAACACCACCGAGGGGCGGAAGATGGTGGCGGCCACCGACGGCTCGGCGCGCGCGGCGATCTCGCCGTCGGCTTTCGAGCGCTGGTACATCGACGGGCCGTCGCGGTCGGCGCCGAGGGCGCTCATGTGCAGGTAGCGCGGCACGCCGGCGCTAGCGCAGGCGGCGACGATGCGGCGCGGCAGCTCGACATGGGCGCGGCGGAACTGCTCGCCGTACGGCACCCCGCGCGCCGAGTGCAGCACGCCGACCAGGTTGATGGCGGCGTCGGCGCCAAGCAGCAGCGCATGGAGTTCTTCAACGCTGGCGCGGCCGATGTCGCTTTGCACCACGTCCACGCCCGGCAGCGACGTCAGGCGCATCGCAGCTTCGCGGCGCCGGGTCGGCACCAGCACCTGTATGCCCTCAGCGGCCAGCTGCGCCACCAGATGACCGCCGATGAAACCGGAGCCACCGAATACCACTACTTTCATCGCTTTCATCGTGCTTCCAATCATGTGAATTTCGTGAAATTGCGCCGTCAGGGAAGCTGGTTGCCCGCGCCACCCGGCCTGACGACGCCGAGGCGCGCCTTGAGCGACTGCGGCTTGTTGTCGAACAGCGCGGCGTAGTTGGTGGCGTTCGCCAGCACGTTTTTGACGTAGGAGCGCGTCTCGGCATAGGGAATCGACTCGGCGAAGATCGCCCCTTCCATTGGGCCGTTCAAGGTTGCGCGCCAGTTGCGCGCGCGGCCAGGGCCGGCGTTGTAGGCCGCGCTGGCAAGCGGCTGCGAGCCGTCGGCGCTGGCCAGCACCATGTTCATGTAGTTGGCGCCGAGCAGGATGTTGGTGCGCAGGTCGGTGAGCATGGCTTGGACAAAATCGGTGAGGCCGATTTTTTTCGCCACGTACTGCCCGGTCGCGGGCATCACCTGCATCAGTCCCGAGGCGCCGACACCGGAGCGGGCGTCGATGATGAAGCGCGACTCCTGACGGATCAGGCCATACACCCAGGCGCGGTCGAGGCCGAGGTTTTGCACCGTCGGCTGCAAGATCTCGTTATGGGGCGATGGGAAGCGCTGGGTGTAGTCGAACTCGGTGCGGGTGCGCTCGGACGTGTTGACCATGCGGTCGAGGATGCCGTTCTGGCGGGCGAATTCGGCGGCCGCCAGCAGCTCGCGCTCGCTTAGTTTGCGCAACTCCCAGTTCCATTCGCGGGTACCTTCGAAGCGCAAGCGCAGGCTGAAAAACTTGAGCGCGCGGCGCAGGCCCGGGTTGGCCGCCATTGGCGCGATTTCGGCCGGCGTAAGGGCGCGGCCGGGCAGCGGGATCGACACTTGCCGGCCGGTTTCTTCCATCGCCAGTTGGCCATAAAAACTGTTCTGGTCGGCGATGCGGGCGAACAGCGCCTGCGCCTGCTCGTGGCTGGCGCCCGATTCGGCAGCCAGCGCGCGCCCCAGCCAATAGGTCCAGGTGGGGTCGGCGCGCAACTGCGGCGGCATCGCTTCGATGGTGGCGCGCACGCTTTTCCAGTCGCCCTGACGCAGCGCGATACGGCTCTTCCATTGCAGCTGGTCCTGCGACAGCAGCGCGCCCGCGCTCTTTTGCCAGTAGCCCCAGGCGTCGGGCGAGAGCGTCATCGAGGCGGCCAGCGCGACGCCGGCCCAGCCGGTGGCCAGTTCCTGCGGACTCAGCCTTGACGCATTTTTCTCCAACGCGATGACCGCCAGCCTGGCGCTGGTGCGCGCCATGCGGCCGACGGCGACCAGGTAGATTTCGTGGTCGACGCGGCTGACGCCGACGCCGCGCGCCAGCGCCAGCGCCGGCACGTCGACCGCCTGGGCGGCCTGGGTGTCGGTGGCGCCGAGCAGCACGGCGGCGCGGCGCGCCGGGCC
>NZ_PDOB01000045.1 GCF_002760665.1 Massilia psychrophila | reverse complement strand
TGGGGCTGGCGGGGATGGCGCCCGGTGCGGGCACGGCGGTTCAGCATCCGGGTCACAAGGTGTATCCGTATCTGCTGCGTGGCGTGGCCATCGTGCGGCCGAACCACGTCTGGAGTACAGACATCACTTATATCAGGCTCGCCCGCGGCTTTGCGTACCTGGTGGCGATCATCGACTGGTACTCGCGGCGCGTGCTGGCCTGGCGCATCAGCAACAGCATGGACGCATCATTTTGCGTGGACTACCTGGAAGAGGCGTTGATCGATCACGGCAAGCCTGAGATCTTCAACACCGACCAGGGCAGTCAGTTCACAAGTGTGGCGTTCACGGCCGTCTTAAAGCGTGCCGGTGTTGACATCAGCATGGACGGACGGGGCCGTGCGTTGGACAACATCTTCGTTGAGCGCTTGTGGCGCAACGTCAAGTATGAGGACGTGTACTTGAACGGCTACGCGACGATGGGCGATCTGCACGAGGGACTGACGCGGTATTTCGCCTTTTACAATGGCGACCGGCCACACCAGGCATTGAACTATCTGACACCTGACAGGGTGTATGCAAGTGGCGCAGGTGGTGGCGCGATGATTATCGACAAATACGGCAGCGTGTCTGCGCCCGAAGAAGATGCAAGCAGTGCTGAAGAGCATGAGGCGCTTCCCCAAACCCCGCCCTGCCGGGAGCCGACCGCAGTGATTCCCACGTTCACGGGAGGGTGAGATTGAGCAAGACAGGGCAGCGCTGATCCGCTGCATGCAGGGTCAAGACCATAGCTTAAATTAGCGTGAAAGAGTGGGGCCATCAGGGCGAGCGCAGCCTTGGTCATTCGCTGACCAAGTCGATTCCTCCACGATAACGTCACGCGCTGGCGGGGCTGATGAAGCCGAATTTGGTCAAGGCCTTGATCCAGCGTGGAGCGTTGCGTCGTACTGCGATCGCTTCGTAGTCGACGATGCGATCCCTGTAATGTTCGCGTCGTTCGAGCATAAAGAAGATGGTGCGCAAGATGCCATGGGCGATGGCGACGATGCTGCGTTTGTAGCCTCGCCGGAGCATGAGTGATTCAAATTTCGGTTTGAAGACGCACTGTGTCCGGCAAGCGGCGTGAGCGAATTCGCACAGCAGCCGGCGGACATACGGATTGCCTTTTCGCACCTTGCCCGGTTTGCGCTTGCCGGCTGACTCGTGATTGCTGGGGCAAATGCCGATCCACGAGGCAAGCCGGTCGGCGCTGCCGAATGCCTGCATGTCCGATCCGATCTCGACGAGCAGCATGGCCGCGCCGATCAGGTTGATGCCGGGGATGGTCTGCAGTATCGCCAACGTGTTGTGCTCGTCTTGCAGATGCGTGAGCAGGTACGTGTCGAAGCGTTCGATGCGCGTTTCCAGTTCTTCGAGATGGGCCATCGTTTCAGCGAGCACGAAGCGATGCGCGTCCGTCAGCTCGCCTTGCAAGGCGTCAAACAAGGTCTCGCGGCTGGCCTTGAGGCGGCGGCTGCCCTGGTCGAGCACTTCCTGAACCGACCGGTCATCGATGATGGCCTTAACCATGGCGCGTGCTGACTGTCCATGCAGGTCGCTGACGACGACACCGAGGCGGACACCGCCATCGGTGAGGATCTTGTGCAGCCGGTTCTTTTCACCGACGAGCTGGCTGACAAGTTTTTGCCGCTGCCGTGCCACCAGGCGTAGGCCGCGCAGCTTCGCCGGCGGAATGAACGAGCCGCGCAACAAGCCGGCACGCGCCAGGGTGGCGAGCCTGTGGGCATCGCCGACGTCGGTCTTGCGTCCCGGTACGTTCTTGACGTGACGGGCGTTGACGACGAGCGCACGGATGTCGACCGCTTCGAGCGCCGCGTACGGGCTCTTCCAGTAGATGCCCGTGCTTTCCATCACCACCTGATCAGGCTTGAGGGCGGCGGCCCACGCGGCCAGCTCGCGCCGGTCGCGCTTGAAACCGCCGAATTGGCGCTGTTCGATCCGGGTTGCTCCGTCCGCCTCTTCGATGAGCGCGCAGGCCGTGATCTGAGCCTGATGCACATCGAGGCCGATTACGCGCTTGTACATCGTCACCAGTTCCATGACTCCTCCTGTTGAAGAAGACGAGAAAGGGAAGGTGACGGACGCTGTGACTGAATTTTCCTGAAGGCGAGAAGTCGCCGACGGACCATTTAGCGTGCGCCCTCGAGGGTGCAACATAGGGTACGAATCAGCACGGCGGGTCACGTTGGGTGCGGGGTCGAGCCGCCAAATTTAAATGACGACCTCTATCCGTCACCTTCCGCTGTTAATTCTCTTTCATTTTCAAGGGTGGCGCCAGCGTCATGATCGTTGAGGCAAAAACTGTCTTGACGGATGGGTCCACTTTAGACCAATCGCCCCGTATAAGGAGCGATTGAGTATGGCAGGTAGCGCTTCAGGCATGGCTCTCGCCACGCCTGAGGGGCATGTTTAGCGCATTTAGTCGACCAATTTGCTCGCCAGAGCCACAACGCGGGCGCCGTCAAGATGCAAGGCGGCAACAACTGCGCGGCCATATCCGGCATCGGCTTTCTGGAAATACGACGTCATCGTGTATTTCACGCCTTCGTCCTTGACTTGACCGAGGTCGCCAGCCAGATTGCTGACCAGGTTGGCCTGCTCCTTCGCGCTCAAAGAACGGTAAAAGTCCCCTGCCTGCTTGAAGTTCTGGGTCTTGAGGGTGCGGCTCTGCTGCGTGGTACCGGTCAAAGGCAACGCGCTGTACTTGTACTGCGCGTCTGCGGCCAGCGCCACATGCTCGCTCGGCTCGTAGTTGACATTGCCCTTGTGGCTGCCGGAATTCTGGGCGCCGTACTGGTTGTTGTTCGCCACTACGTTGCGCGCACGATTGATCGGCAATTGCAAGCCGTTGGTGCCGATCCGGTGCAATTGCGTGTCAGCGTAAGAGAACAAGCGGCCTTGCAGCAGCTTGTCTTCCGATGGCTCGATGCCGGGCACCAGGTTGGACGGCGCCAGTGCCGACTGCTCCGTTTCGAGGAACACGTCGTCCGGATTCCTGTTCAGCTGCATGCTGCCGATTTTGGTTTCCGGCACGTTCGGCCAGATTTTCGTGGCGTCCAGGCCATCGAAATCGAGGCTGGCCAGTTGCGCCGGTGTGAGCACTTGGATATACAGGTCCCACTGCGGGAACTTGCCTTGCTTGATGGCGCCGATCAGATCATGCGTCAAGTGGTTGAAATTGACTGCCTGAATGGCGGACGCCTGTTTCGACGTCAGCGTTTTCTGGCCCTGCAGGCTCTTCCAGTGAAACTTCACGTAATGGATCTGGCCTTGCGTGTTGACGAATTTGTAGGCGTGCACACTGTTGCCATCCATTTCGCGATAACTCGTTGGCGTACCGTAGTCCGAGTACACGCGCGTCAGCATGTGGGTCGCTTCCGGCTGGTGCGAGAAGAAGTCGAAGAAGCGGTTCGGATCTTGAAGGTTGGTGTCCGGTGCCGGCTTCAGGGAATGCACCATGTCCGGGAACTTGATCGCGTCGCGGATAAAGAACACGGGCAAATTGTTGCCAACCAAGTCCCAGTTACCTTCCGTTGTATAAAACTTCACGCCAAAGCCGCGCGGATCGCGCAAGGTTTCTGGTGAATGGTTGCCATGAATGACGCTTGAAAAGCGCACGAACACGGGCGTCTCGATACCCGGCTTGAAAACGACGGCGCGGGTCAGGTCAGACACATCCTTGCTCGCGGTAAACACGCCATACGCGCCGGTGCCGCGTGCATGCACTACGCGCTCAGGGATGCGCTCGCGGTCAAAACGTTGCAGTTTCTGGATCAATTGCACGTCTTGCAGCAATACGGGGCCATTGGCACCGGCCGTCTGCGAGTTTTGGTTGTCACCGACCGGCGCGCCGTTGTCGCGCGTGAACGTGGTTTGGGCCATACTTGCGCCGCTGACCGACAGCAGTGCCAGCAAAGAAAATTGAACGGACTTTGGATACAGAGACATTTTTGAATTCCTGAACACTTGTGAGAGGCGTTTATTGTAGCTCTGCGGAATTATTTGCATACTTAATTAAAACTATGAAATCGATAGTTTTCCACATTAAACTCGGGCGTGATCCATCAGCAGTCCGTCCATACTGCAGCGGTGAATTCGGACTGAATCCCGATTCGTCGAAATACAGCAGATCGCATTGCCCCGCCTGCGCCATGCCCTCCAACGACGCGACGATGCCCTTGGGACGTTCAAACGCGGCGCCATCGCGCAGGTCGCAGAAGTGGGCAGCGACGGTAGCGACGTCCTTCGCGGCGTCGAGAATGCGCTCGATTTCAGGATCGGTAATGAAGGCGGGGGCGGATCGCGCGGCTCCAGCGTGCGCGTAATTTCTTTGTCCGGCGTGGTTAGTGTAATCGCTGCGAAGGCCAGCCCCTTTTGCGCCATCGGGGCAATCAGGTCGCTATCAGCACATCCAATAATTCACGCGTGATGCGGTAGTCGCGTTCGCAAGGCTGGTAGGCATCCGTGTTGATGCCAATCGCGATATTCTCAGGCAGTCGCCGGCGTTCACCTTAGCGAAAATTCGGGTTTCTAAGTCAAGGCCCGGCGACAGACCGAGATCGCTGTGCGGCGGCCGAGCAACTGTGCAGCCAGCCGCCGTCGAACCCTTTGCGGGGCTTGGGTGATTTCAGAGGCAGCATGACCTGCCATTCAGCCTCATTGAGTTTGTCCTGGTCGCTGTTGGCCACGAGTCGCCTCTCGGTACTGTGCACGCATACAGTATCTTGCCTTGCCGTCTGGAACAGTTCATGCGCGGTTTGCTACAGGGTTTGCTATCGAGTGCAGTTGCCCGGCCGGCCGCACATCAGATTCCACAACGCGACCCAGCGGCTGTCGGGGATTGACGCGCCCTGCACTTTCGGTTCGGCAGTCGAGTAGCCGTACGACGTCACGCCGACCAGCCGATTGGCGCCGGCGTTGGTGCCGGTGCCGCCGCCCTGGGAGGGGACCTGGAAGTTCTGCACCCACGGCCCGCCGCTCGAGCCGCCGCCGGCGTCGGAGCCGTATTCGACGTTGTTCGGAATGCTTGCCGCGAAACTGTTGCTGGTCACGGCCTGCAGCTTGCCGCAGTCGTCCAGGTTGCACGGGTAACCCAGTTTCGACGTGTGGTTCGGCATCAAGCTTTGGATCTGCCAGCCGAGCCAGCCGGTGACGTAACCGAGCTTGGTCGGTTTCGCGTTCGGGAACATAGGCTGGTCGGCAAATTCGATCATGGCGTAATCGGCGGCGTTGGGCACGAAGCCGCCGCCGTTGGCCCAGGTCGGGGGCAAGCTCACCATGCGCCAGGTCTACGCCTTGAATGGCGCGTTGCCATCGCGGTATGACGGCACGAAGACCCAATTGTCGTAAAAGCCGGCGGCGGTGCCGCTGTGCACGCAATGGCCGGCGGTGGCCACCACGCGGCGCTGGATCACCGAGGCCGAGCACAGGTAGGGCAGGCCATTGACCGAAAAAAACAGGACGCCGACAGTGCGGTATGGATAGGCGCGGTCAGCCGAGTACGCCGCCGCGGCGCCATCGAACATCGGGAATACGCGGGTACTGGTGTAGTAGGCGCCGAAGCTGCCGACCGCGCTGGGGTTGACGGCAGAAGGGAAGGCGAAAGCGGAAGCTGCCGGGGGCGCTGCGGCAGGCCAGAACAGCTGCTGGCCGGCGTATCCCGGCGGTTCGGTGGGCGGCTGGCCGTCGGTGGCGGCCGGGCGCCCGGCAGCAACCGGCGCTGCCGGCGGCTGCAGCTCGCGCCGGGTGTCCGGCGCGGACAGCGGCGTTGTTGGTGCGGTGGACGGGGAACTACCGGCAGATGGTAGCGGCGCCAACGGCGCCGCGGCGTGCAACCGGCAGGCAGACTGATCATTGTCAATCCGGCAGCGCGTTTATGTGCTGAATGCAATGTAAATAGGAAATGTCAGGCGGCGGTGGCAGGTGGCCGGGCTGGAGACGGCACGTAGCCGGCCTGTTGCGCCACGAAGCCGTCGAAGGCGCCCAGCAGGCGCTCGCAAAACGCCTCACTGGCGCCCAGCCGCCGCAGCGCGTACGCGGCCGCTTCGAGCGTGGACAGCTGGTCTGGCGCGTGCGCCTTGCGGATGCGGTAATGCGACTGCGGCATGGCATGCAGCGCCAGCCGCGGCAGCGATTGCAACTGGGGATTGAGGTGCAGCATCTTGCGGCTCTTGCGCCAGGTGCCGTCGAGCACGACGAGGCGCAGCGCGGACCAGTTTGCCGGGGTAGCGAGCTTGGCTGGATCGAACGCGGGCGCCTCAATTCCTGCCGGGTACAGCAGCAACGGCGTGCGGCCGCCTTCATGCAGCAGCGCGTGCAGCGCAGCCGGGGCGAATGCTTCGCCAGCCACCAGCACACTGCCCGGCAGGCACAGGTGAAGCAGCCGGGCGCTGCCCTTGGCGTTGGCCACTTCGAGCCGATGTTGCAGGATCAGCAGCTCGACCTCGCTGGCGAGCGGCGCAATCCACCGGCAGATGCAGGTCGGCCGGGGTCGCAGGCAAGTGGCGCAGGTGGCGCGGCGGGACGATGGAATGCTCATCGGCGCAGCATAAGCGCTGGCGGCGCATGCTGGCAAGCGTGGCCGCCGATTGCTTGACTCAAACAGTGTGAATCAAAACTCTTCCCATTCGTCCTTGGCGACGACGACGGGTTTGCGTGGCGCCGGCGTCGACCCGATCGCCGCGCGGGCAAGCTGGACCACTGGAGCTCGTGCGATTGCGCGCGCGGGCGCAGCAGCGGCAGTCCGCGGCGGCGGCGCAGCCAGCCGGTTCAGCGTGAACACGCCGACCACCTCCGACAGCCGGGCCGACTGCGCTTGCATCGACGCGGCGGCGGCGGCGGCCTGTTCGACCAGCGCGGCGTTCTGCTGGGTCACGGTGTCCATCTGGGTGATGGCCCGGTTGACTTGCTCGATGCCGTCGCGCTGCTCGTCGCTGGCGGTGGTAATGTCGTTCATGATGCTGGTCACGCGGGCGATGCTGGCGACGACCTCGGCCATCGTCTTGCCGGCCTCGTCGACCAGGCGCGAACCGGCCTCGACCTTGTCGACCGAGTCGCCGATCAACGTCTTGATCTCTTTTGCCGCGGCGGCCGAGCGCTGCGCCAGATTGCGCACTTCGGATGCCACCACCGCAAAGCCGCGCCCCTGTTCGCCCGCGCGTGCCGCTTCCACCGCGGCGTTGAGCGCCAGGATGTTGGTCTGGAAGGCAATGCCGTCGATGACGCTGATGATGTCGACGATCTTGCGGGAAGACTCGTTGATCGAACCCATCGTCGCCACCACTTCCGACACCACCGCCCCGCCCTTGCTGGCCACCTGCGAGGCGCTGATCGCCAGCTGGTTGGCCTGGCGGGCGTTCTCGGCGTTGAACTTGACGGTCGAAGTCAGCTCTTCCATCGAAGAAGCGGTTTCTTCCAGCGAACTGGCTTGTTCCTCGGTGCGCAAAGACAAGTCCATGTTGCCGTCGGCGATCTCGCTCGACGCCGCACTGATGGTGTCGGTGCCGCTGCGCACCTGGCCGACGATGTCGACCAGGTTGTCGTTCATGGTTTTCAAGGCGGTCATCAGCTGGCCGGTTTCGTCGCGGCTGCCGGCCACGATGTCGCTCGTCAGGTCGCCCGCCGACACCGTTTCGGCAACCCGCACCGCGGCGCGGATCGGACCGGTGATGGAACGGGTGATGGCGAGCGCGAAGCCGGCGCCGATCAGGATCGCCAGCGCGCCGAGCGCGATCAGCAGGTTGCGCCCGCTATCGTACTTGCTTGAAATCTGCTCGTTGGTGTCGTCGAGCACCTTGCGCTGGCCAACGGACAACTTGGCCAGCGCCGCGAGGTAGACTTCGCGCTTGCCGCTCATGTCCTGGCTGTAGATCTGCCTGGCCGATGCGAGTTCGCCCGCCGCCTTGTCCTTGAACACCTTGGTGCGCGCCGCTACGTAGGCCGCGCGATGTGTCAGCACCTCGGCCAGCTGGCTCTTGGCGAGCGGTTCCTGCAGCACCTGGACGAGCTGGTCCTGGATCTGGGTGGCGCGTGCCGATGAGGCTTTCATCTGCGCCTCAATCGCCTTCTCGTCGGCAGCGTCGGTCGCTAGCCAGGCCGCCGTGGTGCGCGCGGCGTTCACTTCGATCACTTGTTGCCATTCGCCGATCAAGCGTTCGTTACGCACTTTCACGTCGACCAGCTCGTTCGTCATCGCACTGGCTGATTGCATGCGCCAGACCGCAATGGCGGTGAGCGCAACCAGCAGCGACAGCACTACCGCGAAGCCGATGGCGAGGCGAGTACCGATATTCATGTTTTTCATGAGAAATTTTTGTTGACTGGAGAACACAAGGTTATCAGAAAATGTAAAGTTTTTTGCTTATATATCTTTATATTTAGGCTTTTTCGCAACATGTTTTTCCGACATTCTTATCCTAGGATACCGGTGGTTTCTATTGCAATGTCGGCTGCCACGCGCCACCCAGGGCACGGTACAGGTCGACGTGGGCGGCCAGCAGGCTGGCGCGCAATTGCAGCACGGCCTGGTCGGCGCTGAACGCGTTGCGCTGGGCATCGAGCTCTTCGAGGTAGGAAGCGTAGCCGTGCCTGGTATTGCTGCAGGCGCGCCGCCGCGATCCGGACGTCGCCATTGTGCGCCAGCGCGCGCTGCACCAGGTCGCTGAGCACCGGGTCGCCGAAGCGGCTCCACCACAAGGCCTCGGGCGCAGCAGCAGGACCGACCGCAGTGCGCCAGGCGGCCGGCGGCCGGCGGAGCCAGGGTCGACGCCGGCCGCTGCGGCATGGACACGCTGCAGCCGGCCAGTGCCAGTGCCAGCACGGTATTGGCCAGCATCTTCATGGCTGCCTGCCGCGCGCCGGGCGCCAGGACGGAAAATTCGGAGCCGGTGGCCGGCGAAATCCGTTCCACGTGGCCTAGCAGCCTGGCGTTTGCCAGTTGCGCGGGGCGTATTGGCCGGGTTGGCCGGGTTGGCTGGGTTCGCTCACGCGGTCTCTCGCGGCAACGTGAAACGGTGACGGAGAGGCGGCGGCATCGGCAGTTTGATCTTGCTTAGTGTTTTGTTACTCTCGGAAAAATTACCGGTCGGAATTGGCAATCCGGTATTGCTCTGCAATTTAGCGATGCTTAGAATCAAGTCTGTTCCATCCGGAAATATCATTAACGTCAGGCTTCGATATCGCTATGATCAAGCGGATTCCCTCTGTTCGCAACTTTACCCTAGGTCTCATAGTAAGCCTGACCTTGCTTCCCTCCTTGGCAGTCGAACAAGAGCTTCAGCTCGACTACCGCCTTAACGAACGTATCGTCCTGATCCCCGCCGGCAAGACCGGCAAGGCGATGATGGAAACCACGGTATTTCGGCCGAACGGCCCCGGCCCCTACCCGCTGCTGATTATCAATCACGGCAAGGACGCGGGCGACCCGGGCCGGCAAACGCGCGACCGCTTCATCTACATGGCCACCGCGTTTGTCAAGCGCGGTTACGTGGTGATGGTGCCGATGCGCCAGGGCTTTGCCAATTCGACCGGGCGCTACACCGATTTTGGCTGCGACATGACGGCCAATGGCTACGCCCAGGCCAACGACGTGCGCGACGCTGTCAATTTCGCCCGCACCCTCGACTGGATCGACGCCGACCGCATCGTTGTCGCCGGCCAATCGTACGGCGGCCTGGCGACGATGGCGCTCGGCACCGGCGACTTGCCAGGCGTGCGCGGCCTGATCAACTTCGCCGGCGGCCTGCGCGACGACGCCAACCTGTGCGACTGGCGCGCCGAACTGGTGCGCGCCTTCGGCACCTACGGCGCCGCCAACAAACTCCCCAGCCTGTGGATGTACGGCGCCAACGATTCGCTGTTCGGCCCGGAACTGGCGACGCGCATGCACGCCGCCTTCGTGCGCACGGGCGGCCAGGCCAGGCTGGTCGAGTACGGCAAATTCAAGCGCGATGCCCACGGCATGATCGCCAGCCGCGACGGCGAAAAGGTCTGGTGGCGCGACACCGAGCGTTTCCTCAAGCAGATCGGCATGCCGACCGAGGAACTCTACACCGTCACCGCCCAGCCCCAAATGCCCAAGAGCGATTTCGCCCGGCTCGACGACGTCGACGCGGTGCCGTTCCTGACCGAAAACGGCCGCAAAGGCTACCGCGAATACCTCGCCAGGATGACGCCGCGCGCGTTTGCGGTGGCGCCCAACGGCGCCTGGTGCTGGGCCGAGGAAGGCGAAGACCCGGACGCCCGCGCGCTGGCCACGTGCGAAAAGAAAGGCGGCCAGCCGTGCAAGCTGTACTCGATCGATGACAATATCGTCTGGCGCGACGTCCCGGCCTCGCTCGAGCGCGCCGCCACGATCGCCGCGGTGACGCCAGCGCCGATGGCGCCGGCCCGCTCGACCGGCGCCATCGGCAGCACTGCCGCGGTCAGCGATTGACCGCGGCACGTTTTACGTTCAAACTCTGCTTTAGTGCCAATTTTGCAACAACAGCCTGGCGCGCCGGCCCGACAATAAAGGGTGTCGTTATTGGAGGGCAAGCATGTCGCGATCTTTTTCCCGTGTGGCCACGCTGCTGCTGGCAGCGGCGCTGGCCGGCGTCCAGCCTGTCTTGGCAGCCAACAACGATCCGCTAGTGCTGGTGCCGGGTTTTCTCGGCTTTGGTCCCGAAAAATTCACCAACATTGGCTTTCGCTACTGGGGTGGCTTCGACGACATCGTCGCCCACATGCAACATGGCGGTGCCCGCCGCGTCATGGCGGCGTCGGTCTCGCCGATCGCCACCAACTGGGACCGCGCGGCCGAACTGTATTACCAGATCAAGGGCGGCTGCGTCGACTACGGCAGCCGCCACTCGGCGCTGCACGGCCACCGCGGCGGCGTCCAAAAGCCGGCCGGCAAATGCTGGGCGGCCGATCCGGCCGACAATCCCGAACACTATCCGGTGGCATTCTACCCGGCGTGGGACGCGGCCCACCCGATCCACCTGGTCGGCCACAGCCAGGGCGGCACCACCATCCGCGCGCTGATCGAACTGCTCGAACACGGCTCGCCAAACGGCGATGAAGGCGGTGCCGACCTGTACGCCGGCGGCAAGGTCAACTGGGTGACCAGCGCCACCACCCTCTCGGCGCCGCACAACGGCACTACCTTGCGCGACGCCGTGGCCGACTTTGCGCCGATGATGCTGCGCTGGGCCAGGCTGATCGACAATGTCGCGCTGATGGCGGCCGGGCCGCCGGCGCCGTGGCTGGCAAGCGCGCCCGCTGTCGCCGCGGCGTCGCCGATCGCCGACTTCGACCTGGTCCAGCTCGAAATGGCGCCCGACGGCGCGCGCGCATTCAACCGCTGGGCGCGCACCTCGCCGCACGTCTATTACTATTCAGTCGCCACCCTGGCCACTGAAGCGGGCAGCGCCCTGTACTTCAACGGCACCGACCGCCTGATCGCGCCGATCCAGCGGCCGGCCTACCAATACCCCCGCGGCGACATGATGTACGTGTTCAAACCGGCGGCCGGCGAATGGATCTATCCGTTGCGGGTACAACATGGCATGGGGGCGTACACCCAGACGGCGCGGGGCCGGGTTCGCATCGACAGCCGGTGGTTTCCCAACGACGGCGTGGTAAATACTTTCAGCATGAAAGGACCGGCCGGCCATCCGCAGCGCACCTGGAACGGCGCCTCGGTGCGGGGGGCGTGGAATTTTCTCGGCACCTACAAGGGAGTCGACCATTTCGACATCCTCGGCTGGCCGGGCGCCGCCGAATCGGCGTATCCGGTGTACGACCGGATTGGCGCCATCATTTACGGGCTCTAGAGGCTCAAGTCCGATCTGCCCATTGGCGCAACTGCGCCACGGTGGCGGTGACGCCGCCGCAAACGATCACCAGCACGTTGCGAAATTCTTTCATCGCGGTGCTGGCATCGTAGGCCACCGCCAGGGTGGCGCCGCAGGCAGGTTCCACCACCACCCGATGGTCATCCATGAAGCGGATGCAGGCGTCCACCGCGGCGCTGTCGGCCACCACGACGCTGCGCAGCGGATGCTCGCTACTCAATGCAAAGGCTTGCTGCGCCACCTGGCGCGCGCCAAGCGAGGTGGCGATGCTGGCAATGCGCGGCAGGACAATCCGTTCGCCGGCCGCGATCGACTGCGCCAGCGAGTCGGCGCCTTCGGTTTCGACGGCGATCACCGGCACGCGCGGCCAGCCGTTGCGGCGCAGGCCGGCGACGACGCCGCACAACAGGCCGCCGCCGCCGACCGACAGCACCACCGCGTCGGGCTTGACGCCAGCGCGCGCCACCTCGTCGATCATGCTGGCGTGGCCTTCCCACAGCAGGGGATCGTCGAACGGGTGGATGAAGGCATCGGTTTCGCCCAGCAGGGAGGTGGCCATCGCATGCGCTTCCTGGAACGAGGCGCCGTGGACGATCACCTCGGCCCTCTCGCGCC
Source organism: Massilia psychrophila (assembly GCF_002760665.1). Classification (GTDB taxonomy): domain Bacteria; phylum Pseudomonadota; class Gammaproteobacteria; order Burkholderiales; family Burkholderiaceae_D; genus JAFCUW01. Next base: position 15,471 of record NZ_PDOB01000045.1, on the reverse strand, counting down.
GCAGCAGTTCGAGTGCGCGCGCGCTGGTGGTCTCGGGCACCACCACCAGCATCGGCACGCCCAACCGGCGCGCCGCATACGCCGCCGCGATGCCTGCATTGCCGCCGGACGCGGCGACGAAGCGGCGCGCCCCGCGCCGCGCATACTCCTCGCAGGCGAAGCCGATGCCGCGGTTCTTGAAGGAGCCGGTCGGCTGCAGCGCCTCCATCTTGAGCCAGACCGACTGGCCCGGCGCGCCGGACATGGCAGCCGATTCGATGAGCGGGGTTTCGATGTAAAGTGTCATGCCGGGCGGAGTCCATAAAAGCCGATAACGGCCTCATTTTACCCGCGCCCGGCAATCCTGCGATCAAGCCGGCCCCACATGGCGTCACAAGAGTTCCTTGCTACAACATATTCCGAAGAAAATTTTGATTCGCGGACGCTATAACTGTACAGTAATCGGTGTTTTTACATTATTTGACTGTAAAGCATTGGCGTATACGAGCCTGGCGCGCCACAATGACGGCGTACGGTGCACTGGAGACGACTGGCATGCAAACAACCTGGAACGTCAGGCACTACAGCGAAAAGGATGTCACCGCATGAAGCCAGTTGGGCCGCACCATCGTCACCACAACGATCCGCACGACCGCGAAGCGCATGAAGCGCATGAAGCACATGAAGCGCTGCAATCGGACCATGCGCGCCCACCGGCGCCGGCGCTCTCGCGCATCCTGATCTGCCGCAGCGACAACCTTGGCGACGTCGTCCTCACCTTGCCGCTGGCCGGTTATCTGAAGCAGGTGCTGCCAGGCGTCCAGGTCGACTTCCTGTGCCGGGGCTACGCCGCGCCGCTGGTGCGGCAGTGCCGCCACGTCGACCAGGTCCTGGTGCTCGAAGAGCTGACCGATCCCGCGCGCAGGTTTGCCGACGAAGCCTACGATGCCGTGATCTTCGCCTTTCCCAACCGCCGCCTGGCGCAGGCGGCGCGCCGCGCCCGCATCGCCCAACGGGTCGGCACCAGCCACCGCTTTTACCATTGGTACACCTGCAACCGCCTGGCGCACTTCAGCCGGGTCCGCTCGCTGCTGCACGAAGCCCAGCTCAATTTTGAACTGCTGCGTCCGCTCGGCATCGTCCACGTTCCCGAGCTCGGCGACATCGGCGCGCTGTACGGCCTGGCGGCGCCGCGGCTGGCCGCCGTCGATGCCTTGCGCGAGAGTGGCTCGTTCAACGTCGTGCTCCACCCGAAATCGAACGGCAACGGCCGCGAATGGCCGCTGGCCCACTATGCGGCACTGGCGCTGCGGCTGCAGTCGGTGCCCGGCGCGCGCGTCTGGGTGACCGGCAGCGCGGCCGAAGGCGAGTTGCTGGAGCGCGAAATTGGCGCCCTGTTCGCCATGCCGCACGTGCGCAACCTGTGCGGCCGCTTCGACCTGGCCGGGTTGACCGCGCTGATCGGCAGCGCCGACGGCCTGGTCGCCAGCGGCACCGGTCCGCTGCACATCGCCGCGGCGCTGGGGCGGCCCGCACTCGGGCTGTTCCCGCCGATCGCGCCGATCCACGTCGGCCGCTGGGGCGCGCTCGGCCCCCGGGCCCAGTCCCTGTGCGCCGAGCGGCGCTGCGCAACCTGTACCGGCAACGCCAGCTGCACCTGCATGCATGCCATCAGTGTCGACGCGGTTGCGGCGGCCGTGCTCGGCTGGCGCGAGGACCACCTGAAGCAGCTCGACAAGCCGGCGGCGCTGCCGCCACAAACTGCTTTGATCGCGCCATGAAGTTGATCAAGCCCACCGTCTTGCTGACGCTCGACTCGATGCGTTTTGCCAATACCGGCCTGCACACCTTCGGCCATAGCCTGGGACGGGAAATCCTGCGCCAGGGCCAGGCCGAGCTCGACGTGAGCGCCTACACCTATCCCGTCCAGCACGGCTTCCTCGGCCGCGCCGCCGGCTATGTGCGCCATCGGAAATTCCATCGCTGGTTTTTTCCGTTTCAGCGACGCTTCGACGTGGTCCATTTTACCGATCAGTATTGCCGGTTCGGACCGGCGCGGGTGAGCGGCAAGACCATCATGACGGTCCACGACCTTAACCAAATTTACGAGCAGCCGGCCGGCTGCCCCAAGCGGGCCCGTCACATGCGCCGCTTGCAGGTCAAGATTGCCGGCGCCGACAGGATCGTGGCAATATCGCACTTCGTCGCCGCCGACGTGGTGCGCCACTTTCCTGAAGCGCGGGACAAGATCTCGGTGATCTATAACGGCACCGATTCGACCCACGCGCCGGCCGGCCACCAGCCCGCCTGCGCGCCCGGCGGCGCCTTCCTGTTTGCGCTGGGAATGGTGTGCGCGAAGAAGAATTTCCACGTGCTGGTGCCGCTGCTGCGCGACAACGCCAGGAAATTGCTTATTTCCGGCATCGTCAAGGAAGACTACCGCCAGATCATCATGGCCGAAGCAATCGCCTGCGGCGTCGCCGACCGGGTGATCATCACCGGCCCGGTCAGCGAGCACGACAAGGACTGGTATTACGCCAATTGCGACGCGTTCGTGTTTCCATCGCTGGCGGAAGGTTTCGGCCTGCCCGTGATCGAGGCCATGCATCATGGCAAACCGGTGTTCCTTTCGACCATGACGTCGCTGCCGGAAATCGGCGGCGCCGCCGCCTACTACTTCGACAACTTCGAGCCGGCTCACATGGCGCGCGTGCTGGAACAGGGGTTGGCCGATTTCGCCAACGGCGGCGCCGACAAGGTGCGTGCCCATGCGGCGCAGTACACCTGGGCCAAGGCAGGGGCGGCGTATCTCGACTTGTACCGCGGTCTGTACCGCGGCGGTTATCACGGTCATGACCGCGACCCGCTGGCAGCCTGAAACGCGTGCCCATGCGTCCAAAGCGCGGCATTATTACTCATCCGTGTTGTCCCGATAATTACCAGCGGAATCTGATTGCTGCGCAGAACAGAGATTAATATTGTATGCGTTTGGACAGATATTGACGTAGAGCTAAAACCGTGGCAACATATATTTCCACCTAAGAACACTTTTCGCGCATTGCCCAACTCAAGCGCGCTCAACGCTGGTCGCGTTTCCAGGAGCATCGTCGATGACTATATTACTGCCCCTCTCCTTTCACCAACCCGAGATCGAACAGCGGCTTGCGGCCCTCGGTGCGGATGGCCTCGACCAGCTCGATTTCGGGGTAATCGGTTTCGACAGCGCGACAACTGTGCGCCTCTATAACGAATTCGAGTCGAAAGCGGCCGGGCTGACGGCCCACCGTGTGCTCGGACAGCCGTTGTTCACAGTGGTGGCGCCATGCATGAACAACTTCCTGGTCGCTCAACGTTTCGAAGACGCCTTCGAAACCGGCGCCGTTCTCGACGTAACGATCAATTATGTGCTGACGCTGCGCATGCGGCCGACCAAGGTTGCGCTGCGGCTGCTGGCCTCGCCAGGGGCGGCGATGCGCTACGTGCTGGTTGAGCGCCTGTCGTGACGGATACGGGCTTGCAGCCGGATTCCCAGCCCGACGCGCCCGGCATCGGCGAAGAGTACGAAGCGCTGCTCCAGTTCCTTTATCTGGCGCCAGTCGGCCTGGTGCAAGCGGCAATCGACGGCACCATCGCCATGATCAATCCGATTTCGGCACAGCTGCTGATGCCGCTTTCGACCGATGGCAATCTGGCCAACCTGTTTACCGCGCTGGAGGGTGTAGCTCCCTCGCTGCGTTCCATGTGTGCGGATTTTGCCCCATCGTACGGGGTCGTCTGCAACGCCATGCACCTTCACCTGAACCGGCGGGGCGACCGCAAGCCGGCGAAAATGGTGATTTCGCTTACCCTGGTCAAGCTTGACGAAACGCGTTTGATGGCAGTGCTGGGCGACGTTTCCCTGCAGGTCAAGCGCGACCGCGAACTGAAGCAGAGCGACGCCTGGCTCAATGCCATCCTTACCGGCGTCGAAGACTATGCGATGGTCAGCCTCGACCCGCTCGGCCGGATCGAGTCCTGGAATGAAAGCATTGGCCGGCTGACCGGATTTGCGGCAGAAGCGCTGGTCGGTCAACCGTATTCCATTTTCTATCCACCGGATTCGACGACGCCCGAACACCTGCTGGACCGATTGCGCGAAGCCGACGAGAATGGCTGGAGCCTGGACGAGGGTTTGCGGATGCGTGCCGATGGCAGCCATTTCTGGGGCAACTCGATGATCTCGCCGCTGCGCGACGGCGAAGACAGATCGCGCGATCCTGCATTTTGCGATCCCGAATCGCGCGAACCTGCCTACGGCCTGATCATCCGCGACATCAGCGACAAGCGCGAGGCGAGCGAGCAGCAGCGCAAGGCCGCTTATTGCGACTACCTGACCGGCCTGGCAAACCGGCGCGCCTTTTTCGAGGCGGCGGAACTGGAACTGGCGCGCCGCAAACGGTCTCCCCGCTCGACCGCCATGATCATGTTCGACGCCGACCATTTCAAGGCCATTAACGACACATTCGGCCACCCCGCCGGCGACGCCGTGCTGCGCCACCTGGCGCAGTCATTGAAGGCCACCTTCAGGGACGTCGATGTCGTCGCACGGGTGGGCGGCGAAGAGTTTGCCGTGCTGCTGCCGTCGACCGACCTGGCCGCCGCCGCGCTGGTGGCGAACCGCTTGCGGGCGCTGGTGGAAGCCACGCCGGTGTTGGTGGAAGGCGAATTGATCGGCTTTACGGTCAGCGCCGGCGTGGCCGCGATGGACGACGCCATCAGCGGCCTGGACGGCTTGATCAAGCGGGCCGACCAGGCGCTGTACGCGGCCAAGGCGCGCGGGCGCAACCGGGTCGATTGCTGGAGCCCGGAGTGTCCGACGTACAAAGACCACCTGCCAGGCGGCATCAATGCAAGCTGATCAGCCTGATAGCGTCGACGCCTACGAGGCATTGGTCCAGTTCCTGTATCGGGCGCCGATCGGGCTGGTGCAGATCAGCGCCGACGGGACCATCGAAATGCTCAATCCGATGTCGTCGAACCTGCTGATGCCGCTGGCCCCATATGGCAACCTCGAGAACCTGTTCGATGTGCTGGCGGCCGTGGCGCCGCAACTCGGTCCGATGGCAAGCGGGTTTGGCGCAGCCAGCGGCATCGTCTGCGAATCGCTGCGCATCGACCTCGGCGAGATGGCTGGCGCGGGGCCGAAGTGCCTGTCGATCAGCCTGCTGAAACTGGACGACAACCGGCTGATGGCGGCGCTCGGCGACGCCACCGCCGAAATGCAGCGCGAACAGGAAACGCTGGCGCGCCGTCTGAACAGCGCCGCCCGGATCGACAAATTGACGCAAATGCCGAACCGGTGGGCGGTCATGGAACAGATCGCGATCAGCATGGCACGGTTCGACAACGTCACGCGCGGCGAATTTGCCGTGCTGTTCATGAACTTCGACCGCTTCCGGCAAATCAACGACATGCTCGGCAATGCCGTCGGCGACCAGGTACTTACCATGGTCGCCGAACGCATGCGCGGGGCCTTGCGCCCTCCCACCGACCGCATCGCGCTGGTCGCCGGCCCGGGCCAGATGGCGGCGCGTATCGGCGGTGACGAATTCGTTGTCGTGCTCGATGGCATGCGCCGTCCCGGGGACGTCGACAATGTCGCCTTGCGCCTGCTGGAAGCCATCGGCAAGCCGTACGACGTTTCGGGCCATAAAATCAGTTGCAACGTCAGCATGGGCATCGTGCTGGGTACGGAGGCGTCGGGCGACGCCGACGCCGTCTTGCGCGACGCCAGCATCGCCATGACGCAAGCCAAGCGCGCCGGCGGCGCACGCCACGTGCGGTTCGAAACGACGATGCGCGAGCACGCCGCCCGGCGCGGCGACATCGAGGCCGACTTGCGCGTCGCGCTGCAGGAGAACCAGCTATTCGTGGTGTACCAGCCGGTGGTCGGCCTGTTGCCCGACGGCCGGGTCGACCATGCGGCTGGCGTCGAGGCGCTGGTGCGCTGGCAGCACCCCACGCGCGGCATTATTTCCCCAATTGAGTTCATTCAAATTGCCGAAGAGTGCGGCCTGATCGGCGCGCTGGGCGATGTCGTACTGACGCAAGCGTGCAACGATTTTGTAGCCTGGCAGGCATTGCTTGGCCCTGGTGCCCCGCGCCTGCTGGCCGTCAACCTGTCGCGCGTCCAGCTGGCCCAGCCCCGGTGGATCGACACGGTGACCGGCATCCTGCACGCCAGCGGCATGCGGGCCGACCAGCTGCAGCTGGAAGTGACGGAAAGCCTCGCTGCCCAGGACCAGCAGGTGCAGGAGCGCCTGTACGAATTGAAAGCGCTCGGCATCAAGCTGGCCCTCGACGATTTCGGCACTGGCTACTCGTCGCTGGCGAGCCTGCACCTGTTGCCGGTCGATACAGTCAAGATCGACCGCTCGTTTGTCAGCCAGGGCGATACCAGCCACCATCACCGGACACTCATCGAGGCGACCGTCAAGGTCGCCCTCAGCCTTGGCATGGACACCGTCGCCGAGGGCATCGAAACCGAAGCGCAAGCCGGCGTGGTGCGTGAACTGGCGTGCCACAAGGGCCAGGGCTACCTGTTCAGCAAGCCGTTGACAGCTGCCGCCCTGGTGCAATGGCTGGCGGACAAGCAACGGGCCGCGGCCTGACTGAGCGCCCGCGCCGACAGTTACCCACCCCTGCCCTTCCATCAGCCGCGCTGCGCGCCGCTGCCGAACAGGTCGTGCGCATCGAGCACGGCGTAAGCAATCTCGGGATGCTGGTCCAGGCAGCGCCGTACCGCCGCCGGGATCGACTGCCGCGTCTTGCGGCACAGCCCCGGCAGTTGCGCCACCTCGATGATGAAACCGCGCACCGTGCGTACCTCGTTGGGACCGGGCCTGATGGTCAGCGCAATGCCCAGCAGCTCGCGCATGCGTTGTTCGATCTTGCGCAACTCGGCGTAGCTGGCGACCGCTTCGATACGCGCCAGCAGCTTCTTTTCCTCGTCGCGCGTGAGCCTGAGGATGCGGGCGTCGGCGCCGGGGTCGAGCAGCAGGCGCTCGCGCGCGCACACGCACAGCCCGGGCGGGCATTCGGTACGAATCGGGAGATCGGCTGCTTGCGCCATGCTGGGGCGGCTCCGGGCGGTGAACTGAAAAAGTTAAAAAATTCTACCACCGATGCGCTCGAATGGCTTTTGCTTGCGCCGGGCGGGGCCGATGATTGCATTTAAACAGTACAGTTTAGCCTCCTCCCCCACGCCGACCGTGCCATGACATCGCCACTCAGGAACGAATTGTTGTTTGGCACGCGCGCCCTGTTGCGCGATACGCCCTGGAGCCAGTGGCGGCTGCGCGCGCTGCAGCGCAACGAAGCGATGAGCCACGCCGAGTTCGCCGCGGTGCAGGCCAGCCTGCTGCACAAGACGCTGCGCACGGCGATCGCCCGCCTGCCGTTTTATGCGCACATCCGGCGCGATTTTCCGGTCGCGGCAAGCGTCGATGTACTGCGCGCCGAGTTCCCCATCATCGACAAGGCCACGCTGCTGGCCAACCGCCGCAGCCTGTATCCGAACGGCGGCGTCAAGCAACCGTGGCAAGCGCTTGGGGCGACCAGCGGCACCACCGGCGCGCCGCTGGAAGTATTTCGCAGCGTGCAGTCGGTGCTGATGGAACAGGCCTTCGTCAAGCGCCACTGGGCCTGGGGCGGCTACCACGACGGCATGGTGCGCGCCAGCTTGCGCGGCGACCTGGTCGCCGACACGGCCGTAACAAAGCCGCCGTTCTGGTTCTGGAACCGTTACAACCGGCAGTTGCTGGTGTCGTCGCGCCACCTGACCGAGGCCAATGCCGACGCCATCATCGACCGCCTCGAGGCGCTGGCGCCGGCCATGCTGCAGGCCTATCCATCGACCGCATTCACCCTCGCCGGCCTGCTGCAAAGGCGCGGCCGGCGCTTGCACATCGCGCGCGTATTCACCTCGTCCGAGCCGTCGTATGCCCACCAGCGGGAATTGATCCGCGACCGCCTGGGCGCTACCATCATGGACCTGTACGGCATGGCCGAGCGGGTGGCATTCGCCAGCGCCTGCGAACACGGCCAGCTGCATGTCAATGCCGATTACGCCTACGTCGAAATCGTCGATGGCGACGGCCGGCCTACCGATGGCGAAGGCGACGTCGTCGGCACCACGTTCCATAATCACGCGATGCCGCTGGTGCGCTACCGCATGGGCGACCGCAGCCGCTGGAAGCCGGGCCCGTGCCCGTGCGGGCGCGTGTTTCCGATCATCGAGGGCGTCAGCGGAAAATATTTGGACGCCATCACCGGCAGCGACGGCGCGCCGGTCAGCCCGTCGGTGCTGACCTTCGCCTTCAAGCGGATGGACCAGATCCGCAAGTCGCAGGTGGCGCAGGTCGGCCCCGCCAGCTGGGAAGTAAGGGTGGTGCCGCTGCCCGGATTCACCGCCTTTCATCAGCAATATCTGATTGACATTATTCACCGCATGGTCGACCCTCACGTGCTGGTCAAGGTTGTCTTGAGGGACGACCTGCCCAATACCGCCGCCGGTAAATTCCGCTGGGTAGTGAACGAGTATGCCAACAACAATGTACTGCAACCGCCAGGGAATCGACCCGAATGAATTGCCGAAATTCCGCCCTGCTCGTGCTTGCCGTCTCCGCCACACTGCTTTCATGCGCCCATGCGCAAACCATCGCGCCAGACCGGGCCACGCGGGTGGCGGCCGTGCTGCCTGAACTCGACAAGATGTACACGGAGCTGGCCGCGGCGCAGCATTTGCCCGGGCTTGTCGTCGGCGTGGTGCTGGATGGAAAGCTGGTGCATTCGCGCTCGTACGGCGTCGCCAATCTCGCACGCAAGCTGCCGGTGTCAAGCAGCACCGAATTCCGGATCGCCTCGATGACCAAGAGCTTTGTCGCGATGGCCGCGTTGAGACTGCGCGACGACGGCAAGCTGGCGCTCGACGATCCGCTCGTCAAGTACCTGCCTGAACTGCGGCGGGTGGAGCTGCCGACCCTTGATTCGCCGGCGCTGACGATCCGCCAGTTGATGACGATGACCACCGGCCTGCCCGAGGACAATCCGTGGGGCGACCGCCAGATGCAGATCGACAACGCCGCCCTCGAGCGCTTCGTCGGCGGCGGCCTGTCGTTTTCGACTACGCCAGGCGAAGGCTTTGAGTACAGCAACCTTGGCTACATCCTGCTCGGCAAAATCGTCTCGACAGTGTCCGGCATGCGCTTTCAGGATTACATCACGCGCACGATCCTGCAGCCGCTGGGGATGAACAGCACGCGCTGGGAATACGCCGGCGTTGCCACCGACAAGCTGGCCCTCGGCTACCGCTGGGAGCACGGGCTCTGGCAGCTGGAACCGATCCTGCATGACGGCGACGGCGCGGCGATGGGCGGCCTGATCACGACGATGGACGACTTCGCGCGCTACGTCGCCTTCCATCTCGACGCCTCGCCGGCGCGCAGCACGCTCGATACCGGCGTACTCAAGCGCGCGTCGGTGCGCGAGATGCAGCAGCCGCGCGCGTTCGCCGGCATGGCGACGAAGGCGACCCTGGCGGACGGCAAAACGCCCAATCCGAAGGTGACGTTTTACGGCTATGGCCTGAGCTGGACGCGCGACAGCGGCAACGTGGTGACGGTCGGGCATTCTGGCGGCCTGCCCGGTTTCGGCAGCCAGTACCGCTTCGCACCGCAGCACGGCATCGGCGTGATCGCCTTCAGCAACCTGCGTTATGCGCCGGTGTACGCGCCGACCGCAAAGGCGCTCGACCTGCTGATCGAGCGCGCCGGCCTGGTCCCGCGCGCGGTGGCGGTGACCGCCATTTTGGCGACGCGCCAGCGCCAGGTGGCCGAGCTGATCCAGTCGTGGGATCCGGCGCTCGGCGAGGCCATCACCGCCGACAATTTTTTTCTCGACCAATCGCGCGCCGCCTGGCTGGCCGAGACGCGCGGGCAACTGGCGTCGATCGGCACCATCACGGCAGTCGGCCGGCTCACCGCGGAGAACGCCCTGCGCGGCAGCTTTGCGCTGGTCGGCGAGTGCGGAACGCTGCAAGTGAGCTTCACGCTGACGCCGGAGCGCGAGCCGAAGATCCAGCAGCTCGACGTCAAGCCTGCCGGCGTTAAAGATTAAATTCGAGCCTTGAAAAAAGGCCGCCTCCCGGCGGCCCCTTTCCTTTGCAACCGGCTTATCGGGCCGGCGCCAGTTGCAGGCGAATTTCACCGCCCGGATACATCGAGCTGTGGACGTTCAAGTACAGCTTGCCGGCCTGGTAACTGGCGTATTGCGCGTCCGTCAGTTTGGCGCCGGGAGCCGCCGCGAAGGTGTTCTCGCCGCTTTTTACGAACGGCACGATCACCGGGCCGTTGACGCCTTTGGACGCTTCGTGGATGTGCGCCATCGTCGCTGTCATGCCCGATACGTCGATCGATCCGGTAACCATCTTGTCGGCGCCGATCATGACGGTGCTCCTGCCGCTGGCGGCCGATGGATTCGGCGGCACTTCCTGCGCGCCGGTCAGCATCATGGTCGGTGCCGCAGCGGCCGGGGCCGCTGGCATCGCGCTCGCGGCCGCTGCCGGTGTCGGCGTCGGCGCGATTGCGGTCGGCGTTTTCGCAACCGGCGCGGCGGTGGTGCCCTTCGACATCGTCGATGCACAGCCGCTCGTGATCAACAACCCGGCAACGGCGGCGATCCCCGCAAACCGGACGTCTATTTTTAACATCTTCATTCGTCGTTCTCCTGGTGGTTTGACTACGGTAGTGGGTCGATCGATCGATTGCTCGATTCCCCGCTTGCGAACAATGTCGATATTACATCAACCAGGCGATAAAGCGCGCACCATACGGACGCTGTCCGAGGCTAGCTGCTTGCCGCCACCCCGCTGCGCAGGTCGTCCACCGGCGCGCTGCCGAACAGGGGGCTCAGCAGGTAGCCGACCAGATGGCGCGCGCATTGCGCCGGCTCGGACAGGGCGCCGGCGCGCTTGAGGTCATCGAATTTTTCGCGCAGCGGGAATTGTTCAAGCGACAAAGCGCGGATCTCGGCCTGCATGCCGGTATCGATGACGCCCGGCGCCAGGCTGCAGATGCGCAGGTTGACATCATGGTCCAGCGCGACGGCGCGCGCGTGCTGGTCGAGCGCCGCCTTGGTGGCGCAATACACGTTCCAGCCCGGATAAGCGCTGCGGCCGGCGCCGCTCGAGACGTGCAGGATGCGGCACTCGCATCGCAAGGCGCGCGCTTGCGCGACGGCGCCGGCGAGCATCAGCGGCGCCGCGACATTCAAGGCAACGGCGCGCGCTACCGCCAGCGGGTCCTGCAGCGCCAGCGCGCCGACCGGCTGCACCGTGCCAGCGTTATTGATCAGCAAAACCGTGCTGCAGCCGGCAATTGCCCCGGCCAGCGCGCCGCCTGCGATCCAGGCGGCCAGCGCGGCGCTGTCGGCAAGGTCGAGTTCAACCTGCTCGAACGCTTGCGGGTAGCGCGCCGTCAGGTCGGGCGCCGCGCCGCGCGCCAGGCCCAGCACCGGGATGCCGCGTCCCAGCAGCTCGAACGCAATTGCCGCGCCGAGGCCTTTGGTGTGTCCGGTGAGTATGGCCTTGATCATGATGCATTTTCTACGTGAGTGAAATACAGTCTACGCCGCAAATGAAAAAACCGCGACCAAAAAGGCGGCTGCAGCGGTGCAGCCCCCCTTTTCGGCCATGTTCGGCCATGTTCGGCCATGAACGGACGCCTGGCTTGGCTCAATGCTCGGTGTTCGCCGGCGCCGGCACGGTGCGGTTGGATTCCCGGTCGCCGCTGGGCGCGGGCGAGCGCGGCGCCGACAGCACGCGCGACCCCTGGCCTGCATACTGTTGGCCGGCGGCGGGGAAATTGCCGCGCTGCTGCTGGTGCTGATTCTGGTTCGAATGCGAAATCGGCTCCTTCATGCCGCTGCCGCGCACCAGGGTACCAGGAGCGTGGCCTTGCATCCTGCCGCCAGGAGCCGCTTCGAACGGCCGCGTCAGCCCGGTGGCGACGACGGTAACACGCATCGCGTCGCCAAGCGTATCGTCGAACACGGCGCCGAACTTGATGATGGCGTCGTCGCTCGTCTGCGCGCAGATGACGTTCATGACCTGCTTGGTCTCGCGCAGTTTCAGCGTTTGCTCGGAAGCGGCAATGTTGACCAGCAAGCCGCGGGCGGCATGCAGGTTCGAGCCGTCGAGCAACGGGCACGAGATCGCCTCTTCGGCCGCCTTGACCGCGCGGTCTTCACCGCTGTGCAAGGCGGTGCCCATCATGGCGGTGCCCATCTGCCGCATGACGGTGCGCACGTCCTCGAAGTCGACGTTGACCATGCCGGGCACGTTGATGATTTCGGCAATGCCAGACACCGCCTTGCTCAACACTTCGTCGGCCGCGGCGAACGCTTCTTTCTGGGTAATGTCGTCGCCCAGCACTTCTTCCAGGCGGCTGTTGAGGACAACGACGAGCGAATCGACCGACTTCGACAGCAGAGCGATGCCCTCGTCGGCGACGCGCATGCGGCGCGCGCCCTCGAACTCGAACGGCTTGGAGACCACGCCGACGGTGAGGATGCCCATTTCCTTGGCCACCTCGGCGACTACGGGGGCGGCGCCAGTGCCGGTGCCGCCGCCCATGCCGGCAGTAATGAAGACCATGTGCGCGCCCTTGAGCGCTTCGGCGATGGCGCCGCGTTCGCGGATCGCCGCTTCGCGCCCGACCACCGGATCGCTGCCGGCGCCAAGCCCGGTCTCGCCGAGTTGAATGCGGTTGGCGTCGCCGGTATTGGCAAGGGCCTGCGCGTCGGTATTGGCGCAGACAAATTCGATGTTCGATAGTCCAGACGAGGCCATGTGGTTGACGGCGTTGCCGCCAGCGCCACCGACGCCGATTACTTTGATGACGGTCTCGGATTGCAGGTTTTTCGGCTCAGACAAGGAGGGCTCCTTTTGGGTTAAGTGGTAGCGGTGCGGGCGGTGCGCTTGCACGCCCCTGGCGGCGCTGTCCCGGCTCCGGACGGGAGCGCTAGTGGAGAGCGCGCATGGCGACGGACTGCGCACCGCGCATATTCAAATCGACAAGTTAATTGCACAGATTGTGTTGCAGCGCCGACGAGTCAATAGCGTACTTGCAGAACCGCGGCAGCGAAAGCGCCGATTCGTTACATTCGAAAGCATTTGTAACATCAGGTGCAAAGTCGTCCAAGGAGGCACTCGCGATCCTGTGGCGTCGGCTGCAATCACGTGAAAAAATATGTCCCGTTGCGTTCCCTGCACTGCGCCGACTGAATCAAACGGAGCAGAAGATCTTATGGGACTAACTTGTACCGGCGCCGGGCGCTGCCTTCATGGCTGCCGCTGCGCACCTGGGTGCTATAACGCCGCGATGACCAGTTTTACCGCATCATGTGCCGCCACCCATCCGGACGCGACCAGCGCGGGCCGGCACTGAACGCATTCGGTGAACGGATTGCAGTCATGTTTTAATTCGATGTAGTGCACGCCCACGGTCGGACGGCCAACGTAGGAATCGACCTTGTCCTTGCTTTCCTTCGAGCCGGCCTTCACCGCTTCGTTTGCGCCCTCATCTTTCGCCAACCACCGTTCAAACGGTGCGGTTTCTGTTCCGTCCGGCACGTACCAAGCTTTGCGCTCAGCGTTCCAGCGGGCGCCGAGCGCCTTTGCCTGGTCTTTTTCCGCATACGGCACCTTCAAAATCTTCATTTGCTTTCCCCATTCGTCGAGTCGCAGAGTTTAATGCAAGACCGTGGATCGGGCCAACCGGGTTTGCGCCATCTGACCGATTGCATGCGCGCGCCTGTCCGCTGCGCCGGGCTGTCGTGCGCCACGACCGGGAATGCGTTAAGATCGTACCCAGCCACACCCCCCTGCCCAACTGCCCTCGCGCGCGCCCGGGCAACATCGTTTTTATCTGCAAAACCTGTCAGCGTTCCGGCAGCAGCATCGCCGCCGCGGCCATTCCAACCAAATTTATCTGACGAAGCTCTTCCAGGCACTTTATATGTTTTCAATCATTTTGAACGTCATCGGTACGTTGCTTCATTTTTATGTAGCAGGCCGGCTCTACAAAATCCGCCCGATCCGCGACCGCATTGCAGCACCGGCATGGTGGCTCGGCGCCGGTTTCATCTGGTTGTTGTACATTGCCGGCATTCAGATCGGCGACGAAGCGCTCGACTGGCGCTGGTGGCCGGGACAGTTCGCGATGACATGGATCGGCATACAGTTCGTGATGGCGCTGTGCTTGCTGGTTGCCGACCTTGTCACCGGTTTCGGACTGTGGTGGCGCAACTGGGCGCCGCGCCTGATCGCTGTCGCCGCTGTCGCCGGGGTCGCCCTTAGTACTTTTGGCGTCTACCAGGCCATGCGTGCACCCAGCGTTGTCGAGCACGAACTGGTGCTGAAGAACCTGCCCGCCGCGCTCGATGGCACGGTGCTCGTCGCCGTCACCGACCTGCACCTCGGCGCGCAACGCCGTTCTGCCTGGATGGGACAGCGGGTCGATCAGATCAACCAGATCGCTCCGGCGGCCGTCTTCATGGTCGGCGACCAGGTGGAAGACAATCCCGTCGGCGAGGCCGAGCTGGCGACCGTACTGCGGCGCCTCAAGGCGCCCCTGGGCGTCTGGGCGGTAACCGGCAATCACGAGTTTTACGGCGCCGTGAACACCACGATCGCCGAGTTCGAGGCCGGCGGCGTGCGCTGGCTGCGTGACAGCAAGGTGGAGCTCGCACCGGGCCTGATGCTCGCGGGCCTCGATGACATTGGCCGCGCCATGCGCAATGGCGGCAACTACACGGATGGCCTTGATGAGCTGCTGCCAGGACCGACGAACACGGCCACCATCCTGCTGTCGCACATACCGGCCCCTTCGCTCGTCGAAAACGCCGCGGCCAAGGGCGTTGACCTGATGCTGTCCGGGCACACGCATGGCGGCCAGATCTGGCCGTTCAATTATCTGGTCCAGCGTGAATTTCCGCACCTGGCAGGAGCGCACCAGGTCGGCGACATGGCACTGGTGATCAGCCGCGGCGCCGGCAGCTGGGGACCACGCATGCGCCTGTGGCAGCCGGGCGAAATTCTCAAGTTGACGCTGCGTTCGGCCCAAAAGCCCGGCCAAATCGCCATGAATTAAAAACGAAAGTTGGCATTGTAGGCGGCATCGCGATGAAGCGGTGCGTCGTCGCCGAAAGCGCGGGCCGTTTCCGAAACGGAAAATGAGGCCAAGACCGCATTCCGTAGTAGGCATATGGCTTTCCTTCGTGTCGCGCGCCGGCGACATCTGGCTCCTGGGCACAGCCCGGCGCCCGAGGGCTACAACGAGGAAATCAGTTTTGCCCCGCAAGCGGTAACGTCGTTGTGATACGCGTACGGTCTTCCCTTATGCTTGGCACCGTTGCCATCCGGTTTGATCGGAAAGTTTCCTTTGCATTTTGGAC
>NZ_PDOB01000044.1 GCF_002760665.1 Massilia psychrophila | reverse complement strand
CCGGCGGCAGCGCGATGACGTTCGGCGCCCGCCGCCTCGGCCCGGCGGCGGGCGCCGGCTTGGTGGCAGATGGGCGCGGCGGCGCCGGCTCGGCCTTCGGTGGCGGCGGAACCAGCCGAACGGCGATCGATGTGCGGGCGGCCTGTGCCGGCTGTGGCGCGATCCTGTCCTGGCGCCAGGCCAATAGCAGCGCGGCGTGCAGCGCCAGCGACAAGGCCAGCCCGGCGATCAGGCGTGACGGCCGTGGGCTGGCAATGACTGGCTCAAGCGAAGAGGTTGGATTCACGTATTCCGAAAAAATGTTGGTGACTCATGTTCGCATACCTTAATAAGCTGACAAGCGTCGAACCGGAATGTTCACTAATAACCGGAATGTTCACTAATATTTGCCGAACCCTTGACCGCCGCGATTCCAGCCGTTATAGTTCTGCTCCTCGGAGTGTGGCGCAGTCCGGTAGCGCACCTGGTTTGGGACCAGGGGGTCCAAGGTTCGAATCCTTGTACTCCGACCAGTATTAAATGACAAAGCCGACGATTAACCTCGTCGGCTTTGTCATTTCCGCCCTGTTTTATCCGGGCGCCGCAACGTCGGCGCACTTTGCCGCCAGCGCATTGCCGGCCCGGCTGGCGCCGTTGCGGCCGAGCTGCCGGGCGATGAACTGGCCGGCATCGACCACCATGTCGAGGTCGATCCCGGTCTCGATGCCGAGGCCTTGCATCAGGTACAGCACATCCTCGGTGGCGACGTTGCCGGTCGCGCCCTTGGCGTACGGACAGCCGCCCAGGCCCGATACCGACGAGTGGAAAATCGACACGCCCACTTCCAGGCTGGCATAGATGTTCGCCAGCGCCTGGCCGTAGGTGTCGTGGAAGTGGCCGGCAATCGCCTCGATGCGAAACTCGCTTGCCGCGCGCAGCATCACCGCCTGCGTCTGGCGCGCCGTCGCCACGCCGATGGTGTCGGCGATGTCGATTTCGTCGCAGCCCAGGTCGCGCATGCGGCCCACCACATCTGCCACGGCGGCCAAAGGCACGTCGCCCTGGTACGGGCAGCCGAACGCGCAGCTGATGCTGGCGCGCAGGCGCAGGCCGTGTTCCTTCGCCGCTTGCGCCACCGGCGCGAAGCGCGCGATCGACTCGGCGATCGAGCAGTTGATGTTCTTTTGCGAGAAAGCCTCGGAGGCCGAGCCGAAGATCACCACTTCGTCAGCGCGCGACGCCAGCGCGGCCTCGAAGCCCTGCATGTTCGGCGTCAACGCCGAATAGATGGTGCCAGGGCGGCGCGCGATCTGCGCCATCACATCAACGCTGGTGGCCATTTGCGGCACCCATTTCGGCGACACGAACGACGCCGCCTCGATGTTGAGAAATCCCGCGCGCGACAGGCGGTCTACCAGTGCCACCTTGACTGCCGCCGACACCGATTGCTTCTCGTTCTGCAGGCCGTCGCGCGGACCCACTTCGACAATTTTCACCTTGTTGGGCAAATTCGCTAGCGTATTCATGTCAATATCCCTTGATGCGATCGACGACGTCCGCGACCGGCTCGCCGTTTTCCAGTGCTGCGATTTTTCCGGCGATCTGGCGCACGCTGTCGTGCCGGACAGTGAGCGCCGAGATATGCGGCGTAATGGCGATGCGCGGCTCGTCCCAGAACGGATGCGGCGCCGGCAGCGGCTCGTTTCTAAACACGTCGAGCGTGGCGCCGGCCAGGTGGCCTGAGCGAATCGAGGCGAGCAGGTCCGGCTCGGCCAGGTGGGCGCCGCGCGCCACGTTGATCAGGTAGGCGCCGCGCGGCAGCTGCGCCAGGCGCGCGCGGTCGAGTAGGTTGCTTGTTTCCGGCGTAAGCGGCAGCATGCACACCAGCACCCGCGTGCCGGCCAAAAACTCGCCGAGCGACTCAATGCCGGCATAGCAGTCGACGCCATCGACCTGTTTGTGGGTGCGGCTCCAGCCGCGCAGCGGAAAGCCAAAGTGGCCAAGCGCCGCCAGCACGCGGCTGCCCAGCACGCCCATGCCGAACACGCCGATGGTGAAGTCACGCTTGTCGCGCGGCGCCAGCGGCGCCCACACGCCGCCCCGGGCCTGCCGCTCGTACTCGTCGAAACGGCGGAAGTAGCGCAGCACCGCATGGGCGACGTATTCGGCCATCTGCACCGCCATGCCGGCGTCGCCTAAGCGGATGATCGGCACGCTTGGCAAGGCATCGCCGAACTTGAGGATGGCGTCGACGCCGGCGCCGGTCAGGAAGATCGCTTTTAGCGGCGTCGCATTTAACTGGGCCGGCTGCGCCAGCTGGCCCAGCAGCGCGGCCGGCGGCGCCCACAGCACGGCGTAATCGCACGCCGCTTCGGGTTCTCCATCCTGCCATACCACCACCTCGGCACGCGGCAGCACGGCGGCAAAATCGGTCACCCAGGGTTCAACCTGGCCGTCGGCGCGGTACAGCAGGATTCGCATGGCTGTCTCCCGTTTTTTTAAATTCTATTTTATGATGCCGCCGCAAACGCCAGCAGCGGTGCGCCGTCGGCCACCTGGTCGCCTACTTCATACAAAATCTCTTCGACCACGCCGTCGCCAGGGGCGGCGATCGTGTGCTCCATTTTCATCGCTTCCATGATCACCAGCGGATCGCCTTTTTTAACCTGCTGGCCTTTTGCGGCCAGCACCGCCACCACCTTGCCCGGCATCGGCGCGGTCAGGCGTCCGCCGACCGCTTCTGCTTCGCCGGCATGCGCCATCGGATCATTGTAGAGCAGCGTGAAATGACGCCCGCCGGTGAAGACGTGGAAGGTGTCGCCGTCGCGCCGCACCGCACCATGCATCGACGCCTCGCCCAGCCGGATCGACAGATCGACACCGTTGCGGGCGGTGAGGGACATGTCGGCCGCGATGCCACCCATGTCGAGGTGCCAGCCGCCGGCGTGGTACGTCAGGCCGACCTGGTAGTGCTTCTGTTCGGTGGCGGCGCTGTAATCGTCGGCGAACGAGAGCACGCGGCGGTAGGCGCCGTTCAGGCGCCAGCCGAGCGCGTTGCCGAAAGGGTCGGCAGGGTTGGCCGATACTGCGTTTGAGGCCTCCTTTTCCGCCTCGATCAGCGCCATCGCCGCCAACGCCAGCGCGCCGACCGGCGCAGCCTTTGGCGGCGGGAACAGGGTGTCGGCATTGCGCTCGATCAGGCCGGTGTCGAGGTCGGCTTTGGCGAACGCGTCGCCTTCCACCAGGCGCTTGAGGAAGCCGATGTTGGTGGCCAGGCCGACGATCTGGAACTCGGCCAAGGCCTGCGACATGCGCGCCAGCGCCTCGGTGCGGTTCGCGCCCCAGACGATCAGCTTGGCGATCATCGGGTCG
Source organism: Massilia psychrophila (assembly GCF_002760665.1). Classification (GTDB taxonomy): domain Bacteria; phylum Pseudomonadota; class Gammaproteobacteria; order Burkholderiales; family Burkholderiaceae_D; genus JAFCUW01. The sequence goes on along the minus strand of NZ_PDOB01000044.1, from coordinate 27,658 downwards.
TAGAACGGCGAAATGGCGTCGCCTTCGCGTACGCCCGAGTCGATCCGCACCGGTGCCGGGTTGCCGTTCGAGGTGACGCCCAGCTCGAACGCGACGGCGCTTGGGGTCGCCATGTGGCGCAGCCGGCCGATCGACGGCAGAAAACCTTTTTCGGGATTTTCGGCGTAGATGCGCGCCTCGATCGCGTGGCCGTGGATCGCCAGTTCGTGTTGCGCTTTCGGCAGCGGCTCGCCAAAGGCGATCCTCAGCTGCCACTCGACCAGGTCGGTACCGGTGATCATTTCGGTGACCGGATGCTCGACCTGCAGGCGGGTGTTCATCTCCATGAAATAGAACGAGCCGTCCTGGTTGGCGATGAATTCGACGGTGCCGGCGCCGACGTAACCCACCGCCTTGGCAGCGGCCACCGCGGCCTCGCCCATGGCGGCGCGGCGTTCTGGCGGCATGCCTGGCGCCGGCGCTTCTTCCAGCACCTTCTGGTGGCGCCGCTGCACCGAGCAGTCGCGCTCGTGCAAGTAGACGCAGTTGCCGTGGGTGTCGGCAAACACCTGGATTTCGATGTGGCGCGGGCGCGTCAGGTATTTTTCGGCCAGCACCTTGTCGTCGCCGAACGAGCTGATTGCTTCTCGCTTGCACGATGCCAGCGCGGCCTTGAAGTCTTGCGACTTTTCGATTACGCGCATGCCCTTGCCGCCGCCGCCGGCGGACGCTTTTAACAGCACCGGATAGCCGATACGGTCGGCTTGCGCCTGCAAGAACTCGGGATCCTGGCGCTCGCCATGGTAGCCCGGCACCAGCGGCACGTCGGCGTGCTCCATCAGCGTCTTGGCCGCCGACTTCGACCCCATCGCCCGCATGCTTGACGCCGGCGGTCCGATGAACACCAGGCCGGCCTGCGCGCAGGCGTCGGCGAAATCGGCGTTTTCGGACAGGAAGCCGTAACCGGGGTGCACCGCCTGCGCGCCGGTGGCCAGCGCCACCGCGATGATCTTGTCGCCGCACAGGTAGCTTTCCTTGGCGCTGGCTGCGCCGATCAGCACCGCTTCATCGCACACCGCCACGTGCCTGGCGCCAGCGTCCACCTCCGAATACACCGCGACGGTCTGGATGCCCATGCGGCGCGCCGTGGCGGCCACGCGGCAGGCGATTTCGCCGCGGTTGGCGATGAGGATTTTGTTGAACATTGGCTTAAGTTCCGAAGCGGTGGTTGATTGGTTGCAAATTAAAGGCGAAGCGAACGGCGTGACGCCGTCAACCGCCGCAGCTTGCCTTCGGCGCCGAGTCGAGCGTCGACGCGCGCGTGACCAAGCCGAGTTTTTCCAGCAGCGCACGGTCGTCGGAGGCTTCCGGATTGTCGGTCGTGAGCAGCTTGTCGCCGTAAAAAATCGAGTTGGCGCCGGCCAGGAAACACATCGCCTGCACCGCTTCGCCCATCTGGCGCCGGCCGGCCGACAAGCGCACGCGCGCCTTCGGCATGGTGATGCGGGCCACTGCGATGGTGCGCACGAATTCGAACGGGTCGAGCGGATCGAGTCCGTGCAGCGGCGTGCCTTCGACCTGCACCAGGTGGTTGACCGGCACCGATTCCGGGTAGGGATTGAGGTTGGCCAGCTGAGCGATCAGGCCGGCGCGTTGCTGGCGCGACTCGCCCATGCCGACGATGCCGCCGCAGCATACCTTCAGGCCGGCGCCGCGCACCCGTCCGAGCGTGTCGAGCCGGTCCTGGTATTCGCGGGTCGAAATCACGTTGCTGTAGAACTCGGGCGCGGTGTCGAGGTTGTGGTTGTAGTAATCGAGGCCGGCATTTTTGAGCCGGTCGGCCTGGCCTGCCTCGAGCATGCCGAGGGTGGCGCAGGTCTCCAGGCCAAGCGCCTTTACTTCGCGCACCATCTCTTCGACCTTTTCCATGTCGCGCTCTTTCGGGCTGCGCCACGCCGCGCCCATGCAGAAGCGAGTAGCGCCGTTGGCCTTGGCCTGGCGCGCGGCGTCGAGCACGGTGTCGATGCCGAGCAGTTTTTTGGCCTCGACGCCGGTGTCGTAGCGCGCCGCCTGCGGGCAGTAGCCGCAATCTTCTTCGCAGCCGCCGGTCTTGATCGACAACAGGGTCGCCAGTTCGACGTCGCCGGCCGGGAAGTTGGCGCGGTGCGCGCTCTGCGCCTGGAACATCAGATCGTTGAACGGCAGGTCGAACAGCGCCAGCACGTCGGCCAGCGGCCAGGTGGCCGCTTCCGGCAAGGTGATGGCGGCGGCGGGCGGGTGAAAAGATAGTTGGGACATGTACTTCCTTCTACAAAATTGTGTGTTGGATCAATCCCGGGCGGGCGGCCATCCAGGCAGCCCGGCGAGAGTGATGTAGGCGGCTGCCTTGGCGGCGGTCGGCTGGTCCATGAACGGCACGCGGCCGATCAGCGGGGCCGGGATACGCAGCGTCAGTGCTTCGATATTCTCGTCGACGTACGCCATGTCGGGATCGACTTCGTTCGCCACCCAGCCGGCCAGCACCAGGTTGCGCGCGATGATCGCTTCAACCGTCAGCAGGCTGTGGCTGATGCAGCCGAGTCGCAGGCCGACTACCAGCACCACCGGCAGGTTCAGTTGCGCGGCCAGGTCGGCGGAGTCGAACTCGCTCGATAACGGCACGCGAAAGCCGCCCACGCCTTCGACCACGACCGCGTCCGAGGCGGCGGCGATTTCGGCGTAGGCGGCCAGGATCGGCACCGACTCGATCGTCACGCCATCCAAAGCTGCGGCAATGTGCGGTGCCGCCGCCACGCGCAGCATGTAAGGCGTGGTGATATTGCGCGGCAGGTGCACGTTGCCGGCGGCGATCAGCTGGTCGGCGTCGTCGTTGTGCAGTTCGCCGTCGCGCATCTCGGCGCCGGCGGCGACCGGTTTCATGCCGCAGGCGCGCACGCCGCCGGCCACCAGCTTGTGCAGGATCGCCGACGACACCAGCGTCTTGCCGATTTCGGTGTCGGTGCCGGTGATAAAACAGCTGAAGCGCCACGGCAGGCCGCCAATGGCTTGCGTCATCGGTTCAGGCGCCAGCACCGATGTTGCTGCGGCGGCGGTGTCAAGCATGGTGTCGGCTACGGTGTCGATCACCGGGACGGTCGGATCGTTGAGGCTCATCTCACATCCTTTCCAGCAGGTTGAGCGCAGCGATCAGCTGCGCGACGTCTTCATGGGTGTGCGCTGCACACAAGGTCACGCGCAAGCGCGCGGTGCCTGGGGCCACCGTCGGCGGGCGGATCGCCGGCACCCACAGGCCCTGGCGGTACAGGCCGGCGCTGACGCGCAGCGCTTCGTCGTTGGCGCCGATAATGATCGGCTGGATCGCGGTGCAGGGCGCCGGATGCTGCCAGCGGTCCAGCCGCAGGTCCTGGCCGAACTGTTCGATCAGCGCGCCCAGGTGGGCGCGCCGCGCCGCTCCTTCGGCGCCGCCAATGATGTCCAGGCTGGCCAGCAGCGCATGGGCCAGCGCCGGCGGCGCGGCGGTGGTGTAGATGTAGGGACGGGCGCGCTGGATGATCAGCTCGATCACGCTGGCGTGGGCGGCAACGAAGGCGCCGGCCACACCCGCCGCCTTGCCCAGGGTGCCCATGTAGACCAGGTTGGGCGAGCGCAGATTAAAATGCTCGAGCGCGCCGCGGCCGTTCGCGCCCAGCGTGCCGAAGCCGTGGGCGTCGTCGACGATCAGCCAGGCACCGTGGCGTTCGCACAAGGCCAGCAATTGCGGCAGCGGCGCGATGTCGCCGTCCATGCTGAAGACGCTGTCGGTGACGACCAGTTTTGATTGGGCGCTGCTGGCGACAAGCAGCGCTTCGAGCGCGGCCAGGTCGGCGTGCGGATACAGATGCACGCGCGCGCGCGCCAGCCGGGCGCCGTCGATCAGCGAGGCGTGGTTGAGCTGTTCGGAAAAAATCTCGGCACCGGAATCAAGCCCGAGGGCGGTCAACATCGCCAGGTTGGCCATGTAGCCGGTAGAAAAAGTCAGCGCGCGGGCGTTGTCGAGGTGCGGGCTTAAAAATTCGGCGAGGCGCTCTTCGAGCAGTTCGTGGGCGCGGCTGTGGCCGCTGATCAGGTGCGAGCCGCCGCTGCCGGCGCCATACAGCTGCGCGCCTTCGGCCAGTGCGGCCACCAGCGCCGGATGCGCGGCCAGGCCAAGGTAGTCGTTACTGCAGAAGGCCAGCAGCGGGCGGCCGTCGACTACCAGGCGTGGCGCACACGGCGTGCCTGCCACGCGGCGCCGGCGCGTCAGGCTGCGCTCGTCGAGTTCGCGCAGCTGGCCTTCGAGATGGGCGATCAGGTTCATCAGGCGGCCATCACTTGGTCGAATACCTTGCGGGTGCGCGCGGCCAGCAGGTCGGTTTCGTCGTCGCTCAAAATATACGGTGGCATCAGGTAGACCGTGTTGCCGATCGGGCGCAGCAGCAGTTCGTTGTCGAGCGCGGCGGTAAAAAACCGGCGCGAAAAGGCGGCGGCGCGCGCCGGATCCGGTTCGATGGCGTCGAACGCCCAGATCATGCCGCGCTGGCGATAGTTGCGCACGCGTTCGTCCGCCGCCAGCGGGCCCAAGGCCGCACTCAAGCGCGCGGCGCGCAGACGGTTAGCGTTCAGCACGTCGTCGTCGCGGAAGATCGCCAGCGTCGCCAGGGCGGCGCGGCAGGCCAGCGGATTGCCGGTGTACGAGTGCGAGTGCAGGAAGCCGCGCGTGACGTCATGACTATAAAAAGCCTGGTAGATGTCGTCGCGGGTGAGCACCAGCGACAGCGGCAGGTAGCCGCCGCTGATGCCCTTCGACAGGCACAGGAAATCGGGCCAGATGGCGGCCTGCTCGCAGGCGAAGAAGGTGCCGGTGCGCCCGCAACCGACCGCGATCTCGTCGGCGATCATGTGTACCTGGTAGCGGTCGCACAGTTCGCGCACCAAGGTCAGGTACAGCGGGTCGTGCATCGCCATGCCGGTCGCGCATTGCACCAGCGGCTCGACGATGATGGCGGCGATATGGCCGGCGCGCTCGGCGAACAGCGCTTCGATGTCGGCGGCGGCGCGCCGCGCGGCGTCCTGCGCCGTTTCGCCTTGCAGCGCGTTACGCTGGTCGGGCGAGGCCACCACGCGGGCCGCGCGCAGCAGCGGGCCGTAGGCGTCCTTGAACAGCGCGACGTCGGTGACGGCCAGCGCACCAATGGTTTCGCCGTGGTAGCTGCCCTGCACGCAGACGAATTCCTGCTTGGCGGTGAGGCCGGCGTTGCGCCAGGCGTGAAAGCTCATCTTAAGGGCGATTTCGACCGCCGAGGCGCCGTCGGAGGCGTAGAAGGCGTGACCCAGCACATTGCCGGTCATGTTCGACAGCTGCTCCGACAGGCGGATCACCGGCTCGTGCGTGAAACCGGCCAGCATCGCGTGTTCCAGCTTGTCGAGCTGGTCCTTCAGTTCGGCGTTGATGCGCCCGTTGGCGTGGCCGAACAGGTTGACCCACCACGAACTGATGGCGTCGAGGTAGCGCTTGCCGTCATGGTCGTACAGCCAGGCGCCGCGGCCATGGCTGACCGGGATCAGCGGCACCGTTTCATGCTGCTGCATCTGGGTACACGGATGCCAGACGCTTTTCAGGCTGCGGGCGGCCCAGTCGGCGGCCGTAGTGGCCGATGCGGTGGTCGCTTCCATCAGTCCATCCATGAAGGCTGGCGTTTCTCGAGGAAGGAAGCGACGCCTTCGCGCCCTTCTGTCGAGGCGCGGATGGCGGCGATGCGCGCGGCGCTGTCGGCCAGCAGAGCGGCGTCGAGTGGCCGGCCGGCCATCTCGCGCACCAGCATCTTGGCCTCCCGCACCGCGTTGGGGCCGTTGGCAACGAGCGCCTTGACGATGGCGGCGACGCCCGCGTCGAGGGCGTCCGGCGCCACCACGTCATGGACGAAGCCGATGCGGTGCGCCTCGCGTGCCGAAAACCGTTCGGCGGTGAGGAAGTAGCGGCGCGCAGCGTTTTCTCCCATCGCCTTGATCACGTACGGCGAAATGGTGGCCGGGATCAGGCCGAGTCTGACTTCGCTCAAGCAAAAATTGGCGCCGTCGGCCACGACCGTGATGTCGCAGGCGGCGACCAGGCCCATGCCGCCGGCGTAGCAGTCGCCCTGCACTTTGGCTACTACCGGCTTGGGGCACAGGTAGATCGTGCGCAGCATGTCGGCCAGCCTGGTGGCGTCGGCCAGGTTCTCGGCATCCGAGTAGCCGGCCATTGTCTTCATCCAGTGAAGGTCGGCGCCGGCGCAAAACGCGCTGCCGTTCGCCGCCAGGACGATGGCGCGCACGTCTTCGTCGCGCCCGAGTTCGTCGAACGCCAGTGCCAGCTCGGCAATGGTCGCTTGATTAAACGCGTTGCGCACGTCGGGTCGGTCGAGCGTGACGGTGGCCACGCGCTCGTGCATGGTGATGTCGATTGACTGCCAGTTCATCGCTGTTCTCCTTACATCCGGAATACGCCGAATTTCGTTTCGCCGATGTCGGCGTTCAACGCGGCCGATATGCCTAGGCCCAGCACCATGCGGGTGTCTTGCGGGTCGATCACGCCATCGTCCCACAGCCGCGCGGTGGCGTAATAGGGATGGCCCTGCTGCTCGTACTGGTCCTTGATCGGCTGCTTGAACGCGGCTTCTTCCTCCACGCTCCAGGTGCCGCCCTTGTTCTCGATGCCGTCGCGCTTGACGGTGGCCAGCACCGATGCGGCCTGGTCGCCGCCCATCACCGAGATGCGCGCGTTCGGCCACATCCAGAGGAAGCGTGGCGAGAACGCGCGTCCGCACATGCCGTAATTGCCGGCGCCGAAACTGCCGCCGATAATCACCGTAAACTTCGGCACGGCGGCGGTGGCCACGGCGGTCACCATCTTGGCGCCGTTCCTGGCGATGCCTTCGTTTTCATATTTGCGCCCGACCATGAAGCCGGTGATGTTCTGTAAAAAAACAAGCGGGATCTTGCGCTGGCAGCACAGCTCGATGAAGTGGGTGCCTTTTAACGCCGACTCCGAGAACAGGATGCCGTTGTTGGCGATGATGCCCACTTGTATCCCAAAGATATGGGCGAAGCCGCAGATCAGGGTGGTGCCGTAGCGCGATTTGAACTCGTCGAACTCGCTGGCGTCGACCACGCGGGCGATCACTTCGCGTACGTCGAACGGTTTGCGGGTGTCGACGGGAATGACGCCGTACAGCTCCTTGGCCGGATACTTCGGTTCCGCCGATTCGCGCAAGGACATCGAGCGCGGCTTGCTGCGGTTCAAATTCGACACGATGGTGCGCGCCAGCGACAGCGCATGCAAATCGTTTTGCGCCAGATGGTCGACGACGCCCGACAGGCGGGTGTGGACGTCGCCGCCACCCAACTCTTCGGCGCTCACCACTTCACCGGTGGCCGCTTTCACCAAAGGCGGGCCGCCGAGGAAAATCGTACCCTGGTCCTTGACGATGATCGACTCGTCGCTCATGGCGGGCACGTAGGCGCCACCGGCGGTGCAGGAACCCATCACGACGGCGATCTGCGGGATGCCCTTGGCCGACAAGTTGGCCTGGTTGAAGAAGATGCGGCCGAAGTGGTCGCGATCAGGAAAAACGTCGTCCTGGTTCGGCAGGTTGGCGCCGCCCGAATCGACCAGGTAGATGCAGGGCAGGTTGTTCTGGTCGGCAATCTCTTGAGCGCGCAGATGCTTTTTAACTGTTATCGGGTAATAAGTGCCGCCCTTGACGGTGGCGTCGTTGCAAACGATCACGCATTCCTGGCCCGCGACGCGGCCGATGCCGGTGATGATGCCGGCGGCCGGCGCGGCATCGACCCCATTGGCGTCCTGATACATGCCGTAGGCCGCCAGTTGCGACAGTTCGAGAAAGGGCGTGCCCGGGTCGAGCAGATTCTCCACCCGCTCACGCGGCAGCAGCTTGCCGCGCGCGACGTGCCTGGCCGACGCCACCGCGCCGCCGCCCTGCGCAACTGCCGTGACCTTGGCGCGCAGGTCGTCGACCACCAACTGCATGGCGGCCGCGTTGGCCTTGAAATCGTCGCTGCGGGGATTGAGCTTGCTGTCGATGTAAGGCATTTCTGTCCTTCTTTTCCTGTGCGGGTTTTTACTTGCTTACTCGGGGAAGCTGCCGTCCAGATAAAACCAGCGCGCGATCTCGCCCTTACCGTCACCCGCGCCTTCGCGCACGAACCGGCTCACTTCGTGCAGGCGGTGGGCGCGGCCAGCGAGCTTGTAACGGGCGACAAATTCTACGGTGTCGCGCTCTGGTGATTCCGGTAAGTCTGCTTTACGTTGACGTAAACGTAAAGCAGATTTTACCTCAAGTCCGAGCCATTGCAACTTTTCATCCGGGTCGATAATCGGCCCTGCCGGCAGCGTACCCGGATGCCAGGTGGCGCGCAGGTAGGCCTCGATGCGCAGCACGTAGGCGCTATAGCGCGAACGCATCAGCAGATCGGCCGAGGGCGCGACCGCGTCGCCGGCAAGGTAAGGGCCGCAGCAGGCGGCAAAGGCGGCGCCGCCGCAGGGACAGGCGGCCGGCTTGGAGGATGGTGGCATGGTCGGATTCACGTCGGATGCACTGCTGGCAGAAGCGGCATTATCCGCCATTTCGGCTGGCGTCGTAGGCATCGATCGTTGTCCCGACCAACGGCGTGAAGGGCGACAACATCGTTGTAGTCGACAACGCGCGAGGTTTAGAGAATTCTACACAGCGAAAATCAGCGATTCGCTGGTATCTTAAGTCTGGGCAAGCATTGTAACTGTATGGGCAACGTCCGTTAGCGCTTCGCGCGCCTTGATATGGCAGATATCCGAGCGTTTCGCGACGCCGCCCTTTTCTCAGCTGGAGGCCAGGTTGCAAAAGTGAAGATCGGACAGCACGTCGTGTCTTTGGGGGCGGGCCGGCCACCAGCCAGGAAGCACGACTTGCGCACAGCTTCAGGTGCGATAACCGACCGTCCCTGCTTCAATGCTTGCAACCGGCCGGGCGCACCGGTCATGCCGCTGACCCGATCTCGTCCAGCAATTTGGGCACGCGGGCGCGTCGACAGCCCCCAGCGGCCAATGACCAATGGCCAATGGCGTTTTCATTCGGCAGTCAACTGCCGAGGCAGGCCAACGGGAAACTGGCGGACCGGATCATCGGAACGGTTCTGTCGCATCAAGAAAAATTTGCTTAACTTGACGACAACAGGCGATGACATTTTTCCATAACCATTCCATATGTCGTATTGAGCGACGTGCCGAAAAAATCGATGCGACAAAGCCGGATCCAAGCTCCCTCAAAATTTATTGAAATTTCTCTTGCGCAATAAATTATATGAACGTTAGCTGCCATAATCGGCGCGCTGCTGTGTTGGTCGCTGCGCGCAGTGCCCACATTTATTTCTCGACGAGTATTTAATATTCGGCAAGCGGCCCAAGCTCGTGGCCACGCTGAAAAATGGGTTTCCGCGCGTTTGCGAACAGTTGTTTCTGCCAGTGGCAGGAACGACGAATCAGCGCAGCGTCAGCCCATCCATCGCAAACGGCGGCGCCCCACCCTTCATGCACCCGGCCAGCAGCTTGGCCGAGCCGCACGCGAAAGTGAAACCGAGCGGGCCCTGGCCGACGTTGAGCCACAGGTTCGGGTAGTGCGTGGCGCCGATGATCGGGGCGCTGCCGGGGGTGGCCGGACGCAGCCCGGCCCACGGCGTGATGCGGCTGTAGTCGGCGCCGTGCGGCATCGTCTCGCGCACCTGGCGCGTCAGGCCGGCGATGCGCCTGGCGTCGATCGAGGTGTCTTCGCCGACCATGTCGACCATCGCCGCCACCCGCAGCGAGTCGCCGATGCGTGCGTACAGCACCTTGCGTTCGACGTCGGTAACCGAGATTTCCGGCGCGCAGTCGGTAGGTCGGATCGGCGCGGTCAGGCTGTAGCCCTTGAGCGGATACAGCGGCAGGTAGATGCCGGCACTGGCGGCCAGGCTGCGGCTCTGGATGCCGGCGGCCAGCACGTAATGATCGGCGCCGAGCATGCCGGCACTGGTGTCGAGCCCGATGACCTTGCCCATGTCGGTGATGAAGCGGCGTGCTTCGCCGTTGACCACGCCTTGAAAGCGCGGGTGCGCGGCCAGGCGCGCGGCCAGCGCGACGCAGAACGCGTGGCAGTCGGCCACCGCTTCGCCGCGATTGAAAATGCCGCCGGCCAGCACCGGCAGCGCGGCTGCCAGCGCCGGCTCGCGCGCCACGCATTCGGCCGGCGACAGCACTTCGCGCGCTTCTTCCGCGCCGGGCTTGGCGGCGGCGGCGGCGTTGAATGCCTTTTTGGAGCGGTACACCACCATCTTGCCGGCATCGCGCCAGGCGAATTCGTACAGCGGCAGGAACACTTCGAGTTCGGCCATCGCGCGGCGCGACAGTTCGCCCAGTTCGAGCAGCCTGGCCGTGGTCTTGCTGTTGGCGCCGGCGTTGCAGTTGACGAGGAAGCGGGTCAGCCAGCGCCACTGGCGCAGGTCGGCCTCGGGGCGAAAGCGCAGCGGGCCGTTTTCCTCGAACAACCATTGCAGCGCTTTGAGTGGCACGCCCTCATCGGCCAGCGGCGCGACATAGCGGTAGCTCAGCTGGCCGCCGTTGCGCAGGCTGGCGGCGCTGCCGACGGCATTCCGCTCGAGCAGGGTGACGCCATAGCCAGCTTCCAGCAGCCACCACGCCGACGTCAGTCCGATCACGCCGCCGCCGATTACGATTACTTCCTGCATGCCATCCACTATCATTGTTGTCCGCGGTAGGCCAGCTTAGGGGCTGGCCCGGGTTCGGGCCAATGAATCTGCATCGCGCGGCCATAACCACGATTCATGCGGCCGGTAAAATTCAATTTTTATCGATGCATGCCGCTTCAGCCGATCTGGCCCTCGCCTTTACTCTGGCCTTTACTTTGTATCGTGCGCCGGTATAGCGCCGTCAAGGTGCGCTCCTCGAAGCGCGCCAGCGGCGAATAGGCGCCGCGCCGGGTTTCCGGGTCGGCCGAGGTGCCGCCCACCAGCACCACCATGCCGTTGCGGGCGGCGGCGTCGAACACGAAGAGCGACCTCAGGCCGTAGGCTTCGCCCAGGTGGCCGGCCGCGCAAAAGCCGCCGCCTTCGACCAGCTGCATGCCGGCGCGATCGGGAAACTGCTGGTTGCCCAGGGCCCAGCAGTTGAACAGGCCGTGGTGGGTGTCGCCGTTGCCGTCCTTGCCGCCGCTGCCGTCGTGGGTCCACTGCGGCGTGAACATGGCGGCGATGGTGGCCGGTTTCAGCAGGCGGCGGCCCTGGTGCACGCCTTCGTTCATCAGCATCAGCATCACCTGGCCCATGTCGTGGGCCGAGATGCGCAATCCTCCGGTCGGGCTGAACGGGGTGGCGTTGGTGCCGGCGACGTACGACGCAATGCCGGCCGGGGGCCGCGGCGCGCGTTCGCTGTAGTCGTCGGCCTGGGCGATCCACGCTCCGGCGGCGTCCCACACCTCGGTGTCGACGGCGCGCTTGCGATAAAGGGTGGCGACGTTGGCCAGGTCGGCGTTGGTCAATTCGGACGGGTTGTAGCCGCCATGCAGGCCCATCGGGGTCAGCAGCAGGCGCTTCATCAGGCGGTCGAAGCGCTCGCCCGTGACGCGCTCCATGATGGTGCCGATCACGCCCCAGTTCAGGTTGCAATAAGTGAAATAATCACCGGGGCCGGCGCCGGCACTATTTGTCCCCATCTCGGCCCACATCTGGCCCTTGCCGTAGCGGGCGGCGCCCGGCACCAGGATAGTCGACAGCGCGGTGTCGCACGGCCATGAATAGCCGGCCTCGTCGCGCAGCGAGGAGGTGTGCGTCAACAGGTGGCGCAGGGTGATGGCGCGTTCGGGGAAGTGCGGATTGCGCAGCGCGAAACCGAGGTAGTTGCCGGCGTCGGCGTCGAGCGCCAGCTTGGCTTGCTCGACCAGCATCATCAGGCCGAGCGTGGTCATCATCTTCGAAATCGAGGCGATGCGGTACAAGGTGTGGACGTTGGCCGGCAGGCCGCTACCGGCACCGGTACCGGCACGACGCTGGCCGAACTGCTGCTCGTAGCGCAGCTTGCCGTGGCGGATTGCCAACACCGACAGGCTGGCCAATTGGCAGGCCGGATCGGCGGCGATGGCCGCCAGCTCGGCGTCGAGGACGCTGTCGCCGCCAGCAGCCGGCGCCGCGCGCAGCAGCAGCTGGCTCGTCGCGCCCAGCAAGGCCAGTCCCAGCAATGTCCGCCTGCGCTGTTTCATGCTTGTTGGTCCCGTGTTCGTTACCGTCTGTGCGGGCGTCGAATAGCAGCATACGGCGTCGTTCCGGCGCCATCCAATCAATTGAAGTGAGGGCAGCATAACCTTTCGGTATATCGACATACCAGCCCAGCTTGCCGACAACTGCCGCGCCAGTCGGGCTAAAATACCTGGCAAGCGCGCGACCGACCGAAAGACACCAATGAGCAATACCAGTACCGATTTCAAGGCCGACCTGAACGACAATTCCCCACTCTACATGCAGGTGGCGCGCAAGCTGGTCGCCGATGTGCGGGAAGGGCGCTACCAGGTCGACCAGGCCTTGCCGTCCGAACGGCTGCTGTCCGAGCAGCTCGACGTCTCGCGGGTGACCGCGCGCAAGGCCATCGACCAGCTGGTTGGCCAGGGCCTGGTGGTGCGCCGCCGCGGCTCGGGCAACTACATCGCGCCGCGCATCGAGCAGCCGCTGTCAAGCCTGTCGAGCTTCTCGGAGCAGTTGCTGCAGCGCGGCTACCGTCCCAGCTCGCAATGGCTCAAACGCTCGATCGTGGCGGCCGCCGCCGCCGAGCAGCTCAGCCTCGGCCTGGCGCCGCACACCCGGGTGGCGCGGCTCGAGCGGCTGCGGCTGGCCGACGACGTGGTGATGGCGTATGAAGTGAGCGTGATCCCGGCCACCGTGCTGCCGCGCCCTGAAAGCGTCGGCGGTTCGCTCTACGAGCACCTGGCGCAGTCGGGCCACTTGCCGGTGCGGGCGCTGCAGCACATCCGCGCGATGAACGCGCCGGCGCTGCTGGCCAGCCAGCTCGGCATCCCGGAAAACCGGGCGGTGCTGTTCATTACCCGCATCGGCTACCTCGAATCGGGCCAGGCGGTCGAGTTGACCCATTCCTACTGCCGCAGCGATCACTACGATTTTGTGGCAGAGATGCGACGCGTTTCATAACCTTTCGGAATGGCCCGGACCGATCCTTTCATGGGATTCGGCGGCGAGCTTGGTATTACACTGGTAGCATTTATTCGACTATCTGACGGCGATGTTAAAAACTGAAGCACCTTCCCTCGAACATGCACTGCTGGACCAGTATCCGACCGCTGAGTTGATCAACGCGCTGGTCGACGACCAGCGGCAGGCCGTCAATGCGGTGCGCGCCGCCGCGCCGCGTATCGCCGCCGCCGTCACCGCCGCCTTGCCGCGCATCGAAGCGGGCGGGCGCCTGATTTATGTCGGCGCCGGCACTTCCGGGCGCCTTGGGCTGCTCGACAGCGTAGAATTGTATCCGACCTTCTCCTGGCCGCAAGAACGCGCGCTGGCGCTGCTGGCCGGCGGCAGAAAGGCGATGTTTGCCGCCGTCGAAGGCGCCGAGGACGACCTGCCCCAGGGCGCGGCCGACCTGGCCGCCCTCCACCCGACGCCGAACGACGTGGTGCTGCTGCTGGCCGCCTCCGGCGCCACGCCGTACGTGCTGGGCGCCTTGCGCGCGGCGCGTGCCGCCGGCGCGCTGACGGTCGGTTTTGCCAACAACGTCGACGCCCCGGTGGCGGGCGAAGCCGATATCAGCGTCACGCTCGACACCGGTTCCGAGATCATCTCGGGCAGCACCCGGCTCAAGGCCGGTACCTCGCAGAAAATCGCGCTGAACACATTTTCCAGCGCCCTGATGGTGCGATTGAACAAGGTTTACGGCAACCTGATGGTAGACTTGCAGCCGACCAACGCCAAATTGGTGCTACGCGCGGTACGCCTGACGATGATCGCCACCGGCGCCGGCGAAGCGGTTGCCCGCGCGGCGCTCGGGCAATGCGATTTCCACGTCAAGGTCGCCATCGTGGCCCTGTCCAAAAAAACCAGTATCGACCAGGCCAGGGCCTTGCTCGAGGCGGCGCGCGGCAGCGTACGCCAGGCACTCGCCGCATAATTGCGCAGCCACCCCTGTGCTGCGCGATCATGAAAGTCTTATGCAAAAAGCGCAAATAAGTAGCCAGCCAAGTAGCCAACTGAGCAGCCAAGTAAAAAGTCCATGGCTGTGGGTGCCGTCCTTGTATTTTGGCCAAGCCATTCCGTACGTGGTCGTGATGATGCTGTCGGTGATCATGTACAAGGCCAACGGCATCTCGAATACCGACATCGCGCTGTACACCAGCTGGCTGTATCTGCCGTGGGTAATCAAGCCGCTCTGGTCGCCCTTTGTCGACATGTTCCGCACCAAGCGCTGGTGGATCGTCGGCCTGCAGCTGGTGATCGGCGCCGCCCTCGGGCTGGTCGCGCTGACCACTCATTTGCCATCGTTTTTCCAGGTCAGCCTGGCGGTACTGTGGCTGATGGCCTTCAGTTCTGCCACCCATGACATCGCCGCCGACGGCTTTTACATGCTCGGCCTGCGCCAGCAGCAGCAAGCCGCCTTCGTCGGCGTGCGCTCCACTTTCTATCGGCTCGGCATGCTGGCCGGGCAGGGCGGCCTGGTGTACCTGGCCGGCCAGCTCACCGAGCGCACCGGCGACGTCCACTTTGCCTGGGCGGTGGTGTTTTGCGTGCTGGCCGCGATGTTCCTGACGCTGTGCGTGTACCATTACTTCGTGCTGCCGCGTCCGGCCGACGACAAGCCAGTTCACAGTGGGGACAACGCCAGCGCCGGCCCGCTGCGCGAATTTTTCGCCACCTTCGGCGCCTTCTTCAGGCAGCGCGACATCTGGCTGATCCTCGGTTTCATTTTGACGTTCCGGCTGGGTGAATCGCAGCTGCTGAAACTGGCCGCGCCGTTCCTGATGGATCCGGTCGCCAAAGGCGGGCTGGGCATGACGACGTCGCAGGTCGGGGTTGCCTACAGCACCGTCGGCGTGCTCGCGCTGACGCTTGGCGGCCTGCTCGGCGGCTACGTGATTTCGCGCGTCGGCCTGAAACGCTGCCTGTGGCTGATGGTGTTGTCGGTGCACATCCCGGACCTGGTGTTCGTCTACCTGGCCAGCGCGCAGCCGCAGAATTTTTACCTGATCTCGGCCAGCCTGGCGATCGAGCAGTTCGGTTACGGCTTCGGCTTCACCGCCATGATGATGTACATGATCATGGTGGCCGATGGCGTCCACAAGACCGCCCATTACGCCATCTGCACCGGCCTGATGGCGCTCGGCATGATGCTGCCGGGGATGGTCAGCGGCCGCATCCAGGAATACCTCGGCTACCAGAACTTTTTTATTTACGTCTGCCTCATGACGATTCCCGCCTTTATCATGGCCGCGCTGGTGAAGATCGATCCGGAGTTCGGAAAAAAATGAGCGAAAAATGAGTGCAACCGGGGACCTCGCTGTACGCCTTGCGCGGCGTCTCGATGGCGCTCTCGCTCGGCAAGCTGCTGTCCGCGCCGATCCGCGATCTGCCGATTGCGCCAGTCAATACGTCCTTGCTTTATGCTCTGCTGTTTAACGCTTTTATGTTCAGCAATTCGATAATCTGTAAACCGTCATCCTCGCGCAAGCGGGGATCCAATTTTCGCCAGGACGCCACGAAATGGGACCCCCGCATGCGCGAGGACGACGGGCAAGGTAACCGTAAGGAGTTGTTTTGCAGCCAGATATGAAAAAACGCGCGCTCACGCTTGTAGGCTTGGCCGGTGCGCTGACAGTGGCCGGCCTGATGACCAGCTGCACCACGATCAAGCCGACCACGCCGGTGGTCGTTGCCGGCGGCACCGCCAGCGCGCCGCCGCCGTCGCCGCGCGAGTTTCGCGCCGCCTGGGTGTCGACAGTCGCCAACATCGACTGGCCGACCAGGCCGAACCTGAACGGCGCCCAGCAGCGGGCCGAAGCGATCGCCATTCTCGAGCGCGCCAAAAGCCTGAACCTGAACGCGGTGGTGCTGCAGGTGCGCCCGAGCGCCGACGCGATCTACCCGTCGAAACTGGAGCCGTGGACCGAATATCTCACCGGCGCGCAAGGCGCCGCGCCGCAGCCGGCGTACGACCCGCTGGCATTCTGGGTCGCCGAGGCGCACGCGCGCGGCTTGCAGCTGCACGCCTGGTTCAATCCGTACCGGGCGCGCCATTCGGGCGCCAAGTCGCCCGTTTCGAGCAACCACATCGCCAAAATGAATCCGGCCGCCGTAAAAAGCTACGGCAAATTCTTGTGGATGGATCCGGCCGAGGAAGCGGCGTCGAAACAGACGCTCGACGTCGTGCTCGACGTGGTGAAACGCTACGACATCGACGGCGTGCACATCGACGACTATTTTTATCCGTACCCGATCGAGGCGCCGGGCGTGGCCGGCGAAGCGGCCGCGCTCGACGGCAATGGCGTTATCGGCAGCAACGGCGCCGCAAAACCGGAACTCGACTTTCCCGACCAGCCGGCATGGCAGCGCTACCTGTCGGCCGGCGGCAAGCTCGACCGCGCGGGGTGGCGGCGCCAGAACGTCAACCGCCTGATCGAGGCGCTGTACACCGGCATCCACCGCGAGAAAAGCTGGGTGCTGTTCGGCATCAGCCCGTTTGGCCTGGGCAAGCCGGCGCTGCGCCCAGCCGGCATCGCCGGCTTCAGCCAGTACGACAAGCTGTACGCCGACGCCGAATTGTGGCTCGCCAACGGCTGGCTCGATTATCTCTCGCCCCAGCTGTATTGGGCGATCGCGCCAAAGCCGCAGGCCTATCCGGTGCTGCTCGACTACTGGGTGGCGCAAAACGGCAAGGGCCGCCACATCTGGCCGGGGCTGTTCACCAGCCGCATCGGCGCGCCGACCAAGGATTTTCCGCCGGAAGAGATCCTGCAGCAAATCAGCGTCACGCGCGCGCGCCCCGCCGCCAGCGGCCACGTCCATTTCAGCATGGCCGCGCTGATGCAAAACCGCAAAGGCATCAGCGACCAGCTCCTGGCCGGCCAGTACGCCTCGCAGGCGCTGGTGCCGGCGTCGCCATGGCTGGGCAGCGAGGCCCCTGGCGCGCCGCTTGTCATGGCCAAGCGCGAAGCCGGTGCCGTGGTGCTGAAACTGGCGCCGGGCAAGGACAACGCGCACTACGCCATCTGGTCGCGCTACGGCAACGAATGGCGCTTCGCGGTGGTGCCGGCGTCGCGCGCCAACTGGAGCCTGCCGGACGATTCCAAACTGGGCGCTGCCAGCGCGGTGTTCGTCAATGCCGTCGACCGGCTCGGCAACGAGAGCACGCCGCTGTCGGTGCTGGCAAAGTGACGTGGTAACACGGTGACAGCGGCCATAACGTCTTCGCATGTTGACGCTCCAGACATTCAGGACAGCCCATGTTGGATCTAGAATTCGAACCGGACAGCGCACTTGGCCTCGGCATTGACGCCGGCGGCA
The DNA here is from genome assembly GCF_002760665.1 of Massilia psychrophila. Taxonomy (GTDB): domain Bacteria; phylum Pseudomonadota; class Gammaproteobacteria; order Burkholderiales; family Burkholderiaceae_D; genus JAFCUW01. The sequence continues at coordinate 10,078 of NZ_PDOB01000044.1, read as the reverse complement.
CGCAAACGCGCTGGGCGCTGGCCGGGCGCGATGGCGCCGTCGTTGCCGAGGGCCACGTGGCCGGCCTGTCGGCGCTGCACATGGCCAGCGCTAGCGGCCGCCAGACGGTGCGCGCCAGTTTCAGCCAGCTGGCGCTTGATGTGCTCAGGCACGGCCGCCCGGCCAGGGTGCGCGCCGGCCTGACCGGTTTCGGCGGCGACGGCGAGCAGCTTGCGCGCTGGCTGTCCGAGCTGCTGGGACTCGGTTCGCGCACCGTCACGCTGTGCAACGACATTGAAATCGCCTACCTCGACAGCTTCGCCCCGGGACAAGGCTACCTGGTGTACGCCGGCACCGGCTCGATCGGCGCCTGGATCGACGAACAGAACAATGTCCACCGCGCCGGCGGGCGCGGCGTCGTGTTGGACGACGGCGGTGGCGGCTTCTGGATCGCCCGCGAAGCGCTGCGCCGGATCTGGCGCCTGGAGGATGAAATCCCGGGCGCATGGCAAAGTTCGCCGATGGCGCACGCGGTGTTCGACCATGTCGGCGGCAGCGACTGGTCGTTTTCGCGCCAGTTCATCTACAACCAGGAGCGCGGCGAAGTGGGTAAATTGGCGCTGGCGGTCGCCGCCAGCGCCGACGCCGACCCGGCCGCGGCCGACATTCTTGCCTGCGCCGGCCATGAGCTGGCGCGGCTGGCCACAGCGCTGACGGCGCGCTTCGGCCAGCGCCCGGTGGTGCTGGCCGGGCGCGCATCGGCGCTGCATCCGATCATCGTTGACGCGATGCGGGCCGCGCTGCCGCCCGCCACCCTGCTGACCCAGGTCGTCGGCCATGCCCATTACGCCGCGGCCCGCATTGCCGCCAACGACGTACCGCCGGCCGTTGCCTGAAGTTACATTTATTTTAACGACACTTATTTTTACGACACCCATGAAAACCCTGCTCGCCTCGCTCCTCATCGCCCTCCTCGCCGGTTGCGCCGCCCCCGGTCCGCGCATCGACACCTCGCTGTCGGCCAAATCGCAGAGCAGCCGGGCCAAGTTCGTCGTGATCCATTACACGGTCAGCAATTTAGCGCAGTCGATCAAGATTTTGACCGAACAGACCGTCAGCGCCCACTACCTGCTGACGGACGAACTGGAGCCGCGCGCCTACCATCTGGTCGACGAAACGCGCCAGGCCAACCACGCCGGCGTATCGCACTGGAAAAACTACACGCTGCTCAACGGCAGTTCGATCGGCATCGAGATCGTCAACCCGGGCTTTACGGTTGGCGCCGACGGCGTGCGCACCTGGTATCCGTTCCCGCAGGCGCAGATCGACCAGCTGATCCTGCTGCTCAAGCAGATCGTCGCCAAGCACCAAATTCCGATTGACAACATTATCGGCCACAGCGACATCGCGCCGGGCCGCAAGCAGGACCCGGGGCCGATGTTCCCATGGTTTCAATTGGCGCAGGCGGGCCTGGTGACGTGGCCCGATGCGGCGCGCGTGACGGCGGTGCGCCCGCAGTTCGATGCACAGCTGCCGGAGGTGGCCTGGTTCCAGAAGCGGCTGGCGCAGCACGGCTACGCCACGCCGCAAACGGGCGAACTCGATACGGCCACAAAAAATGTGCTGATCTCGTTCCAGATGAAATACCGCCCGGCGATCATCGACGGCACGCCGGACGCCGAGACGGCGGCGTTGCTGGACGTCCTGACGAAGCCGGCAATCAAGGCGCCTTGATTGCCGGCCACGCTGAATTTTTTCCTATATGCTGGGCAGTGGGCGTGATCTTGCGCTTCCACTTCCACTTAAACGAGATCACGCCATGCGCCTGCGTCACATAGAAGTCTTCCACGCCATCATGCAGGTTGGCACCATCAGCGGCGCCGCCCAGGTATTGCACATTTCCCAGCCGGCGGTCACCAAGGTGTTGCAGCATGCCGAACTGCAGCTCGGCATGCCCTTGTTCGAACGCGTGCGCGGCAAGCTGTATCCGAAGCCGGAAGCGCACCGCCTGTTCGTCGAAACCGAAAAGCTCAACCGCGACCTGCAAGGCATCCGCCGCCTCGCCGCCAGCCTCAAGGGCCGGGCGGTGGAAACCATCCGCCTGGTGTCGACGCCAACTATCGCCATCAGCGTACTGCCGGCGGCAATGTCGGCCTGGCGCAGGGACTTCCCGCGCACGCGCTGCGAGCTGGCCACCTTCCACACCAGCGAAATCGTCACCGCGCTGCGCCTGGGCGAAGCCGACCTGGCGCTGTCGCTGCAGGACCCGCGCCATCCCGGCATCGTCGCGGAGCCGATCGCGCAAGGGGTGATGACGGTGATCGCGCCGGCCGGCAGCTGGAGCGACGCCGAGTGCGCCCTGGCGGTGTCGGCGCACGGCCTTAGCGGCGAACTGATCGGCCACGCCGACAACGACCCGCTCGGCGAACTGGTGGTGGCGGCCTGCGAAGAAGAAGGCGTCACGCCCATCTTCCACACCGTCGTGCAAACGTACCAGATCGCCCGTTCGCTGGTCGAAGCCGGCGCCGGCATGGCCGTGGTCGACCCGTTCACCGCCGCCTCGGCGGTCGACAGCCTGGTGCAGCGGCGCGCCTGGGCGCCCTCGATTCCCGTGCAACTGTATCTGCTTACCGCCAGCCATTCGCCGCTGTCGCACGGCGCACGCGAACTGGCCAACAGCATCGGCGCGGTTGCGCGCGCCAGTATCGGATAGGACGTTTTCACATGACGCACCTGGTTACCAGCGAAGAAATTACCACCAGCCCTGAATTTCGCCACCTGTCGACGGTTGCCGGGATTGTGGTCGACCTGCGTTACGCCACCGACAATAATTTCGTCGGGCGCGACTTGTATTCGCCGTTCGATTGCGCCTGGCTGCACCGCGATGCCGCGGCAGCCCTCGAACGCGTGGTGGCATGGCTGAAACTGGCGCGCCCTGGCGCCACTGCGCTGGTGCTCGACGCGCTGCGCCCGCAACGGGTGCAGCAGCAACTGTGGGATGCGCTGGCCGGCACCGAGCTGCAGATGTACCTGGCCAATCCCGCGCGCGGCTCGATCCACTCGTTCGGCATGGCGCTCGACATCACGATCCTCGACGAAGCAGGCCGCGAGCTCGACATGGGCACCGGCTTCGACGACCTCACCGAGCGCTCGCACCCGGCGCTGGAGCGCGTGATGCTGGCGCGCGGCGAGATCACCGAAGCGCAGATCGCCAACCGCCAGCTGCTGAGGGACGCCATGTTCCAGGCTGGCTTCCAGGGCATCGGCACGGAGTGGTGGCATTACGATTGCGGCGACCGCGACGTGGTGCGGAGGACGTTTCGAAGGGTGCTGTAGCAGGCTGCTTATTTCACGCAGGGTTAAGTTGCAACGCACTTGCACAGTATGCCACCATACAACGAGCGTGGCGTTTCGCTGCCGGGCGCCAATACGACAGCTATGTGTTCCAAAGTGTTAGTCTTGCGAACAACAGATCCAGCCATCGAAAACACCACAAGGAGCAGTGCATGAGCGAATACATCACCGTCGACACCCCGGACGGCAGTTTTAAGGCCTACGTGGCGCGCCCCGACACGCTGCCGGCGCCTGCCATCGTCGTTATCCAGGAAATTTTCGGCGTCAACCTCGACCTGCGCGACACCTGCGATGAACTCGCCGCGCAGGGCTACCTGGCGATCAGCCCCGACCTGTTCTGGCGGCTCGAACCCGGCGTCGACATGTCGGACCAGACCGAAGCGGAAATGAAAAAAGCATTGGCGTTGTACGCCGCTTTTGATCGCGACACTGGCGTCGCCGACATCGCCGCAACCATGGCGGCGGCGCGCGCCTTGCCGGGCGCGAACGGCCGGGTCGGCATCATGGGGTTCTGCCTGGGTGGCTTGATGACCTACCTGGCGACGGCGCGCGTCGGCTTCGACGCATCGGTCGTCTATTACGGCGGCGACACCCAGAAATACCTCGACGAAGCGGACCAGATCAAGACGCCGTTGATGATTCATTTGGGCGAGGAAGACGAATATATTCCGCCGCCGGCGCAAGCGGCGATCATGGCGGCGCTGGCCGATAATCCGCTGGCCCATGTGTTCACCTATCCGGGCTGCATGCACGCTTTCGCGCGCCACCGCGGCACCCACTACGACGCCGCTGCCGCTGCGCTGGCCAACGGCCGCACCGCCGAGTTTTTCGAGCGGCACTTGAAGTAAGCAGCCAAGGTTACAGCGCTGTACGCGCGCCACCCATGAGTCGATTACATGCGTAAATAGGTATTCGCATTGAGTTGAGCGTCCCGCCGTCTGTCTTTTGCTGGTACAAAAGTCTAGGGGGACCGCGAGCTAAACGGCTGTAAACGCTGCGTTCACCGCGCGCGCTGCTGCCGCCACGACATCGTTGCGCTGCCTGGGCGACTGCGTGAAGTACACCGCGATGACGATCGGCGAGCGTCCCGGTGGCCACATGACGGCGATCGTGTTGGTGGTGCCGTGGCCGCCGCTGCCGGTCTTGTCGGCCACGTTCCAGTCATGCGGGACGCCGGCGCGGATTCTTTCGGCGCCGGTCGTGCTGGTCAGCATCCAGTCGACCAGCAGCTTGCGCGCCGGCGGCGCCAGCGCGTCGCCCAATGCCAGCTTGTGCAGGGTGCGCATCATCGCCAGCGGCGTCGTCGTGTCGCGGGCATCGCCCGGGATTGCGCTGTTCAATTCGGGTTCCCACCGATCGAGCCGAAACATCGCGTCGCCGAGTAGACGCGCATACGCCGTCACGCCGGCCGGGCCGCCGACTTGCCGCATCAACAGGTTGGCGGCGGGATTGTCGCTGACCTGGACCGCGGCGGCGCACAGTTCGGCATTGGTCATGCCGTCGGCCAGGTGTCGTTCGGTGACCGGCGCGTACGGCACCAGGTCTTCTTGCGTATAACGGATCCGGGTGGCCAGCAGGCCCGGCTTACGCGCCAGTATGCTGGCCGCCGCCAGCACCTTGAAAGTGCTGGCCATCGGGAAGCGCTCGTCGCCGCGCCAGGATAGCTGACTGTTCCGGCCGGTGTCGAAGGCGGCCACGCCGAGCCGTCCGCCGGATGCGGCTTCGATCTTTGCCACGTCGCGGGCAAAAGCGCCATTGCGCGGCGCTGCCAGCGCGCAGCCGGCGACAGGCGCAACCAATGCCGCCAGAACCAGGCTGCGGCGTTGCGGCGAAAACGTCATTGCGGCCGCACCGATGTGATTGCCGGCGCGGCTGGCGTCGCTTCATTGCCCAGCCGCGCGACCCAGTCGACCAGCGTATCGAGCACCGCGCGGCCCTTGCCGTCGCCGACCCGGTCGCTGTTGATCATCGCCACCACCACGCATTGCTGGCCGAGCGCGTCGCGCACGTAGCCGGCGATGGCGACGACGTTCGACAGCGCGCCGGTCTTCATGCGCGCATGGCCGGCCGCCGGGCTGTCCTTCAGGCGCCGCCGCATGGTGCCGTCGACGGCGACGATCGGCATGCTGGCCAGGAACTCCGGCGCCCAGGCGCTGCGCTGGCCGGCCTTCAGCAAGGCGCCCAGTTGCACCGGCGTGATGCGCTCCAGGCGCGACAGGCCGGAGCCGTTTTCGATCACGAAGCCCGCATCGTTGATCCCTTGCAGGCGCATCCAGTTGCGCACGGCCATGTCGGCGCGCGCCTGCGTGGTGTCGCTTGTGGCGAAGGTCAAGGGACGGCTGCCCAGCACCGGATCGGCTTCCAGGCTGCCCAGGCTGAGAAAGACGGTGCGCGCCAGGGCGTTGTCGGACGGCTTGTTGATGTCGCGGATGACTTCCGGCAGCGCGCGCGAGGCGTGCTCGGCCAACAGGCGCGAATCCGGCGCGCTCATGCCTTCGATGACGTCGCCGTCGACCGCGCCGCCGATTTTTTTCCACGTCGCGCGCAGCAGCCGGCCGACGTAATCCTGGCGGTCGACGACGTTGATGCTGTACCCTTTGGCGCAGTTTTTCGGGAAGCTGCCGTGCAGCACGACCGTGATCCTGCGGCCCGGCCCGGGCGTCGCTTGCGGCAGCTTCCAGCCGTCTTCCCACTTGGCGCAATCGGCGTCGATCAGCACCATGTCGGACGTGACGCTCACCTTCTCGAGCGGCGGCTGCATCACCAGTTGCAGCTTGTTTGCGGTCGAGCGCATGTCGATCTGCAGCATGTTCTTGTTGACCAGCAGGGCGTCGGGAATCACGTTGTAGTATGCCTCGGGCGCCTCGTCGAACGGCGCCAGGCCGACGTCGGATCTAGCCGGGCTGAACAGCGAGCGGTCGAGCACCAGGTTGCCGCCGATCCGGTTGATGCCGCCGTTGCGCAGGGTTTGCAACATTTTTTCCAGCACTTCGCCGGTAAAATCGGCGTCGGCGCCGCCGCGCAGCACCAGGTCGCCTTTCAGCGTGCCTCTGACGACGTCGCCGCTGCTGCGCAGTTCGGTGCGGCCGCGAAACACCGGACCCAGCGTTTCCAGTGCAACCAGGGTGGTGACCAGCTTCATCGTCGACGCCGGCTGCATCGGCCGGTCGGCCAGGTAGGACAGCACCGTCGTGTCGCCGCGCAGCACCAGCACGCTGATCGCGTCTTGCGCGATGCCGCCTGCGGCCAGCTTGGCGGCAACCGGCCCGGGAAGGTCGACCGGACTCTGGGCCTGGGCCAGCGGCAACCAGGCGGTGAGGAAGGCGGCGATGGCGATGCGTCGGAACATGGGGCTTCCCTGGATTATCCGAAAAACAGATAGGCGACGAAAATAGCGGTGACGATGCCGGCGAAATCGGCGATCAGGCCGCACGAAATCGCATAGCGCGTCTTGCGGATGCCGACCGAGCCGAAATACAGCGCGACGATGTAGAACGTGGTGTCGGCCGAGCCCTGGAAAATACACGCCAGCCGGCCGACGAAAGAGTCGACGCCGTAGGTTTGCATGGCGTCGATCATCATCGCCTTCGAGCCGCTGCCGGAGAGCGGCTTCATCAGCGCGGTCGGCAGCGCCGGGACGAATTCGGTGGGCGAACCGAGCTGGATCAAGATCCATTCCATGCCGCTGACGATAAAACCGAGCACACCGGAATTGCGGATCACGCTGATCGCCACCAGCATCCCGACCAGGTAGGGAATGATGGTGAGCGAGGTGGTGATGCCGCCCTTGGCCCCTTCGATAAAAGCGTCGTAGACGTTGACGCCTTTCTTCATGGCGCCGACAATAAAAATGATGATGATCGACAGCAGGATCAGGTTGCTCGCTACCTTCGACACCAGCTCGATCTGCGGCCGGGTAAGGACGTTGGTGAAATACCAGATCAGCAGTACGATGGCGCCGGTCATGCCGCCCAGCCACGTCAGCACGACCCGATTGAGCAGGTTGATGCGCTGCTTGATCGACACCACGATGATGCCGGTGACGGTGGCGACGTAGGTGGCGATCATGCAGGGAATAAAGATGTCGGACGGATCCTTGGCGCCGAGGATGGCGCGTTGCGCCATGATGGCCAGTGGGATCAAGGTCAGTCCCGACGTATGCATCACCAGGAACATGATCTGCGCGTCGCTGGCGGTGTCCTTGGTCGGGTTGAGCGTTTGCAGGCTTTCCATTGCCTTCAGCCCGAACGGGGTCGCCGCGTTGTCGAGGCCGAGCAGGTTGGCGGAAAAATTCATCACCATGTGGCCGGTCGCCGGGTGGTCCTTTGGCACGCCTGGAAAGATGTGCGAAAAGAACGGCGAGATGACTTTCGCCAGCCAGCCGACAGCGCCGGCTTTCTCGCCGATGTTCATGATGCCGAGCCATAAAGTCATCACGCCGGCCAGCGGCAGCGCGATGTCCATCACCCCCATCTTGGCCGACTCGAACGTGCCGTCGATGATGCGCTTGAAGATGTCGGTGTCGCCGAGGAACAGCCACTGCAGCAGCGCCGCCACAAAACCTACCAGGAAGAATCCGGACCAGATGTAATTTAATGCCATGTTGACTATTTTCTTGAGGAAACGCACGATTGTGCAGCAAGAGTATAGGCGCAGCACGGCCCGAAATGATGAAAGTATGCATTATCGTTATGCAAAAAAGTTATGCAGGCGCGCCTCCTATTTTTTACGCGCAACGTTCCTGCCTCGCATATCATAGCCACGGCAATAGCCATCGCCCAACCCAAATTTCCAATATGAAACCCAGCAAATCCGCCGCCGTGCTCCTGTTCGCCTCGCTCTGGTTTGGCCCGGCCCACGCTGCGGTGGCCGCCGCCGGCACTGGCGTAAAAGTGCTGCACCTGTTCCTGTCGACCAGCGAAACCGGGCTCGATCCGGCGGTCGCTTCCGACGTCGCCTCGCTCAGCCTGCTCGAGAACCTGTTCGACCCGCTGCTACGCTACGATTACCTGGCCCGACCTGTAAAGCTGCGCGAAAACACCACGGTCGGCATGCCGACAGTCGCCGATGGCGGCTTGACCTACACCTTCCAGATCCGTCCCGGCATCTTTTTTACGCCCGATCCCGCGTTCAAGGGCGTCAAGCGCGAAGTGACGGCGCTCGACTACGTCTACAGCATCAAGCGGCTGTACGACCCGGCGCTCAAATCGCCGTGGCTGAGCCTGTTCGAAGGCAAGATTGCCGGCGACAAGGCGCTGCGCGACAATTTTAGTTACGACACCGTGATCGAGGGGCTGCAGGCGCAGGGCCGTTTTAGCTTGCGCATCAAGCTGTCGGCGCCTGACAACAATTTTTTGTTTTACCTTGCCACTCCGGCAAGCGGGGTGGTCGCGCGCGAAGTGATCGACGCTTATCCCGGCCAGGTCGGCAACCACCCGGTCGGCAGCGGTCCGTTCATGGTCAAGGAATGGCAGCACAGCGACAAGATCGTGCTGGTGGCCAACCCCGACTCGACGGCCGTGTTCCATGCGGTCCCCGGCCTTGATGCCGCCGACCAGGCCGTCGCCAATGCCCTGAAAGGCAAGCGTTTGCCGATCGTCGACCGGGTCGAAGTAAAAATTGCCGAGGAGTTTCAAGGCCGCATGCTCGGCTTTCTCGGCGGCGATTACGATTACCTCGAACAGGTGCCCGAATCGATGACGGACATGGTGATTGCCGACGGCAAGCTGAAAGCCGCGCTGGTCGACCAGGGCATGGTGCTCAACCGCTTCCCGGTGATGCAGACGTATTACATGTGGATGAACATGGACGACCCGGTGCTGGGCGGCTACGGCAAGGACAAGGTGGCGCTGCGGCGCGCGATATCGCTCGGCTACAACAGCGATGAAGACATCGGCTTGCTGAAGAAGGGTTTTGCGATCAAGGCGCAGTCGCCGCTGCCGCCGAACGTGCTCGGCTACGATCCGGCCTACCGCAGTCCGGTCGCCTACGAGCCGGCGCTGGCCAACGCGCTGCTTGACCGCTTTGGCTACCGGCAGCGCGACCCAGACGGGTTTCGGCGCACCCCGGCCAACCAGACGCTGACCTTGGCGATGCACAGCGAAGCGACCGCGGGCGGACGGCTGCGCGACGAGTTGTGGCGCAAGAATTTAAATGCCATCGGCCTGCGCGTGACGTTTACCACCGACAAGAAAACCGAAATCATCAAGGCATCCAGGCTCGGCAAAGTGATGATGTTCGAAAGTAACTGGATTGCCGACTTCCCTGACGGCGACAATTTTTACCAGCTGCTGTACGGTCCCAACGCCGGGCGCGCCAACTACGCCCGCTTTAATTTGCCGGCCTACAACGAGCGCTACGAAAAAGCCCGGGCGCTGGCCGACTCGCCGCAGCGCCAGCAGCTGTACGGTGAAATGAACCAGCTGATCCACGCGTACAACCCATGGGTGCCATTAAGCCATGTGATTTCAGCCGACCTGCGTCATCCGTGGCTTAAAAACTACAAGCGCCACCCGGTGGAATTCACCAATTGGCGTTATCTCGATGTTGACCTTGCAGGGCGTCAACGGGCCAGTAGAATGGCCCATTAGGCAATGCAAAGCGATGCATTCCTAAAAGGTAACTATTCAGCCGCACTAAACCCCGCAATTAGCAGTTGTAAACAATGCTGGTTTGCCGCATCATCCCGCCATGCCACCGAAGCCGCCCCGTCCCGATTTGACTCAACTGTCCGATACCGACAAGG
>NZ_PDOB01000043.1 GCF_002760665.1 Massilia psychrophila | reverse complement strand
TGGGTTGATTGCCGGGAGGACCTACCGACATCGAGAGAATCGTTTGAAGCCCCGAAAGCCAGGCGCAAAACCACACAAGAAGATGACTCAGAAAAACTGCTGAAATGTCTTAACTTGGGTGGATTGATGCTGGACCCGGTCGCTGCGCGCAATACGGGCCTGGCTAGCCCCGGCATATTGGCATGCACGCTGTTGGAGCGCGTTCTCCAACGCGCCCCCGCCCCCTGAACTGGCCACCCTGATTAAGGCGGTGGTAAGCGGCGAGGGAATCAACCTCTACCTTCGTATTTAACAAACTACCGTTAAGTACTCGTCGAGAAATAAATGTGAGGTTTTGGCAAACAGAACCGGATGCGATGCAAGGCGGTCGGTGCGCCGCAGTGCGAGCACTGCAAGCAGCGGCCAACACAGCAGCGCGGCGGTTATGGACGCCAAAATGCACATTTATTTTTTGGCGGGTACTTAGTACCGATGCGACACCATTCGTTGCCATTCGTGGTTGTGGCGTCGATCTATGGTTCGAGATCCAAACAGGCCGACTATTAGTCAACGTCGGGACCCATGAACCGCGCATTTCTGCGTGGGTCGCGACATACCGCGATGAACTGATGAATGCATGGGAGTCAGCAAAAGAGTCCTACTTTTCGTTTTACCCAGAGAAACGGACTTCCTTCAATTGAAGCACCATGAGGCCTACGTGTTGTGACCTGCGTTTGAAAACGCGCCGACCTGCATTCAGCGGCTTTTTCGGCCAGGAATAACTGCAACTGACGGCCTCCTCAAACCAGCATTAGGTGCAAATGAACCTGCATTTAATGGGACCGACCTGCATTCCATTGGTGTGAACCGACAATAACTGCAACTGAAATGTTCCAGAAATTCATCGAGCACCGTTGTCCATGGAACAAGTTTGATGCGCCGACCACTGGGCATGCGGGCCCGACTACGGTCGGCGCATGCGCCTGTCCAGAAAACTCCGTTAATTGGACCATATTGCCGTGCAAGCCGACGCGGGACGGGGGCCACCCCACCCGTCACGCACTCTACTCGACCGTGATCGCCAGGTCGCGGCCTTCCAGTGCCAGCTGCCCCGCGTAATCCGCGGCATAGATGCGCAGCGTGTAGTTGCCCGGCGTCAGGCTGTCCACCTTCCAGCTGCCGGGCAGGGCCACGCCACCCCGCAGCGTGTTGTTGACAGCGTAGACGAAGCGCGTCGCCTTGCTGCCGTACACCGTGATGCCGCTGCTGTCAGCGTAAAGCAGCTTGACTGCTTCGCGCTCGCGCGGTAAACGATCATAGATTTGGGTGATACGCGGTGCCTCGAACCCGGCGGCCGGGCTGCCGTCGGCATGAAGCAGCTGGTAACCCAGCTTGTACAGCCCGAGACGGCGCCTCGCCAGGTTGCCGTCCATCTGGTCGTAGGCTTCGGTGACGATCGATATCTGGCCTAGCGCACGCGCCACGCGCAGGCGCCGGTCTTTTTTCGCCAGCAGGCGCCTGGCGCTGCCGTCGTATAGGGCGATACTCTGGATACGTGGCGCTACTGAGTCGCGCAGACCGACGAACGACAGCGTGAGCGGGTTGACCAGGGCGCCGCCGGGTTGGTACTCGAGGTGCACGTGCGCCATCGGGTTGACCGTGCCGAGCGCATCACCGACGGCGAACCGGGTGCCTCGCCTCACCCGCATGCGTTCGGGCTTACCGCCCGCGCCCTGTAGCAATTGGAAGCGCTGATCGAGCACTTTACCCGTGCTGTCGCGGCCTACGCGCATGTGGATATACGACAGCGGCCCGACGCTTATGCCTTCACCGAGTTCGCCAAAACCCCAGTTTGGATAAGGATCGCTCACTGTCGAAGGCAGCATCGCCAGTACCCGCGTGCCGACATCGGCACGTACGTCCAGGCCCGCATGGAAGTGGTGGCGGCTTTCGCCGTCGTAGCTGCCGCGCACCTCGCCCATCACACCGACGACTTCGTGCGGTTTCAGCTGCAGCCCCACCGGCCAGGGCATGACTGCCGATTTCGCCATCGGCGGCACCCGCGGCGCCATGGGCTGCCTGGCCGGGGCGCCGGGTCGTGGCGGCGCCAGCACGACGACCTGCAGCGCATCGCCGTCGGCCACAACGAGCGAACCGTCGCGCTGCACCGCGATACCGCGCGGTGCGTACAGGCGCACGCTGCCGTCACTGGCATAACTGTGCCCCGGCGGACGGTCGGCGTCTATCAGCGCGTGATATTGCCCGCGAGGGTCGAGCTGGACGATGCGTCCACCCGCCCCGCCGCCGATGTACAGGTAGCCGTCATGGGTCAGCGCCAGAGCCACCGGGCGGCGCAGCAGCGGGCGCTGCTCGTCCTCGATAGGGGCCGCGAGGGTTGTCACCACGCCGTCCTTGTCGATGCGCCGGATTGCGTCGTTGCCGGTATCGGCGACGAACAGCAGGCCGTTCTTGTCGACCACGATGGCGCTCGGGGTGTCGAACGCGGCCGCCGTGCCAGTGCCGTCCAGGCTGCCGGGCGAACCGCTGCCGGCCAGTGTCGTCACCGTGCCGTCCCGGCCGATCCGGCGGATGCGGTCGTTGTAGGTGTCGGCAACGTAGACGTTGCCTTCGCGGTCGACGGCCACGCCGACCGGCCCGTTGAAGCGGGCGGCGCGGCCATTGCCGTCGAGGTAGCCCGGTTCGCCCCCGCCTGCCAGCGTGCTCACGCTGCCGTCGGGCGCCACCTTGCGGATTGCGTTGTTGCCGGTATCGGCCACGTAGAGGTTGCCCAGGCGGTCAATGGCCAGCGCTGACGGCGTGTCAAACGCAGCGGCCGCAGCCGGGCCGTCCGCAAAGCCCGTACGTCCACCGGCGAAGGTGGCAACCAGACCGTCTGGCCCGATACGGCGGATGCGGTTACTGGCGCCGCCGTCGGCCACGAACACGTTGCCGTGGGCATCGCCGACAACTCCGAACGGGTCGCTGAAGCGACTACCAAGCCCGGCGCCGTCGGCGATGCCATCGGTGCCGTCGCCCGCCAGCGGCGTCGCGCGCGCGGTCCAAGCGGGGCGAGTCGCGGCCTCGGCGGGCAGCCAGACTGGGGGTCCCGGCGTGGCGGCCTGGCGTGCATCGAGGGCGAAATTCAGGGCCGCACCAGCGGCTAGGACAGCGGCGCCCGCGAGCGCAGCGATGATCGTTTGTCGGTTCACAGCTGCTGCCTACAAGTTGCTCAGACCGCAAGTGTAACCGATAGGCCGAGTCTACAAGGAGCGGCAGACCGCTCGGCAAGCGGCGCGCTGATCCGGCGTCGGAACCGAGGTCTCAGCGCTTGCGCAGCCGTCCGTTGAAGCGAAAATTCCAGCTGCCGACAGGATATTCTACAAAGCTGCAACGTTCGTACGCCCAAGGAGCCGAATCGACCAACTGTCTCCCCTTCTACAGGCAGCTTCCGTTGGCCGATAGCTGACATTGCCAAGCTGCTAAATATAGTCCAATAAACGGGGGTTTTCTGGACGGACGCGAACGCAAACGCGCTCTGGTTAGGATGCCCGACGCGCGAAGTCCACAAACGCAGTCCACCAAACTTGTTCCGAAAACGGCGGCGTTCGATGGATTCTTGGAACATTGTCAGTTGCAGTTATTTCTGGTTCGCGCCGATGGAATGCAGGTCGGCGTGGATAAATGCAGGTTCATTCGCAGTTATCTCTGGTTTGAGGTAGCCGCTGGCCGCAATTAATTCTGGTCGAAAAAGCTGCTGAATGCAGGTCGAGCCGTTTTCGATTGCAGGCCGCTACAGATAGGCTACCCGCCAGGCGACGATCATGAATAATGCCAGCGCCCGTTCGATGCGATCAATTGCCGACAGCTGCAGCGCCTCGACCTTGCAACCATTCTTGAGGACATTGAAATAGATCTCGATTTCCCGGCGCGCCCGATACCAGTCGGTCAATTCGATGGGCTCTTTCAGTGTCGGCGCTGCGCGGTTCGTCAGCAGGCGCCACTCAACCGGCTTGACGCCCTTCGGGGCGTCGATTTCGCGCGCCACGATGCAGGTGGCGCACACCGTGCCGGCCTTGCCGTTCGATATGCTCACTTGGCGCGTCCAGAGTTGCTGACGAACCTTGCGCAACTTCTGTTCGTCTCTGGCCGGCATCGTGAAGGTGATCTCTCCTTGTGCCGCGCCGGCGGTAGTATGGGCCCACAATTGCTCCTCGTCGCCATCGGGCAAACAGCGATTGTGCTTGGCGCGCACCAGCCAGTCGGCTGGCGTGCCCAGTGTCTGTGCGCGGGCCATCATGGCCAGCAGATCGGCTTCGCGGTCCGCCACGTACACGAGTCTTGTGTCGGGCATTGCGGCCGCCATCTCCGCGACGCGCTCGTAGCCTTCGATCCAGCGCGTGCTTTCCTTTTGTCCGTGCCGAACACCGTCCTTGCCGCGCTCAGGCGTGACCGCATAAGTCGGGTGCACATACGTGCCGCGCCGCGCCGCGCCTCGTAGTTCAACGGACCGAGGCCGGCCGCGTCTTGCCCATTGAAATCGCGCTTCGTCGTGTCCTGCAAACACAGCACAATCGGATACGCGCTCATCCGTTTCTGGGTCTGTGCCCAGTGCGGCGCCATAATGCCCTGCCACTCGACGTCGGGGTTGCCCAGGAAGCGGTAGGCGGCACAGGTTTCGCCCCAACTGCGGCAAGCCATAGAGATGCTGGCCGTCGGGTTCGCCGTCTCCCAAGTCAAGTCCGGCGAATTCTTGCTCTGTCCAGCGATTCGAATTTGTTGCCAACGCGTCACCCAAAAGGCGGGAGTCAACCTGAAACCCGCTCAGTTTACAAGCCTTTTTGTAAGTGCTTAAAAGTAAACAGATTTCTCACGCGCCGGCTGAGCCGCTCAGAGATGTGTATAACGATATGGGTTTACCACGTTATTCAATTCGCGCTGTGTTTTATCGTAACCGGTTTGGTGCCGGCTGGACTGGCTGAACTTACCGGCAGGCAGATCCACGGTGGATAACACGCCGCGCGATCGATGTCCGCTACCAGGATAACCGGGCAGTCGACCTCCTCGGCGAAGCCCATGTTGGCAATATCGCGCTCGCGTAGCCAGTCCGGCGGCGATTGCCTGCAGTGCCTAGGCGCGGCAGCCGGCACAGGGCCGCCACCACCGTGGTCTTGCCGGCACCGGAAGCGCATAGGAGAACTCATCGCGCCTGCGCCGCCTGCCAGCGCGCCACCATGGCACCGATTTGTTGCAGTCCTGCGGTGATCACCGAGGGACCGGGCGAGAGAATATCGGGCGATTTGATCTCGAACACCATATTGTTGCGCAGCGCGGGAATGGTGTCCCATCCGTCGCGCGCCTTGAGCGAGTCGGGCTGAAATTTTTTGCCGCACCATGAGCCGATGATGATGTCCGGCGCGCGCCGCACCACCTCGGCCGGATCGGCGATGATGCGCTGTTTGGCGGACTGATGGACCGACAGTTCGGGAAAGGCGTCAATGCCGCCGGCCAGTTCGATCGCTTCGGCGGCCCAGCCGATGCCGCTCATCAAAGGATCGTTCCATTCTTCGAAATAGATGACCGGGCGGCGCGTCCACTGCGCCGCCCGGGCGCGAGCGGCATCGAGCTGCGCCTGCAGATCGGCCACCAGGCGCCGGCCGGCCGCCTCCCGCTGCACCAACGCCGCCAGCACCGTCACCATCTGCAAGATGCCGGCGATGCTGCGCTGGTTGAACAGATGAACTTCGACGCCGGCATGCGCCAGGTCGCGGCAGATGTCGGCCTGCAGGTCACAAAAACCGATCGCCAGGTCCGGCTTGACCGCCAGGATGCGTTCAAGCTTCGACGAAGAAAACCCGCTGATCTTCGGTTTTTCCGCGCGCGCCCGCGGCGGGCGCACGGCGAACCCGGAAATGCCGACAATAAATTCCTCGGCGCCCAGCGCGTACAGGGTTTCAACCGATTCGGTGGACAGGCAGGCGATGCGTTGATAAAAGCTCATGATTCGGGTCACCCTTCAATTTCCGCTTGCGCCCCACTGCCGGCCGCCAATGCGTGCTTGACCGGCGTCATTTCGGTGACCGTGTCGGCGCTCACAGCGTGCACGTTCAGGTAGCGGTACTTGAGGACGCTATCGAGTTGGTCGAACAGCACCAGGCCAATGCCCGGCCGGCTTTGTCGATATCGCGTTGGCGGTCCTGGGTTTCCCAGGTAGAGCCCTCACCCATCGCATGCAAGCTGACCTCGTCAGGAAAGCGGCGCAGCAATTCCTCCTCGCCGGTCGACATGCCGCCCTTGCCATTGCCGGCATTGACGGCAACGATGCCGATTTCCCTGTGCGCCGCCTTGACTTTTTCATCGATGATGACCTTCATGGAGATGCCTCTTGCGGTACGAAGATGTGACGGCTTCCGTGCCGGATCGCCTCGATTGGATGGCCGAGATATTGACTCAGCAGCGGCGCCTGCAAGACCTCGGCCACGCTGCCCGCAGTCCAGCGGCCGTCGCCCTTCAAGAGCAGCACGTGGCTGGCGGCGTGCTGCGCCAGGTTCACGTCATGCCCGATCATCACCACGGTCTTTGCCTGTTCGCGGCACAGGCGCGCCAGCAGGCGCATCACGCTCATCTGGTGGCCCACGTCGAGCGCGTTGGCCGGCTCGTCGAGCAGGATCAGCGGCGTGTCTTGCGCCAGCACGGCGGCAATCGCCACGCGCTGGCGTTCGCCGCCGGAAAGCGTGCGGATATCGCGGTCGGCCAACTCGTCCACTTGCATGGCCTGCAAGGCGGCGACGCAATGGCGATGGTCAATATCGTCTTCCCAATAGCGCGTACTTGCGTACGGATGACGCGCCGCCAGCACGGTTTCGATGACGCGGTAGCCAAATGCGTCATTGCGCGCCTGCGCCATGAAGGCGCGCTGGCGCGCCAGCGCCGGCAACGGCCACTGATCCAACGCGCGCCCGTGCAGCACAAGCTGTCCGGCCGATGGCGGGCACAGGCCGGCCAGGGTGCGCAGCAAGGTGGTTTTGCCGGCGCCGTTGCGGCCGATCACGCACCAGCTTTGACCGGGTTCGGCCTGCCAGTTGAGTTTGTCGAGCAGCAGCCGGCTGCCTGCTTTGAGGGTCAGGTCGTGTGCGCTGATCATGTCATGGGCGCCGCAGTTGGTGTAGTTGGAACAGGAACACCGGCGCCCCCAGCAGCGCGGTGACGACGCCGACCGGCAGCTGCTGGGGAGCGGCGATGGTGCGCGCCAGCGTATCGGCCAGCACCAGGAAAGTGCCGCCGGCCAGCGTGGCGGCCGGCACCAGCAGCCGATGGTCGGGTCCCAGCGCAAAGCGGCAGGCATGCGGCACGATCAGGCCGACGAAGCCGATGCTGCCTGCCGTGGTGACGGCACTGGCCGTCAGCAGGCCGGAACAAACGTACAAACCCTTGCGCAGCGCGCCGACCTGGACGCCGAGAGAGGCCGCGCCGTCGGCGTGCATGGCGATCACGTTGAGCGCCCGCGCGTTGCGCGCGGCGTACAGCAAGGTGACGCCCAGCACCACCCACGGCAGCACCCGCAGCGGCGCGCCGGACAGGTCGCCGATCATCCAGAAAATCATGCCGCGCAGCCGGCCCTCCGGCGCCACCGACAGCATCAGCGTCACCAGCGCCATGCAGCCGGACGACAGGATCACTCCGGTCAGCAGCAGCGAAGTGGCACCGCCGTCGGCGCGCAGCTCCCGCCGCGCCAGCCAATACAGCAGCAGCGAAATCGCCGCCGCACCGGCAAAGGCGGCGCCATCGACTATCCACGCCGCCCACATGAACAACAGCGCGGCGAGCGCGCCGACCGAGGCGCCGGCCGAAATCCCGAGCACGTACGGATCGGCCAGCGGATTGCGCAGCAGCGCCTGCATCAGCACGCCGGCCAGCGCCAGCGCGGCGCCGGTCACGAAAGCGACCAGCGCGCGCGTCAGGCGCAGCTCGAGCAGGGTCGCTGCCAGTGTCGTGCCCTGCCCGCGCAACGCGTCAAACAGCGCCGCCGGCAAGTCCGCCAGCGGTATGGCCACCGAGCCGATGGTGCCGGCCAAAACCAGGCTGGCGCAGGCGATCGTGAACAGCGCCGCCACCATTGCGACGGCGCGATGGCGCGATCTGGAATCGAAGGAAAGCATCGCTTACTGCATGCCGTAGCGAAGGCCGGCAAACACCTTGATGCCGGCCGTTGCGTACGTGCGCGCCAGTTCGTAGTGCTTGTTGTTGACGTTGTCAAAGCGCAGCAAGGCCGACCAGTCGCGATCGAATGCGTAGCGTGCGTTCAAGTTCAACAAGCCGTAGCCGGCCAAGACATTGCGGTTGCGGACGTCGTCGAAGCGCTTGCCGGATGCGATTACTTCGAGGCCGACCTTGAACGGCCCGGCGCCATATTCAACGCCGGCGCGCGCGTGTTGGCGGGCGCGCCGCGCCAGCACCTTGCCAGTGGTGTCGTCGCGCGGATCCTGCCAATCGAATGAGGCGCTCAGGGCGAAGCTGTTCAATTGCGTGGCCGCGGCCACCGAGGTGCCGCTGAGGACCCCCTTGTCGATGTTGTAGGCGCAGCCAAACGGATGGGTCGCAGCTTCGACCGGGCAGACAGCGGCGGTTACCAGCAGGTCGCCCACTTGGTTCGAGAAGTGCACCGCGCTCAATTGCGTGCCGCCGTTGTCGAAGTGAATGCCGGCTTCGGCGTTCCTGGCATATTCCGGTTTATTGGCAGGGACACCAAAGCCAGGAAAATATAGCTCGTTGAAGGTGGGTGCGCGAAAGCTGGTGCCGGCACTGGCGCCGAAGCGCAACGCATCGCTGATGCGATAGCCGAGCGCCAGCGCGCCGGTCGCCTTCGATCCATACTGCGAGCTGTGGTCATGGCGCGCGCTGGCGCTGACGAGGTAGGCGCCGCGCTTGAGTTGGAACGACGCGGCGGCCGAGTTGGTGCTGCGCTCGCCCGACAGCACCGGGGTCGAACTGGCGACTACTTTTTCGACGCGCCGTTCGACCAGCAACTGCAGCGTGTCGCTCCCGAACGCAATGTCGTTCTGCCAGCTGGCGCCGGTCTGGACGGTGTTTATCTGGCTCTTGCCGGATTGCGCCGCGCCGCTGTCGCTGCCCGACTTGTCGGCCGCGCGCGTGAGCTGAAAGTGGCTCGACCATTGCGCGCTGATGCGGTCGTTGGCGTACACCGCCGTGTTCTCCAGCGTCTGGATGGCACGCGCGTCATAGGTAGCGCCGCTGTCGTATTGGGCCTCGAGGCGGCTGCGCAGAAACAGTGCACCGACTGCGTGCCCGGGGGCGACGTCGAACCCCAATTGTCCGCTGGCGCCGGCGCGGGTGTAGCCGTCGTTATCGGGGTGATAGGAAAAATTACCTGGCTTGGTGGCGGAAAAACCGGCAGAACGTTCACGTCCCGCGCTCGCTGCATAGGCAAGTCGCCCGGCCTTGCCCGACACGGCTGCGTTGACGGTGCCGGTGGCGTCGCTGCCGCCGCCGGCAAAAGCAACCACGCCTGGCGCGCCTTTGCCGCGTTTGGTGAAGATCTGCACCACGCCGCCGATGGCGTCGGCGCCGTACATGGTGGAGAGAGGCCCGTAGATGATTTCGATATGATCGATATTGGCCAGCGACAGCGCGCTCCAGTTGGCCGCGCCCGAAGTCGAGGAGCCGATGCGCACACCATCGACCAGCACGACGTTTTGCTTGCTGTCGGCGCCGCGGATGTAGACCGAGGCATTGGTGCCGGGCCCGCCGTTGCGCGCCACTTCAATGCCGCGTTGCGCCTGCAGCAGGTCGATCACCGACTGCCGGTTCGAACGTGCGATGTCGTCGGCGCTGATCAAGGTGTAGTCGGCCAGCACATCGCCGGCGCCCTGGGCGGCGCGGGCGGCGGTGACGATGACGGTCGATGCTTCAGCGATCGATTGGGCGTTCGCCCAAGGCACGGCAAAGGCAAGCGCGAGCGCGGCGGGCGTGGAGCGGGTTGAAACGTGAGGGTTCATGAAACTATTTTCGGTAGCGTAAGCAATTGGCCGACTTCCCCGTAGGCCAGATTGAACAGAAGCGCCTGGGCCGGCATGGGGCGCGCAGGCAAGCCAGATTCGTATCGCGAACATCCCCGTCGGCACACTTCCACCTGTCCTGGCCGGTATCCGGGCTAGCAAGTCAGACTGCCTCACCTTCCCATGCGAAAGCACAGTGGTTTAAAGAGACAGCCAGCCACTCGACAGTGGCGCTTGTTTACCGTTGCGGGGGCAGCACACCTTGGCCGTTTGCGCGGTATCGTGTTTCCCGTTTAACTGCACACATGGAACATGCGTGCGGGCACCAAAACCCCATCATTATACGTCTACTTTTTCGCCTGGCAGCAGCAGCAAGCCACCGTAGGCGATCCGGTGCGGCTGTGCAGCGGCGCGCTGCGCCATTTGCAGCGCTGTCGCTCCGCGCCCGCACTCGGCCAGCAAGCGGATCGTGCCGGCATGGCAGACGACAATTGCACGCGCGAGCGACAGTGCGGCGAGGTCGGCATAAAAAGCGCTGACCCGCTCGGCCATGTGCAGCACGCTCTCGCCGCCGCCGGGCCGGTAGTGGACCACATCGGCGGCCCAGGCGTCGATGTCGGCGCGCGCGATGTGCTCCCACGACTGCATTTCCCAGTTGCCGAAATCGAGTTCGGCCAGGCGCGCATCGCAGGTGGGCGCGGCGGCCCCGCCCAGCGCTTCGGCCAGGTCAAGGCAGCGTTGCAAAGGGCTCGAGAACAGCGCCGCGCCGGCCGGCAAGGCGTTCGATAACGCCGCGCCCACCCGCGCGGTTTCCGCCGGCGCCACCGCCAGGTCGGTGCGCCCATAACAAAGGCCAGGGCCGACCAGCGGTTGCGGGTGGCGAACCAGGTAGAGCTGCATTTCAGCGCCAGCCGGGCTGGCCGCTGGCGGCGAGCACGCCGAGGTAAATTGCCACTTCGCTCGCCTGCTGCACGGCGCCCAGGCAGTCGCCCGTGTAGCCGCCGATGCGGCGCACGAATTTCCAGGCAAGCCAGGCCGCAGCGAGGCCGCCAAGCAGCGCACCGGCAAGCATCGATGTCCAGGCCAGATAGCCGCAAACGCCGATCAGCAGCACCGGAAGCAGCGCGCAGGCGGCGCCGATCGCCAGTTCCGCGCCTGTCATGTGCTGGGCCAGTGGCTTCGCTTTGGCGTCGACCGTGCGCACATAGTGAAGCCGCCATATCAGCATACAGGCGGCCAGGCGCGACAACGGGTGGGCCAGGAACAGGGCCGCGATGGCGGTGACGGGTGAGAACTGGGCGAGCAGCAGGCATTTCAAACCGAGCAGCAGCGCAATGCCGATCGCGCCATACGCGCCGACGCGCGAATCCTTCATGATCTCGAGCACGCGCTGCGGCGTCAAGGCGCCGCCGAAGCCGTCGCAGACGTCGGCAAAACCGTCCTCGTGGAAGGCGCCGGTGGCGTACACGCCGGCGCAAGTTGCCAATACCGCCGCCACCGCCGCCGGCACGACGCAAGCGGCAATCGCATACACCGCCGCACTGATGGCGGCGACAACGATGCCCACCAGCGAAAAATAACGCGATGCATGGTGCAGCCAGTGCGGCTCGAATCCGACCCAGCGCGGAACCGGCAGGCGCGTGAAAAACTGCAGCGCGACGAAGAACAGGCGAGCCTGATGGGCGCAGGCGGACAGGAACATGGCGGGCCGGTTAGTCGAGTTTTTCGGCTACTTGCGCCGAACCGAAGGTAGCCATCTCGCGTAGGAAACCGGCAGCCGCCTGCAGCAAGGGCAAGGCCAGCGCGCAGGCCGTGCCTTCGCCCAGGCGCATGTCGAGTTGCAGCAGCGGGCGGGCCGCGAGGGTGTCGAGCATGCGTTTGTGACCATGCTCGCCGGAGCAGTGCGCAAACACGCAGTAGTCGAGGATCGCCGGTTGCAGGCGCGCTGCGACCAGCAGTGCGCTGGTGACGATGAAGCCGTCGATCAGCAGCACCATGCGCCGTTCGGCCGCGCGCAACATGGCGCCGGCCATCATCGCGATTTCGAAACCGCCAAAGGTGGCGAGGATGGCCAGCGGATCGTCGACGCCGGCGTGATGCGATACCGCCGCTTCGATGACATGCTGCTTGTGGCGCACGCCCTCGGCCGACACTCCCGTGCCGGCGCCGACACAGTCTGAAACCGGTATCCCGGTCAGCTTGTGCATCAGCGCGGCGCCAGCGGTGGTGTTGGCAATGCCCATTTCGCCAAAACCGACGACGTTGCCCTGCAGCTCGTCGACAAGCGCGATGCCATCGGCCAGTGCCTGCGCGCATTGCGCCGTTGTCATCGCTGCCTGGTTCGCAAAATTTTGGGTACCGTAGGCGATTTTGCGATCGACCAGGCTGTCGCGCGGACCGAAAGCGTGATTAACCCCGGCATCGACCACCACCAGCGCACACCCGTTTTGACGGGCAAACACGTTGATTGCCGCGCCCTGCGCCAGGAAATTTTCCACCATCTGCCACGTCACGCTTTGCGGATAAGCCGATACGCCTTCGGCGGCGACGCCATGGTCGCCAGCGAAAACCAGGATGACAGGCTCGGTCAAGGCCACGCTGGTGGTTTGCTGAATCAGCCCAAGCTGCCTGGCGAGCACTTCAAGCATGCCGAGACTGCCAGGCGGCTTGGTTTTACTGTCGATCGCCGCGTCGAGCTGCATTGAGAGCGCCGCATTGGCTGTGGCGGTAATGAAAGGAAGGTGCATGGGAATTCCGGCAATGAGGTCGGCGCTAAGATAGCACACTCGACTATCCGAGGAATCGCCCGTCAATGAGCGATTTTGTCGCGACCGACGCATTCAGTGCTTCAATTGCAGAGCGAGCTCGAGCGCCTGCGCAACAAGCTCGCCAAGGCCGATTTGATCATTGACGTCAAAAAACAGCTTTCCATCCTGCTGGGACCGAGCCCGCCGGACACCACCGGCGAGCCGCAGTGATGGGTACAGGCGTCAGCTTGACCGACGAGGTTGATGTAAGTAGCAGCTGCATGCCGCGCAGGGCCTTGTGTTGCGACCGGGCATTACTCCGTTTATGCCGCCATGACCCGGAACGATCACACTCCGGTTGGACGTTTGATATTTCTAAAAATAGCGTGCACGATTGGGGGGCTGTCAGGGGGTAGCTGGATGCTGACCATTGCGCTATGCGCTGGCGGAGAGGGGGATTCCTATCAATGGCTGAAACGCACGCCAATACTGGGACTGCTCAATTTTGATCTTCGCCCTACCCCCAAACATGCCCGAGGTGGGCTGCACAGACATTTTCAAACTCTAAGCAGCGCTCCAAGCCTAGCGGACGATCAATGTTGTGCCTATATGATCAGCATGCTGCGCATCACGGAATTGCGCGAGACGGCCATGCTGGAACTCGGGCCGAAATGTTGATTGGCGGCCTTTCATGACGTGGTGTTGCAGGCGGCCTCGGTGCCCCTGGCCGTGCAGACGCAAGGGGTGAGCTTGAATATGCGCTCGAGAACGCTCTAGAGCTTGACTTCGACGCCTTTCCAGAACGCCACGTGGCCGGCAATGTTGGCGGCCGCGGATTTGGGTGCGGGATACAGCCACGCCGCATCCTTGTTGACCTTGCCGTTGACCTCCACATCGTAATAGCTGGCCGTGCCCTTCCATGGACACATGGTGGTGGTCGCCGAATCGCTGAAAAAGCGGCGGTCGAGCGACGCCGGCGGAAAATAATGGTTGCCCTCGACAACGAGGGTTGCGTTCGACTCGGCCAAAACTTCGCCATTCCATATTGCCTTCATGTACCCTCCCGGTTAGCCTCGGACACCAAGCATGGACAATTCTACACCAGCACGAACGGGGCCGATTCATCAAACCGGGTCAACACGGATTTATCGAGGCCGGCAGCGTTTCTCGACACGCCGCGAAGACCGGAGGGCCGGAGGCAAGTCTGCCGTTGGGACACGAGCCCAGCACTTAATTTCGGAACTACAAAAGATTGGGATTGCCAGACGCTCAATCGACGCACTGTGGCGGCCGTGTCTCAACGAAAGCCCCTCTTACATGGCCGCCATGTTAGCGCCCGGGCCGCGGTCGCGCATGTCTGCTATCGACCCAGGCTGTGTAGAAACGCGTAACCCGCACATTTTCAGGGGTCGGTTTAGCATTGCCGCCCTCCGAAAACGCCGTTGCACTCGTTTTGGACAGCCGAGTCTGCCGACGTTTTCGTTCTGCTCAGCGTTTTTACACAGCCTGGACCCATAGCGGACACTCGGCCAGCGGCGCAAACAACACGGATATGACCTGCAAGTGCGCTGTCCAGATACGCGGCCTATTGCGGACATTCGCTTCGCGAAATGACTTAATTGTTAAGGCTGTAGATTCACTCGATTTCTGCAGCTGGTAGCTACGATAAGCTTTTTAAGCGTTACCGTACGACCATCGACTACAACGGACTCTTCCGAATTGTCAGAGTAGAAACTCATCTTCACCCGAAATCGCAATCGCATTCGAAAATCTGGATTAGCGTTCTTGCTAGGTTGAGGTGCTTCGCTACCCATCATTTTTTCTCTAATTTTTAATGACGCACAAGGGGCAAGCTCTGCTATTCGGGTGAGGAACTTTGAGTTGATTTTCGTCTCGACGGGCGGCGATCGCAGAGTGTCACTGTTCGTTGTAGGGACGAAAGCGATGCTAACACAGGTCTATTGTAGATTACACAACTATCTAGACTGGAAAAATGGGGGCGAAAAAAAAAGCGCTTTCCTACTCCAAATCTATACTCCAACTGAGGAGCTGATTAAGTAGAAAAACGCTTTAGGATCAATAACTTACATCAATCGATAATTCTTGGCGGAGAGATGGGGATTCGAACCCCAGATAGGCTATTAACCTATACACGCTTTCCAGGCGTGCGCCTTCAGCCACTCAGCCATCTCTCCTGTAACACTTACTTCGCTTTCACGAAGCGCCAGATTATAACAAACATTCTGTTGAGTACCAAGACATTCCCCGCCTCCCGGCATTTCAGCCGGCCCGTCAGGTATCGGCTTCGATCAGCGTGACGCGCGCGAACCCGCGCATGCCGAGCGCGTGGCCGATGCCAACCGCGACATTATTGAAAAGCAAAATCCGCCGCCATATCGGTTTGCACCTTGCCCTCGGTGGGCGACAGCGCGGCGAGCTTGTCGCCGCTGCGGTCCGTTGCGCTTAAGAAGCTTCCTTCAGCTGATCCAGGATGGCCGGATTTTCCAGCGTCGAAATGTCCTGCGTGATGGTCTCGCCCTTGGCCAGCACGCGCAGCAGGCGGCGCATGATCTTGCCGGAGCGCGTCTTCGGCAGGTTGTCGCCGAAACGGATTTCCTTCGGCTTGGCGATCGGGCCGATTTCCTTGGCGACCCAGTTGCGTAATTCCGTCGCCAGCTTTTTCGCTTCTTCGCCGGTCGGGCGCGCCTGCTTGAGCACGACGAAGGCGCAGATCGATTCGCCCGTCGTCTCGTCGGGCCTGCCCACCACCGCCGCTTCGGCCACCAGCGGATTGGCCACCAGCGCCGATTCGATTTCCATCGTGCCCATGCGGTGACCGGAGACGTTGAGCACGTCGTCGATGCGGCCGGTGATGGTGAAATAGGTGGTGTCGCTGTTGCGGATGGCGCCGTCGCCGGCCAGGTAGTATTTACCGCCGAGCTCGTCCGGGAAATAGCTGGCCTTGAAGCGTTCCGGATTGTTCCAGATGGTCCGGATCATCGACGGCCATGGCCGCTTGACGACCAGGATGCCGCCCTGCCCGTTCGCCACGTCGGCGCCGGCCTCGTCGACGATCGCCGCCATGATGCCCGGCAGCGGCAAGGTGCACGAACCCGGCACCATCGGGGTTGCGCCAGGCAGCGGCGTGATCATGTGGCCACCCGTCTCGGTCTGCCAGAACGTGTCGACCACGGGGCAGCGCCCGCCGCCGACGTTGTTGTAGTACCACATCCATGCTTCCGGATTGATCGGCTCGCCAACCGATCCGAGCAGGCGAAGACTCGACAAATCGTAGTTTTTCGGATGCACGCTCGGGTCGACGTCGGCCGCCTTGATGAGCGAGCGGATCGCGGTCGGCGCCGTGTAGAAAATGCTGACCTTGTGCTTGGCGATGGTGTCCCAGAAGCGGCCGGCGTTGGGAAAGGTCGGAATGCCTTCGAACACGATCTCGGTGCCGCCCACCAGCAGCGGGCCGTAGGTGATGTAGCTGTGGCCGGTGACCCAGCCGATGTCGGCGGTGCACCAAAAGACGTCGTCCGGCTTGATGTCGAAGGTCCACTTCATCGTCAGCGCGCACCACAGCAGGTAGCCGCCGGTCGAGTGCTGCACGCCCTTTGGCGTGCCGGTCGAGCCGGACGTGTAGAGGATGAACAGCGGATGCTCGGCGCCGACCCATTCCGGCTCGCATTCGGCCGGCTGTTTCGCCACCAGTTCGTGCAGCCAGACGTCGAGCCCCTCGGTGAAGTCGATGTTGCCGCCGGTGCGCTGGTAGACAATGACGTTGCGGATGGTCTCGCAGCCGCCCAGTGCCAGCGCCTCGTCGACAATGGCTTTGAGCGGCAGGCTCTTGCCGCCGCGCCTTTGCTCGTCGGCGGTGATGACGGCGACCGCACCGGCGTCGATGATGCGTTCATGCAGCGACTTGGCGGAAAAGCCGCCGAACACCACCGAGTGGGTGGCGCCGATCCGCGCGCAGGCCTGCATCGCGGCCACCGCTTCGATCGACATCGACATATAGATGATGACGCGGTCGCCCTTCTGGATGCCGCGCGAGCGCAGGCCATTGGCGAACTTGCAGACACGCTCGTGCAGTTCGCGGTAGGTGGCGCGCGTGGATTGGCCGTCGTCGGCCTCGAAAATGATCGCAGTCTTGTCGGCGTTGCCGTTCGTCAGGTTGCGGTCAAGGCAATTGTAGGAGGCGTTCAGCTGGCCGTCGGCAAACCACTTGTAGAACGGCGCGTCCGATTCGTCCAGCGTGGTGGTAAATGGCTTTTGCCAGTCGAGGTTCTCGCGCGCCAGGCGGGCCCAGAACCCTTCGTAATCGGCCGCTGCCTCGGCGCACAGTTTTTCGTACGCTGGCATGCCTGAAATGGTGGCCTTGGCCACGAACTCGGCCGACGGTGCGAATACCCGGCTTTCGTGAGAACCCTGGTTTTCCTGCAAATTAGTGTCTGTGGCGGCCATGCTAGTCTCCTTTAATAATTTTGTACGACAGTAGACGTTGCCGCTTACTGAGCCCTTACAGCTTGAGAGCGAACCGCCTTATTGATGATTCTACCAATCTTTTACCTTCGCTTCGCTCTTATCGGCAACGCGCCCCCACGCGTGTAAAATGACGCAAAGAAAAATTTGCCTTTGAATCCGCTTCCCTTGGAGTTTCACCGATGCCCGTCCCACCAGTTGACAATTTACCGACCCAGCTTGGCTTCCTGCCACGCCTTATCTTCGCCAGCCGCTGGCTGCAGTTGCCGCTGTACCTTGGCCTGATCCTGGCCCAGTGCGTCTACGTTTTCCATTTCTGGGTAGAACTGAAGGACTTGATCGGCGCCGTGATGGGCAACGCCGCGTCCCTGCAGCATATTCTCGACGCCGTCACCGTACCCGGCGCTATCCGCCCGACCAGACTCAACGAGACGACCATCATGCTCGTCGTGCTTGGCCTGATCGACGTCGTGATGATCTCCAACCTGCTCATCATGGTCATCATCGGCGGCTATGAAACCTTTGTTTCGCGGCTTGGGCTCGACCTGCACCCCGACCAGCCGGAATGGCTGTCGCACGTGAACGCGTCAGTGCTCAAGACCAAACTGGCGATGGCGATCATCGGTATCTCGTCGATCCACCTGCTCAAAACGTTCATCAATGCGGGCGCGTACACGATGGAGGTGATCATCTCGCAAACCGTGATCCACACCGTGTTCCTGTTCTCAGCCCTGGCCATCGCTTACACCGACCGCATCATGATCGGCACCCAGAATCAATCGAAACCGCATTAACGCTCACGAGAACCCCATGACAGTCATCAAGCAGGAAGACCTGATCGAGTCGGTCGCCGCCGCCCTCCAGTACATCAGCTACTACCACCCGGCCGACTACATCGCCCACCTGGCGCGCGCCTACGACGCCGAGCAGAGCCCGGCGGCCAAAGACGCGATCGCCCAGATCCTGACCAACTCGCGCATGTGCGCCGAGGGCAAGCGGCCGATCTGCCAGGACACCGGCATCGTCAACGTCTTCCTCAAAATCGGCATGGGCGTGCGCTTCGAAGGCTTTGCAGGCAGCGTCACCGACGCCGTCAACGAAGGCGTGCGCCGGGCCTACAACTTCGATGACAACAAGCTGCGCGCCTCGATCGTCGCCGACCCCCAGTTCGAGCGCAAAAATACGAAGGACAACACGCCGGCCGTGGTCCACATGGAGCTCGTCGTCGGCAATACGGTCGACGTCAAGGTCGCGGCCAAGGGCGGCGGCTCGGAAAACAAGACCAAGTTCGTCATGCTCAATCCGTCGGACTCACTGGTCGACTGGGTCATGAAGACGGTGCCCCAGATGGGCGCCGGCTGGTGCCCGCCTGGCATGCTCGGCATCGGCATCGGCGGCACCGCCGAAAAAGCCATGCTGATGGCCAAGGAAGTGCTGATGGACGACATCGACATGTTCGACCTGAAGGCGCGCGGCCCGCAAAACAAGACCGAAGAACTGCGCATTGAATTGTGCGACAAGATCAATGCATTGGGCATCGGCGCCCAGGGCCTGGGCGGCATGACGACCGTACTCGACGTCAAAATCATGATGTACCCGACCCACGCCGCCTCCAAGCCGGTGGCGATGATCCCGAACTGCGCCGCCACCCGCCACGCCCACTTCGTGCTGGACGGCTCGGGCGCCGCCTACATCGAGCCGCCATCGCTATCCTCCTGGCCTGACGTGCACTGGGCGCCGGACACCGAAAAATCAACCCGCGTCGACCTGAACACGCTGACGCGCGCAGAAGTGGCCGCGTGGACGCCGGGCCAAACCCTGCTGCTGAACGGCAAAATGCTGACCGGCCGCGACGCCGCCCACAAGCGCATCCAGGACATGCTGGCCAGGGGCGAGAGCTTGCCGGTCGACTTCACCAACCGCGTCATCTATTATGTCGGCCCGGTCGACCCGGTGCGCGACGAAGCGGTCGGCCCGGCCGGCCCGACGACCGCCACCCGGATGGACAAATTTACCGACATGATGCTGGAGAAAACCGGCCTGATCGCGATGATCGGCAAGGCCGAGCGCGGCCCGGCGGCGATCGAATCGATCAAGCAGCACAAGTCGGCCTACCTGATGGCGGTCGGCGGCGCGGCCTACCTGGTGTCGAAAGCGATCAAGAGCGCGAAAGTGCTGGGCTTTCACGACATGGGGATGGAAGCGATCTACGAGTTCGACGTCGTCGACATGCCCGTCACCGTCGCGGTTGACTCGAACGGCACCTCGGTGCACACCACCGGGCCGCAGCAATGGGCGGCGAAGATCGAAGCTTTGAGCAGCGTCGGCAAGATCCCCGTCACCGTTGCCTAGGGCAGCCGGTATGGCGACTACGGCCAACGCCCCGATCGGGGTGTTCGACTCGGGTGTGGGCGGCCTGTCGGTGCTGCGCCACATCCGCGCCCAGCTGCCGCGCGAGCACCTGCTGTATTTTGCCGACGCCGCTTTTGCGCCCTATGGCGACAAGCCGGAGCCGGCCGTCGCCGAGCGCTCGCTGGCGATTGCCGGCTTCCTGGTCGCGCAAGGGGCCAAGGCGCTGGTGGTTGCCTGCAACACCGCCACCGTCGCTGCCATCAAGCTGCTGCGTGCGCATTATCCGGGCATGCCGATCGTCGGCGTCGAACCGGGCCTGAAACCGGGCGCCGCGGCCAGCCGCAACGGCATGGTCGGCGTGCTTGCCACCGACGGCACCCTGGCCGGCGAAAAATTCCAGCTGCTGCTCGAACAGATCAGCCAGTCGAGCAATGCACAATTTTTGCTGCAAGGCTGCACCGGGCTTGCCAGCCAGATCGAGCTGGGCGAACTCGATTCCGACGCCACCGCGGCAATGCTGGCACGCTACATCACGCCCCTGCTCGACCAGGGCGCCGACACCCTGGTGCTGGGCTGC
The DNA here is from genome assembly GCF_002760665.1 of Massilia psychrophila. Lineage (GTDB taxonomy): Bacteria > Pseudomonadota > Gammaproteobacteria > Burkholderiales > Burkholderiaceae_D > JAFCUW01. Next base: position 11,351 of record NZ_PDOB01000043.1, on the reverse strand, counting down.
ACCCACTACCCGCTGGTGCAGGCGGCCATCGAGCACCTCATCGCCAACACCACGCCGCGCGAGATCGTGCTGGTCGACACCGGCGAAGCGGTAGCACGCCAACTGGCCCGCCTGCTTGCCGCGGCCGGCAGCGACCGTCAAGACGACGGCCAACCGGCGCTGCTTGCCGGCTACACCAGCGCCAGCGCGACGGCCTTGCAGGCAGCTTTTACTGCCCTGCTGGGGCTGGCGGTGCCGGTGCAGGCGGTCGAAATCGGCATACACTCGGCCGATGCGGCGTGATCAGCAATTAGATTTGCCAGTTGCCCGAGATGTTTGTATAATCTTGCTCTGTTCTGGGCAAGCTTTGGAACAGACGTTGGACAGTGGTGGCTGTAGCTCAGTTGGTAGAGTCCAGGATTGTGATTCCTGTTGTCGTGGGTTCGAGCCCCATCAGCCACCCCAAAGAATATGTACTAAAAAAATGGTTACGCGCTTAGGCCCGTAGCCATTTTTTTTACCAATCCTCCTCTCGTTACGCAGCGCCACTTGTACGCTAGTTGTACCCGCAGTGATCGGCGCGCCCCCGCCATTTTGCCCCTGTCTTCACGCCGGCAAATCATGTACAGGGAACGCCGCCCCGATTCTTACGCGCACTCCGCACTCCGCACTCAGCGTCTCCGCCTGCTCGATTCGGTACAGCGGCCGGCTCCACCAGCTGTTCGCCGATGTCTTCACCGATCGCATGTTCATGTCGCCGGAAACCAATGTGAAACCCGTACTGCGCGTTTGCAGTGCTCTGCAGACGTCGTGCGCGGTACTCGCAAGAAGTGCGAAACGCTTCTTGGCCGCCGAACGTTTATTTGACGCGATGGCGGCCAAGTCGGGCTCACTCAGTTCCGCGCATGGAAGCAGGTAGTCGCCGTCGTCTTTGGATACGGCGCCCAATTCACCCCACGTTTCGTCGTAGTTAGCCGAAACCCGCCCTTTGCGAATCTGTTGATGCATAACGCGATTGGCATTTCCGACGAGCAGTAAGTCGCCGCAACCGAATTCGCGTCCAATCTGCTGAACTAAGCGCGTCATCAAACTTTTGGGGCGCAGGCCAAACAGGTCGCGGGTGGCGAAACTAATTTATTGAAGAGCACAGTCCGAGCGGCCGCCTTGCAAGCACCCGATGGCTACCAACGGCGTGACGCCGTCGGCGATAAACGTGAATGCAACGGAGTAAATTACTACCTCATTGCTGAGCAACTGCAAAACAAGTTCACCCTCGCGTTCCATTTGCCCCATGGCGACGAGTTTAAGTTGGTAGAGGCTGCCTGATTTTCCCGAAATTTCTGCGAGCCGGACTAACCGCAGTGCAGCGCGCAACACCAGGGTTTCCAGGCCACGCTTGGCAATGAAATCATAGTGTGAGGTCAGCACGGCGAGGCGCTGCTGACAGTTCAGTCGAGCGCTCAGATACGGCCGGTAAATTTTCTTCAACACGCCAGGCTGTGCGTTGGCCAGTCGCGTTAGCAGAGGCGTCGAGTTCCAGTACGGAATCCATTTGCGAGTGGCTGCCGAATTGATTCGGGCGCGCACTTCCAGTTTCACTGTTTCGCGAAGATACGACCAGCCGGGACGCGTGCCGATGAGGCCTGCCTTTAACGCAATTTCTGGGACCGGGAGATACGAGAATTCATTTTGCGAGAGGCATGGCCAACGCTCTGTCTCAAGCGGTATTTGAACACTTTCTGAAGAACTCATGTGCGAGAGGCATGGGAGAAATGTGAATTATTAGGAACTAGAAGTTCGCAATGTGTACGTACGGAATGTGACGTAGTGTATCGTAAAGTAAAGTAACGCAGTGTGCTCGAGCAGTTGGCCGCTGATGGGGAGACTGGCAGAAGTTGGTGGTACTTAATCCTGGCGAACTGGTGCTGACAAAGTGACGAGGTGCGCTACGAGGTCAACAGGATTTTCATGCAGGGGGCGATCTGGGAAGAGTCCGCAAATGCAAACGCCCGTCGACACGATGGTTCGACAGGCGCTCGATTGCTATATTTTAAATGGCGCTAACGCCGCGCATTTTGCCGGGGATTTTTCGGCTTTCTCGGCCTTTGCCTTCTTCATTTCCTGGGAAGGCGTTGCCTTTTTGAGCGAAACAATTTTCCCCGTTTTCGCATTCACCTGAACCCCGGTCACACCTTTTGCTGACGGCTGCGAAAGGTCAAATGACCAAAATCAGTCGCCCATGTTCGCGCTCCAATTAGGGGAAAAAGTAAACCGTCTTACTACCTTGCACCGGGGCGATTTAGCACATCGCATGCAAGAACTGGTGACAACACATCGCCAGGTCAGTCATCATCATCTTCATGTTCGTGATGCTCATGCCGGCGGCGACTCTTCCGATCATGTTCGCGTTCATGCTCGTGCTCTCTTACCCGCCAATCACGATTCCGATTGTCCTGCCAGCGGTAGTCGCGCTCGTTGCGGCGGTCAACATAGTAGGCACGCTGTTCCACGTACTGCGGCGGCTGTTCGACTAGCCGAATCACCGGCTCGCGATACACCGGAACCTGAACCCTGTCGACCACGGTACGGCAGCGTCGCGCTGTCGTGTAATTTGCCCCGTTCGATGATGTCATCCGGTCACCGACCATCGCACCGGTCATTGCCCCGACTGCGGTCGCAACCGTTCGCCCATTTCCGCCGCCCACCTGGTTGCCAAGGAGGCCACCGGCGATGCCGCCCACGATTGCGCCGCCGTAGTCGCCGCCACGCGGTTGTGTTCGAACTTGTTCATTCCAGCACTCCTGTCGCGGGCGCTCGACGGTTCGATACTCGGTGGCAAATGCTACCGCCGGAAATACGAGAACGGCGATAGTGCAGATAAGTTTGTTTTTCATGACAGCTCCCAAAAATATTAGATGTTGTATCGATTCTTCACATTCACGTGTTGCTTACAACTACGGGCACACGCAGTACATTTAGCGCTATCGCTTACGCTGGGCGATTTCGTTGCCAACGTAGCCACCGTCGATTTCAGCAAGAATGCTGAGCTCGCGGCACGAAGCTGCTTGTCATGACCGCCTGACGCGCCTGCGCCAGCGCGCCAGCGCCATGGGAGTTCGGAAGAAGGCCCGCAATTGCGGCATCTGCTGCCAAGCTGACCATTGTCAGGGTCAATGCGGCTTGGCGTAGTTGTGCCTTCGATGCCGTTCTCCGGGGGCGCGCATGTGGTTGCGCTGATATGAAGATAACGCGCCGGCACAAAAACGGTCTGTGCGAAAGGTGTTTCTCAGGTAACCATATGTAACCGAGGGGTTTTGGGCTTGCCACGCACTCCAGCGCGCTGCTGTTACTGACCGCGATTACTTGTATTTTGCTGTTGGTCTTCGACTCGTACATCGGCAGCAGATGAGCCGGCAAGCCCGAATTTTCGGTTTGGCGGTGGTCGATGTTTTTTATCTTGTCGTGCCGAGGTCAGCAGCATAATCAGAACAGTACCAAGCAGCCAAGCAGAGAGATGAAAGACGAAATGGCAGTTTTAAATTTGTTGTAGGCAAGATGCCAACCACTGCGATTGTCAATTGCGCACGCAAAAGCGGCGGCAATAGCGTACATTAAAGTCGGAAGATGCTGTCGGTAGTTGTCAACAATATCTGGAGGAATGAACGATGGACGAAGAAACTTTTAACCTGAGCCTGCGAAAGTTTTTAAAAATGGTGGGAGTGAGTTCCCAGAACGAAATCGAGAAAGCGGTCGCACGCGCGCTGGCAGAGAAGGCGATTAACGGAAATGAAGCGTTTCCAGCGACGATGACTCTTGAAGTTGCTGGTCTTAAACTAAATGTGAAGTTTGAGGGTACTATCGCGCTTGAGTAGAGCGTGTTCGGCACCTTGCTCCTCATCAGCGGCATGCTTGGCAGCATCAGCGCGGTGCCGGTTGAAGGCGTGACCGGTCCGTTTGCCGCTACCGCCACGATCGACGCCGCCACCGGCAAGGTGGTTGGACGTTACAGCGGCTCAGGGCGCAACCCGCCCTGACCGATCGACGCGGCGGCGCCAGGGCACCGCCACCGCAAGCACGCTGCCGATTACCTTGCCGCGCCGTTACGCGTGCATGCGCCGGTGCATGTAGCGCAGCCCGAGCCACACGCAAGCCGCCACGACCGGCACCAGCACGCTCACCATCACATCCGGATTGCCGGGCACGCCGAGCACCTTGGCGCCCTTGCCCAGGTAGCTGATCAGCCCGATCACATAGTACGAAATCGCCGCCACCGACAAGCCTTCGACCGACTGCTGCAGCCGCAGCTGCTGGGCTGCGCGCGTGTTCATCGACTGCAGGATCTGACGGTTCTGCATTTCCTGCACGATGCCCACGCGCGTGCGCAGCAAGTCGTTGGTATTGGCGATGCGCCGGCCCAACGCATCCTGGCGGGCGGCCGTGGCGTCGCACGTGTTCATCGCCGGCGTCAGGCGCCGGTCCATGAATTCTTCCACCGTCGGCACGCCCTCGAGGCGCACCTCGCGCAACTCCTCGATGCGCGCCTTGACCAGCCCAAAATAGGCTTTCGATGCCGAAAAGCGGTAGCTGTTGTCGAGCGATAGCTTTTCCAGCCGCGCCGCCAGGCGCGTAATCTGGTCAAGCAGGGCCTGGTCGGAGCCGGCCGCGTCAAGCGGCGCGGAAGGCGCCGCATCGGTGGCCACCATGGCGCCGGCCAGCGCCGCCAGTTCGGCCTCGACCGCGTTGAGCACGATCCCGGCCTGCTGCGCCGACGGCAGCCCGAGCAGCGCCATCATGCGGTAGGTTTCGATTTCCAGCACCCGCTGCACCAGCCGTCCCGCCTGTTGCGCGCGCATGCCGGCGTCGCGGATCACGAAGCGGCTGAAGCCGTCGGACTGGATGGCGAAATCGGTCCACAGCTGCGCGTCCTGCATGACGCTGCCGCCGACCAGCATGGAGCCCTCGAAGGCATGCTGGACGTCAAGCGCACTGCTTTCGCCGCGCTCGAGCAGCACGTGGGCCGCCACCATCAGGCGGCCGGCCAAGCTGGCCAGCCATTGCTGCGGCAGGTGGGCCAGCGGCATGTAGGCGAATGCCTCGTCGATCGACTTCGCCTCGCGCGACGGCGCGGCGAAGGTATAGGTGGCGAACTCGGTGTGGCATTCCCATTTCAGCCGGAAGCGGCCGAAGTCGTGATAAAAATAGTTTGCTCCGGCCACCGGCGGGGCGACGCCGAAATGGGCGCAGAACTGTGCCAGCGTTACTTGCTGGATCAGCGCGTTGCCGTTGGGCGGCCCCGCTTCGCTGTCACGGTAGACGGCAAGGTGGGTAATCGCTTCAGGCGCGTCGAGTTTGAGGAACGGACGCGAATGAACCTCGGCTGCCAGCGGCACGCGCAGCACATGGTTAAGTTTGGAATATTCTAAAGTCATCGTAGTTATCGGCAATTCGAAAAGGCGTTGACGCACCAGCCGCGGCCGGAATGTCTGTGAGTCAATAATATCACCGGAGTATTAGCGAGGTAGCGCCAGTCCCTATTTGCTCAGGCCGCCGGCTGCAGCGGGCGCCGCCATCTGCACGCGCCAGCCCTGCAGCCGCCAGCCGGCCCAGGCCGACAGCGCGGCGCCCAGCAGCAGCACCAGTCGGGTATCGATCAAGGTCAGCACGGAGCCTGCCAGCGCCATCAGGATATTGGCGATGCAGAAGATGGTCGATAGCAGGCCCATCACCGCGCCCTGGCCGTAGCCGCCGAACCGATCCGCGCACCAGCCCGGCACGATGGCGTTGTAGAACGCGTTCGGGATGCCAAACAAGATGATTGCCAGCAGCCCCAGCCAGACGTTGCCAACCGCTACCAGCGCCACCGCCGCCGCCACGCCGAATGCATTCCAGGCCGCCCGCCGCAGCGGCGCGATGGCGCTCGGGCGCCCGGCGAAGGCCAGCGACGTCAACGTCATCAACGCACACAGGCCGGCAGTGATCCAGGCGATGCCGCGGGCGTCGAAACCGGGCACTTCCACCAGCCACAAGGGATAAAATTCGTAGAACGCGGTGACGCCGCAGCTAAAGGCAAGCTGCACGATGAACAGCCGCCGCAGTTCCGGATAGCGCAGCAGGTTCAGCGAGTGCTGGTTGCGCGCCACATGCCACCATGACGTCGTCGCTTTCGACGGCGCCTCGCGCGGCAGCACCACCGCCACCAGCGCCGCCATCAGCACCAGTGCGCACACCGCCACCCAGAACGGCGTGGTGATGCCCCAGGCCAGGGTAAAGCCGGCCAGCAGTGGACCGGCCAGCCAGCCCATGTAAAACGCCCCGTTCAGCCACGAAAATGCGCGCAGGCGCAGGTCGCCCTCGAGGCGGTCGGCCAGCATCGCGCGGGCGACCGAACCGTTGCCTTGAAGTAAGCCAGTGATAAAGCGCGCGGCGATAAACAGCGGATACGATTCGAGCACCAGTGCGTATGCGGTGAGCGCATGGCCGGCAGCGCCGCCCAGCGCGGTGGCGAGCAGAACCGGCCGGCGGCCGAAGCGGTCCGACAGCGGCCCGAGCAAGGCTGAGCCGATCATCAGCCCGAACGGATTGATGGTCAGAGCAATGCCGAACAGCAGCTTTGGCGGCAGGCCGAGAAAATGGTTCAGGCTGTTGGGGGCGTCGGCGGCGAACAGCGGCGGCAGGACCGGGTACGGCAGCGATGCGCCGATGGTCGAGAACAGAGCGAGCAGGCAGGCTGCGGCGATCAGGAGGGCGTTTTGCATGCGCACAATATACGGGCTGGCGCGCCTGACGTATACGACGCCTTGTGAACGCGGGGACACCCCCGGTGCCGCGCGCTCGGCGGCCGGGCGGTGGGATTATCTACCGTTTAATCGAGCTTCCACGCGTAATCGACCCTGGTCCAGGTCTGCGCCGGCGCGCCGTCCTTGGAGCCAGGCTTGAACTTGCAGGCGCTCAGCGATTTGATCGCTGCCTTGTCCAGGCTCTTGAAACCGCTGGTCTTTTCCAGTTTCGATTCCACTACCGAGCCGTCCGGCGCGACCAGGAACGACATCGACGTCGTGCCCTGCTCTTCGTTCATCAGCGACGCCTTCGGATAATCGGTCTTGCAATTCTTGGGATCGAAGCTTGCCGGAACTTCAGCGGCCACCACAGCGACGGACACACCGGACAGCACCAGGGCTGCAAGCACTTTCAGATAACGCGGATTTGTAGACATACCAGTCATTCCAATAATTAAATTGTTAATTGGTCAAAGCTTCCAGACGTAATCGACTTTGGCCCAGGTCTGCGCCGGGGCGCCGTCCTTGGTACCCGGCTTGAACTTGCATGCGCTCACGCCCTTCATTGCTGCCTTGTCCAGGGTCTTGAAACCGCTGGTCTTCTCGATCTTCGAATCGACGACGCTGCCGTCGGTCGACACCAGGAACGCCAACGTTACAGCGCCTTCCTCTTCATTCATCAACGATGCTTTCGGATACTCCGCCTTGCAGTTTTTGGCATCCAAGGTCGCCGGTACTTCGGCGGCAAGACCGATGCTGCAAACGCCGCTCGACAACAGGGCTGCGACGATGCTGATAGAAAGCTTGTTCATGTTTCAATTTCCATTTCTGTAGCAAAAAAGGTAAAGAAAATAATTATTACGACCGCAAGGATTTAAAACTCTTCCCACTCGTCGTTACTGGCCGTGGCCAAGGCTTTCTTTGGCTTAGAGGCGGCCGGCGCCGGCTTTCTCACCACCGCGCTGGTGACGCGCAACCGCGCCGGCTTGGCTGGCCTGGCCACCGTGGCCATCGCTGACTGCGGCGCCACGTAGGTTTCCTCGCCTTCGACCAGTTTGAAGATGCTGACAACGTGGGCCAGTTCGCTTGCCTGGTCCTGCAGGCTCTGCGCTGCCGCGGCAGCCTGCTCGACCAGCGCCGCGTTCTGCTGGGTCATGCTGTCCATCTCGATGATCGACATGTTGACCTGTTCGATACCGGCGCTTTGCTCCTGGCTGGCGTTGGCGATCTCGCTCATGATGTCGGTGACGCGCTTGACGCTGGCCACCACTTCATCCATCGTCACGCCGGCCTCGCCGACCAGCCTGCTACCGCGTTCGACCTTCTCGACCGAATCGCCGATCAGGGTCTTGATTTCTTTTGCCGCCGCCGCGCTGCGCTGGGCCAGGTTACGCACTTCCGCGGCAACCACCGCAAAGCCGCGGCCCTGCTCGCCGGCGCGCGCAGCTTCCACTGCCGCATTGAGCGCCAGGATGTTGGTCTGGAATGCGATGCCGTCGATGACGCCAATGATGTCGACGATCTTGTTGGCCGAGGCGTTGATCGAGCCCATCGTGTCGACCACTTGCGACACCACGGCGCCGCCTTTGCGCGCGACGTCGGACGCGGTGGCGGCAAGCATGTTGGCTTCACGGGCGTTGTCAGCGTTCTGTTTCACCGTCGAGGTCAGTTCTTCCATCGCCGACGCCGTTTTCTCCAGCGAACTGGCCTGCATTTCGGTACGTGACGACAGGTCGATATTGCCGGCCGCGATTTCACGCGATGCCGTGCCGATCGTTTCGGTACCGACCCGCACCTGGCCGACGATGCTGACCAGGCTGTCGCGCATTTCCTTCATTTCGACCAGCAGGCTGCCCTTGTCGGACGCTGCTGTATGGATCGCGATCGACAGGTCGCCGTGGGCGATTGAGCCGGCAATTTTTGCCGTGTAATCGGGTTCGCCGCCGAGTTGCTTGAGCAGGCCGCGGGTAATCAGCACTGCCGCCAGCACGCCCATGCCGACCGCCAACAGGCCCATCAACAACATCAAATTGCGGGCGTTCACAAACGCCGCCTCGGCATCGACCTGGCTCTGGATATTAAGCTTGTCTTCCAGCGTCGCCAGTTGCTCGAGCGAATCCATCCATTTTTTCTGCGCCGGACGGATTTCCTTGATCATCACGCGGGTAGCATCTTCCGCCTTGGCCGCCAGCCACAATTCCGACGCCTTGGCGATCGCCGGCATCGTCACCGCCTCGCTCTCCTTGACCTGGGCGAGCAGTGCTTTTTCCGCCGGCGACGCTTCGATTGCGAACTTGTCGGTCAGTTTTTTCTCGATTTCGTCGTACTTCCCTGTCATCGTCTTGAAACGGGCAAGATCGCCCTCCATCTCGTCCGGGCTCGACATCAAGGTAAGGATACGCAGCGAACTGATGCGGTCGTTGACATTGGCGCGCATGTCGATGACGAGGCGGGTAACGACGTTGTTAACCCCAACCACGCGGTCGAGCCGGTCCTGGATCTGCGCCATGCGCAGGATGCCAGTGATCGTTACGGCCACCAGGAAGGTCAGGACCAAGGCGAAACCGAGGCCAAGCCGCGTTCCCACGTTCATGTTTGTTAAATTCATTTCGCGTATATTTTCATCAAAGATTTAATTGAATTCGCTCGCGAAACTAATAATTTCGCGCAACCCAAGCGTGGTGTGCATGCAGATAATTGCAAATTGCACAAATTGCTTTCAGGATAGATCAAAATATGACTGCGGATACAAAAATGTAGAACCAGGACAACTTGTTTCAAAAAAACAATATATTGCACGAAAAACAATTGTCGGATACAAAAAAGCAGAAAAAGAATTATAGTGGCAATTTTTGCCTCAAAGCAAGCTTTTTGCAGTTTGTCACTCTTTTGAGTTGTTTCTTTAGGGAAATTTTAAACTGGCGGAGGGGCTGCAACAAATCAGTCATGCTTGATGCAAAGGATGCGGGGAATGGTGAGGCTGGGGGGCAAGAAAAAAGAAGAAAAAAGGAACGTCACCATGATGGGGCCAGGTGGCCCCATCATGGTGACTATGCAGCGGTGCTTGATTGCATGCGGGCTGCCGCTTCGAGCAACAGGCGCGGATCGGCGCCGGCCAGCTTTTTCGGGTCTGACATGACCTGGCGAAAACTCCGGGCGCCGGGTAGCCCAGCCATCAGGCCGAGCATGTGGCGGGTGATGCTGTTCAGCTTGAGCCCGCGCGCGGCGTGCGCGTCGAGCTGCGCTTGTATATAGGGAATCATCGCCGCCAGCACTTCCTGGCGCGATTTTACCGGCGTGTCGTCGCCGTAGAAACGGCCATCGTATTCAGCCATCGCGTAGGGATTGTGATACGCCTCGCGCCCCATCATCACGCCATCGACGTGTTCCAGGTGCAGCGCGATCTCGTCGGAGGTCTTGATGCCGCCGTTGATGATGATCTCCAGGCCGGGAAATTCGCGCTTGAGCTGATAGGCCACCTCGTACCGGAGCGGCGGGATTTCGCGGTTTTCCTTCGGCGACAATCCCTTCAGAATGGCGTTGCGGGCGTGGACGATGAAGGTGTTGCAGCCGGCGGCAGCGATGGTGCCGACAAAATCGCGCACGAAGCTGTAGTCCTCGACCTTGTCGATGCCGATGCGGTGCTTGACGGTGACGTCGATCGACACCGCGTCGCGCATCGCCTTGACGCAATCGGCCACCAGGGCCGGCTCGGCCATCAGGCAGGCGCCGAAAGCGCCTTTTTGCACCCGCTCCGACGGGCAGCCGCAGTTCAGGTTGATCTCGTCGTAACCCCACTGCTCGCCCAGCTTGGCGCTTTTTGCAAGGTCGCCCGGATCGCTACCGCCCAGTTGCAGCGCCACCGGATGCTCTTCGCCGTCGAAGCGCAAATGGCGTTCGACGTCGCCGTACACCAGCGCGCCGGTGGTGACCATTTCGGTGTACAGCCAGGTATGGCGGGTGATCTGGCGATGGAATACGCGGCAGTGGCGGTCAGTCCAGTCCATCATCGGAGCGACAGAGAGGCGGCGCCCTTTGTTGGCCACCGCTTTCGGCGTTTCTTCACTTTGGGGAGCGGTTCTCTGGCCTCGCTCAGGGTTCATTTGAATTCACGTTTTCTCACCTGTTTTAATTCACGGTTGCCACAAAATTAAAAATCTGAAGCAAAGTCTTGGGGCGACCACAACCGAAGCGCACATGATAACGCTAAAGCACCAGGACGTTCGGTACGCAGCGAAGAAGACTGTCGCCAAACGGCCGGGCCAAAACCGCTGCGAAGAACCTCGGGGCGATCCTGATGTCGTTCTTTTCGGCACAATTTTTGAAAATAAAACCCCAGCCGAAAAAATTCCGCGTTTCCGCGGATTTTTTCGGTCGGGATAAATGACCATGCGAATGATCGGGGAAGACCGGGTCGCGAAAGACCGGGTCGCGCTAGCGGCGATTAACGCCCATTGATGGTCGAGTGTGCATCCTGGCCGCCCCAGCCCTTCCAGCCGGTATAGCTTTGCGTCACGCCAGCCGACCTGCCATCCCAATAACGATGGAACACGTTCGGGTTGTTACTGGTGTACGTATTGTAGTCAGCGCTCATGA
>NZ_PDOB01000042.1 GCF_002760665.1 Massilia psychrophila | reverse complement strand
GAGGGCCGGTCAAGCAGTCCGTCGCTTTTAACCTGCTCAAACGCTTCCGGCTCTACGCTGATGCCGTTCTGTTGTTCATCGCTGACCACGCCGTCCCGTTCACGAACAATATCGGTGAGCGTGCCGTGCGTATGCCCAAAGTGAAGCAGAAGATATCCGGCTGCTTCCGTACCGTACTCGGCGCCGAGAATTTCTGCGTCATCCGCTCCTGCCTCGACACGCTGCGCAAACAAGGCCACGGCATGCTCGACGTCTTGCGGCGCGCCTTCAATGGCGATCCAATTCGGCTCGCTGCATAGCGGCTAAATAGTCACCGAAAATTTAAGCTCGACGGAATCATGCAGAACGTTGCCCTCATAGACAGACTGGTTAATACCGCCGATAAGGACATTTTCGAGTTCAATTTCATAATACTTCACGGGCTTGCCTTGGCCGTCGGCCCTCATGAACTCGAGTTTAACCTTTGGAATTGTTTTTCCCATCGAGCAAGTCTGCATCAGTACCGGCGAGGCCAAATCAACAAGCTTGGTGATTGCAATACTCTTGTGCTCGCAGCGTTCAGCGGTGTGGCCCCCGCCAGTCGATGCAGTGGCAGATTTTGGCTGCGTCACACCCCATTGTGCCGAAGTGCATTCGATCCAGACATTGTGGTTGGAATCTTGAGACTCGCCCTTGATGCCGTCGATTTGTAGGTAAGCGTCGATTGCCATATTGCCTCCGAAAAATAAGTTAGTGGTGCGAAGGCAAGTGTGGCTGCGGCACACCATGGAGGAATTGCTATACATCAAGCCCTATCTCTATCGTCAGGTGACTTTCTATGTCGGGTACGGCGGGCCGCGCCAAGAGGTTCAAATCCGTGGCTCAGACCTCGTACAAAGTGTTCACGGTCGAATAGGTCAGGCTGGGCTTGCCTCATTGAGTGGGAGGTCGCCTCAATCCACCCAAGTTAGCCTATTTCAGCAATTTTTCTGATTCATTGCCTTGCGTGGCTTTTGGCCTGGTTTCCGCGGTTTTGAGAGATTTTCGCGATGTCGATAGGTCCGTCCAGCGATCAAGCTCAGCGAGCCCCGTGGCAGTTTGCCGACCTTCCGTCCGATCACTCCTCCAAGGAGCAGGACGGGCATCGGCGGCTTGAGCGCGGTGTGGGCGCATGCATGGTTGATGCGTTTGTTGGAGGACAAATCGGCGTCGGCTTTGGCGGTCAGCGCGACCAGCGCCTGCAAGTTGTCGCAGACGATTTTGGCGGCAACATCCTGGACCACGGCCTGCTGAGTTAATCCAGTGACGTGCTCCAAATTGAGACGGTGCTTGAGCCGTTTGAACGCTTCCTCGATGCCCCAGCGCTTGTGACAGTGCTCGCCGAAGCAGCTAGCCCGATAGAGCTTGTCGTCGAACAGCTTAGTCATCAGAACTCGCTGCTCGCCATTCGGCGAGATGTTGCGGACCAAGCGCACGCGCTGCGGTTTGCGCGGGCACTCATAATCGATCGCGTCCTGTTTGTCCTGCGCGCGCAGCATGACGATTCGTTCGTTCGCGCTCGAGCGCATGAAATCGCGCACGCAGGCGAAACCGTCGGTATTGTCGACCCGCATGCAGAACTTGATGGCGCGCTGGTTCAGCACGGCCACCAGCCAGCGGCAGGGATAGCCGCGACCAAGCAGCAGAAGATCGTCCTGGGAAAGCCAGTCGAGATGTTCGATGAGGAACAGTCGCTCACCGCGCTCTTGAACGCTGTGCACAGAGGCGGCGAGCATCAGGTCGGAACCCCGCAGAAACAGGTCGAACAGGATTTAATCGGCGGGAGCGGCGCGTTTGAGATGGCTAGCGCACAGACCAAAACGTAGCGTCGAGGCATCGGCGGCAACTAGGCGCAGACCGCGCCAGCGCGGCACAAATCGGTCCTGTTCGGCGCGCGCGATCAGCCAGTCCTTGAGTCGAGGGATGGCCGTCAACGGCAGCTTGGCGCGTGCTTGAGAGAGCGCCTGCTCGGACACCTCGTGGACCAACTGAGCTTGTTGGCGCAGATGGGCGAAGAAGGTGTCCAGCTCGGCTTGAATGCTCATGCCCGTCAGCATGATGGCGACCAGCGTCGGCAACGGCAATTTGCGACAGCGTGTGAATGCGGTCGGATGATCGGAATGGCGGGCGTCGTGGAGAAATTCTGTCGAGCATAGTCGGGCGGCGAAATCTTGAAACAAGGTGGTCAGAACGGAGATGGCTAGCAATGGAACTCAAGGCATGGGAACTTGCGGAGCGGAGCACCTGATCGAATTAAAGGAAATCCTAAAGACTTCCAGTGAAACCCACTGCCCGTGTCACCTTAACCCCATCGACGGTGGTTCGCGACAGCTTCGCGGCACTTCTGACTGTCGTTTCCGCTAATTTCATCTATATATTTGCGGCGATACCGCTCCGTCCGGGCGGGCATTGCGTCCGCCGATCCGGGGCGCAGTCCCATCAGGCTAAATTAGCGTGGACCCGTCCGACAGGCCAGTTTTAATCAGAACGATGGCCATTTCGCATCGACGTCCATAGTTCAGCGAATCCCCCGATGTGCTGATTGTCACCGATGAAGGTGGCGGCTGCTGGTGCGGTTCAGCAGGAGCGTCACGAGACACTTGACGGCGGGGAAAATCGAGGGCAGGGTACGACAGATTACCGGGAGCCATTCAGCACAATCGATAAGCACGGCGAAGTGCGTCTTTTTTTGTGCGGCAGGCCAGATTTAGACCTGCCTTATGAGAAGAATTTTCGATATCGATGCGGACCGGCAGCGACCGGACCTTTTCCGGAGCAACCAGAGAGCGGCCAGAAAGCAAAAAGCCCACGAACGTAAATTCGTGGGCTTGATACTTATTCGTGGTAGGCCGTGCGGGATTCGAACCTGCGACCAACGGATTAAAAGTCCGCTGCTCTACCAGCTGAGCTAACGACCCGAAAGAAGCAATATTATAGGGGGCGCGGGCAATCCTGTCAAACGTCCACGCCCAAATAGTTAAACAGTCGAGTCAGGCAACCTGGCTTATTTCAGCGCGGCCAGGCGGTCTTTCGCGGTCGACGCCGCCGACGACTCGGGATACTTCGCCACCAGCTGCTGCAACGCTTTTTTGGCGTTCTTCTTGTCCTTCAGTTCGACGTAGCTGCTGGCGATGTTGAGCATGGCGTCGGGCGCCTTGGCGCTGTCCTTGTAGGTCAAAGTGACGATTTCCTGCGACGCGATCGCGTTTTTGTAATCGCGTTGCGCATAGTAGGCGTTGCCCAGCCAGTACTGCGCGTTCGACGCGTAGCTCGAATCCGGGTGGCGCCGCACGAAGTCGGCCAGCGCGCTGGCGGCCACCTTGTAGTCGCCTGAGGTGAACAGCTTCATCGCCGCTTCATACGACTTCAATTCGCCCGGATCGACTTCGGCTTCCTTGCCGTCGATGCTGACCTGGCGCGGCTCGAGCTTGGCGATGCGCGCGTCGAGGTCGGCGTAAAAATCCTTCTGGCGTTTCTGCGAGGTGGCGATCTCGTTGGACAGCACTTCGAGTTGGCCGCGCAGGCGCGCGATTTCCTGCATCGTCTGCTCATGCTGGTTGATCAGTTCGAGCGCGGCACGCTTGTCCGATTTGGTGTCGATCCGGGCGTTCATGTCGCGCGACAGATTCTCGACCTTGCTGCGCAAATCGAGGATTGCCTTGCGTGCTTCGTCATCGTCAAGCAGGCCTGCGCTCGCGTGCAGCGGGAGCCAGGCGGCAAGCGCGAAGCAGACAGCGGCAAGGCGGGACGTTGAAATTGGTTTCATGGACGTGACTTTCTAAAAAATCGGGGCGGATGCAGTCTGCACCGCATGCCGCCCGATTGTCAATCGGCCGTATCAGGCTTTAGTGCCAGGCTTTAGATCAATAGACGATGTCGGCGCGGCGGTTTTCGGCCCACGCGGCTTCATTGGCGCCAATTGCCTTCGGCTTTTCTTCGCCCAGCGAGACCGCTTCCATCTGCGATTCCGACACGCCCATCGTGCCCATGGCACGGCGCACGGCTTCGGCGCGCTTCTGGCCCAGCGCCAGGTTGTACTCGGTGCCGCCGCGCTCGTCGGTGTTGCCCTGGATGAGGACTTTGCGCGCCTTGTTCTTGTTCAGGAAAGCGGAGTGCTTTTCGACGATCGGCTTGCCGTCGTCACGCACGACATAGCTGTCGTAGTCGAAGTAGACGCTGCGCTTGGCCAGCTCGCCTTTTGGATCGTTGAGCGGATCGACCGAGC
This sequence comes from Massilia psychrophila, assembly GCF_002760665.1. Taxonomy (GTDB): domain Bacteria; phylum Pseudomonadota; class Gammaproteobacteria; order Burkholderiales; family Burkholderiaceae_D; genus JAFCUW01. Next base: position 29,406 of record NZ_PDOB01000042.1, on the reverse strand, counting down.
CGGTTTCGACCGGGCGGATGTCGCGGCTGTCAGCCGCCGGCGGCGCGGTGCGTTCGGTCGAGCGTTCCACTACCGGCGTATCGGTCAGTTTGACGGGGGCGCTGCACGCCGAGAGCAGGGCCGCGCTCGAAACGATGAAAGCTAAACTTTTAAATTGACGCATGTGTTCTTCTCCTGATCACTGTTTAAAAAACCGGGTTTTACAACTATTTCATGAACGGGCCCCAATTGGGTTCCCGAATATTTCCTGCCTGGGTCGTCAGGCGCTGCTTGACCCTGCCGTCGACCGATACCACGGCCAGGCCAGTGCGTCCGCCACCCTTGGTGGCATACATCAAGTATTTACCATTGGGCGAAAAACTCGGTTCGGTGGCGCCTTCGGCCAGCCGCAGTTCCTGGCCGCTGGCCAGGTCCATCGCGTAGAGCGAAAAGCCGCCGTCGCGCTGCGAGATCCAGGCCAGCGTCTTGCCGTCGGAAGACAGGCGCGGGCTGATATTGTAGCTGCCCTTGAAGGTGACGCGGGTGGCAGCGCCGCCGTTGGCGCCCATCTTGTAGATCTGCGGCCCGCCGCTGCGGTCGCTCGTGAAATAGATGCTCTGGCCGTCGGCCGAGAACTGCGGTTCGGTGTCGATGCCGCTGCTGTTCGACAGGCGCCGGATATCGCTGCCGTCGGCGTTCACGCCATACACCTGGGAGTGGCCATCCTTCGACAACGTCACCGCCAGGCGGGTGCCGTCGGGCGACCAGGCCGGCGCCGAGTTGCTGCCTTTTTCGTTCGAAACCACCTTGCGCGCGCCCGTCACCAGGTTCTGCACGTAGACCACCGGCTTGCGGTCCTCGAACGAGACGTAGGCGACGCGAGTGCCGTCGGGCGACCAGGCAGGGGAAATGATTGGCTCCTTGCCGTAGGCGGCAACGACCATGCCTTCGCCGTCGGCGTCGGCCACTTCAAGCCGGTAGTCGCGGCTGTTGTGCATCGTGACGTAGGCGATGCGGGTGGCGAAGGCGCCGCGCGTGCCGGTCAGCTTTTCGTAGATGTCGTCGGCGATCCGGTGGGCGGCCAGGCGGGTGGACTTGGGCTGGACCGTGTTGGCCATGGTCGACAGTTCGGACGACTTGATGGTGTCGAGCAGCTTGTAGCGCACCTCCAGGCGGCCGTCGCCGCCGCGGCGCACGCTGCCCACCACCAGCGCATCGGCGCCGCGCGACTTCCACAGGCCGTAATCGATCGCCGAACTTTCCGACAGCACGGTGCCGGCGTCGATCACCTTGAACACACCGCTGCGCTCCAGGTCGGCCTTGATGACGGCCGACACCTGGGCCGGGGCGACGCCTTCATCGGCGAACGCGGCAACGGCGATCGGGATCTGGTTGCTGGCGACACCGGCAATTTCAACGCGCACTTGCGCGAGGGTGGACGGGGTGGCGGCGGCAGCGAACACGCCCGCGCAAAACAGCAAAACAGGGAGGGTTTTGTTCATGAGTCGAATAGGTCGCATAAGTAAATTTTGTCCGGGTTCGTGAAGTCAAACGCACTCAATTCAGGTCCTTCATCGAGAAAGCGACTTCAACTGTGCGGGCCACGGTACCATCTTTCTTCTTCGGCAGTGGCGACGCCTTGTTAATGCCGCGCTCGACTGCTTCGTCGAAGGTGGCGATGCCGCTGCTCTTGACGAGCTTGACGGAGATAATTTCGCCAGTCGGCAACTCTTCCACTTTGAACACCACCTTCGGGTTGCCGGGCACATCAAGGCTGCCCGGGTACGACGTGGTGCTCTTGATTTTGCTGACGATGCTGGCCAGGTAGCCGGTATCGATGCGCGAAGCGGTCGATTGCGCCGCCTCGCCGCTGGTGCCGGCGCCGGCCGTGATACGCCGCATCTCGTCAAGGCGGGCCTTGTCGAGCTTTGCCTGTTCGGCCGCTTCCGACTTGGCCTTGGCCAGCTTGTCGGCCGCCTGCTTTTCCGCGAGCTTCTTGTCGGCGAGTTTTTTCTCAGCGTCCTCGGCTTTTTTGTCGGCCAGTTCCTGCGCTCTTTTTTCAGCCAGTTGCTCGGCCTTCTTCTGCGCTTTCTCTTGCTTCGCCAGCTGCGCTTCTTCCAGCTTCTTTTGTTCCTGACGCTGTTGGCGTTGTTGATCCAGCAGCAGGCGTTCTTCCGCCTTGCGCTTTGCGCGCTCGAGGGCGATGTCGGGCGGCTTCGGTGCGACCGGCTTGTCGATCGGCGGCTCGATTATTTTTGGCGCCGGTTCGGGCGTTAGCGCCGGCACTGGTGCCGGTTCGGCCGCCTCAGGAGGTGTCGGCAGCGGCGGCGCGGCGGCCTGGGTCTGCATGTCCCACACTTCCGCTTCGACCGCGACCGGTTCCGTGTTTTGCCAGTTGACGCCGATGAACAGGAACGCAACCAGGCCGGCGTGCATTGCCGCCGCCAGCGCGATCGACGGCCAGCGGCTCGGTTCCGGCGGCACCCGGTAGGGCGCGCCGGTGGTGGCGGCAGCGGCGGCAGCGGCGGTAGCTGTCATTGGCATGACGGGATCAGCGTTTGAAATAACATCACTTGGTGGCCAGTCCGACCCGGTTGATGCCCATTTTTTTGGCTTCCGAAATGAGCTGGATGACGTCGTCGTACTTGCTGTCGCGGTCGCCCGCAATCATCACCGGATACTCGGGATGGTTGGCGTGCATGACGCGCAGCGCGCGCAGCAGGGCGGGGCGGTCCGGCACGTCCTGCGGCGCGGTAGCGGTCTTGCCGTTGACCCCGATCGACAGCGTCGCGTTCGGCTTGAGCACGATCTGGATGTAGTCGTCCGGCGGCAGCGCCGATTTTTCCGCGCTCGGCAAGTTGATCACGCTCGGGCTGTTGGCCGGCGGCACCACCATGAAAATAATCAAGAGCACCAGCATCACGTCGATGTAGGGCACGACGTTGATCTCGGATTTGAATTTGCGCCCGCGCCCGCCGCGCATGCCACTCGAAAAAGAAGCCATCTGTGTCTCCCGGCCCGGTCAGCGCGACTGGCGCTGCAGGATGTTCGAAAATTCCTCGACGAACCCTTCGAAACGGATCGCCAGGCGGTCGATGTCGTGCGTGAAGCGGTTGTAGGCAACGACGGCGGGGATCGCCGCGAACAGGCCGATCGCGGTCGCGATCAAGGCTTCGGCAATGCCGGGCGCGACCGCCGCCAGCGTGGCCTGCTGCAGGTTGGCGAGGCCGCGGAAGGCGTTCATGATGCCCCATACGGTGCCGAGCAGGCCGATGTACGGCGACACCGAGCCGACCGAGGCAAGAAAATTGAGGTGGATGTCAAGGGCGTCGAGTTCGCGCTGGAAGGCGGCGCGCATGGCGCGGCGCGCGCTGTCGAGCACGGCGCCCATGTCGAGCGCATCCTTGGCCGCCTGCTTGCCCTTGATGAATTCACCCATGCCCGCTTCGAAGATGCGGGCCAGCGCGCCGCTCTGGTCGCGGCTGTTCGACGCGCTCTGGTGCAAGGTGTGCAGGTTGCCGCCGGCCCAGAAACTGCGTTCGAATTTTTCGGTCTGGCGGCGTGCCGAGCGGATCGCGAACATCTTGCGGAAAATATAGGTCCAGCTGGTCAGCGAAATTATCAGCAGCAGCGCCATGATCAGCTTGACGATCAGGTGGGCGTTGGCGATCAGGGCCAGGAAGGAAAGGTCTTGGGCTGCATTCATTGGGCGGCGGGTTTTCTGTAAGGTGGTGTAAGCGTCAGGCGGCCCGCATTTTAACAGCCACGGCGTCGGGCAAAGGCCGTGGCTTCAAGGTGGCGCGGTCAACGCAGCCGGCTTTGACGCGGGCACTGGCCAGCAGAATGGCGCCACAGCAAGCCTGCTGCGCGAATTGAATCGATGCCCGGCCGAGCTTTTCTATCGACAAGGTCAATGTGATGACGTCATCGAGTTTGGCCGGCGCATGGTAGTCGATACCGGCATGTTTGACGACAAACATGGCGCCGTGCTGCCCGAGCAACGCGTGCTGGTCGACGCCCAGGGCGCGCAGCCACTCGGTGCGGGCACGTTCGAAAAACTTCAGATAGTTGACGTAGTAAACAATGCCGCCGGCGTCGGTATCCTCGTAATAGACGCGGATCGTCCAGGTGAAGACTGTTGGCATGTCAGCTGCTATAAGTGATAGATGGGAAACATTTTACGCCAATTAAAAGCCGTTTGTACCCCAGCGTACATGGCTACGGTAGTCGGCGCGGCCGCGGGGGGCGGGCTGGCCACGCGTCGGTAGTAGACGTTAGCGCCGGAACATGCGCCAAGCGCCGTAACAATTTCTCACATTTGACGCTATTTTGTTACAAGGCGTAAATTAGTTTCCTATAAACCGGGTCAGACCCCTTTTTGCTGCTTTTTGCTGTGGTGAAACGCAGCTCTGCCCGGTCGGGCTCAGCCGCGCTTGATCGTCATCGGCCCGAAGCCCTGGCAGGTCGGCATCATCTCGATGAGGTTGATGTTGATGTGCGGCGGCAGGCTGGCGATCCAGAACGCGGTGGCGGCGATGTCCTGGGCGCTGAGCGGCACGGTGCCTTCATACACTTTTGACGCGGCCGCGTCGTCGCCCTTGTAGCGCACGTTGGAAAATTCGGTACCGCCGCACAGGCCCGGCGCGATGTTGGTGGCGCGCACCCCGGTGCCGACCAGGTCGGCGCGCAGATTGAGGGTGAACTGGTCGACGAAGGCCTTGGTGGCACCATACACGTTGCCGCCCGGGTAGGGGTAGGCGCCGGCGATCGAGCCGAGGTTGATGATCAGCCCGCTGCCGCGCTCGACCATCGATGGCAGCACCGCGCGCGTCATCGTGACCAGCCCGGTGCAGTTGGTGGCGATCATGGTTTCCCAGTCGGCCAGCGCAGCTTCGTGGGCGGGCTGGGTGCCCAGCGCCAGTCCGGCATTGTTGATCAGCACGTCGATCTGGCGCCATGATTGCGGCAGCAGCGCCAGCGCGTCGTCGATCGACGCCTTGTCGGTGACGTCCATCGCCAGCGGCAGCGCCAGGTTGCCCAGTTCGGCGGCGAGGGCGTCGAGCCGGTCCTTGCGGCGCCCGCTGATGACCACCTGGTGGCCGTGGCTGACGAAGGTGCGGGCCATTTCAGCGCCGAAGCCGGACGAGGCGCCAGTGATAAATACGATCATGATCGAAGTTCCAAAAGTTAAGCGACGTAAAATTGTAGCCGAAATAGCCAGATTCTCCGATCGCTTGACAAGTTTGCCTTGCAAATGGCAGTTCCCTTGCCCAAATCTGGGCTTTAACTTACAATTTGGGCTCCATTACGTCTCACGTGACTGGCGAAAAGCTGAAGCCCTTCAGGGCTGGCGGCGAAAAGTGGGCTTCCACTGGGGAACGTGAGATTTCACCCGCCGTTCGCCTGGGCAGCCACCGATGGAAGCGCGCAATGAGGCTGCCTGTTCGGTTTTCCGTTCTCCCTCATTCGTTCCACACTGCCAGGTGCCCGCACCGATACCCAATTGGAGTTTTTCATGTTTGCAAAAGATCACACGCTGGCCAACGTCGACCCGGACTTGTGGGCGGCGATCACGAAGGAAAACCAGCGCCAGCAAGACCATATCGAGCTGATCGCGTCCGAGAACTACACCTCGCCCGCCGTCATGCAGGCGCAGGGCTCGCAACTGACCAACAAGTACGCCGAGGGCTATCCGGGCAAGCGCTATTACGGCGGCTGCGAATTCGTCGACGTCGCCGAGCAATTGGCGATCGACCGGGTCAAGCAGCTGTTCGGCGCGGAAGCGGCCAACGTCCAGCCAAACTCGGGCTCGCAAGCCAACCAGGGCGTGTTTTTTGCGATGCTCAAGCCGGGCGACACCATCATGGGCATGTCGCTGGCCGAGGGCGGTCACCTGACCCACGGCATGGCATTGAACATGTCGGGCAAGTGGTTCAACGTCGTCTCGTACGGCCTGACGCCGGAAGAAGACATTGACTACGCGGCGATGGAGCGGCTGGCGCGCGAGCACAAGCCGAAGCTGATCATTGCCGGCGCCTCGGCGTTTTCGCTGCGCATTGATTTCGAACGCTTCGCCAAAGTGGCCAAGGAAATCGGCGCGTACTTCATGGTCGACATGGCCCACTACGCCGGCCTGATCGCCGCCGGCTTGTACCCGAACCCGGTGCCGCACGCCGACTTTGTCACCTCGACCACGCACAAGTCGCTGCGCGGCCCGCGCGGCGGCATTATTTTGATGAAGGCCGAATTCGAAAAAGCCATCAACTCGGCGATCTTCCCCGGCATCCAGGGCGGTCCGCTGATGCACGTCATCGCCGGCAAGGCGGTCGCGTTCAAGGAGGCGCTCGAGCCGTCGTTCGTGGAGTACCAGCAGCAGGTACTGAAAAACGCCGATGCACTGGCCAAGGCGCTGATCGCGCGCGGTTTGCGTATCGTTTCCGGCCGCACCGAGTCGCACGTGATGCTGGTCGATTTGCGTTCCAAAAACCTGACCGGCAAGGAAGCCGAAGCGGTCCTCGGCCGCGCCCACATGACGTGCAACAAAAACGGCATTCCGAACGACCCGCAAAAGCCGTTCGTTACGTCCGGTATCCGCCTCGGCAGCCCGGCCTTCACCACCCGCGGCTTCAAGGAAGACGACGCTACCCTGGTCGGCAACCTGATCGCCGACGTGCTCGACAACCCGACGGATGAAGCGACCATCGAACGCGTGAAAGCGCAAGTGAAGACGCTGACCGACAAGTACCCGGTCTACGCCGCGTAGGGAACCAACCCGCAGCCCACCAACCGCACCGGCGCCATCATGAAATGTCCGTTCTGCCAGCATGACGACACCCAGGTCCTCGATACCCGCGTATCGGAGGAGGGTGACGCCATGCGGCGCCGGCGCCGCTGCGCCAGCTGCGACAAGCGCTTTACCACCTACGAGCGGGTCGAGCTGACGATGCCGACCGTCGTCAAGAAGAACGGCAGCCGCACCGAGTTCGTGCCGGCCAAGCTGCGCGCCAGCCTGATGCTGGCGCTGCGCAAGCGGCCGGTGTCGGCCGAGGCGATCGATACGGCGGTTGCCACCATCGAAGAAAATCTGCGCACCAGCGGCCGGCGCGAAGTCGACAGCGGCTACGTCGGCGAGCTGGTGATGCAGGAACTCAAACGGCTCGACAAGATCGCCTACATCCGCTTCGCCTCGGTCTACAAGAACTTCGAGGACCTGGCCGAATTCCAGGAAGCGATTGCCGAAGTCGGGCAGCCGCGCAAGTAGTTTTCCGCACTTCCCCCACTTTTTCCGCCTGCCGCGCACTGTTGAGCCGCCTCATGGCTGAGCTGATCGCGCCTGATAACGTGATGGCTTGGCGATTCACGTCAATACGCTGCAAGCAAGCTCGACAGTAAAAACTGCCGGCCGCGCCGCGCGTCAATCAAGCGTTGCCCTTGCGGAGGTGTCGTGGTGCGCTCGCCTTTGCATGTGCGTTTTGCCGGCGGGTTCACGCTGATCGAGGTGCTGGTGGCGCTGCTGGTGCTGACCATCGGCATCCTGGGCGCGAGCGCCACCCAGCTTGCGGCGCTGCGCAGCGGCCATCAATCGCGGCTGATGTCGGACGGCGTGCGGCTGGCCGGCCTGCTTGCCGACAGCATGCGCGCCAACATTGAACCGATGGGCGCCGCCGACCCGGACAACCCTTACCTGCAGCTGCGCTACGACGCCGCCACCGACGGCGCGCCGGCAAGCGCGCCGCAATGCCTGGCCGGCGCCGGCTGCGGCGCAATTCAAATGGCCGAGGCCGATATCGACCAGGTGCGCCAGGCGCTGCACGAGCGCTTTCCCGGCGGGCGGGTTGCCGTCTGCCGCGACAGCGGGGCGTGGGGCGCCGGCCGCGGCGCGCTGCGCTGGGCCTGCGACGGTGCAAGCCGCGGCGCACCCATCGTCATCAAGCTCGGCTGGCGCGGCAAGGAGACCGGCGGCGGCGCCGCGCCGGGCGTGGTCATCGCGCTGCCCGGGGTAGTGGAATGAAGCACAAAATAAAACACCGAATCAAGCTTTCCCGCGGCGCCACCATCGTCGAGCTGATGGTCGCGCTGACGGTCGGCATGCTGGTGCTGCTGATGGCGGCGGGCATGCTGGTGTCGGCCAACGCCGCCTACCTTGCGCAGGTCGAGGCGGCGGCGCTCGACGACAGCGGCCGTTTTGCCCTCGAGATCGTCACGCGCGCCGCGCGCCAGGCCGGCTTCGTCAACTGGGAGCGCGAGGCGGCCAGCCTTGACCTCGGCGCCGCGCCGGCGCACCTCAAGGGGCTTGACGCGCGTACGCTGTCGCGCGCAACCGACGGCATCGAATCGCCTGGGAGCGCCGTCAACGGCAGCGACGTGCTGGCGGTGCGCTTCGCCGGCGCCGGCAGCGGGGCCAGGGCGACGGCAGCGTAGTCGACTGCGCCGGCTTCGGCGTCGGCCAGCACGAAGAAGGCTGGAGCATTTTTTACGTCGCCCGCAACGGCGCCGGCGAGGCCGAGCTGCGCTGCAAATACCGCGGCAATGCCGGCTGGGGCGCGGACGCCATCGTCGCTAACATCGACACCTTCCAGGTCCTGTACGGGCTCGACACCGACACGCCGGCCGACGGCGTCGCCAACGAATACGTCAACGCCGGCGTCCTCGATAAACGCGACGCGGCGCTGGTGCCGACGGCAACCGACCCGCAGGCGCGCGAACGCGAGCGCTTGCGCCGCACGCATTGGAAACGCATCGCCAGCATCCGCGTGGCGCTGGTGATTCACGCACCGCGGCGCGGCTTGCCTGGCCTGGAACCCAGGGTCTTCGACCTGTTCGGGCGCGCCTACAGCCTCGCTGCGGCCGGCTTTGATCCGGGCGTGCGTCTGGACGAAGCGCAATTGCCGGGCGAAGCGCGTCAGCGCGCTCGCAAGATGTTCGCCTCGACCGTCCTGCTGCGCAATCCATCGGCGCAGCTGCAGTGATGACGCGTTTCGATCGCACCCGCGGGGCGGCGTTGCTGACGGCGCTGTTCGTCCTGCTGGCGTTGACGATCATCGGCATGTCGGCCGCGCAGACGGCCCTCAACGCGGAAAAATCGGCCCGCATCGAGCGCGACCGCCACCTCGCCTTCCAGGGGGCCGAAGCGGGGCTGGTGGATGCCGAGCGCGATATCGAAGGCGGCGCCGATCCCGCCTCGGCCCGCGCGGCGCGGTTCGCCGCTGGCAGCGCCCTCGGTTTCGTCGATGGCTGCGGCGCGGGGCCAGCCGGCCCCAATCTTGGCCTGTGCGCGTACGTGCCGGCGGCGCCGGCCTGGCAACTGGCGGAACTGGCCGATGCCGCCACTGCATACGGAACATTCACCGGCGCCGTGCTGCCGGCAGGTGCAGGCGCACTGCCGGCCAGGCTGCCGCGCTACGTCATCGAACTGATGCCTTTGGTGAGCGCAGGCGAAGACGCCGGGCAAACAAACGGCAACCTGTACCGCATCACCGCGATCGGTTTCGGCGCGCGCGACAGCACCCACGTGGTGCTGCAGGCGTTCTATCGGAAGGTCGCGCCGAACGCGGCCAGCTTGCAATGAGACTGCCCTTGATTGAGCGCTTGCCAATGGTGCTGCCGATGTCGCTGCCGATATTGCTTCCGATGTTGCTTCTATTGCTGCTGGCTTGCCGCGCTTGCGCTGTGCAGGCGGCGCCGCCGCTGGTGGTGCCCGACGGCCAGCCCGGGCAGGCGGGCTGCCGCGCGGGCCATCAAGCGGGGTTCAAGCTGGCCGCACCCGGTGCTGGCTTGCTGGTCGCGGCCGGTTTCGAGAGGCTCGGCTGGAGCGGTCGTCTCGAAGCGCGCGCGCTGGCGATTGCCGCTGGCGGCGCCATCGAGATCGGCGCCGCGCCGCTGTGGGAAGCCGGCGCGCTATTGAACGACAGGGCGCCGCACGAGCGAAAAATCTACACGTTGGCGCGCGACACCGACGGGCTAACCACGACGGTCGCCTTCGCATGGGCCAGTTTGCCCGCCGTCGAACGCGCCCGGCTTGACGCCGACGGCCAGGGCGAGGTTTTCGGTGAACGCCTGGTCGGCTTCTTGCGCGGCGAGCGTGCTCGGCGACGCCATTCGCAGCGCGCCCTTGCTGGTGGGCGCGCCATCGGTGGCAGGGCAGGGGCCGGGTTACGACAGCTTCCACGCGCGCTACAAGGCGCGCGCAGGCGCGATCTACCTCGGCGCCAACGACGGCATGCTGCATGCATTTAACGCGCGGGACGGCGTCGAGCTGTTCGCCTACGTGCCGAACGCACTGCTGCCGTACCTGAAACAGCTGAGCGATCCGGGCTACCGCCATCGCCCTTACGTCGACGCCAGCGCCGGCCAGGGCGAAGCGCTACTGAGCGGCGAGTGGCGCTCGGTGCTGGTGTCGGGCATGGGCATGGGCGCGCGCGGCGTGTTCGCGCTCGACGTCAGCGATCCGGCCGCATTTGCCGCCGGCAGGGGCGCGCTGTGGGAATTTACCGAAACGCACGACCCGGCGATCGGCCACGTCGGCGCGCCGCCGCAGGTCGCCAAACTGAAGGTCGGCGAGGCGGCCGGCATACCGCGGTACCGCTACTTTGCGATCGTGCCGAGCGGCCTGAATAACCATGCTGATGACGCGCCCGCCGGTGGCGCGCTGTTCCTGCTCGCGCTCGACAAGCCGGCAAAGGAAGCGTGGAAGGAAGGCGTCAATTATTACAGGCTCGATGCACCGGCGGCGGAATCGGCCCAAGCCAACGCGCTGGCGCCACCGGCGCTGGTATTGGCGGGCGACGGCAGCGTGCGCCATGCCTACGCCGGCGACCTGCAAGGCCGGCTGTGGCGCTTTGACTTCAGCGGCAAGCCGCCGTTCGTCAGCACGCCGGTGTTTACGGCGCGCGATGAAAACGGCCGGCGCCAGCCGATCACCCATGCGCCGCGCGTCGTGTTCGCGCCTGGCGGCGGCTACCTGGTGTTGTTCGGCACCGGAAAACTGATCGAGGAAGCCGACCTGCGGCCGGAGGGCTTCGCGCCGCAGTCGTTTTATGCGGTGCGCGATAGCACGACATCGAGCGTGAACGGGCGCAGCGAGCTGGCGCAGCGCACCCTGTCCGGCAACCAGGCTTACACCATCAAGGGCGACGAGTTCGCCTACAGCGGCGCCGGTGCGAAAAAAGGCTGGTACGTCGACTTTCCGCATGCGCGCGTTGACGGCGAACGGCTTGCCGCAAGTGCCGTGCTGGCCTCAGGCACTGTATTGGCGACGACCATCGTTCCCGCATCGGACGCCTGCAACGCCGCCACCCGCACCTACGTGTTGGATGCCCTGAGCGGCTTCGCGTTCAAGGCCGGCGCCGTGGCGGCCAGCGAGGCGGCAACCGGCGTTCTGGCGCGGGCGACGCCCGCTGGCTTGCCGATGATGCTCGAGCTTGGCGCCGGCACGGGGCCGCGCGGCGCCACCGGCGGCGCCGGCGCTACCCGCACGCTCGGCGTGCTGCACCTGGCGGGCGACGGCAGTGCGGCCGATGTGCAACGGGTCGACGTGCGGCTGCCGGCGCGCCGGCTCAGCTGGCGCGAAGTGGCGAACTGGCAGGAACTGCACGACGCCGCCAAAAAATAAACTGACGAACCAAGGAGACAGAAATGAAGCGCGTACTCACATACTGGCCCGGATTTACCCTGGTCGAAGTGCTGATGGTGCTGGCGATCCTGGCGATATTGACTATGGTTTCCTATCCGACCTATGCCGGCTACATCACCAAGACACGCCGCACCGAAGGCCAGATCGCGCTGATCGAAGCGATCGGGCAGCAGGAGCGTTTTTATACCAGCCACAACACCTACATCGCGTTCGACTCCAGCTCGCTCGACCTTGAAGAGAAACGATTCAAATGGTGGTCCGGCACATCGGCCCAGCTTAGCGCCTACGAGCTGCGCGCCCGCGCCTGCCCGGGGCAGAGCCTGGCGCAGTGCGTCGAGGTACAAGCCGTACCGGGCACCGGCAAGGTCGATGCCGGCTTCAAAGATGCCGACTGCGAAACGCTGACCCTCGACAGCGCCGGCGAACGCAAGGCCAGCGGCCCGTTTGACCGGTGCTGGCCATGAGCGCGGTGTGCGGAGAGAGGCGGAAAGAAAGCGACAAGGGTGCCAAAGGCGGCTTCTCACTGGCCGAACTGCTGGTCGTGCTGGCCATCGTGGTGGTGATGGCCGGCGTCGCGCTGCCCGACTACCGGCAAATGATCCGCGCCCAGCAGCTGAAGGCGGCCACCAACGACCTGTTCGGCGCGATCGACCTGACGCGCACCCAGGCAATCGCGCGCGGGCGCCGCGTGCAGCTGGTCCCGCTTGACGCTGCGGGGCGCGACTGGAGCGGCGGCTGGGTAGTGTTCGTCGACCGGGACGGCGATCGCCGGCCGGGCTTTGGTGAGGAAGTCATCATGCGTTATGGCGCGCCGGCCAAGGGCATCACGGTGAAGGCCGCATTTTCCAATCAACAGGGCGCGTCCTATCTTGCTTATAATAGTATGGGGCGCAGTTGCTCCGACACCAGCAGCCAGGCCGCGCGCTTCGGTACGCTGTCGCTGGTGCAGGACAATCAAATCCGCCGCATCAAGATCAATATGCTGGGCCGCGCCCGCTTGTGCGACCCGGCGCGCGATGGCGCCAGTTGTACCGGCCCTGACGCGTAAGCGACGACCAACCATAGACAAGGCAAGCTTGCAGATACTGAACGACACCGATGGCATGCTACTCGCGCTCGAATGGGCGGCCAAAGGCATGTATACGACCGCGCCGAATCCGCGCATCGGCTGCGTGATCGTGAAGGGCAACGTCGTCATCGGCGCCGGCCACACCCAGCCAGCCGGCCAGGCCCATGCCGAGATCGAAGCGCTGCGTGACGCCAGCGAACGCGGCAACGACGTGCGCGGGGCCACCGCCTACGTCACGCTCGAGCCATGCAACCACCACGGCCGCACGCCGCCGTGCTCGGACGCGCTGGTGCGCGCGGGCCTGGGCAGGGTGGTCGCCGCGATGGAAGACCCGAACCCGCTGGTGGCCGGCCAGGGCCTGGCGAAGCTGGCGCAAGCCGGCATCGACGTCGCTTGCGGCGTCATGGCCGACGCGGCGTACGAGATGAACATCGGATTTTTCTCGCGCATGCGGCGCGGCCTGCCGTGGGTGCGCCTGAAATCGGCGGCCAGCCTCGACGGCATGACGGCACTCTACAATGGCCACAGCCAGTGGATCACGGGGCCGCAGGCGCGCGCCGACGGCCATGCATGGCGCGCGCGCGCCTGCGTCATCCTGACCGGCATCGGCACCGTCAAGGCGGACGACCCGCAGTTGAACGTGCGGGCGGTGGCAACCGGCCGCCAGCCGCGCCGCGTGATTGTCGACAGTAATCTCGACATCGACCTTGACGCGAAGGTGCTGGCAGGCAGCCCAAGCTGGATCGTCGCCGCTGGCGAACATGCACACAATGCGTCCAAGGCGGCGGCCTTGCGCGCGGCCGGCCACGACGTGCTCAATTTGCCGAACGCGGCCGGCAAGGTCGACCTGGCGGCGTTGATGCGCGAACTGGGCCGGCGCGCGATCAACGAGGTGCACGTCGAGGCCGGCGCGAAGCTCAATGGTTCGCTGATCCGCGAAGGCTGCGTCGACGAGCTGCTGGTGTACCTGGCGCCGAGCCTGATCGGCGAGGCGCAGGGGATGTTCGCGCTCGGGCCTTTGACCTCGCTGGAGCAGCGCCAGCGCCTTGCATTCCACTCGGTCAAGCAGGTCGGCGAAGATTTGCGTATCCTTGCACGATTCATTCATTCATTTTAGTTAGAAAGCACGCATGTTTACTGGAATCGTCGCTGCCGTTGGAAAAATCGCCGGCGTCAAGCCGCTCGAAGGCGGGCTGGACGCCGGCGTGCGCCTGGACATCGATGCCGGCGCGCTGTCGCTGGCCGACGTCGCGCTGGGCGACTCGATCGCCATCAACGGCGCCTGCATGACCGTCGTCGAAAAGACCGCGACCAACTTTTGCGTCGACGTCTCGCGCGAAAGCCTCAACTGCACGGCGGGCCTGGACAGCATCGGCGAAGTCAATCTCGAAAAAGCGCTGACCCTGGCCGAGCGCCTGGGCGGCCACCTGGTGTCTGGCCACGTCGATGGGCTGGGCACGGTGCACCGTTTCGAGGCGGTCGGCGAATCATGGGAGCTGGTGATCGACGCCCCGCGCGAACTGGCCAGATTCCTCGCCTTCAAGGGCTCGGTGGTGGTGAACGGCGTGTCGCTGACGGTCAACCGGGTCGACGACAGGGACGATGGCGCCGTCCCTGTCCCTGTGTGCCGGTTCTCGATCAACCTGATTCCCCACACGATGTTCGCCACCACCCTCAAGCACCTGCGCGCCGGCAACTTCGTCAACCTCGAAATCGACCTGATCGCGCGCTATGTCGAGCGCATGCTGTCGGTGCAAAAGGCCGGTGCAAGGTAGTTTGCCGCACTGCCGCCCGGCGTCTTTTCAAGTGCGTTGAATTTCGATGACGCCGTACCGGTGCGCCGCACGAGACGACGAAAGTCACCTTTTTTATTCAACTGTTGGCGGGGATTTCACCGCTTCGCGCGCCAACGCCATCGTCATGTTCATTTTAATCTTGCGGCTCATGGCTTGCGCGTACAGGACAACATCATGGTTCGGGTCGGCGCGGCCGAAGAGCCAGCCGCGGCGAAGGCCACTTACCGTGGGTAGCGGCGTACGTACCGGGCCGCTTCCTCGTCGAGCAGCTTGCCGGTCGCCACGTACCCTCTGTTGTCCGGCGTGCTTCTGCTGCACCTGTTCTTGTCGTTCCTGTTAGCGCGGACGAAGTGAGGGGGTCGACTGACGGCGATTCCACAGCCGGCATTGGCTAACTATTCAGGCAACAGTGTCTCACAACATCACGCCAGTCATGCAGCCGACGCGGCCGGCATTGACATCGACCGTGGCTCGGCGGCTTGGTCGGCATCGCGCATTTCACGCGCTCCTGGGTGCGCTCCTGGTACGGGGCCAGAATGCCCTCCGACGACACCTCATCGTTGCCAAGGAAACGGCAGGCCGCGCACGTTTTACTCCAGCTGTCGCAGGCCTGCGGGATGCTCGCCGTCAGTTTCGCCGCAAATCGTTCCACCAATGTTCTCGCTCGCCTGTTGAGGCGAGCATCGCCAAGATCCAGTGCAGCAAATGCTTGCTTCGTCCAACCCTGCGTTACCTTGGCCAATGCGTCACCCACATTCAGGGAGTAAGCGCAATCTGGCCAGAGTGTACAAGTCCCGATTTTTTCGGTCAGGCGGGGTGGGGCGGCGGACTTGTGTATGACGACATGACTTATTGCTCGTCGCAGGTCAATCATTTTCTTTCTTGCCGCCGGCTTGGGGGGCCACTAAACTATTTTTCCGATCTTCTGTTCGCCTGTCACTAAACTGATTCCTTTCTGATATTATTTTCCCAGTCCTAAGTTTGCTGGATGGAATGGTTGGACGCCGGCGGTAAAGTGTCTTGATTGGGGCTTCATTCGTCGCAGCCGCCAATGATTGTGGAACCCTGGCCGGGTTGGCCTGATGCAATATTTGCAGAGAGCTAGAATGCGCATGGTCAAAAAAATTCAGTCGGCGCGCACATCGAAAACGGCGTGCGCTGTGACCGATACGCCACTGTCGCAACAAGCTGACGCTCAGGCCGTGTCCGTTGATTTCATGCTGATCCGGCGTTTTAACGAAGACGACATGCGCGCGTTCGAAGTGTTAGTGACAAAATATCAGCGCAGGGTTGCCTCGTTGATCAATTGGAGCGTGCACAACAACTCGGTTACCGAAGAATTAACTCAGGAAACGTTTCTGAGCGCTTATCACGCGCTCGGCAGTTTCCGCTTCGAAAGTGCCTTCTCGACCTGGCTGTATGCAATCGCCCGCAATATCGCGCGCTCCTATCATCGCGATGGTCATCAGCTTGCCGACAATGGCGTGCCACTCGACATCTTGGCAGACGATGCGGAGGAGCACTGGAGCGGTGTTTCCTGCAGGACCTATGCACCGAGTCCCGAAGAAGACCTCTCCAACGTGCAGCTGGTCAAGGCGATCAAGCAGTCCATCGACAGCATGTCGCCGCAAATGCGCACATCGATTACGATGCGCGAGATAGAACAGTTTAGCTATACGGAAATTGCCGAGCATCTCGGCATTCCACTTAACACGGTCCGCTCTCTTATTTTCAGGGCACGTGCAACTATAGCTTTAGATATTCGTCCATTATTGGACAGAGTTATTTCTGCGAGGTGATTTTGAAGTCTGATGCCACACTTGAGATTGTCACTAAACTGGCAGTCCTACTTGAAGAACGCATCGATCCCGGCGAGTTTTCCGTTGCAATGCTGCAATTGGAAGAAAATCCGGCGTTGATGGGATCATTAATGGCAGTGCAGTTCGTCCGGGATGCGGTTCAGGGCAATTCAACGCCAGATCTGCGCTACACGCAGGCGATCGTGCAGTTCATCGCCGAGGCTGAAGCGCGGCGGAAAACGGCCGAAAAAGACGACAGATAACCTCCACGACTGACGCTGTTAACTCGCCGTCGAACGTATCGCCATCAAACCGATACGCCCGACCAGCAATCAAAGTTAATCGCAAAAATTAGGAGATGAACTCGTGGAAGCCATTACCGTTGGTCAATATGAACTCGTATACAACGCGTTTTCCTTTGCCATTGCTGTCATGGGGGCGGCAACGGTCTTTTTCTTTCTCGGCCGATCCCAAGTTGCACCGGCCTACCGCACCGCGCTGACCATTACCGGACTGGTAACGCTGATCGCCGCCTATCATTACCTGCGCATCTTTAATTCCTGGGAAGCCGCTTTCACCGTGACCGGCAATCAGATCACGGTAACCGGCATCAAGTTCAACGATGCCTATCGCTACGTCGACTGGCTGCTGACCGTGCCGTTGCTGCTGATCGAGCTCATTCTTGTGATGCACTTGCCGCGCCGTGAAACCGTCGCCAAGGCGACCAAGCTCGGCTTTCTGGCCGCATTGATGGTCGTGCTCGGGTATCCGGGCGAAATGTCCAGCGATGGCGGCACGCGCTGGTTTTGGTGGGGCCTGGCAATGATCCCCTTCGTCATCATTGTCTATGACCTGTTCATCGGCTTGCAGGGTTCGATCAGTTCACAACCGGCCGCGGCACGCGGCCTGATCAGCAGCGCGCGCTGGGTCACCATCCTTTCATGGTGCTTCTACCCAGTGGTGTTCGTGTTTCCCATGATCGGAATGACGGGCGGGACCGCGAACACGGCAGTGCAGGTCGGCTACACCGTCGCCGACATCGTCGCGAAAGCCGGCTTTGGCGTCCTGATCTTCCTGATCGCAGCGCGCAAGTCCGAAGTCGATATTGCCTCGGACTTGCACGTACAAGTCCGGGCTTGAAGGGCATCACGCCTGGTACTTGGCAGCGGCAGCGCACGTGCGCCCAGCGCGGGATCTTGGGCCGCCCCGCTATGTGCTCCAGCTAACGAGGTAGTGAGCCTGCCGACCCGTGTATCGGCAAGCTCGTCCGGTATCCTGACATTCGTTACGGGTAAAACCATGTATGCTCGCCTGCCTGTTTCACTTGCGTCGTCCGGCTGGACCGTTGCCGATTCGCTGGGTGCAGTAGAAAAATTGTGTTTCGATCTGACCCAGCTGCAGGATGATTCATCACTCCGCCTGCCGCACGGCCCCGCGGCTGCCGCGTTCCATCATCTCAATGCAGGCGGCAGGCGCGTCCGGGCGCGGCTTGCGCTCGATGCTGCGTGCCGCCTTGGCATGGCCGCCAGGGATGCCGTCGCAATCGCGGCTGCCTGCGAACTGCTCCACAACGCTTCGTTGATCCATGACGACCTTCAGGACCGCGACCCGACCCGGCGCGGCCGCGACGCGGTATGGAAAATTTTTGGCGACGACGTTGCGATCTGCACCGGGGACCTGCTGCTTTCAGCCGCCTACGCGGCAATCGCGGGGTTCAGCCAGAGCGCATTGCTGCCGGAGATGCTGCGGCTGGTGCATCTGCGCACGGCCGCGGCGGTCCGCGGGCAATGCGCGGACATCCTGCCGCGCTCGCGCTACCTCGATGATGTCGACACGTATGAGCGCATCGTCGTCGGCAAATCGGGCGCTTTGCTGAGCCTTCCGCTGGAGCTCGCAATGATCGGATCCGGTCACCGGCACTGGGCCGCCGTGGCGCGCGAGTCGGCTGAGCATTTTGCGGTCGGCTACCAGATCGTCGACGACCTGGAGGACCGGATCAAAGACGCCAACGCCGCGGGCGCGCCGTCGATAAATGCCTTCCTGGTGATTGCGGCGGCAAACGACGGCACCGACGCCACCGCACGCGGCATCGCGCTGGCGCGCCATCACCTTTCGCATGCCGCCCGCTGCGCGCAGCGCCTGCCGCTCGGCTCCGGCGCACTGCTGTCCGAGCTTGCAGATGCGCTGGGTAGCCAGCTGTGAATAGCATCACCGGCAACGATACCAGTGCGCATGCGGTCGGCATTGTGATGCAACGCGTACGCTCGCTGCTGGTGATCCGATGACGGCCTTGCGTAACGGAAAAATCGAGCGTTCGTTGCGCGTGCAGTGCCTGGCGTACTGCGCAATTTCGCTGCCCTGTATCGTGCTGGCGCCGTTTTTTGGTGCGCTTGACCGCACGGTCGAAATCTACATGATTGCAACGCTGATGTTCTTGCTGGGCATACCCCACGGATCGCTCGATACGGTCTTTGCAAAAAAACTCCATGGCGTCGATACGGCACGGCAATGGCTGGTGTTCCTGGCGGCTTATCTTGTCGCGGCGGGACTGGTGATTGTTCTGTGGCAGCTGGCACCGGCGATTTTCCTGCCATTTTTCCTACTCATCTCTATGGTTCATTTTTCCGGGGATCCCGCACCCGCCCTGCCGTTGGCTTTCCGCGTGGTCTACGGTGGCGCCGTGATCGTGCTGCCGACACTTCTGCATGCAGACGAAGTGCGCGTCCTGCTTGCCTATTTGGTCGCCGATGATGTCGCTGCAAACATCGTGCGTCCATTGCACGGCATTGCCTGGGCCTGGCTGATTGCGACCATGCTCGCAGTCCTGCATGCGGCACGATCGGATTGGCCCGAAAGCCTGACATTGGCCTGCACGGGTGCGCTGGCTGTCATGGCTGATCCGCTGCTGGCCTTTGCGGTTTTTTTCTGTGGGATGCATAGTGCGCGGCACATCCTGCGCACTGCCGGCCGGGCCGGCGAGCCGCCTGGACACCTGATGGCGCGTGCAGCGGTTTGGCCAACGCTAGCCTGCCTCGCCGCATTTTTTTGCGCCGTGTTCTGGCATGACACCCTGGCGCTGGAGGCCCGGATCATGCAGTTCCTGTTTGTCGGACTGGCTGCCTTGACCGTACCGCACATGATACTTGTCGACAGCGCGAGATGGCGTGAGAAATAGCCGAGCTTCTCGTGAAAATAGCGGATTGCCCCCGGCTGGATTGCCCCGGGCCGGATTGCCCTGTTTTAAATTGCTGGGTCAGTCCGTCCGTCGAGTGTCCGCCGGCGTGGCTGAACACGCCACATTGGCGGAATATGCTCAGTATGGGTCGCCGCATTCGCAACGACGACGCAGATGATGGTAATGCCGGTAATCGCGCTTATTTCTTTTCCGGGTACAGCACCACCTGCACATAATTGTCCAGGTCGAAGTAGCGCCGCGCCGCATCGCGCACCTCTTGCGCGGTGATGGCCGCGACGCGCTGCTCGTAGGTCAATATCACGGCCGGATCGGTTTCCTCCAGCACCGCCGCCTGCAGCTGGTCCATCCAATAGCCGTTCTCGCGCAGCGACCGGCGGTGTACTTGAATCCAGTTCTGCTTGACTTTGTCCAGGTCCGCCGCAAGCGGGCCTTGCTCTTTCATCAGCGCGATTTCGGCGAAGACGGCGGCGATCACCTTGTCGACATTCGCCGGCCCGGTCGGCAGCGATGCGCCGATCGCGTAGTGGCCGTACGGGACGCGCTCGAGCGAGCCTCCCATGCCGCCGCCGTAGATCAGCGTGAGTTTTTCGCGCAGGACGTCGGTGATGCGGATGTTCATCACGTCGACCAGGGCGCGAAGCCGCAGCGCCGCTTGCCTCGAATAGACGGCGTCGCCGGTGAAGTTGATCGCCACCTGGCTCTTCGCCTCAAAGCCGCTGAACACCGCTTTTTCGATTACGCCGCGCACCGGCCGCAGGCCGACGTCGTTGGCATTGACCGGCAGGCTGGCCGTCGGCAGGCTGGCCAGGTAGGTGGCGATCAGCGGCCTGACTTTGGCGACGTCGAAATTGCCGACCATGATGAAGGTCATGCCGCTGGCGCTGGTGAAGCGATCCTTGTAGAGGGCGATGGCGCGCTCGAGGTTCAGTTTGGCGAAGTCGTCAGGGCGCGGCGGGCGCTGTGGCCACGGGCTGGCGCCGTACATCGCGGTGACGACGGCGTCGGCAAATACCGCCTGCGGCTGCGCCATGACGTTGCGCGCGCCTTCGACCTGCTTGCCGAGGAAGGAGGTGAACAAGTCCTCGTCGCGCCGCACGTTGGTAAATTTGAGGTACAGCATCTGCAGCATGCTGTCGATGTCGGTGCTGCCGGCAAAGCCGCCGACCGAATCGACATACGGGCCGAATCCGGTCGTTACCCCCGCCGTTTTCCCGGCCATCACCTTCTGCACGTCGAGCGGCGACATGTCCTTGATGCCCATGGCGGCGACCACTGCGTTGGCATAGCGCGCGTTGACAACGTCCTGCTGCGCGAACTGGGTGATGCCGCCCGGGCGTAAGGCGCCGAGGTAAATTTGTTCGTTGGCGAAGTCGGTCGGCTTGAGGATCACCTTGACGCCGTTCGACAGCGTCAAGGTGGTCAGTCCGAGCGCCTTGTTCGCCGATTCGGCGACGATGCTGCCGGCTGCCGGCGGCGTGTCCATCAGGCCCGACGCCATTGGTTTTTCTTGGCGCGCGGTCAGCTCGATCCTGGCGGCGGCGTCCACCCACGCCAGCAGCTGTTCAGTTGAGGGCGCGGCGGTTCCGGCCTTGGTCGATCCGGTGTACAACACCAGCTTGCCTGTGTCGACGGGGATGTTCTCGCGTGCGTAACGGTTCATTTCGTCGAGCAAGATGGCGGGAATGAGTTCGCGCGCATAGTTGTATTCGTTCTCGATGCCGGGGACGCTTTCGCGCTCGAGGAAATTGCGAATCAGTTCGCCGACATAGGCGTCCGAGTCGGTTTTCTCGCGTTCGCCGTACAAGCGCTCGAACGTGCGCATCAGGTTTTTCTTGCCGCGTTCGAGTTCCTGGGCGCTGAATCCGAACCGGCGGGCCCGCTCGTTTTCCTGCACCAGCGCGGCGATCGCCGGCTCGGCGCCGTCCTTGCCAAGCGCCGCCATCGAAAAGTAGGTTTCATAGCGCGCAGTGAGGTGCTGCTGGCCGCTGGCGCCGGCGATGAACGGGGGCTTGGCTTGCTGCGCCAGTTCCTGCAGGCGGTTGCCCATCATCGCGCCGAACAGCGAGCGCACCAGCTTGTCGCGGTAATCGGCAAAGGTCGCCTTGTCGCGCGCCGCGCGCACCGGATAGCGGATCATCACGGCGTTGCCGGACGCTTCAGGGTCGGTGGCGACCAGCGCCTCCGTGCTCGAGCGCACCGGGATCGGGCTGTCGTGACGCACGCGCGTCGGCACCGGATTGCGCAGGCCGCCGAAGTGGGCCTTGACCAGTTGCGCGGCCCTGGCCGGATCGATGTCGCCGACCACGATCACCGCCATCAGGTCGGGGCGATACCAGTCGCGGTAGAAGCGCCTCAGGGCGTCTGGCTTAAACGTCCTGAGGATGTCTTCCTGGCCGATCGGCAGGCGCTGCGCGTAGCGCGAGCCGTTGTACATCTTCGGCATCACGATCTTGTTGATGCGTTCGCCCGCGCCCTTGGCGTTGCGCGCTTCTTCCAGCACGATGGCGCGTTCCATGTCGATGTCGGCGTCGGTCAGCGTCAAGCCGTGGGCCCAGTCTTTCAGTACCAAAAAGCCCTGTTCGACGTTGCCGCTCTTGTCGGTCGGGATCGGCAAGATGTAAACGGTTTCGTCGAAGCTGGTGTAGGCGTTCAGGTCGGCGCCGAACTTGACGCCGATCGACTGCAGCCAGGAGACCAGTTCGTGCTTCTTGAAATGGGTCGAGCCGTTGAAGGCCATGTGCTCGGTGAAGTGGGCCAGGCCCTGCTGGTCGTCGTCCTCGAGGATCGAGCCGGCCTTGACCACCAGCCGCAGTTCGAGCTTCTTTTCCGGCTTGCCGTTCTGTTGGATATAGTAGGTCAGGCCGTTTTCCAGCTTGCCGATCACTACCTGTGGTCCTGTCGGGATCGGGTCGGACAGCTTGATTTTGGCCGCCGCCGATGTGGTGCAGGCGATCAGGAGGGCTGCCAGGCAGACCGTTTTTTGCAAATGGTTGAGCATCGGGAAGGCCGCGGCGGGCTTGAAAGGGAGATTTAAAATAGTTTATCAGCAATATTTCCTCGTGGCTCGTAAAAATCCGGGCAGGCGGACCGGGCTTTGGCGGCTAAAGCCGGTCGGATGGCGCCAAATCCTTTAAAATAGCGGATTGCGTACTGTCTGCCCGTCCGCCCGTCCTTGAGGAATCTCATATGTCTATCTCCAGCACCCAGGAAATCGTTGCCGAATTGCGCGCGGGGCGCATGGTCATCCTGGTCGATGAAGAAGATCGCGAGAACGAAGGGGATCTGGTGCTTGCCGCCGACTTCGTTACTCCCGAAGCAATTAATTTCATGGCCCGGTACGCGCGCGGGCTGATCTGCCTGACCCTGACCGAAGAGCGCTGCGAGCAGCTCGACATCGGCATGATGACGTCGCGTAACGGCACCTCGTTCGGCACCAACTTTACCGTCTCGATCGAAGCGGCCGAAGGCGTCACGACCGGCATCTCGGCGGCCGACCGCGCCAAGACGGTGCAGGTGGCGGTGGCGAAGGGTGCCAGGCCGAGCGACATCGTCCAGCCCGGTCACATCTTTCCGCTGAAGGCGGTCAAGGGCGGCGTGCTGATGCGCGCCGGCCATACCGAAGCCGGCTGCGACCTCACCGAGATGGCCGGCCTGACGCCGGCGTCGGTGATCTGCGAAATCATGAACGACGACGGCACCATGGCGCGCCTGCCGGACCTGCTCGAATTTGCCAAAGAGCACAAACTCAAGATCGGCACCATCGCCGACCTGATCCACTACCGCGGACAGACCGAATGCCTGGTCGAGCGCGTCGCCGAACGGCCGATGAACACCGTGTTCGGCGAATTTCGCCTGATTGCCTTCCGCGACAAGCCGAGCGGCGCGGCCCACCTGGCGATGGTGCATGGCGATTTGGCGCCGAACCTCGAATCGCTGGTGCGCGTGCACGAGCCGGTGTCGATCCTCGACCTGCTCGAGAGCCGCGCCACCACCCACTCGTGGACGATGACGTCGGCGATGCAGGCGATCAAGGAATCGGAGCGCGGCGTGATGGTGCTGCTCAATTGCGGCGAGTCGGCCGAGCAGCTGTTCGCGCAGTTCGCCGCGCTCGATGCGCCGTTAATGAAGCCGCAGGGCCGCGCCGCCAGCATGGACTTGCGCACCTACGGCATCGGCGCCCAGATCCTCAAGGACCTCGGGGTCGGCAAGATGCAGTTGCTGGCGAGCCCGCGCAAGATGCCGTCGATGACCGGCTTCGACCTCGAGGTCACCGGCTACCTGGCCAAGCCGGGCGCCTGAAGCGCAGTATTGACCTAAACTACCAAACAACATCAGGAGGCCAGCCATGACCGTAGGAACGTATGAAACCAATCTGACCGGCGCCGGACTGCGCATCGGCATCGTCCAGGCGCGCTTTAACGCCGACGTCGGGCACGGGCTGCTGTCGTCCTGCCTGGCCGAACTCAAGCACCTGGGCGTCGCCGACGAGGACGTGCTGCACGTGAGCGTGCCGGGCGCGCTCGAGATCCCGCTGGCGCTGCAGAAGATGGCGGAAACCCAGCAGTTCGACGCGCTTGTCGCGCTCGGCGCGGTGATCCGCGGCGAGACTTACCATTTCGAGCTCGTCTCGAACGAGTCAGGCGCCGGCATCACCCGCATCGGCCTCGACTACGGCATGCCGATCGCCAACGCGGTGTTGACCACCGAGAACGACGAGCAGGCTGAAGCACGCATGGCCGAGAAGGGCGCGGAAGCGGCGCGCTGCGCCGTCGAAATGGCCAACCTGCTGCTCGCGCTCGAAGAGCTGCAGGCCGACGAAGATTAAGCAAACTTAGCAACCGTATCGAATCACCAGCAAGCACACCAGGTAAGTACACCATGACAGACAAGACCCCGCACGCCAACCCGAGCAAGAACCGCACGCCCCGCCACCGGGCGCGCGAATTCGCCTTGCAAGGACTGTATCAATGGCTGCTCAATAATGAAGACGCGACCACTGTCGTCAACAACATCCGCGCCGCGCACGGCTTTGAAAAAGCCGACGCCGACCACTTCGCCGCCTTGCTGTACGGCGCGATCAAGGATTCGGTATCGCTGCGCGAAGCGTTCGCGCCGCTGATCGACCGCGGCGTACGCGAACTGTCGCCGATCGAACATGGCGTGCTGCTGATCGGCGCGTACGAGCTGAAGAACAACCTGGAGATTCCCTACCGGGTGGTGATCAACGAAGCGGTCGAGCTGACCAAATCGTTCGGCGGCATCGATGGACATAAGTATGTGAACGGGGTGCTGGACAAGCTGGCGCCGAGGTTGCGCGGCGAGGAAGTGGCCAAAGATACGCGGCGGTAATTTAAGCGCTTGTCGTCCTCGCACACGCGAAAACGACGGCTCCAGAGTTCAGCGACCTTTTGCGACACCCGCGTTCGCCAGGACGACCGAAGCGAAGCGCAACGCACGCGTCACCAAATAAAAAGCCACCGCAGATGCCGGTGGCTTTTTTGCGTCCGGCGCGCGGGCGCCGCTGTACGACTACAAGCCGGCAACCACCTCATTGACGCCGACCGGAGCCGATTCGGCCTTCGGCGCGGCAGGCGCCATTTTGGCGACCTGCTGGGCAGGGGCGGTGGGCGTGACGGTAGGCACGTGCTTGCCGGTTGCGACCTGCTTGAGCCGGCGATACTCGGCGAGCACCTTGTAACCGTAGCCCGAATCGGTTTCGAAGGCCGCGGCGCCGACGTAGGTCTTCAGGCCCGCTTCGACCGAGCCGCCGCGGGTGACGTAATCCTTGAGGATCAGTGCGCCGACGCGGATGTTGGCGACGGGATTGAGCGCTGCCTGCACGCCACCCATCTTCTGGAACTTTTCGTGGTGAATTTTCGACATCACTTGCATCAGCCCCTGGGCGCCGACCGGGCTTTCGGCGAACGGGTTCAGGCCCGATTCGATCGCCATCACTGCCAGGATCAGCAGGGGGTCGAGCTTGATGTCGTGCGCCGTCGTGTAAGCGGTCGACACCAGCATGTTGGCAGCGTCGCCGGCCACGCGATAACGCTTAGACAGCC
The DNA here is from genome assembly GCF_002760665.1 of Massilia psychrophila. Lineage (GTDB taxonomy): Bacteria > Pseudomonadota > Gammaproteobacteria > Burkholderiales > Burkholderiaceae_D > JAFCUW01. Next base: position 3,873 of record NZ_PDOB01000042.1, on the reverse strand, counting down.
AGGAGGTGACGAACTGCTGCTGCTTCTTGTTGCTCAGCATGGCCTTTTCATCGGCCGTCATGGTTGCCGACGCTGGCGCCGGTTTTGCCTCTAGCGCTGGGGACGGCGCAGCTTGTGCATCCATCAGCGACGCCAGTGCTGGCGCCGATCCAGCTTGCACGACGACCGCCGGTGCCGGTGCAATCAGTTCGGAAACCTGCAGGGCGACATCGGGACGGGCATACAGCACCAGCGCGATGGCGACTGCCGAAAGACCAAGTACGGTCAAGGTATGTTGTGCAGTGGTGGCAAGACCACGCGCTGTTTTTGTTACGGAAGACCACGTAACTGGCTGGCTGGCCATTGTTTGGGCGCGCTTTGCTGTCGCCCCGTTGAAACGATGTATCATCGAATTCCCCTTTGTCGCGGTAAAAGCTGTCCCACGGCGCAAAAAAGCGCATATCGGACATCGAATGCCGTGCATCAGAAATATCGTCTATCGCCGCTGTTGCGCGCGATTAAACGCCGTCATTGCTCGCTAAAGCTGGTCGTTCCCTGTGGTATTGGACCAGTGGCTGAACAACTTTTTTCGGGGAATAAGGCAGACGCCTTTTGAAAACACTCCTTAAAATGCCATGTGGGGCCCCGACCCCGTGAATGTATGAAAAAGGCTAAAATCATCGTCTCGGGCCGCGACCTTGGGCCATGACCGGACGTGCCAAACTCATCAAGTTCGCAAATTGTAAAAGCTGGCTTATACCAAGTCAATACTAGCACGTGCGATCTTTATAACTTTTAGATCTTACTTTTTATACTGCATTGCAGCAAAGTCCTGTGAAATCAACCACTTGAGGTGGCGATTCCAACAACCTCAAACGTCTTGAAGAAAAAATAAAAACCGATGAACTATTCCGATTTGCGTGATTTTATTTCTCAATTACAAGAAATCGATGAGTTAAAGCGCGTTTCCTTGCCAGTTTCGCCATATTTAGAGATGACAGAGGTCTGCGACCGCACCTTGCGCGCCGCCGGTCCGGCCTTGTTGTTCGACAATCCGACCGGCCATACGATGCCGGTGCTGGGCAACCTGTTCGGCACGCCGCGCCGGGTGGCGCTGGGAATGGGGGCCAACGACGTCGGCGAACTGCGCAAGATCGGCCATGTGCTGGCGCGCCTGAAGGAGCCGGAGCCGCCGAAAGGCTTCAAGGACATGATGGGGCTGGGCTCGCTGGTAAAGGCGGTGTGGGACATGTCGCCCAAGGAAGTGCGCGGCGCCCAATGCCAGGAGATCGTCTGGGAGGGTCTGGATGTCGACCTGGCGCGGCTACCGGTCCAGCACTGTTGGCCGGGCGACGCCGCGCCCTTGATTACCTGGGGCCTGGTGGTGACCAAGGGGCCGCACAAGAAGCGCCAGAACCTCGGCATCTACCGCCAGCAGGTGATCGGGCGTAACAAGGTGATCATGCGCTGGCTGGCGCACCGCGGCGGCGCGCTCGACTTTCGCGAGCATGCGATCGCCACCAAGGGCCAGCCGTATCCGGTCGCGGTGGTGCTGGGGGCCGACCCCGCCACCATTCTCGGCGCCGTCACGCCGGTGCCGGACAGCCTGTCGGAATATCAGTTCGCCGGCCTCTTGCGCGGCAGCCGCACGGTGCTGGTCAAGGCGATCGGCAGTGAGTTACGTGTGCCGGCCTCGGCCGAGATCGTGCTGGAAGGGCATATCCTGGCCGACCCCAACCATCCGTCCGGCTACGAGCACGCGCTCGAGGGTCCGTTCGGCGACCATACCGGCTATTACAACGAGCAGGACAGCTTCCCGGTGTTTACGATCGAGCGCATTACGATGCGGCGCAATCCGATTTATCACTCCACGTACACCGGCAAGCCGCCGGACGAGCCGGCCGTGCTTGGCGTGGCCCTCAACGAAGTGTTCATACCGCTGCTGCAAAAGCAGTTCAGCGAGATCACCGATTTTTATCTGCCGCCGGAAGGGTGCAGCTACCGGATGGCGGTGGTGCAGATGAAGAAACAGTACGCCGGCCATGCCAAGCGCGTGATGTTCGGCGTCTGGAGTTTTTTGCGCCAGTTCATGTACACCAAGTTCATCATCGTCGTCGACCAGGACGTCGATATCCGCAACTGGAAGGAAGTGATCTGGGCGATCACTACCCGGGTCGATCCGATGCGCGACACGCTATTGGTCGACAACACGCCGATCGATTACCTCGACTTCGCCTCGCCAGTCAGCGGCCTTGGCAGCAAAATGGGCATCGACGCCACCAACAAGTGGCCAGGCGAGACCAATCGCGAGTGGGGCACGACGATCGCCATGACGCCGGAAGTAAAAGCGCGCATCGACACCATCTGGCAAGAACTCGGCATCTGACCGCGTAGTTGCGGGGGTGTTTTTGTGAGTTTCCACAATCCTGCCAGCTCGGTTATAATGGCTGCTGGCGGGCCCCTGCGCATTGTGGCATGGCTAACCTGGTCAGGTCGGGAACGAAGCAGCCACGGCTATTAACCATGAGTGCCGCAGATCAGGCTCGCCTCTTTCAATTTATCCTTATCCCTTCAGCGCGTTGCTACGGCGTCGCGTGCAGATCGATTCTTCGCTGCATTCTCCGTTCGCTGCCAGATCTCTGTCCGACTTGTTACAATCGCCGTCTTGGCTGCGGGATTCCCCGCTGCGTCCGCTATCTACGGTAAAATTCAAGCATGTCCTATCAAGTACTCGCCCGCAAATACCGTCCCCGCAACTTTGAAACCCTGGTCGGCCAGGAACACGTGGTGCGCGCCTTGTCGCACGCGTTGCAAACCGGCCGCCTGCACCACGCTTACCTGTTTACCGGTACCCGCGGCGTCGGCAAGACCACGCTGTCGCGGATCTTGGCCAAGGCGCTCAACTGCATCGGCCCGGACGGCACCGGCGGCATCACCGCCGCGCCCTGCGGCGTGTGCGATGCTTGCACCGCGATCGATGCCGGCCGCTTCGTCGACTATATAGAGATGGACGCGGCGTCGAACCGCGGCGTCGACGAGATGGCCCAGCTGCTCGACCAGGCGGTGTACGCGCCGTCGAACGCGCGTTTCAAGGTCTACATGATCGACGAGGTGCACATGCTGACCAACTTCGCTTTCAATTCGATGTTGAAGACGCTCGAGGAGCCGCCGGCGCACGTCAAGTTCATCCTGGCGACGACGGACCCGCAAAAGATCCCGGTCACCGTGCTGTCGCGCTGCCTGCAGTTTAATTTGAAGCAGATGCCGCCGGGGCATATCATCAGCCACCTCGACAATATCCTCGGCCAGGAGGGCGTCGCCTTCGAGCAGCCGGCGCTGCGCCTGCTGGCGCAAGGCGCGCACGGCTCGATGCGCGATGCGCTGTCGCTGACCGACCAGGCCATCGCCTACGCCGCCGGCGAAGTCACCCTCGAAGCGGTGCAGGGCATGCTGGGCGCGCTCGACCAGTCGTACCTGGTGCGCCTGCTCGACGCACTGCTGGCGCAAGACGGTGCCGACCTGATGGCGGTGGCCGACGAGATGGCCAGCCGCAGCCTGTCCTACAACGGCGCGCTGCAAGACCTCGGCACCTTGCTGCACCGGATCGCGCTGGCGCAATCGGTGCCGGCGGCGGTGCCGGAAGATTTGCCGGAACTGGCCGACATCCTGCGTCTCGCTGGCGCTTTCGATGCGCAGGAAGTGCAGCTGTTTTACCAGATTGCGGTGCACGGCCGTAACGAGATCGGCCTGGCGCCGGACGAATATGCCGGCTTCACCATGACGTTGCTGCGCATGCTCGCTTTCCGCCCGGGTAATGGCACGGCGGCGGTGGCGCCGGCGCCGCGTCCAGCCTCGGCGCCCGCCGCGCGGCCGGTGTCGGCACGCGCGGCGTCG
>NZ_PDOB01000041.1 GCF_002760665.1 Massilia psychrophila | reverse complement strand
ACCTGACGCATCCTGCCGCGGGCGGCGCCGGCAACGTTACCGGCGCGGCGCGCGCGGGTGCGCAGGGCGGCGGCGGGCGCCCCGGCGGTGGGGTCACCACCGTCGGCGTCGCCACCGCCGAGAAGGCCGACATCCCGGTCGTGCTCGACGCGCTCGGCACGGTCACCGCGGCGGCCACCGCGACGGTGCGCCCGCAGGTCTCGGGCGTGCTGCAAAAAATCCATTTCAGCGAAGGCCAGCTGGTCAAGGCCGGCCAGGTGCTCGCCACCATCGACCCGCGCGCCTTCGACATGGCGCTGCTGCAGTCGCTTGGTCAACGCCAGCGCGACGAGGCCCAGCTCGAAAGCGCCAAAGTGACCCTGGCGCGCTTTCGCACCTTGCTGACCCAGGACTCGATCGCCCGCCAGGAAGTCGATACCCAGGCGGCGCTGGTCAAGCAGTTGGAGGGCACCGTGATGACCGACCGCGCCGCCGAAGGCATCGCCAGGCTCAACCTGTCCCATACCCAGGTCAAGGCGCCGATCACCGGGCGGGTCGGCCTGCGCGTGGTCGACATGGGCAACCTGGTCGGCAGCGGCGACGCCAACGGCATCGCCGTCATCACCCAGCTGTCGCCGATCGACGTCGAATTCGCGGTGCCGCAGGACCAGGTGCCGGTCCTGCAGGCGCGCGTGCAGGCGGGGGCGGCGCTGCCGGCCGTCGCGTTCGACCGCACCCGCACCACCAGCCTCGCCACCGGCAAGTTCGCCGCCCTCGACAACCAGGTCGACGTCCAGACCGGCACCGTGCGCGCCAAGGCCCGCTTCGCCAACGCCAACGGTGCGCTGTTCCCGAGCCAGTTCGTCAACCTGCGGCTGGAAATTCGCACCATCAAGGACGCGGTGGTGGTGCCGGTGACGGCGCTGCGCCATGGTTCCACGGGCGACTTCGTGTACGTACTCAACGCGCGTGAGCGCACCGTGGCGCTGCGCCCGGTCACGCGCGGCCAGGCCACGGTCGACAAGATCGAAGTCGCCACCGGCTTGCGGCCGGGCGAACAGGTAATTACCGAGGGCGCCGACCGCCTCAAGGATGGCGCCAAGGTGACGCTGCCGGGGGATAAGCCGGCGCGGTATTCACGGCGCGGCGGGGAAGGCGCTGCACAATGAAAATCGCCAGCCTGGAGTTCGTCGTCCTCGCGCATGCGGGCGCCGCAAAACGTCGAATGGCCACGTCGTCCTCGCGCACGCGGGAACCCAATTTCTCGGCAACAGCGACAACGCCCGGCATCGTCCTTCAAAAGTTGATCAGCTTATCGTGCAAACTGGGTCCCCGCGTGCGCGAGGACGACGGCGCTAGAGTTCAGCGACCTTTTGCGGCTACCCTGCAACGCGTGCGAAAATGGGGTCCCCGCGTGCGCGGGGACGACGGCGCTAGAGTTCAGCGACCTTTTGCGGCTACCCTGCAACGCGTGCAAAAATGGGGTCCCCGCGTGCGCGGGGACGACGGCGATAATGTGACGCGGGCGGTGGCGCCGTGAGCCCCTCCGCCCCCTTCATCAAGCGCCCGGTCGCCACCTCGCTGCTGATGGTGGCGATTGTGCTGGCCGGCCTTGTCGGCTTCAAGTTTTTGCCGCTGTCGGCGCTGCCGCAAGTCGATTTCCCGACCATCCAGGTGCAGACCGTCTATCCCGGCGCCAGCCCCGAAGTGATGGCGCGCACCGTGACCGCGCCGCTCGAGCGCCAGTTCGGCCAGATGGCGGGCCTGGCGCGCATGAGTTCCACCAGCGCTTCCGGCGTCTCGGTCGTCACCTTGCAGTTCGGCCTCGGCCAAACGCTCGACGTCGCCGAGCAGGAAGTGCAGGCGGCGATCAACGCCGGCGGCTCGCTGCTGCCGACCGACCTGCCGGCGCCGCCCGTGTACGCCAAGGTCAACCCGGCCGACGCGCCGATGCTGACCTTGGCGATTACCTCCGACACGGTGCCGCTGACCGAGGTGCAGAACCTGGTCAACACCCGCCTGGCGCTCAAAATCAGCCAGGTCAGCGGCGTCGGCCTGGTCACGCTGTCGGGCGGCCAGCGCCCGGCGGTGCGGATCCGCGCCGACACCCGGGCGCTGGCGTCCTACGGCCTCGGGCTCGACACGCTGCGCACCGCCATCACGGCCGCCAACGCCAACAGCGCCAAGGGCAGCTTCGACGGCCCGACCCGCTCCTACACGATCAACGCCAACGACCAGCTGCTGGCCGTGGCCGACTACAAGAACCTGATCGTCGCCTACAAGAACGGCGCGCCGGTGCGGCTTACCGACGTCGCCCAGGTCCTCGATTCGGCCGAAAACGTCAAACTGGCCGCCTGGTCCGGCTTGACCCCGGCAATCATCCTCAACGTCCAGCGCCAGCCGGGCGCCAACGTGATCGCCACCGTCGACGCCATCAAGGCGCGCCTGCCCGAGCTGCAGGCCGGCCTGCCGACGGCGCTGCGGCTCGAGGTGCTGACCGACCGCACCACCGGCATTCGCGCCTCCGTCAAACACGTCGAAATCGAACTGCTGCTGGCGGTACTGCTGGTGGTGCTGGTGATCTTCGCCTTTTTGCACAGCGTGCGCGCCACCGTGATCGCTAGCCTGGCGGTGCCGATCTCGCTGATCGGCACCTTCGGCGCCATGTACCTGCTCGGCTACAGCCTGAACAACCTGTCGCTGATGGCGCTCACCATCGCCACCGGCTTCGTCGTCGACGACGCCATCGTCATGATCGAAAACATCGCGCGCTACATCGAGGAGGGCGAGCAACCGATGGCCGCAGCCGTCAAGGGCGCGGCGCAGATCGGCTTTACGATCATTTCGCTGACCGTCTCCTTGATCGCGGTGCTGATCCCGCTGCTGTTCATGGGCGACGTGGTCGGCCGCCTGTTCCGCGAATTCGCCGTGACGCTGGCGATCACGATCCTGATCTCGGCGGTGGTGTCGCTGACGCTGGTGCCGATGATGGCGGCGCGTTGGCTGCGCAGCCATGCCGAACAAAAGCCGAACCGGGTGGCGATGAAGACCCAGGCTTTTTTCGACCGCGTCGTCAAGCGCTACGACATGGCGTTGGACTGGGTCCTGGCGCGCCAGGGCTTGACCCTGGTCGTGGCGCTCGCCACCCTGGTGCTGACGGCGCTGCTGTACCTGTGGATCCCGAAAGGGCTGTTTCCGACCCAGGACACCGGCCAGTTGCAGGCGCGCGTCGAAGCGCGCCAGGCAATTTCGTACGACAGCATGGCCGAGCTGCAGCAGTCGGTGGCGAAAGTCATCCTGGCCGACCCGGACGTGCTCTCGCTCAGCTCCAACGTCGGCGTCGACGCCGCCAACAATACCATGCTCCACACCGGCCGCATGCTGATCAACCTGAAGGACAAGCGCTCGTCCAGCCAGGAAGAAATCATGACGCGCCTGCGCAACCGGACCGCGCGGATCGCCGGCGCCATGCTGTACGTGCAGCCGACCCAGGACCTGACGATCGACGCCGAAAGTGGGCCGACCCAGTACCGCGCCTCGATCGAAGGCGCCGACAATGCCACCGTCATCGAATGGGCCGGTAAGCTGGTGGTGCGCCTGCAGGACGAACAGAAGGTGCGCAACGTCGTCACCGATGGCGGCGCCACCGGCGCCGCCGCGTTTGTCAATATCGACCGCGACAGCGCTGCGCGCCTGTCGATCACAACGGCGTCGATCGACGATGCGCTCTACAGCGCGTTCGGCCAGCGCATCGTCTCGACCATTTTCACCGAAACCAACCAGTACCGCGTGATCCTCGAAGCGCAGCAGGACGCCGGCCTGTCGATCGAGGCGCTCAGGCGCCTGCCGCTACGCACCGGCTCCGGCAAGTCGACCCCTTTGGCGTCGGTGGCGACCATCACTGAGCAGCCGGCGCCGCTGCAGATCACCCACGTGGCGCAGTATCCGGCCACCACCATCGGCTTCGACACCGCGCCCGGCATCTCGCTCGGCACCTCGGTCGAGGCGATCCGCGCCGCTGCCGCCGACATCAAGCTGCCTGCCTCGGTGACGCTGACTTTCCTGGGCGCCGCCGGCGCTTACCAGGCGTCGCTGTCGAACCAGCTGTGGCTGATCCTCGCCGCCGTGGTCTGCGTCTACATCGTGTTAGGGGTGCTCTACGAGAGCTACATCCACCCGCTGACGATCCTGTCGACCTTGCCGTCGGCCGGCGTCGGCGCGCTGCTGGCGTTGATGATCAGCGGCCAGGATCTGGGGCTGATCGGCATCATTGGCATCATTCTCCTGATCGGCATCGTCAAGAAAAACGCCATCATGATGATCGATTTCGCCATCGAGGCCGAACGCGACGGCGGCAAGTCGCCGGTTGACGCCATCCGCCAGGCGGCGCTGCTGCGCTTCCGGCCGATCCTGATGACGACGCTGGCGGCGCTATTCGCCGCGGTGCCGCTGATGCTCGGCTGGGGCGAGGGCGCCGAACTACGTCGCCCGCTAGGCCTGGCCATCTTCGGCGGCCTGATCGTCAGCCAGATGCTGACCTTGTTCACCACGCCGGTGATCTACCTCGGTTTCGACCGCTTGGCGCGACGCTTCGAGCGCAAGACCGGCGAGCCAGCAAAAGCCCCCGCATGAACCTGTCGCAACCCTTCGTGCGGCGCCCGATCGCCACCGTGCTGCTGACGCTGGGGATCGCGCTGGCCGGCATTGGCGCGTTCTTCGCGCTGCCGGTGTCGCCGCTGCCGCAAGTCGACTTCCCCACCATCTCGGTGTCGGCCTCGCTGCCTGGCGCCAGCCCCGACACGATGGCCAGCAGCGTCGCCACCCCGCTCGAGCGGCGCCTGGGCGTCATCTCGGGCGTGAACGAGATGACGTCGAACAGCGGCAACGGCTCGACCCGGGTCAGCCTGCAGTTCGACCTGAACCGCAAAATCGATTCGGCCGCACGCGAAGTGCAGGCGGCGATCAATGCCTCGCGCGCCGACCTGCCGCCGACGCTGCGCAGCAACCCGACCTACCGCAAGGCCAATCCGTCGGACGCGCCGGTGATCATCCTGGCGCTGACCTCGAAGACCCGCACCCCGGGCCAGATCTACGAATCGGTGTCGAACCTGGTGCAGCAGAAGCTGGCGCAGGTGGCGGGCGTGGGCGACGTCGAAATCGGCGGCGGCTCGCTGCCGGCGGTGCGGGTCGACCTGCTGCCGTACGCGCTCAACAAGTACGGCGTGTCGACCGAAGACGTGCGCGCGTCGATCCAGGCCGCCAACGCCAACCGCCCGAAAGGGGCGTTGGAGGGCAACGGCAAGCGCTTGCAGATCTATTCGCAGGCCTCGACCGCCACCGGCGAGCGCAGCGCGGCCGACTACCGCACCCTGGTCGTGGCCTGGCGCGATGGCGCCGCCATCCGGCTCGCTGACGTCGCCACCGTCAGCGACGGCGTCGAGAACGTCAATACGCTGGGCCTGTTCAATGGCGAGCCGGCGGTGGTGGTGCTGGTTACCCGCCAGCCCGGCGCCAACGTCATCAAGACGGTCGATGGCGTGCGCGCCTTGCTGCCGGCCTTGCAGGCGCAGCTGCCGCAGGACGTCAAGCTCGAAGTGGCGTCCGATTCGACCAACTCGATCCGCGCCTCGCTGCGCGAAATCGAACTGACCTTGGTCATCTCGATCGTGCTGGTAGTGCTGGTGGTGAGCGTGTTCCTGCGTTCGGTGCGCGCCGCCGTCATCCCGGCGGTGGCCACCATTGTCTCGCTGCTGGGCACCTTCGGCGTCATGTATCTGCTCGGTTTTTCGCTCAACAACCTGTCGCTGATGGCGCTGACGGTGGCCACTGGCTTCGTCGTCGACGACGCCATCGTGGTGCTGGAAAACACCAGCCGCCATATCGAACAGGGCATGGACCGCTTGCAGGCGGCGCTGCTGGGCGCGCGCGAGGTCGGCTTCACGGTGCTGTCGATCAGCCTGTCGCTGGTGGCGGTGTTCATCCCGCTGCTGTTCATGGGCGGCCAGGTCGGCCGGCTGTTCCGCGAGTTCGCCGTCACCTTGTCGGCGGCGGTGATGATTTCGCTGGTCATTTCGCTCACCACCACGCCGATGATGTGCGCCTGGCTGCTCAAACCGGTCGCCGCCGGGCTTGAGCGGCGGCCCGGCAGGCTGTCCCGCTGGGCCGAGCGCGGCTTCGACAGCGTGCTGAAAATGTACGAACATTCGCTCGACTGGGCGCTCGGCAGCAAGGCGCTGGTGATGCTGATCCTGGCGTTCGTGGTGGGCCTGAACGTCTACCTGTTTTCCGCCGCGCCAAAGGGTTTTTTCCCGCGCCAGGACACCGGCCAGATCAGCGGCGGCATCCGCGCCGACCAGTCGATCTCGTTCCAGGCGATGCAGGAAAAGCTGCGCCAGCTGGTGGACATCATCAAGCGCGACCCGGCGGTGGCCACCGTGGTGGGATTTACCGGCGGCGCGCGCGCCGGCGGCGGCTTCATGTTCATCAACCTCAAGCCGGTGGCGCAGCGGCCCGCGGGCGCCGCCGGCCAGGCCGTGATCGCCCGCCTGCGACCGCAACTGGCGAAAGTGACGGGCGTATCGCTGTTTCTCAACCCGGTGCAGGACTTGCGCATGGGGGGGCGCTCGGCCAACTCGACCTACCAGTACACGCTCAAAAGCGACAACAGTGCCGACCTCAAGCTGTGGGCCGGCAAGCTGGCCGACGCCATGAAGCGCCAGCCGGCGCTGGTCGACGTCGATACCGATCAAGCCGAAAACGGCGTCGAGACGTTTGTGAAAATCGACAAGGACAGCGCCGCCCGGCTTGGCATCAGCGCGCGCGACGTCGACAATGCGCTTTACAACGGCTTCGGCCAGCGCCAGGTCGCCACCATTTACGATGAACTGAACCAGTACCGCGTGATCATGGGCGTGGCCAGGCAGTATGCGCAGACGCCGGAAGCGCTGCACGACGTCTACGTGCCCTCGAAGGCGACCGCGGCGTCGACCGGAGCGCAAGCGGCGCCGTCCGCCAACCCTGGCGCCGGCACCCCGGCACTGCCGTTGAACCTGACGGCCGCGCGCGACCCGGCCGGCGGCCAGGCGCTGTCGAACGCCGCGACCAGCATGGTGCCGCTGTCGGCGATCGCCAGCTTCACCGAAAGCGCGACGCCGACGTCGGTCAATCACCAGGATGGCGAACTGGCCACCACGGTGTCGTACAACCTGGCCGAGGGCAGCACCATGGCCGCGGGCGAAGCCGCCGTGCACCAGGCCGAAGCCGAGATCGCGCTGCCGACCAATGTGCGCGGCAGCTTCCAGGGTACCGCGCGCGCCGCCCAGGAAGCGAACCAGCAGCAGCCCTTGCTGATTTTGGCGGCCATCGTCGTCATCTACATCGTACTCGGCATCCTGTACGAAAGCCTGGTGCACCCGGTCACCGTGTTGTCGACCTTGCCCTCGGCCGGCGTCGGCGCGGTGCTGGCGCTGCTGCTGTTCAAGATGGAGTTTTCAGTCATCGCGCTGATCGGCGTGTTCCTGTTGATCGGCATCGTCAAGAAAAACGCGATTCTAATCATCGACTTCGCGCTCGAGGCCGAGCGCTCGCGCGGCCTGACCCCGCTCGAAGCGGTAAGGCAGGCCTGCTTGCTGCGGTTCCGCCCGATCCTGATGACGACGCTCGCCGCCGCGCTGGGCGCCTTGCCGCTGGCGATCGGCTTCGGCGAAGGCGCCGAATTGCGCCAGCCGCTCGGCATCGCCATCATCGGCGGCCTGGTCGCCAGCCAGCTGCTCACGCTGTTGACCACGCCGGTGGTCTACGTCCTGCTCGACAAGCTGCGCTCGCGCGGCCCGCAAGAGCAGGCACTGGGCCGCTTGCCTGACGTACCTGACGTGCCGGGCGCTGCAGCCGGTGCGATCCCTGCTACCTCACCATGAGATTTTCATTGATGCCAAAACCGCCACGTCACGCCATCGGCGCTGCCTGCCTGCTCGCCGTTGGCTTCCTTGGCGGCTGCGCGGTCGGCCCCGCCTATCACGTCCCCGCCATCGCGCAGCCGCTGGCATTCAAGGAAGCCGGCCCGTGGGCGCCGGCGGCGCCCGCCGACCTGCTTGAGCGCGGGCCGTGGTGGACGCTGTTCGGCGACCCGCTGCTGAACAACCTGGCCGCCAGTGTCGAGGTGTCGAACCAGAACGTCGCGCAAGCGGTGGCTTCGTATGCGCAGGCGCGCGCACTGGTGCAGCAACGGCGCTCGTCGCTGTTACCGGCGGTGGGCTTCAGTGGCGGCGCCGACAAGTCGGGCGGCGCCGGCGCTGTCGGCGCCTCATCCGACCAACGCTACCGCCTCTCGATCGGCAGCACATGGGAGCCGGACATCTGGAACCGGCTGGGCGCCGGCGTCAATAGCGCCAACGCCAGCGCTGCGGCCAGCGCGGCCGACCTGGCCGCAGCGCGCCTGTCGGCCCAGGGCGAACTGGCGATCAATTACTTCACGCTGCGCCAGACCGACGCCCAGCGCGAACTTTTGGCCAGGACCATCGAAGGATTCCAACGGGTGCTGACCATCACCGGCAACCGTTTCGATGCCGGCATCGCCGCCAAGTCCGACGTGCTGCAGGCCCAGACCCAGCTGGCCAACGCCCAAAGCGACGACCTTTCGCTGGCGCGCCAGCGCGCCCGGCTCGAGCATGCCATCGCGGTCTTGCTGGGCAAGGCGCCGGCCGACTTCGCGCTGGCGCAAGCGCCGTGGCAGGCCAACATTCCCGTAGTACCCGCCGGGGTGCCGTCGGCGCTGCTGCAGCGCCGTCCCGACATCGCCGCGGCCGAACGGCGGGTGGCCGCCGCCAACGCGCAGATCGGCGTCGCGCGCGCGGCCTGGTACCCGAACATCGGCTTGTCGGGATCCTACGGCACGGGCGGCAGCAGCGTATCGAATTTGTTCAGCGTCTCGACCGCGGTATGGTCGCTCGGCCTGTCGGCGGCGCAAACGGTTTTTAATGCCGGCGCCACCCGCGCCGGCGTGGCGATCGCCGAGGCGCAGCAGCAGGAGGCGAGCGCGCGCTACCGCCAGACGGTGCTGGGCGCCTTCGCCGACGTCGAAGACCAGCTCGCGGCTTCAGGGGTGCTGGCGCGGCAAACTGTGTTGCTGCGCCAGGCGACGGAGGCCGCCAACCAGGTCGAGGTGCAGATCCTGAATCGCTACACGGCCGGGCGGGTGAGCTACACCGAGGTGGTGCAGGCGCAGGCAACGGCGCTGTCGGCGCGGCGCGCGCTGGTGCAGGCCGAGGCCGACCGCCAAACAACGGCGGTGGCGCTGATCCAGGCACTCGGCGGCGGCTGGCATACGGCGCCGTGAGCTGGCTGGTTTTTTGTGGCACCGGGCATGTATCATCGGGCATTGCCAACAACTCAAAAAGCCAGCCATGCGCCGCACACTGTTTCGCGTTTCACTGTCCCTGACGCTTGTTTTTGCGGCGAGCTCCGCCTTTGCCCAGCAGGCCTGGCGGCTTGAAAACAGCGGCGTGACCGCTGAGCTGCGCGGCCTGTCGGTCGTCAGCGAAACGGTAGCCTGGGCCAGCGGCGCGAAGGGCACCGTGCTGCGCACGGTCGACGGCGTCCACTGGCAGGCAATCCAGGTGGCCGGCGCCGACACGCTCGACTTTCGCGACATCCACGGCATCGACGCCAAGTCCGCTTTGGTGATGAGTGCAGGTCCCGGCGCGGCGTCGCGCATCTACCGCACCGACAACGGCGGCGTTTCCTGGCGCCTGCTGGCGACGAACGCTTTCGCCGAAGGCTTCTGGGACGCGATGGCGTTCTGGGACCGTGATAACGGCATCGTCTTCGGCGATCCGGTCGAGGGGCGCTTTCAAGTCTACGTCAGCGCCGACGGCGGCGCCACCTGGCGCCAGCGCGAAGGCAGCGGCCTGGATGCGCTGGAAAACGAGGGCGCCTTTGCCGCCAGCGGCAGCGCGCTGACGGTGGCGGGGCCGGTTGATGCCTGGATCGTCACTGGCGGCGCGCAATCTTCGCGTGTTTTCCACTCTTCCGACCGCGGCGCCACCTGGCACGTGAAGTCGCTGCCGATTCCCGCCGGTGCGCCGGCACGCGGGGCGTTCTCGGTCGCGTTTGCCAACCCGCGCGTCGGCTTCGCCGCCGGCGGCGACTACAAGGAGCCGGCGCTGGCCGCCATCAACGGCGCCCGCAGCGAAGACGGCGGCGCCACCTGGACAGCGGCGGGTATCCTGCCGGGCGGCTACATGTCGGTGGTGGTGCCGGTGCCGGGCGTGCCGGCCGGTTTTGTGGCGGCGGGGCTGGCCGGCTCGGGGTATTCGGTGGACGCCGGCCGGACCTGGAAGGTGCTTGACCGCACGCCGGTCAACACGGTCGGCTTCGCGACGCCGGCCATCGGCTGGGCGGTCGGGCCGAAAGGGCTGTTGATGAAGTACGCCGGACCTGCCTTGACAAAATAGCGGCAGCGCGCAGCCGGAACGTTTTCCGATGTCAGCGCCGTCAGCATGCCGGCGAACCGGGCGCGCCGGCCGCCCTCGATCAGTTCGCGCTGCTGGCGCAGCTGTATCTCGGTGCGCTTCACGTTCAGTTCGGCCGTGAGCATATCCTCGCCCGACACCGCGCCGCTTTTGCGCAGGGTCTGGAAACGCTGCCATTTTACTTGCGTGGCCTGCAGATCCATCTCCAGCAATTGAATGCTGCTTTGCAGCTGCTTGCGCTTCTGTCCCATCTCCAGGGTCAGGCGATGAGCTTGAAGCGGCGGCGGCGGTCGATGGCGGGTTGACTGATAGCTTGATCCATGGGTGAGGGCGGGAATTGGTTGCTGGTGGCTATAGCCTTAGCAATCGCCGTGCCAACGTTCTTGCCCGGGGACTGCTGAAACCCGGTGTCCGGATCCGGGCACTGGTTCGCCGACGCACGTTGATAGGCCTCAGCAACGTGGCGTGGTTCGCTTCTAGAATTGACTTCCACGTTTCACGTCCAATGCCGGAGGATTGATGCACACCGACACCGCCACCGCCGATCCCGCCGACGAGGCCCATCCGCCGCTGGCCGATACCAGTGCCTTCCGCGATTACTTCGAGCGCGAAGGCTATGTCGTCGTGCGCGGCGCCTTGCCGCCGGCCGTTTGCGCGGAGGCGGTCGACGGCTTCCTCAAGGAAGTCCACCTCGATCACCGCGCGCTGTTCCTGCGCCAGGCGCCGTCGCGCTACGCGCCGCACGCCTACACCGAAGCCGGCCACATGCAGCACCCGATCCTCGGCCTGCAAGACCTGTGCCCGCGGCGCTATCCGCAGTTCAGGGCCGCCGCACTTGCGCTGCTGACCGACGCCGTGCTGCGGCGCGCGGTCGAAACCCTGCTTGGCGCGCCCGCGCGCCTGGTCGACAGCATGTATTTCGACGCCAACGGTTTCCCGTGGGCCCGGCGGGACGGGCGCTTCATCGACGCCATCCGGTTCGATGCGATGATCGGCGCCTCGATTGCGGTCGAACATATTGCGCGTGGGGCCGGCCGGTTTTACGTGCTGCCGCGCAGCCATCTGCGCCCGCCGACCGACCGCCAGGGCCGCGACCCGGACTGTTCGCACAGCACACAAGCGATGGCCGATGTCGCCGAAGTTGCGCGAAACATCGGCCCACTGCGCCAGGCCGCGCCCATGCTCGAACAAGGCGACCTGTTGCTGTGGAGCGCGATGACGATCCACGGCAGCCTGCCGACAAGCGGCGTGGCGGGTGCGCGCCGCGCGCTCTGCGCTCGCTATGTCGCCAGCGCCGGCCCGCTAGCCCGGGGCGGCGGCGGCATCGGAAGAAATGGCGTCGTTGCCGGCGTGGGCGGGATGGAAGTGTTGCACCACAGCGACCCGCGCAGCCTGGCGGGCAGGGCGGCAAACCTGGTGCGCGCCGACTACCCCGACATCTACCAGCTGCTGCTGCGGGCGGGGCAATAGCTGGGGGCGTAAATACGTCCATAAATAAGAATTTCCAGCCGTTCCCAACAGCGATATACTCGCCGCCTGCCTTTTTTAATCAGGGGACTTCATCTTGTTCAAATACCTCGTCTTGCCCGTCGCCTTGTTCGGCGTATTCGCCGCCGCCCATGCCGACGAAGGCCAGTGGCAGCCGCACCAGTTGAACCAGCTGAAATCGGAACTGAAGCGCATCGGCATGACGATCCCGGTCGACAAGTTGACCGACCTGTCGAAGCACCCGATGAGCGCGATCGTCTCGACCGGCGGCTGCTCGGCCTCGTTCGTCTCACCCGACGGCCTGATCGTCACCAACCACCACTGCGGCTACGCGGCGATCCAGCGCAATTCGACGGCGGAACACAATTACATCGTCAACGGCTTCCTCGCCAAAGACCGCGCGGCCGAACTGCCGGGCGGCCCGAGCATGCTGGTGTACGTGACCGAAAAAGTCGAAAATGTCTCGGTGCGCGTTCTCAAGGGCCTGGCGCCGGCCATGTCGGGCCGCGAGCGCTACGAGGAAGTGCAGTCGCGCATCAAGGTGTTGATCGCCGAATGCGAGACCGACAAGGCGTACCGCTGTTCGGTGCCAGCGTTTCACCGCGGCCTCGAGTACTACCGTATCCGCCAGCTGATGATCCGCGACGTGCGCCTGGTGTACGCGCCGTCCGACAAGATCGGCAACTACGGCGGCGACGTCGACAACTACGAATTCCCGCGCCACACCGGCGACTTCGCGTTCCTGCGCGCCTACGTCGGCAAGGACGGCCGCCCGGCCGACCCTTCGGCCGACAACGTGCCGTACAAGTCGAAGGATTTCCTGGTGGTGTCGGCCGAAGGCCTGAAGAACGGCGACCCGATCCTGCTGGCCGGCTACCCAGGCCGCACCAGCCGCTACAAGCTGCCGGCCGAAATCCGCTTCGCCCGCGATGCCGATTTTCCGGTGCGCGTGGCCGGCATGCAGGCCGACCTGGCCGTGATCGCCGCTGCCACCATGGGCAACCCGGCCTACGACGTGCGCTACGCCAGCGTCGTCAAGGGCATCAATAACGTGATGAAGAAGACCCAGGGACTGATGGACGGCTTCGCGCGCAAGGACATCGCCGCCATCAAGGACGTGCAGGATGCCGAATTTCGCGCCTGGTTCCGGCAAAACCAGGCCGCTGCCTCGAAGAGCCTGCTGGCCGACCTCGATGCGCAGATCAAGGCCGACATGGCGTTGTCGGAAGAGGAGTATGCATGGTCGGTCGCTACTCACAGCGACCTGCTGGCCAGCGCGCGCACGTTGTTCCGCCTGGCGCTCGAGCGCCAGAAACCTGATCCGAAGCGCGACGCCGGTTACCAGGAACGCGACCTGTCGTTCATCAAGGCGCGCCTGACCCGGCTCGAGCAGTCGTTCGTCGCCAGCGTCGACGAGGCGCGCTATGCGGCCGCGCTGGCCCGCTACAGCAAGCTGGCCGCGCGCATGCATCCGCAGGCGCTCGATCCCCTGCTGCCGGCGCCGCACGCGCTGCCGGCCTTGTACAAGTCGACCGAGATGGCCGACACCGCGAAGCGCCTGGCGTGGATCGGCAAGGACGCGGACGCTTTTCGCACGTCCGAGGACGGCTTCGTCAAGCTGGCCGTCAAGCTCCATGACGTCGCCATTGCGCTCGAAAACCGCCGCAAGGAAACCAACGGCAACCTGGAGCGGATCATCCCGCAGTACATGACGGCGGTGATCGCGTGGAAGAAAAGCCAGGGCAAGCCGGTCTATCCGGATGCCAATTCGACCTTGCGGGTCACTTACGGCACGGTGGCGCCGTACAGCGCGCGCGATGGCGTCGTCAAGGGGCCGTTCACCAATGTGGACGGCGTCGTCGAGAAGCACACCGGCAAGGACCCGTTCATCGCGCCGAAAGAGCTGCTCGACGCGGTCAAGGAAAAACGCTTCGGCGCCTTCAAGGATCCGGTGCTGGGCACAGTGCCGGTCAACTTCCTGTCGAGCGCCGACACCACCGGCGGCAATTCCGGCTCGGCCGTGATGAACAAGCGCGGCGAACTGGTCGGCCTGAACTTTGATTCGACTTACGAATCGATCACCAAGGACTGGTACTTCGACAGCGCCATCACGCGGGCGATCCACGTCGATATCCGCTACATGCTGTGGGTGATGAAAGAAGTCGACCATGCCGACCAGCTGCTCAAGGAAATGACGGTCAAGTACCCGCGCAAGTAACACCAGGAGAGCATGGGTTGAGAAGAAAAAAGCCGCAACTGCTGTTGCGGCTTTTTTCGCCGGGTGTGCATTTCCTTTGCCGGCGCCGCGGCCTCACGCCCCCTGATATTGGAGGGGTAACACTGCGACACTTATTCGGATTGCATGATCGCCCCGCATGCCGCATACTTGTTGCGCTCATGACTCCGCCTGACCATCGCGCCGCCGAGGCCCTCCGCTTTTGCCGCCGGCAAGTTCCGACTGTCTCCGTCCGACCCACCTCGCCGACTGACCCTCGCGCACTACCCCTCACTGATTGCCGATGAACGATCCCGTATCCCTGTTTGGCCTTGCCGCCACCCCGCTTGAACTGGTCTCGTTCGTCCTGTCGGTACTCACCGTGCTGCTCAACATCCGCCGGAATCACTGGGCGTGGCTGTTCGCGATCGTCTCGTCGGCCGCGTACAGCGTGGTGTTCTACCGCTCCCGCCTGTACGGCGACATGGCGCTGCAGGTGGTCTTTATCGTGGTGTCGGTGTGGGGCTGGCACAGCTGGCTGCGCGGCGGTGCCGCGCACGGCGCCTTGCAAGTGACGCGCCTGGACGGCGCCGGGTGGCGCATGTCGCTGGCCGGCTGGGCAGTCGGCTTCGTGCTGCTGGCGTATTTCCTGAAAACCTGGACCGATACCGACGTGCCGCATGCGGATGGCTTCCTGACCGCCGGCAGCCTGGTCGGCCAGGTGCTGCTGTCGCGCAAGAAGGTCGAGAACTGGCATGTCTGGATCGCCGTCGACATCTTGTATGTCGGCCTGTACCTGTACAAGAACCTGGTGCTGACCGCCATCCTGTATGCCCTGTTCGTCGTGATGGCCGTCATCGGCCTGCGCACCTGGCGCCGCGCCGCGCAAGGCGGCGCGGCGTGAAACCGGTGATCCGGCAGGTAACACGGGTCGCCATCCTCGGTGCCGAATCGACCGGAAAGTCGACGCTGGCGGCCGAACTGGCGCAGCGCTACCACAGCTTGTGGGTGCCCGAGTACTTGCGCGAATTCGTCGAGACAGAGCAACGGGTGCCGTATGAAACCGACCAGTTGCGCATCGCCCGGAGCCAGATGGCGCGTGAAAATGCCGCCGCCGCCCAGGTGCGCGGTTTCCTGTTTTGCGATACCACGCCGTTCATGACGGCGATCTACAGCGGCGTGTACTGGGGCCGGGTCAACCCGGCGCTGGCCGCGCTCGACCGGCACTACGATTACGCCGTCACCCTGGTTGCAGCGCCTGATTTGCCGTGGGTGGCCGATGGCCTGCAGCGCGAGTCGGAGGCGGTGCGCCAGCAAGTGCACCAGGCGTTGCTGGACAAGCTGGACCGGCGCGCGATCGCCTTTACGCTATTGACCGGCAACCTGGAACAGCGGGTGGCACAGGCGGAAGCTATACTGGAAAGCTTCCAGACAGCACCTGGCTGAACCCCGATTGTTGTACAAACGCGGTTGCCGGGTCGACCTATCCGACCGAAGGTCCGCACGCAACGCTTTGCGCGTCGCGATGCGGGTCCAGTACGGCGTTTGCGCTAAAAATCGAACTGTGCCGAGGCGCGCAAAGTGCGCGGCGCGCCGGTCAGCAGGTAGCCGCCGAGCGCCGGCGTGACGTCGCGCCAGTAGAACTTGTCGAACACGTTGTTCACGCCGAAACGCAGCGTGGTGGTGGCGCCGGCGAGGCGGGCCTTGTACGAAGCGCCGACGTCGAACAGGTGGTAACCGGGCACATTGACGGTATTGGCCAGGTCGAACGCTTTTGTGCCCGCATACTGCCAGGCCGCGTTGACCTTCAGGCCGGCCACCTGCGGTACGGCGTATTCCAGCCATGCGTTCGAGCGCAGCTTCGGCACGTCGGTGACGCGCTTGCCGTCGAAGTCGGCCTGGCCGGTGCCTTGCTGCTCGGTACGCAGGGCCAGCAGCGACAGGCCGTAATGCAGGCCGGCGCCGATTTCGCCCTTGGCCGACAGTTCGAGGCCGCGGTGGGTCCGCTCGCCGGCGCGCACGAAAATGCCGGCGTTGGTGGCGACGTTGGTGAGCTTCGTGAATTCGTGGCCCTTGCGGATCTGAAACAGCGACGCCGCCACAGTAGTGTCGTTGCCGATCGCACCCTTGAGGCCGATTTCGAACTGCTTCGAGCGGCTCGGCGCCAATGCCGTGTTCTGGTTGTCCGTTCCCATCGGCGCGATGGCGCCGTGCTCGAGGCCGTGGGTCAGCGCGCCGTACACGTTCCAGTCCTGGTGCGGGCTATACACCAGCGCCACGCTCGGCAGCGCGAAGCTGTCGTCGCTGTGGGCGTAGGCGCGCGGCGCATTGGCCTGGTCCGGATTGTCGCCGGGAGTGTATTCGTCGCGCTTGAGCTGCACGTAGCGCAGGCCGGTATGGAGTTTTATTTGCGGCGACAGCGTCGCGATGTCCTGGGCGAACAGCGCGCGCTCGTTTTCGCGGCGGCGCTCGAATACCGGGCCGGTCTGCTTGCCGCTCGACGGCACCACCACGTTGCGGTAGATGTTGCTGGTGCCGACGCCCTGGTAGACATAATCGCCCGACTTGTCGCTGCGGGTGAACAGCGACGTTCCGAGCGTGAGCTGGTGCAACACGGCGCCGGTGGCAAATCGTCCCTGCAGCATCGCCTGCGCGCCGAACGGCGATTTTTTTTCGCCCACGCTCTGGTAATCGTAGACGTCGTAGTCGCCGTTCGAGCAGTAGCCCGGATAAAAGCCCGCGCCCTCGTTGCTGCAGCCGTACGGGAAGGCGGTGTAGTCGTCGCGCTTGAACCAGTGCTGGTTGATGCTGACGCTCGCTTGCCAGGCGTCGTCGATACGGTACTCGAAACGCAGGCCGGCGTTAGTGCTTCTGGTGTCCACCGGTTTGGCCCACGGCTGGTCGTTAAGCAACGTGCTCTGCGAGATGCCGGTCGGCAGATTGACACCGCGGATCAGCTGGTAGCCAGGCGCGGTCAGCTGCGACTTGTGCTGGTAGTCGACGTCGAACTGCAGCAGCGCGTCGGGCGTGACCTGCCAGTCGAAGGCGCCGGAGACGAATTGGCGTTCGCCATCGGCGCCCTTGACGTACGAGCGCAGCTTTTCGCCGGCGGCGTTGATACGGTAGCTGAAGCGCTGGTCGGCGAAGCGCCCGCCCAGGTCGACCGAGCCGTACAGCGTGCCGCGCTCGCGCAGCTCGATGGTGGCCGAGCGCAGGTCGCTGGCAAGCGGACGCTTGGTGACGTAATTGACGATGCCGCCGGGCGCGGCGACGCCTGCCTGCAGGCCGGCCAGTCCCTTCAGCACTTCGATGCGCTCCTTGTTCTCGAGCGGGATCTGGGTGTCGCCCGGGATCGCGATGCCGTCCTTGCGGTAGCTCGAGGTGTTGTCGAGGTTAAAGCCGCGGATCGAGAAATTCTCGGCGTAACCGACGGCGTTGTAGGAGTCGCTGACGCTGGCATCGAACTTCATCGCCTCGGTGCTGTTGCGAATGCCGAAGTCCTGCATCTGCTGGCGGTCGATGGTGGTGATCGAGGCCGGCGTCTGCAGCAGCGGCGCGTCGGCAAAGCCGCCGATGCCGGCGCGCTCGCCCGCCGCCGACCTGGCGCCGGTGACGACGACTTTGGTTTCGGTCTGGGCCGGCGCGGCGCTGGCAAAAGCCTGCATCACGGCGAAGGCGATCAGGGAGTGTTTCAGGTGTGGTCGTGACATTGTCTGCTCGTTGTGTGCGCCGGGCAGGCCGGCGCGTACTGTAAAACCGGAGCGGGACTCAGACGGGAGAGGAACGGACAAAGGGAGAACGAACTTTGCGCTTTCCTTCGCTGGCATTATCCAGATCAGGTACGGAGGGTATCTCTCACCCGAAATTCCAGGACCCCTAGCGAATGCAAATTTTATCATGAACGCCGCCGCTCGTGGGCGCGCGCTTGCCTGTCGGCGGCCGTTCGAGCGTCGGCCGTTCAGGCGTTGACAGCAAGCGGCAGCGGCGCCCGATTGCGCCTGGTTTTGAGCCTGTTTTCCAACGTGGCGTGCGCTGCTGCGCCGATCTCGGCCCAGTAAGCGCGCCGCTGCGCGGCGCGGCCACGGTTATTGCCCGGTAGCGGCTTGAGGCGGAACGGTAATTCGACCAGGTAGCCCGGACCCGGCAATTCGATGCCGCCCAGGGTTTGCCAGAAGCTGTCGTGACCCCTGGCCAACTGTTTCGCCGATTGCACATCGGAGGCCAGGTGAAAGCTGCCCTTGATACCGACCAGTTCGGTCATGCCGACCGCCTGCGCCGCGCCCTGCAGCGCGGCAAAGCAAAAAAAGGCCGGCGCATTGTTGGGAAAGGCGTGCTCGAACGCGGCGAAGGCCGGGTCGGAATCGGCGCCGCGGCCCTGGTTATGGGCAACAAACGGCAGCGCCGGGCTGTCGACGCCAGCCACCTTGCCTTCGATCCAGCTAAAGCCGAGTCGGTGCAGGCAGGTGCCGTCCGCTTCCAATGCAATGACCAGTTCGCCGGCACCCATCGGTGGCGCCGCCATCGACAGCGTGATGGAAAATTCGCTGCCGCCCTGGCTGTGCCGCCACAGCGTCAGGCCGCCGTCGCGGTAGAGCGCGCGCTTGTAGGTGGTGTCGAAGGTGGCGTCCTCGAAGGTGTAATGGTGGAGCATGCAGGCGATACGGTGGCGCACCGGCAGGTTCCTGATCAGGTAGTCGCGCTGGCTGAGGTGATGAAACAGGTCGTCGTTGAGCGGCTCGGCAAGATAATGGCGGATAAGGTCGAGCTGGCAAAGGCGCCGGTGGGCACGGTAGAACAGCAGCACCCGCATGCTGCGCGCCAGCGAGCGCGCCCGTAATGCGCTGCTCGATTGCGCGCGCCCGGCCATCCAGTGTTTTATGAGGTGAGCGACAATCATCGTGGTCCATCCAGCCAGTTGAAAATGCGCAGCGGCCGACTTCCGGCCGCACGCCTTAAGGACAATCATCGCTTGGCTGGTGCGCGACACGCTGATCTGCCTCAGGGTGGTTCAAGAAGATGGAACAATACGGTCGATCGAACGTGTCATGAAAACTTACTTACTTTGCGGCAGCCGTCTTCATGTCCGCCAGGCTTTTTTCAAAATGTAACCTTGCGGTGTGGAAATGCCGACGGCGCGCCGCGGCACGGCCGAAAGCGGCATACTCGATCAATCGAATCATCAGCGGACGATTGAATGCTTTGGGAGCGGCGATGGTCTATCAGCTTTTCTACTGGCCCACGATCCAGGGACGCGGAGAATTCGTGCGGCTCGCGCTGGAAGAAGCGCAGGCCCCTTATGTCGACGTCGCGCGCCAGAAGAACGGCATCAACGCGCTGACGACGGCGATGGCGACGGCGGCCAGGCCATCGTTCGCGCCGCCATTCCTGGTAGCCGGCGAGCAGACCATCGGCCAGACCGCCAATATCCTGCTGTTCCTCGGAACAACGCATGGACTGGCGCCGCGCGCGCGGACGGCAAGCCTGTGGATCCACCAGCTGCAGCTGACAATCGCCGACTTGGTGGCCGAGGTCCACGACACCCATCATCCGGTATCGACGTCGCTGTTTTACGAAGACCAGAAGCGCGAAGCGAAGCGGCACGCATCCGGCTTCACCGCCGAGCGGGTGCCGAAGTATTTCGATTATTTCGAGGGCGTGCTGGCAGCGTCCGGGAGCGCGGGCTATTTCAATGGCGCGCGCGTGAGTTATGTCGA
The DNA here is from genome assembly GCF_002760665.1 of Massilia psychrophila. Lineage (GTDB taxonomy): Bacteria > Pseudomonadota > Gammaproteobacteria > Burkholderiales > Burkholderiaceae_D > JAFCUW01. The sequence goes on along the minus strand of NZ_PDOB01000041.1, from coordinate 14,555 downwards.
CTTGTCGATGTTCCAGGTGATCGCGGGCCTGCGCTACGCCTTTCCGAACGCAATGGCGCGCATCGCGCCTGGCTACCCCAGGCTGGCCGCGCTGCACGACCTGGTGGCGGCGCGGCCGAACATCGCCGCCTACCTGGCGTCGACGCGGCGCATCCGGTTTAATCAGGACGGCATCTTCCGCCACTATCCGGAGCTCGACCGGTAGAGCGCCGTAAAAATTGTGACGGAATAGCTGCTTTTCGGTACGATCGGCAGACCTTAACAATTCGAAAAGAATCTATGAAATTTCGCCGCGCATTCCTCATCAATGCCCCGCTCGGGCTGCTCGCCGTGGTCACCGCCAGCCGTGCCGGACAAACCCCGCCGCCGCCGGGCGCGCCACCGACCTTCGGCGCCAGCGCCGCGGTCGGCCCGGAGGTGTCGCCGGCCACGTTCGCCGAAGCTGAAAAGCTGGTCCAGGTATCGATGACGCCGGCGCAGCGGGCGATGGCGGCGCGCAGCTGGCGCGTATCGATGGCGTCGATGCAGGAGCGCCGCAGCGGCCCGCGCACGCTGGCGCTTGCATCGTCGCTGGCGCCGGCCAGCCAGTTCGATCCGCTTGCTGCGGCAGGTACAGGTACAGGCACAGCCTCAGGCATGGGTTCAGGCACAGGCGCGCGGCGCGAACGCTTCGTGCGCAGCGCGGCGGCGCCGGGACCGCTGCCGGCGCGCGATGAGGACATCGCGTTTGCGCCCGTCACCCGGTTGTCGCGCTGGATCGCATCGCGCGCGCTCAGTTCGGAGCGCCTCACCCGCATCTATATCGAACGCATCAAACGTTTGGATCCAACACTGCGCAGCGTGATTACACTGACCGAAACGCATGCGCTGGCGCAGGCCAGGCAGGCCGACCGCGAGATCGCCGCCGGCAAATACCGCGGTCCGCTGCACGGCATCCCGTACGGCGTCAAGGACTTGCTCGACACCGCCGGCATCGCCACCACCTGGGGCGCCGAGCCCTACCGCGACCGGATCCCGGCGCAGGACGCCGCGGTGGTGGCGCGCCTGAACCGGGCCGGCGCGGTGCTGGTCGCCAAACTGTCGCTGGGCGCGCTGGCGCTCAACGACATCTGGTTCGGCGGCCAGACCATGAACCCGTGGCTGCTCGCGGAGGGTGCGTCCGGTTCGAGCGCCGGTCCGGGCGCGGCAACCGCCGCCGGCCTGGTCGCGTTCTCGATCGGCAGCGAGACGGGCGGCAGCATCATCAGCCCGGCGATGCGGTGCGGGATCACCGGCCTGCGGCCGACCTACGGCCGGGTGCCGCGCACGGGCGCGATGACGCTGTGCTGGTCGCTCGACAAGTTGGGTCCCATGACGCGCAGCGTGGAAGACGCGATGCTGGTGCTGGCGGCGATCTCCGGTCCGGACCGGGGCGACGTTGCCAGCGTGCCGGCGCGGCTCGATTTCGACGCCGGTGCGAACGTCAGCGGCCTGAAAATCGGCTACATCCCGGCGTGGATGGAGGACAGCCCGGCAACCAGCGTCGACCGCGCCGCGCTGGCGATGGCGAGCTCGCTCGGCATGGTGCCGATCGCCGTCAGCTTGCCCGACTGGCCGTACCAGAGCCTGAACACGATCCTGTTCGCCGAGGCCGCCGCCGCGTTCGAGGACTGGACGCTGGACGGGCGCGCCGACGCGTTGAAGGTGCAGGTGGCCGACGCCTGGCCGAACCTGTTTCGCGAGGCGCGCTTTTTGTCGGCGGTCGACTTCGTGCAGGCCGACCGCATGCGGCGCATGGTCGCGCTGGAAATGGCGCGCATCTTTTCAACGGTCGACCTGATGCTGGTGCCGTCGCTGCGCGACGAAATGCTGACGATCTCTAACTTCACCGGCCACCCGTCGCTCACTTTGCGCACCGGATTCGTCGAGGTGGCAAGCGCGCGCAGCGACTGGGCGCCGGACCCGGCCAACCCGATGCCGACGTTCTCGCCGCCGATCAAGGTGCCGCATGGCGTGACCCTGATCGGCCGCCTGTTCGACGAAGGAACCATCGCGCGCGCCGGCCTGGCGTTCGAGAAAATGGCCAATGTAGCGGGCGAGCGCCCGCCGGGATTTTAAAACGCCGCTTGGCTGCCTGATGCAATGACACATCGACGGAACCGGCGCTTGCGCGCGCAATCAGACTTATTCGCAACCACCTGGAGAGCGCCGTGTACACGATTGTCTTGTTGATTTACCTGCAATCCGGGCTTGCCGTCAATCTTGCCGGCGCTACGGTGTCGGGCGAATTCAAAACGCTGGCGCTGTGCCAGAAGGCAGCGGTAAACAAGCGCGGGCCGTTTCCGGTGCCACGTGGTTACGCCGCGGCATGGAAGGACACGCTGTGCGTGCCGATCAATCGCGATGTGCGTGTCGGCAACGAGCGCGAAACCGCGTTCGAGCAACTGCTGCATGGCGCCATCGAGCCCGGTGGCTGCAGCGTCGGCGCCCCATGCCGCCGCGCCGACGCTGCACAGGGCCCACCACGCAAGCCGTGAGCCGACCTGTCGGGCGGCGTCAGTGCAACCTGGCCAGACGCTGCTGGCGGGCCGATGCCGACGCGCCGTCGAGCACCTGCATGCTCAACCGTGCTGCCTTGAGCGTCTCGATGTCGCGCGACAGCATTTTGGCGGCGCGCGGGGTGGTCCAGCTGTCACGCTGAACCGCTCGCGGGACAATGGCGACCCGCCGCGTGGCGGCGTGGCGCGCAGCCTGCACCGCGACTTGCTTGAACTCGTTGTCCGGCAGTGCTGCTGGTGCGGCGTCAAAGGCCACCGGCTCCACCACCACCCGGGCGGTGTCGCACCGTGCATCGGTCAGCGTTACCTTGCCATTCTGGCCAACGCATTTGACGATGTCCGCGCCGGCAAAGGCGGCAAAGGCGGCCGAGGCGGCCAGCATTGCGATGACAAAAATGCTGCTGCGGATAGTGTGACGATGCATGGTGCGGCTCCTGGTTGGCGAATGAACACAGTGTGCTCGCCGCAACAGGCCTTATCTGTTCGTTACCACACGTGGCCGGGATTGTATTTATGTAGGAGAAATCTTTCAAGCGTGTTGGCCTGATAAGAGCCGGCCGGCAAGCCCACTTAGGCCGGCGCGCCGTCGACGCCGTGGCGAGTGATGGCGCCGTCGGCGTCGATGGCGATCCAGCCGCCACGTGGCGGCGCGGGCGCGGCATCAAGTTCCCAGTCGGGCAGCACGTAACGCAGCTGTTTGCCGGCGCGGTGCAGGGCGGGGCGGTGGGTGTGGCCGTGGATGACGGTTTTCGCACCGGTGGCCACGTGCAAGGCCTCGATCGCTTGCGGCGTCACGTCCATGATGTCCATCGTCTTGGCGCCGTGCGCTTCGCGGCTGCCTTCGCGCAGGCCGGCGATAATGGCCTGGCGCTGCACCAAAGGCAGCGCCAGAAACTGCTGCTGCCACCCGGAATCGCGCACTTGCGCGCGAAACGCCATGTAGCCCAGATCGAGCGTGCATTGGGCGTCGCCATGGACCAGGGCGATACGCTGGCCTGCGATGTTCGCTACATGCGGTTCGGCAAGCAAAATCAATCCGGCTGTTTCGGCAAAGCGCGTCCCCACTAAAAAATCGCGGTTTCCCGCAATCCAGTAAACGGCCACGCCAGCGTCGCTGAGTGCACGGATCGCTTTGACGATGGTCTGGTAAAAAGGGGTGTCCAGGTCGTCGTCGCCGGCCCAGTATTCGAACAAATCGCCGAGCAGGTACAGCGCGCGGGACGCCTGCGCCCGTTCGGCCAAAAATTGCAGAAACGCCGCGGCGGTGCGCGGGTGCGACGGCTGCAAGTGCAGGTCGGAGATGAACAGCGCAAGCGTGGGCGCGGGCGCCGGCGCGAAAGGACTCACGGGTGAACCCGGTTGCATGCTGCCTGATCCGCCCGCGCGCGCCGCATGCACTTACAGTACGTCGATCTTTTCAATGATCACCGGCTCGGCGGGCACGTCGGCGAACATGCCGCTGCGCCCGGTCTTGACCTTGTTGATCTGGTCGACGATGTCGGTGCCTTCGGTCACTTTGCCGAATACCGCGTAGCCGAAGCCGTCCTGGCCTGGATAGTCGAGGAAGCTGTTGTTCTTGGTGTTGATGAAGAACTGGGCCGATGCCGAATGCGGGTCCGACGTGCGCGCCATTGCCAGCGTGTACTTGTCGTTCTTGAGGCCGTTCTTGGCTTCGTTTTCGACCGTCTGGTCAGCCGTCTTTTGCTTCATGTTCGGCTCAAAACCGCCGCCTTGCACCATGAAGTCGGCGATCACGCGGTGGAAAATCGTGTTGTTGTAATGACCCTTGGCGGCGTAGTCGAGGAAGTTGGCAACCGATTTCGGTGCTTTTGCTTCGTCAAGTTCGGCGGTGATGTTGCCCATGTTGGTCGTGATGAGTATTTTGGCCATGATGTGTCCTTGTTGTTAGTAATTTGTTCGGGGAATGCCTGGGCATCCGGTATTTTACCGTTTGACGACGCTGGCCGATTGAATCACGATCGGTACCACCGGCACGTTCTGCTGGCCGCGCACGTCGTCGACGACCACGCCCTTGATCTTGTCGACCACTTCCTGGCCTTTGACGACCTTGCCGAAGACGGTATAACCGAAGCCGTCGCGGCCCGGATAGTCGAGCGGGGTGTTGTCGGCGACGTTGATGAAGAACTGGGACGTGGCGGAGTCGGGATCGGCCGTGCGCGCCATCGCCAGTGTATAGGACGCGTTCAGCAAGCCATTGTTCGCTTCGTTCTTGACCGGTTGACCGGTTTTTTTCGTGACCAGCTTGGCGTCCATGCCGCCGCCCTGGATCATGAAGCCGTCGATCACGCGGTGGAAAATCGTGCCCTTGTAGTGTCCGCTCTTGACGTACTGAAGGAAGTTGGCCACCGTTTTCGGCGCTTTTTCCTGGTCCAGTTCGAGGACGATCTCGCCCATCGTGGTCTTCAGCGACACCTGCGGCGCGTCGGCCGCCAGCACCGCGGTACCGAAACTCAGGCCGAAAAAGACGGTCAGGAAACGTGCCAGCATCGGGGCCAATAATGCGCCCAGCACTGGTTTGAACAACGACGTCGATTTTTGCATATTGCTTCCTTTAAATGGCGATCGGGCGAAAGACTGTCAAGCCTTTTGCAGAAAAATAAACCTTTGTCATATGCGGCCGGTGGGATTTTTATCAATGCTATACTTTGGCGCAGAAGATCCATTCTATCAAAGAAGAACAATACAGCGCGATCCGACGATATCGAAACAATACCGGCTTGCCCGGTGCATGCCCTCGCGGCACTTGCGCCGGCTTGCCGCATTGTCCGAACGTCGGGGCGCGCTGTTCCACAGCAGAAGTCCGATGAGCCAACTTAAGATTTACAACACGCTGGCGCGTGACAAGCAGCAATTCGTCCCGATCGTCGCCGGCAAGGTCGGCATGTATGTGTGCGGCATGACAATTTACGACTACTGCCATATCGGCCACGCGCGCATGATGATGGCGTTCGACGTCATCTATCGTTGGCTCAAGGCGTCCGGCTACGACGTCACCTATGTCCGCAACATCACGGACATCGAAGACAAGATCATCAAACGCGCGGTCGAAAACGGCGAGACGATAGCCCAGCTGACGTCGCGTTTTGAACAATACATGGACGAGGACACCGCGGCGCTCGGTATCCTGCCCCCCGACGCCACGCCGCACGCGACCGATTATGTGCCGCAGATGCTGGGCATCATCGAGCTGCTCGAGCAAAAGGGACTGGCCTATCCGTCCGATGACGGCGACGTCAACTACGCCGTGCGCAGCTTTCCCGGCTACGGCAAGCTGTCGGGCAAGTCGCTCGACGACCTGCGCGCCGGCGAACGGATCGACATCAACATGGGAAAACGCGATCCGCTCGACTTCGTGCTGTGGAAGGCGTCGAAAGAGTCCGAGCCCGACGAGGTCAAGTGGGCGTCGAAGTGGGGCAGCGGCCGTCCGGGCTGGCATATCGAGTGCTCGGCCATGTCGTGCGCAACGCTCGGCAAGCATTTCGACATCCATGGCGGTGGCGCCGACCTGCAGTTTCCCCATCATGAAAACGAGATTGCCCAGTCGGAGGGCGCGTTTGGCCAGCCGATGGCCAATTTCTGGGTCCACAACGGCTTTGTACGGGTCGATAACGAAAAGATGTCTAAGTCGCTGGGCAACTTTTTCACCATCCGTGACGTGCTGAAAAACTACGATGCCGAAGTGATCCGTTTTTTCATCCTGCGTGCCCATTACCGCAGCCCGCTGAACTATTCGGACGCCCACCTCGACGACGCCAAGGCCGCGCTGACCCGCCTGTACACGGCGCTGGCCGGAGTCGATTCCGGCGTCGATGCGGTCACGGTTGACTGGGAAGAGAGCCACGCCATGCGCTTTCGCGCGGCGATGGACGACGACTTCAACACGCCGGTCGCGCTGGCGGTGCTGTTCGACCTGGTCACTGAACTGAACAAGAGTCGCGCGCCGGCCCTTGCGCGCCAGCTGAAGGCGTTGGCAAGCGTGATCGGCCTGCTCGAGCGCACGCCGAATGCGTTCCTGCAAGGGAGCGGCAAGGGCGCGGACGAACTTTCGCCGGCCGCGATCGCCGGCATGATCGACGCGCGTATCGATGCCAAAAAACAGCGCAACTTCGCCGAGTCCGACCAGATCCGGGCCGATTTGCTGGCCGTCGGGATCATCCTCGAAGACAAGCCGGACGGCACCACCAACTGGCGCCGCGCATGATGGCGCTCTCCAAGGACGCCGCCGGCACCACCTCCCTGATCCTCGAAGTGCCGCCTTACTGGGAACAGGCGAAGGCCGAGCTGATGAAGCGCGACCGCATCATGAAAAAGCTGATTCCGCAGTTCGGCGACCTGCACCTGGTCGGACATCCCGATCCGTTCACCACCCTGGCGCGCTCGGTGGTGGGCCAGCAGGTCACCAATAGGGCGGCCGACATTGCCTGGAACAAGCTGGTCGTCGTATGTCCGAAAATGACGCCGGCGCAAGTGATCAAGGCCGGCGCCGAGCAGTTGTCCGGTTGCGGGCTGTCCAAGCGCAAGACCGAATACATCCTCGACCTGGCCGACCATTTCAAGGCCAAGCGGGTGCATGCGAGCGAGTGGGTCGACATGCCCGACGAGGCCGTCATTGCCGAACTGGTGCAAATTCGCGGCATCACGCGCTGGACGGCGGAGATGTTCCTCATCTTCAACCTGTTGCGCCCCAACGTGCTGCCGCTCGACGACCCTAACCTGATCCATGGCATCAGCCACAATTATTTTTCGGGCGAACCGGTCTCGCGCAGCGACGCGCGCGAAGTGTCGGCCAACTGGGAGCCATGGCGCACCGTCGCCACCTGGTATTTGTGGCGCAGCCTGGACCCGGTGGCGTTTGAATAATGCCCGGTTCCGGCGCCCGCTTCCGGTAAAATGACAGTCAGATCGGCCGCGTGCAAGACTTGTTGCGGCTTGGAAATAAACTCGGAGATAGTATGACTAAAACAACCTTCCTCAATTTTGAGCAGCCGATTGCCGAGCTCGATTCGAAGATTGAAGAGCTGCGTTTCGTGCAGGACGATTCGGCCGTCGACATCTCCGAAGAGATCGACCGCCTGGCCAAAAAGAGCCAGCAGCTGACCAAGGACATTTACGCCAAGCTGACGCCGTGGCAGGTGTCACAGATCGCGCGCCATCCGCAGCGGCCGTACACGCTGGACTACATCAGCGAAATCTTCACCGATTTCCATGAGCTGCATGGCGACCGCTCGTTTGCGGACGACCTCGCCATTGTCGGCGGCCTGGCCCGTTTCAACGGCCAGTCGTGCATGGTAATCGGCCACCAGAAAGGGCGCGACACCAAGGAGCGCGCGTTGCGCAATTTTGGCATGCCCAAGCCGGAAGGCTACCGCAAGGCCATGCGCCTGATGAAGCTGGCGGAAAAATTCAGCCTGCCGATATTTACTTTCGTCGACACCACCGGCGCCTGGCCTGGCATCGACGCCGAGGAGCGCGGCCAGTCCGAAGCGATCGGCCACAACCTGTACGTGATGGCCGAACTGAAAGTGCCGCTGATCGCCACCATCATCGGCGAAGGCGGCTCCGGCGGCGCGCTGGCGCTGGCGGTCGGCGACGCGGTGCTGATGCTGCAATACTCGACCTACTCGGTGATTTCCCCGGAAGGCTGCGCATCGATCCTGTGGAAAACGGCTGAACGCGCCGCCGACGCCGCCGATGCCCTCGGCCTGACGGCCCACCGCCTTAAAGCGATGGGCTTGATCGACAAGATCATCAACGAGCCGCTCGGCGGCGCCCACCGCGACCCGAAGGCGATGGCGGTGATGCTCAAGCGCGCCCTGGCCGACACGCTGCGCCAGTTTGCCGGCATGAAGACGCGCGATTTGCTGGATGCGCGCCATGCCAAGCTGATGAGCTACGGTAAATTCAAGGAAACCACGCCGGCAGAAGAATGAGCGAAGTGAGCGTAGTGAACCGGGTGAGCCGGTCCCAGGTCCGCTCTCTCGCGGACAGTTTCGCCGTTGCGCTGGACAGGCTGCGCGCGCAAGCGTCGGCACCGAGCGACACAGCCATTGCCGTCGCCTACAGCGGCGGCCTCGATTCGTCCGCGCTGCTGCACCTGGCACATGACTACGCCCGCCTGCATGGACTGGCGCTGTTTGCTTTTCACGTCCATCACGGCATCAGCCCGAACGCCGACGCCTGGGCCGGCCATTGCAGGGACCGTTGCGCCTCGCTCGGCGTCGGGTTCGACGAACGCCGCGTTAGCCTCGCCAAAGCCAGGTCCGGCATCGAGGCGGCCGCGCGCAAGCTGCGCTACGCCGCGCTGGGCGAAATGTGCCGCGGCCACGGCGTGCGCCTGATGCTGACCGCCCACCATCTCGACGACCAGGCCGAAACGGTGCTGCTGCAGCTGCTGCGCGGTTCCGGCAGCGCCGGCCTGTCCGGCATGGACGCGGCCAACAGCGCCCCCGAACTGCTCGGTAATCCAGACCTGGTGATGGCGCGCCCGCTGCTGCCGGTAACCCGAGGCGCGCTCGAAGACTACATCAAAGCCAATGCCATCAGCTACTGCGACGACGAATCGAACCTCGATCCGCGCTACGCCCGCAATGCCTTGCGCTTGCAGGTGATGCCGGCGCTGGCGCAGGCGTTTCCCGGCTTTCAGGAGCGTTTCGCGCGCAGCGCTTCGCATGCCCAGTCGGCCCAGCGCATGCTCGCCGAGCTGGCGGCCGAGGATTTGGCCGCTTGCCTCGACGGTAAGCTCGACAATGAAACCCTCGACGTGGCAAAACTGCGCGCGATGAGCCTGGACCGCGTGCAAAACCTGCTGCGCCACTGGTTCGGCACGCGCGGCCTGCGCATGCCGTCGACCGCGTGGCTGGCCGAAATGGTCACCCAGCTGATCGAAGCGCGCCACGACGCGCAGCTGCTCGTCACCCATCCCGACTGCCACATCCGGCGCCATCGCGACCGTCTCTACATTACGCCGAAGCTGGGCGAGCTGGCCGGTCTGCGCGATCCGGACGATGAAGGCATCTTCGTCAAATACGCCCGGCAGTTCCGCTGGCAGGGGGAGGCGGGCATCGCTTTTCCGGACTACGGCGGCACCTTGTATTTCGACGAGGCCGCGGTGGACGCTGGAGCGGGGCAGGGTCTTGATCCGGCCTGGCTGCGCCAGCAAGGTTTGCAGATCGATTTCCGCAAGGGCGGCGAGCGCCTCAAGCCGGCTGCCAACCGGCCGACCCGCAGCCTGAAGTACCACTACCAGGCCTGCAACGTGCCGGCGTGGGAGCGCACCCGGCTGCCCATCGTCTCCCTCTCTGCCAGGGCTGGGGCTGCAGCTGCGCTGCTGTTTGCCGCCGGCATCGGCATGGACTGCCATCACCTCGCGGTTGGTCCCGCACCGCTGATCAAGCTGCGCTGGCAAAGCGATCCGGCCCGGTAAATGTGCAATATCCGCATTACCATATACCCATTCGGTATATAGGTTCGAAAGGCTTCGGCCTTGTTATTTTGCACTGCAACATGTAAAATGACGGACTCTTTTTATTCATTTTTGAGCGGAAATGGCCCCATTATGGCTTTAATTGTCCACAAATACGGCGGCACGTCGATGGGATCGACGGACCGTATCAAGAACGTCGCGGCGCGGGTCGCCAAATGGCACGACGCCGGCCACCAGGTCATCGTGGTGCCGTCGGCCATGTCGGGCGAGACCAACCGCCTGATCGGCATGGCCAAAGAAATCATGGACCAGCCCGATCCGCGCGAACTGGACATGATCTGTTCGACCGGCGAGCAGGTGTCGGTGGGCCTGTTGGCGATGGCGCTGCTGGCAATCGGCAAGGACGCCGTGTCGTATGCCGGCTGGCAAGTGGCGATCAAGACCGACTCGTCGTTCACCAAGGCGCGCATCCAGTCGATCGACGACACCAAGGTGCGCGCCGACCTCGGCGCGGGCAAGATCGTCATCATCGCCGGTTTCCAGGGCGTCGACGACGACGGCAACATCTCGACCCTCGGCCGCGGCGGCTCGGACACGTCGGCAGTGGCGATCGCCGCCGCCATGAAGGCCGACGAATGCCTGATCTACACCGACGTCGACGGCGTCTACACGACCGACCCGCGGGTGGTGTCGGAAGCGCGCCGGCTCAAGACCATCACGTTCGAAGAAATGCTCGAGATGGCGTCGCTCGGTTCGAAGGTGCTGCAAAGCCGCTCCGTCGAATTCGCCGGCAATTACCGGGTGCCGACGCGCGTGCTGTCGTCGCTGACCGATCCCCTGATGTCGCTCGCAGAAGAAGCCGTCTCGGGAACCCTGATTTCGTTTGAGGAAGATACAAATATGGAACAAGCCGTCATTTCCGGCATCGCCTTCAACCGCGATGAAGCCAAGATCACGATCCTGGGCGTGCCCGACAAGCCGGGTGTCGCCTATCACATCCTGGGGCCGGTCGCTGAAGCGAACATCGAAGTCGACATGATCATCCAGAACCAGTCGGTCGACGGCAAGACCGACTTCACCTTCACGGTCTCGCGCGGCGAATACGCCAAGGCGATGGGCGTGTTGGAGACCGTTAAAGCCGCCGTCGGCGCAGCCAGCGTCAGCGGCGATGCCAAGGTGTCGAAAGTGTCGGTCGTCGGCGTGGGCATGCGCAGCCACGTCGGCGTCGCCTCGCAGATGTTTCGCACCTTGTCGGAAGAGGGCATCAACATCCTGATGATCTCCACGTCGGAAATCAAGATTTCGGTACTGATTGACGAAAAATACATGGAACTGGCAGTACGCGCGCTGCACAAAGCCTTTGATTTGGAAAAAGCATAACTTTTTTCGAAAAATGTGGGCTGTTCCATTGACCGAACGGGTCTGCAACTAGTACCATTACGGTCTTCTGATCAGGCGCAGTTAGCTGGGTGAGAATGGAGACGTGGCCGAGTGGCCGAAGGCACATCCCTGCTAAGGATGCATACGGCTTATACCTGTATCGTGAGTTCGAATCTCACCGTCTCCGCCAGTATTACTAAAAAGCCCCTATGACGGGGCTTTTTTCATTTCTGCTACCCACATGGCTACCCACGCGGCTGCTGAATTTCGGCTTGATGGCGCAGCCAATGACCGGCACGTAAGTGCAATCACTTCATGCAAGCAGCAAGTCTGGCGGGACCAGCACTGATTGGTGTTTGACGCCGCTTGTATTTTTCGCTGTTCTAGTCGAAGTCGTGGACGGCCTCATGGCACGCTTCCCGTACATTGCGTCTAATGCTGCGCCGTTGGGTCTGATCGTGGCGCCACGGCCCGCTTAAGCGGCCTGCGCCGCTGACCGAGATGGTTGTCGCCGTTCGCATTCACTTGTACTCGTCGACGCGGTGGTGAAGCGAACTTTGTCTTTCTTCGGCAGTAAGTCCAGTAGGGTCCATCCTCGTGCTGGCTTCCAAACACATCGCATGCTGCGCAACGGTACTGTCAACTTACCGCTGCAGCCACGCAGTCGGCAAAATTTTGTAAAGTATGGGGATGAAAAATTCTTAACTTTACCGCGGCTTCCGCTTCCCTGCCGAGATCATCAGCCACGTCGTATGGCTCTACTTCCGGTTTTCGCTGAGTTTTCGCGACATCGAGGAATTGATGGCCAGCCGTGGCATCATTGTCACCTACGAGACGATTCGCCAATGGACGTTGAAGTTCGGCCAAGGATATGCCAATGAACTGCGCCGGCGTCAGCCGCAGCGCGGGGGAAAATGGCATCTCGACGAGGTGGTGCTAACCATCAAGGGCAAGCACCATTACCTGTGGCGCGCAGTCGATCAGAATGGCCATGTGCTCGATATCCTCATGCAAAGTCGGCGTAACCGGCAGGCGGCGAAACGATTTTTTAGCAAGCTCCTCAAGGGCTTGCGTTACGCCCCACGGGTGCTGATCACCGACAAACTGAAGAGTTATGCCGCAGCTAAGAAGCAAATCATGGCAGGTGTCGAGCATCGCCAGCACAAGGGCTTGAACAACCGAGCCGAACTCTCGCACCAACCGACGCGGCAACGAGAAAAACAGATGCGCCGTTTCGAGTCACTCGGTCATGCGCAGCGCTTTCTGTCGGCACACGGCCCGATCAATAATGCCTTCCGTTGTCAGCGCAACCGCCTGTCGGCGCAGCGGTACCGGCACGTCCGTGCTAACGCATTTTCACTCTGGAATGAGGCCACCGGTGTAAACACATAGGTTTATACACATCTCGAAATTTACCAATTATTCCAACTTGACAATTTCAGCATCGGAAAAGTATTTTTCTTTCATGCACTTAAAAATTGGCTTGTAATCTTTCCAGATTTCACGTCTACTTTTGTCTTTTGTCTTTTGTCTTTTGTCTTTTGTCTTTTGTCTTTTGTCTTTTGTCTTTTGCCTCACACAATGATGACCGAATCGAACCACTGGACAGATGTAGAATTTGCTGAACTTGACCTCGGAGATGCCCGGCTCGACAGCCGCGCAAGAAAGATCATGGAGCGATTTTCAGACAATCCTTCGGGCAGCATCCCGAAGGCGTGCAACGGCTGGGGCGAGACCATCGCGACGTACCGGTTTATGAACAACGATGCCGTCGAATGGCGCGACATCATGGCGCCGCACTGGGAACAGAGCCAGCAGCGCATGCGCGAACATCCGATCACGCTGTGCTTGCAGGACACGACTGAGCTGAACTTCAACGGGCAACAGATCACTGGACTGGGGCCGCTCAGTTATGAAGTCCAGCGCGGTATGTACTTGCACCCGACCTACGCCGTCACGCCGGAACGGCTGCCGCTGGGCGTCATCGACGCCTGGATGTGGGCACGCGAAATGCGCGACGCCGACGGGGTTCGCCCTGGCCTGAAGGAAAGTGGCCGTTGGATCGAAGGGTATGGCCGCATCGCGGAGATGGCGGCCGAGATGCCGGGAACGCGACTGGTGTACGTGGCCGACCGCGAGGCCGACATGATGGAATTGATGAAGTACGCCCAGGACAATGGCAACCCTGCCGACTGGCTGATTCGCGCCAAGACCGACCGGGCATTGCCGGGCAGTGACAAGTTGTGGGCGCATACGCTCGATAACGAGCCCTTGGGCGAGATCAGCTTCACCACCGGCGGACGCAATCAGAAAAAAGGGCGCAAGGTACGCCAGCAACTGTGGGCCAAGCGGGTCGAGTTGCCGGCGGGACGCGGCATCAAGGTCGAGGCAACCTGCATCATTGCGCGCGAAATCGATGCGCCTGCGGATGTCGAGCCGATCGAATGGCGTTTGCTCACCAACCGCAGTGCCACCACGAGCGAGGAAGTGATCGAGCTGATCGATTGGTACCGTGCGCGCTGGGACATTGAAATTTTTTTCCACATATTAAAAAATGCCTGCAAGGTCGAGGCGATGCAGCTGTCCCACATCGACAACATTGAACGCGCCTTGGCGCTCTTCATGGTCGTGGCGTGGCGCATGCCTATTTGATGCGACTGGGCCGCACCTGCCCGGATATCGATGCCAGTCACTTCTTTGATCCTGACGAAATTCGCGGCGCCTATCTGCTCACGAAGGAACGGCGGCCGGATCGCCCCCCCGACTTTGAACGAAGTCTTGCGCCTGATCGCCCGCGTTGGAGGATTCCTTGGACGAAAGGGCGACGGCGATCCTGGCGTGAAAACCATTTGGCAGGGGATTCAGGAAGTGCGCGTGGCCGCGTTGACAATCAAGGCGCTACGCGACGAGGGCGAGTGACTTGTGTATAAACCTATGGTGTAAACAACATCCTTTAATCTTCCCCCGTTTATTTCTCTAAATCCAGGCAGTTCAGCCTCAGTTCTCAGAGCTCATCTTTTCGATTCCGTAAGTTGACAGTGCCGTCATGTGGCGGGGTATGGCACGTTGGGTATTCCGGACCAACGTGACCAGTGATTCCGGCATCGTGACCAGTCATTCCATTTGAACGTGACCGCTCATTCCGGGCGAACGTGACCGATTTCGGGGCTTTTCCGGAATCAGCGGTCACGATG
>NZ_PDOB01000040.1 GCF_002760665.1 Massilia psychrophila | reverse complement strand
GAATTTCTGCGTCATCCGCTCCTGCCTCGACACGCTGCGCAAACAAGGCCACGGCATGCTCGACGTCTTGCGGCGCGCCTTCAATGGCGATCCAATTCGGCTCGCTGCATAGCGGCTAAATAGTCACTCCAAGTGAACGGTTTCGCGTCAAACACCCAAGGTAGGAGCCTTGTGCGGTAGTGCCGTTCGCAGGGATCTGTGCGGGGGGCGCCGAGCAATTTGTGTTCCTACCGCGACCGTTTATATAGCGGCAATCATGAAGTGGATTCATTAAATGGCCATAGCATGGCCGGGCGCAACGGAATTTCTGATCATTAATTGTTCACACTCCTCTGGGGGGAGCGGTTTTGAAAACAAATAGCCTTGGACATAGTCGCAACCGGCAGCCAGTAGGAAGCATCTTTGTTCTTCCGTCTCGACGCCTTCTGCGATAACCTTGATGCCGAGTTGATGCGCCATCATGATAATGGCTTTCGATAACACCCTGTCGTTCGGTTCGGTACTTAGTTTGTGAATGAACGATTTGTCAATTTTTAGGAAATCGATATCGAATTTCTTCAGATACGACAAGGAAGAGTAGCCGGTGCCAAAATCATCGATGGCCATCTGGACGCCAGTTTTTCGATATTGGCGCAATTTCTCTTGTGTTTTGTTGTTATCATCAAGCAATAAGCCTTCTGTAATTTCCAGCACGACGCTGGCAGCCGGAAAATCCACTTCGGCCAAGTAGGCCAGCCATGCTTTTTCTATCATATCGCCATCGGTTTTTAATTGCACCGGTGAGATATTGATGCTGATTTGAAAATTGTCGTCGACCAGACTGGTCCAACGCTTGGCCCAGCGCACCGCTTCCCGAAACACCCAATTGCCGATCTCGACGATTAAACCTGTTTCTTCGGCAATCGAAATGAATTCGGCGGGTCCAAGGAGGCCGCGCTGCGGATGCCGCCAGCGCACCAGCGCTTCGACCTTGCGAATACGCCCGGTTGCCAGTTCGACGATGGGTTGAAAATAGACCAGAAACTGGTTAGCATTTAGCGCAACGCGCAAGTCATTGATTAAATTGCGTCGGCTGTTTGCCGCTTGTTGCAACAAGGGGGTGAAATAACTGAAGCGATTGCCGCCCAGGCGCTTGGCGACATACATTGCCTGATCTGCATGATTTAGCAATTCTCCCCCTTCAAGAACGGTGCCGGCATGCAAGGAAATGCCAATACTGGCCGATATGAACGTGAGCGTGTCATCGACTAAAAACGGCGCGGCCAGGCTGTCGATCAGCGCTTGGGCGATTTTCTCGACGTGATGGAGCTCTTTAACCTGGGGCAGCAGAACAATAAATTCATCGCCGCCTAAGCGCGCGACAATGTCCGATTCACGTGTCAGCGCACAGATGCGGCGCCCGGTTTCCACCAGCATTTCGTCGCCTGCAGCGTGACCGAGCGTATCGTTGATTTCCTTAAAACGGTCAAGATCGATGAACAACAGTGCCAACGACGTGCCGACACGGTGATGGTTGGCGATTTCCTGCGTCAGGCGCTCGCCGAACATGCGCCGATTCGGCAAACCGGTCAATTCGTCAAAATTGGCTTGGCGCAAAATGAGTTCTTCGGATGCCTTTTTCTTGGTGATGTCGGAAAACTGTGCCACATGGCCATACAAGGAACCGTCCTCGTTGTCGAGACGATTGATGATCATCCATTTGACGTACCTTTCCCCGCTCTTGTGTATGTCCCACACCTCGCCATGCCAGTGTCCGTCAATGCGCAAGCTTTCCCATAGGCCGGCATAAAATGCCGGCTCGTGGCAGTTTGACTGGAACAGCTGTGAATCGATGCCTGCCAGGTCGTCAAGCGCATATCCGGTAATGCTGGAAAATGCGGGATTGATTGACAAGGTCCGGTTGGCGGCATCCATGACCAGCATGCCTTCTGCGCTATTTTGGTACGCCAGCGAGGCGATGCGCATCCGTTCATCCAGGTAGGCGCGTTCGGCAATCTCTTTTTGCAAGGCTAGGTTTTGCAGGGCGAGTTGCTGGTGCATTGCCTGGAGTTGCAACTGTGTGGTGATCCGTGCAAATAGTTCGTCGATCTGGAACGGTTTGGTGACATAGTCGGCGCCGCCGGCAGCGAAACCCTCGACCTTTTTGTTCGTCTCGGTGAGCGCCGTCATGAAAATGACCGGAATTGCCTGGATGCTGGCGATGGCCTTCATGCGGCGGCACGTTTCGATTCCATCGATGCCTGGCAGCATGACATCGAGCAGGATCAAATCGGGCTGGACGAACTGCGCCCGCTGCAGCGCTTCCTCGCCGTCTTGTGCCGTCACCACATCAAAGCCCAGTTGCTCCAGATAACTCACCATCACACGCAAATTGTCAAGGACGTCATCGACAATCAAGATGGTCTTGTTTTGCGGAGAGATTTGTGAAATCGGTATCATTTTTTACTTATTCCAAGCTTGTGTGCTTCGATCAAGGTCAGCATCGCCTTGGTTTGATGCGCGCTCGCCAGTGTATTTACCTGATCAGTGAACAGGCGATAACGACAATTTATGGTCAAAAGCTGTGCCGTATGTTGTGTAATTTTTCGCATATTTCCTGCCAATGCAAATTGATATAGTTTTTCGATTTCTTGTGGCGGCGGTATCAACGTTGCCGATGCATCGTCCCCGTCAGCGCACGTCATGGCCACGGCGCCGCCTTGCACTGCATGCGTGACGCTGGGTTCAACTACGCCAAGCAGGAGGTCGAACCAAAACACACTGCCTTTTTTCAGTGCGCTTTTGACGTGAATGTTGCTCCCCATCAGTTCAATCAATTGTTGACTGATAGGCAGTCCCAACCCCGTGCCATGCGACTGCTTTTGCTGGTCGCCAACTTGTTCGAACGGTTCAAATATGCACGTGAGCTGATCAGGAGCGATACCGACTCCGCTGTCCTCGATCTCGAAGCGCAAACATGTGTAGTCCGCACCCAGTGGCACGCCCGATGGCACGCGGGTAACGCGCAAAATAACTTGCCCTCGGTCGGTAAATTTCACTGCATTGCTCAATAGATTGAGCAAAATTTGGCGTACCTGCTTGCCATCCATGAGCACTTGGCTTGGCAGATCGGGGGCCAAATTACACAACAGCAGCAGGCTTTTTTGCTCTGCGCGCACGCGCAGCATGGCTATTACCCCATGCAAAAAATGGCGCAGGTTGCATGTATTGACATGCAGAGCCGACTTTCCAGATTCAATTTTTGCCAAGTCGAGCAGATCGTTAATGAGCGCGAGCAAATGGTCGCCGCTGTTGTTGATTGTCTGTAAGCTGTTGATGTGGCGCGCATCGAGATCGCGATCTCGTAATAAAATTTGGGCGTAACCAAGAATCGCATTCAATGGCGTGCGCAGTTCGTGGCCCATGTTCGACAAGAACGCACTTTTTGTTTTGTTGGCAGTTTCTGCCTTCTCTTTCGCGATCACCAAATCGGCGGTTCGCTCCTTGACGCGCTGTTCCAGTTCATCATTTATGGTTTGTAAAGCCTGCTGTGCCTCACGGCGCACCTGCACCTCCTGTTTCAAGCGCTCGGCCAGCGTGCGGACGTCGTCAATCGTGTTGACTTTCGTTTGCAGAAAAAATAAGAGATCGACAGTCGCGTCATGCAGCGAAAAATCGTTGAAGGACAAGCCAAGTCGCTTAACACCGCTCACATCGCGCACCAGCGGGGAACAAAGAAACATCATCAGGTCGGGCCGGGCCCGGTCGATGACGATCATTTGCCCTTTGATGACATGCCGGGTTGCAAGGCACTCGACAAAAAAAACCGAAAACAACTGGCTGGAGATGGCATCCAGCGTCATCGCGAGACCGGTCGGCGTAATGATGCGAAACAGCACGCCGATATCGGCGCCGTGCGTCAACGTCGGGCAAAGACGGGGAAGGTTTTCTCCATATTGCACGATTTTCCCATGTCGATTGAATACGAAATGGAAAGGAAATACGGCTGACATTGCTTCAGGCGGTATGCCTTGCAACGGGGTG
Organism: Massilia psychrophila; assembly: GCF_002760665.1. GTDB lineage: Bacteria > Pseudomonadota > Gammaproteobacteria > Burkholderiales > Burkholderiaceae_D > JAFCUW01. The sequence goes on along the minus strand of NZ_PDOB01000040.1, from coordinate 30,488 downwards.
GAAGAATGTTTTACTTGGTGCATGTAGAGGGCAAACGGATTGTCAGCGGGGCCGGTAGCGGACAAAAAATTGTTCATGATCCAGGCCTTGTTCGACGCCGCCCAGGTGTTCGACCTTGACCTCGGTGTTGAAGCGCTCGCCTAACCCTGCGAGCAATCCTTCGACCATGGACCCGAATCCCGAGCGGGACGAATAATAATGCAAGTGAAACGACTCCGCGGTTTCCTTGGTGACGGTAAAGGAAGGCGGCCTCAGGTCGGGCATCCATTGACCAATGCGCGAATGCATGTTGTTGAGGTTTTTGACAAATTCCAGGAACGTGTTTCCCGACATGTCAAACACGTAATCATAATGTCGGTGCGCGAAACCGATCCAATACTGGCCAAAGCCATTGAGAATGTCGCTTGGACTAACGCCCAAAATGGCGCTCGCCGCGATGACCAGTTTGTCCGTCACTTGTTCCGGATACTGGTCCATCGAAATAAACACATCATCCACGCCGGCCTGAGCGCGAATTTTTTCCCACATGGCGTCGCCATAGCCAATCGTCACCATTTCTCTTATCGCTTTATTGACGAGCCCGTACATGTTTTCCTTCGTTGCTTGTCATGGACAAAAATAATTGCTTGCAGTATTGCATAATTTCACCTTGGAAATTCAATTTCTTTTATGCATCTTGTTTTGATCCGCACTTAAGTGGCAACGTGCCTGGCCAAGTCGGACAAAAACCACAATTGCAAAGTATTCAACATTTACTAAAATGCAAACTATTTAACAATGTTTTCAGTTTGTCATGGACATAAATGGTTTTTATAGCACTGTGCAATTTTTTTAGAAATTTAATTTTTTCTGAATTTTATTTCGGTCTACGCTCGCGTGGCAGGACTGTTTTTTTAGCAGCATTAAGACAATCCCATGCATCCTGTGGGTCCTAACCCAATGATTGTCGGGCTACTTGACTGTTCTGACATCCTTTGAATCGCAGCAAATTGAGCGCCCAGTTGCGCCGACGCGCGAACGTTCCTGGTTGTGTACGGATGCGCGAGGCGTCCCCGCCCAGCGTCACACCGCGCACGTAATGTAGGCTGTTTTCAATCGACCAATGCTTGCGGACACAGGCGTTGGCTTGTTCGGCGTTGAACATGCGCGTGCAACTATGCCAAGCTTTTCCTGGCGATTTTTCCAGCGCTTGTCTGCCATATGGAAGATATCGGGTTCTGTCGCATTCGCCGTCGTCGACGGGCCGATCCGGTAAACTGCGGTGCCCGAATCCAGGACAAATCCACATGTTCAACTTCGAAGGGATGCGCTTCCCGATCGACATCATCCTGGTCTGCATTCGCTGGTACGTGGCTTACCCGCTGAGCTACCGGCACCCCTTGTTCGTGGTACGGTTGAAGTTCATGCGTCAACGAAAAATCGGCTGCGGTCAGATCCCAGCCAGGCCGTTGCATATGTTTTCCGAATGGGCGACTCAGACCCCGAGATAGCGCGCCAGCTTGTCCGGCTCGGCCAGCAACGCGGCCGAGCTGCCCGACTGTGCCACCTGCCCCTTTTCCATCACCACTGCGAGGTCGGTATGCGATAGCACCGCGTGATAATTCCGGTCGACGATCAGGGTGCTGATGCCGGTCTGGCCGATCAGCTTGATCACGCGCCAGATTTCCTGGACGATCAGCGGCGCCAGCCCCTCGGTCGCTTCGTCGAGAATCAGCAAGTCCGGGTTCGTCATCAAAGCGCGGCCAATCGCCAGCATCTGCTGCTCGCCACCGGACAATTGCTGGCCGCCGTGATCGAGCCGTTCGGCCAGGCGCGGGAAAGTGGCCATCACGCGTGCGAAGTCCCAGTCGGTGCGCCCGTGCGGGCCGCGCCGTGCGCTCATCGTCAGGTTCTCGCGCACCGACAGGTTGGGGAAAATGCCGCGCCCTTCCGGCACATAGCCGATGCCGCTGCGCGCCATGCGCTCGGGCGTGGCGCCGGTGCAGTCTTGGCCGCGCCACGCCAGCGTGCCCGAGGCAGCCGGCACGAACCCCATCAGCGAGCGAATCAGCGTGGTCTTGCCCATGCCGTTGCGACCCAGCAGGCCGACCGCTTTGCCTTCCGGGATGTCGAGGTCGACGCCGTGCAGAATATGACTGTCGCCGTAGTAAGTGTGGAGCGATCGGATCTCAAGCATGGCTGGCTTTCTGCTCGTGTGATTCGCCCAAGTAGGCAAGCTTGACGGCGGCGCTGGTGCGAATATTATCGGGCGTGTCGGTGGCGATCACGCGGCCGTTGACCATGACGGTGATGCGGTCGGCGACACGGAACACCGCGTCCATGTCGTGCTCGACAAGCAAAATTGCGTGGGCCGCTCGCAAACGTTCGAGCATGGCCAGCATGCGCTCGGTCTCCTCGGCGCCCATGCCGGCGAGCGGCTCGTCGAGCAGCAGCACGGCCGGATGGGTGGCCAGGCACATGGCGATTTCGAGCTGGCGCTGCTGGCCATGGCTGATCGCGCCGGCGATCCGATGTGCCGATTCATGCAGTCCGGCCGCTTCGAGCGCCTCCCAGGCGCGCCCGAGGCTTTGCCGACAGGCGGACGCCGCTTGCCACAGCGCCCACGGCTTTTGCAGCGCGGCCTGGGCGGCCAGGCGGCAGTTTTCGAGCAGCGTAAATTTTAGAAAAATGGTGGTGCGCTGGTAGCTGCGTCCGACCCCATCACGCGCTCGGCGCGCCTGGCTCCAGCCGGTAATGGCCGTGCCGCGCAAGTGGATGGTGCCGCTTGACGCCGCAAGTTCGCCCGACAGCATGTTGATGAGGGTCGATTTCCCGGCGCCGTTGGTACCGATCACCGCGTGCACTTCGCCGAGATAAAGGGCGACCGACACTTGGTCGACCGCGGCCAGACCGCCAAAATGACGGCTCAGCGAAGCGGCCTCCAGCAGCGGCGTGACGTTTTGCATCGTGTTCAACATTGTGCTCATGGCCGTTCTCCTTTTACCCCGGCGCGACGACGCGCCTTCCACTGCGCGACGGTGCCGACCAAGCCGTTCGGCATGAAGGCGACGAACAGAATCATCGTCAGTCCGAGCGTCAGCTGCCAGTGCGGGGCGAACGTTCCGACGATCGCTTCCGACGAGTACAGTTCCTTGAGCAGGATGAAGGCGGCGGCACCCAGCACCGCGCCGCGCAAGCTGCCAAGGCCGCCGAGAATGATCATCAGCAGCACCGCGCCGGACTCGTGCCAGGACAACAGTTCGGGGTTGACGGCACCACTGCGCGCCGCGGTCAGGAACCCGGCCGCGCCGGCCAGCATGGCGGCGATGACAAAAGCCGCCAGCTTGTAGGCAAACGTGTTGTAGCCGGTGGCGCGCATGCGCTGTTCGTTGGCGCGGATGCCGGCCAGCGCATGGCCGAAACGCGAGCGCTGGATCAGCGCCAGCAAGGCGTAGCAGCCGGCCAGGCAGATGATCACCGTCCAGTACATGTGCAGCGGCTTCTCGAGGTCGACGAGTACCTTGCCGCCGACCTGCAACAGCGGACGGATATTGAGGAAGATGCCGTCGCTGCCGCCGCCGACCTTGGTGTCGTGGAAGACGAAATAAGCCATCTGGGCGAACGCCAGGGTCACCATGATGAAATAGACGCCCTTGGTGCGAAGGCTGAGGGCGCCGACCACCAGCGCGTAGGCGCCGGCGCCGAGCATGGCCAGCGGCAGCAGCACGCCAAGCGCGCCGGGTTCGGATTCTGGCGAGAGCAGGACGGTCAGGTACGCGCCGATACCGTAAAAGGCGGCGTGCCCCAGGCTGATCAGGCCGGTCCAGCCGACCAGCAGTTCCAGGCTGAGTGCGAAGATGGCGTAGATGGCGATCTTGAGCACCAGTTCCTGCAGATAGGCCGACAGCACCAACGGCAGCGCGGCCAGTACCGCCACCGCGAGCAGCGGCCACCATGCATGGTGCGCGCGCGCGCGCGGCGCTGCCACGCGCGCGGAGTTCAAGGTTGAAGCGTTCATGACTTAATACCCTTTGTTTTTCAAGCCCTGCGGGCGCCAGACCAGGATCAGCGCCATCAACAAATAAATGCTCAGTCCGCTGAATTGGGAGAACAGCACCTTGCCGAAGGTATCGACAAAACCCACCAGCAGCGAGGCGATCAGCGCTCCGGAAATCGAACCGATGCCGCCGATGACGACCACGACGAAGCAGATGATCAGGATTTGCCCGCCCATGCCCGGGTACACCGACGTCATCGGTGCGGCGATCATGCCGGCCAGCGCCGCCAACGCCACACCGGCGGCGAACACCACCCGGTACAACAGGCCGATATTGATGCCCAGGCCGCGCACCATGTCGCGGTTGCTGGCGCCGGCGCGGATCATCATTCCGAGCCGGGTACGGTTGACCACCCAGTACAGCCCTACCGCCACCAGCAGGCAGGCGCCTGAGGCGAACAGGTTGTAGACCGGGTAGCTCATCAAGTCGCCCAGCGCGACGCTGCCGGACAGCCAGGGCGGCACGGTTACGCCGTGCACGTCATTGCCGGCCAGCAGGCCGCGCACTTCCTCGAAGACGAGGATCAGGGCATATGTCATCAGTACCTGCTGGAGGTGGTCACGCTGGTACAGGTAGCTGAAAAACGCCCATTCGAGTACAAAGCCGAGCAGGGCGGCCAGCACGACGCCGGCCAGCAGCTGGAGCACGAACTGGTCTCCGAACAGCGGCGCGAGCGACCAGGCCATGTAGGCGCCGATCATATAAAAGCTGCCGTGCGCCAGGTTGATGACGCCCATGATGCCGAAAATGAGCGTCAGGCCGCTCGCCACCAGAAACAGCAGCAGCCCATATTGCACAGCGTTCAAGCATTGTGCGAGAAAAGTCGATATTTCCATGAGGGATCCAGATGGCGGGAAGGGAGAAAGGCGCTCAAACAAGGCAGGCGCGGCCTGTGCGGGCCGCGCCTGGACGATCGGTCGCGCCAAGGATTTACATCTTGCAGCCGCGGGCCGGGTCGGCCAGCGCCTCCATGGCAATGCCCTTGAACTCGTTGTTGTTGCCTTTTACCTGGCGCAGGTAAACGTCCTGGACCGGATTATGCGATGGCGACATATGGAACTTCCCGCGCGGGCTGTCGATCAGCGCGGCCGCCATGCCGGCAATTACTTTTTCCTGCTTGGCGATGTCGCCGCCAGCGGCCTTCAGACCGGCGTGCAGCATTTGCGCAGCGTCGTAACCCTGGACCGCGTACACGTCTGCATTAAGCTTGTAGGCCTTGGCAAAACTGAGACGGAACGCGTTGTCGCGCGGGGTGTTCAGATTATCGGCGTAGTGCAGCGTGGTCAGCATGCCCTGCGCCGCCTGGCCTTGCGCTTCGAGCGTGCCATCGGTCAGGAAGCCCGGGCCGTAAAGCGGCATGGTCTTGTTCAGGCCAGCGGCGGCATAATCCTTGACGAACTTGACCGCGCCGCCGCCGGCAAAGAAGGCGTACACCGCGTCCGGCTTCTCGGCCGCAATCTGGGTTACCAGGGCCTGGAATTCAACATTCGGGAACGCCAGGGTCAGGCTTTGGGTCACCTTGCCGCCGGCTTTTTCGAACCCTTCGGTGAAGGCGGCCACGGATTCGTTGCCAAAAGCGTAGTTCCAGGTGATCGTCGAAATTTTCTTGTGGCCGCGCTGCGCCGCTACCTGGCCCATCGCATAGCCTGACTGCCAGCTCGAGAACGAGCTGCGGAAAATATTTTTGGCACACATCGCGCCGGTAATCGCATTGGCGCCGCCGTTCGGCACGATCAGCAAGGTGCCGGTTTCCTTGGCCACCTTGGCCATCGCCAACGCCACGCCGGAGTGCACGGTGCCGACCACGACATCGACGTTGTCGCGCTTGATCAGCTTGTTGATGTTGTCGCTCGCCTTGGACGGGTCCGATTCGTCGTCAACCTTGAAATAGGCGATCTCACGCTTTTCCAGCTTGCCGCCCTGTTCGGCAACGTACAGTTTGAAGCCGTTTTCGATCATGATGCCGAGGCTGGCGAAGGTGCCGGTAGCCGGCAGCATCAGGCCGACCTTGACCGGCGCGGTCTGGGCGCCGGCGTGGCTGGCGAACAGCATGGCGGCGACTGCGACTGCGGTAAGACGAGGATTGCAAAACGGGGTAGTCATGGTTGTCTCCAATGTGGTTTTGTGGTTTTGTAGTTCTGTGGTTTCTTAACTGCTGCTGCCGCCGTTGCCGGTAATGAAACTGCCCGCTATCCGGCTGAGCTCTGCGGGCTGGTCACGGTGCGGCGAATGTCCGCAGTGCGCCAACACCGCCACTTGCGCGGCGTCGACGATGCGGGCGATGCCGCGCACCTGTTCGAGGGTGCCGTACTCGTCCTCTTCCCCCTGGATTGCCAGCAACGGGCAGCCGATGCCGTCCAGCTCGCGCGCGATATTCCAGTCGAGGAAGGCCGGATCGAGCCAGATGTCGTTCCAGCCGAAGAAGGCGGAATCGACGTCGGCGTGGTGGCGCGCCAGCCTGGCGCGCAGGTCGCCATGCAGATAGGCTGCGTGCGCGGCTTCGATATTGGCGATTGTCACCGGCTCGACGAAGATATGCGGCGCCACGGCGACCACGCCGCTGACCTGGTGCGGAAAACGCGCCGCGTACAGCAACGCGATCGAGCCGCCGTCGCTATGGCCGAACAACCACGGCCGCTCGATGCCTAGTTCGGCCAACAGTGGCGGCAGCACCTCGAACGCCTGGCGGTGCATGAAGTCTGTCGCCCATCGTTCGGCCGCGGGGCGGGCGGTCGAATTGCCGTAGCCGTAACGCGAAAACACCAGCCCGCGCAAGCCGTTCGCCTCGCAAAACTGGTGCGGAAACTGCTTCCACATCGACAGCGACCCGAGTCCTTCGTGCAAGAACACCACCACCGGGTGAGTCGATGCCGCGGCGCCAACCCATGCATATTCGATCGCCAGCGGGCCGCCATTCCAGGCGATCGTGGCCACTTGTACGGCAGCTGTCATTGAGGCGCGCTCCGCAGCCGGAAGCGCTGGATCTTGCCGGTCGCCGTTTTCGGCAACTCAACGAGGAAGATCACTTCGCGCGGATACTTGTGCGGCGCCAGCCGCGCCTTGACCCAGGCCTGCAACTCCTGCGCCAGGGCCGCGTCACCTTGCTGACCGACGCTGGCAACGACGTAAGCCAGGGTGCGGGTCAGGCCCTGGGCGTCAGGCACGCCAACCACCGCGCACTCGCGCACCGAGGCGTGGGTCATCAGTACCGCTTCGACCTCGATCGGCGACACATATTGGCCACTGACCTTGAGCATGTCGTCGCCGCGGCCGGCATAGGTGTAGTAACCGTCCGTGTCGACGACGTACTTGTCGCCGCTGCGGGTCCATTCGCCAAGGAAAGTGGCCTGGCTTTTGACGCGGTTGTTCCAGTACATCAGGGCCGAGCTCGGCCCGCGGATGAACAGGTCGCCGATTTCGCCGGGCGCGACGCTGGCGCCGTCTTCGCCGCGCAGCTCCACGTGGTAGCCGGGCACCGGTTTGCCGCTCGCGCCGTAGCGAACGTCGCCGGGCTGGTTGGAAAGAAAAATATGCAGCATCTCGGTCGAGCCGAGGCCGTCCAGGATGTCGCAGTCGAAGTGATCGCGAAATCGTTCGCCGATATTGCGCGGCAGCGCTTCGCCAGCCGAGGTGCAGATGCGCAGCCGGCAGTCGGCCCTGGCGGGCAGGCAGTCGGATGCCAGCAGGCCGACGTACAGCGTCGGCACGCCGCAAAAAACGGTCGGTTGATGGCCGCTCGCCCGACCCCGCAGGCGCTCGCACACCGCCTGCGGGGTCGGGCGATCGGCCATCAGGATCGTCGTCGCCCCGACGTACAGCGGGAACGTCAACGCATTGCCAAGTCCGTAGGCGAAGAACAGTTTAGCCACCGAGAACACGACATCGTCTTCGCGCATGCCCAGTACGCCGGCGGCGTACAGTTCGGCGGTCCATAACAGGTTCGCGTGCGAGTGGACGGTCCCTTTCGGCCGGCCCGTCGAGCCGGACGAATATAGCCAGAATGCGAACTGGTCGGCGCAAGTGTCGGCCGCCGTCGTCAGCGGCGGAAGGTCGAGCAAGCGGTCGAAGTGGATGACGGCGTCGGGCAAGCTATTGAGCACGCCGGCGGCCACCAGCGGTAGCTTCAGCCCAGCCAGCGCCATCGCTTCAAGCATGCCCGGCACCAGGACGCTTGATGCGATCACGACGCGGGCGCCGCTGTCGGCGAGCATATAGGCGTGATCTGCCGGCGGCAGCAGCGTGTTGACCGGAACCGGCACGACGCCGGCCAGCAGCGCGCCGAGGAAGGCGACCGGGAGGTCGACGCTGTCCTGCATTGCCAGCATCACGCGCTCCTCGGGATGCAGGCCAAGCGCCAGCAGGCCGGCTGCGCAGGCACGCACGCGCCGGTCGAGTTCGCCGTAGCTCAGTTCAACGGTGTCGTCGACATACGCAAGCTTGGCGGGCCTGGCGGCGTTGCGCTCGAGGATGCATTGAGCGAAGTTGAAGCGCTCCGGCACCCGGATAGTGTGATGTTCCATTGTGTCTCCTTGTGGCGCTTGTATTGCGGCTATTTTCCAGCGCTAGCTATTCCAGCGGATGGCGTTCTGCGGCAGGTGCTGCAAGGTCGCAGCGGAAGCCTGGATCGCCGTACGCCGGTGATAGAAGCTCAGTGCGCGCAAGCCGCCCAGCTCCTCGCCACCGCCCGCGCGGCCAGGCCCGCCATGCACCGATGCCGGCATCACATTGCCATGGCCGGTCTGGGTCTTGGCAACGTCGGCGCTGACCAGGTGTACCCGTCCGTGCGATCCGGCCAGTTCTCCCGCTGCTTGCGCCAGCCAGGCGTGGTCGCCGCTGAAAACCGACGCCACCAGTGAGCCGTGGCCGCGATGGGCCAGCGCCAGCGCATGCTGGCCGTCGCGGTAGCCGAGCAGGGTGGCAACAGGGCCAAAGACTTCGTGTTCATTGACCAGCTTGGCCTGTTCGCCGTCGCGCACGCCCAGCAGGGTCGGCGCGACGCAGCGCGCCACCGCCGGATCGGCGTCGACCAGTTCGCGCGCCGAGCCCGAATGCAGCACTTCGGCTTCGCCGCGCAAGGTGTCGAGGCCCGATTGGACCGACTCGAACTGCTCGCGGCTTACCAGCGCGCCCATGCGCACGTCAAGATTGCGCGGATTGCCCACCACGACCTGGGCCAGCTTGGCGCCGACCGCCTCGGCCACCGCGTCGTAGCAGGCCTGCGGCACCAGGGCGCGGCGCACGGCGGTGCAGCGCTGGCCGCTCTTGGTGGTCATCTCGCGCACCAGTTCATTGACATACAGGTCGAATTCGGCGCTGCCCGGAACGGCGTCGGGGCCGAGGATCGAGCAGTTCAGGCTGTCGGCTTCGATGTTGACGCGCACCGAATTGCGCGCCACGGCGCGGTGCGAGCGCACCAGCGCCGCGGTGTCGGCCGAACCGGTGAACGACAGCACGTCGAAGGGCCCGAGCGCGTCGAGCAGGCCGGCCGAGCTGCCGCAGACGATCGACAGCGCGCCCGGCGGCAGCAAGCCGGAGGCGACGACATCGGCCACCATCCGGTGGGTCAGCCATGCGGTGACTGTCGCCGGCTTGATCACGACGGGTACGCCCGACAGCAGGGCCGGAGCGGCCTTTTCCCAGAATCCCCAGGCTGGAAAATTGAAGGCGTTGATGAACAGCGCCAGCCCGCGCACCGGCGCCAGCACGTGCTGCGACTGGAACAGCTGGTCCTTGGACAGGATCGCGGGCGTCCCGTCGAGCAGCAAGCCGGCGCTGTCGAGCGAGGCGCCGATCTTTGCGTAGTAACCAAGGGTGAAGCAGGCGCCCTCGATGTCAACTGCCGAATCGGCCTTGGTGGTGCCGGAGTTAGCGCACGAAATCTCGTAATACGCTTCACGGTTTGCTTGCAGCACTTTGACCAGTTCGCCCAGCATGGCGGCGCGCTCGCCGTAGCTCATTGCCTGTAATGCAGGGGCGCCCTGCGTGCGTGCGAAGTCGAAGCCTGTAACGAGGCCGTCGGCCGGCCCGCCAACTCTCGCCAGCGCGGCAGCGGTGACCGGATCGAGGAGGGTGACGGCGGTGGAAGCTTCGCTTTGCCATGCGCCGCCGAGGTAATTTTGCAGATAGGGGGTCATGCTGCCACCGCCGCGAAGTCGATGGCGCCGTTCGGCAGCAAATAGAGCACCAGCGCGCGGCCTTCGGCGACGGTGGGGCGGTGTGCGCTGCCCGGCGCGTAGACGCACCAGCCGGCGGGATAGTTGTCAAACCTGGCGCCAGGCGTCAATGGCATGATCAGGTCGATCTCGCCGTTCGGATGGGCATGGTGCGGTCCGGCGATGTCTTCCATGTCGACAACGTCGACGCTGAAGCCATGGGTCGCATCGCTTGCCTTCAGCGCACGCCCGTAGCGGATGCCGCCGCCTTCCCGATTGCACAACCATCCTTCCTTTGCGCCCAGCTGGCAGGCGGCAGCGAGTGCCTCGTAGGTATCGCTGCCGGGGCCGTGTTCCGCGTTCAAGTGTGCTTCAAGCGACGAATCGAGCGGCGCACCGGCGATCTCGCCGGTGATGCGAGCGACCAGGGTTTGAAATGCATTGACATCCATTTAAGTTCTCCAGGCTGGGTTTGGGGCGGCGGCAACAGGGTAGAATACTCCACGACGCTTATTTATAATGCATCTTGATTAAAGTATAGATGCAATATCTTGCGTATGTCAACAAGCTGATCCATAATATATTTCATTGGCATTGATAGAGTTTAAAATATGGCAGATTTAGCTGAGCAAGAGAAAGACCCTTTCCTCATTTCATTGGGCGAGCGGCTCAAGAGTCTGCGCGGCCGGCGCGGGTTGACGCGCAAGGCGCTGGCGCAGCTGGCCAACGTGTCCGAGCGCCATGTTGCCAACGTCGAGTCCGGGGTTGGCAATGCGTCGATCCAGTTCCTGCGCCAGCTGGCCCAGGTGCTCAACTGCACGCTGGCCGAAATGATCGGCGACGAAACCGCGTCGTCGCCCGAATGGCTGATGATCCGCGAAATCCTGCGCGGCCGCCCCGACGAAGAATTGGCCAAGGCCCGCACGGCGCTGGCCGGCATGTTCGATACCCCGACCAGCGATTCGGCGCGGCGCCAGCGGGTGGCGCTGATCGGGCTGCGCGGCGCCGGCAAGTCGTCGCTCGGCCAGATGCTGGCCGATCACTGGATGGTGCCGTTCATCGAATTGAGCCGCCAGATCGAGGCGCTGGCCGGCTGCAGCATCGCCGAGATCCATGCGTTGTATGGCCCGAATGCCTACCGCCGCTATGAGCGCCGGGCGCTGGAAGAGACCGTGCGTAATTTCCCGCGTGCGGTGATCGCCACGCCGGGCGGGGTGGTGTCCGATCCGGCCACGTTCAACCTGTTGCTGTCGCATTGCTATACAGTATGGTTGCAGGCATCTCCTGAAGAGCATATGGGGCGAGTCGTGGCCCAGGGCGATACCCGGCCGATGTCGGGGAACAAAGAGGCGATGGAAGACCTCAAGCAGATTCTCGAGAGCCGGGCCCAGTTCTACTCGAAAGCTGACCAGGCCTTCGATACCAGTGAAATGACTCAGGAGGCGAGCTTCGTCGGCCTGCTCGACAGTCTGCACGTTCGCGTCCTCAAGCAGGACAAGACGTTCTTCTAACATTACCCGCGCGCGGCGGCGTCGTTCGCTGCGCCCTTCCTCTCTCCCGCTTTTCCCGCTTGTTGCCCCCCCTTCTATGCCCGGTTGGTTCGCCCCAGGGTCGCCTGCACGTTTGTGCATTTTTTTTCTTGACGTTTTAATTTGACTGCAATATAGTTCATCACTCGCGTCAGAGATGCAGCATATTGCGTGTACGCCGGACGTATTGACCCACCAGAAAGAGCGCCATGAAAACCCTGCACATCAATTACGAGACCGCTCCCGAGCGGTACAAGCACTGGACTCTTGCCTGCGAGGGCGAGATTGCGACCTTGACAATGAGCGTCGACGAGGACGCCGGCATCAAGGCGGGCTACAAGCTCAAGCTGAACTCGTACGACCTGGGCGTGGATATTGAGCTGCACGATGCGGTGCAGCGGATCCGCTTCGAGCACCCTGAAGTGCGTACGGTGGTCATGGCCAGCAGCCGCGACCGCATCTTCTGCTCCGGCGCTAATATTTTTATGCTGGGCAAATCGACCCACGCGTGGAAAGTCAATTTCTGCAAATTTACCAACGAAACGCGCAACGGCCTGGAAGACTCGAGCCGCCACTCCGGGCTCAAATTCATCGCCGCCGTCAACGGCGCCTGCGCCGGCGGCGGCTACGAGCTGGCCGCGGCCTGCGACGAAATCATCCTGGTCGACGACCGCTCCTCATCGGTCAGCCTGCCGGAGGTGCCGCTGCTGGGCGTGCTGCCGGGCACTGGCGGATTGACCCGGCTGACCGACAAACGCAAGGTGCGCCACGACCTGGCCGATATCTTCTGCACCACTTCGGAAGGTGTGCGCGGCCAGAAAGCTAAGGACTGGCGCCTGGTCGATGAGGTGGCCAAGCCGGCCCAGTTCCAGCAGGTGGTGCGCGCGCGCGCGCTGGCGCTGGCCGCCACGAGCGACCGCCCGGCCGACGGCAAGGGCGTGCGGCTGACGCCATTGACCAAGGAGCAGGGTGCCGACACGCTCGACTATGAATTCGTCAGCGTCGCTATCGACCGCGGCAACCGCAATGCCACGCTGACGGTGCGTGCACCATCAACGGCGCAGCCGCTTGACATCGCCGGCATCGAGGCAGCTGGCGTGAAGTGGTGGCCGCTGCAGATGGCGCGTGAACTCGACGACGCCATCCTGCACATGCGCACCAATGAACTCGACATCGGCACCTGGATTCTCAAGACGCGCGGCGACGCCGCCGCGGTGCTGGCGTCCGACGCCACGCTCGACGCCCACAAGTCGCACTGGCTGGTGCGCGAAACCATCGGCCTGCTGCGCCGCACGCTGGCCCGCCTCGATGTATCGTCGCGCTCGCTGTTCGCCCTGGTCGACGAAGATTCGTGCGCGGCCGGTTCGCTGTTCGAAATATCCCTCAGCGCGGACCGCATCTATATGCTGGCCCTGCCTGGCGCTCCGGAACGGGCGCCGAAAATCACGCTGTCGCCGCTCAACTTCGGCGCGCTGCCGATGGTGACCGGGCAATCGCGCATCGCGCGCCGTTTTTATGAAGACGAGGCCCAGGTCGGCGCGGTGCACGCCACCATCGGCCAGCCGCAGGATGCCGCGATGGCGCTGGCGCTCGGACTCATTACCGCCGATCCGGACGACCTGGATTGGGCCGACGAGACCCGCCTGGCGCTGGAGGAGCGCGCCAGCATGTCGCCGGACGCCCTGACCGGGCTGGAAGCGAACCTACGTTTCAATGGCAAGGAAAACATGGACACCCGTATCTTCGGCCGCCTCACCGCATGGCAGAACTGGATTTTCATTCGTCCCAACGCCGTCGGCGAACTCGGTGCGCTGAAAGTCTACGGCAGCGGCAACAAGGCCAAATTCGACATGAACCGCGTGTAAGCGCACTCCCTCATTCAAAGGAATTCATCATGAGCTCAATCAATTACAGCGACATCATCCCCAACAACGTCAACCTGTCCGAGGACAAGACGCTGCAGCGGGCGCTCGAACAATGGCAGCCGAATTACCTGAATTGGTGGCGCGACATGGGCCCGGACCAGTCCAGCAACCACGACGTCTACCTGCGCACCGCCATCAACGTCACGCCGGAAGGTTGGGCCAACTTTGGCCACGTCAAGATGCCGGACTACCGCTGGGGCATTTTCCTGGCGCAGCAGGAGCAGGGCCGCAAGGTCAATTTCGGCGAAAGCAAAGGCAGCGATGCCTGGCAGGAAGTGCCGGGCGAGCACCGCGCCAACTTGCGCCGCATGATCGTCACGCAAGGCGACACCGAGCCGGCATCGGTCGAGCAGCAGCGCCACCTGGGCCTGACCGCGCCATCCAACTATGACCTGCGCAACCTGTTCCAGATTAACGTGGAAGAGGGCCGCCACCTGTGGGCGATGGTGTACCTGCTGCACAAATATTTTGGCCGCGATGGGCGCGAGGAAGCAGAAGCCTTGTTGCAACGTAACTCCGGCGACCAGGACAAGCCGCGCATTCTCGAAGCGTTCAACGAAGAGACGCCGGATTGGCTGGCGTTCTACATGTTCACCTACTTCACCGACCGCGACGGCAAATTCCAGCTCAATGCGCTGGCCGAATCGGGCTTCGATCCGCTGGCGCGCACCTGCCGTTTCATGCTGACCGAAGAGGCGCACCACATGTTCGTCGGCGAATCTGGCATTTCGCGCGTCATCAACCGCACTTGCGCGGTGATGCGGGAGTTCGGCATCGAGGACCCGGAACAGGTGCGCAGCAAGGGCGTGATTGACCTGCCGACCATCCAGCGCTACCTGAACTTCCACTTCAGCGTGACGATCGACCTGTTTGGAGCAGACCAGTCGTCGAATGCGGCGGCGTTCTACACCGCCGGCCTCAAGGGCCGTTACGAAGAGATGAAGCGCGACGACGACCACCTCCTCAAGAACCAGCAATACCGCATCCTGGAAGTGTCGGGCGACAAGCTGGTCGAACGCGAAATGCCGATGCTCAATTCGCTCAACGAAGTGCTGCGCGACGACTACATCCGCGATTCGGTGGCCGGTGTGGCGCGCTGGAACAAGGTGATCGAAAAAGCCGGCCTGGCGTTCCGCCTGAGCACCCCGCATAAAGCCTTCAACCGCCATATCGGCAGCTTTTCCGACTTCAAGATTTCGCCGGACGGACGGGTGTTGTCGGAAGCCGAATGGGCCTCTAACTCGCGCAACTGGCTGCCGACCGAGGAAGACCGGGCCTATGTTGCGTCGCTGATGGGGCGGGTCACCGAGCCAGGCAAGATGGCCGGCTGGATCGCACCGCCGCCGGTGGGCATCAATCGCCAGGCCCCTGACTTCGAATACGTTCGCTTTAATTAAGTCGCGCCACTGGCTGGCCAGACAACTTCCGGCCAGCCAGCCATCGGAATGCACGCAACTTGGAATGGTTTTGACATGAACGCTGCGCACCCCCTCGTCCTGATACGGCAACACCTGATCGATCCCGAGGTCTGCATTCGCTGCAATACCTGCGAAGAAATCTGCCCGATCGACGCAATTACCCACGACGACCGCAATTACGTGGTCGATGCTTCGATCTGCAACGCGTGCAACGCCTGTATTTCGCCTTGTCCGACAGGTTCGATCGATCACTGGCGCACGGTCGAGGCGAGCAATGCGTACACGACCGCCGAACAGCTGACGTGGGACGAACTGCCGGCGCAGCAAGACCTGCCCGAGCCGCAGGGGGGAGACCGCGACGAGGCAGCGGCACCGCTGACGCCGGCCGGTTACCAGCTCAACGGCGCGGTGGCGTCATCGTCGACCCGGGCACCATGGTCGGCCGCGCACCCTTACCTGAACCTGTATTCGATCAAGACTCCGGTGCTGGCCACTGTTGCCGGCAATTACCGGCTGACTGCGCAGGAGACCGAGAGCGACATCCACCACATCGTGCTCGATTTCGGAACCCATTTTTTCCCGCTGCTCGAGGGACAGTCGATCGGCATCATCCCGCCCGGCGTCGACGCCAACGGCAAGCCGCACTACTTGCGCATGTATTCCGTCGCCAGTTCGCGCGAAGGTGAGCGCGACGGCTACAACAACTTGGCGTTGACCGTCAAACGGGTGGTGATGGACCATTCGAGCGCACCGTCGTTCGGCGTGGCGTCAAACTACCTGTGCGACCTGCCGAAAGGTGCCCAGGTACAAGTCACCGGTCCGTTCGGTAACAACTTCCTGATGCCCAACCAGCCCGGCTCCAACATTATCATGATTTGCACCGGCACCGGCTCGGCGCCGATGCGCGCGATGACCGAGCATCGGCGCCGTCTGGCCGCAAAGGGGCAGGCCGTGGACGGCAAGCTGATGCTGTTCTTCGGCGCCCGCCGGCCGGAGGAACTGCCGTATTTCGGGCCGCTGCTCAAGCTGCCCGCGGCGTTCATCGACATTCACCTGGCGTTTTCGCGGGTCGAAGGCCAGCCGCGCACCTACGTGCAGGACAAGATCCGCGCCGCCGGCGCGGCGGTCACCGGCGTGCTGCAAGGCGACACCTACATCTATCTCTGCGGCCTGAAGGGCATGGAAACCGGCGTGATGGAAGCGCTCGGCGAAAGCTGCCGCAACGCCGGCATCGACTGGCCCGCGCTGCACGCCCGCATGGTCCAGGAAGGCCGTTTCCACGTCGAGACTTACTGACTTGGTAATTAATAAATGATAATGAACAAGATCCCATGATTACGACAACCTATCAAACCCTGGCGGTCGACACCGACGGGCGCGGCGTGACACGAGTTACCCTCAATCGCCCCGACGTAATGAACGCGTTCGACGAAACCATGATCGCCGAGCTGACCGAAGTCTTCGAGCAGGCCGGCGCGGCGCCATCGACACGCATCATCGTCCTCGCCGCGGCCGGCAAGGCGTTCAGCGCCGGCGCCGACCTGCGCTGGATGGAGCGCGCCAGTGCCAATAGCGAGCAGGCCAACCTGGAAGACGCGCGCCGCTTCGCCGGCATGATGCACGTGCTGCAGGCCTGTCCCAAGCCGGTGATCGCACGGGTCGATGGCGCGGCGTTCGGCGGCGGCGTCGGCCTGTGCTGCGCCTGCGATATCGTCATCGCCTCGACGCGGGCGAAGTTCGCGGTCAGCGAAGCGAAGTTCGGCATCCTGCCTTCGGTGATTGGGCCTTACCTGGTCAATGCGGTCGGCAAGCGTCACGCATTGCGGCTGGCGTTGACGGCGGAACTGATCGACGCCGCACGGGCGGTAGAAATCGGTCTGGTGCACGAACTGGCCGAAGCCGGCCAGCTTGACGCCACCGTGGACCGTATCATAACGTCGCTGCTGGCCAATGGCCCGCAGGCGCTGGCCGAGGTCAAGCAGTGGTTCGGTCAGCTTCATGTGGGTCCGATCGATGAAGCGGTGCGCGAACGCAGCGCCGGCACGATCGCGCGGGTGCGCTGTACCGGCGAGGCGCGCGAAGGCTTTGCCGCCTTCCTTGGCAAGCGGCCCGCCGCATGGGTGCAGGCATGAGCCGCCTCGCGCCCGGGCGGCTGGTCGGGGTCGTCGTTGGAGTGGTAGGGGCCGGCACCATGGGCGCCGGCATTGCGCAGGTTGCCGCGGCGGCCGGCCATCCGGTTCGCCTGTTCGACGTGCGGCCCGGTGCGGCGGCGGCGGCGCACGCGCAGATCGCCATCGCGTTGTCGAGGCTGGTCGACAAGGGCAAGATGGACGCACTCACGTGCCACCAGCTGCTGAGTCGTATCGCCGCCGTCGAGGCACTGCATGATTTGTCGGAAGCGTCGCTCGTCATCGAGGTGATCGTCGAAGACTTGGCCGCAAAACAGGGCTTGCTGCGCGAACTGGAAAACCATGTGGCCGCGGACGCGGTCCTCGCGTCCAATACGTCGACCATCTCTGTTACCGCGATCGCCCAGGGGATGCGCAATCCGGAGCGGGTCATCGGGATGCATTTCTTTAACCCGGTTCCGCAAATGAAGCTAGTGGAAGTGGTGTCGGGCGCGGAAACGACGAGCGGTGTTGCCGCCGACATTTTCGCGCTGGCCCAGAGCTGGGGCAAGACGCCGGTCCACGCCAGGTCCACGCCCGGATTCATCGTCAACCGCATCGCGCGGCCGTTCTATGCCGAGACGTTACAGCTTCTGCTCGAGCAGGCCGCTACGCCGGCCGAGCTGGACGAATGCGCGCGCGGGGCGGGATTCCGGATGGGGCCGTGCGAACTGATGGACCTGATCGGTCATGACATCAATTATGCGGTCACGTTGTCAGTCTTTCACGCGACTTATGGCGACCGCCGCTTCCAGCCTTCTCCGGTGCAGAAAGCGCTGGTCGATGGCGGGCGCCTGGGCCGCAAATCCGGCAAGGGTTTTTTTGAGGGCAGCGCCGCTGTCAGCGCGGCCGTGGAACCGTTGAAGCCGGCGTCGCTCGCGGTGCATGGCGCCGGTGCGCTCGCGGCCAGGCTTGCCCAACTGCTCGCACAGCGCGGCGTCGCGTTCGAACGGTGTTCCGCCAGCGACTGGCAAGGGTTGATGGTCGGCGGCGTGCGACTGCACATCACGGACGGGCGCAGCGCGGCGCAAATGGCTGCGCAGTCAGGCTATGTCGAGACGGCGGTGATCGACTGGCCGCTCGGAACGGCGCCGGGCGCGCTGGCCATCGCCTTTGGCCCGAACGCAAGTGCCCCGGCCCGGCGCAGCGCCTGCGGCGCATTGGCGGCGTGCGGCTGGCAGCCGCGCATCCTGCGCGATATCGCCGGCCTGCTGGTTGCCCGGACGGTGGCGATGCTGATCAACGAAGCGGCGGATACCGTCTGGCAAGGCGTCTGCGACGAAGCCGGCGCCGATCAGGCGATGCGGCTCGGCACCAACTATCCAAGCGGGCCGTTCGAGTGGCTCGAGCAGGCCGGCGTCGACGCGACGGTGGCCGTGTTGGACCACCTGGATGGCGCATATCGCGGCGAGCGTTATCGGGTCAGCCCTTTGCTGCGCCAGCGCTACTGGATTGAGAAGAGCAGGGCATGATTGAACAACGAGGGATTATGGAAAAAGTAAGCGTTGAAACGAGCGCGTTTCGGGTCGATATCGATGCCGACGGCGTTGCCCACCTGATTTTTCAACCAGCCGGCGGCATGCCGGTGCTGGACCTGGACGGCCACCGCGCGCTGGCCGGCATCTGGCGCCGACTCGACGAGCACCCCAAGGTCAAGGTCATCCTGGTCGAAAGCGCAGGCAAAGGCTTTTGCGCAGGCGGCGACATGGCCATGGTGGAGACCATGCTTGGCAGCCAGCAAGTGCGCGCACGCGTCATGGCCGAAGCGCGCGAGCTGGTACGCGGCATGGTCGATTGCGGCAAGCCGATCGTTGCCGCCATCAATGGCGCAGCGGTGGGGGCCGGGCTCGCGGTGGCATTGCTGGCCGATATCTCCATCGTCGCGCGCGGCGCCAAACTGATCGACGGCCACACCAAACTGGGCGTGGCCGCGGGCGACCATGCAGCGCTGATCTGGCCGCTGTTGTGCGGCATGGCGAAAGTGAAGTACTACTTGCTGTTGTGCGAGACGGTCAGCGGCGAGGAAGCCGAACGCATCGGCCTGGTGAGCGTCGCCCTCGACGCCGCGCAGGTGAGCGGCGAAGCGCTGGCCATCGCCAAGCGGTTAGCAAACGGCAGCCCGGCCGCGCTGGCCCACACCAAGCGCTCGCTGAATCTCTGGCTGCAAGCGGCGTGGCCGGCATTTGAAGCGTCCCTTAACGCCGAATTCATGGGCTTCGCTGAAGCTGACGCGCGTGAAGGATTGGCTGCTCTCAAGGAAAAGCGGGCGCCGCAGTTTGGCACTTCCCAGCCATGAAATTTGCCGAACTGCAGCAGGGGCGCCGCATCGAAGCCGGTCCGACGCGGGTGCTTGCCGCAGAAATCATCGAATTCGCCCGCAAGTTCGACAACCAGTGGTTTCACACCGATCCGCTGCGCGCCGAATCGGGCGCGTGGAGCGGCTTGATCGCCAGCGGTTTTCACACCTGTTCGATCGCCATGCACATGGTCGCCGAAACCATTCTTGAAGGATCGGAATCGTATGCGTCGCCCGGGCTGGCCTATGTGAAGTGGCCGCATCCGGTGCGGCCAGACGACCTGCTGACGCTCCATGTCGAGGTGCTGGAAGCGAAGGTGTCGATATCGAAGCCGTGGCTTGGCGTGATTCGCTGGAGATGGCAACTGGTGAATCAAGACGCGATCACCGTGCTGGACCTGGAGGCGACCAGCCTGTTCAACCTGCACGGTGCCGCTCTCGCCGTGCCGCCCGAATAAGGAGGTAGGAACGGCATCGTCCCAAAAATATAAAAAGAAATTATTACCGCTGAAAAGACGCAGCGTGCAGCAGACCTATAAATACAAATCGCAGTTAACCAATCAGGAAACAAGATATGAAGAAGCAGATAGGCATGACAATGACGCTGGCGGCAATGCTCAGCGCCCCTTGCGCGATGGCGCAAAGTTCGGTAACCGTCTACGGACTGGTCGACACCGGCTTGGCCTATACGACCAACGTCAACGCGGCCGGCCGCTCGATGCTCAAGATGCCGTCGCTCACCGGTTCGCTTCCTTCTCGCCTGGGCTTTCGCGGCACTGAGGACCTCGGCAACGGCTTGTCGGCCTTCTTCACGCTCGAAAACGGCCTCAACCTCGATACCGGCACTATCGGTCAAGGCGGGCGCCTGTTCGGCCGCCAGGCCAACGTCGGCATCAAAGGCGGGTTCGGCACGCTTACTTTGGGCCGCCAGGTCAACATGACCTTTATATCCGGGTTCAAGTCGGACGTTCTCGGACCGAATCTGTTCGGTACCAGCAGCGTCGATCCTTACCTGTCGAATGCGCGCTCCGATAACGCTATCGGCTACCTGGGCGTATTTTCCGGCGTGACAATTGGCGCAACCTACAGTGTGGGCCGTGACGCTTCCGCTGCCGGCGGCCCGGGCGCGACCAATTGCGCCGGTGAAGTAGCGGGCAACGCAAAAGCTTGCCGTCAAGTCACCGGTTTGCTCGGCTATGACTCGAAGTCCTTCGGTGTCAACGTCACGTACGATGTCTTGAATGGCAATACCGGAGCCGCCGGAGGGCTGACCTCGAGCAACAATGACGACAAGCGGATCACGGCGAACGGGTATGTAATGCTGGGCACCACCAAAATCGGCGGCGGCGTCATCGACCGCCGCACCCGGGCTGTCGCTGGCACTACCGAATCCGACATGTTCTACCTTGGAGTCAGCCATCCGGTCACGCCGGCGGTCACGCTTGATGTCGAGGCGATCCATCGCGACACCAAAAACGTCGACGCCGACGTGACCCTGATCGCCGCGCGCGCTACCTATGCTTTGTCGAAGCGCACTGCAGTCTACAGTTCTGTAGGTCGGGTGAAGAACGGCGCCCTGTCGGCCATCGCACTCGATGCGGGCGGCACCGTTGGCGTGGGCAAGACACAGAACGGCATCATGGCTGGACTGAAGCACAATTTCTAGTGCGGTCACGGCCTGGCAGCCTTGGCAGCCAGGCTTGCGATTGAAAAGCAGGCTTTTGAAGCCTGCATCGCCGCTTTCCTGAATGGGCGACCCAGAAATTACGACCGCCGCCGACTTTGCGCTGCTCAAGACGCACCGAGGTAACCACCGGGCAACTGGTGTACCGCCCGCCAGTTCGCAACGTCGGCCCGATCATTGCAGCCGGCGCCAACTGCGCCGTCGCGCATTTCGACCAGCCGCAGGCACACAGGGGCCGCCCTGATTCAATCAATACCATGAGAACAACCATGAACCAAGCTTTTATCTGCGACGCCATCCGCACCCCGATCGGACGTTACGGCGGCGCGCTGAAAGACATCCGCGCCGACGACCTCGGCGCGTTGCCGCTGCGCGAACTGATGCGCCGCAATCCGAACGTCGACTGGAGCGCCGTTGATGACGTCATCTACGGCTGCGCCAACCAGGCCGGCGAAGACAACCGCAATGTCGCCCGCATGTCGGCGCTGCTGGCCGGCCTGCCACAGGACGTTCCCGGCTCCACCGTCAACCGCCTATGCGGCTCCGGCATGGATGCGGTAGGCAGCGCGGCACGCGCGATCCGCTCGGGCGACTGTTCGCTGATGATCGCCGGCGGCGTCGAATCGATGACGCGCGCCCCTTTCGTCATGGGCAAGGCCGACGCGGCATTTTCGCGCCAGGCGGCAATCTACGACACCACCATCGGCTGGCGCTTTCCGAATTTCCTGATGAAGAAGCTGTACGGCACCGACGCGATGCCGGCAACGGCGGAAAACGTCGCCATTGATTACGCTATCAGCCGCGCCGATCAGGACCTGTTCGCCTTCAACAGCCAGGTCAAGGCAGCGCGGGCCCAAAAAGACGGCATTTTGGCACAGGAAATTGTGGCGGTGCTGCTGGCGCAAAAAAAGGGCGATCCGGTGAGATTCGAACATGACGAGCACCTGCGCTTTTCAAGCCTCGAGGCGCTGGCCAAGCTGCAAGGTGTGGTACGGCCGGACGGCAGCGTCACGGCGGCAAATGCGTCGGGCGTCAACGACGGCGCCTGTGCCTTGCTCTTGGCCAGCGCGGCTGCGGCCGAGCGCCATGGCTTGACGCCGAAGGCGCGCATCGTCGGCATGGCGACGGCCGGCGTGGCGCCGCGGGTGATGGGCATCGGCCCGGCGCCGGCCGCGCAAAAGCTGCTCGCGCAGCTGGGCATGACGCTCGACCAGATGGACGTGATTGAACTGAACGAAGCATTCGCCTCGCAAGGGCTGGCGGTGATGCGCCAGCTCGGCCTGCGCGACGACGATGCGCGCGTCAATCCTAACGGCGGCGCGATCGCGCTCGGCCACCCGCTCGGCATGAGCGGCGCGCGGCTGGTCACTACCGCGATGTACCAGTTGCACCGCAGCGGCAGCCGCTATGCCTTGTGTACCATGTGTATTGGGGTGGGGCAGGGTATTGCTATCGTGATCGAACGAATCTGACTTCCGTACGGAAAATTTACCCCTGAGTAAAATAAGTTTGTGGGTTGCGGCCGCAATTTCAGGTCAAAATTTAGCAAAAGAAAGTGGACGGGGCGGCCGTCACCCCATATCAAAGGCGGTCATAACCCACGCGCACCGGATCGGTCGGCGATGAACGCGATCTTTTTTGTAATCGCTTTGGACTTCGCTGAGCCATGAAAGTCCTATCTAGTTGACATATAGGAAATTTGTACTTCTGTGGTCTTGGTTTTCGTCCTCTCCCAGGGGACGAGTGAGCCACCTGCGTGCCGCACGTGGCCAGGCGCCGCCGTGAATTCGAAGACGACGCGCGTGCTCGCGCTCGGGCGGCGTGCGAGGCGCAGGCAAATCTCACCGTCTTCGCCAGAAACAAATAAAAAAGCCACCCTCGGGTGGCTTTTTCCTCTTCGCTGCCACTCCCCATCTTAATTTTCAAGCTACTTAAAAGATTAAAGGCATTTATTCGCCTCTCCTCTTGGATATAAACCAAACAAGCGGTCGGTATATTAGTTAAACGCAATCAACGCTCATCTGCCGATGCAGTGATGCAACGTTAATTAAGTATTTCCGAGGAGTAACACAATGAACCAGCAGCACTTCGTTTCAACTGTCCAACCCATCCCGATGGCGAAAAGGACCATGCCTGAGTTGGCGCGCGTGCAAACGAAAAAAATGGTTGAGCACTTGCCCTTCACCATCAGTATTGCGCAAAGTTCGACCGAGCTAACGCAGGCCGTCGCCATTCGTCATGGGGCATATGCGCGCCACGTTCCAGGCTTTGCCGAAACCTTGCAGGTCGCTGAGTCGCTGGACTCCGACGACGGCGTTATTGTCTTGCTGGCATCCTCGAAGCTGGACGGTTCACCGCTTGGCACCATGCGTATCCAGACCAATTGCTTCAAGCCGCTCGAGCTGGAAGATTCACTGGCGCTGCCAAAATGGCTCGCCACGCAGCGCCTGGCTGAAGCGGCACGCCTTGGCGTGACACAAGAAAAAATGGGGCGGCTGGTAAAGTCGATGTTGTTCAAGGCTTATTTTCAATATTGTCAGCTAGATAGTATCGATTGGATGGTCATTACGGCGCGCTCGCCCGTGGACCGCCAGTATGACCGGCTACTGTTCGATGATGTCTATCCGGGCATGGGCTACGTTCCGGTGCATCATGTGGATAACATGCCGCACCGCGTGATGAAATTCGAAATCGCAACAGCGCAAGAGCGTTGGATAAAGGCCAAGCATCCAATGTATGATTTCATTATAAATACTATCCATCCGGATATTGATTTACGGGTGAACGGCATGTTGCCAAGGCGCGCATCCAGGCCGTCTCAACCCCATGCAGTTAACGGCGGCGACTCACAGAGGCCGATGGCGCGTTTCGCCCACGCCTGAGGGACCAATGCTGCAGGTGGTTCCATTGCAACAAATCGCCAGGAATCGCTCATGTACCTGTCGGCAGCCTCCAAAAAGACTAATTTCCCCCATAGAATTGATGAAACCGGAGTAAGATTCGCCTGCATTAATAATCGAAGAACGCCGCACCAGTGCGAGTTAGGTCGTGATTGGGTTGGATGCGGCGAACGCCTTGGGGTCAAGACCCCGCGGTGTGCTTGAGCGCAGTTTCGGATGCGGTCCATGTGTGGCGAGGACAGTTTCCGTGAGGATGAAATAATAGCATGTCAAAATATCTAGGCCTGTATCTCGACCGGGTGTTGCACGCGTTTGCGGCTTACGGCATGCCTGCCTTGATTGCGGTGGTGACCGTGATTGCGTTCTCGACATGGCAGAGTTTTTTCCCCTATTCCCCCGCCAAGCCCCTGGCATTGCGCGTCGTCGAAGAGCCGGACCAGGCATTGACGCCGGCCCAGGCGCAGCAACTGCTCGCTGGTCGCCCGGCAATACAGCGCCATGAAACCCACCGTTCCGAAAAGCCGTTCTGGTTCCAGTTCGGCATTGGCGCCACAGAGAACAACGGGCCGATCATGGCCGAGTTTCCGTCCAGGCACGCAATCGATACCGCTTGCTGGAATGCACAGACCCTGGTGCCGCTCGGCAATGCCGACCGCCAACGTGCTGTCGGCGACGTTGGCGTCATCAAGGCGGGGTTTGCGCTGACGCTGGAAGCGGCCGCGTTCCCTCGCCAGGTGCTGTGCCGCGCCAATTTTGTTGGACCTGCACGCCTGACTGCGTTCGAGTGGCCGGCGGCACAGCTGCGCATCGCAGCAGAGGAGTACCACCGCAACGCCGGCTTGCTGGACGGGGGACTGCTAGTGCTGGCGATCTTCATGCTGGTAACGGCAGTGATCAATCGCAACAGTATGTACGTCATTTTTGCAACATGGCTGGTCGTGAATCTGCGGGTGGCCGGGCTATCGGCCGGATGGGACCTCCAGTGGCTGGGGATGGCGCTGCCGCCTGCGTGGATCGGTTACGCCCGGCCGCTGACGCTGGCGGCCTATTATGTCTTGACGCTCACCGTGTTTCGCACCTTGTTGAAAGATGACATCGCAAAAGTCGGCTATGCCGTATTTCTAAGATTTTTTCAATGGACTTGTGTGCCTTTGTTGGTGATGTCGATCATCATCCCGTATAAAACCTTTCTGCCGATCATCTGGGTAGCCGCTGGCCTCAACATTGGCGCATTTCTGTTTTTCCTCGTCCGTATCCTGTTAGTGACGCGCTCGCCGGTGGCGATCTGGTACGGCGCTTCGATTTGCATCACCCTGTTTGCCAGCATGTCCGAAGTGATTGCCGCCGCTTTCGGCTTCACCAGCCTGATTGGCTCGGTCAACAGCGTCACCGCAGCGCTGTCGTCGAGTTTGCTGGCGGCGCTCGCCATTGCCGAGCAAATGCGGCAGGAACACAGGCAAAAAGTCGATGCGCAGGCTGAACTGGAACACACGTATGAAGCGATGCCGATTGGCCTGTTCACGCTCGACCTCGATGGCAATTTTCTGAGTAAAAATCCGGCCTTGCTTGCCATGATGGGCGGGCCCGGGCGGGCGCCGTCGACGTCCTGGAGCGGGTATTTTGACGAGGCCGCCTGGCAACAGTTGCACACCATGGTGCAGACGCAATCCGATAGCGAGCTTGAAATCAACGGTCACACAACGCCCGGGACCGAAAGCGGCAAGCGCTTCCTGATCCGGGCTACACTTGCGCGCGGCAAGATCGAAGGGTCGCTCCAGGACATCACCGAGAAGTCGAAGGCCATCGAGGACCTGCGTTTCATGGCCGATAACGATCCGCTGACCAAGGTGTGCAACCGGCGCGGCCTTGAAAAATTTTATGATGGCGCGCTGCGCGAGTTGAAGGAGGTTAAATTCGCCAGGCCGCTGGCGCTTGCGTACCTCGATCTCGACCGCTTCAAACTCATCAACGACCTGTATGGCCACGGCGTCGGCGACGAGGTGTTGAAGCAAGTGTGCGCGCGCATGTCCGGCATGCTCACCGCGAAGCATTGCATCGGCCGGGTCGGCGGTGACGAATTTGTCATCGTCATGCTCGGTGCCACCATGGAGCAGGCGGCCCAGACCTGCCGAAGCATTATCAGCAGCATCAGCGAAATGCCTTACCTTATCGGCGACAAGGCATTCCACGTGCGCGTTTCCGTCGGCCTGATCGAAGTGGCTTCGCAATCGTTGCTCAAGGACTCCTTGTCGAGCGCCGACTGGGCCTGCCGCGAAGCCAAAACCAGCTTTAACGGCGGTTTGGTGGTGTACGAAAAACACGCCGCAGCGTTCATCGAGCGCGAAGCGGAGCTGGACCTGGTCGAACGGCTGGCGAGCGGCAGCGTCGTCGACTGCCTGTTCATTGAAATGCAGCC
Source organism: Massilia psychrophila (assembly GCF_002760665.1). Taxonomy (GTDB): domain Bacteria; phylum Pseudomonadota; class Gammaproteobacteria; order Burkholderiales; family Burkholderiaceae_D; genus JAFCUW01. The sequence continues at coordinate 3,963 of NZ_PDOB01000040.1, read as the reverse complement.
CATCATGTCGCTCAAGGCGCCGTCGGAGTCGCTCAATTTCGAGGTGCTGCTGCGTATGCGCGACCACGATGGCAGCGTGATACCTGCCGGGCGGATCATCGGCGCCGCTGAAAGCAGCGGACAGATCGGCGTGATCGACCGCTGGGTCATGACGACAACGCTGGCCTGGATGACGGCCAACTACGACCAGTTGGGACGCACGCAATTCGTCTGCATGAACTTGAGCGGCGCTTCACTCAACGATGAGCGATTCGCCGAGGATGCGTTCGACATCCTCGAGCAAAACCAGCATGTGGCCATTCGCCTGTGCCTGGAGATCACTGAAAGCGTGGCGTTGCAAGACCTTGAAAACACACGCCGCTTCATCGACCGGGTGCGCAGTTACGGCGTCAAAGTGGCACTCGACGATTTTGGCGCCGGCTACACCTCGTTCTCGTACCTGAAGGAGTTGCCCGCCGACGTACTGAAAATCGACGGCAACTTCATCGTCAACATCAATGCGCACCCGGCCAACGTCGCCATCGTGGAAGCCATCGTCAGTCTTGCCATGAACCTCGGCATGAAGACCATCGCCGAATGGGCGGAAGACTGTGCAACTGTGCAGACGCTGGCCGAAATCGGCGTCGATTATGTGCAGGGCTACGCCGTTGCGCGCCCTGGTGCCCCGTCCCTGATGCTCGGGGTAAAATCATCGGCAAGCTTCATTATCGATCCTGAACTGCTGGCATTTGTCGAAACGCTCGATAAGCCGATCAGTCCCCGGCCCCAGCTGGTCAATGTCATCAATTTCAAAAAGCGCGACGATCACGGCGCATGATCGGCGAGCGACCAAATTCAATCGCATCGGGCCGCACGCGGCAACCGCATTGCCTGATGGCGTAGCTACGCGCCATAGACGGTCAGCAGCAGCCACGCCGGCAGACCAAGAAACAGTGCCGCATGGCCAACGTGTTGCAGTTGGCGCCGGATAGCGATGGCCCGTCGTGGCCGCAATAGCGCTGCCAGCAGCGTAGCGGCTTCGATTGCCGCTCGCAACAACGCCTGGCTCAGTACCACACCGATGGACCAGGCGGCCCACCACAGCGCGAAGGCCGTGAGGTAAGCCTTCAGGCCAAAACTGTAGTACTCGCCAAAAGCGCCGCCGTAGGCAATATGCTGCTGCAGGTGGAACGCCGGAATCGCCAGCGCGAGCGGCAGCAGCACATTCCTGGCAAACCGATTGTCGAGCCGCGAGCGCCGGACGCCCAAGCCTGCCTGCACATACGCCTGCATCACGCCGCGTGCGCGCGTACGCTGCCGCACAGGAGGGCCGCCGACGGCGTCAAGCAGGCCAAGCAGGACGTTTGGATTGGCGAGCGCAAGGTCGTAGCGCCAGCGGCGGCCGGAAGCAAGCCACAATGACACCCCCGGGCAGGGCAGTGGCAGCGACCATATCCGGACCCCGGCGATGTCGCCAAGCGCAAGTTCAAAGCGCCGTGCGCCGCGTGTCAGCACCAGAGTGCCATTGCCGATCGACGCCTTTGCAGAAAAAAGGAACATGACGCACCACGAAGCGGCCTCAGGCGCAAGGAAGACGCCGGCGAACATGCGCACTTGCGCCAGCGTGTTGGTGCGCAAGGCCTCATCGCGCAGCAAGGCCAGACACATCCAGAGCAGGCCGCCGCCCGCAAGGGCGCGCAATACCCCGGCCGCGATGCGGGCGGCGCGAGGCAACACCGCCACTTCGACGGGCCAGGCCAGGGCCAGGCCGGCGGGCGCCGCTTTCTCTCGCCGCGCCGGCAAGGCCGACCATGCCGCCAGCGCTACCAGGCTTGCGCTGGCGGCCAACCCGACCCAGTCGCCCCACATCACCATCAAGGTGCGCGCAGGGGGGCGCAGCGGGACGTCGGCGAGCACCAGCGCCGGTTCGCCCATGCGCGTCCCGGCCAGCACGCTGCCTGCCGCGTCGATCACCGCGCTATAGCCGTTGGTGGTGACGCGAAATTGCGGCAGCCGGGTTTCAATGCTGCGAAATGCCGCCGCCACCTGGTGCATTTGCGCGCCCAGCGGCGTGGTGGTGAACCACGCATCGTTCGACATGGTCAGGATCGCCTGCGCGCCCAGCCGGGCGCCATCGATGGCCAGGCCGGGATCGACGGCGTCGAGGCAGATCAGGGGCAGCACCGGGATCTGGCGGCCGTCGCGCAGCCGCAATGGAAACACCCGTGCGCCATTTCCAGGGTGCCAGTTGCCAGTCCACGGCAGATGGCGCCGCAACGCCGGCCCGTCCAGCCAGGCCGGCACGTACTCGGTGAATGGGAACAGGCGCGTCTTGCGATAAAAGCCCAGCAGGCCGGTGCCGGGCAGCACGAACGCGGCCGCGTTATATTCGCCAACGCTGTCGCGATCGTAGGTCCCGAAGACGAACGGCACGCCGGCGGCATTGACGATGCCAAGGATCTCGCGGTCGAATGCGGCCCCCGCTTCGCTCTTTGGATGGCCGAAGGTGGTGGGATAAGCGGTTTCGGGCCACATCACCGCGTCCGCGTGCTGCCGTACCACGGCGTCGTAGCTCATCGCGAAGTGGGCGTCGAGCACCTCGCGAACCACCGCGTGCGCTCCTCTTTCCTGGCGCTGACGTTCATAGTTCACGATATTCGATTGAATCAATCCGATGCGCAAGGGCTTGCCGGCAGGCGCAGGCTCGCCAGAGAGCACCGCCTGGCCGTAGCCGGCCAGCAGCAGCGGCACCAACGCTGCCAGCGCCAGCGGCAGGAGCATTGCGCGCAGGCCGAGGCCGAGGTTGACGCCGTGGCGGCGCCGCGCGAGCGCCGCCGCTACCGCTTCGTTGGCCAGCAGCAGCAGGACCGTCAGGCCGGCGGCGCCCCCCACGTCGGCCCCCTGGCGCAGCAGGCGGGACGGATAGAGTCCGTAGCCGAGCGTGTCGCCCAGCAGCTTGGGCAGCAGCCATTCTGTCGCCACCCACGCCGCCGCGCCAGCGAGCGCGCCCGTGGCGGCGCCATGCCGGCGCACGATAACGTGGCGCACCACGGCGAAGACCAGGAACTGTGGCTGGAACAGCGGCGCGGCAAGCAGCAGCAGCGCCAGGCCGATGTTGGCACCGACCTGTGCATACAGCCCGAAGGCGATGCCGAACCAGGCGAAGGCGGCCAGCGTGAAAGCGAGCGACATCGCATACGCGCGCAGCAGCGTTGCAGAGAGCGTGCAACTGGCGTCGAGCAGGCGCAACCACGGCACCAGAAAAACGAAACCGAGGGGCCAGGCAGCACCGCCCCTGGCATACAGCGCCGCCATGGCTGCACTGGCGAGGATGGCCGCGACGACGCGCACCGTTGCAGGGAGAAACAGGGTCATGTTCAGCGGCCGGATCTTGCCGCGTCGATTGGTGCGGGGAGATCGATGCGCCGGATCGGCAACCCGGGCGGAGCCAGTTGCGGCGGCACGACGCGGTTTTCGGGCATGGCGATTGGCTCGTTGTTGGCGTCGAACAGCTGGAAGTCGGGAGCGAACATCAGGATGGCGTCGATGCGCTGGCCATCGTCGGTGGCCTGGTGATGGCGGACATAGCCCTTCGGCAGAATGAATTCTTCGGGCACCGCCAGCCCGATCAACGGCGGGCTGGTCCCGGGGGGCGAAAAGGCGCCCAGGCCGGAGTACACGCCGCGCTGGTGCAGGCGTTCGATCACCTCGGACATGGGCGGATTCTCGCCGCGCGCAACGTAACTGCGAAGGTCGGGCGTCGGATCGGCATCTGCCTCTGCCTCTGCCTTTCCCTCTTGGGCGGGCAGTGGCGGGCGCGGTTGCCGCTCTTGCGCCACGCCGTGAACCGGTAGTGGCACCGCTGCCGGCGCAGCGGCGTCGGCAGCGCTGGCGCCGGACCCGGGCGGCGTCGCCAGGCGCCACAGCGCGGCGACGCTGGCGACGGCCAGTAACAGCGCGATGACGAGGCGGCCCCGGGCCGGG
>NZ_PDOB01000039.1 GCF_002760665.1 Massilia psychrophila | reverse complement strand
CGACAACCTCGGCACTCTCGCGTTCATCATTTTGTTTTACCGCTGGCGACATCTGGTTTTCCATGTGATAGCAACTTCCTTAATTAGCATGATGAAGTTGTCTCACAGTAGTTTGACACAGGGGGGTTGCTCCAACCGGCGCTGGCCGCGCAATACACCTGCGCTGATAGGGCAGCGCTGAGACAAGGTTGGCTACGCATCTAACTCGGCCGCCAACGTGGACACTGCGAGATTGGAAGTCGCGACTTGCAAGCGAGGCTTCGCTACCAACCTGTTCGTCGATCAAGATTTACTGAGCGAGCTAACACTCTCTGGCGCCGCCGAGGAAAATTTCGGCAAACTGTCAGAGCGCGCAAGCGCGGGGCTGACTATTTCCTTGCTATGGTCTCAGGAATGGACGATAAGCATCAAGATGAGGTATGGCTGATTTTTGGCCCAGTGCGCTAGGCCTGTAGTGCGACCTATAAGTGGTATTCGCCTGAGCCGCCTCCTTGATGCTTCAGAGGTAGTGATTCACTTTGAGGAGACTAAAGACATATTTCCCGAAGACCTCACACTGAAATGACTTGGGAAGTTCACCAATTAGAATTAAACTCTACGGGTGAAAGAATCCATATGAACAAAATGACGATGTACTGGGTCGCGGTAGCTAGTTCGTTGTACCCTGACACCTCAGCCGAACAGCTGATCACGCTGAAGCAAATTCAACGTAAACATGAAGAACTCTTCAAGGACGCTTTGACGCAAAGCCTTGAGCAGCAACTAATTAGTTGGAAACGCAGATATTCAAATCCGAAAGTACCAGCAATGGGAGGTAGCCGAAATCGCTACCTGTTTAGAACTAAAGACGGCCATACCCCGGACCCAAGTGGTGGATTTCGATTGTACAAACTATCGGATGGACCGCACGACAGTACCGACAAATCCTCCGGACCAACCTGCCCTCCTCGAGACGAGGTCCAGGAACAATTCCGTTATCTTGTCGATTGGTATACCTCCAGCTATCGCGATTTGCCTTTTGATTTCGATAACGAAACTGACGCAGATTTGGCCGAGGCTTCTATCGATCGATCCGACTTGCCACTGACGGAGAAAATTAGCTTGTTTAAATCTCGTCGCGGACAGGGTGTGTTCAGGACCAGAGTTGCTTTGGCAGAGAGAAATTGCCGGTTGACCGGTACTACAGCCCTACACTTTTTGACGGCCAGCCATATCAAACCGTGGAAGCATTCGACGAATGTTGAGCGACTAGATGGAAATAATGGGCTACTCCTGGCGCCTCATGTCGACCGGCTTTTTGATAAGGGTTTTTTGACCTTTAATCAAGCTGGAGAGTGCATGATTGCCCCCGAAGCGATCGATGTATGCCATCAATGGCACCTCTCAGGCATGGGACACCGGCCATTTTCCCCGGAACAGGAGAAGTACATGGAGTACCACCGAAAGCACGTGTACCGAAGATGGATCCCAGCCACCTAAACTGGTTCATGTGAGCTTCCCACTCCATAAATGAACGCAACCTATGCAAGGAAGAAGGCTGAGAATATCTATCAATACAATTTCAAAAAATTATCAGATTGACAGGCCCGTCTTCGGCCCGGCTTCATGGCAGCCTTTTGTGTCGTAGGCACCGTCACCACTGACGCTCGCGATAGGCTCATCAAGGCTGATCTGCTCAAGCAGGCGCGGCAGCATGGGCGCATCGCCGTTAGTGTTATCGGTCACTTCAATAGCCCGGATTTCCAGCGAGGCGGCGTCAATTCCCAGGTGAAACTTGCGTCACCGGCGACGGTAAGCGGCGCCATGCTTCTTCGTTTTCCACTCGCCCTCGCCGAGCATCTTGATGCCCGTGCTGTCGACCAGGAGGTGTAATCCTGTCGTCGTCGCGTGTGCCCCATTCGTCACGGCGAGATGCTTTTGACGCCGGCTGACGGTACTGAAATCAGGCACCTGCCAGTCCAGGCCGGCTAGCTTGAGCAGGCTTTGCACCATCCCCATCGCCTGACGCAACGGCAGATTGAACAAGCTCTTCATCGTCAGGCAGAACTGAATGGCTTCTTCACTGTACTTCTGGCAGCGTCCACGCTTGCCACTGGGCTTGCCGTGCCAGCACATGCCGGAGTCTAGCCAGATCAAGAGCGAGCCACGTGCTTTGAGTGCTGCGTTGTACGCCTTCCAGTTCGTTGTACGGTATTTCTGAGCAGGAGATTCCATGCGCCAAGCCTACCGGAACCCCAAATAGCAAGGCGTCCTGCTTTGTTTATGCAACAAAGCCTCCCTGCGATGGCGGCCACGTGACCCGGGAGTTCATTTTCAATTATCGCATCGTTACCGCGACAATGGTCAGGTACTACCGGTAGCGCTTTCCTTTGGGAAGTGATTTATTGTTAGGCGGTGGAACCGGCTGTTTAGCTATGTTAAGGAGAAACTGGAGTTTCTTCGGGGCGCTGTGAACAGAGTAGTAAAAAACAAACTCAATGCTATTCAGGCTCTTACACTCTCCATGCGATCTCGACATCTCTTCCTTCAAGAACTGTTTCAGTACGCTTAGGTTGGTTGCATGAGTCGGGTTCATCTGTATCCGTGAGATCAGCCCTGTCCAATAAGTCCTTATTGCCCAGCCGGCTTCCCTCGGCAGATTGATTTTCTCGATATGAAATTGCACCAGCCGTCGATGCGCTCGATTCTTTGCAGTGACGAAAAGGTTGATGTCGCTCAGCAGCTCCTCTGGCTCGAATTCGATTCGAAGGACACGATTGCGGAGGAACGTATCGAAGTAGGGATGTAGCAGGCGGTTCAATGGACCCCTTCCACGCGGTTCGCGCAGAGGTTTCTGTTTGTACCGATAGCCCGGGAACCATTGACCTTTAGCCCCACTACCTTGGCAGTCCGTGCAACTCGGAACCAAATTTCGGCTGAGGCTAGCAAATTGGGGGAAATGTTCCTTCGGCAGATAGTGGTCCGTTGTCACGTTTTTTTGCAAACCGCAGTATGGGCAGGCATTCAGGCCTTGCAACTGTGTTAGTCGACCTTTAATGAACTTGGCCAGCTTTCCGCCGGATTTGTACTTCGCCCTCATTCGCTCTGCGGCCACAATTTCCAGGCTATTTGCAAACTTCCATGCGAGAAATGGGGCACGACAAGCAGACCAATAGTGTTCGTAAGACTTGCGTAGACTAGGATGTAGCGCCTGCAGATCCGAGTCGTTAGCACAGTGCCGCCTGAGCTCGCGAAAATCGGACCAATTCGGCTTACTCAGGTAGTTTGGCATCGTCACCCTCCGCCAAGATGCCAGGAATTCGGTTTATTCCTTCCGAACCCACCAAGCCTGCAAGCTCCTTCAGTAAACCTTTGTCGATGCCCGTGCCCCGGTCCATCACAAACTCGAGCAGGCGAGACCGGGTCAGGGACTCCGCGTTAGAATGCTCAAACACAAACTCGGAAATTGCCCCGATGTTGCCTCCACGGGTCTGCAAGGTTGGTCGAGCGAAGTCGACCCCGTCTGCTTTGCTAGGTCTCAGTACAGTTACGCAGCTCTTATCGAGTTCGCGGACCACATATGGAGAATGCGTTGCTAACACAGCTACTGATCGAGTTGCCGAAAGGGCATCGTATAGGGCCAACATGACGAGCGATATGAATTGAGGATGCAGGTGAACTTCGGGCTCGTCAAACAAGTAGACCGTTTGGTCGTGCGCTTCATCGAAAAGCCGAGTCAGAAAATTCAGGATGACTTTCTGCCCCGAGCTGATGTCAAGTTTTTGTCCGTCACCGTCGATGAAAGCGATTGGTTGTGTCGCGTCAAATTCTCTAGCGTCCGCCACTTCCGCGCCGGCGAATGTGTTCTCGATTCTCGACCAGTGGACATACGTCCCGTCCCTGCGAGGAAAGTGAAGCTTTTCGATTGGAAGGTGACCCCGAGCGATTCGGCGTAATGCAGTCCAGCTGAAGTCCGAATTGTCAGCAGCCGAGCTGCGAGCAAGATCGAATAGTGGCTGCCCCAAATTCGTCCAGGCGGAACCGAAAACGTTCAGCGGAAGTATTTTGACGTTGGATTCGTGAAATCGGGTCCATCTGTCTGGCTCATGCGTAAGCACAACCACGCGCTGCCGGCTTTTCTTCAGTAGCGCGCTCACCCATTCTTTCGCGTCCAATGACACATTTGATGGAGGCAAGCCTGAAAGCGTCGAAGCTACGTCCATGAGCAGTCTCGTCTTGCCAAGGCCATTGCGGCCTATAATGGCATGGATCAGGTTCTCTCCAAGCAGGTCGGGTGCAAATGTCAACGTCATCAGTGAGCCTGAGTCCGACACAGTTTCAAGAAACTCTAGCTCGGTGATCCGCATCGCCCCGATGGTCTCTGCCCGAGGAACTACGAATAGCTTTTTTAGACCAATGAACGTCAGATACGCCTCGCTGGTGCGCAGGAATGATTTCTGGACGGCATCCGATTCGAGCGTCGTTTGAAATTCGGCCTGATCTGGCGCAAACAATCGGTAGGCGGCAATGTCGCGTATGGCAATTAGGATCTCTCTCGCCACATCCGGTGACGTGGCCGCCAATAGTTGAAGGTAATTGTCTTTGCGCCCGAGGAAGGTCGCGAACTTGCCGTCATTTTCCGTTGTTGAAATCTCGACAGGAGATGAGAGGCCCTCCAAATAAGCGCTGGTATCAACGGCGCCATTGATGGTGGATTTAACGCCAGTGGACAGTCGCACCACTGTCTCTTTGAGCTGAACGACAAGCTCGACCATAAGGCTGTACCCGAAGTCATTCCATTTGTTAGCCGAAGGAACGATGTAGACGACTGCGTCGGCTCCCGATACTGGTGCCGACGGATATCGATTAGCCAAATATACCCTGATCTGCATGAACTCCCCTCATCAATGAATTTGAATAAGGCGAAAGATATCACGTTGTCATTAATCAATTTGGCAGGCATTGGTTTTTCAATAAGGCGCTATTGGAGGTCGCGACTGAAGAGGTCTTCGCGAAGATCGTGGTCGCCGGCCAGAAGCCGCACATTATCTACAGCTTGGGCATGAAGCGCTTTTCGTGCGTGTTCTGCATCTACGCTGACGGCAAAAGCCTGACGCGGACGGCCCAACTGATCACAACCCAGCCCTGGCTGGTCAACGACCCGAACGTGTACAGGAACTACGCCAGCCTGAAGAAGAGCGCTCGCCAGGTGATGATGATGTCGAGCAGGACGCATGGGCGCCGCACCCTGGAACAGATCACGGGTATAGCGGCATGAATTTGAATTGAACTAGGCGGCGGCCACCGGCGCCTGGTTTGTTTTTTTGAACTTTCGTGGAGGATCAAAATGGAACTGCAACTCGCTTAATTTCATGTCACCGTCTGCTGCAACGGGGTACTGCTCGGTACCGCCGTGCCGCTGTCGGCCGCCGCTTTCGTGGCGCACCTGTTGGCGGTGCATGACAAGACTTCCAACATCGACCTGACGGTCTATCCCTATGACGCGCACCGCCGTCACATGCGCGACGTGGATGGGCGCCTGCGCCCACTGTCCCTTGAATGACGTCCTCTAGATGGCTTCCTTGCGCTCTGCTGAATAGTGCTTCATTGCCTGTCTTTGACTCCGCCCCCTCTACAATCTCGATAAATCAGATGACGCGACAACTGTACTGACACAGGGGCCGTGCAAGCGCTTCACGTTTGCAAAATATGGCGTGCAGATTTCGCCTCAACAGTTCAACGGGTGAAGAATTTATGATTTTTTGGCATTTCGGTAACTTCGTGCTGCCAAGGATGTGGCGAAGCTGTCTTCCAACATCATAAAACTTGCGACTTTCGCGCCGGTGAATGTCATCACGATCGCGAAGTGGCGATCGATGAGCTTACCGGTGGCATTTACCTAATTTCCGCACGATAGGGGCGATAAGGAAACAAGCTCGCTAACGATTCGTGGCTCGGTACTGCCAGTGCGGCGTCGTCATCGAATGGTCGAAATTGTCGTGCTTCTGTAACGGAATTCCTTTTTGCGCATGTCCGGTTAGAATCGCTGCCGTGGCTACGCTGCCGACAAAACAAGTATGAAACAATGACGAAAAAACGATGGCTCGCTCGGGGACTCCTGCTCGTTACGATGCTTAGTGCTGGCACGACCGTATCGGCGAGCGTTGACACCTCAAGCAAGCCGGGGGCGTCTACCAGCTCAAGCGCGGAATCTATGTGACGCGTGACAACAGTTGCAAAGCGCCGGCTCATGCTGCGATTCGCCATTATGACGGCCGCGGTATCAATACTTTTCCCAGCCGTGCCTGCCGGGTAAGCATACAGACTCGCAGAGGCAACCGCTTTACGGTTGACCAGATTTGCCTCGACAGCGCAGCTCTCCCGGCCGCAGGCAAGCAGAGCGACAACAGGTTATGGTGCGCGATGCCCTGACTTTCACACAAACCATCAATGCCGTATCCATGACGTATCGGTATTGTCCGGAGTATCAGCTGCCACGCGAGTTACGCCAGGCCCGGCATTGACGATTGGTTCAGCTGTATGGCATTGCTTTAACCCAGAATATGGCTCAAGAGTGCCTATGGAATCCAAGCGGATCAGACTGCCTAAAATTATGGCTCAAGAGCATCTATAGTACTCGTGACGATTCAACAAGCGTAAGTCGTGATTTGACAAACTTTATTCGCGCAACTGCCGAGCGCCTGGTCCTCTGCAGAGCAAAATTTGACAAACATTGCTTCGCCGATAAGACATGTAAGTCTTTGATTTTATTAGAACGGATTTGACAAACTTAATTCGGCCTGTTCAGCGGGGGGCGAATCAGTTTTAAAACGCGCCGCATGATCATTGCGTTCTCATCGCCAAAGCCGCCCGACTGGCCGTCGAAGATCATCAGCGGCAGGTAGCAAGTGGAACCATCGTGGCGGTGATGGAACGCCAGGATCCAGCTCGAGAATGAGGCTCTTTGGCGCATTGGCAACGCTGGCAATGAATTGCGCTACAAGGGCCTCGCTGACACGATAGATATCCTGGCGGCTCGCCGCATGTTCGACGCGCGAGATGGTCGGCCCCGATGTCAGCGCAGCGCCACCGTCGAACGGCAAGCGAGCCGCGCCACGCTTGAACATTTAGTCGTTCCGGTCGTCGTCACCGCAGCCAATTTGGTAGATTCGCTGCGGCACTATACCGTGGTACGAATGGCTGACGTAACTTCGATGGCGGCGGTCAGGCAAGGCCGCGGCGATATGGGTCAAGCCAATCTGGAGGTCGACTCCACGCAGCAGAACCGGGCCGAGATCGGACGACAAGCCGCTGCCGGCGAAATCGGCACGGGCGCTGCGCGCGGGAATGGATGCAAAACGGAGCTGCTCCGGGGTAAAATTCACGCTCGGCAAGGTGTGTTCGTGTTGATAAATGTGGCTTAGGAATAAATCACATTTTTCAATCGCTTTAGCAGGTGTAAAGAACAGGGAATTGGTTTGGACGGCCCTGCCCCCCGGCATTTGACATAATTCTCGAGGCGGCAAGGTGAAAAAACGGCGCCGGCAAGCACTTGTTTGGCGCTAACGCACCACTTGCAATTTCGTCTTCTTGCCGTTGCGGTAGGTGTAGAGGGTCAGCGCTGCGTTGCTCAGGTCGCCGTTAGGCTCGAAGGCAATGCTGCCGGTCACGCCCTGGTGCCGGATTTTGGCCAGCACTGGTAGATACATGGCCGGGTCGCTTGACTTCGCCTGCTGCATCGCCGCGGCAAACACCATCACGGCGTCGTAGGCGTAGGGCGCATAGGTTTGTACCTCCAACTTGAAACGCTTGCGATAGCGCTCGGTAAAATCGGCCAGCACCGCTTCCTGCTCGGCGCTCACGCCGCCGGCCACCACGCACGTGACCTTGTCTTCGCCGACGGCGTCGCCGGCCAGCAGCGGCAGCTTTTGGGAACAGACGCCGTCGCCGGAGACGAATTTGGCGTCGATCCCGAGCGCCTTCATTTGTTTCAGCATGGGGCCGGCCACGGCGTCCATGCCGCCATAGAAAATCACGTCGGGACGCTGCGCGCGGATCTGGGTCAGGATCGCATTAAAATCGGTCGCCTTGTCGTTGGTGAACTGGCGGCTGACGACCTGCAGCGCGCCTTTGCTTGCCTTTACGCCCTTGACGAATTCGTCGGCCAGGCCCTGGCCGAAGGCGGTGCGGTCGTCGATCACGGCGACCCGCTTCGCCCTGAGCGTGTTGGCCGCATAGCGCGCCAGCGCGGCGCCGACCAGGTTGTCGTTGGCGACCAGCCGGAACGCTGATTTAAAACCTTGCTGGGTGTACAGCGGCGTAGTGGCGGCCGGAGAAATTTGCGGAATACCGGCAGTGTGATAGATCTTCGAGGCCGGCACCGTGGTGCCCGAGTTCAAGTGGCCCACCACGGCCACCACACCCGCATCGACCAGCTTCTGGGCGACTGCGGTGCCCTGTTTGGGATCGCCACCGTCATCTTCCGTCAACAACACCCATTGCACTTTCTTGCCGTTGATCGTGGCGCCCTGGGCATTCAGGTCTTCGATCGCCAGGCGGGCGCCGTTTTCAGTGTCCTTGCCGGAGTGGGCGGTGGGGCCCGACACCGGCGCGGCGCTGCCGATCCGCACTTCCTGCTGGGCATGAACGGATGGCGCGGCGGCCAACGCGAGAGAAAATCCAATCATGGCGGCGGCAATACGCATGGCGGCGACCTCCTTCGTTTGGGTGCACCTGAATTGTAGCGCGCTGTCGCCATAACGCTATTTTGGGGTCGGAGGTGGGGTGGAACCGAAAACCGGGTGAAGGAAAATACTTAAGGTGTTGACATGGCCGTCCCCGTCCCCGCCCCCGCCCCCGCTCATATGTCATTTCTGGCCGCATCATGTTGATGTGCTCATGCAGCAACGGCGCGAGCCTGGCCACGTCCTCATCCCGGACCTCGAAGCCGTCCGCGCGCAACTGGTTCAATGCGGCCTCCATGTCGCTTGTGTTCCACAGCACAATCATGGTCGATCACTTCCTTCAGCTTGTCATGGATCGGTGTTGAAAACGCCAATTGCGCTCGTACATGGTGTGCCTCCAACAAAGAGAATAATCCCGAGACGGGCCCGGGATTGGATAAAGGGATGGCGTACCGGCCAGCCGTCCGGCGTCTGCGGCGAGAACCGTTACGCGGCTTGGCGCAACGCCTTGGCAGCGGCCACCATGTTGGTCAGTGCGGGCAGCACCTCGGCCCACTGGCGCGTTTTCAGGCCGCAGTCGGGATTGACCCACAGGCGCGATGCCGGGATGCGCTCCGCCGCCTTCTTCATCAACTGCTCGATGTGTTCTTGAGTCGGAATGTTGGGCGAGTGGATGTCGTAGACGCCCGGGCCGATCTGGTTCGGATAATTGAAGTTGTCGAACGCGTCCAGCAATTCCATATCCGAGCGTGACGTTTCGATGGTGATCACGTCGGCGTCCATGTCGGCGATCGAGGCGATGATGTCGTTGAACTCGGAATAGCACATATGAGTGTGGATCTGGGTCCGATCATCGACGCCGTTCGCCGTGATGCGAAACGACTCGACCGCCCAGTCCAGATACTTCTTCCATTGGGCCTTGCGTAGCGGCAGGCCTTCGCGCAGCGCTGCTTCGTCGATCTGGATCACGCTCACGCCGGCCTTTTCCAGGTCCAGCACCTCCGCGCGGATGGCCAAGGCCAACTGCTTGCACGACACCGAGCGCGGCTGGTCGTCGCGCACGAACGACCAGTTCAAGATCGTCACCGGGCCGGTGAGCATGCCCTTCATCGGTTTGCTCGTCAGCGACTGCGCGTAGCTGATCCATTCCACGGTCATCGCCCTCGGACGGCTGATGTCGCCGAACAGAATGGGTGGCTTCACGCAACGCGAGCCGTACGATTGCACCCAACCGAACTGGCTGAAGGCGTAACCGTCGAGCTGCTCGCCGAAGTATTCGACCATGTCGTTGCGCTCGGCTTCGCCATGGACCAACACGTCTAGCCCCAGCGCCTCCTGCTCATGCACGCTGCGGGCGATCTCCGCCTGCATCGCGGCTTTGTAATCGGCCTCGTTGAGCGTGCCGGCCTTGAATTGACTACGGGCGTGGCGAATTTCGGCCGTTTGCGGGAAGGAGCCGATGGTGGTGGTCGGATATGCCGGCAGCTTCAGCAATGCGGCTTGTTCGGCGGCGCGCGTTGGATAGCTGCTCTTGCGCGCGCCCAGGCCGGCGTCGATCTCGGCGATGGCTTGTTGCACGGCCGGGTTGTTGACGCGCGGCGAGCTGCGGCGGGCCGCCAGCGCTGCCTGATTGGCCGCCAGCGCCTCTTTGACCGAATCGCGGCCAGCGCGCAAGGCCTGCGCCAGCACTTGCAGCTCGTCCAGTTTCTGGACCGCGTAGGCCAGCCACGATGTGATTTCGGCGTCGAGCTTCTGCTCGCTGTCCAGGTCCACAGGCACGTGCAGCAGGGAGCACGACGGCGCGATCCACAGCTTGTCGCCCAAGCGCTCGGCCAGCGGCTCGAGCCATTCCAGCACGGCGGTCAGATCGGTTTTCCAGATGTTGCGGCCGTTGATGACGCCCAAAGACAACACCTTGTGGCCAGACAGCAAATTGAGCACGGGGCGGATATCGTCGTCGCCGTTGATGGCGTCGATATGCAGGCCGGCGACCGGCAGGTTGGCGGCGAGGTAAAGATTTTCCTGCAACTGGCCGAAGTAGGTTGCGACGAGCAGCTTGACCGGGCAAGCTTTCAGTTCATGGTACGCAAGGTTGAAGGCGTGCTGCCAGTCCGCGTGCAGCTCCGTGACCAGAATCGGCTCGTCGACCTGCACCCATTCGACGCCCTGCGCCGCCAGCGCGTTGAGCAGTTGCGCGTAGGCCACCAGCAGCGCGGGCAGCAGGGCCAGCTTGTTGGAGTCGTCCTTGGCCTTGCCCAGCGCCAAGTAGGTAACGGGACCGACGATGACCGGCTTGGCCTTGACGCCCTGTTTTCTCGCTTCGGCCAACTGCTCCAGCAGGCGCGACGCGTCCAGTTTGAACTCGGTCGCTGCCGTGAATTCCGGAACGATGTAGTGATAGTTGGTGTCGAACCATTTTGTCATTTCGCCGGCCGCCACGCCGCCGCAGCAGCTACGATGCTCTGCGGCTGACTGCGCCGAACGGCCGCGCGCCACGCGGAAATAGTTATCGAGCTGATCGCCCTGGAAACCGCTCACGCGTTCCGGCAGGTTACCCAAGGTGAAACTCATGTCCAGCACTTGGTCGTAGAACGCGAAATCACCAACTGGCACCAGATCCAGTCCAGCCTGGTTATCCCAGTGGCGCTTTCGCAGTTCCGCGCCGAGGCCTTTCAGGGCATCGCGCGAGGACTCGCCTTTCCAGTACGATTCCAGCGCGAATTTTAATTCGCGCTTGGCACCGATGCGGGGGAAACCCAGATTGTGGACGGTAGTCATGGGGCAGAAACTCCTAAGTTATTCAATCTGACAATGATAAAGATCGTTAGCAATGAAGTAAAATGGTCTTTTTTCACGTATCTATGAATTCTACTCATATATCATGCTCGAACGCATTCACCTAGCCACGTTGCTGGAAACCGAACGGCAAGGTTCGCTGACCGCCGCCGCCGAAGTGCTGCACGTCACGCAATCGGCATTGAGCCACAGCATGAAAAAGCTGGAACAGCAACTGGGGACGGCCATCTGGTTGCGCGAAGGCCGCAACCTGCGCCTGACGCAGGCCGGACAATACCTGCACGCCGTCGCACAGCGCCTGCTGCCACAGCTGACGCTGGCCGAGGAACGGCTACGGCAATATGCTCAAGGTGAGCGCGGCACGCTACGCATTGGCATGGAGTGCCATCCCTGCTACCAATGGTTGCTAAAAATCGTTTCGCGCTACCTCTCGGCATGGCCGTTGGTCGACGTCGACGTCAAGCAGAAGTTCCAGTTCGGCGGCATCGGCGCGCTGTTTGGGTTTGATATAGATTTGCTGGTGACGCCTGATCCATTGCTCAAACCAGGTTTACGGTTCGAGCCTGTGTTCGACTACGAGCAGGTGCTGGTGGTGCACAAGGATCACCCTTGGGCAAGCCAGGAAGAAGTGGCTCCAGAGCAGCTCAACGAGGAAACTCTGATTTCCTATCCTGTTCCCATCGAACGGCTGGACATCTACAATATGTTCCTGCTGCCGGCGAACTGCGCGCCGCGCAAGCACAAGACCATCGAAACCACCGATATCATGCTGCAGATGGTGGCCAGCGGCCGCGGCGTGACGGCGCTGCCCAAATGGCTGGTGACGGACTACGCGCCACATCTTCAATTGCGCACCTTGCGGCTTGGACCGACCGGCATCCAGAAGCACATTTACCTCGGCGCCCGCGAATCGGATTACGACACCGACTATTTGCAATCCTTTATCGAGTTCGCCCGCCAGGCAGAGCGCTATCCGCTATGACGACACCAGATCTGACCACCATGCAGGAAGACAGCGTCAGATTTCAGGCCGTCATACCCCGCGCACTGGTCCTGGATACTGAGCTACCAGGGAGTCAGCCGTTAGCAGCGTGATGCCCTCGACTGTCGCCTGCGCGACAAGCATGCGATCGAACGGGTCTTTATGGATAGGCGGCAAGCTCTCGATTGCCACGGCGTGTTCGCTGGTGACAGGTAACTCGCTGTAGCCGTTGTCGAGCAACCCACGGCGCAAAACCCTCGGGTCAGCTTGAAAGTCAGAACGGCCTAACCCGCGCTTAATCGAAATTTCCCACAGACTTACGGCGCTGAAAAACAACTCATTGTCGGGCCCCTCAATCAAAGCGTGAGCAACAGCGCTCAAGCGACTTGGATCCCCCGCTGCCCACAACAACAGGTGCGTGTCCAGCAACAGCTTCACGCGCCACCGCCGAACAGGGATTCAATTTCTGCACTTCCCATCCTGTCGAAATCGTCTGGCACAGTGATCTGGCCAGCTAAGAAGCCAAGTCGCTTCGCTTGGCCAGCCCCCGGCGCATCAAGTGCAATGACCTTCACCATCGGCCGACCGGCCTTCGCGATAATGAACGATTCTCCTTTTGCTGCCTGCTCGATCAGCCTCGACAAGTGCGTCTTGGCCTCGTGTATGTTGATGGTTAACATTTCGCAATTCCGTTGAACTAAGTTTAATTAGTCTATCGAATTTATAACGGCAACGCAAGTGTGTCGTTAAAGAGGTTCCGTGGCTCTGTCGCATTAAGCAAAATTTGCCAAACTCGACCACAGTATGTAGGGCTTCGTCGCGTTGTTCGTCAAAAGCCGGAATTTTCCAGGAGTGGGACCCCGCCTCGGCTTTGTCGCGTCGTTGATCGAAAAATGAGATTCTTTCCGAAAGGGTACAGCACCCTCAAACTGGACGGAGCTATCCTGCCGGCGCATAAAATTGATCGGCGAACGACGTCATATCTGCGCCATCGGTCGTGAACTGGCCCTTGCGGATCATGTGCATGAGCTCGATGCCGGCGAGCACGCAGCGAGCAGAGCGAAATGATTTGAAGTTGAGCATCGGCCTGGTCACCCGTTTGATGGCGCGGTGGTCTTGCTCGACAATGTTGTTGAGGTATTTGACCTGGCGCACCACGATCGGCACGTCACGTCCGGCGTTGATCGCATTAATGGCGGCCTTGTTGGCGCCGCTCTTGTCCATCGCCACTTTCTCGGGATCGCCATTGGTTTGCATGGCCTTGTCGAAGAACCGCTTCGCCGCGACCATGTCGCGCTGTGCGGTCAGCAAAAAATCAACGGTTTTTCCCTGCTTGTCGACAGCGCGGTAGAGGTATTTCCAGATACCTTTGACCTTGATGCAGGTCTCATCCATGCGCCAAATGGCCCCGACCGGGCGCTTGTGTTTGCGGGCCATCTTCTCGATGAGCGGCAAGAACCGGATCGCCCATCGGTTGATTGATGAGTGGTCTACAGACACGCCGCGCTCTGCCATCATTTCTTCCAGGTGCCGGTAGCTCAGCAGGTAATCCACATACCAGCGGACGCCCCAGGATCACGTCGATCGGAAAGCGCATCCCTTTGAAGTGAAGCATGTCGGTCCGTCCTGCCGTTGGGCGCCGCAGTCTACCTGATTGGCAAGCCGATGTTTGCTAACGCGACAGAACCCCCCATTTTCAAGCGGACAGGGAATCGGTCGCCCCCAATCAAAAAACGGTATATCGTGAAAACCTGATGCATAATGTGGGAAATGTCCTATGTCTTACATAAGACTTGATGCCAGTTGCCGGGCCAGCAAAGCCTTCACCGAACCGAGGAAAAACACATGAGCAGCAATCCGACCATCATTTACACCTTGACCGACGAGGCGCCGCTGTTGGCCACCCACGCATTCTTGCCAGTCGTCAAAGCCTTCACCAAGCCGGCAGGAATCAGCGTCGAAGTGAGCGACATCTCGGTGGCCGCGCGCATCCTCGCCAGCTTCGCCGAGTTCCTCACACCCGAGCAACGCGTAGCCGACGCGTTGGCCGAACTGGGCAAGAAGACGCTCGAGGCGGATGCCAACATCGTCAAGCTGCCCAATATCAGCGCCTCGCTGCCGCAACTGGAAGCGGCAATCAAGGAATTGCAGGACAAGGGCTACAAGATTCCCGACTACCCGGCCGACCCGAAAACGGACGAAGAAAAGGCCATCGAGGCGCGTTACGGCAAGTGCACCGGCTCGGCCGTCAATCCGGTGCTGCGCGAAGGCAATTCCGACCGTCGCGCCCCGCGCGCGGTGAAGGAGTACGCACGCAAGAACCCGCATTCGATGGGCGAGTGGTCGCAGGCTTCGCGTACCCATGTGTCGCATATGCACGAAGGCGATTTTTATCACGGCGAAAAGTCGATGACGCTGGACCGTGCCCGTGACGTCAAAATGGAACTGATCACCACCAGCGGCAAGACGATCGTCCTCAAGCCGAAGGTGTCGTTGCTGGACGGCGAGATCGTCGATTCAATGTTCATGAGCCGCAAGGCACTGCTCGAGTTTTACGAGACCCAGATCGAAGACGCCCGCAAGTCCGGCGTGATGTTTTCGCTGCACGTCAAGGCGACGATGATGAAGGTGTCGCATCCGATCGTGTTCGGCCACTGCGTGCGGATTTTTTACCGGGAAGCGTTCGCAAAACACGCCGCCCTGCTCGACAGCCTGGGTGTCAACGTCAACAACGGCATGGCCGATCTGCACACCAAGATCGCCACGCTGCCCGATTCGCAGCGCGAAGAAGTCGAGCGCGACCTCCACGCCTGCCAGGCGAACCGGCCTGAATTGGCAATGGTCGATTCGGCCAAGGGCATCACCAACTTCCACTCGCCGAGCGACGTCATCGTCGACGCCTCGATGCCGGCGATGATCCGTACCGGCGGCTTGATGTACGGCGCCGACGGCCGCCTCAAGGAAGTCAAGGCGGTCATTCCCGAGAGCACGTTCGCCCGCATCTACCAGGAGATCATCAACTTCTGCAAGTGGCATGGCGCGTTCGACCCGCGCACGATGGGCACCGTGCCCAACGTCGGCTTGATGGCGCAGCAGGCCGAGGAATACGGTTCGCACGACAAGACGTTCGAAATCGCCGGAGCGGGCGTGGCCAATATCACCGACCTTGCCACCGGCGAAGTGCTGCTGAGCCAGAACGTCGAGGAAGGCGACATCTGGCGCATGTGCCAAGTCAAGGATGCGCCGATCCGCGACTGGGTCAAGCTGGCCGTCACGCGCGCGCGCAATTCGGGCATGCCGGCAGTATTCTGGCTCGACCCGTACCGCCCGCACGAGAACGAGATGATCAAGAAGGTCCGGACCTATCTGCAGGACCACGATACGGCCGGCCTGGACATCCAGACCATGTCGCAGGTGCGCGCGATGCGTTACACGCTCGAGCGCGTCACGCGCGGGCTCGACACCATTTCCGTGACCGGCAACATCCTGCGCGACTATTTGACCGACCTGTTCCCGATCCTGGAACTGGGTACCAGCGCCAAGATGCTGTCGATCGTGCCGTTGATGGCCGGCGGCGGCATGTACGAAACGGGCGCCGGTGGCTCGGCGCCGAAGCACGTGCAGCAGTTGGTTCAAGAAAACCACTTGCGCTGGGATTCGCTGGGCGAATTTTTGGCGCTGGCGGTGAGCCTGGAAGACCTCGGCCTGAAGACCGGCAGCAGCAAGGCAAAGGTCCTGGCCAGGACGCTCGATGACGCTACCGGCATGCTGTTAGATAACCGTAAATCGCCTTCGCCAAAGACCGGCGCACTCGACAACCGCGGCAGCCAGTTCTACCTGACCTTGTATTGGGCGCGCGAACTGGCCGCCCAGACCGACGACATGGAACTTGCCGCGTACTTTGCACCGCTGGCGAAAAAACTCTCTGACAACGAGCCGACGATTGTTGCCGAGCTGCTGGCGGTGCAGGGCAAGCCAGTCGACATCGGCGGCTACTACCGGCTCGATGAAGCCAAGGTAACGGCAGTGATGCGCCCGAGCGCGACGTTCAACTCGGCGTTGGAAACCGCGGGCGCCTGACTTTCGGTATCGCAAGCGACATCAACACATCGTCAGGACAGTGCATTCAGGAAGTTTTCTGAATGCGCTGCTTGCGCTGCTGGGACCGATAGCGGTCGGCCGCGTACGCTGCATCCGCGTCAGGCCACGCCCGTCCGCCCTCGTCAGTTACATCTTCGCAAGCGCAGCGCAGTTCAAAAAGCCAGCGATCAGTCTTCTGTCTTGTCGGACTTGCCCACCTTGCCGCTCCCTGGTCCAGACCGACGTTCTGGCATTTTGGCGTTCCAGCCTGGCGCGTTGCCCGCGTGCTGCTTCATTCGTGTTCGTATAGCGGGCGCCGGCGATATCAAATGATTTATACTGCGATGCAGCATACAATTTGACGACACGCCGGCTTTTCCATTCCTGACACCGCAGCCGCAGCCGCAACTCGGCGCATGCGCGCGCAGGAAACGGATGCCCCAACGATCCAGGAGCAACAAACATGAGCAACACCACACCGGGTAATCGCGATAAGCGCTCGCCGCAGCCATCGCTGCTGCAACGTATTCGCTTGGCTTTCAGCGCCTTTTTCAGCATCTTGTCCAGCCCGACCGTGGCCGCGCGGGTGGACCGCCTGCACCGCGACGACGTCCCTGCGCCTGCCGCCGCGCCAGTCGCACCCGTGGCCCCGCTGCGCCAGGCCGCGCCCGACGCGGCCCTGCAGTTGCTGGCGCTGTTGCAGCGCGACGCGCGCCTGATCGACTTCACCCAGGAAGACCTGGCCAGCTACGCCGACGCCGACATCGGCGCGGCCGCCCGCATCGTGCACGAGGGCTGCCGCAAGGTGCTGCGCGAGCATTTTACGATTACCCCGGTACGTCCTGAAGCCGAAGGCAGCCGCATCAGTTTAGATGCCGGCTTCGACGCTGGCGCGGTGCGCCTGACCGGCAACGTCGTCGGCAGCGCGCCTTTTAAAGGCAGCATCAGCCACCGCGGCTGGCGCGCCACCGAAGTGCGCCTGCCCAAACTGGCCGCAAGCCACGACGTCACAGTGCTGGCGCAGGCCGAGGTGGAATTATGAGCACGCCGCGCTACGCTATCGGCGTCGACCTCGGCACGACGCACTGCGCGCTGGCCTGGGTCGATCTTGAGGCCAGCGATGGCGATGCCACCCGCCACGGCGTGCTACAGGTCCCGCAGCTGACCGGGTCCGGCCAGGTCGAGGCCTCGACCTTGCTGCCGTCGTTTTTGTACCTGCCGCACGCGGACGAACTGGCCCCTGGCGACCTGGACTTGCCGTGGCCGTCCCCGCATGATTACGCGGTAGGCGAAATGGCGAGAGCGCGCGGCGCCACCACGCCGATCCGGCTGGTGTCGAGCGCAAAAAGCTGGCTGTGCCACGCCGGCGCCGACCGGCGCGCGGCGATGTTGCCGAGCGATGCGCCGCCCGAAGTGCAGCGCGTCTCGCCATTGGAGGCGTCGACCCGCTACCTGTCGCATTTGCGCTGCGCGTGGGACCACACGTACCCCGAGGCGCCGTTTGCGCAGCAGGACGTCACGGTGACCATTCCGGCGTCGTTCGACCCGGCCGCGCGCGAACTGACGGTCGAAGCGGCCAAGGCCGCCGGCTACCAAAATCTCACCCTGCTCGAGGAACCGCAGGCGGCGCTATACAACTGGATTCAACATAGCGGCGGCAAGTGGCGCCGCGACGTCCAGCCGGGCGACGTCATTCTGGTGATCGACGTCGGCGGCGGCACCAGCGACTTTTCGCTGATCGCCGTGCTTGAACACGAGGGTACGCTGGAGTTGCACCGGATCGCGGTGGGTGAACATATCCTGCTCGGCGGCGACAACATGGACCTGACCCTGGCGCACCTGGTGGCGCGCAAGCTGGCCGCCGCCGGCACCACGCTCGACCCGTGGCAGATGCGCGCGCTTGGCTACGCCTGCCGCGGCGCCAAGGAGAGCCTGCTGGCGGATGACCATGGCGAACTGGCCGCGCAGCCGATCGTGGTGCCGAGCCGCGGTTCCAAATTGATCGGCGGCGCGATCCGCACCGAGCTGACGGCTGATGAAGTGCGCACCACCATCGTCGAGGGTTTTTTTCCGGACGTGCCGGTTTCAAACCGCCCGGCCAGCCGCGTGCGCGGCGGCCTGACGCAAATAGGCCTGCCGTATGCGCAGGACGCCGGCGTGACGCGCCACCTGGCGGCGCTGCTCGGCCGCCAGGTGGACGCCACGGCCGAACTGGCCGGCTTCGTGCGGGCCAACGCGCCGGATGCGACTTTTCTGCATCCAAGCGCGGTACTGTTCAACGGCGGCGTCTTCAAGTCGACCCTGCTGGCCGAGCGCACCCTCGGCACGCTCAACGGCTGGCTGGCGGCTGAAGGGGCGGCGCCGGCCCGCGTGCTGGCCGGCGCCGACCTCGATCTCGCGGTGGCGCGCGGCGCCGCCTATTACGGCTATGTGCGGCGCGGCCACGGCGTGCGCATCCGCGGCGGCACCGCGCGTGCATATTACGTTGCCATCGAGTCGGCGATGCCGGCCATCCCCGGTATGGAACCGCCAATGCAGGCGCTGTGCGTGGCGCCGTTCGGCATGGAAGAAGGCGCCGAGGCCGAGCTTGCTAGCCAGCAGTTCGGCCTGGTCGTGGGCGAACCGATCCAGCTGCGCTTTTTCGGTTCGTCCGTGCGCCGACAGGACCCGCTGGGCACCCTGCTCGACTACTGGCAAGCGGACGAACTGCAGGAACTGGGCGAGATCCGCGCGACGCTGCCGCCCGAGGGCCGCCGCGATGGCGACGTCGTGCAAGTGCGCCTGCGCGCGGTCGCCACCGACACCGGCACGCTCGAGCTGACCGCGGTGGCCATCGACGGCGACGGTCACTGGAAGATCGAGTTCGACGTGCGCACCAACGGTTAATGGCGGCGAGCGTGGCCAGGTACGCGGTCGGCATCGATCTGGGCACCAGCAATACCGTGCTCGCCTACGCCGCATTAAAGGCGGGCGGGCATGGCGCGGCCGGCCCGGTCACGCTGTTCGACGTCGAGCAGCTCGTCGCGCCCGGCGAAGTGGCGGCGCTGCCGCTGCTGCCGTCGGTGCGCTACCAGGGGGCAGAAGGCGAGCTGGCCGCGGCCGAGCTGCAACTGCCCTGGGATGCGCCGGACGTGTTCGCAGCCGCAGCGGCGCCAGTAGTTATTGGTGCCCTTGCGCGTCAACTCGGTGCGCAAGCGCCGGGCCGGCTGGTGGCCAGCGCCAAGAGCTGGCTGTCGCATTCGGGTGTCGATCGCTTCGCCCCCATCCTGCCATGGGGCAGTGCGGCCGATGTGCCGAAGGTGTCGCCGGTGGAAGCGAGCGCCAGTTATTTGGCCTACTTGCGCGCCGCCTGGAACCGGCAGTTTCCGCACGACCCGCTGGAGGCGCAGGAGCTGGTGCTGACGGTGCCGGCATCGTTCGATGAAGCGGCGCGCGCATTGACGCTGACGGCCGCGCGCCAGGCCGGCCTGCCGACGCTACGGCTGCTGGAAGAGCCGCAAGCGGTGTTTTACGACTGGCTGCAGCGCCATCGGGCCACGCTGGCAGATGCATTGGCCGATTCCCGTCTGGTGCTGGTATGCGACGTCGGCGGTGGCACCACCGACCTGAGCCTGATCAGAATTGAACTGCGCGATGGCAGTACCGCCCTCACCCGTATTGGCGTCGGCAACCACCTGATGCTGGGCGGCGACAACATGGACATGGCGCTGGCCCACCTGGTCGAGGCGCGCATGCTTGATGGTGCCGAAGGCCGTCCGGTGGAGCGCCTGTCGGCCGCCCGCCTGTCGCAGCTAATCGAACGCTGCCGCGCCGCCAAGGAACAGCTGCTCGCTGCCGGCGCACCGCAGCAAGTGAACGTCACCCTGCTCGGCGCAGGCGCACGCCTCGTCGGCGGCGCGCGCTCCGTCACCTTGACGCGCGAAGAAGTCGAGCGCCTGATCGTCGACGGCTTCTTTCCCCAGGTCGACGCCGCGGCGCCGCTGCTGCAACGGCGCGCCGGCATCGTCGAATTCGGCCTGCCGTACGCGCGCGACGCCGCCGTCACCCGCCACGTCGCCGATTTCCTGCGCCGCCATGCCGACGCGGTGCGCGCGGCCATCGGTGTCGGGCAAGATGGGCCGGCGATGCCCGACACCTTGCTGCTCAACGGCGGCGTGTTCCGCGCCGACGCGCTGGCGAGAAGGCTCGAACAGACGCTGGGCGCATGGCGCGGCGCGCCGCTGCGCCTGCTGCACAACGACGACCCGGACGTTGCCGTCGCCCGCGGCGCGGTCGCCTACGCGCTGGCCGGGGTTGGAGACGGCGGCGCTTTGAAAATCGGCGGCGGCGCCGCCCGCAGTTATTTTTTGCAGTTGGGCGAACAGGGCGAGGGTGGCGCCGACAAACGCGGTGCGCGGCGCGCCATCTGCATCCTGCCGCGCGGCAGCGAAGCAGGACAGGAACTGCGCATGGGCGCCCATAATTTTGCGCTGCGCGTGGGCCAGCCGGTGCGCTTTCACCTGTTTACGTCGAATGCCGACGCGGCCGGGCGGGCCCCGTTCGCGCTGGGCGAACTGGTCGACATGGGTGTCGGCGAAGGTGCGAAGGACTTCGCGCGCCTGCCGCCGATTGCGATGGTGCTGCGCTCGCCGGCGGCAAGCGATGCGGCGCCCGGCACGCAACAACGCGCGCGGCGCGAAGTGCCGGTTCAACTGGCCAGCGCGCTGACCGAAGTGGGCACGCTCGAAATGCATTGCGTCAGCGTCGATGACGCGGCCGAGCGCTGGCTGCTGGAATTCGACCTGCGCCGGCACGATGACACCGGTGACGACGGTGACGACAGCGCCACTGCGGCGCGGCTGGCGCCGGCACTGGCCAGGATCGAACGGATTTTCGGCGCCAAATCGCAGCAGGTGCCGGCCAAGGAAGTCAAGCAGCTGCGCGCCCAGCTCGAGCAACTGCTCGGCGAGCGCGCGAGCTGGAGCACGCCGCTGCTGCGCCAGTTGTTCGACGCCCTGTGGCTGCGCGCCCGCGCGCGGCGCCGCTCGCTTGAACACGAGCGGCTGTGGCTGAACCTGGCGGGCTTCTGCCTGCGCCCCGGCTTCGGCTTCGCGCTCGACGACTGGCGCCTGACGCAGCTGTGGACCTTGTTCGACGCCGGCGTCGCGCACCGCGCCGACAAGCAGGTGCAGGCCGAATGGTGGACCTTGTGGCGCCGCGTTGCCGGCGGCCTCGATCCGGCCCAGCAACGGCGCCTGCTCGAGGACTTCGCTTCGAATCTGCACACCAACGAAGAGGGCGGCGGCGGTGAGGACGCGGGTGCCGCCGCCGCCGCCGTGGTGCGCGGCAGCGACGACGACATGCTGCGCCTCGGCGCCTCGCTCGAGCGCATCCCGTCCGACTTCAAGGTGGAGATTGGCGCCTGGCTGCTGGCCCGCCTGGCCAAGGCCAACGACGCCCTCACGCTGTGGGCGCTCGGCCGCATCGGCGCGCGCCAGCCGTTTTACGGCAACCTCGACGACCTGGTGCCGGCCGACGTCGTCGCCACCTGGCTGGACGCCATCCTGGCACTGGACTGGCGCCGCCTCGAGCCGGCGGGATTTGCCGCCGCCTACCTCGCGCGCATGACGGGCGACCGCGCCCGCGACCTGCCGCTGGCGCTGCGCGAGGCCATCGCGGCGCGCCTGCGCCAGGTCGGCGCCCCGGCCATCTGGATCCGGATGGTCGAAGAGGTGGTGGTGCTGGATGAGGCCACCGAACGGCGGGTACTGGGAGAGACGCTGCCGCCGGGATTAAAGCTGATCGGGTGATCGTGGCGCCGCTTGTGAGGTAGCCAAAGCCGACACCGACACCTGCAATTACCTGATGATGTTTGTCCGTCAGCAGGATTCAGAATCTTTCTTTTCGAACAGTGACTTGCCCGCATGACAGCAAGCGCGGGCCGCGGCACCATGGCTGCCAAATCGCACCGCCGATTGGATCGATATTGCGCATCGGCCAGATAACGTTGTGCGTACGTGGTGAACTTGAAGATCAGGTTGCTACGAATGCAAGTAAAACTGTCACAATCGAGAACAGCTACAGAGGAAAAGCACCAAAAAAATCGGTCTCATGATTACTTCGAACTACGGCTACCCGCGAGCATTGTGCACCTTGGATTGCTCGCGCTGCGATTCGCAGTCGGCATGCGTATTGTGTTCGAACGGCTGCGGCTGCGGCTGCGGCTGCGACATCGGCGTAAAAGATGGCCGCATCGTCGGGGTGCGGGGACGCGCCTAGGACGTCGTCAATCGGGGGCGCCTCGGCCCCAAGGGCTTGCATGGATGGGAAGCCAACAACAGCGCCGACCGCCTCACCGAGCCGCTGGTGCGCCGCAACGGGCGGCTGGAACCGGCCAGCTGGGATGAAGCGATGCAGCTCATCGTTGACCAGACCCAACAGATAAAGGACACGTACACCGCCGGCGCGATCGGCTTCTATACCAGTGGCCAGCTGTTTCTCGAAGAGTATTACACGCTGGGAATGATCGGCAAGGCGGGACTGGGAACGCCCCACATAGATGGCAACACGCGGCTTTGCACCGCCGCCGCCGCCGCCGCGCTGAAGGAACGTTTCGGCAGCGACGGCCAGCCTGGCTCGTATTTCGACATCGATACCACCGACTGCA
Organism: Massilia psychrophila; assembly: GCF_002760665.1. GTDB lineage: Bacteria > Pseudomonadota > Gammaproteobacteria > Burkholderiales > Burkholderiaceae_D > JAFCUW01. The sequence goes on along the minus strand of NZ_PDOB01000039.1, from coordinate 12,492 downwards.
TCATGATGGTCGGCCACAACATGTCAAGTACCGACACCGTGTTGTGGATGCGTGTGCTGGACCGGCGCCGCCATGCCAATCCGCCCAGGCTGATCGTGATCGATCCGCGCCGGACGATGACGGCAAAGGAAGCCGACCTGCACCTGGCACCGCGCATCGGCACCAACGTGGCGGTGCTCAATGGCCTGCTGCATCTTCTGATCGCCGGCGGCTACGTGGATCGCGATTTCGTCGGGCGCCATACGATGGGCTTCGACGACCTGGCGCGGCTGGTGGCCGAGTACCCGCCCGAACGCGTCGAGGAAATCTCGCGCGTGCCCGCTGCCGACCTGCGCCGCGTGGCCGAGATGATCGGGTCGTCCTCGACGCTGGTGTCGAGTTGCCTGCAAGGCGTGTACCAGTCGAACCAGGCGACCGCCGCGGCCGTGCAGATAAATAACGTCAACCTGGTCCTGGGCCGCATCGGCCGCCCGGCTGCGGCGTGATGCAAATGAACGGCCAGCCGACCTCGCAAAACACGCCGTCATGAATGATGCTGAGGCGTAAGCAAGCTACAAGTAGCGCGCCGCTGTCACAGCCTGACGGCGGCCTTGGATCTTGGTCATTGGCTTGATAGGCCTGCTGGGCAAGGCGCTCGGCACGGTTCTGTCGCATTGTTGAGCCTGACACATATTTTTCCTCGCTGAGCGTGACCCCGGCTTACACTGGACGGACTCGCCCTGCCAACGCATAAAATTGGTCGGCGAACGACATGACAACGGCACCATCGATGGCGAACTGGCCCTTCCGGATCATGTGCATGAGCTCGACGCCGGCCAGCACATTGCCGGCAGACCGGAATGACTTGAAGCCCAGCATGGGCTTGGTCACGCGCTTGATCGCTCGATGGTCTTGTTCAACAATATGGTTGAGGTATTTGACTTGGCGTACAGTGATCAGCACGGTGCGGCCGGCGTTAATTTCGTCGATCGCCGCCTTGTTGGCGCCGCTCTTGTCCATCGCGACCTTGTCAGGCGCGCCGTTCGCTGTCATCGCCTTGTCGAAGAAGCGCTGGGCTGCCGCCATGTCGCGCTTGGCAGTGAGCAGGAAGTCGACGGTTTTGCCCTGCTTGTCGACAGCGCGGTAGAGCTATTTCCAGACGCCTTTGACCTTGATGTACGTTTCATCCATCCGCCAACTACCGCCGACCGGACGCTTGTGCTTGCGCACCATTTTCTCGATGAGCGGCAAGAAACGAATCGCCCACCGGTTGATCGATGAATGGTCGACCGATACGCCGCGCTCTTCCATCATTTCCTTGATGTGCCGGTAGCTCAGCCGGTAAGCCACGTACCACCGGATGCAGACCAGGATGACGTCGATCGGGAAACGCATTCCTTTGAAGTTGAGCATGTCGGATCGTCAAGTGTTTGGGAACCACCGCTTACCTGAACCGTCCGTCCTCGTCGCTGATGCGACAAAGCCCCATTTTTTCCGTTTTCCCTCTTCTCCCCCAGATGCGCCCGCAGGAAATGAAACGCAATTTTCATGCTTATAAGAAAAATAAACATATACAATAGATATCGTAATCACCAGCATCTCTACGAAAGATCGCTATGAAGCTGCGCTCGACAGTCGTACTCACCTATTCTCTGGCGGCGGCGGCGGCGACGGCGCTTGTGTCCGTGCCATCCCGGGCGCAGCAGGCGGGCGTTGACAGCGCTACGCAAGTGGCGGGGGCGGACCAGATCGAAGTGGTTACCGTCACCGCGCAAAAGCGCCGCGAAGACCCGAACAAGGTGGCGATGAGCATATCGGCCGTCAGCGGCGCGGCGTTGCAGGCCCAGCACGTGAACGACTTCGCCGACCTCACGCGGGTGGTGCCGAATATGTCGTTTACTGCCGCCAGCGGCAACGGCGGCGCTGGTCCCGGCACCTCCAACATCGAGGTGCGCGGCATCAGTTCGGCCGCCGGCGCCGCTACCGTCGGCGTCTACCTCGGCGACGTCTCCATCACGGTGGGCAACGTCTACACCATGGGCTCGGTGGAGCCGAAGTTCTTCGACATCGACCGTGTCGAAGTGCTGCGCGGCCCGCAAGCGACGCTGTACGGCGCCAGTTCGATGGGTGGCACCATCAAGTTCATGCCAAACGAGCCGGACCTGAAGGCGCGCGAATTTTCAAGCTATGCCGAACTGTCGGCTACCAGGCGCGGCGGCGCCAGTCATGCGGCCAACCTTGTCGCCAACCTGCCGCTGGTCGCCGATGAGCTGGCGCTACGCATCGGCGTGCAAGCCCAGCGCTCGGGCGGCTTCATCAACCAGGTCGATGGCGACGGCAAGGTGCTGGCCAAGGACATCAACCAGGTCGACGACAGGGGGCTGCGCGTGGCCTTGAAATGGAAGCCGGTACGTGCGTTGACCATCGTGCCGTCGCTGTACTACCAGCAGGTCGATGCCAAGGATATCTCGGCATTCAATATCGAATTACCGAACTATCAAGCGCGCAAACAGGTGCGCGAGCCGTCAACCGACACCCTGCTCACGCCCAACGTGACGGTAAGCTGGGATATGGGCCGGGCCGACCTGACGTCGAGCACCAGCTACTTCCAGCGCAAGTTCGACCGTACCCAGAACGGTTCGGCCTACAACAGTTATTCGCTGTCGACCTTCCTGACGTCGACGCTGGACGGCGGCACGGCGCCGCCGGCGCTGATCGAGGCGATTGCCGGGCTGCCGTCGGCGGTCTACCTGAACAACCAGGTGCGCCAGGTGTCGCAGGAATTTCGCCTCGCGTCGAAGCCGTATGATGCGGCGGTGTCGCCGTGGACCTGGCTGGGCGGCGCGTATTTTTCGAATCAGCATACCAACATTGCCGAGAACGATCCGATATTCGGCGTCAACGACACCTTTGCCAGGTTCGGTTTCAGCAGCGCCGATCCGGCCATTTTGCCGGGCGCTTATGCCGGTGCCTTCCCGAACGACAACGCGTTCGCCGGCGCCTTCCATTACCGCGAAAAGCAAGCTTCGGTCTTCGGCGAACTCAATTATTATCTTACCCCGGCGCTGCACGCCACGTTCGGAGCGCGTTACCTGAAGGGCGATTCGACGCTCGACCAGAAAAACGGTTTGTACCTGGCCGGCGCCGGCAACAACAGCGCCAGCGGCCAATCGTCGAAGGCGTTCACGCCGAAATACGCGTTGACGTGGGAAGTCGATCCGTCCAACACGCTCTACACCAGCGTGGCCAAGGGCTTTCGCCTGGGCGGCTCGAACGTGTTCGTGCCGCCGACCACCTGCGGGCCGGACCTTGCGGCGAACGGCATCGAGAACGGCCCCGCCACCTACGCTGCGGACAGCCTGTGGAGCTACGAAGTTGGCAGCAAGTCGCGCCTGCTGAACAATCGGCTGACCCTCAATACGGCCGTGTTTTACGTCAAATGGAACAATATCCAGCAAGGCGTGTACCTGCCGACCTGCACCTATACCTACAACGCCAACGCCGGCGACGCCACCAGCCGTGGTATCGAGTTCGAGATCAAGGCCAAGCCGATACCGGGCCTGACCTTGAGCGCGTCGGGCGGCTACGTGAAGGCGGAACTGTCGAACGACCAGGGCCTGAAAAACGGCATCGTCGGCGCGGTCGCCGGTGCGCAGATCCAGGGCGTCCCCAAGTACAACGCCGCCGTCAACGCGCGCTACAACTTTGCCCTGTTCGGCGACAAGAGCGGTTTTGTAATGGGCGGCGCGCAGTGGGTCGGCGCCAGTAAGGGTTCGCTCGATCCGGACCAGACCGACTATCAAAGGCCGGCATACCGCACCGTTGACTTCAGCGCCGGCATGTCGTTCGAGCGCCTGGACGCGAGCGTCTTCGTCAAGAATGCGTTTGACACCGATACGGTGATCCAGCATCCGCAGGTGGCGTCGATCGTGCAGGGTTACCGGGTGGCGCCGCGCAGCATCGGCATGAGCCTGGCGGCCAAGTTCTAGGCCAACAAACAGGAAGGTGGGACAACGACCATGACGATACAAAGTAACCACCAGCTGGCGTTGATCGAACGGTATCTCGCCGCCTACAACGGCTTCGACGTCGAGGCGATGCTGGCGGTGCTGTCGCCGGATATTCGCTTTGAAAATTATTCAGGCGGCGAGCTTACCGCGCACGCTAGCGGAATAGAAGAGTTCAGGCATCTCGCCACGCAATCGACAGCGATTTTCGCCGAACGCGAACAGCGCATCGCCACGTTGGAATTGAACGATAACCCGGGCGATGGCGTGGTCACCGCGCGCATCGACTTCCGCGGCCGGCTCGCCGTCGACATTGCCGGCGGCCCGCCCGCCGGGACCGTGCTGGAGCTGCAAGGCCAGTCCGCGTTTACGTTCAGGGGCGCGCTGATCGCCAGCATCGTCGATCGCAGCTGACGGCGTCAGCGGCGAGGCGGCAACCATATTGCGCTAAATTCAGCTAAACGGTTTTGAGGAAATTGGCCAGCACCAGCGGCTCGGTAATCATCGGGTCGTGGTGAGTATTGAGCTCCACCCAATCCCAGCCTTTTTGATTGCGCAGTTGCTTTTTCACTTCGACCAGCGGTTCGAAGACCGACGCGATGCAGTCGACATAGACGCGCGGACAGCCGTTGCCGAACGGGTTGTTGAGGACCAGTTTTTCCTGGTAGGTGCCGACCGGGTGCGGCGTCAGGCGGGCCGTCAGCCAGGCCTGCGTTTGCTTGTCCATGACGCCGTAGGAACTGACCGGCGGCGCCGGGATGGCGATACCTTTACCCATGGTTTCGACCTGTTGTTGGCGCTTGAGGGTGACCGCGGCCGGCTGCGCCTCGAACACCGACAGGCCGCTGGCGAGCACCATGGCGTCGACGAACACCAGGCGCTCGATCATGTGCGGGATACGGTCGGCGACGCCGCTGATGACGACGCCGCCGAAGCCGCTGCCCACCAGGATCACGTCGCTGACATCCTGGTAGATGATGTGATTGGTGATGCTGGTAATAAAAGTGGTCAGCGAGATATCCTTCGACAGCAGGTGAGCCTGTTCGCCCAACCCCGGGCAGGTCGGCGTCGTCACATTGTGGCCCTGCGCGCGCAAGGCCCGCGCCACCTTGTCCCAGCACCAGCCGCCGTACCAGGCGCCGTGGACCAGCACAAACGTCTTCGGCCTGGTTGCAATTGTCGAACCTGCCGATGCGGTCGGAAGCGCCGCTTTCGACGCCGGCGCCACGGCGCCCAGTAACATGCCGAGCGCGGCAGCATGAAAAGTGCGGCGGTGGATTTTTTTGGTGTCCATGTCAAGCTGCCTCGTGAGTTAATTAATTTCCGCAGGGAAACGACAATTGGATTGTGGGCATATTTTGAATGGTCTTCCCTGCGATTGCGCAAGCTAGTACGCACTGTTGCGTCAATATCGCTTGTGCGGCCGCTCAGGTTTCCGTAGCGCTTCATTGGCGGCGCGTTAGCATGCGCCACGCGGGGGCGCCGCGCGCGATTCGCTGGCCGCCGACGTCGCCGGCCAGATTTTTTTGAATGGCCCGCCTTCTGATTGCAGGCAAAAAAAGGCCACCCGAAGGTGGCCGATGGCAATGCTGGCGGCCAGGGCGGCCGCGGGGTCAGACGCTGCAGCCCGGAAGCTGTCGATCGGACGCTGGCTTAGAAGCTGTAACTCGCGCGGCCGTAGATGAAGCGGCCCGAGAAGCCGAACGGTGTGAAGGTCGAGAACGGCGTATTGTTGGTCGTGTTCAACGCCGGCGGCAGCGTATCCGGGTAAGTGTCGAACAGGTTGTCCGCACCGAACGCCAGGTTCAGCTTCGACGTCACGGCGTAGCGCGCCTCGAGGTCGACCACGGTGCGGGCGCCAAGGGTGGCGTCGAAGGCCGGGGTGACGCCCGGCGACAGCGCTTCGCCGTAGCGGGTGGCGCGCAAGGTGCCGCCCAACTGGCCCAGCTTCCAGTTCATGCTGGCGTTGAGCTTGTTCTTCGGCTGGCCGCGTTCGAGCGTGAGCACGTTGACGCGGTCAAACAACACCGGCGCCGGGCTCAATGCGGCGAGCTGGGACGTGGTCGGCACCTTGGTCACTTCGGTGCGGTTCAGGTTGCCGGCGACGGTAAAGTCGAACTTGCCCGCGGTGCCGGCGTTGAGCGGCCAGCTCACTACCACGTCGACGCCCTGGTTCTTGGTGCTGACGCCGTTGATGAAAAAGCGGCCGCCGCCGATGCCCACGAAGCCCTGCGAGGCGATGTAGTTGCGTACGCTTGCTGAGGTCAGGTTTTCAGACAGGACGATGCGGTCCTTGACGTCGATGCGGTAGGCGTCGACGGTGACGCTGACGGGATCGAAACGCAGCACCGCGCCGAGCGAGGCGTTGACCGATTTTTCGGCCTTCAGCGGCTGCGCGCCGAGCGCGACGGCAACCTTGTCGGTCGGCTTGAAGGTGGTAATCTCGAACGGGACGCCGGCGATGAAGTTGGTCGAGGTCGACGTGAAGTTCTGCTGCTGCGGCGACGGCGCGCGAAAACCGTTTTGCAGCGAGCCGCGCAGCGCGAATTGCTTGCTGAAGTCGTAGCGGCCGGCCAGCTTGCCGGCCAGGCTGCTGCCGAAGTCGGAGTAACGCTCGGCGCGCACCGCGACCGACGCCAGGAACTGCCGCGTCACGTTCGCTTCCAGGTCAGCGAAGACGCCGATCGCACTGCGGCTGTTGTCGGTCGCATTGGCTGGCCGGAAGCCGGGGAACACCTGGGCACCGGGCGCGGCCGGCACGGCCGCGCTGGTCGGGGTGGCTGGAGCGATAATTTCGCCGCCGTAGCGGTACGAGTCCGGCTCGCCGGCGAACAGCTTGTAGCCTTCACGCCGTGCTTCGGTGCCGATCGCCACGTTCAGCGGCGAAGCCAGGCCGTCGAGCGCCACCGAACGCACGCCGGTCAGGTTCAGAACCGTCTGGTCGTACGAAAAGCCGCCGGCGTCGAACGCGGTTTTGCTGGCGGCGCCGATTGAACGGTTCAGCGTGTTCTGGATCTCGAACTGCATCTTGTTCTTGCCGTAGCCGAGGGACGCGTCCATGTCCCAGTCGCCCAGCGTCCAGGTAACGCCGCCGGTGGCGCTGAAGTCGTCCACGGTCGGCGCGATGATCGGCAGGAAGCCGTCGGGGTAGATCGAGGTGACGTTGCGCATGTCTTGCGCGCGGCGGAAGTAGCCGGCCGAACGCGCTTCGCGTTTCTGGTAGCTGGTCCAGCCGTACAGTTTGACGCCGCCGGCGAGCGTGTTGCCGGCGTTGACAAACAGCGTCGACTGCGTCAGTTCAGGATCGCCATACCAGGCGTTGAAGCGGTTGATGGTTTTTTCGCGCGGGTCGAACCCGCCGCCGGTCACATTGGGGTACTGCTGGCGCATGTCGAAGCCGCTACGCTCGGTGCGAGCTGCGTCCTTGTATTCGGCCGCCAGCGTCAGATAGCCGCTCTCGCCCAACGGCAAGCCTTTCCAGGCGCTGACGGTAGCGGTCTGGCCGTCCGTGCGCTTGCGCGAAGTCGGTCCGCTCCAGGTGCCGCCGGCCGGTACGACGTTGTTCTTCAGATCGTATTCGGTTTTGCGCGCGCCATAGATCACGCTGCCTTCGCCGCCGCTGCGGTCGGTGCGTAGGCGCAGGTTGATCACGCCGGCGATTGCGTCGGAGCCGTACTGGGCGGCGGCGCCGTCGCGCAGTACTTCTATGTTCTTGACGATCGCGCTCGGGATCGTGTTCAGGTCGACCGCCGCCGAGCCGCGCCCGATCGAGCCGTTCAGGTTGACCAGCGCCGACGAATGGCGGCGCTTCGAGTTCACCAGCACCAGCGTCTGGTCGGGCGCCATGCCGCGCAGGGTGGCGGGGCGGATCGTGTCGGTGCCGTCGGTCAGCGCCGGGCGCGGAAAGTTCAGCGACGGCAGGGCGATCGACAGGGCCTGGTTGATTTCGGTGGTGCCGGCGTTCTTGAGCATCTCGGCCGAGATGATGTCGACCGCGGCGGTGGTGTCGAGCGCGGTGCGGTTGGCAACCCGGGTGCCGGTCACGACAACGGTCGCGCCCGGCGAGTCAAGCGCAGGCGCCGCTTGCGCCAGCACGGCGCCGTTGGCGAACAGCGACGCAATGGTCAGCGCCAGTAGTTGCTTCTTCGGTAGAAAATTTTTTTGCATGTTGTCGTCTCTCGGTAGTGATGAATTGTTGTACCCCGGTGTACATACCCTTGTCACCGGTTCTTTACGGCAAAAGTCAGGTGCGAACCATACTGGGACGCACGTAATCTATTGTCAATTCGCCGGCAACGTTTGATGCGGTAAATACCACAGTCGAGAGATGGCAGTAAGTCTTCTGTAAGTTTCAAGCGACGCTAAGCTTAGGCGGTGGCGGCGCCCTTGCGCTTGAACAGCCTGGTGCCGAGCGTGACGACCACCAGCGCGATGGCGCCGGCCACCAGCCCCGCCACCGCATCGATCACGGTTGGCGTGACAACTTCCAGCACAGCGCCGATACCCGGCACGCCGGCCGCCGCCGCCGCCGCGCTGTCGACCAGGTGGGACAGCGCCGGCACGCCGTGCATCAGGATGCCGCCGCCGACCATGAACATGGCGATGGTGCCGAGCACCGACAACGTCTTCATCAGCATCGGCGCGGTAGCCAGCAGGAAGTGGCCAACGGCGCGCAGTGCGCCGTTGGCGCGCTTGCTCAGGTAAAGTCCGGCGTCGTCGAGCTTGACGATGCCGGCCACCAGTCCGTACACGCCGAGCGTCATTGCCACTGCGATCGTCACCAGCACCGCCACCTGCTGGCCGAACGGGGCGGCGGCTACGCTGCCAAGCGAAATGACGATGATCTCGGCCGACAGAATGAAATCGGTGCGCACCGCGCCCTTGATCTTGTCCTTTTCGAGCGCCACCACGTCGACGGCGTCGTTGGACAACGCCTGCACCAGGTCGGCATGGTGCTGACGGTCTTCGTCCGCACTGCGTAAAAACTTGTGGGCCAGCTTTTCGAAGCCCTCGTAGCACAGGAAGGCGCCGCCCAGCATCAGCAACGGTGTGATTGCCCATGGGATGAAAGCGCTGATCGCCAGCGCGGCGGGCACCAGGATCGCCTTGTTCTTGAACGAGCCCTTCGCTACCGCGAGGACCACCGGCAGCTCGCGGTCGGCCTTGACGCCGGACACCTGCTGGGCGTTCAACGCCAGGTCGTCACCGAGCACGCCGGCGGTCTTCTTGGCCGCCACCTTGCTCATCAGGGCGACGTCGTCGAGAATTGTTGCGATGTCGTCGATTAATGCCAGCAAACTGGAAGCCATCGCGGTCGCTCCTTATCCATTAAATAAAGCCCATCTTACCCGAGCCGGCCGTGCGCACAGGTCAGCCGCCGATTCCGCGTTTCATCCTTCAAAAAACGCATCTCGTCGCTTTCGACGGATTTTGCCGGCGGCCGGACGTATAGTTGTCGCACTGCCTGGCTGCGCTTACGTCAGCCGGCCGCCTACCAAGGGAACACCACGATGAACACCGACCTCGATTTGTCCACTGCATCAACTGTATCCACTTCCGCCACCGCGCCGCGCGCGCTGCGTACCGTCAAGCGCAAGACGCGCATCACGATCTACCTCGACGACGAGGTGCTGTCGCAATTTCGTTCGCTCTCCGAGCAATGCGGCAAGGGCTACCAGACCCTGATCAACGCCGCGCTGCGCACCCGCCTGAGCGGCGCGCGCAGCGAATAAATCGGGCCGCACACGGCAGCCGGTTTTCGTCGCGCTCCAGTCACAGCGGGGCTTGCTTTGGCGTGGCCGCCCTGCAAATAATTGCGCCCAGCAATAATTATGCTAATCTTCCGGCTCTTCAACCCACCGTAGGATAGTTTATGAAAAAAGGCGAACTGATTGCAGAATTTGCGAAGCGTACCGAGATGTCCGGCGCCGCAGCCAACAGTGCGGTCAACACGGTCCTCGAAATCATCACCGAGCGCCTGAAAAAAGGCGACACGGTCGGCATCACCGGCTTCGGCACGTTCTCGGTCGCCAAGCGCGCCGCGCGCAAGGGCCGCAATCCATCGACCGGCGAACCGATCAAGATCGCGGCGTCGAAGTCGCCAAAATTTTCGGCTGGCGCGACCTTGAAGGCCGCGGTTAACCCAAAAAAGAAGAAGTAAATTTTAAACAAATAAGCTTCTTGTGAGCTGAGGCCGGCGAACGCCGGCCTCAGCTTGCGTGGCGCGGGTGATATTTCCTCCACGCCACGTCACCCGTCGCTCCCTCCTTGACCGTTCTCCCCCATTTCCCCGCATGACTTTTGCTACCTGGATTACGTTCGTCATCGCCGGCTCCCTGATCGCCGTTTCGCCCGGTTCGGGCGCTGTCATGTCGATGTCGCACGGGCTCGCCTACGGCCTGCGCAAAGCCAGCGCCACCGTGCTCGGTCTGCAAATCGGCCTGTTGCTGGTGTTCGTCATCGCCGGCGCCGGCGTCGGCTCGCTGCTGATGGCGTCCGAACTGGCGTTCTCCGCCGTCAAGACGGTCGGCGCGCTGTACCTGATGTATTGCGGCGTCAGTCAGTGGAGGGCGGCGCCGCAAACGGCCGCGCCGGGCGCCGCGGCGTTGCTCGACCATCCGGCGTTCGGGCGCCGCGTGCTGACGGGTTTTCTGACCAATGCCACCAATCCGAAGGGCATCATCTTCATGGTTGCCGTGTTGCCGCAGTTCATTTCGCAGCAAAGCGCGCTGTTGCCGCAGTTGCTGATTTTAGGCGCGACGATGGTCACGATCGACACGGTCGTCATGCACGGCTACGCCTGGCTGGCCGCCTCGATGCAGCGCTATTTCCGCGATGCGCGCGCGGTAAAGAAGCAGAACCGCTTTTTCGGCGGCGTGCTGGTGCTGGTCGGCGCCGCGCTGTTTTTCGTCAAGCGCAGCCCCGGCTAGGCGGCTGCCGGACTTGAAGGAATCGGCTGTCAATCCGCCTGGCCGGTCCATATTTTGCCGCTTTGTTGGTCAACAGCTCACTATTGACCTTCAACATCGACCAAGTCTGTCCTGGGCCAGTCGAATTTTCGCTTCGATTCCTTCAGCCCGACGGCCGCCTGGCTTTATTGGTCGATTTGCAACTCTTTGTAACTTATATGTTCGGTTTCGCCGCTGGCGCGTTGTCATCGATATGACGCACCTTGCCCGTCTACTATGGAGTCCCACATGACTACTCGCTTCATCAAGGCCGTGACGCTGCTCGCGTGCGCGGTGTTTTCGACGCTGGCGCTGGCCGAGGTGCCGGCGCGGGTCGGCCGCGTTTCGCTGTCGCAGGGCCAGGTCGGCATCAGCAGCGAAGTCGGCGACCTGCCCAGCGCGGCGACGGTGAACTGGCCGGTCACTTCGCACAACGTGCTCACCACCGGCCGCGGCGCGCGCACCGAAATTCGCATCGGCTCGACCTCGATCCGCTTGGATGCCGACTCCTCGCTCGAAGTGTCGGAACTGGACGACGAGCGCCTGCGCCTGCGCCTCAATTATGGCAGCGTCAACCTGCGCATCGCGAATGCCGAGGTGCTGACCGGCTTCGAACTGAGCACCTCGAACGCGCGCGTGCGCCTGCAAGAGCCGGGCCGGCTGCGCGTCGACGCCGAGCGCGTTCAGGGCATCAGCGCGGTCAACGTGTTCGACGGTGTCGCGCTGGTCGAGGACCGCGGCACGCAACTGATCGTACGCCCCGGCCGCCGGGCCGAAATCCGCGACGACGACGTGCTCACCGGCCAGGCTAAGCGCGACAGCTTCGACGACTGGTCGCAGCAGCGCGACCAGTACGACGAGCGCTCGACGTCGGCGCGCTACGTCACGCGCGAGATGACCGGCTACGAAGAGCTCGATCGCAACGGCACCTGGCGCGACGACCCCGAGTACGGCCCATTATGGCTGCCCACTGCGGTGGCGTCCGGCTGGGCGCCCTACCGCGACGGCAGCTGGACCTGGATTGCGCCTTGGGGCTGGACCTGGGTCGACAACGCGCCATGGGGCTACGCGCCATTCCACTATGGCCGCTGGGTACAGGTCAGCCAGCGCTGGGCGTGGGCGCCGGGCCGGCATATCGGCCGTCCGGTATGGGCGCCGGCGCTGGTCGGCTGGGTCGGCGGCAGCACATGGCGCCAGAACTTCGGCGCCGGCGGACATCATCCGGCGCAGGGCTGGTATCCGCTCACCCCGCGCGAGGCCTTTGTGCCGGGCTACCGCCTGTCGCAGCAGCACCTTCAACAGATCAACCGCGATGCGCGGCCGGGATGGCGCGAGGACGGCCTCGGCCGCGATGAGCGCCATGGCCATGACCGCCATGACCACAATAACGACCAGCGCGAAGGCCTGACGGTGGTGCCGCACGGGCACTTCGGCCATCGCGGCACGGTCGCCGTGCGCAATGCGCCGCGCGCGGTGGTAGCGCCGCTGGCGCTGCAGAACGCGCCGGCCGCCGTGCCGGCCGCGCCGCCGGGCGCCGGGCGCGCACGCGATGGCCGCGG
>NZ_PDOB01000038.1 GCF_002760665.1 Massilia psychrophila | reverse complement strand
CCTTGTCGGTATCGGACAGTTGAGTCAAATCGGGACGGGGCGGCTTCGGTGGCATGGCGGGATGATGCGGCAAACCAGCATTGTTTACAACTGCTAATTGCGGGGTTTAGTGCGGCTGAATAGTTACGGTTTTCCTTCAAATAGCTTTTTCGCTTGCTTATAGACATATAGATACCTGCAAAGCAACCGGATTGGTGTTGCTGAATAGGGCCCCTGCGTGCGCGAAGATTTTGTGTCGCACTTTGGATCAATCAAGAATTGATTCCAATGGTTTTTGAAAAGCGCGCCGTCGGTCACGCAGGCATCCAGTGCCTGTCAAGACGAAAACGTGTCCACCAAAAATGCCGCAAATACGCCCGCTGCTGTGACGCTCAGCAGCAGCACGGCGCCCGCTGCGCAATCCTTGGCGATGCGGATGGCGTCGTGGCGTTCCGGATGCAGATGGTCGAGCGCTGTTTCGAGCGCAGTGTTGAACAGTTCTGCGGCGAGTACCATACCGCACATGATCAACAGGAAGGCCCACCACATCATTGGCGGCTGGCGCCATGCCAATACCGCAATCACGCCTAGCGTGGCGAGGCATTGCAGGCGAAAGCTCGCTTCGCTGCGCCATGCCGATACGATGCCGTCGATGGCGAAGCCGAGGCGGTGGTGGAAGCGCTGGTTTTTCATGGGGTGAGCAGTTTGCGAGGTCGAAAAAGCTATATAGCCGCTAAGGGTTAAAGGCGGCTTTTATCGCGGCGCGGGGTGAAATGGGGTCCCCGCGTGCGCGAGGACGACGGTCTTAAGCATGTCGTCCTCGCGCACGCAGGGACCTCATTTCGCGCCGAATAGCGGCAAGCATCGTTTTTCACCTTAAACACAGCCAAAAAAAACGGCCGAATAAATCGGCCGTTTCCGTTACTACCCAAGCGCCAAGGCGCCCGCCAAATTAATGGTGGGTGGTGGTGCTGTTGCTGTCCGAAGTTGCCACTGCGATTGCAGCAACAGCAACACCGACGACAACTGCGGTGCCAACGGTCACGCCGCCGACGAGCGTGGTGCTCATCAGTGGAGCTGGTGCAACTGGCGCTGCTGGCAAAGCTGCGGCGGTTTGTGCGAACACTTGTGCGGAAACCAGGCTCAGGATCGCAGCGGTAGCGAGAATTTTTTTCATGATAAGTCCTTGTACTTAAATCTATCGGAGCAGAAGCTTGTTCAAAGTTGCTCTTACATTATAGCAATCCATAAAGAAATTGCTTAAAGAATCTGCCAATCGAACGGCGGTCGGCCCTATTTGTTTGTCCGAATGGAGACAATTTTTGGGCAAGCGATGTTGCAAATATACGTTTTTGTATGACTTCGTCATTACTTTCTTTTCCAGCTAGATGCACGCAACGGCTGCAGAGCCACATCGGGCGGATTAGCAGGGCTTTGCGCCCCTGTTCGATAGATAGCCGCACGGCAATATCGGGAATAATGTCAACTGCCGGTCCTGCGGGGGCAGGGCGTAACCGAAAGTGGACATGGCAGAAGACAGCGACGCAGAAAAGACCGAACCCGCGTCAGCCAAGCGCCTGGAGCAGGCGCGCGAAGAGGGCGATGTGCCGCGCTCGCGCGAAGTGGCGACATTTACCGTATTGATGGCCGCCGGCGGCGGGCTGTGGCTGACCGGCGGCAGCGTCGTGCGCAGCCTGCACCTGGCGATGATTTCAGGGCTGTCGCTCGACCGCGAACAGGTTTTCAACGCCGACGTGCTGATCCGCCGGGTCGGCACCGACATCGGCTCGGTGATGCTGACGTGCCTGCCGCTGGCGGTGGCGGTCATGGTGGTCGCGCTGGCGTCGCCGCTGCTGATCGGCGGCTGGCTGTTTTCGGCCAAGTCCTTCATGCCGAACTTCGGCAAGCTGAACCCGGCCAAGGGCCTGGGCAACATGGTGTCGGTCAATGCGCTGGTCGAACTGCTCAAGGCCGTGGCCAAGACCATCGTGGTCGGCTTCGTCGCCTGGCTGGTGGTGATGAGCCAGAAGGATGCCGTGATGGGGCTGGCGCTGGAATCGGTCAGTGCCGGCAGCGCCCACCTGGTCAGCCTGCTGGGCTCGGCTTTTCTGTTCATCGTCGGCGGGCTTGGCCTGATCGCGGCGATCGACGGCCCTTACCAGGTCTGGCATTACGCCAACAAGATGAAAATGACGCGCCAGGAAATGATCCAGGAAGCGAAGGAGTCGGACGGTAATCCGCAGATGAAGGCCAAGGTTCGCCAGATGCAGCGCGAGATGGCGCGCCGCCGCATGATGGCCGCGGTGCCGACGGCCGACGTGGTGGTGACCAACCCGACCCACTACGCGGTGGCGCTTAAATATACCGACGGCATGGGAGGTGCGCCGCGGGTGGTGGCCAAGGGCAGCGACGAAGTGGCCGCCAAGATCCGCGAGCTGGCGCGCGAGAATAAGGTCGCGCTGCTGGAAGCGCCGGCGCTGGCGCGTGCGCTGCACCAGCACACCGACATCGGCGACGAGATTCCCGAGGCGCTGTATTCGGCGGTGGCCGAAGTGCTGGCGTATGTGTTCCAGTTGCGCGCCTTCAGCAAGGGCGGCGGCAAGTATCCGGACCGTCCGACCAGGCTGGCTGTGCCGCCCGAGCTCGATCCGCTCAACCCGGCATCGCAAAAAAAGTCTGATTCGCAAAAGCCTGACCCGAATAACGGAGCAACACCATGAACAGCATCAGATTCCCCGCCTGGATGAGCAACCTGGCCGGCAAGGGCAACGCACTGGCCGCGCCGATGATCATCATCTTGCTGCTGGCGATGATGGTGCTGCCGCTGCCGGCCTTCGTGCTGGACGTGTTTTTCAGCTTTAATATCGCGCTGTCGGTGATCGTGCTGCTGACCGCCCTGTACACCGTCAAGCCGCTCGACTTCATGGCCTTCCCGACTATTTTGCTGGTGTCGACCATGCTGCGCCTGTCGCTCAACGTGGCGTCGACGCGCGTGGTGCTGACCGAGGGCCATACCGGCGGGGCGGCTGCCGGCAAGGTGATCGAAGCGTTCGGCCACTTCCTGATCGGCGGCAATTTCACCGTCGGTATCGTCGTCTTCATCATCCTCACCATCATTAACTTTACGGTCGTCACCAAGGGTGCCGGCCGGATCGCCGAAGTGGGCGCCCGTTTCGCGCTCGACGCGATGCCGGGCAAGCAGATGGCGATCGACGCCGACCTCAACGCCGGCCTGATCGGCGAGGACGAAGCGCGCCGCCGCCGCCTTGAAACGGCGCAGGAAGCCGAATTCTACGGCGCGATGGACGGCGCCAGCAAATACGTGCGCGGCGACGCGGTGGCCGGCATTCTCGTCACCGTCATCAACATGATCGGCGGCCTGATGGTCGGCATGCTGCAGCACGACATGGCGTTCGGCGTTGCGGCCAAGACCTATACCTTGCTGGCCATCGGCGACGGCCTGGTCGCGCAGATTCCATCGCTGATCATTTCCACCGCGGCCGGTATCGTCGTCTCGCGCGTGGCCAGCGACCAGGACATCGGCACCCAACTGGTCGGCCAGTTGTTCGCCAAGCCGCAGGTGCTGTACATCACCGCCGGCATTATCGGCGGCATGGGCCTGATTCCCGGCATGCCGAACCTGGTGTTCCTGCTGCTGGCCGGCGCGCTGGCCGGCGCGGCCTACCTGGCCAGCAAACGCAGCCGTGAGGCGCCGGCGCAGCAGGAAGCTGCCGCCGCTGCCGCCGCAGCGGCCAACGCGCCGGCCCCGGCCGAGCAGGAAGAGGCGAGCTGGCAGGACATCATGCCGGTCGACACGCTGGGGCTGGAAGTGGGCTACCGTCTGATCCCGCTGGTCGACAAGACGCAGGGCGGCGAGCTGCTCAAGCGCATCAAGGGCATCCGCAAGAAGTTCGCCCAGGAAGTAGGTTTTCTGGCGCCGCCGGTGCATATCCGCGACAACCTGGAACTGAAGCCGTCGGCTTACCGCATCACGCTCAAGGGCGTCGAAGTGGGCAGCGGCGAAGCGCTCAACGGGCAGTTCCTGGCGATCAACCCCGGCATGGCCAGCGGCGAATTGCCGGGACTGGTGACGACCGATCCGGCGTTCGGCCTGCCGGCGACGTGGATCGACGCCGGCCTGCGCGACGAAGCGCAAAGCATGGGCTACACCGTGGTCGACGCCGGCACCGTGGTGGCGACCCACCTGAATCACCTGATTACCACGCACGCGTCCGAATTGCTGGGGCGCGCCGAGGTGCAGGCGCTGCTCGATCACATCGCCAAGGACTCGCCCAAGCTGGTGGAGGACCTGGTGCCGAAGGTGGTGTCGTTGTCGACCTTGCAAAAAGTGTTGCAGAACCTGCTGATCGAGGGCGTGCACATCCGCGACATGCATTCGGTGATCGAGACGCTGTCCGAGCACGCGATGCGCACCCAGGATCCGAACGAGCTGACGGCGCTGGTGCGCATCGCACTGGGCCGGGCCATCGTGCAGCAGCTGTTCCCGGGCGCCACCGAGCTGTCGGTGATGACCCTGGATAACCGGCTCGAGCGCCTGCTGATGCAGGCGATGGGAGCGGGCGGCGACGGCACCGGCATCGAGCCGGGCCTGGCCGACACCATCGCGCAGCAGGCCGGCGCGGCGGCGGCGCAGCAGGAACAGTTGGGGCTGACGCCGGTGCTGTTGGTGCCGGGGCCGCTGCGCGCACTGCTGTCACGCTTTTTACGCCGCGCGCTGCCGCAATTGAAGGTGCTGTCGCATAGCGAGATTCCGGAGACGAAGACGATTCGGGTGACCAGTTTGGTGGGGGCGGGGTAGTGTTGTGGGATGTTGTTTAACAGAACGCCTATAGTGGGATTGGCCGGCGGCAAGGTATAATTTGCGTCCCTCATGGGCGCGTACCGGCAAGCTATAAAGCCGCAGGTGTTCCAGATTTTTTGGATTAATTTCTACATTTTTGTACCGAGCAAATATGATTTTAGTTACTGGTGGCGCCGGCTTTATCGGATCGAATTTTGTGCTGGACTGGCTGGTGCAGAGCGATGAGCCGGTCGTCAATCTCGACAAACTGACCTATGCCGGTAATCTCAACAACCTCGCCAGCCTGAACCAGGATCCGCGCCACATTTTCGTGCAAGGCGATATCGGCGACCAGGCCCATGTGGCGCGCTTGCTGGCCGAACACCGACCGCGCGCGATTGTCCATTTCGCCGCCGAAAGCCACGTCGACCGCTCGATCTCGGGCCCGGCCGCCTTCATCGAAACAAATGTCAACGGTAGCTTCGCCTTGCTCGAAGCGGCCCGTGCTTATTGGTCGGCGCTGGCGGCAGCCGACAAGGAGGCGTTCCGCTTCCTGCACGTGTCGACCGACGAGGTGTATGGCTCACTCGGCCCGGACGACGCGCCATTTTCCGAAACGACACCGTACGCGCCGAACAGCCCGTATTCGGCATCGAAGGCCGCGTCCGACCATCTGGTGCGTGCCTACCACCATACCTACGGCATGCCGGTGCTGACGACCAACTGCTCGAACAACTACGGCCCGTATCACTTTCCCGAGAAGCTGATCCCGCTGATCATTACCAATGCGCGCGCCGGCAAGGCGTTGCCGATCTACGGCGACGGCCAGCAGGTGCGCGACTGGCTCTATGTCAGCGACCATTGCGCCGCAATCCGCCGGGTGCTGGCCGATGGCCGCCTCGGCGAAGTCTACAATGTTGGCGGCTGGAACGAAAAAGCCAACCTCGACGTGGTGCACACGCTGTGCGACATCCTCGATCAGCTCGATCCGAAAGCGCAAGGCAGCTATCGCGAGCAAATTACCTATGTGCAGGACCGTCCCGGCCACGACCGCCGCTATGCGATCGATGCGCGCAAACTGGAGCGCGAACTCGGCTGGAAGCCGGCTGAAACCTTTGAGTCCGGTATCCGCAAAACGGTGCAGTGGTTCCTCGACCACCAGGACTGGGTGTGCGACGTGCAGTCTGGCGACTACCTGAAATGGATCGATAAAAACTACGCGCAGCGCGCGTCACAGGAAATCGCATGACAGCACCAACATTGCAGCGCAAGGGCATTATCCTCGCCGGCGGATCAGGCACGCGCCTGTATCCGGTGACCATGTCCGTTTCTAAGCAGTTGCTGCCGGTGTACGACAAGCCGATGATCTATTATCCGCTGACCACGCTGATGCTGGCCGGCATGCGCGACATCCTTATTATCTCGACGCCGCAGGATACGCCGCGCTTCCAGGAATTGCTCGGTGACGGCAGCCAGTGGGGCATCAGCCTCAACTATGCGGTGCAACCGACCCCGGACGGTCTTGCCCAAGCTTTCATCATTGGCCGCGAGTTCATTGGCAATCATCTTTCGGCATTGATCCTGGGTGATAACATTTATTACGGGCACGACTTCGACAAGCAGTTGCGCACTGCTTCGGAGCGCACGAGTGGTTCGACTGTATTTGCCTACCATGTGAACGACCCGGAGCGCTATGGCGTGGTGGAATTCGATAGCGAACGGCGCGCCGTCAGTATCGAAGAGAAGCCCTTGCAACCGAAGTCGAATTACGCGGTCACCGGCCTGTATTTCTACGACACGAAAGTGTGCGACATTGCAGCCGGCATCAAGCCGTCGGCCCGCGGCGAACTCGAAATCACCGACTTGAACCGGGTTTATTTGGAGCGCAACGAGTTGGACGTCCAGGTGATGGGGCGTGGTATGGCGTGGCTCGATACAGGTACCCATGAATCCTTGCTCGAAGCTGGCCAGTTCATTGCCACCATCGAGAACCGCCAAGGATTAAAAGTCGCGTGTCCCGAAGAAATCGCGTTTCGCAAGGGATACATCGACGCTGCCCAGCTCGAAGCGCTGGCACTACCACTGAAAAAGAACGGCTACGGACAATATCTGTTGCGTCTTTTAAACGAAAAAATATACTGACCGATGCAGATTCAAACTACCGCGATTCCCGACGTTCTCATCGTCGAGCCCAAGGCGTTCGGCGATGAGCGCGGATTCTTTTACGAGAGTTTCAACGCGCGCAAATTCGAGGAATTGACCGGTGTCGCCACCACCTTCGTTCAAGACAACCATTCGAAGTCGGCGAAAAATGTGCTGCGCGGCCTGCATTATCAGCTGCAGCAGACCCAGGGCAAGCTGGTGCGCGTCGTCGCCGGCGAAGTGTTCGACGTGGCGGTCGACATCCGCAAGAGTTCGCCAACCTTCGGCCACTGGATCGGCGTCGTGCTGTCCGGCGAGAACAAGCGCCAGCTCTGGGTGCCGCCCGGTTTCGCTCACGGCTTCGTGGTGACCAGCGAGTCGGCCGAGTTCCTGTACAAGACTACCGATTACTGGGCGCCCGAATTCGAGCGCTGCATTTTGTGGAGCGACCCGGCGATAGGGATCGAATGGCCGGTCGGCGGCACGCCGATGCTGTCCGGTAAAGATCAAAATGGCCAGTTGCTGGCCGATGCCGAGGTGTTCGCGTGAAGATCCTGGTGACGGGCAAGAACGGCCAGGTCGGCCATGAACTCGCACGCAGCCTGCAGGGCCTCGGCGAGATCGTCGCCGTCGGCCGCAACCAGATGGACCTGTCGGACCTCCGGCAAGTGCGCGACGTGATTCGCAGCGTGAAGCCGAACCTGATCGTCAATCCGGCCGCATACACTGCAGTGGACAAGGCCGAAAGCGAGCCCGAGCTGGCCATGCGGGTCAATGGCGAGGCGCCGGCAGTCATGGCCGAAGAAGCCCGCAAATTGGGGGCGGGAATCATCCACTACAGCACCGATTACGTCTTTGACGGAACCAAGGAAACGGCCTACCTGGAAACCGATCCGACCTGTCCGGTCAATGTGTACGGCGCTACCAAGCTGGCGGGCGAGCAAGCAATCCAGGCCGCCGGCGTACCGCACCTGATCCTGCGTACCAGCTGGGTCTATGGAATGCGCGGCAAGAATTTTCTGCTGACGGTAATGCGCCTGGCGGCCGAGCGCGATGAATTGCGTATCGTCGGCGACCAGTTCGGCTCGCCAACGTGGTGCCGGTCGATTGCCGACACCACGGCGCAGCTTGTCGCCAGGCTGGACGCGCAATGCGGCGCTGTCGAGGCGATGGCAGGGCCCTTGTCGGGGATTTACAACCTGACCTCGTCGGGCCGGACGTCGTGGCATGGCTTCGCCGAGGAAATCGTCAGGCATGCCTCGATCGCCAAGGCGCCGAAGGTCACGCCAATCCGTACCGAAGAGTATCCCTTGCCGGCGCGGCGGCCGCACAATTCGGAACTCTCCGGTGCGCGCCTGCGTGCGCTCAATGTGCATGTGCCGCACTGGCAGCACGCGCTCGCGCTGTGCCAGGGATAATTTCCCGCCTCTGACTCCCGCCATGCCGGCGGCGCCCAGGTTAGCTGCGGTCGCCCCCGCTGTCTACCACGCACGCGTCGGAATTGCTGGGACGCGCCGAGGTTCCGGAGACGAAGACGATTCGGGTGACCAGTTTGGTGGGGGCGGGGTAAGCAGGCTGCGGTGGTATTGATGCCGTCGTCCTCGCGAACGCGGGGACCCCATCCCTATGAGCGGCGATCGGCGGTGCTTTTTTAGGGATGGCGTGATTCACGCGAAATGGGGTCCCCGCGTTCGCGAGGACGACGGCTTTCGATGCGTCGTCCTCACGAACGTGGGGACCCCATTCCTATGAGCGGCGATCGGCAGTGCTTTTTAGGGATGGCGTGATTGACGCGAAATGGGGTCCCCGCGTTCGCGAGGATGACGGCTTTTGATGCGTCGTCCTCACGAACGTGGGGACCCCATCCCTATGAGCGGCGATCGGCGGTGCTTTTTTAGGGATGAAATGGGGTCCCCGCGTTCGCGAGGACGACGGCTTTTGATGCGTCGTCCTCACGAACGTTGGGACCCCATTCCTATGAGCGGCGATCGGCAGTGCTTTTTAGGGATGGCGTGATTCACGCGAAATGGGGTCCCCGCGTTCGCGAGGATGACGGCTTTTGATGCGTCGCCCTCGCGAACGTGGGGACCCCATTCCTATGAGCGGCGATCGGCAGTGCTTTTTTAGGGATGGCGTGATTGACGCGAAATGGGGTCCCCGCGTTCGCGAGGACGACGGCTTTTGATGCGTCGTCCTCACGAACGTGGGGACCCCATCCCTATGAGCGGCGATCGGCGGTGCTTTTTTAGGGATGAAATGGGGTCCCCGCGTTCGCGAGGATGACGGCTTTTGATGCGTCGTCCTCGCGAACGCGGGGACCCCATCTTTACGCACAACGGTCACGCCGTAAAATCATCATACAAATCACGCCAATCCGGATTAGCCTCCTGAATCAGCGCCACCTTCCACGCGCGCGCCCATTTTTTCAGCTGTTTTTCGCGTGAAATCGCCTCAATGATGTCCCCGTGCGTCTCAAACCACACCAGGCGCTTGACCTTGTACTTTTTCGTGAACCCATCGGCCAGCCCTTCGCGATGCTGCCAGATCCGCTTCACCAGGTCCGACGTGACGCCAACGTACAGCGTGCCGTAGCACTCGCTCGCCAGCATGTAAACGTAACTCGCTCTGTCCACATCACCTCCGCGGCAAACCTCCATCGTCAGCCTTTTTACCAGGTCCAAACCAAGGTTTGCTCAATCTTGCCAGCCCGCCTCCGAATAGCAGCCAATTCACCCACCTTCTCCGCCGATGGTTTCCGTGCGGCATCGTCAATAATGGATCTCGTCGAAGTTATGCGGTGGCCCATGGGGGCGCACTGGCTGCAGGAACCCAGGAGTTGATCGATGAATGTCAAAAAATTTACGGCTGCCACCTCGCGCGAAGCTTTGCGCAAAGTGCGTGATGCCCTCGGTCCAGATGCGGTCATCCTGTCGAATCGCCCGGTCGACGGCGTCGTCGAAATCCTGGCCCTTGCCAATGACGACGTCGCCTCGATCGCGGCGCCCGCCGCCGGCACCGAAATGGCCCAGCCGGCACCGATGCTGCAGCACCTGAATGCGCCCGAATCCTACGCCAACCGCCGCGCGCCAGCGCTGCAAGCGCAGGGCGACGGCTTCGACATGCCGAACATGGCGCAGATGAGCTCGATGATGTCGGCCGCCATCACCCACGCCAAAGACAGCGCCAGCGCCGAGATGTCCGGCATGATGAGCGAAATTCGCGCCATGCGCGGCTTGATGGAAACCCAGCTGGCGGCAATTTCGTGGAGCGCCACCCAGCAGCGCGAGCCGGAAAAGGCCGGCGTGCTGCGCCAGATGCTGGCTGCCGGATTTTCGGCCAGCCTGGCGCGCTACCTGATCGAAAAAATGCCGGCCGGTAAAGACGCCGCCGAGAGCATGCGCTGGATTAAGACCGTGTTGGGCCGCAATCTGACCAGCATGAGCAATGAAGACGAAATCCTCGACAAGGGCGGTGTGTTCGCGCTGGTCGGCCCGACGGGCGTCGGCAAGACCACCAGCACCGCCAAGCTGGCGGCGCGCTGCGTGATGCGCCACGGCCCGGAAAAGCTGGCGCTGATCACCACCGACGCCTATCGTATCGGCGGCCACGAACAGCTGCGCATCTACGGCAAGATCCTCGGCGTGATGGTGCACTCGGTCAAGGACGAATCGGACCTGCGCATCGCCCTGAAGGAATTGCGCAACAAGCACACTGTGCTGATCGACACCGTCGGCGTATCGCAGCGCGACCAGATGGTCACCGCACAGGTCGCCATGCTCTCCGAGTCGGGCGCCGACGTCAAACGCCTGCTGTGCCTGAACGCCACCTCGACCAACGAAACGCTCAACGAAGTGGTGCGCGCCTACCAGGGCAGCGGGCTGGCCGGCTGCATCATGACCAAGCTCGACGAAGCCGCCTCGATCGGCAACGTGCTCGACGTCGTGATCCGCCACAAGCTGCGCCTGTTCTACATCTCGAACGGCCAGCGGGTGCCGGAAGACCTGCACCTGGGCGACCGCGGCATGCTGATCGACCGCGCCTTCCGCCTGACGCGCGATGCCGCCGCCACGCAGTATGCGGACGACGAACTGCCGCTGTTGATGGCGCAGACCCGCAACGCCGCCAGCGATCGCAGCCTGCGCGAGGTGTCGCTTGGCTAATTTCGATTTCGACCAGGCCGAAGGCCTGCGCCGCATGCTGGCTGGCCCCAAGCCGCGCATCGTCACCTTTCTTTCCGCCACCGCCGAAGACGACAAGGGCGCCATGCTGGTCAACCTGGGCGCGTCGCTGGCGCGCGCCGGCAACGACGTGCTGATCGTCGACGCCTGCATGCAGGAATACGGCGTCGCCCAGCGGCTCGGCGTCGACCGCGGCGTCAGCCTGCTGCAGGTGGCGCGCCAGGAATGCGGCCTCAATGAAGTGATCCACCAGGTGCCGCAAGGGTTCGGCGTGGCCAGCATGAAACGCGGCGTCGGCGCGCTGCGCCCGAGTGCCGACGAACTGCGCCGGCTGGCCAAGAGCTTCGACGTGCTGGTCAAGCAGACCGGCATCGTCATCGTCGACGGCGAATTCGGCGCCGACGACAGCTTCCCGGTGCCGATCATGGACAGCTCCGAAATCGTCGTGCAGGTGTCCACGTCCGCCGCCTCGATCACCGCCGCCTACAGCCTGATCAAGCGGCTGTCGCAGCAACTCGGCCGGCGCCCGTTCGGCATTCTGGTGACGGGCGCTTCCGAAACCGAAGCAAAGGTGGTATACGATAATATGTGTTCTGCGGCAAGTCGCTATCTGGCGGTGAACCTGACCTCGATGGGCTCGGTGCCCGCCGACGAATACCTGCATCGCGCCGCGCGCCTCGGCCGCGCGGTGGTCGATGCGTTTCCGCTGGCGGGCGCATCAGTCGCGTTCCGCCAACTGGCGGGGCGCTTCGCCCTTGCGGGCATGCCGCAGCTTGGTCGGACTGGGGGGAATACCCGTTTTGGCTCTTGATAACAAAGCATAACCATGTACACGGTCAAAGGAAAAGCCGATAAAAACCAGCTGCTGACGGATCACATGCCGTTGGTGAAGCGTCTCGCCCACCACATGAAGGCCAAGTTGCCGCCAAGTGTGGAAGTGGACGACCTGGTGCAGGCCGGCATGATCGGCCTGTTAGATGCCATCAGCCGCTATGAAGAGACGCATGGCGCCCAGTTCGAAACCTATGCGGTGCTGCGCATCCGCGGCGCCATGCTCGATGAATTGCGCAACAGCGACTGGTTGCCGCGCTCGATGCGGCAAAACATGCGCAAGATCGAGGCGGCGATGAGCTCGCTGCAGCAAAAGCTCGGCCATCCGCCGACCGAATCGGAAGTGGCCAAGCTGCTCAAGCTGTCGCTGTCCGAATACCAGGACATGCTGGGCGACGGCGGCGGCCACCAGCTGGTGTACTACGAAGACTTCCACGACAACGAAGGCAGCGACAGTTTTCTCGACCGCTACGCCGTCGACGACGCCGATCCGCTGCGCAGCCTGCTCGACGGCGACTTCCGCCAGGCGGTGATCAATGCCATCGATGCGCTGCCGCCGCGCGAAAAGATCCTGATGGGCCTGTACTACGAAGAGGAAATGAACCTCAAGGAAATCGGCGCCGTGATGGGCGTATCTGAATCGCGCGTATCGCAATTGCACACCCAGGCGGTGGCGCGGTTGCGGTCTGCATTACGGGAGCAGGCATGGACTGGGCCAGCGTAGCCGGCGTCGTCCTGGCGCTGGCCGGGCTGTTCATCGGCCACAGCCTGGACGGCGGCAAGCTGGCCTCGCTGGTGCAGCCGGCGGCGTTTGCCATCGTCGTGATCGGCACCTTTGGTGCGGTGCTGCTGCAGACCGAGGCGCCCACGTTCATGCGCGGCATGCGCATGCTGCGCTGGGTGTTCCGTCCGCCCCCAAGCCAGCGCGCGACGCTCTCGCGCGACATCGCCAGGTGGAGCACGTCGGCGCGCCGCGACGGCCTGCTGTCGCTCGAGCAGGCAATGCAGGGCACGCCCGACAAATTCGTCAAGAAGGGCTTGCGCCTGGTGATCGACGGCATCGACCCGGCCAAGCTGCGCGGGCTGTTGGAGACCGAGGTGACGGCGTACGAATTCGGCCAGCGCCAGGCGGTGAAAATCTGGGAATCGGCAGCCGGTTACTCGCCGACGATCGGCATCCTCGGCGCCGTGCTGGGGCTGATCCACGTGATGGAAAACCTCACCGACCCGTCCAAGCTGGGCGCCGGCATCGCCGTCGCTTTTGTGTCGACGGTGTACGGCGTCGGCCTCGCCAACCTGTTTTTTTATCCGGTCGCCAACAAGCTCAAAGCCATCGTCGCCGAGACCGTCACGCAGTATGAAATCCTCACCGACGTCTTTTTCGATATCGCCAGTGGCGACCATTCGCGCGTCATCGACGAGCGCGTCGCCAGCCTGCTGTCGCGGCCTTAAGTTTTCCGAATTATTCGACCCCCCGCCATGGCGCGCAAAAAATTCGATGAAACCACCGACAACCACGAACGCTGGCTGATTTCGTACGCTGACTTCATCACCTTGCTGTTCGCTTTTTTTGTCGTCATGTACGCCCTGTCGGTTGTCAATGAAGGCAAGTACCGGGTGTTTTCGGACGCCCTCGGCACCGCCTTCGGCGCACGCGCAGCAACACCCAGGCCGGCAATCGCGCCGGCGCCGCCGATCTCGCTGCCGAACCTGGCCGCCAAGCGGCGCGCCGAAGCGATGCGGCGCGAACGCGAACAGCTCACCGCCCTGGCGCGCGACCTGACGTCGACGCTGGCGCCGCTGGTCAAGGAAGGCAAGGTGCGGGTGACGCAAAACAGCCGCGGCGTCAGCGTCGAGATCAATGCCAGCGTGCTGTTCGACTCGGGCGAGGCCACTTTGAATGCCAATTCGCGCGAAGCGCTGCGCGCGCTGGCGGTGCTGCTGAAGGGCGACCCGCACACGCTGCAGGTCGAAGGACACACCGATCCGGCGCCGATCCGCTCGAGCACTTTCCCCTCCAACTGGGAACTGTCGGCCGCGCGCGCCGGTGCGGTGGTGCGCCTGTTCACCGACAGCGGCGTGGCTGCAGCGCGCATGACCGTGGTCGGCCACGGCTCGAACCTCCCGGTCGCCGCCAACGACGACCTGGAAGGGCGCGCGCGCAACCGCCGGGTAGCGGTGACGATCCTGTCGGCGCTGCCGGATACGACAACGGAAATTTCTACTCGTTAATTTTTACTCGTTAATTTCCGCTCGTTAGCGTCAGCATTTGCGCCCGTGCCGTGGTCGCCGCTGCGCGAGGACGACGTCTATTTGACAGCGAACCTCGGCGTTTGTAACTTTGCGCAAGCGCGCTTGGTGTTTTTTCGGGCGCCGGGCACAATCCGCCCATGTCTGATTCTGGAGTATTCGATGCGTAAGGTAACAACATCTGTGTTGCTGGCGGCGGCGCTGCTGGGTGCGGCCGGCAGCGCCGGGGCAAGGGACGGGGTCATGAATTCGGTCAGCGAAAAAGTACAGGTCGAGTCGCGCAACGGCAAGGTGCTGGTGCGATTGACGTTTAAAAACGACAGCAACCGCACCGTGTATGTGCCGCGCAGCGTGGCTTCCGACAAGGAGCTGTTCGGCGCCTGGTTCGAGGTGCGCGACAGCTCGAATGGCGATCCGGTCGACTACATCGGCCCGACCGTCAAGCGTGCGCCGCTGGGCAAGGACGATTACCTGCCGCTCAAGCCGCATTCGCGCCACCACAACACGATCGATATCACGCAGGCTTACGCTTTCATACCCGGCCGCCACACGTATCAGCTTAGCTTCGCCGGCAATTATGTGGCGGACGTCAACCAGATCGCGCAGCTCACCCCGGTCGAACTCAATTCGGTGATGTTCGCGCATATCGGCAAATAAAACGCCGCAAGAAAAACGGGCAGCCCGAGCTGCCCATCGACTACAGCACCGGAGTATTTTCGCCAAAATACTCGTGCGAATCGGCGTTGTCGACGGCCTTGGCCGGATCGCTGACGGCCAGGCTGGCGGCGCCGCTCTGGCCGTACACCCAGTCGTCGGTGCCGGCGACAACGTTGAAGTGGCTCATCTCGTGCACCAGGGTGCCGCCTTTCGAATCGGTGCCGGTCATCGGCGCGGTCCAGAACGCCTTGCAGACGTAGATGACGTACGGCTGGGTCGGGTAGACGTAGGCGTAATATGTCTTCTTGCAGCCGCAGTCGACCGTGATCGGCTTGTTGGCGAACGCATCTTTCAACGCGGCGAAGTGCGACCTCACGGTCGACACGCGGGCGGCGTCGGTGGTGCCGAACCATTTGTTATAGCGCGCGCCGATCGTGCCCGCCATGTAAGCGTCGCCATTGATGACCATCGTATTGCCGGCGCTGAGCGCCGACGTCACCGTGGTCTGCTGCGCGGCGGTGCACTTGTTGAACGACAAGCTGCCGGTGGCGAGCGCGGCGCGCATCGAATCGATCGTCTGAAGTTGCTGCTCTTGCTGTGGCACGCTGCCGCGCGGCAAGCTGCCGTCGATCCACACCGTCACCGGCGTCGACTTGATTTCGCCGATTTCGCGCTGCACGGCGCCACGGCCCTGTCCGCTCAGCTCGGCACTGAACAAGCTGAGCGACCTGGTGTCGTAGCGGATCGTGTAGTCGCCCGTCACGCGCATGTCGTACAGCGCCGACAGGTCGACCTTGGCGGAGAATGAGGCGCCGGGTTTGAGCACGTAGTAGTCGGCCGCGGTCGGGGCGGGACGCTTGTAGTGGGCGCCGAGGTAGGGCACCTTGATCCCGTCGCGGGTGACGATGAACAGCGACTCTTCGATCTCGGCGCCGAATGGCGTATGCCACTTGAGCACGTACTGCGGCGTGGCCGAGGTGTTGGTGATGGTGACGGCCACCACCACGGCGTCGGTTTTGCCGAGCGCGTGCTTTTCCGGGCTGATGCTGGCGCTCACGCCGTTCGAGGCGGCCTGGGCGCCGACGCACAGTGCGAGCGCGAGCGTGGCGATGCATGTCTTGCAGAGTTGGTTCCAGTTCATGCTGGTCTCCGTGAGAGTGGATGGTCGGTGCCAAAAAGTTTATGCAGGACAATAGAAACGATCTGCCGGCCGAAACTCATCGGTCGATCATCACGGATTCAAGCAATGAAGTAAAGTTTTATTGGGAGAATTCGCGCCCGGATGCGCAGTATCGCAACCATTTTCATGGTGGAGGAGGAAAGTAAATCAAGCCACCACGAAGCGGCGCGACGGGCCGGAAGTAGCGGCCTGGCCGCTCGGGCCGTAAACGCCGGCATCAACACCGCCGGCGGGCGTGCGCATGGCGTTCAGCACGACCTGGGTGTGGGTCATCTGTTTGTTGATCAGCATGCCGTTGACGCGGTTCAGTTCCTTGGCGGTGCGGGTGCGCTCGAGCAGCTCGCGCCACAGGATGCCGGCGGCGTTGTCGGCGTCGCTGCATGCGGCCAGCCACGGTTCCATGCCGGCCTCGGCGGCGGCAAAACCGGCCGCGCCGAGCGCCTGGTGACGCTGGCTCGCACACGCCGCCATTTGCTGCACGAGGGCCGACTTTTGCGCCGTAATGGCGACCAGGGCGTCACTGTCGGCGCTGACCAGGCACTGCTGTTCCTGTTTCATCAACTCGACCAGGGAAGTGATCAGTCGTTGTTCGTCGCGCAGGGTCGTGGTCAGGCTGGTCATGGTGTGATGGCGTGGTGGCGTGGTGGCTTAGCGTTTGCGTGAATGCAGCAGGTCGCGCACTGTTTCCAGCAAGCCGTCCGCGACTTTTTCTGAGTTGACCTGGAACTGGCCCTCGGCGATCGCCAGTTTGATGCGTTCGACTTTCTTGACGTCGAACATGACGCTGCCGCTGACGTTGGCCAGCGCCTGTGCCTGCGGCGACAAGCTCACCTTGCCGGCGTCGCCCTGGGCCGGGCTGGCGGCAGATGCGCGTTCGGTCGTTCTGGCACCGGCGGCCGGGGTATTCGTGGTCGGCAGCGCAGGGGTGGTCTTGACGGTATCGTTGATTTTCATGGCATCATCCTTCTCTGGCCAGAGCAAGAAGCTCGGGATATGCGTAAGTAACGGCGAACCCGTCGCAAACTTTAGCGCACATCAATGGATTTCCAAGCAATTGTATAAAACCGACTGCTCAGAAAACCACTTCGACCAGGCCTCCCGCTTTGGCGACACCGCTGATGATGGCGCCGGCTGGCGTGCGCACCTGAACCACCTGGCCCTCGCTGGCGTTGCCGATGGCGCGCGCTTCGGCCGATACGCGGAACCCTTCGCCGCTGGAGACCACCCGCACCAGCTGGCCCTGCTGCACCACCGGTTTGCTGCGCAATGCATCGAGCCGCAACGGCGCGCCGGACGGCAGCGACACGGTGCTGCTGCGGCCGATGGCCTGGGCCATGTCGGTCACCACGCCATTCGGCATGGCGGCCAGGTCGCCTTTCATCAGCACCAGTTGCGACTGTTCGATCGGCTGGCCCTGCGCCAGCGGCACGGCGGCGGCGACATAGTCGCCCTGCACCGACACCTTCGCCTGAATGTATACCGTCCAGGCGGCCGGCGCCGTACAGCGCACGCCGACCGTGGTATTTCCCATCGTGCGTGCGCCTGGCTGCTGGAACGCTTGCGGGTCGGGGCAGGCGGGCAGGCTGGTGCGCGGGTCGATTGCCCGCACTTCGACGCTGGCCTTGCCCGCCATGCCGGCACTTTGCGCTTGCAGGTATTGCTGCACGACGGTGCGCAGCGCGGTCAGGTCTTGGGTGCCCGCGCGCGCGGCGGCGCTCTGCTGCGCCAGCGCCAGCGGCGTGGTCAGGAGGAGGGCGGTGAGGAAAATGGCATTCATGGGGTTGGGGGTTGGGGTTGGGCCTGCGGCTCGGTGGAATGATGTCATCTTAAGCGTCATGATTCTCAAGTGAAACATCGAACAGCCGCGCTTTGCCTGCGCTTATCCATCGATTGAGTTGCCGGTCTCAGCCTTAAGATCGATGCTGTCATAAAGACTGTCATAACAAAGCCCTTGCCGCCAACCTGGCGACAGTGGCCCACCTGGAGCTGAGATGATTGGCAAACTCGACGATTACCTGCGCTTCAATGAAGCCGCCTTGAGCCTGCGCTCGCAGCGCCAGCAAATTCTCGCCTCGAACATCGCGAATGCCGACACGCCCAACTACAAGGCGCGCGACATCGATTTTGCCAGTGCGCTGCAAGGCGTGATGGCGCGCACGGCGCCGCCGGCCGGCGTGCTGGCGGCCACCGCCGCGGCCCACGTCAAAGGCGCCGCGCAGAACGCCGACATGCTGCCGGACGGCACCCAGGTGCAGTACCGTGGCGTGGTGCAGGGCGCGGTCGACGGCAACACGGTCGACATGGACGTCGAGCGCAACCAGTTTGCCGACAACGCGATCCGCTACGAAGCCGGGATCACCATGATCAACCACCAAATCCGCAGCCTGATGGCGGCGATCCAGGGAGGGCAGTAATCATGTCGCTGTTTAATATTTTTAACGTGTCGGGTTCGGCCATGAGTGCCCAGGCGCAGCGCCTGAACGCCACCGCCAGCAACCTGGCCAACGCCGACAGCGCCACCAGCGCAACCGGCCAGGCCTACCGCGCCAAGCAGGTGGTGTTCGAGGCGGTGCCGCTCGAAGGCGGCGCCACGTCGGTCAAGGTGGCACGGGTGATCGACGATCCGAGCCCGCTCAAGCAGGTGTACGATCCGAAGCATCCGATGGCCGACGACAAGGGCTATGTGTCAATGCCGAACGTCAACGTGGTCGACGAAATGGTCAACATGCTGTCGGCCTCGCGCTCGTACCAGACCAACGTCGAAACCATGAACGCGGCCAAGACATTGCTGTTGAAAACGCTGACGCTCGGTCAGTAACCCCACTTATTTTTATCCAGACCACCATGTCCTCAGTCAATTCCGCGCCCGCCTTCGTCTCGCAAGACCTGCTCGCCACGGTCAATCCCAAGAAGGCGGCCAGCGTCGACGGCAGCGTCGATGCCGATACCAACAAGTTCATGACCTTGCTGGTGACCCAGCTAAAGAACCAGGATCCGATGAACCCGCTCGACAACGCCCAGCTCACCAGCCAGCTGGCGCAGCTGTCGACCGTCACCGGCGTCAACAAGCTCAACACGACGCTCGAATCGCTCAAGGCAAGCTACCAGTCGTCGGAGGCGCTGCAGGCGACCAACCTGATCGGCCACGGCGTGTTGGTCGAAGGCAACTTCGCCCAGCTTTCCGGCGGCAAGGCGATCATGGGCGTGGAACTGGCCAGCGCGGCCGACAACGTGCAGGTGACCATCAGCGACCCACGGACCGGCAAGGATGTCCATACCATCGAGCTCGGTCCGCACGCGGCGGGCACCATTCCGCTGCCGTGGGACGGCATCGTCGACCCGTCCAAGGTCAACCCCGACGGCACCGGCGTCGCCTTGAAAGACGGCAAATACACGATCCGCGTGGTCGCCACCAAAGGCGGCGAAACGCAGACGGATGCCAAGACGCTGTCGTTCGACAGCGTCGCCAGCGTCACCACCAGCGCCAAAGATGGCGTCAAGCTGAACCTGCCCACCAAGGGTATCGTGTCGATGGCTGACATCAAGCAGATTCTGTAAGCCCGCACCCTACTAACCATTTCCAGGAGAACACCATGTCTTTTCAACAGGGACTTAGCGGCTTGAACGGCGCTGCAAAATCGCTCGACGTCATCGGCAACAACATCGCCAACGCCAGCACTGTCGGTTTCAAGGGCTCGCAGGCGCAGTTTGCCGACGTCTACGCCAACTCGCTCAACGGCGCCGGCGGCAACCAGGCCGGCATCGGCACCAAGGTGTCGCAGATCGCCCAGCAGTTCACCCAAGGCAACGTCGAATCGTCGAATAATCCGCTCGACATCGCCATCAACGGCGCCGGCTTTTTCCGCACGTCCGTGGCGGGCGCGACCCAGTACTCGCGCAATGGCCAGTTCTCGCTCGACAAGGAAGGCTACATGGTCAACGCCCAGGGCGCCAAGCTGACCGGCTTTTCCGCCAGCGCCAGCGGCGCCATCCTGGCCGGTTCGCCGATCCCTTTGATGATCAATACGGCCGACCTGAAGCCGGTCGCCACCACCCGCGTCGACACCGAGCTGAATCTCGATTCGGGCAGCAAACCACCGGTCAACCCGGCGTTCAACGCCAACGATCCGACCAGCTATAACAAGCAGACCTCGATCGACGT
Organism: Massilia psychrophila; assembly: GCF_002760665.1. Classification (GTDB taxonomy): domain Bacteria; phylum Pseudomonadota; class Gammaproteobacteria; order Burkholderiales; family Burkholderiaceae_D; genus JAFCUW01. The sequence goes on along the minus strand of NZ_PDOB01000038.1, from coordinate 16,428 downwards.
TTTCGATACCCTCGGCAACCCGCACGTGCTGTCGACGTTCTACGTCAAGACCTCGGCCGGCCAATGGGACATCTATGCTGCCAATGACGGCACCGAAATCACTAACCTGAAAGTGGCCGCCGCCGCCCAGGGCACCGGCGAGCCGTTTGACGCGGTCAATACCGCGCGCGCGGACTGGGTCAAAGAGTCGACGGCGCAGCCGCCGGAACCGGACAAGGTCGCCGCGGCACTGTTGAATTACGCCGAAAAGGCGGCCGTGCTGGTGGTGGCAGCGGCCGACGCGGCTGGCGGTAGCCCTGCACAGAAAACAGCCCAGCGGGACGCCATCAACGATGCCGCCAGCAGATCCGGCAAAGCCGTCGGCAATACGCCGGACATGGTCGACAAGGACATCGCCAGGGCGGTGTCGGTGCCGGCGAAGGCGGTTGGTCGCCTCGTCTTCGACACCAACGGCACGCTGTCGACCGCGTTGATGCCGCAGACAGTCGCCGTGCCGATCTTCCCGCCGACCGGCGCCACCGGCATGCTGCCGATCAATCTTGGCTTTACCGGCAGTACCCAGTACGGCGCCGCCAACAGCGAAAAGAAATCGACCCAGGACGGCTATACCGCAGGCCAGCTGCAACGCTTCGCGGCAGGCTCGGATGGCATCATCCTCGGCCAGTACAGCAACGGCCAGTCGCATGCGCTGGGCCAAATCGTGCTGGCGAACTTCGCCAACCCGAACGGCCTGTCGCCCTTGGGTAACAATGCCTGGGCCGAGACGTCGAACTCGGGTGTGCCGCTGATCGGCACGCCATCCGCCGGCAGCCTCGGCGTGCTACAGTCGTCGGCGGTGGAAAACTCGAGCGTCGACCTGACGGCCGAACTGGTCAACATGATCACCGCCCAGCGTGTCTACCAGGCCAATGCGCAGACCATCAAGACGCAGGACTCGGTGTTGCAGACGCTGGTGAACCTGCGGTAAGCGGCAGTTAGGGGGCAGACCCCGGCAGTTAGGGGTCCGGCAGTTAGGGGTCGGGCAGTTAGGGGTCAGACCCCGGTTCTTCCTGGTTTTGCAGTTAGGGGTCAGACCCCGGTTTTTCCTGGTTTTGCATTGCAGGGTCTGACCCCGGGTTGCAGCCGGGGACGCAAGCAGGCCCGCCAGATCCACCGCCATCGCAACCGGGGTCAGACCCTCCCCAAAAGCAAAACCAGGGTCTGACCCCTGAACCGGGGTCTGACCCCTGAACTGGGGTCTGACCTCTGGGAAACACCAAGGACAAAAATGGACCGATTAATCTACACCGCCGCCAGCGGCGCCAAGCACATCCTGGAACAGCAGGCGACGACGGCGCACAACCTGGCCAACGTCAGCACCACCGGTTTTCGCGCCCAGATCGATTCGTTTCGCGCCGTGCAGGTGACGGGCGAGGGCTTGCCCACGCGCGCCTTCGTGGTTAATTCGACGGTCGGCGCCAATTTTTCGTCCGGGCCGCTGCAGATGACCGGGCGCGACCTCGACGTCGCCATCAAGGGCAAGGGATGGCTGGCGCTGCAGATGCCGGACGGCACCGAAGCCTACACCCGCAACGGCGCTTTGACGATGAGCGAAAACGGCTTGCTGCGAAGCGCGGGCGGCTTCACCATCGCCGGCGACGGCGGCCCGATCACGGTGCCGCCCGAGGTGACGGTGGCGATCGGCGGCGACGGCACCATCTCGACCATCGCCACTTCGACCAAGCCGGGCGCGCCGACGGTGCTGGGGCGCCTCAAACTGGTCAACCCACCCGAAGCGGACCTGGTGCGCGGCGACGACGGCCTGTTCCGCCTGAAAAGCGGCGCCGCCGCGCCGATCGATCCGCAGGTGGTGGTGGCCGGCGGCGCGCTGGAAGGCAGCAACGTCAGCCCGGTCGACGCGATGGTCAACATGATCGCGCTGGCGCGTTCGTTCGAGACCCAAATGAGCCTGATGAAGAACGCTGAGAATAACGCTGCGAAAGCTACCCAGATCCTCGCTTTGGGTTAAGCCTCTCCAGTTCATAATTGACGTGTGCATGGCGGTGTTCGTCTGCCGCGTTACTGGAGAAGCAAATGATCCGTTCCCTTTTTATCGCCAAGACTGGTCTCGAAGCACAGCAGACCAACCTGGACGTCATCACCAATAACCTGGCCAACGTCAGCACCAACGGCTTCAAGCGTTCGCGCGCGGTGTTTGAGGACTTGCTATACCAGAACGTGCGCCAGCCGGGCGCCCAGTCGTCGCAGCAGACCCAGTTGCCGTCCGGCCTGCAGATCGGCACCGGCGTGCGCACCGTCGCCACCGAGCGCATCCACACCCAGGGCAATCCCCAGAGCACCGGCAATTCGAAAGACGTGATGGTCAACGGCTCGGGCTTTTTTTCGGTGTTGCTGCCGGACGGCACCGCTGCCTACACGCGCGACGGCTCGTTCCAGAGCGATTCGAACGGCCAGCTGGTGACCTCGTCCGGCTACGTGGTGCAGCCGGCCATTACGATTCCGGCCAACGCGCTGTCGATCACGGTCGGGCGCGACGGCACCGTGTCGGTCACCGTGCCCGGCGCCAACACGCCGTCCCAGGTCGGCTCGCTGCAGCTGTCGACCTTCGTCAACCCGGCCGGGCTGGAGTCGAAAGGCGAAAACCTGTACGTCGAAACCGGCGCCTCGGGCAGCCCGAACACGAATACGCCGGGCACCAACGGCGCCGGCTTACTGATGCAGGGCTACGTCGAAACCTCGAACGTCAACATCGTCGAGGAAATGGTCAACATGATCCAGACTCAGCGCGCCTACGAGATCAACAGCAAGGCGATCACCACCTCTGACCAGATGCTGCAAAAGCTGTCGCAATTATGAAACGCATTGTAAAACTCATTATTTTTGTCAGCGCGCTGGCACTGGCCGGCTGTTCCGCCACGCCGTCGACCATCGTCCAGCGCCCCTCGAACCTGCGCCCGATGGCCGCGCAAGTCATTGCGCCCACCAATGGCGCGATTTACCAGGCGGCGGCCTACCGCCCGATGTTCGAAGACCGCCGCGCGCGCCACATCGGCGACATGCTCATCATCAGCATCACCGAGAAGACCGCCGCGGTAAAGGCCGGCGCCAGTTCGGGCAACAAGTCCGGCTCGGTCAGCTTCGTCGTTCCGGGCCTGGTCCAGGGCCGGCTCGGCGTCACCGCCGCGGCCAACGCCGCCAACAAGTTTGCCGACGGCGACAACCAGAGCGCCAGCAACACCTTTTCCGGCACGATTGGCGTTACCGTCACCGAAGTGCTGCCCAACGGTAACCTGATCGTCGCCGGCGAGAAGCAAATTGCCATGAACAAGGGCGTCGAGTTCATCCGCTTTTCCGGCATGATCAACCCCGACACGATCCAGACCGGTAACATGGTGTCGTCGACCCAGGTCGCCGATGCCCGCGTCGAGTACCGCACCAACAGTCAGATCGACCGCGCCGAGATGACAGCGATGGTGTCGCGCTTCTTCCAGTCCTTGCTGCCGTTCTGATGGGATCGACGATGCGCTTTTCCGCTTCCCTGATTGCACTGTGCGCCGCGTTTTTGGCCGCGCCGCTCGCCAGCGCCGAACGCCTGAAAGACCTCGCCAGTATCGCCGGCGTGCGGCAGAACCAGTTGTCCGGCTACGGCATCGTCGTCGGTCTCGACGGCACTGGCGACCAGACCACCCAGACGCCGTTCACGGTGCAGTCGATCGTCTCGATGCTGCAGCAAAAGGGCGTCAACCTGCCGGCCGGCACCAGTTTGCAGCTGAAAAACGTCGCCGCGGTGATGGTGACCGCCTCGCTGCCGGCGTTCGCCCAGCCGGGCCAGACCATCGACATCACGGTGTCGTCGATCGGCAACGCGAAAAGCCTGCGCGGCGGCACGCTGGTGATGACGCCGCTGCAAGGCGCCGACCAGCAGGTCTACGCAATGGCCCAGGGTAACGTGTTGGTGGGCGGCGTCGGCGCCGCCGCCGCCGGCTCGTCAATTCAGGTCAATCACCTGTCAGTCGGCAAGATTTCCGGCGGCGCCACGGTCGAGCGCGCCGTTGCCAGCAATCTTGGCGCCGACAACCAGGTGCGGCTCGAACTCAACACCACCGATTTCCTCACCGCCAGCCGGGTGGTCGAAGCGGTCAACAACCATTTCGGCCCGGACATCGCCACCGCGCTGGACGGCCGCGTGATCCGCGTGCGTTCGCCGTCGTCGTCCGACCAGCGCGTCGCCTTCCTCGGCATCCTCGAGAGCCTCGAAGTGAGCCCTGCCGCGTCGAGCGCCAAGGTGATCATGAACGCGCGCACCGGCTCGGTGGTGATGAACCAGGCGGTAACCTTGGAAAGCTGCGCCATTTCGCACGGCAACCTGTCGGTGACGATTTCGGCCGAACCGCAGGTCAGCCAGCCGGCGCCGGGTTCGCGCGGCAATACTGTCGTCACGCAAGCGCCGCAGATCGACGTCAAGAAGGAGCCGGGCCGGGTCGTGATGCTCAAGAGCGGCGCCTCGCTGGCCGAAGTGGTCAAGGCGATCAACGCGATCGGCGCTTCGCCGCAAGACCTGCTGTCGATCCTCCAGGCGTTGAAGGCAGCCGGTTCGCTGCGCGCCGAGCTCGAGATAATATAAGTGAAGTTAAGTTAAGTGAAGGCGGCGCCATGATCTCCCCGACATCCGACCTCGGTTCCAAACTCGCGCTCGACACCAAGGGCCTGGGCGACTTGAAGCAGTCGGCCAGGGCCGGTTCGCCCGAAGCCTTGAAAACGGCCGCGACCCAGTTCGAGGCAATGTTCATCAACATGATGATGAAGAGCATGCGCGACGCCACGCCGCAGGACGGCGTGTTGGATAACCAGCAGACCAAGATGTTCACCTCGATGCTGGACCAGCAGATGAGCCAGAACCTGGCCAAGCGCGGCGTCGGCCTGGCCGACGTGCTGATCCGCCAGCTCGGCGCCCAGGCGGTCAATGCGCAGGCGCTGGCGATCGGCGGCGACCAGAACGTGCCGACGTCAACCGCGATGCCGGCGCCGCAGGGCGCCGGCACGCTGATGACGACGCCAGGGGCGCTGCCCAAGCCATCGACATCGAGCATGCCGGCACTGAATGGATCGGGCAGGCCGCAGGCGCCGCACGTCGCTTCCTTTCAGCAAAAACTCGGCGCCGACGCCGAAGCGGCCAGCAAGGTGACCGGCATCCCGGCCAAGTTCATGCTCGGCCAAGCCGCGCTGGAGTCGGGCTGGGGCAAGCGCGAGATCAAGAACGCCGACGGCAGCGCCAGCCACAACCTGTTCGGCATCAAGGCCGGCCCTGGCTGGAAAGGCAAGGTTGCCACGGCGGCCACGACCGAGTACGTCGGTGGCGTGCCGCAGACCAGGGTCGAAAAATTCCGCGCCTACGACAGCTACGCCGACGGCTTCAAGGATTACGCCAGGTTAATCTCGACCAATCCGCGTTACGAAAAAGTGCTTGCCAGCGCAGGCGATGCATCGAGCTTCGCGCACGGCTTGCAAAAGGCCGGCTACGCCACGGATCCGCTATATGCGGCCAAGCTCAGCCGCATCATTACCCACTCGCTGGCCTAGCATGGCCAGGGCGGCACAGTTGTTAGCCAGCCAGGCAAGTCAAGTTATCCTGAAATCTGCCGTAGAGTGAAGTAAAGTAAAGTAAAGAATAGGAAGGATCATCGATCATGGCTGGAAATCTCCTCAGTATCGGCAAGACCGGACTGTACGCTGCGCAGGCCGGACTGGCGACGACCGGCCACAATATTGCCAACGCCAACGTACCCGGCTTCAGCCGCCAGCAAGTCATCCAGACCACCGGCCCGGCCCAGGACGTGGGCAACGGTTTCATCGGCAGCGGCACCCAGATCGCCGACATCGAGCGTTTTTCCGACAAATTCCTCAACAACCAGGTGCGAGCTGCCCAATCCGCCAGTAGCGCACTGACGTCGTACAACGCCCAGATCAGCCAGGTCGACAACCTGCTGGCCGACACCACGTCCGGCCTGTCGCCGTCGCTGCAGAACTTTTTCAAGTCGGTGCAGGACCTGAGCGCGAACGCCAGTTCGGCGCCGTCGCGACAGAATTTCCTGTCCAACGCGGAGTCGCTGGCGGCCCGCTTCCAGGGGATCAACGGGCGCCTCGAAGAGCTCCGCTCCGGCGTCAACAGCGAGATCTCGACCAACGTCACCCTGATCAATTCCTACTCCACCCAGATTTCCAAGCTCAACGAGCAGATCGGCAACCTCACCAATTCGACCGGCCATCCGCCAAACGACTTGCTCGACGCGCGCGACCAGTTGGTGCTCGACCTGAACAAACAAGTCAAGGCCACTGTCGTCGAAGGTGCCAACCACAGCCTGACGGTGTCGATCGGCACCGGCCAGCCGCTGGTGGTGGGCAGCAAGGCGTTCCAGCTGGCGGTGACGAACGCGCCGGGCGAGCCGTCGCGACTGGCGGTCGGCTACGTGACCAGCTCGAAAGTGACGCCGCTTGCGGACTCATCATTCACCGGCGGGGCGCTGGGCGGCATCATGGACTTCCGGGCTAACACGCTCGACAACGCACAGAGGTCGATCGGGCGGATTGCCATCAGCCTGGGCGCCAGCTTCAATGCGCAGAACCGCCTGGGCCAGGACAGCGCCGGCGAGATGGGCGGCGACCTGTTCAACGTGGCAAAGATTGCGCCTGGCGTCAACCTGAATAAGAATCCGGCCGATCCCGCGCTGCCGACTACGCTGACCACGACAGTGACCGAAGCAAGCCTGCTGACCACCAGCGATTACGCAGTCTCATACAACGACACCACCACCCCCCCCGGATTTACCGTGACGCGGCTGTCGGACAAGGATCCGATGACGATGGCGTACTCCCAGTCAGGGCTGTATACACTGGAGCGCGATGGCCTTGCCTTCTCCATCAGCGGCAACGTCAAGGCGGGCGATGCCTTCCTGGTGCGGCCGACCATCAATGGCGCCGCCGAGTTCAGCGTGGAGGCAAAATCGGTGGGCGACATTGCCGCGGCCGGACCGATCATGACGGGCGCGGCGGCCACCAACAAGGGCAGCGCCAAGCCGAGCGAGGGCAGCGTCGACAAGGATTTTTTGCCGGCGACCGGTTTCGCTCCCGCCACGCTGACGTTCAAGGCCGCCACCAATGAACTGCAGGGCTTCACCAGCGGCCAGCTGGTCTTGGTGAAGGTCCCGGCCGGCGTCAACACCGCCGCCACCAGCGACACCTATACCGCCGGCACCGCGCCGGCAATTCCGTATGTGGCCGGCGCCAGCTATACGTTCGGCGGCATCACCATGTCGTTTACCGGAAAGCCGGTCGACAACGACCAGTTCACAGTCAAGCGCAATACGAGCGGAGTTGGCGACAACCGCAACATGTTGCTGATGGGCGAGCTGCAGGCGACCCCGCAGCTCGACAACGGCAGTTCGACCTACCAGGGTGCGTTCGCCCAACTGGTCAGCACGGTCGGCAACAAGGCGCGCGAAGCGCAGGTCAACGGCCAGGCCAGCGACACCATGCTGGCGCAGACCATTGCCTCCCAACAAAGCGTGTCGGGCGTCAACCTGGATGAAGAAGCGGCCAATTTGTTGAAGTACCAGCAGGCCTATCAGGCAGCGGGCAAGGTGATGCAGATCGCCAGCGCCATGTTCGACACCCTGCTCTCGATCGGACGATAATTAAGGATCATCATGCGTATCAGTACCAGTTCGCTCTACGCGACCTCGACCACCCAGCTCAGCACCTTGCAAAGTCAGCTCGCGCGCACCCAGCAGCAATTGTCGACCAATCGCCGCATGCTCAGCGCGGCGGACGACCCGGTGGCCTCGGCGCGCGCGCTGGAAGTGACGCAGTCGCAATCGATCAACGCCCAGTTCGCCACCAACCGCGCCAACGCGCGCGCCTCGTTGTCGCAGGAAGAGGTCGCGCTGACCGGGGTCCAGAAGCTGATCCAGGACGTGCAGGTCACCGCGGTGGCAGCTGGCAGCGGCGCCAATTCGGCCAGCGACCGCGCCACCTACGCCAATGAACTGGAAGGCCGGCTGGAGGACCTGATGGCGCTCGCCAATACGTCCGACGGCATCGGCGGCTACGTGTTCTCGGGTTACAAGTCTGGCACGATTCCATTCGTCAAAACCAATATCGGCGTCGCCTACCAGGGCGACCAGGGCCAGGTGCTGCTGCAGGTTGGCGGGGCGCGCAAGATTGCAATGAGCGATGCCGGTAGTGCCGTGTTCACCGGCATTCCAACCGGCAACGGCGCCTTCGTCACCGCGGTCGGCGGCACCAACGGCGGCACCGGGGTGATCTCCGCCGGCACCGTGAGCGACCCGGCTCAGCTGACCGGCCACCGCTACCAGATCGATTTTTCCGCCCCGGGCACGCCGCCGGTGAGCAGTTACACGATCACCGACCAGACTGCGGTGCCGACGACGACGACAGCGGCGGCACCGTATGTCAGTGGCGATGCGATCAAGGTCGGCGGCATGAGTTTCGACATCAAGGGCGCACCGGCGACGGGCGATTCGTTCAGCGTGCAGCCAAGCGACAAGCAGGATTTGTTCACCACGCTGTCGAAGATGATCGAGACGCTGCGCGCGCCGGCCACCACGCCGGCCGAGAAGCAGGCGTTCACCGATGGCCTGGCCGCGGCCAACGGCAACCTCGGCGCGGCTCTCGACAAGGTATTGACGGTGCGCTCCTCGGTCGGTTCGCGCCAGAAGGAACTCGACACGCTCGACACCGCCGGCGAAGACACCGACATCCAGTACGCGGCAACCTTGTCGGGCCTGCAGGACCTTGACCTGGTGAAGGCGATTTCGCAGTTCACGCAACAGAAGGCGACGCTGGAGGCCGCGCAGAAAACGTTTAATGCGGTGTCGGGCCTGTCGTTGTTCAATTTCATCCGCTAACACACTGCAAAGGCGCGGCCGGGCGTTACATTCAAAACGTCGGGTTCAACAACCTTATTCTTGCCAGCGGCAAGAATAAGGTTTTTTTACGTCTATAACGTCTATCGGCCAGGCGCTGTCGCCGGCGTGCGCGCCGCCCCTGCGCGCACCAGGCTGCGGGCCGCTTCAATGCCCTGGTTGAACAGATTCTGGATCGGCGTGCTGAGGTAGGGCAGGGTCAGGCTCAGCACCAGCAGGCCGACGCCGAGCGACACTGGGAAGCCGATGCCGAAGATGTTCAGCTGCGGCGCGGCGCGCGTCAGGATGCCGAGTGCGACGTTGGTGATCAAGAGCGCGGCCACGATCGGCAGCGACAGTTGCAGCCCGGCGCTGAAAATGCGGGCGCCCCAGCGTACCAGTTCGAGCGGGGCGCCGACCGAGATCGGCGTGGCCGACACCGGCAGCGTGATGAAGCTTTCGGCCAGCGCTTGCAGCAGCACCAGGTGCGCGTTGACGGCGAGAAAAACCATGGTGGCGACCAGCGCAAGGAACTGGCTCACCGCCGACGAGCGGCCGGCCGTCATCGGGTCGAAGAAGCTGGCGAAGCCGAGGCCCATGGTCAGGCTGGCCAGTTCGCCCGCCATTTCGATTGCGGCGAACACGATGCGCATCGAAAATCCCATCGCCAGGCCGATCAGCAATTCCTGCACCAGGATCAGGAAGCCGGCCATCGACATCGGGTCGGCCGCCGGCAGCGCCGGAATCGCCGGCGCCATGATGGCCGCCAGCAGCACGCCGAGCGACACCTTGATCGATACCGGTACCGCGGTATTGCCGAACAGCGGGGCGGCGGCGATCAGGCCGAGGATCCGGGTGAGCGGCCACAGCAGGGCCGCCATCCACGTGCTCATCTCTGCGCTGGTGAGTGTAATCATGACTGCAGGATCATATCATCCACCCTTGCTCGCCTAGCCGATCAGGCCGGGAATGCCGGTGAACACCTGGCGCATGTAGTCGAGCATGACTGCCAGCATCCAGGGACCGGCCACGATCAGCGCAACGAAAATGCCGACCAGTTTCGGGATGAACGACAGCGTCGCTTCGTTGATCTGGGTGGCGGCCTGGAAGATGGACACGATCAGGCCGATGATCAGCGCCACCAGCAGCATGGGCGCGGCCACCATCAAGGTCACTTCCATGGCGTTGCGGCCCATCGTCATGACGGATTCGGGAGTCATCGCGTTCCTCTAGTAAAAGCTCTGGGAAAGCGAGCCGAGCAAGAGTTGCCAGCCGTCGACCAGCACGAACAGCATCAGCTTGAACGGCAGCGAGATCACCGCCGGCGACATCATCATCATGCCCATCGCCATCAACACCGAGGCCACCACCATGTCGATGATCAGGAACGGAATAAAAATCGCAAAGCCGATCTGGAACGCGGTCTTCAGTTCGCTGGTGACGAACGACGGGATCAGGACGCGTAGCGGGATATCTTCCGGCCCCTGCAGCGCGGGCGAGCGCGAGATCTTGACGAACAGCGCCAGGTCGGACTGGCGGGTCTGCTTGATCATGAACGCTTTCAGGGGCGCGACGCCCTTGTCCATCGCCTCACCCATCTGGATCTTGTTTTCCTGTAGCGGCAGGTAGGCGTCGGTATAGATCTTGTCGAACGTTGGGCCCATCACGAACAGGGTCAGGAACAAGGCCAACCCGACCATCACCTGGTTGGGTGGCGCCGACTGGGTGCCGAGCGCCTGGCGCAGCAGCGACAGCACGATGATAATGCGGGTAAAACTGGTCATCATCAACAGTGCTGCCGGCAGGAACGACAGCGCCGTCATCAACAGCAGCGTTTGCACCGGCAGCGAGTAGGCGGTGCCGCCGCCGGCAGCCGGCGCGCTGGTGAACGCGGGAATGCCGGGAGCGGCAAAGGCGAGCGTGGGCAGGAGAAAGGCAACCAAGGCAGGGCCAGCCAGCGCCAACAGCAATTTCTTATTTCGCATTACGTTTGTCGATCGTTTGTTTGAGCCATTCGGCAAAGCTGGAGGCCGATGGCTGGTGCGGGTGCAAGGTTGCGCCCGGGGCGGCTTCAGCTTCATTTGCAGGCTGGCGGGCCATCGTCGCCAGCGCGTTGACGCGGCCGGGCGAGGCGCCCACCACGATCCACTGGTCGCCCACTTCCACCACCATGATGCGCTCGCGCCCGCCAAGGTTGAGGGCGCCGACCAGCTTGACGCGGGCCGTGCCGGCCTGCGCCTTGGGGCCGAAGCGCTTCATGAACCAGGCCAGGGCGGCGAGCAGGGCAAGTACCAGGCACAGCGCGAAAATGGTCTGGATCAGGCTGCCGGCGGCAGGTGCCGCAACCTGCACTTGCGCCGCCGGCGCCAGAGCGGCCACCTGGCGGGCCTGGGCGGCGCCGCCCACGAGGCTGGCGGCGACCCAGGCAAAGAAGAAACGCCCCATCATTTATTCAGTTTTCTGATCCGCTCGGACGGCGTGATGATGTCGGTCAGGCGGATACCGAACTTGTCGTTGACCACCACCACCTCGCCCTGGGCGATCAGGCAGCCGTTGACCAGCACGTCCATCGGCTCGCCGGCCAGGCCGTCGAGCTCGACCACTGAGCCTTGCGCCAGCTGCAGCAGGTTCTTGATGGCGATCTTGGTGCGGCCCAGTTCGACCGTCAGCTGCACCGGGATGTCGAGGATGAAGTCGATATCGTTCGGCGTCTCGCTCTTGGTGCCCTTGTTGGAAAAATCCTTGAACACGGCGGCGCTGGCGGCCTGCTTCTGCAAGGCGTCGGCTTCCGCTTTTGCCTGCTCGGCAATCGCAGCGCCCCAGTCGTCGTCCATGCTTTGGTCGTCTTGATTATCGGACATCGTGCTCTCCTGGTGTTCGGCTGCCGGCGGCTAACAGCGCCGGACATGATTTATTTAGCATCGGAATTAGCCAGCAGTTTCTCGACCTTCAGCGCGTATTGCCCGTTCAGTACGCCATAGGTGCAATCCATCACTGGCACGTTGTCGACGGTGGCCTGGATCTGCTCCGGCACGGTAATCGGAATGATGTCGCCCACCTTCATGTTGAGGATGTCGTCGAACGAGGCGCGGCCGGTGCCGAGCACGGCGACGAGCTCGACTTCGGCGATCTGGATCTGCTGCGTCATCAGGCGGATCCAGCGCTTGTCCACCTCGAGCGCCTCGCCTTGCAGGCTGGAGGTGAGGGCGTCGCGGATCGGCTCGATCATCGAGTACGGCATGCAGAAGTGGATCTGGCCGGATACGGAACCGAGCTCCACCGTAAACGTCGACGACACCACCACCTCGTTCGGCGTGGCGATGTTGGCGAACTGGGTGTTCATCTCGGAGCGGATGTACTCGAACTCGACCGGGAAAACCGGCTCCCACGACTTGGTGTAGGCGTCGAACACGATATCGAGGATGCGCAGGATGATGCGCTGCTCGGTCTGGGTAAAGTCGCGCCCTTCGACGCGGGTATGGAAGCGGCCGTCGCCGCCGAACAGGTTGTCGACCAGCAGGAACACGAGGCCCGGATCGAACACCATCAGGGCGGTGCCGCGCAGCGGCTTCATGTGCACGAGGTTCAGGTTGGTCGGCACCACCAGGTTGCGGATAAATTCGCTGTACTTGGAAACCCGTACCGAGCCGACCGACACTTCGGCGCTGCGGCGCAAAAAATTAAACAGGCCGACGCGCAGCAAGCGGGCAAAACGCTCGTTGATGATCTCGAGCGTCGGCATGCGGCCGCGCACGATGCGCTCCTGGGTTGCCAGGTTATAGGTGCGAACGCCCGAGGTATCTTCAGGAACGGAAACATCGTCCTGATCGCCGTTGACGCCCTTGAGAAGGGCATCAACTTCTTCCTGGGAAAGGAAATTGTCGGCCATGATCGGATTTACTGGATGATGAAAGCGGTGTACAGGACGTCGCTGACCTGCTGCGGTTCGCCTTTGTCGACAAACGGCAGCTTGAGCGCGACGACGATTTCGGACGCCAGCTGACGTTTGCCGTCGACGGTGGAGATTTCCGAAGCTTTCTTGCCCGACAACAGCAGCAGCACGCGGCTGCGCACCTTCGCCATGTTGGCCTTGAACAGCTCGCCTTGTTTCTGGTTCTGCACCTGCAAGGTGAACGCGATCTGCAGGAACTGTTCGCCGGTTTCCGGCTGCAGGTTGACGGTGAACGACTCGACCGGCACGTACTCGGGCGGTTCGGCCTTGACGACCTTGTGCGCGGGGGCGCCGGTTTTGCCCTGCGTGAAATACCACGCTGCGCCGCCACCGCCACCAAGGACGACCAGCGCCCCGGCGATTATCATCACCAGCTTTTTCTTGCCACCAGCTGGCGCTGGCGCTGCGCCAGCTTTTGGATCAGCCTTCATTTTTGCATTCGCTTTCAAAATACCCCAGGTGCTAAATATGGATCACGCCGGCATTATGTCATTATCGGGAATAACTGAGCAGGCAGAAGCGTTGAAAAGAGGGAAGAACAGCAGCCAACTCGTGGCTTGCGGGGAGGGCGATGGCGTTTGAATAAGCTACGCTAGCATCATCATAAACAGTCGTCCTCGCCAATGCGGGGCCCCCTTACTGTGAAAACTCGTCGACTTTTAACGCCGGCAAGCTGAGGTTTTCGCGGCGCAAATTAATTCCCCGCATTCGCGAGGAGGCGTTTCCGCCAATGGCGAAAACGCCGCTCTGCTTACGCAAACGTATCGACCATCGCGCTACCGCCCGAGCGTCCCTCGCGTACCGGCGCCAGTGAAATCGGCGCCGCTTCAGGGCCGGTGTTGGCCGAGCGCGGCGCGCCTGCCTGGCCGCGCGGCTGCTCGCCTCCCTGGGCCTGGCGCCCGTCCTGGGTGCCGGCGTTGACCGTTGCACTGCCCAGCGCGATGCCGTTCTCGCCCATCATTTCACGCAGCTTCGGCATCGCCGCTTCGAGCGCCTGGCGCACTTCTGGCTGAGCCGCGGTGAACGTCACGGTGGCCTGGTCGCCCGTCACGCTCAGCACTACCTGCATCGGCCCCAGGTCGGGCGGATTGAGCGTCAGCGAGGCCGATTGTTCTTTTCCGGCGACCATCCAGATGATCTTCTGGCCAACCTGGTTGTCCCAGCCCGGCGTGCCGACGCGCGCGGCGATGTGCTCAAGCGGGGCACCGGTGATCGCCTGCGCCATCGCCAGCGATGCCTGCAGCACCGGCGCCGTCACCGGTGCTGCAGCTGCAAGCTCCTTGAGGATGGCGGCGTCAGGCACAGCTTCGCTTTTCGCGCTGACGCTGGCAATTGCCAGGCCATCGGCGTCCGGCTGCTGTTGCACGGCGGCGGCGCGCGGGTGGCTGCCGGTAGCGAACGGCGACGGCGCCGCTGCCGCATCCTTCGACTTGGCATCCGGTGCCACGCCGCCGCCAGGGATGTTCAGCGCAAACCGGACAGCCCCTTCGATCGCCTGCTTGACGTCGTTGAAGGCCGGGTCATTGCTGTCGGCTGCCGGCGCCGCCGTCAAAACAGTCGCCAGTGTGGCCCCCGGTGTGGCCCCCTGTGCGGCCCCCGGCGTGGCCACCCCGGATGTCAGCGGATCGGCGGCCGGCGCCGGCGCGGCGGCCGGCAGGTTGAAGCTGGCGACCAGCGCCAGCATGTCGGTGACCGGGCCGATCGCCGCCGCCGCGTCGGCATCGGCGGCGTCGTCCAGGGCCTCGTCGGCCGCTTTGGCAGGTCCGCCGGCGGCCTCCTTTGGCGCACCCTGAGGCTTGCCTGCCGGTGCGGCGGCGGGCCGGCGCTGTTCCATCTCGCGCGACAAGGCGTCGCTGAACTGCCTGGCGTCGGCCTTGGGGGCGGCGTTGGCGCGCTGCGGCGCCGGCGCCGCGTTTGGGCTGGCGATGGCCAGCGGGATCGGGAGAGTCGTAGTTTGCATGATGGTCTTGTGAGTGTCGGTTGGACAGGTCAGCGTTTGTAATAGGCCTGGCGCGCTGCGTGTTCGTCCATCTGTTTCTGGTCGCGCTTGTTCTCGATGCGCAGCGCCTCGGCGGCGGCGCGTTCGCTCAACGTGCGGTAGGACAGCCGCTTGCGCTCGCACGCCTGCCACGCGGTTCTTTCGATCGCGCTCTTGTGTTGCGCGTGCTTGACCACGTCGCGCTGGCCGCTGATGGCGTTGTCGAGTTTGCCGATGAAGGCGACGAAATTGCGGTACGCCAGCGGCGTGATGCCGGCCACCTGGGCGCTATCGAGCCGCGTTGCATAATCGTCGCGGTAGTTCAGCAGCATGGCCAGCTTCTGTTCGGTTTCGTCCGCCGCCGCCAGCGCCGCGCCCAGCCGCTTGGCGGCCGCGTCGGCATCACGCTGCGCCAGTTCGATCAGGGTATCAAGTGCGGAACGGGTTGCCATAGTGAAAGATTATAGGCGGCGCGGCCGGGCCGTCATCACTCGAACAGAGAGGTAAGTTGACCCAAGCTCTGCAGCATGTCGACCTTGTCGGGGATTTCCTGGCACAGGAAAGCTTCGATCCTGTCGTGCAGCACGATGGCCTGGTCGAGCACCGGGTCGCTGCCGGCGGCATACGCGCCCACGCTGATCAGGTCGCGCGAGCGCTGGTAGCGCGAATAGAGCTGCTTGAGGCGGCGCGCGGCGTGCTGGTGCGGCGTCGACGTGATGCCGTGCATGGCGCGGCTGATCGACTGTTCGATATCGATCGCCGGGTAGTGGCCGGCTTCGGCCAGGTGGCGGTCGAGCACGATGTGGCCGTCGAGGATACCGCGCGCGGCGTCGGCGATCGGGTCCTGCTGGTCGTCGCCTTCCGACAGCACCGTGTAAAAAGCGGTGATCGAGCCGCCGCCCTCGACGCCGTTGCCAGCCCGTTCGACCAGCACCGGCAGCTTGGCGAACACCGATGGCGGATAGCCCTTGGTGGCGGGCGGCTCGCCGATCGCCAGCGCGATCTCGCGCTGGGCCATTGCGTAACGGGTCAGCGAGTCCATGATCAACAGGACGTTCTTGCCCTCGTCGCGGAAGTGTTCGGCAATCGCCGTGGCGTAGGCGGCGCCTTGCAGACGCATCAGCGGCGGGCTGTCGGCCGGCGCCGCCACCACGGCCGAGCGCGCGCGGCCTTCGGGACCGAGAATCTGTTCGATAAATTCCTTGACCTCGCGGCCGCGTTCGCCGATCAGGCCGACCACGATCACGTCGGCCGTGGTGTAGCGCGCGATCATCCCGAGCAGCACCGATTTGCCGACGCCGGTGCCGGCGAACAGGCCAAGGCGCTGGCCGCGGCCGACCGTCAGCATGGCGTTGATGGCGCGTACGCCGACGTCGAGCGTTTCGGTGATCGGCGCGCGGTCGAGCGGATTGACCGGGCGCGCGTTGATCGGCGCCATCTGGTCGGTGCCGAGGGGACCCAAGCCGTCGAGCGGGCGGCCGGCGCCGTCCACCACGCGCCCAAGCAGCGCCATGCCGACCGGCAGGTGGCGCGCGCGGTCGCTCGGGCGCCGCCGCGGATGGGCCACGCTGCCCGGG
>NZ_PDOB01000037.1 GCF_002760665.1 Massilia psychrophila | reverse complement strand
GCCTCAAGGCCGACCTTTCCCTTGAACTCCGCGCTGTGCACTTTCCGCTTCTTTATTTCCGCCATTCGCCGCTATCCTCCTGTGAGGACCGTAGCTTAAACCGCTGTCTCAAATCATGGGTCCACTATAGTCCGTCATGCTGGACGGTTTCAAATACTCAGTGCAACACCGGGATAATTAACAGTGTCGGCCGGATGTAGCAATGCGATGTGCTGAGTGTAAACGGCGAGTGGCGAGTCAGAATAGAGCTTCCCCCTGTGCCAAGATAATCTGAAACACCTACCCAACTAATTTAAAGTACAGCGGTAGGATTCAATGATGCACAGCTTCAGCGCACTGTACGTCGAGCCACTGCGCGACGACATGGGGTGCTGGCGGCGCGACAGCCTTGAAAAACTATCGCGCAAGTCGGAAATGGCGGCGGCGCATCCGGTACGTCCTGGACCTATGGCCGGCGCCGCTGCGCTACTGCAACGATGGACTGATCGAGATCGATAACTCGGCACAGAGAGCGGCCGGCACAGTTTTGTCCGTGGCCGGGTCTTCCTCAAAAATAAGTCACTGCGCGCAAAGTGCCGTGGAACAAAGAGATTGCGCGCGTGCAGCTGTTCAGGAAAACCCAGTATCGTGCAGTCGGATGTATTAATCGTCGAGCTTGATTTTGGATGCTGTCAAGACGCCTCCTGTCAGAATACCTTCGACTTCCAGCTTCTTACTACCCATCGTGGCCGGCGTCAGTGACTTGACGAACAGGGTGGCATCGTTCCATTTGACATTGACTGCCGAACTGCCCGTGAGCACAAAGGTTTTAGCGTCAACGTTAACATTGCCGGCGATACCTTCGCGTTCTACGGTCGAGGTGCCATCGTCAAGCTTTTCGCACTCGACTTCCTTAACCTTGACACTGCCGTCGGCAGCGAGGAAGCCTTCGATCTTCACCTGAAGATCGTTGCGCAGGACAGTACCGGACGGGCAATCGATTTCAGCGGTCGCGGCGTTCATCTTCATACCACGAACAGAGAAGTCAGCAATCGAGACATAATTGAGGATCGAGCCGTGCAGCTCCACCTCACCAATTTTTTCTGTCTCGACCGAGCGAAGCGCGATTGACTTGGCGTTGACCGACCCATCTGCTTGAAACACGCCCTTTATCCGTACGTAGGCGCCGATTGACAAGTCTGCAAAACTCTTGCCGTCATTAGCGAACTTGGCTTC
This sequence comes from Massilia psychrophila, assembly GCF_002760665.1. Classification (GTDB taxonomy): domain Bacteria; phylum Pseudomonadota; class Gammaproteobacteria; order Burkholderiales; family Burkholderiaceae_D; genus JAFCUW01. Next base: position 36,390 of record NZ_PDOB01000037.1, on the reverse strand, counting down.
AGCTGCATTGATCTGCAGTCCGTCGAGCGCAAATGTTTTTGCGCTGATGTTCAGGTTACCGACGATGCCCCGCAGTTGAGCTTCTGTGTCGCGACTTTCGTCGCGGTGATTTTTCACTTTCACGGCTGTTGCCGTTACCACGCCGCCGGCAAACGATGCCGAGGCGGAAATCGAGACAACGACATCGGCGCCGTTGGAAAGCGACGTCGAGGCGGGCGTGACGGGCACATTCTGGTAGTTAATCGTCAGATCGCCAATCTTGAATGTACTGGTGCCGGTCGACAGCGCGGCTACCTTGCCGCGTAATTTGTGGATCGTACCCAGCGTTTCTTTTTCGACCCGGGTCGCCTGGATCTGTATTTTGCCGGCCGCATCGGTTTTAAGGATGCCATGAATCTCAACCCCGTCACCTGTCTTTGCGTTGGCAAAGGTATAGGGTGCTTCGAATACGGTTACCGGACCGGATGCCCGATCGGTATTGATGACAACTGTCATCCCCAGCACCTTCATCGTGCCGGCCGCCGCGTCGACGGCACTAATCACACCCTGCATTTCCGGGTTAACCAGCACTCGTTTGGCCTTCAGCGTGCCGTCGTGCTCAATGTCGACTGACTGGCCCATCTTCAACTCGACATTCCCAAGCACCCCATTGGCGTCCTCCAAGCGTGCGATGATGCCGCGGTCGTCAATACGCACGCCGTCGATGATAATGCTGCCAAAACCGGTGACGGTGCCGGCTACGGTAGGTACGCCCAGGGTCGGCGGCGCTGGTGCCGTCGGTGCGGCTGGCGCTGGTGCAGGTGTACCGGCACCACCGCCACAGGCGACTAGAATTAGCGCTGAGGAAACAGCCGCGACCGTTGCAATAACTTGAATTTTAGACATTATTTTATCCTTAAATTTCACCGGTGTCGCACAGCAGAATTCTGCTACGACTAGTTTCAATGCTGAGCAAATTGTACTTGGAAGCAGTGTGAGATTTTGTGATTTTTGTCGTATCTGGGCTTTTTCCTACCGCAGCGCTTGCGGTATCTGTATCGCCTTCGTCACCAAGAGCTCGAAAAAGTGCTGGTGGCAGCGCACTTCGACCCGCGCGCCTTAAGGTCAAGTATGTTGAGCTGATTTACCGAGGCAGCACCTGGCGTTTTCGTACACGACCCGCTCAGCGATGCGGCGAATCCGGCATGTCGGGCAACGTCACCGCCTTGGATAATCGGGGCCACGAGTACGATACCCGGTGCATTAAATACGCTCGTAAAAAGGACCAGGACCAGGACCAGGACCAGGACCAGGACCAGGACCGACACGATGTACGCGCGCCCAAACTTGACGCGCTTCACCATACTTCACGTCCTACCGGTTTGGTGTTGCTCCTTCCCGTCATATGCGCAGGTTCGGGTGCAGTGCTGTCACACCGAGCCACCAGGTCATCAAGCGAAAATGCAGGGCGCCTGGCCTCCAACAACACGCCATCAACCCGAACCATACCCAACAATTAGTGGCGGGCGCGGTTGCGCCGGCAGAAAACCCGGCAACAGTCGATGGCCAGGCAGTCCGGCAGCGAAAAGGCTTGCGTTTCGCCGGAACCGGACGCATAATTTAAATGCGAATGATTCTCATTTAGTTTCCATGAAAACCGACCTGTTGAACCAACCCTGACCGCATCGCCTTTTTTTGGAGGATGGCATGGATTACCACATTACCTATCAAGCACCGTTGGCGCCTCAAGATTGCTGTAATCAAAACGCGCTTCTCGTTGGCTCCTTGCTGCACCTGATGTCGCATTACAGCGCGCGCAGTCAGCAGGAAGAGCCATGCCTCAAACTGGCCGCTGTCATCGAGCGTCATCTTGCGGCATTGTCGCGCGTGCCAGGTATCGACCCGGTGTTGCGCGCAAGTTGCGAGCAACTCAGCGAAACCTGGGGCGACCTGGTCGATGCCAGCCTCCCGGTGCCAACCAAGTCAACTATTCTCGCTCGCTTCATGAGCCTGAACCAGAAGAGAGGCCTACGTTACCCCTGATCCAACTGCGCCAGATACCGCTCGATGGCGAACACGTGTGGATCAATCTTGCCCAGCGCGCGCAGCGCGTCGGCCAGCTCGATCAGGTAGTCGCGGTTGCGTCCGCTCGGGCCGCTCGCGGCGGCGATCTGGCGGGCGATGTCGCGCTCGGCCGCTTCGCCCAGGAAAGCGGCGTTGTCTTCGGCGGCAATATATACCAGGCCCACTTCGCTGCCGCCGGCGTCGAAATCGATCCCGGTGGCCAGGCGCAGGTAGCCGTTCTTTTCGCGGTGGTCGAGGTGGGCGAATACTTCCGGCGTGATCAGGTAGGCCATGCCGGCGCACACCGCGGCGGCGTCGCGCACCAGGGTCAGCACGCGGCCGGGCGCGCTATCGGTGCCGCGATGGTCGTGCGAGCCTTGCCAGAAGCGCCGCGTCCAGCCGGCAATGCTGGCGGGGCGCCGTTCGATAAACGGGAAATCGGCCTTGAAGATCAGCGAGCCATAGCCGAACAGCCAGACGCGCTGGTGGCTGTCGAATTTGTCCATGCGCTGGTTGATGGCGATGGTGTTGTGTGACATGAAAGGGTTCCGGAAAAAGAGCGACAATAATTATAGCGCGGCGGCTGACCGCGGCATGCTTCCCGCATGTTCTCCATAACGTGCCCGCACCCCGAAATAATATTTGTACGATTGCCAGTTTTGCACTCTAATGGTGAAAACTGCCGAGGAGCCCACCATGCACATCAAAAAAATCCACCATGTCGCCTACCGCTGCATCGATGCCAAGCAGACCGTCGAATGGTACGTCAAGTACCTGGGCATGGACTTTTTGCTGGCGATCGCCGAAGACCAGGTGCCATCCACCGGCGCGCCCGACCCGTACATGCATGTGTTCCTCGACGCCGGCGCCGGCAACGTGCTGGCGTTTTTCGAGCTGCCGAATCAAGGCGCAATGGGGCGCGACGAGAACACCCCGGCCTGGGTCCAGCACCTGGCGCTCGAAGTGGGGTCGGTGGACGAACTGCTGGCCGCCAAGGCGCGCCTCGAAGCAGACGGTATTGGCGTCATCGGTCCGACCAACCACACCATCTTCAAGTCGATCTATTTTTTCGACCCGAACGGCCACCGCCTCGAACTGGCGGTCAACACCGGCACGCCCGAGATGATGGACAAGCTCGACGCCGTGAAGTGGGACATGCTCAATGAGTGGGCCGAAACGCGCAAGGCGCCGCAGCACGCGGCCTGGATGCACGCCAGGACCGGGGTGGCGGCATGAAGCTCGCTACCCTCAAAAGCGCCGGCCGCGACGGCGTGCTGGTGGTCGTCAGCCGCGACCTGGTCACCTGCCAGCGGGTGCCGAAAATCGCCGCCACCCTGCAGTTCGCGCTGGATCACTGGGACCTGGCCGCGCCGCGCCTGCGCAATGTGTTCGCCGACCTGAATGACGGCAGCGCGCTGGCGGCCGAGCCGTTCGTCGAGTCGCTGTGCCATTCGCCGCTGCCGCGCGCCTACCAGTGGGCCGACGGCTCGGCCTACATCAACCACGTCGAACTGGTGCGCAAGGCGCGCAACGCCGACGTGCCGGCCTCGTTCTACACCGATCCGCTGATGTACCAGGGCGGCTCGGACTCCTTCATCGGCCCGTGGGATCCGATCTGCGCGCTCGACGAGGCCTGGGGCATCGACCTCGAAGCCGAGGTCGCAATCATCACCGGCGACGTCGCGATGGGCGCCGGGGTTGAACAGTGCGCCGGCGCCATCCGGCTTGTCATGCTGGTCAACGATGTCTCGCTGCGCAATCTGATCCCGGGCGAGCTGGCGAAAGGTTTTGGCTTTTTTCAGTCGAAGGCGGCCAGCGCGTTTTCGCCGGTGGCGGTCACTCCTGACGAACTGGGGGCGGCCTGGCGCGACAGCAAACTGTGCCTGCCCTTGCACGTGACGCTCAACGAACTGCCGTTCGGTAAACCGAATGCCGGCGAGGACATGACGTTCAATTTCGCCCAACTGGTGGCGCATGCCGCCAAGACGCGCGAACTGGCGGCCGGCACCATCATCGGCTCCGGCACGGTGTCGAACAAGCAGGGCGGCCTGCACGGCTCGAGCATCGAACATGGCGGCGTCGGCTACTGCTGCCTGGCCGAATTGCGGATGTACGAGACGATCGAGAAGGGTGCGCCGACGACGCCGTTCATGCAATTCGGCGACAACGTGCGCATCGAAATGGTCGACGCCGACGGCGCCAGCATCTTCGGGGCGATTGACCAGGAAGTGGCGCATTATCACGGGCGGCACTCATGACTACCTGCATCAAGCTCTACACCTATTTCCGCAGTTCCGCCGCCTGGCGCGTGCGCATCGCCTTGAGCCTGAAAGGGCTGCCGTACGAAGCGGTGCCGGTGCACCTGGTCAGGAACGGCGGCGAGCAATTGACGGACCAGTACCGGGCCATCAACCCGGGTGCGCTGGTGCCGAGCCTGCAGGACGAGGGTGCCGAGGGAGCAACAATCACCCAGTCGATGGCGATCGTCGAATACCTGGAGGAGACGCATCCGGCGGTGCCGTTGCTGCCGTCCACGCCGCTCGAGCGCGCCCGCGTACGCGCACTGGCGCAGATGATTGCGTGCGACATCCATCCGCTCAACAACCTGCGCGTGCTGCGCTACCTGGTGCGCACGCTCGGCGTCAAAGACGAGGCCAAGACCGAATGGTACCGGCACTGGATCGGCGAAGGGTTCGCCGCGCTCGAAGCGCAATTGACCCGGAACCCGGCGCGCGATTCAGATCGCAACGCGGCGCCCGCACGCTTCTGCCATGGCAGCACGCCGACCATCGCCGATTGCTTCCTGGTGCCGCAGGTGTACAACGCGCAGCGTTTCGACATCGATATCGCAGCGTACCCGAACATCGCCCGCATCAATGACGCCTGCGCCGAACTGCCGGCGTTTATTGCCGCCCATCCGGCGCAGCAGGGCGATTCGGAGTAGGGCGCGTATCGGCGCTTGGCCTTCGACAGCGAGCTGGAGAAGAGCGCCGGGCCAGGCGGCGTGGCATATCCGCCGCGCAGCCTGTCTTGTTGCGTCGCGCCTTACGCCCCCGGCGCCGAGATCTCGCCCAGCGCCTTGTCGGTGGTTGCCGCATGCTTGGTGGCGATGTCGCCCAGCGAGACGATGCCTACCAGGCTGTGCGATTGCTGGTCGACGACCGGTACGCGGCGGATCTGCTCGTCGCCCATCTCGGCCAGTACTTCTTCCACCGATTGCGTGGCGTAACAGGTGCGCACCTCGGTGCTCATCACGTCGCCCACGCGGGTGGTTTCCGGCGCCTGGCCTTCGGCGCTCGAACGAATTGTTATGTCGCGATCGGTCAGCATGCCGACCAGCTTCGGGCCGTCGCATACCGGCACGGCGCCGATATCGAGTTCTTTCATCAGCTGCGCGGCGCGGCGTACGGTGTCTTCCGGCGAGACGCTGGTGACATCGCGGGTCATTACGTCTTGAATGGTTTGCATCTGAATCTCCTTGCTCGATTGATTGGTGGCCCCAGGTAATACTTAACCGGCACAGGGAGAATGATGCACGTTTTTCAATAAAATCGACGCATGGTTGACACTGCATTATTCGGCCAGCTCCGGGCGGCAACAGGCGCGCAAACACGGCCCTCGGCTACAATCAGCGGTTTCCAACTCGCCCCCTCATCGCCATGCCTTCGACCCTTCCCGGCCCAATCCAGGACGCCCTCGCGCTCGCCCATCCCAGCTGGAAGCCGCACTTGCTCGAGGGGCTGCATGGCGTCGCTGCCGCCAATCCGGGCTACCTCGACGCGCTCGCCCTCGATCACTATTTGCCGACCGGGCAGCGGCTGTTCGCCGCCTTCGGCTTACCGCTGCCCGATGTGCGCTACGTGCTGGTGGGAGAGGGGCCGTATCCGCGCGCCGAAAGCGCCACCGGCGTCTGCTTCATGGATGGGGCGGTCGGCACGCTATGGAGCGAGACCGGCTTGTCCAAGCCGGTCAACCGCGCAACGTCGCTGCGCAATTTTATAAAAATGCTGCTGGTCGCCGACGGCCAGCTCGCAGCTGGCGACACCGGCGGCGCGGCCCTGGCGCCGGTCGCCGCCAAGGCGCGCGTCGACGGCTCGATCCAGACCCTCGCCCAATTGCAGCAGAACCTCACGCGCCACGGTTTCCTGCTGCTTAACGCGGCTTTAGTGTTTCGCCCGCATGTCCCACCTGCCATCGAGGCGCGTGCCTGGCTGCCTTTCCTGCAGACGGTGCTGGCAGGGTTGGCCGATAGCGGGGCCGGCGCCGGTGCAGGTGTCAAGCTGGTGCTGTGGGGAAAGATAGCCGAGCAACTCAAGAAACTGCCGCAGTGCGCGGCGCTCGAACAGGTGGTGTCGGAGCATCCGTACAACCTGTCGTTCATCACCCATGCAGGAATGCAGGAACTGTTCGGGCCGATGCGGCTGCTGAGGGTTACTTGACGACGGTTTGCCTGCCGGCGCCCGGCTGCCGGTTTGGGGGGCTTCAGGACAACATCCGCCAAATTTGCTATACTTGACTAATTCGTTCAGGTAATCAGGTCATTCGGCATCTTAGGCGGGCTTGAAAAATGAACGTATTTAATTGAACTTATGCAATATTCTAACATTGTTGACCGGGGTTGAGATGCGTCTGACCACTAAAGGCCGTTTTGCTGTTACCGCCATGATCGACCTTGCCCTGCGCTCGGGCAAGGGGCCGGTTTCGCTGTCGGGCATCAGCCAGCGCCAGTCGATTTCGCTGTCGTACCTGGAGCAGCTGTTCGGCAAGCTGCGCCGCCACGAGATCGTCGAATCGATCCGCGGACCGGGCGGCGGCTACAGTTTGGCGCGCAGGGCCGACAAGGTGACGGTGGCCGACATCATCATTGCCGTCGACGAGCCGCTCGACGCTACCCAGTGCGGCGGCAAGGAAAACTGCCACGGCGCCGATGGCGCCGCCGGTGCGCGCTGCATGACACACGAGCTGTGGGCCACGCTCAACGAAAAAATGGTCGACTACCTCGATTCGGTCACGCTGCAAGACCTGGTCGACCAGCAGCAGCAAAAGCATGCCGAACAAGCCGTCGTGGTGCTGCACCGTAGCCACGCCGTTGTTGGGCAAAATTGAAACACGGACAAAATTGAAGCATATTGGAGTGATTTGATGAACGCCCCTTTGAACAAAAACTTAGCCCCTGGCATTGACCCCAAGCTCGAGCACACTTTCGTGACCGCTCCGCATTTCCCTATTTATATGGATTACTCGTCGACCACGCCGGTCGATCCGCGCGTCGCCGATAAAATGATTCCCTACCTGCGCGAGCAGTTCGGCAATCCCGCCTCGCGCAGCCACATGTACGGCTGGACCGCCGAAGCGGCCGTCGAGGAAGCGCGCGTCGAAGTGGCCAAGCTGGTCGGCGCCGATCCGCGTGAGATCATCTGGACCTCCGGCGCGACCGAAAGCAACAATCTTGCGCTGAAAGGCGCGGCCCAGTTCTACAAGACAAAGGGCAAGCACATCATCACGGTCAAGACCGAGCACAAGGCAGTGCTCGACACCGTGCGCGAACTCGAGCGCGTCGGCTTCGATGCGACATACCTCGCGCCGCAGGACAACGGCCTGATCACCGTCGACCAACTGGCGGCGGCGATCCGGCCCGACACGATCCTGGTCTCCGTCATGCTGGTCAACAACGAAATCGGCGTGATTCAGCCGATCGAGGAACTGGCCTCGCTGTGCCGCTCGAAGGGCATCATCTTCCATTGCGACGCCGCCCAGGCGACCGGCAAGGTCGTCATCGACCTGGCCAACAGCAAGGTCGACCTGATGACGTTCACCGCCCACAAGACCTACGGCCCGAAAGGCATCGGCGCCCTGTACGTACGGCGCAAGCCGCGCGTGCGCCTGGAGGCGCAGATGCACGGCGGCGGCCACGAGCGCGGCCTGCGTTCGGGCACCTTGCCGACCCACCAGATCGTCGGCATGGGCGAAGCGTTCCGCCTTGCGCGCGAAGAGATGGACGTCGAAATCGTCCGCATCAAGGCGCTGCGCGACCGCCTCGCCAAGGGTTTGCAGGAAATCGAAGAGGTCTACATCAACGGCGACACCGACCACCGGGTGCCGCACAACCTGAACGTCAGTTTCAACTACGTCGAAGGCGAATCCCTGATCATGGCGATCAAGGGCATCGCCGTGTCGTCCGGCTCGGCCTGCACTTCGGCCAGCCTGGAGCCGTCGTACGTGCTGCGCGCGCTGGGCCGCAGCGACGAACTGGCGCACAGCTCGATCCGTTTCACCATCGGCCGTTATTCGACCGAAGCCGACATCGATTTCGCGATCGACCTGCTGAAATCGAAAGTGCACAAATTGCGCGAACTGTCGCCCCTGTGGGATATGTTCAAGGACGGGATCGACATCGCATCGATTCAATGGGCAGCCCACTAACACCACATCAATCAGGAGTTTTACCATGGCATATTCGGACAAAGTGTTGGACCACTACGAAAATCCACGTAACGTCGGCGCCTTCGACAAGGGCGACGAGACGATCGGCACCGGCATGGTCGGCGCGCCGGCCTGCGGCGACGTCATGAAACTGCAGATCAAGGTCGGCGCCGATGGCCTGATCGAAGACGCAAAATTCAAGACCTACGGCTGCGGTTCGGCCATCGCCTCGAGCTCGCTCGTGACCGAATGGGTCAAGGGCAAGACGCTCGACCAGGCGTTGTCGATCAAGAACACCCAGATCGCCGAAGAACTGGCGCTGCCGCCGGTCAAGATCCACTGCTCGATCCTGGCGGAAGACGCCATCAAGGCGGCCGTGCTGGATTACAAGACGAAGCACCCGGCGCTTGCCTGAAGGTACAGAGTAATTCGCGGAGAAAACCATGGCAATCACACTGACCGAAAAAGCGGCCAAGCACATCAACCGCTACATTGAACGTCGCGGCAAGGGTGTCGGCTTGCGTTTTGGCGTGCGCACGACGGGCTGCTCGGGCTTGGCTTACAAGCTCGAGTACGTCGATCAAGCCACGGCTGAAGACAACATTTTCGAGTCGCACGGCGTGAAGGTTTTCGTCGACCCGAAAAGCCTGCCGTACATCGATGGCACCGAACTCGACTTTACCCGCGAAGGCCTGAACGAAGGCTTCCGTTTCAACAATCCGCACGTCAAGGACGAGTGCGGTTGTGGGGAAAGTTTCCGCATCTAAGCGCTTTTTATTTTCGTATCTATTCTCGTATCAATGCAGAATCACTTCGACCTGTTCCAGCTGCCGGCCCGTTTCACGCTCGATGCCGGCGCCTTAGATGCCGCCTATCGCGATGTGCAAGGGCAAGTGCATCCCGACCGCTTCATCAACGCCACCGCCGCCGAAAAGCGCGTTGCGATGCAGTGGGCGACGCGTGCCAACGAGGCCTACCAAACGCTCAAAAATGCGCAAAAGCGCGCGCGCTACCTGTGCGAATTACACGGCGTCGACCTGCAGACGGAGTCGAACACGGCGATGCCGGTGGATTTCTTGATGCAGCAGATGGCGTGGCGCGAAGCGCTTGGCGAGGCGCGGGCGGCGAAGGATGTCGATGCGCTCGAGGCGTTGGACGAGGAGGTCAAAGGCGAGCGCAGCGCGCGGCTGGAGGCGGTGGGAGCGGAACTCGACGCCGGCAAGTATGCCGAAGCGGCGCAGGGCGTGCGGGCGCTGATGTTTTTGGATAAATTCGGCGAGGAAGTGCGTTATGCGTTCGAGGCGGCGGAGGCGTAGGGGAACGCATATCCAGCATGGATCCCCGCTTTCGCGAGGATGACGGTGTTGGGGCTGGCGGCTAAAATACCGTCGTCCCCGCGAAAGCGGGGACCCACAACCCGCATCCGAAGCCGTACCATCAAATAAAAACAAGACAGAATATAAACCATGGCTTTACTCCAAATCTCCGAACCCGGCATGTCGACTGCCCCCCACCAGCACCGGCTGGCGGTCGGTATCGACCTTGGCACCACCAATTCGCTGGTCGCCACCGTGCGCAGCGGCATTCCTGAAGTGCTGAGCGACGAAGACGGCCGGCCACTGCTGCCGTCGATCGTGCGCTACCTGCCTAACGGCCACGCCCACATCGGTTACAAGGCGCAGGCCCACCAGACCACCGACCCGAAGAACACGGTCGTTTCGGTCAAGCGGTTCATGGGCCGCGGCCTGGGCGACATCGCCCACGCCGAAAACATGCCCTACGATTTCCAGGATGGCGGTCGCGAAGGCGCTCAAGGCATGGTGCAGATCCGTACCGTTGCCGGCGTCAAAAGCCCGGTCGAGATATCCGCCCAGATTCTCGCCACCTTGCGCCAGCGCGCCGAAGATGCGCTCGGCGACGAGCTGGTCGGCGCCGTCATCACGGTGCCGGCCTACTTCGACGACGCCCAGCGCCAGGCCACCAAGGATGCCGCCCAGCTGGCCGGCCTGAACGTGCTGCGCCTGCTGAGCGAACCGACGGCGGCGGCGATTGCCTACGGCCTCGATCACGGCTCTGAAGGTGTCTATGCCGTCTACGACCTGGGCGGGGGCACCTTCGACATCTCGATCCTCAAGCTGTCAAAAGGCGTGTTCGAAGTGCTCTCGACCGGCGGCGATTCGGCCCTTGGCGGCGACGATTTCGACCATCGCCTGTTTTGCTGGATCACCGAGCACGCCGGGTTGGCGCCGCTGTCCGACGAAGACACCGCGACCCTGATGGTCAAGGCCCGCCATGCGAAAGAGCAGCTGTCGACCAACGCCGTCACCACCATCGACGCGATGCTTAATTCAGGCGAAATGGTGCACCTGAAGGTCACGGCCGAAGAGTTCTGCGAGATGACCCGTCACCTGGTTGCCAAGACCATGACGGCGATCAAAAAAGCCATGCGCGACTCCGCCGTGTCGGTCGACGACGTCGACGGCGTGGTAATGGTCGGCGGCGCCACCCGCATGCCGCACGTGCGGCGCGCCGTCACCGAATTTTTCAAGACGATCCCGCACGCGAACATCGACCCGGACAAGGTCGTCGCGCTGGGCGCGGCGATCCAGGCCAATTTACTGGCCGGTAACCGTGCGCCTGGTGACGACTGGCTGCTGCTCGACGTCATCCCGCTTTCGCTCGGCATCGAAACGATGGGCGGCCTGGTCGAGAAAATTATCCCGCGCAATTCGACGATTCCGTGCGCCCGCGCCCAGGAGTTCACCACCTTCAAGGACGGCCAGACCGCCCTGTCGGTGCACGTACTGCAAGGCGAGCGCGAGCTGATGTCCGACTGCCGCTCGCTGGCAAAGTTCGAGCTGCGCGGCATTCCGCCGATGGTGGCCGGCGCCGCCCGCATCCGCATTACTTACCAGGTCGATGCGGACGGCTTGCTGTCGGTGTCGGCGCGCGAAACCCGCTCCGGCGTCGAAGCGAACATCACGGTCAAGCCGTCGTACGGCCTGGCCGACGACGACGTGGCACGCATGCTGCAGGAGTCGTACAGCTCGGCGCAAGTCGACATGGCGCTGCGCGCGCTGCGCGAACAGCAGGTCGAGGCCGAGCGCATCCTGCTCGCCACCCGGTCCGCATTGGACGGCGATAGCGCCCTGTTGTCGGCCGTCGAAATGGCCGACATCGATCGCCTGATGGATGCGGTGCGCCACGCCGCCGCTGCCGCTGCCGCACCATCCTCGCCAACCTCACCATCCTCACCATCCTCGCCATCTGCGCAATCGGCGCTGCACGCCGCCGTCGAGGCGCTGGCCCAGGGCACCGAAGAATTCGCCTCACGCCGAATGGACCAGAGCGTGCGCAGCGCGCTGGCCGGCAAAACGCTCGACGAAGTCTGAGCCAGCTTAAGTCATATAAAATTGAAGAGGTAATTCCAATGCCGCAAATCGTCATTCTTCCCCATCCGCTGTTTTGCCCCGAGGGCGCGGTCCTCGAGGCGCCGGCCGGCAAATCCGTGTGCGACGTCATGTTGGAAAACGATATCGACATCGAGCACGCCTGCGATCGCGTCTGCGCCTGCACCACCTGCCACGTGCTGGTGCGCGAAGGGTATGACACCTTGAACGAGCCGAAAGAAAACGAAGAAGACATGCTCGACAAGGCCTGGGGCCTGGAAGCGGTATCGCGCCTGTCGTGCCAGGCGATCGTGGGAACTGCCGACCTGGTGGTCGAGATCCCGAAATACACGATCAACCACGCCGCCGAAAAAAACCATTGAACGGACATACTGCCATGAAGTGGAGCGACATCTCGGCGATTGCTGAAGCCTTATACGAAAAATTTCCTGATACCGACCCGGCTGCGATCCGCTTCGTCGACCTGCACAACCGGGTCGTCGAGCTGGCCGGGTTCGACGACGACCATACGCGCGGCGGCGAGAAAGTGCTGGAAGCGATTCAGGCGGCGTGGATCGATGAAGCGCGCTGACACTGGCAGGGCGGCCAAACCTGTTGGCACAACCATACCCGCAGCGCACGAACTGGCACCAGAAATCCGCCCCGGCCAATCGATCGCGCTGCTGCAGGAACTGCACATCCTCACGCGCGACGGCAAGCTCAACCAGGACAGCCGCCGCAAACTCAAGCAGGTATACCACCTGGTGCAGTTCATCGAGCCCTTACTAAAAGAGATCCAGCAGGACCATCCGGCGATCTCGCTGGTGGACCATGGCGCCGGCAAATCCTACCTCGGCTTCATCCTGTACGACCTGTTCTTCAAGGGGCTCGATGACGGTTCGCGCATCTACGGCATCGAGACGCGTGAAGAACTCGTGCAGAAATCGACCGAACTGGCGGCGCGGCTGGGTTTTCCCGGCATGTCCTTCCTGCCGCTGTCGGTGGCCGAATCGACGACCTCCAAGCTGCTGCCGGAGCGGATCGACATTGTCACCGCGCTTCATGCCTGCAACACCGCCACCGACGACGCCATCGACTTCGCGTTAAAAAAGAAGGCGAAATTCATGGTGCTGGTGCCGTGCTGCCAGGCTGAAGTCGCCACGGTGCTAAAGAAAAACAAGGGCAAGGACCTGGGCAAAAGCGCACTGACCGAAATCTGGCGCCACCCGCTGCACACGCGCGAATTCGGCAGCCAGGTCACCAACGTGTTGCGCTGCCTGCAGCTCGAAGCCCATGGCTACCAGGTCAACGTCACCGAACTGGTGGGTTGGGAACACTCGATGAAAAACGAACTGATCATCGCCAGCTACAAGAACCTGCCGCGCAAGCGCCCGAGCGACCGGTTGCAAGAAGTACTGGTGACGCTGGGCCTGGAAGAAATGGGCCAGCGCTTTTATACTGAAAAACTCACCGAACAAGCGACGTTCGTAAAATGACAATCATGAGCGAACACTGGATCGACCTGCGCAGCGACACCGTTACTCAACCCTCAACCGCGATGCGCGCCGCCATGCAGGCGGCGGCCGTCGGCGACGATGTCTATGGCGACGACCCGACCGTCAATCGGCTGCAGGAAGTCACCGCGGAGATGTTCGGCTTCGAGGCGGCGCTGTTTGCGCCGTCCGGCACCCAGAGCAACCTGATCGCGTTGATGCTCCATTGCGGGCGCGGCGACGAATACCTGGTCGGCCAGGACGCGCACACTTACAAGTACGAGGGCGGCGGCGCCGCGGTGCTGGGCAGTATCCAGCCGCAGCCGATCGCCAACCAGCTTGACGGCAGCCTTGCGCTGGCCGACATCGCGGCCTACATCAAACCGGACGACATGCACTTCGCCCGCACCCGCCTGCTGACGCTGGAAAATACCATCGGCGGCAAGGTGCTGGGGCCTGACTACATGCGCGAGGCGACCCGGTTCGCGCGTGCGCGCGGTCTCGCCACCCACCTCGATGGCGCGCGCATCTGCAACGCGGCGGTCAAGCAGGGCATTAGCATGGTCGATGCCGTCGCCGGTTTCGACAGCCTCTCGGTGTGCCTGTCGAAAGGCCTCGGCGCGCCGGTCGGTTCGGTGCTGTGCGGGTCGAAGGACTTTATCGAGCAGGGCAAGCGCTGGCGCAAGATGCTGGGGGGCGGCATGCGCCAGGCCGGCATCCTCGCCGCCGCCGGGCTGTACGCGCTCGAGCACAACGTCGCCCGGCTGGCCGACGACCACGTCAACGCGGCGCGCCTGGCCAGCGGCATCGGCGAGATCGCCGGCCTGACAGTGGCGACGCCGCAAACCAATATCTTTTATGTCGAGGTGCCCCCTGGCGCCTGCGATGCGCTGCGCGCCACCCTCGCGCGCGCGCGCATCCGCGCAACCGTGGGCCCGCGCACCCGCCTGGTGACCCACCTTGACATTAGCGCGGTGGATGTCGAACGCATCATCGCCGTATTCACCGCATTTTTTAACGACTGGCGCGCCCCACAATGACCGACACCACGATCCGCCTTGCCAAACGTGTGGCTGAAATGATGCCATGCTCGCGCGCCGAAGCCGACAAGTACATCGCCGGCGGCTGGGTCAGCGTCGACGGCCAGGTCATCGAGGAAGCCGGCGCGCGTGTCGCCGACGACCAGGAAGTCACGCTCGATCCGGACGCCACGCTGGTCGAGCTGGCGCCGGTGACGATCCTGCTGCACAAGCCGGCCGGGTTCAACGCCGGCCTCGACAGCGACGGCGCGCCGGCTGCCAGCCTGCTGACGCAGCAGACACTGGTGCTGCCCGACCATGGCAAGCAGCGCTTCCTGAAGCGCCATCTGGCCAACCTGACATTGGTCTCGCCGCTGGAGACCAAAGCGAGCGGGCTGGTGGCCTATACACAGGACTTCCGCGTCGCGCGCAAGCTGGTCGACGAAGGCCAGCGGGTCGAGCAGGAGTTCATCGTCGAAGTATCGGGCACGATCCGCGAAGGCGGGCTGGCGCTGCTCAATCACGGCTTGCCGTTCAACGGCAAGGAAATCGCGCCGATGAAAGCGAGCTGGCAGAACGAAACGCGGCTGCGCTTCGCGGTCAAGGGCGTCAAGCCGGGGCAGCTCGCGCACATGTGCCGGATGGTGGATTTGACGGTGGTATCGATCAGGCGCCTGCGCGTAGGCCGCGTGCCGATGGCCAGTTTGCCGGTGGGGCAGTGGCGGTATTTGCACGAGTACGAGCGGTTCTGAAGTTGTCCCCGCATGCGGGGCGCAGTTTGCACGATAAGTTGATCAACTTCTGATCAACTTCTGACGGACGATGCCGGGCGTTGTCGCTGTTCCCGAAAAATTGGATCCCCGCGTGCGCGAGGACGACGAGCTTACTTCTTCGTCTGCTTGACCGGCTTCGGCAACAAAATCATCCTGGTCCCGGCTACCCGGTCATGCAGGAACTGCCCGTCCTTGTCGAGCAGCGCCGTCGTGGCCCAGGCAAAAATCCCCACCGCCAGCGCCGCGCCGACCTGGCCGTAACTTGTCAAGCCAAACGCGTAACAGACGACAATCGCCGGCAGGAACCAGCCCCACGCCATCAGGTAACGGATCGCGGCGGTGCGCAGCGGCACCCGCGCATAGCCCAGCTTGACGACCTTGATGCGCCAGGTCTTCATCGCCAGTGTGTGGCCGCTGCCGGTCCACGCATGGATGAAATATGCCGCCGCCGTCAAGAAAAACACGGCATTGCGGCCATGGTCGATGGAAGCCGTGTGCTGGTTTTGGGTTGCAAACAGGTAGACGAAGATCGCCAGCGCCTCTACCGCGGTCAGCAGAAAGGCTTCATAAACCATACAGATCAAGCGACGTTTCAGGGTGGGTGTGGCGATCGGCGACTTGCTATTTTGCATTTGGAGCGGGAGCGGGCGCAGCCGGTGTTGGATTGACTGACGTGACTGGCGCAACTGGCGCAACTGGTACAGTTGGAGCAACTGGTGCAACTGGCGATGCGGCGGTGGGGGCGGCAACGCACGGCGCCGCGCCAAGCGTGGCAGCGGTGTTGTTCACCGTACCCGGCGCGCAGCCGCCCATCGGCGGCGTGCGTTTAATTGGCGTCACTGCCTTGGCATTCGATTGCGACGCCGATGGCAGGTTGGCAACCTGCTTCTTCGCGCGCGCACTGGCTTCGTCGGCGAGCTGCTTCTTTTTCTCTTCCGGCAACTGCTGGTATTTTTCCCATTCCTCGGACTTCTGGCTCGGGCCGATTTTTTTCGACCGCGTGTAGTTTTCGCGCACGACGCGGCGCTCTTCCGGGGTCATCTTGAACAGGTCGCGCATGCGCGCGTGCACGCGGGTCTGCTCGTCCGGTTTCATGGAGGCGAAACGATTGGCGATGTCGAGCCATTTCAGCTTGCGCACGCCGTCGGCCTGGTCCCACTCGTCGGCGATCGGCGCCAGGGCGACTTTCTGGGCCGGGGTCAGGCTGTTCCACAGCGGCTTGTCGAGCGGCTTGGGCTTGACCTGGGCCGCTGTTGGGGCAGCCACGGAAGTTTGCGCGCCGGCGTTTGCCATCAGCGCGCCGCACAGGACCAGCGCTGCCGCTGATGCAGCCGTTGTCAGGGAAGAGAACAAAATAGTGCGGGCCACCTTATTGAACGCGCTGCGCCAGGTACGCATTGAAGCCATGATCGAGATAGGCGGTCAGGGGCAGTTCGTCGGACAGGACGGCGGCGTCAAGTTCGGCGATTTCTTCGATACGGCGTTCCTGCTCGTATTGGTAAATCCCGGCCAGGCCGGCCACCAGGGCCATCAGCGGAATGGCGACGCCTGCGCGGCCTAGTGACGAAAACGAAAAGAACGCGCCGATATTGCCCGCCAGCGAGCGCTGCGCCAGCTTGGCCGGCGCATGCGCTTTTTTGCGCGAAACCGCCATCTTGCGGGCATTGGCCAATCGGTCGGCGGTCGAAGCCGGCATCTCGTCGAGCCTCGCGTTCAGGGCATGGCGCACTTTGTACGCGAAGTTGATGTCATCGGTATTCATAATTTTAGTCCCTTGGCTTTCAGCGATTCGGCGAGGGTATGGGTCGCCCGTGAACAGTGTGTCTTTACGCTTCCTTCTGAACACCCCATCGCTTCGGCTGTTTCAGCCACGTCCATGTCCTGCCAATAACGCATCAGGAAGGCCTCCCGTTGACGCCCGGGCAGTTTTTGTACCTCGGCTTCGATGATGGCCAAGGTCTGCATGCGTTCGACCTGATCCGCGCTCGATTCCGCCTGCGCGGAACCTACTTCGGCTTCGTGCGATTCAAGTATATCAAAATCGCCATCGTCGCTATCGCGTTTCCCCATGCTTGAAAACAAGCTTACCCAGGTATTTCGCACTTTTTCGCGGCGGAAAAAATCGAGGATGGTATTTTGTAAAATGCGCTGGAACAGCATCGGCAACTCGCCGGCCGGCTTGTCGCCATATTTTTCGGCGAGTTTGATCATCGCGTCCTGAACGATATCAAGCGCGGCCTCGTCCTTGCGCACGGCGTATACGGCCTGCTTGAAAGCACGCCGTTCGACATGTTCGAGGAAATCGGATAATTCTTTGTCTGTGGCCATGCGCTGTGGGAAGGATGCGTATCGGCATTAATAGTGCCAAGATGAAAACTGACGCATCCTAGCAAAAATCAGGCCATTTTGCTTGTTTTTCGATGAAATCACTCTCTACAGTGGAGGCCGGTGGTTTTTTACCTTGACCGAAATGGTGCAACGCAGTATGGTAACCGGAGCTTCGCCATCCCGAAGCCGTATGGTCAGGTCGTGACCGGCACATGACGCCAACATCGACATGACGCGCTTTCACATGTAGGCAGTTTGCTCTGACCCGCGCCACAAGCACGAGAGGTCCGCCCAGCCGCTACAGAAACTCACGCCAAACGAGTTGCGTTTAGCGACGGTTCGCAACGTATCTATGGGTACGCGAAAGGCCGCCGTGACCGCAGAAAGAAGGGAAGCCTGAGCACTGTTGCGTCGCGCGAATTTCGTCAGGAAAGAGCATCCGATCACCTCCCAACGGGTCTTGAAAGGAATGTATCATGAACAACGACACAGCAGCACCCGCGGCTCCCATCACGGGCGCCGAAATTTTAGTCCGCTGTCTGGCGGAAGAGGGCGTCAAGCACGTCTTCGGCTACCCAGGTGGCGCAGTCCTGTATATCTACGACGCCATCTTCAAGCAAGACAAATTCCAGCACATCCTGGTACGCCATGAGCAGGCCGCCATCCACGCCGCCGATGCCTATTCGCGCAGCTCGAACACGATCGGCGTTGCCCTCGTCACGTCCGGCCCGGGCGTAACCAATGCCGTCACCGGCCTGTCGACGGCCTACATGGACTCGATCCCGATGGTCGTCATTTCCGGCCAGGTGCCGAGCCACGCGATCGGCCAGGATGCGTTCCAGGAGTGCGACACGGTCGGCATCACGCGGCCAGTGGTGAAACACAACTTCCTCGTCAAGGACGTGAAGGACCTCGCGTCGACGATCAAGAAGGCATTCTTCATTGCCCGCACCGGTCGTCCCGGCCCCGTGCTGGTCGATATCCCGAAGGACATCAGCATGCACAAGTGCGTGTATGACTATCCCCGCGAGATCGAGATGCGTTCGTACAAGCCGGTCGACAAAGGCCACTCGGGCCAGATCCGTAAGGCGGTGCAACTGCTGCTGCAAGCCGAGCGCCCGATGATCTACGCCGGCGGCGGCGTGATCCTGGCCAACGCCTCGCCCGAGCTGAACCGGCTGGTCGACAAACTTGGTTTCCCGTGTACCAACACGCTGATGGGCTTGGGCGGTTACCGCTCGTCGTCCGACAAGTGGGTCGGCATGCCCGGCATGCACGGCACCTACGAAGCGAACATGGCGATGCAGCACTGCGACGTCCTGATCGCCATCGGCGCCCGCTTCGACGACCGCGTGATCGGCAACCCGAAGCACTTCGCCTCGAACCCGCGCAAGATCATCCACATCGACATCGATCCGTCGTCGATTTCCAAGCGCGTCAAGGTCGATATCCCGATCGTCGGCAACGTCAAAGACGTGCTGATCGAATTTCTGGCGCAACTCGATGCCGCCGAAGCGAAGCCTGGCGAGGCCCGAGTCAATGCCGCCGCGCTGCAAGACTGGTGGAAGCAGATCGGCGAGTGGCGCGGCCGCGATTGCCTCAAGTTTGAAGGCTCGGATACCATCATCAAGCCGCAATCGGTGGTCCAGAAAGTGTGGGACCTCACCGGGGGCGACGCCTTCATCACGTCCGACGTCGGCCAGCACCAGATGTGGGCGGCGCAGTACTACCCGTTCGACAAGCCGCGCCGCTGGATCAATTCCGGCGGCCTGGGCACGATGGGGGTCGGCCTGCCGTACGCGATGGGGGTGCAGATGGCCAATCCGGGCGCCACGGTTGCCTGCATTACCGGCGAAGGCTCGATCCAGATGAACATCCAGGAGCTCGCCACCTGCAAGCAATACCACCTGACGCCAAAAATCATCATGCTCAACAACCGCGCGCTGGGCATGGTGCGCCAGTGGCAGCAGATCGATTACGGCGGGCGCTATTCAGAGTCGTACATGGATTCGCTGCCGGACTTCTCGATGCTGGCCGAATCGTTCGGCCACGTCGCCATGAAGATCGAAAAGCCGGGTGACGTCGACGGTGCCTTGCGCGAGGCCTTCGCCATGAAGGACCGGTTGGTGTTCATGAACTTCATCACCGACCAGTCGGAGAACGTGTGGCCGATGGTGAAAGCCGGCAAAGGCCTGTCCGAAATGCTGCTCGGTTCGGAGGACCTCTAATGCGCCATATTATTTCTGTTTTGCTGGAAAATGAAGCCGGCGCCCTGTCGCGCGTGGTCGGCCTGTTCTCGGCCCGCGGCTACAACATCGAAACCCTGACCGTGGCGCCGACCGAAGACGCCACCTTGTCGCGCATGACGATCGTCACCAGCGGCTCGGACGACATCATCGAGCAGATCACCAAGCACCTGAACCGCCTGATCGAGGTCGTCAAGGTGGTTGACCTGACCGAAGGCGCGCACATCGAGCGCGAGCTCATGCTGATCAAGGTGCGCGCGGTCGGCAAGGAGCGCGAAGAGATGAAGCGCACCGCCGACATCTTCCGTGGCCGCGTCATCGACGTCACCGAAAAGACGTACACAATCGAACTGACCGGCGCCAAGAGCAAACTGGATGCCTTCATCGACTCGATCGACCGCGCCTCGATCCTGGAGACGGTGCGCACCGGCGGCTCCGGCATCGGCCGCGGCGAACGCATCCTCAAAGTATAGATAAAAGTAAACATAGCCCGGCACAAGCAGTCAGCTTTTCCTCCACACATCAATAATTATAGGAAATACAATGAAAGTTTTTTACGATAAAGATTGCGACCTCTCCCTCGTCAAGGGCAAAAACGTTGCCATCATCGGTTACGGCTCGCAAGGCCACGCGCATGCGCAGAACCTCAACGATTCGGGCGTCAACGTCACCGTCGGCCTGCGCAAGGGCGGCGCTTCGTGGAGCAAGGTCGAGCAGGCCGGCCTGAAAGTGGCCGAAGTGAACGACGCCATCAAGGCGGCCGACATCATCATGATCCTGCTGCCGGACGAGAATATCGCCCAGGTCTACACCGACAACGTCGCGCCGAACGCGAAACAGGGCGCGGTGCTGGCCTTCGCCCACGGCTTTAACGTCCACTATGGCCAAGTCGTGCCGCGCGCCGACCTCGACGTCATCATGATCGCGCCGAAAGCGCCGGGCCACACCGTGCGCGGCACCTACGCCGCTGGCGGCGGCGTACCGCACCTGATCGCGGTGTACCAGGACACTTCCGGTTCGGCGCGCGACATTGCCTTGTCGTACGCCATGGCCAACGGCGGTGGCCGCGCCGGCATCATCGAAACGAACTTCCGCGAAGAAACCGAGACCGACCTGTTCGGCGAGCAGGCCGTGCTGTGCGGCGGCGCGGTCGAGCTGATCAAGGCGGGTTTCGAAACGCTGACGGAAGCCGGTTACGCGCCAGAGATGGCTTACTTCGAGTGCCTGCATGAATTAAAACTGATCGTCGACCTGATCTACGAGGGCGGCATCGCCAACATGAACTACTCGATCTCGAACAACGCCGAGTACGGCGAGTATGTGACCGGTCCGAAGATTGTTACGTCGGCGACCAAGGATGCGATGCGCCAGTGCCTGAAGGACATCCAGACCGGCGAATACGCCAAGAGTTTTATTCTGGAAAATAAGGCCGGCGCCCCGACCCTGATCTCGCGTCGTCGTTTGACCTCCGAGCACCAGATCGAGGAAGTCGGCGCCAAGCTGCGCGCAATGATGCCGTGGATTGCGAAGAACAAGCTGGTGGATCAGTCGAAGAACTAAGCAAAATCTCGCGCAGGAGGGTGCCGCAAACGGCGCTCAACTGCAGAGGAGTCGTTTTCGCCATTGGCGGGAACGACTCCCCGCTCACGGGAAACGCATGCGTTGGGGGCGATCCCGTGAAATTAGGTCCCCGCATCCGCGAGGACGACGTGGCAATTGCGGCCATTCGGAGCGATACCGCCCAGCCTAATTTGCAACTATTCATGTCTGCCGCGCCCCAAACCCTTGTTTCCGGTTATCTTTCCTGATATTGAAAGACTAACCCGGAGAAAAACCACATGCCGCTGCCAAAGCTGTTCCTTGCCACCGCCCTCGTGCTGGCTACCCAGGCCCAAGCCCAAATCCAAACTCCGCTCGCCTCCACCGGTACGCTGGTGATCGTTCCCGCCTTCGGCGAAGTCACGCATGCCAACGACCACGTCACCGCCACCTTCGCGGTCGAGGAGCAGGACAAGGATAAAGTTGCGGCCGCCTCGCGCGTCAACCAGAAGATGAAGCAGGGCACCGACATCATCCGCCGCGAAGACCCGCAGGCGACGCTCAAAACCCAGGGCTACTATACCTATCCGATCTTTCCCGAGCAACGGCCGCTGCCGAACGGCATCATGCCAAAGCCGGTGCCGACCGGTTGGCGCGTCGGCCAGTATCTCGAAGTGAAAACCACCAGCCTGGCGGGCCTGCCGAAACTGACCGCGGCGGCCCAGAAAGTGCTTAGCCTTAACAGCCTGAACTATGGCCTCGCGCCGGCTACCCTCCAGCGGCTCGACGCCGAGCGCATTGCCGCCACCTACCTCAACCTGAACCAGCGCATCGCGTCGGTCGCCGGCGCGATGGGCCGCAAGGTGCTTGACGCCACCATCGATACGGTCGACTTCGAAGGCTCCGGCAACTACGCCCCCCAGCGCGGCGAAATGGCGGCGCCGATGGCGATGGCGCGCATGGCCAAGGGCGCCGGCGAGGTCGGCGAACCGAGCTTTGAGCCGGGCGAAACCACGCTGCAGATGCAGCTCGTCGGAAAGGTTAAATTCAAGTAATAGTATCATTCGCTGGGTTAATCATCCGCCCACTATAATAAGGGGTAAGGAAATGACGCAGCTATCGATCACTTGAAACGGAAACCCATGCCCACATTCCCCCGCCGCAGAAAACCAGGCGTCAAGAAGCTGCCGCGCTTCAGCAAGATCGGCAAGATCGGCCGTCAAAAAGTTGACGCCAACGGCAATCCGGTGCGCCGGCGCGGGATCTACCTGCTGCCCAATGCGTTCACCACCGCCGCGCTGTTCTGCGGGTTCTATGCCATCGTGATGGCCATGAACCAGCGCTTCGAGCATGCCACCTGGGCCATCTTCATCGCCATGGTGCTCGACGCGCTGGACGGGCGCGTGGCCCGCCTGACCAATACCCAGTCCGAATTCGGCGCCCAGTACGACAGCCTGTCCGACATGGTGTCGTTCGGCGCCGCGCCGGCGCTGGTGATCTACGAATGGTCGCTGCGCGGCCTCGGCAAACTCGGCTGGATCGCTGCGTTTGTCTACTGCGCCGGCGCCGCGCTGCGCCTGGCGCGCTTCAACACGAACATTGAAGTAGTCGACAAGCGCTTTTTCCAGGGTTTGCCCAGCCCGGCCGCGGCGGCGCTGGTCGCCGGTTACATTTTGATGATGACCGACCTCGGTATCAGCGGCATGCAGCTGCCGTGGGTTTCGTGGGGCATTGCGCTGTTCGCCGGCCTGACGATGGTGACCAACGTGCCGTTCTACAGTTTCAAGGACGTCAACTTTCGCAAGACAGTGCCATTTATCGCGGTGTTTCTGATCGTGCTCGCCATCGCCGCTCTGGCGACGGATGTCAACAAGGTGCTGTGGCCGATTTTTGTCATCTACGGTTTGTCCGGTTATGCGGTGTATTTCTGGCGCCTGGCAAAGGGTACGCCGGTCAGCATCATCCAGACGGAAGACGAACCGGTCGATCCAAGCGAGCGCCGCTGACCAGTCGAACCGTTCGACGGCGGCAGCGTTCGTGAATGTGAATCATTTAGCTATGCTACCGGAGCTGCCATGACTGACTCGAACCGCCTGATCATTTTCGACACCACCTTGCGCGACGGCGAGCAGTCGCCCGGCGCATCGATGACAAAGGACGAAAAAGTGCGCATCGCGCGCCAGCTCGAGCGCTTGCGCGTCGACGTCATCGAAGCCGGCTTCGCCGCCGCTTCGCCGGGCGACTTCGAGGCGATCCGCGCGATTGCCGCCGTCATCAAGGACTCGGTCGTCTGTTCGCTGTCGCGCGCCAACGACCGCGACATCGCGCGCGCCGCCGAAGCGCTCGAAAAAGCGGCGCGCAAACGCATCCACACCTTCATCGCCACTTCGCCCCTGCACATGAAAATGAAGCTGCGCATGGAGCCGGAGCAGGTGCTCGAACAGGCCATCCAGGCGATCCGCTGCGCGCGCCAGTACACCGACGACATCGAATTCAGCCCGGAAGACGGCAGCCGCTCGGAAGAAGACTTTTTGTGCCGCGTGTTGGAGGCGGTGATTGCAGAGGGCGCCACCACCATCAACTTCCCCGACACGGTCGGCTACGCCGTGCCCGAAGTGTTCGGCGCCACCATGTTGCGCCTGCGCGAGCGCATTCCCAATTCGGACAAGGCCATCTGGTCGGTCCACTGCCACAACGACCTTGGCCTGGCGGTCGCCAATTCGTTGGCCGGCGTGATGATCGGCGGCGCGCGCCAGATCGAATGCACCATCAATGGCCTGGGCGAACGGGCCGGCAACACGGCGCTCGAAGAAGTGGTGATGGCGCTGCGCACCCGCGCCGACTACTACAAATTCGAACTGGGCATCGACACCACCCAGATCGTTGCCGCCTCGAAGATGGTGTCGCAGATCACCGGCTTCGCGGTGCAGCCGAACAAGGCGGTGGTCGGCGCCAACGCCTTCGCCCATGCGTCCGGCATTCACCAGGACGGCATGCTGAAAGCGCGCGAAACCTACGAGATCATGCGCGCTGAAGACGTCGGCTGGGCCGCCACCAAGATCGTGCTCGGCAAGCTCTCGGGGCGCAACGCTTTCAAGGCGCGCTTGCAGGAGCTGGGCATCGCGCTCGAATCGGAAGCCGACGTCAACGCCGCCTTCGGGCGCTTCAAGGAACTGGCCGACCGCAAGTCCGATATCTTCGACGAAGACATCATGGCGCTGGTCTCGGCCGAAGACCACGCCCACGAGGGCGAGCACTATCGCTTCGTGTCGCTGTCGCAGCGCTCGGAGACGGGCGAGATGCCGACTGCCAAGGTGGTGTTCTCGATGGGCGGCGTCGAGTTCAGCTGCGAAGGCGTGGGCGACGGCCCGGTCGACGCCACCGTCAACGCGATCGAAAAGGAAGCGGCCAGCGGCGCCGAGCTGGTGCTGTTTTCGATCAACGCGATCAGCGGCGGCACCCAGTCGCAGGGAGAAGTGACGATGCGGCTGTCGCGCGCGGGGCGCATCGTCAATGGGGTGGGGGCCGATCCGGATATCGTCGTCGCCTCGGCCAAGGCGTATATTGCGGGACTCAACAAGCTGCATTCGACGCTGGAGCGGGTCAAGGCGCAGGGGTAGGGGGGCTGCCGTCGCCCGCGTGCGTCAGGACGACGGCGGTGGAGCTACCGAAAAAACCGCTTCTCTTCATACATCGGATCCGGCCCGTTCTGCATCATCCGCACCACGCCGCCACGGTCGAAATGCACGTGCATCATCGAGTTCCACACGCCGCTTTCCTTGTAGCGGTACGACCAGACCTCGAAGTCGCGCAGCGGCAGGTAGGATCTTTCGGCCGGCCGGCCAATCGTGTGCAGCACGTCGTCGCGGGTCGCGGTGCCGACCATGATGGTGGCGAATTTCTCCCCTGTGAGCACCTGCTCGAACGCCGTCAGGCGGCCGTCGGCGCCGATGCGCGCCATGTACGTGGTCTGGCCCATTGGCCCGTTGGCGTATTCGAGCAGCTGTTCGGGCCCAGCCGAATACGACGACGTCGGCTGGCCCAGCTTGAGCTTGACGGTATCGGCCGAATCGCCCACCGCCGGCGGCGGCCCGCCAAGGCCGGCGCAGCCGCCCAGGGCAAATACAGCGGCGACGACGATGCTGATGCTGGTTTTTCGCATAATTTTTCCTCGGTTTTACTTTAAGCGCCGCAAAAATCTTATCATGCCCGACCCGGTATGTAATGAACACTGGCCGCACGAACAGTTTTCCCCTATACTCACGGGTCTGGCCATTTGGACCAGCTCGTTAATCGAAGTTCACGGTGCGCTGGGTTCAGACTCTTGCACCGCATGTGAAAGGTAATATCATGACCGTAGAAAATATCGACAAAGCCGCCATCATCGCGGACAACGCCCGTGGCCAAAACGACACCGGCTCGCCGGAAGTCCAGGTCGCCCTGCTGACCGCACGCATCAACGAACTGAACGGCCACTTCAAAGCCCACGCCAAGGATCACCACTCGCGTCGCGGCCTGATCATGATGGTCAACCGTCGTAAGAGCCTGCTGTCTTACCTGAAGAGCAAAGACGCTACCCGTTATCGCGACCTGATCGCCAAACTCGGTCTGCGCAAGTAATTGCCCCACTCGATCTGATCGAAAATGCCTGCGCCAGTCTGACTGTCGCGGGCATTTTGCATTTGTAAGTAGTAAAGGCGGCCCAAAAAAGGCCACCTGCGGTGAGGTGAACGACAGCTCCTGAAAATCTGTCGGCAAATAGAAAGGGATTACCCATGTTTAACAAAGTTACGAAAACCTTCCAGTACGGTCAACACCAGGTCACCCTGGAGACTGGCGAAATCGCCCGTCAGGCATCCGGCGCCGTGCTGGTGTCGATCGAAGACACCGTCGTGCTGGCAACCGTGGTCGCGCGCAAGGACGCCAAGCCGGGCCAGGACTTCTTCCCGCTGACGGTCGATTACGTCGAAAAAACCTACGCTGCCGGTAAAATCCCGGGCGGTTTTTTCAAGCGCGAAGGCCGTCCTTCCGAAAAAGAGACATTGACGTCGCGCCTGATCGACCGTCCGATCCGTCCGCTGTTCCCGGAAGGCTACCTGAACGAAGTCCAGATCATCATTCACGTGCTGTCGGTCAATCCTGAGATCGACCCGGACATCGCCGCCATGATCGGCGCATCGGCCGCGCTGTGCGTGTCGGGCGTGCCGTTCAGCGGCCCGATCGGCGCCGCCCGCGTCGGTTACGCCAATGGCCAGTACATCCTGAACCCGACCACCACCCAGCTCAAGACGAGCCAGATGGACCTGGTCGTCGCCGGTACCGAAACGGCCGTGCTGATGGTCGAGTCGGAAGCCCAGCAACTGTCGGAAGAAATCATGCTCGGCGCCGTCGTCTTCGGCCACGACCAGATGAAAGTGGTCATCGACGCCATCCATGACCTGGTGCGCGATGGCGGCAAGCCGGAAGTCGAATGGGCCCCGCCTGCCAAGAACGAAGCGCTGATCGCCCGCGTCAAGAACTTTGCCGACGCCAAGATCAACGACGCCTACCAGACCAAGGACAAGCAGGCCCGTACCGCCAAGCTCAAGGCCGCGTTCTCGGAAGTGGTCGCCGACCTGACGGCCGAATCGCTGGCCAACAACCTGGGCGACATCGACAGCTCGGAAATCGGCAACATCCTGTTCGACATCGAAGCGAGCGTTGTGCGTTCGCAGATCCTGAACGGCGAGCCGCGCATCGACGGGCGCGACACCCGCACCGTGCGTCCAATCTCGATCCGCACCAGCATCCTGCCGCGTACCCACGGTTCGGCCCTGTTCACCCGCGGCGAAACGCAGGCATTGGTGGTGGCTACCCTCGGCACCGCGCGCGACAGCCAGAAGATCGATGCGCTGATGGGCGAGTACACCGATTCGTTCATGATGCACTACAACATGCCTCCGTTCGCCACCGGCGAAACCGGCCGCGTGGGTACGCCGAAGCGGCGCGAAATTGGCCACGGCCGCCTCGCCAAGCGCGCGCTGATCGCCGCCTTGCCTAACCCGGAAGACTTCAGCTACTCCGTGCGCCTGGTGTCGGAAATCACCGAATCGAACGGTTCGTCGTCGATGGCGTCGGTGTGCGGCGGCTGCCTGGCGCTGATGGACGCCGGCGTACCGATGAAGGCGCACGTCGCCGGCATCGCGATGGGCCTGATCAAGGAAGGCGGCAAGTTCGCCGTGCTGTCCGACATCCTCGGCGACGAAGACCATCTCGGCGACATGGACTTCAAGGTAGCGGGTACTGCCACCGGCATCACCGCGCTGCAGATGGACATCAAGATCATGGGCATCACCAAGGAGATCATGCAAGTGGCGTTGGCGCAAGCCAAGGAAGGGCGCGATCACATCCTCGCTGAAATGCAAAAAGCCATGCCGCACGTGAAGACCGAACTGTCGGACTTCGCCCCGCGCCTGATCACCATCAAGATCAACCCGGAGAAGATCCGTGACGTGATCGGCAAGGGCGGCGCCGTCATCCGCGCGTTGACCGAAGAAACCGGCACCCAGATCGACATCAGCGACGAAGGCGTGGTCACCATCGCGTCCGTCGACGCCGCCGCCGGCCAGGAAGCCAAGCGCCGCATCGAAGAATTGACCGCGTCGGTCGAAGTAGGTAAGACCTACGACGGCACCGTGCTGAAACTGCTCGACTTCGGCGCCATCGTCCAGGTCATGCCGGGCAAGGACGGCCTGCTGCACATCTCGCAGATCGCCAACGAGCGCGTCAACGCGGTTGCCGACTACCTGAAAGAAGGCCAGCAAGTGCGCGTCAAGGTTCTGGAAACCGATGACCGCGGGCGTTTGAAGCTGTCAATGAAGGCGGCTGAAGGTGCGGAAGCGCCTGCGGCTCCTGCAGCGTAAGTTTTACCCCGGCTTCGGCCGATAGAAAACCGCCAGCGCGCAAGCCCTGGCGGTTTTTTGTCTGTTACGGGGGCGGCCTGCAGCTTATCGCGCTGCTAAATGCTCTCCAAGACGCGTCCCAAGACACAGCAAGGTCAGCGTCGGCGGTAACCCCCACGCCTGCGGAATCACCGAGGCGTCGCAGACGAACAAATTCTCCGCGCCGGCGGCCTGCAAATCGCTGTCGACGCCGTCGCCGATGCGCACGCTGCCGCCCGGGTGAGCGGCGAAATGGCGGCTTTGAAAAACGTGCGTCGCTCCCGCCGCGGCCAGGATGTCGCGCGCCATGCCGACGCCTTGATCGAGCTTTTGCCGGTCCGGCGCCTGCAAGGGTTTGCTGGCCCAGCGCGGGCCAACGGCGCCGCCGATTTCGTCGCGGATCTTGACCATGATGGAAAGCGTGCGGCGATGCGCGAACAGGCGGTCGAACCGTCCGGCTTGCGCGGTGAAGCCCTGGTACATCGGTTTCGGCAACGTCATGTCTGCCAGCGTGATGCCGAGGGCGTCGAAGCGCACGCCGGCCGCCATCGGCACTTCGGCACCGCCGTCGATGCCGCCGACGCTGCCCATCACGGCGATCACGGGATCGCTGAAAAAACTGCTGGTACGCCCCCGCAGTCCGGATGCGTGCAGCAGCCGCGGGCTGCCGACGCCGCCGCCGGCCAGCACCACGACCGGCGCGCTGGCAACTTGCAGCTGTCCGCCGCGCTCAAATTCGACGCCGCTCGCGCGGCCATCCTCGAACAGTACGCGTTCCACCCTGGCGCGATCGAACAACTGCGCGCCGTGCCGGCCCGCTTCGTCGAGAAAGTCGCGCGCGCTCCATTTGGCGCCGAACGGGCAGCCGTAGGCGCAGCGCCAGCAGCCGCTGCGGCATGTCGACGGGCGGATCATCTTGTCGAGCTTTTGCCAGTCGATGCCGAGCGAGCGGGCGGCCTGCATGATGCGCGCCGCCATGGGACCGACCAGCGCATCGGGCAGGGGGCCGATCGGCAGTTCCGCGCGCAGCTGGTTGAGGGCCGGGCCCAGGTCGATGCCGTGGGCCGCGAACATGGCCAACGGCGGGTTGGCCGCGGTGGCGAAGTTGATTGTCGAGCTGCCGCCGGCGGCAACGCCTTGCACCAGCAGCGATGCATCGCGCCCGATGAACATCCCTTTGCCCGGCACCGCCGCGATGCTTGCCACCTGTTTGAGCGTGCCGGCCAGCGGCGCCGCGCTGCCTTGTTCGAGCACCAGCACGCGCCAACCGCGCCGGGCAAGCTGGCGCGCGACCGTCGCCCCGCCAGGGCCGCTGCCGACGATGATCGCGTCGTAGGATGGAGCGAGTGCTTCGGTCATGAGGAAAAAGGGAAAGGAAAGGGGCTCGGAGATTTTACTGTTGGGAAGGCGACCGGACGGATCGCTGAAGGCAAGGTGCGCAACGGGAAGGACGAGAAGTGCTGATGGTCCTGCGCCACGTCATGTAGTTGCAAGCATTATAACATACAATAAACTGTTAATATATAAATAGCAACTTCATTCAGGGAAACGCTGCGCGCTGCGACGGCGATACGAGGATTCAGCTTGCCCATGCCGCCATGCCCACCCCCCAAATATGGGCCTCTCACCGGGCCGCAATCGCAGTTCGCCGATGCCCAGGTAATGGGGCGCATCAGGCTGTTGCTGGCATTGTCGGCCTTGCTCGCGATCGTCGTCGATCCGCGCGGCGACGCCCGCAGCCACGCCGCCGCGCTGCTGCTGCTGGCCTGCTATGCGGCGACCTGCATGGCCGTGTCGGTGTGCGCCGAATACCGCCTGCCCTGGTCGCGAGGCAGGCTGATGCACTGGCTCGACATGGCTGCCGCTTCCGTCATCTTTGCCGTCGGCGGCCATGTCGATATTCTGCCCATTATTTTCCTGATGCTCGCCATGATTGTTGGCTCGATGCGCTGGGGGCTGCACGAAGGCGGGCGTATTGCCATCGGCTCGGCGGTGCTGTACTGCGGCGGCGCCCTGGCCGAGACGCCGGGCGCCGCCCAGCAGCAGTTGCTGTTGGGCGCTGCCTTCCTGCTCGCGCTCGGTTACGCGATTGCGTTGATGAGCGAACGCAGCATCCAGGCGCACTGCCGGTTGGCACTGCTGCGCGATTTGAACAGGGCCTGCAATCCGCGTTTCGGGGTCGACCGCAGCTTGACGGCGGCGCTTGAAAACACCCGCGCTTTTTTTGGTGCCGAGCGTTGCATCGTGCTGCTCGAAGAGCGCGACACCGGCCAGTATGGCTGCCGCTGCGTCGGCGCCGGCGGCCCGTTGACGGTGCCGGCCGATCCGGTCGATGCGGCGCTGGCGCTTGCGCTGCTGCCGTTTCCGCGCACCCATATTTTGCTGTATCGCCGCGGCCTGGCGGAATGGCGCCACTGGCGCCTGCTGCCGCCAACCGCACTCAGCCACGCCGGCGAGCCGTCGCGCTGGCGCCGGTTCGACAGCGCGCAGCTGGCCGCCCTGGCCGACCTGCTGGAGGCCGATTGCTTCATCAGTGCGCCGCTGGTTCTGGGCCGCGGCAAGGGCCGCATCTACGTTACCAGCCGCCGGCGCCAGCTGGGCCGCACCGACGCGCTGTTCCTGGCGCAGATTGTCGCGCAAGGCCTGCACGTCATCGACCGCATCGATTTGCTCGACCGTATTGCTTCCGACGCGGCCCGGCTAACGCGCAAAAAACTCGCACTCGACGTGCACGACAGCGTAATCCAGCCTTACGTCGGCCTCCAGTTCGCCCTGGTGGCGCTGCGCAAGCGGGCCGACCCGGCCAATCCGCTGATCGGCGAAATCGACAAATTACTGGCGGTGAGCCAAGGCGTGATCACGCAATTGCGCGACTTCGCCCTTGGCGTCGGCGTCGACCCCGGCATGCAGGTGCCGGTGTGCCTGGCGGCGCTGCAGCTGCAGAGCGAGCAGGCGATGGCGGTGTACGGCGTCGACATCCGTATCCACATGGAGGGACAGGTAGGCTTCGGCGACCGCCTCACGGCGGAAGTGCTGCAGATCGTGCGCGAAGGCCTGAGCAATATCTGCCACCACACGCAAGCGAAACATGGCGCGGTGTGGCTGCGCTGCAGCGAGCGCTTGCTGCGTATCGAGATCAGCAACGACAGTGAAAACGGCAGCGCTGGGCCGCCACTGGCCTTCCTGCCGCGCTCGATCAACGCGCGCGCCACCGCGCTGGGCGGCACCGCCTCGGTGCGCCAGGGGCCGCTGGGCAGCACGGTCGTATGCGTCGAGATTCCGATATGAGCGGCCCAGTGCCGGCGGCGCCCGGCGCGGCCATCGGCGTGCTGCTGGTCGAAGACCACCAGGTCATGCTGTGGGGCCTGCAGAAGCTGATCGACGGCGAACGCCCGCGCATGGGGGTCGTCGGCACCGCGCGCACCTGCGCCGACGCGCTGGCCAAGGCGGCGCAACTGGCGCCGGACGTGATCCTGCTCGACATCGACCTGGATGGCGTCTGCATGATCGATTTCCTGCCGGAGCTGCTGGCCAACGGCCTGTCGCGGGCGCTGCTGCTGACCGCCGAGCGCGACACCGGTACGCTCGACCTGGCGGTGCGGCGCGGCGCCCGCGGTATCCTGCACAAGGAAGTGGCGGCCGAACAGGTACTCAAGGCAATCGAAAAAATCCATCGCGGCGAACTGTGGTTCGACGCCGGCACGATGGGGCGGGTGTTCGGCCAGGTGTTCGATGCGCGCGCCGCGCAGCGGCTTGACCCCGAACTGGCCCGGCACACGCAACTGACGACGCGCGAACGCGACATCGTCAAGGCCACCGTCGAACACAGCGGCAGCGCCAACCATGTGCTGGCCGCGCAGTTGTTTATTTCCGAGCACACGCTGCGTAACCACTTGACGTCGATCTATCGCAAGCTGGGCGTGGCCAGCCGGCTCGAGTTGTATGTGTATGCGGTGCGCCACGCGCTGGTACGCACCAAGACGGCCAGGCAGCGGACGGCCCCCCTCAACCGGCGCTGAGGATCGGCCCGATGGTGCGGATGATGACGATCATCGCCGGCCCCAGTATCACCATCAGGATCGCCGGGAAAATGCACAGCACCAGCGGGATCAGCATCTTGGTCGGCACCTTGGCGGCGTGCTCCTCGGCGCGCGCCTGGCGCTTGTGGCGCAGGTCTTCGGAAAACACCCGCAGCGATTCGCCGATGCTGGTGCCGAACTTGTCGGACTGCGCCAGCATGGTGGCGAAGGTGCCGATCTCCTCGATACCGGTGCGCAGCGCCAGGTTGCGCAGCGATTGGGCGCGGCTGGCGCCGGCGCGCAGTTCGAGGTTGGTCAGGTGCAGCTCTTCGGCAAGCGCCGGGCTGGAAAGTCGGATCTCGTCGGTGATCCTGGCCAGCGCCGCGTCCAGCCCAAGGCCGGCTTCGACGCACACCAGCATCAGGTCGGCCGCATCCGGGAAGTTCTCGAAAATGGTGCGCTTGCGCTCGCGCAGCTTGATCGCCAGCACCAGGTTCGGCACATAGCAGCCGACCAGCGCGCCGATCATCAGGCACATCATCGCCGTCATGTCGTCGACGCTGCTGAAGGCGCGCAGCAACGCGTAGATCGCCAGCGCCAGCGCCAGCGGCAGCACCGTCTTGGCGCCGAAGTAGATCAGCCGCGCATCCTCGCGCCGCCAGCCGGCGTTGATGAAGCGCAGGCGCAGCGGCGCGTGCTCCCAGTCGCCGGAAGGCGCCATGATGCCGGCGAACGGGCCGATCGCCTGCGCCACCGTCACGCTCCAGTCGGGCTTGCCGGTCGGGTTGCCGATGGTGTGCAGGCGCCGACCCAGGCGGTTAGGCGCCAGCAGCAGGAAAATGCCGCCGGCGGCGGCGGCGACGGACAGAAAGACCAGGGCGGCGAGTATCAACATGGCAGTCTCCTCAGATGCGGATGCGAATGATTTTGCGCAGCATTAAAACGCCGAAGGCCATCGACAGCAGCATGCCGCGCACGATCGCCACGCCCATCGGGTCGTTCCACAGCGGCGCCATGAAAGTGGGGTTAAAAACAGTCATCAGCAGGGCAATGGCGAACGGCATCAGCGACAGCAGCCAGGCCGACATGCGGCCCTCGGCCGACAGCACCCGCACGTGCCGAAACAACTTCAGGCGTTCGCGAATCAGGCGGGAGAGATTAGCCAAGACCTCGGTCAGGTTGCCGCCAGAATCGCGCTGGATCAGGACCGCGACAACGAAGTAGCGCACGTCCGTGACCGGCACCCGCACCGAGAAATTGGCAAGCGCCTGTTCGAGCGACACGCCGAAGTTGACCTCGTCGTGGACGAAGCGGAACTCGCCGGCGATCGGCTCGGCCATCTCCTCGCCGATCATCTGCAGGCCGGCGCCGAAGGCGTGGCCGGCGCGCAGCGCGCGCGCCATCAGGTCGAGGGCGTCGGGCAGTTGCTGCTCGAGCTTGATGAGCCTTCGAGCGCGTTTGTGCCGCACGTATGCCAGCGGCGCAACGGCCGCCGCCGCGCCCGCGGCCATGCCGGTCCACAGCGGCTGGTGCAGCAGCGACGTTGCCGCCAGCAGGATAGTGGCGCCGAGCGCCAGCGAGCCGAGCAGCAGGGTGGACACCGGCCAATGCAGGCCGGCCTGCAGGATCCAGCGGTCGAGCTGGTGGGCGCGCGGCAGGCGCAGCAGCAATCGCTCGAGCGGCGGCAGCTCGCTCATCATGCGCTGGCGCAGCAGCGATGACTGCGCCGAGCCGTCGGCCGCCGCCGACAGCGCCTGCAACCGCTGCGCAACCTTGGTCGCCGCCGGTCCGCGGTAGGCGCGCCACATCAGGTACACCCCCTCGAGCAGCAGCACGACGGCGACGAACACCAGCACCGACACCATCAAGGGGAATTGCTGGATTTGTTCCGCGGCCTTGGGCAGCATGATCGCTCCTTTATTTTCACTGAAAATTCACTGGTAATGGCGGCTGGTGTCGAACATGGTGTCGGGCAGGGTGACGCCGAACGCACGCAGCCGTTCGCTGAACTTGGGCCGCACGCCGGTGGCCTGAAAATAGCCTTCGACGGTGCCGTCGGCGCCGACGCCGGTCTGGCGAAAGGCGAAAATCTCCTGCATCGTGATGATGTCGCCTTCCATGCCGGTAATTTCCTGGATGCTGGTGATCTTGCGCTTGCCGTCGATCAGGCGCAGCGCCTGGATGACGACCGTGATGGCCGAGGCGATCTGCTGGCGTGCGGCCTTGTGCGGCAAATTCAGGTTGGCCATGCCGATCATGTTTTCCAGCCGCGACAGCGCGTCGCGCGCGTTGTTGGCGTGGATCGTCGTCAGCGAGCCGTCGTGGCCGGTGTTCATCGCCTGCAGCATGTCGACCGCCTCGGCGCCGCGCACCTCGCCAATGATGATCCGGTCGGGCCGCATGCGCAGCGCGTTGCGCACCAGGGCGCGCTGGGTGATCTCGCCCTTGCCCTCGATGTTGGCCGGCCGCGTCTCCATGCGCACCACGTGCGGCTGCTGCATCTGCAGCTCGGCGGCGTCCTCGATGGTGACGACGCGTTCGGCCAGCGGGATGAAGCCGGAGAGGATGTTGAGCAGGGTGGTTTTGCCGGCGCCTGTGCCGCCCGAAATGATCATGTTGACCTTGGCCTTGCACAGGCCCTCGAGGACAGCGGCCATGTCCGGCGTCAGGCTGCGCAGGTCGTCGACCAGGTTGTGCATTTTCAAAGGGATGTGGGCGAAGCGGCGGATCGACATCATCGGCCCGTCCAGCGCCACCGGCGGGATCACCGCGTTGACGCGCGAGCCGTCGGGCAGGCGGGCGTCGACCATCGGGCTCGACTCGTCGATGCGCCGCCCCACCAGCGAGACGATCTTGTCGATGATGCGCAGCAGGTGCTTCTCGTCGGCGAAGCGCACGCTGGACAGTTCGAGCCGGCCCTTGCGTTCGACGTAGATCTGGGAAAAACTGTTGACCAGGATGTCGGACACGGTCGGGTCGGCCATCAGCTGTTCGAGCGGGCCGAAGCCAAGCATTTCGTGCTGGATGTCGCGGATCAAGGTGCGCCGTTCGAGCTCGTTGATGGCAGCCGGTTCCTCGTCGAGCAGGTGTTCGACCATCGCCGCAATTTCGAGGCGCAACTGCGGCGCCGGCAGTGCCTCGAGTACGGCAAGGTCGAACTTGTCGAGCAATTTCAGGTGGATGCTGCCCTTGAGCGCGTGGTAGCCGTCGGCGGTATCCTGCCCCGGGACGCGGGGGACGGCCTGTGGAGCGGCGCTGAGTTTTTCACGGAACGACATGGCGCTCTTCCGTGGTGTGGGAGGACAACCGGGGGCCGGCGGCGCCGCGTCCGAGCAGGCGTTCGAACAGGCTGCGCCCGACCGCCGGGCGCGGGCTGAGCACGCGCGCGAAGTCGGCCAGGTTGCGCGACACCGGGTTGGCGCGCGCGGTCGTCATCAACGGGTCACCATGGTCGATCGAGGCGGTCACCTGCTTGTACGAGTTCGGCACCGTGTGCAGCTTGAACTTGCCCAGCGCGCGTTCGATGTTGGCGACGCCGATCGTCCCTTTCTTGTCGAAGCGGTTGACGATCAGCTCGATCTTGTCGGCGCCGTAATCGAGCGATTTGAAAATCGCCAGCATCTTCTTGGCGTTGCGGATCGACGGCAGGCCGGCTTGCATGACGACGAAAATGGTGCTGGCATGGTCGAGCGCCTTGATGCTCAGCGTGTCGATCGCGCGGCCGACGTCGAGCAGCACGAAATCGTAGTGCAGTACCGCCAGCGCCAGCACCGCCTCGACCTGGCTTGGCGTGATGTCGAGTGCCTGCGTGTGGTCGTCCGGTGCCGCCAGGATGCTGAAATTGGGCGCCACCCTGACCGTGCTGGCGGCCAGGAAGGAGGCGTCGAGGCGGCCGATGTCGCGCGCGACGTCGGCCAGCGTCGAGGCGGGCCGGGCGTCATGCACGAACGACAGGGCGTCGCCGAACTGCAGGTTCAGGTCGACTAGCAGCACTGTTTTGGCCTCCGCCAGCTGGAAGCCGAGGCTGGTGGCGAGGAAGGTGGCGCCACTGCCGCCCTTGCAGGCAATGAAGGCGAACAGTTTGCCGACCGCACGCGGCGCCAGGCCGCGCTGCTTGCGGGCGACGCGCTCCACCGCCGCCGCCAGGTCGAGCGGTGCGACCGGCGCCGGCAGCACCTCGGCCACGCCGGCGCGCATC
>NZ_PDOB01000036.1 GCF_002760665.1 Massilia psychrophila | reverse complement strand
GCCCCCACCAGCCATGCTGCGCCATGCGCCGCAGCCTGTGCCGGCTGCTGCGCCGCCGCCGCCGCCGCCGCCGCCGCCGTCAGCTCCTGCTCCTGCTTCTGCTGCTGCGCCGCTGCGCCATGCGCCCCAGCCGGCCGCGGGGGAACCGGCGCCGCGCCCTTTCCGGGGCGACCATAAGCGCGACGGAGAACGCGAACGGTGACATGACGGCTGGGCTGGAAACCTCAGCCCAGCGGTTTGCCGTTTTGCGCGTCCAGCGCCGGCGCTTTGTTCAAACCCGGACTTTGACTACAATGCAGTCATGCCAGCCCGTTACCGCGGGCAGCTGCTTCATTTCACTTCAAGACAGGACCCGCCATGCAACCGATTCCCCCCGTCGACTCCCTGATCGAATACCCGAGCGACTTCCCGATCAAGGTGATGGGCGCCACACATGAAGACTTCGCCGCCACCGTTGTCGACGTCGTGCTCGAGTATGACCCGACGTTCCACCTCGGCCGCCTGGAAGTGCGGCCTTCGGCCAAGGGCAACTACACCGGCCTGACCGTGATGGTGCGCGCCACCAGCCGCGCCCAGCTCGACGACCTGTACCGCGCGCTGTCGGGCCACCCCATGGTCAAGATCGTGATGTAAGGGCAAGGCCCGGGCTATTCATCGCCGCCGCTAATCCGAAGGGGCCGGTGCCAGCGCCCGCACCCCTGCTCCCTTATAATGACAGCGCTCCATAACCTGTCAGCGACCGCCCACATGACCTCAACCCGCCAAGCGCCGGCCATCATCCGCGACCTCGGCCGCGCCGAGTACGCGCCCGTGTTTGCCGCGATGCGCGCCTTTACCGATGCCCGCGACACCGCCACACAAGACGAACTATGGATCGTCGAGCACCCGCCGGTGTTTACGCTGGGCCTGGGGGCCGACCGCTCGCACGTGCTGGCGGCGCACGACGTCCCGGTGATTCAAACCGACCGCGGCGGTGAAGTCACCTTCCACGGCCCCGGCCAGGTGGTGATTTACCTGCTGATGGACCTGCGGCGTAACAAGCCGGGGGGCAAGTTATACGCAAAGCAATTTGTCCACAAAATCGAGCAAGCGATCATCGAAGTGCTGGCGGCGTATAATCTGGACGGGGAGCGGATTGCCGGCGCGCCGGGCATCTACCTGGCCGGCGGCGAGCGCAAAGGCGCAAAAATTGCCGCGCTCGGCTTGAAAGTGCGCGGCAACGGCTGCACCTATCACGGCGTGTCGCTCAACGTGGCGATGGATCTGGCGCCGTTTTCCTGGATTAACCCGTGCGGCTATGCTGGCCTGGCGACGGTGGACATGCGCAGCCTGGGCGTGACGGCGGCGCTGGCCGACGTGCAGCAGGCGCTGGCGCATGAACTGGTAAGGCAGCTGGCAACGATCAGCCTGCTGGAGCCAGCCGAACAACTAACCGAAGCCCGTTTGGGCGCGCAGCCACATGACTCTTGACACCGACACCGCCCCGGCCTACAACGCCAGCGACAAGCAAAAAGGCGCCAGCAAGACGTCGCGCATCCCGATCAAGATCGTGCCGGTTGCCGAATTCGAGCGCCTCAAAAAGCCGGACTGGATCCGCGTCAAGGCAGCGTCTGCTTCCAGCCGATTTTACGAAATCAAGGAAGTTCTGCGCGCCAACAAGCTGGTGACGGTGTGCGAAGAGGCGAGCTGCCCGAACATCGGCGAATGCTTTGGCAAAGGCACTGCGACCTTTATGATCATGGGCGACAAATGCACCCGCCGCTGCCCGTTCTGCGACGTCGGCCACGGCCGCCCGGACCCGCTCGACGTGGATGAACCGCGCAACTTGTCGAAGACCATCGCCGAACTGCGCCTGTCGTACGTCGTCATCACCTCGGTCGACCGCGACGACCTGCGCGACGGCGGCGCCGGCCACTTCGTCGAGTGCATTCAGCAAACCCGCGCGCTGGCGCCGAAAACCCGCATCGAAGTGCTGGTGCCGGACTTCCGCGGCCGCCTCGCCAAGGCGCTGGCGATTTTTAAAGACGGCCTGCCGGACGTCATGAACCACAACTTGGAGACCGTGCCGCGCTTGTACAAGGAAGCGCGCCCCGGCGCCGACTACAAGCACTCGCTCGAAC
This sequence comes from Massilia psychrophila, assembly GCF_002760665.1. Classification (GTDB taxonomy): domain Bacteria; phylum Pseudomonadota; class Gammaproteobacteria; order Burkholderiales; family Burkholderiaceae_D; genus JAFCUW01. Next base: position 37,846 of record NZ_PDOB01000036.1, on the reverse strand, counting down.
TGCTGCGCGACTTCAAGGCGCTGTACCCGCAGGCGGTCACCAAGTCCGGCATCATGGTGGGCCTTGGCGAAACCGACGAAGAAATTCTGCAGGTGATGCGCGACTTGCGCGAGCACAACGTCGAGATGCTGACCATCGGCCAGTACCTGGCGCCGTCGAATTCGCACCTGCCGGTGCGCCGCTACGTGCACCCGGACGTGTTTAAAATGTTCGAAGCGCAAGCTTATAAAATGGGCTTCGTGCACGCGGCGGTCGGCGCGATGGTGCGCAGTTCGTACCATGCCGACGAGCAGGCGCATGGCGCCGGCGTGTCGATCGGCTGATCGCCCGATCGCGATCATCTCCGCCTGCGTGGCGCGCACGCCGAATAAATCGAACACCGGATTGACGCCGATTTGCTCGATCGCCAGGCGCTCGAGACCGGCAGCACCAGATTCACCGCACCGAGCCAGCCAGGCTTGAAGCGGTGCTTGCGCAGCGACCATAGCACGGCGAAACACAGCGCCGTCAGCAGCGTTTCTTAGACCGGCGTGGGATAGACGCCGGGAAACGCGATGACTTGGCCATCAATATTGTTGTCATAGGTTTGCGAGGAATGCATCTGTCCACATCGACCATGACGATCTGCGCGCTGTCCATGCAGACGCGATGCCCGGTCCCGACGATCCGTTATTGCGCGCCAATCGGCTCGCCGCCGCGCCTCTTGCGCGCTGCAAACGGCCAACGCACCTATCGCGACGAGGAGCTCAAGCGCCTATCGTTGATGTCGTTGATGTCGTTGATTAAGCGCTGCCGCGACTTTGCACCGGCATTTTCCAGCACCGAATTAAACCGCCCATGAGCACCGATGCGCTCGACCTGGCCCGCACCCTGGGCCTGTTCGCGGCCACCGCGGTGGCCGAACTGGTGGGCTGCTATTTACCGATGCTGTGGCTGACCGGGAAAGCGTCGGCCTGGCTGCTGGTGCCGGCGGCGATCAGCCTGGCGGCCTTCGTGTGGCTGCTGACACTGCATCCGGCCGCCAGCGGCAGGGTTTATGCGACCTATGGCGCCGTCTACATTGCCACCGCGCTGGCGTGGCTGTACGTCGTCGACCGGGTTACCCCGACATGGAACGATTACACCGGCGTCGCTCTGGCGCTGCTTGGTGCTTGCGTCATCGCGCTTGGCCATCGGCCCGCCTGATTTTTCTGCGGGCCAGGCCAGGCCTGCGGCTCGCTCGCACCTGTTCGCCCACCTGTTCCATTAACCGAACACGCCGGAGCGCCCGGTGTTCCGGTTTCCTAACAGTCTCGGCCTTCTGGTGTGCTCTGGCATGCTGGCCATCCATTGCCTTGGCGCGAAAATTGAGTGGCATGTGTTTTGCTATTAAGAGAATAAGTTGTCGCGCCGCGTGCGCCGGCGCCAGCTTCATCACCTCTAATTGGAAAACCTGATCCATGAAAACCAAAGCCGCTGTTGCCTGGAAAGCCGCTTCGCCCTTGACGATCGAAGAAGTCGACCTGGAAGGCCCGAAGGCCGGCGAAGTGCTGGTTGAAATCAAGGCCACCGGCATCTGCCATACCGATTACTACACCCTGTCCGGGGCCGACCCGGAAGGCATCTTCCCGGCGATTTTGGGGCATGAAGGCGCCGGCATCGTGCTCGAGGTCGGACCGGGCGTGACGAGCGTCAAAAAAGACGACCACGTCATTCCCTTGTACACGCCGGAATGCCGGCAATGCAAGTTTTGCCTGTCGCGCAAGACCAACCTGTGCCAGCAGATTCGCGCGACGCAAGGGCGCGGCCTGATGCCGGACGGCACCTCGCGCTTCTCGATCGATGGCAAACCGCTGTTGCACTATATGGGCACCTCGACGTTTTCCAATTACATCGTGGTGCCGGAAATCGCCCTGGCGAAAATCCGCTCAGACGCGCCTTTCGATAAAGCCTGTTACATCGGCTGCGGCGTGACGACCGGCGTTGGCGCGGTGGTGTTTTCGGCCAAGGTCGAGGCGGGCGCCAACGTGGTGGTGTTCGGCCTCGGCGGTATCGGCCTGAACGTCATCCAGGGCGCCAAGATGGTCGGCGCTGACAAGATCATCGGCGTCGACATCAATCCCGGGCGTATCGAGATGGCGCGCAAGTTCGGCATGACCCATTTCGTCAATCCGAAAGAGGTCGGCAACGTCGTCGACCATATCGTCCAATTGACCGATGGCGGCGCCGATTATTCGTTCGAATGCATCGGCAACACCACCACCATGCGCCAGGCGCTCGAATGCACCCACAAGGGCTGGGGCCAGTCCTTCATCATCGGCGTGGCAGCGGCCGGCCAGGAGATCAGCACGCGCCCGTTCCAGCTGGTCACCGGGCGCGAATGGAAAGGTTCCGCTTTCGGCGGCGCGCGCGGACGCACCGACGTGCCGAAAATCGTCGACTGGTACATGGACGGCAAAATCAATATCGACGACCTGATTACCCACACGCTGCCGTTGGAACGCATCAACGAAGGTTTCGATCTGATGAAAAGCGGCGAGTCGATCCGTTCCGTCGTCCTCTATTAACGCCATGAGTACCATTGAAACGCTTGAACTGATCAGCGAACACACCTGCTTTGGCGGCGTGCAGCGCTTCTATTCGCATCAGTCGCATGCAATCGGCCTGCCGATGCGTTTCTCGGTGTTCCTGCCGGCGCAGGCGCACGGCGGCAAGCTGCCCGCCTTGTTTTACCTGGCCGGCCTGACCTGTACCGAGGAAACCTTCATGCTCAAGGGCGGTGCCCAGCGCGTGGCCGCCGAACTGGGAATGATATTGGTGACGCTCGACACCAGCCCGCGCGGCGCGGCCATCGACGGCGAAGCGGCCAGCTGGGATTTTGGGCTGGGGGCGGGCTTTTATGTCGACGCCACCGAGCCGCCGTGGAACGCGCATTACAAGATGCATAGCTATGTACTCGAGCTGCATCAACTGGTTGTGGCGCAATTACCGGTCGATGTTGCGCGGGTCGGCATCTTCGGCCATTCGATGGGGGGGCACGGTGCGCTGGTGCTGGCGCTGCGTCATCCGGAATTGTTCCGATCGGTATCGGCCTTCGCGCCGATCTGCGCGCCAAGCCAGTGCGCCTGGGGCCAAAAAGCGTTTACGGGATATCTGGGCGACAGCCAGGAACACTGGCGGCTGAACGACGCCAGCGCGCTGATGGCAAGCCGCCATGCGCCGTTCCCGAAAGGCATTTTGATCGACCAGGGCCTGGCCGATGGCTTCCTTGCCGCGCAGCTGTTTCCGGAGGCGTTCGAACAAGCTTGCGCCAATGCGCAGCAGCCGCTGCGCTTGCGCCGGCATGCCGGCTACGACCATGGCTATTTTTTCATTTCGACGTTCGTCGAGGATCACCTGCGTTTTCATGCGGAGCAATAGCAGGCGATTTTTTTGCTGGTGCAGTGCCGTTCACATGACCGTCGTGGCACCAGCCCGCGCCGGTAGCGGTAGTTAGGTAACTAAATCAACCAAAACCAAGGGACATATTATGGAAAATGCAGTGAAAATCCATCCGGCCGTCGATGCCGGTATCAAACCGACCGTCGAAGGTTTTAGCGGCGGCACCTTGACGTGCCTGTGCGCGACCGACCCGGTCACCGTGGTGCTCAGCGGGCAGACCGCCCACAACCACGTCTGCGGTTGCACCAAGTGCTGGAAACCGGAAGGCGCGATGTTTTCCCAGGTTGCCGTGATATCGCGCGAAAACGTTGCCGTCACCGCCAACGCCGACAAACTGAACGTGGTCGATCCGGACACCACCATCAGGCGCCACGCCTGCACCGCCTGCGGCGTGCACATGTACGGCCGCATCGAAAACACCCAGCATGCATTTTTCGGCCTCGACTTCGTTCACACCGAGCGCTCGACACAGTCCGGCTGGGCGCAACCGACATTTGCCGCTTTTGTATCGTCGATCATCGAGTCCGGCGCCAAACCGGACAACATGGGCGCCGTCAGGGCCACCTTGGCCGAACTCGGGCTTACTCCGTACGACTGCCTGTCGCCGCCATTGATGGATGCTTTGGCGACCCAAGCCGCCAAGCTGTCCGGCGTGCTCAAGTGAAAGAATAGAAAATTTTTTAATCGCGTTTCACTTTCGCACCGCCCTCAAAGCGGTGCGGATATCGGGTTGACTTAGTTGGTTCGACCATAAAAACTAAATAGGAGATTAGTCATGTTATCCAGTAAAAACTTTAAACGCTGGCAGCAATGCGCAATCCTGATGTCCGCGCCTGCCTTCGCTTTTGCTTCCGATGTCGAAGCGCTCACCAAGAATCCGCAGAACTGGGCGATGCAGGCCGGCGGCATGGCCAACCAGCGCTACAGCGAACTGAAGCAGATTAACAAGGACAACGCCAAGACGCTGCAGGTGGCGTGGACGTTTTCGACCGGCGTGCTGCGCGGCCACGAAGGTGGACCGCTGGTAATCGGCGACACCATGTATGTGCACAGCCCGTTCCCCAACAATGTCTTTGCCATCAACCTCGAAGACCAGAGCATCAAGTGGAAATACGAGCCAAAGCAGGACCCGGCCGTGATCCCGGTGATGTGCTGCGACACGGTCAGCCGTGGCGTGGCTTACTCGGACGGTAAGATTTTCTTGCAGCAGGCCGATACCACGCTTGTCGCCCTCGATGCGAAGACCGGCAGGGAAATATGGAAAGTTGTCACGGGTAATCCGAAGGTCGGCGAAACCGCCACCAATGCGCCGCATATTTTCAAGGACAAGGTCATTACCGGCATCAGCGGCGGCGAGTTCGGCGTGCGCGGCCGCATCACGGCGTTCGACATGAACACCGGCAAGGAGCTTTGGAAGGCATTTAGCACCGGGCCTGATACGGACATGCGGATCAACCCGGCCACCACCATGACCTGGACCGACGGCAAGATGGCGCCGGTTGGCAAGGACTCGTCGCTGAAGACCTGGAAAGGCGACCAATGGAAAATCGGCGGCGGCACCACCTGGGGCTGGTACAGCTACGATCCGGCGACCAACCTGATGTACTACGGCACTGGCAATCCGAGTACCTGGAATCCGCGCCAGCGGCCGGGCGACAACAAGTGGTCGATGACGATTTTCGCCCGCGACCTCGACACCGGCGAAGCCAAGTGGGTGTACCAGATGACGCCGCACGACGAGTGGGATTACGACGGCGTCAACGAGATGATCCTGGCCGACGTCAAGGTCAAGGGCGAGACCCGTAAGGCGCTGGTGCACTTCGACCGCAATGGTTTCGGCTACACGCTCGACCGCGTCACCGGCGCCCTGTTGGTGGCACAGAAGTTCGATCCGGTCGTGAACTGGGCCAGCAGCATCGACATGAAGAGCGGCCGCCCGATCGTCAATGCCAAATACAGCACCGACAAGAACGGGCCTGACGTCAACAGCAAGGGCATTTGCCCATCCGCACTGGGCACCAAGGATCAGCAGCCAGCGTCCTACTCGCCGAAAACCGGGCTGTTCTATGTGCCGACCAACCACGTCTGCATGGACTACGAGCCGTTCGCTAGCGAATATGTCGCGGGCCAGCCGTACGTCGGCGCGACGCTGTCGATGTATCCGGCGCCTACCAGCCACGGCGGCATGGGCAATTTCATCGCCTGGGATGCCGGTACCGGCAAAATAGTATGGTCCAAGCCGGAGAAATTCTCGGTCTGGAGCGGGGCGCTGTCGACGGCCGGCGACGTGGTGTTCTACGGCACGCTGGAAGGCTATATCAAGGCGGTCGACAACAACGGCAAGGAGCTGTGGAAATTCAAAACGCCGTCCGGCATCATCGGCAACGTCAACACTTGGGAATATAAGGGCCGCCAGTACATTGGCGTGTTGTCGGGCATCGGCGGCTGGGCCGGCATCGGCCTTGCGGCCGGGCTCACCAAGTCTACCGACGGCCTTGGCGCGGTCGGCGGTTACAAGGACCTGGCCAAGTACACCAACCTGGGCGGTACCTTGACGGTGTTCGCGCTGCCGCCGCAGTAAGCGCTTCAAGTCAGCCATCTCCGCGCAGAGTGCAGAGTGATTCCGGCAGCCGGGTAGTTTGCCCGGTTGCCGGAACGCGCCAAGCTACCCCCGGCTCTTGCCGCATGTGCTCCCTCATGGCATGAAACATGCACACGAGTGATCGGTAGAACCTGAAAACAAGGGAGACGACAATGAAAAAAATGCGCTTGCTGCTGTTGCTGGCCGCCGGTAGTCCGATGGTGGCGCACGCGAACGATTTTCCGACCACCGACCGCGTCGAATACGTACTCGAATGCATGGCCGCTCAGCCGGGCAAACAAGAATATCTCTACAAGTGTTCCTGCACCATCGACCGGATTGCCCAGCAAGTGGGCTACAGCGAGTACGTCGAGATTTCGACGGCGCTGCGCCACCAGGGCTTGCGTGGACCCGGCGGAGCCGCATTTCGCGATCCCGAGTCGGTCCAGGCAATGGCCAACAAATACAAGGCGCTGCAGGCCAAGGCCCGCAGCGCCTGCGATATCAAGTGAACCCGCAACGCGGTTGCGGCCGTCGTGGCAGCCACCGCCGCAGCACAGTCGGATCGATTTTTGTTCCAGAAACGGAACACCTGCACTTATTTGAGGAATAGCCATGAAAAAAGGATTACTGTCCGCGCTGACAGCCGTGCTTTGCATTGCCGGCGCCACCGCCATTGCCAACACCCAGGCCGCGCCGGCGCCGTACAAAGTCGTCGACGGCAACAAGGTCGACACCCAGACCTTGAAGGGCTGGCGCACCTGGCGTTCGCTCGCTTGCGAGCGCTGCCATGGCGCGGCGCAGGAAGGCATGGTCGGGCCGTCGCTCGTCAATAGCCTGAAGGTGCTCACACCCGATGAATTCAAGACCGTCGTGCTGCAGGGCCGCATCGCCAAAGGCATGCCGAACTTCGACGGCAGCAAGCAGGTCGTCGACAACATCGACAACCTGTACGCCTACCTGAAGGGCCGCTCGGACGGTGCCATCAACGCGGGCCGGCTCGAGGAGATCGGCAAGTGAGACTACGTCGAAGCACCTCGAACAAACTGGCGCGCGGCACGGTTGCCGCCCTGATGCTGGCTGCGGCGGCAGGCGGGCTGCGGGCGCAACCACAAGCCGAGCCGGAGCCGCAAAAAACATTACGAGTGTGCCAGGATCCGAACAACCTGCCGTTCTCCAACCGCGCGCTGGAAGGCTTCGAAAACAAGATCGCCGCCTTGCTGGCAACCGAACTGGGGTGGAAGATCGACTACACCTGGTACCCGCAGCGCATGGGATTTATCCGCAACACGCTGCGCGCCAAAGAGCCCGATTCGGACACTTTCAAGTGCGACCTGGTGACCAGCGTCGCGGCCGGATTCGACATGGGCGCGACCACCCGGCCCTACTATCGCTCGACGTATTCGATGGCGTATGTGAAGGGCAAGGGCCTCGATGGCGTTCGCACGTTGGAAGATCTGAAAAAGCTCGACGCCGGCCAGCGCGCCAAGCTGCGCCTGGGCATATTCGGCGGCTCGCCAGTTGCCAACTGGCTGCTCGAAAATGGCCTGATCGAGCAGATCGTGTCGTACCAGCAGCAGTCCGGCGACGCCGAGCGCTATCCCGGAGAAATGGTCGAAAAAGACCTGGCCAGCGGCGTCATCGACGTCGCCTTCATCTGGGGACCGATCGCCGGCTATTTCTCCCAGCAGTCGAAGACGGTGCCGATTGTCGCCATCCCCTTGAAGCCGCAGCCCGGCGTCAAGTTCGATTTCGAGATCGCGATGGCGACGCGTTTCGGCGAAGCGGCGTACAAGAAATTGATCGACGAGGCGCTCGACAAAAAGCGGCCGCAGATTAATGCCATTCTGGCGCAATACGGTGTCCCGCTGCTGGAGCTGGCGCCGCCAGCGCCGGTGCAGGCCGCAGCGCGTAAGTGAGGAACCAGCGATGATTTTTCCGACACGACACTGCATCGTTGGGCTGGTTTGTACTGGTTTTGCGCTGGCAATGGGGGCCGCCACGGCGCAAGCCATCTCGCCCGCCGAGACCTTGCTGTTTCAGACCAATCACTTGAAAAACGTGCGTGCGCCGCTGACGCTGACGTATGCCTTTCGCAAGGCGGGCAGCCTGGAACCGGGCTTCGACGACACGGTCGAGGTAGTACTGGCTGAAGGGGAAGCTGCCGGAAAGCCATCGGTGACGATGCATTTCCTGTCCGGGACTCGCCAGCGCCAGACGCCTGGCGTGGAAGGCGCCGAAGGCAACCCGGCGTTGCTCGGCTTCCTCGAGCACGACATCGCCGAGATGAAACGGCTGACTGGAGGCTCCAGCAACTATTTCCGCAAGCGGATCCGGCTGGCGCTGGCCGAGGCGGCGCAAGTGCGGCCGGCGCATTTCACCTACGGCGGCAAGCGGGTCGATGGCCGCGAGGTCAGCATCGAGCCCTACCGAAACGACCCGCTGGCCAAGCGGTTCGAACAATATGTTCCTAAGCGTTATACATTTGTCATTAGTGCGCAGGTGCCCGGCGGCGTGTACCGGGTCGGCAGCGCGCTCGCCGGCCCGGCCGGCAACGCACCTTTGATGAATCAAACACTGACCCTGGTAAGCACCACGAAAGACAAGCGCTGACGGTGCAATCGCCGGCAGCGGCAACGGGCAGCGGACAGCAGGCATGAGCAGAGCATGGGAGCGCAAGTGTCAGCCATGAAAGTGTTTGCATTCGACTACGCGTCCGGCGGCGGTGGCGATGGCTCAACCGGCGCCACGTCGCCCGATTCGCTCAAGCACCACGGGCGCATCATGCTGGGCGCGCTGCTGGCCGACCTGGCCGCACTGCCCGAAATCGAGCTCATCACCATCAGCGAGCCCGGCCTGTTCGCGCACCGTTTTGACGCCTGCCTGCAGGCGGCCGACGCGGTGTGGCCGCTGGCGCCGGAGGCCGGCGGCCTGCTCGAGCGCCTGTCGCGCCAGGTGCTCAGGCGCAATCGAATTTTGCTTGGCAGCAGGCCGGCGGCACTGCGGGTCGCTGCCAGCAAGCTGCGTACGGCGCGCGCGCTGGCCCGGGCCGGCGTGGCAGTGGCCGCCACTTACACACCCGGCCAGGCTTTGCCGGACTGGAGCGGGGGGTGGGTGGTCAAACCGGACGACGGCGCCGGCTGCCTGAACACCCGCATCTTCCCGGACGCCAATACGGCGCTGGCGTGGATTGCCGCCAGCGGCGATGCCGGCTACGTGCTGCAACCGTTCATCCAGGGCAAGCTGGGCAGCTTGTCGCTGCTGTGCTGCGAGGACGACGCACAAGTGCTTAGTTGCAACGAGCAGCGCATTGCCGTGCGCGACAACCAGTTCCACTTCCTCGGCACGACTGTCAACAGCATCTGTGACGATGCCGGCCGCTTCGCGCGGCTGGCGCAGTCGGTTAACGCCGCCATTCCCGGCCTGTGGGGCTATGTCGGGGTCGACTTCATCGTCACCGGGCAAGGCGTGGTGGTGCTCGAAGTGAACCCGCGCCTGACCACCTCGTATTGCGGGCTGCATGCATCGATCGGTTGCAATCCCGCCGCGCTGGTGCTCGATTTGCTGGAACGGCCGACCGGCACGCCGCGCGCGCGCACTAAACCGGTCGCGGTCAGCGTCGACGTGGCGGCGTTCGGCAGCGCCTGAATCTGGCTGCTTCCTGGAGCCTTGTTACTTGAAACCGCCGAGCCTGTCCCAGCAGGAAGAAGTAAGCCGGTAGCGACGTGCCCGTAGCAGCCGTTTGCCGGGCGCGCTGAAAGCGACTTCGGTCTACCGCGATAGACTCCAAGTACTACCTGATCACGACGCCCCATGGCAGCTTGCCGACGGCGATGTCGCGCAGCTTGACGTTGCGCTCGGTGTCGATCACCGAAACGCTGCCGGAACGGCCGTTGGCGACATACAGCTTGGCGCCGTCGGGGGTAAGCGCCATGTTCCACGGCCGCTGGCCGACCTCGACGGTGGCCACCACCTGGTTGGTGGCGGTATCGATCACCGAGACGTTGGCGTCGCCGCCGTTCGACACATAGACCCGGCTGCCGCCAGGGTGCACCGCGATGCCGTTGGCGCGCAGCCCGGCCTTGATGCGCGCGACGATGGCGAAGCTGCGCGTGTCGATGACGAACACTTCGTTGCTGTTCTCGGTGGCGACATACGCCCGGCTGCTGTCGGGCAAAAAGCCGATGCCGCGCGGGCGCGCGCCGACCGTCACCTGCGCCACCTGCTTGCGGCTGGCAAAGTCGATGACGTCGACCGCATCGCCTTCCTCGGCGCTGACGAACACCAGGCGTGCATCCGGGCTGAACACGGCATGTTCGGGATTTTTGCCGCGTACCGGAATCGAAAACGCCAGCGTATGGGTGCGCGTGTCGGTGAATGCGATCTCGTTTTTGCCTTCGACGGCGGCCGCTACCCAGCGCCCGTCGTTCGATATCGATACCCCTTCGGGCGATTCGCCCAACGCCACCATGCCGGCCGGCTTGCGCTCGGCCAGGTCAATCAGCTGCAGGCGGTTGTTCGGCTGGTCGCTGACGTACAGCCAGCGGCGGTCGAGGCCGACGGCCAGCCCACGCGGTTTGCTGCCGGCGGCGATTTGGGCCACCACCACGTCGCTGGCGGTATCGATCACGGAGACGGTGCCGGAACCTTCATTGGGCACATAGGCGAACGGCGCCGCGTGCAGGGGCGAGGTGGCCAACAGCGCCAGCACGGTCGCAGTTGGCAGCAGGCGGCGGGCAGATCGGGTTAAATTGTCGATGATGAAATCTCGCTGAGTAAAATAAAAACGACAGGAAAAAGAAAATTACAACATCAGCTGCGCGCGCTGGCGCCGTTCCACATGCGCGCCAACAGGCGGTCGTGGTTGACCAGCGTGTGCTTGATGACGGCGAGCAGGTGTATGCCGATGAGGACGGCAAACACCACGGCGGTTACCTTGTGGGTCTGGTTGAAGATGGCATAGAGCAGCTTGTCGTCGCTGCCCCATGGCGCCAGCCTGACGGTGTTGAACAGCTTGATGCCGTGCTTGCTGAAGTTGGACGCCAGGTAACCCGATAGCGGCATCACCACCATGCAGGCATACATGGCCAGGTGGCTGGCGTGCGCTGCGCGCCGTTGCCAGGCCGGCATCGGCAGCGGCGGCGGCGGCGCATGGCGCAGTCGCCAGACGATCCGCAGCAAAATCAAGATGCCGATCACCAGGCCGACGCTTTTATGCTGGTTGATCCAGAAGCCGCGCGCCGGCGTATTGCGCGGAATCTCGTCGAGCAGCCAACCAAAGGCGAACTGACCTATCAGCAAGACGGCGATCAGCCAGTGCAGGACCATGGCGGTGCGGGTGTATTGACCCGGCATGGATTGGCTATAAGATTGACTGTTCAAAGGAGGCGGGTCCGGTTAATGCAACATCGTCTTGTCGGGATTGATGATCTTCAGCCGCTGCACTTTGCGGTACAGCGTGTTGCGGCTGATCTTGAGCTGGCGAGCCAGGGTCGAGATGTTCCAGCTATGCCGCGTCAGCTCTTCGATCAGCGCATGGCGCTCGGCGTTTTCAAGCGGGTTCAGGTTGGCGTCCGGCGCCGGCCCGACTGCCGTAGCAGCCGCAGTCTCCGCCGTCACGCTCGCTGCAGCCGTCGATGCCGCGCCAAACTCGAGCGGCAGGTCGGCCATCGTCAGCCGGTCCGATTCGCGCAGCGCGATCATGGTACGCAGCAAGTGGCGCAACTGGCGAATATTGCCCGGCCATGAATGCCGGACCAGGGCGGCGAGCAGTTCGTCGTCGACCCGGACGTTGTCGTCGCCTTCGCTTTCCTGTCTCACCAGGTGGCGCACCAGTTGCGGCCGGTCGGCGCGATCGCGTAGCGGCGGCAGCGTGATGGTGACGCCTTGCAAGCGATAAAACAGGTCTTCGCGGAATTGCTTACGGCCGATCCGCTCTTGCAGGTCGCAATGGGTGGCGCTGATCAGACGGATGTCGAGCTTGATCGGGGCGCCGCCGCCGAGCGGCAGCACTTCGCGTTCTTCAAGTACGCGAAGCAGCCGTGTCTGCAGCGCCACCGGCATGTCGCCGATTTCGTCGAGGAACAGCGTGCCGCCGTTGGCTTGCAAAATCTTGCCGCACTGCCCGTCCTTGCGGGCGCCAGTGAATGCGCCCGGGGTGTAGCCGAACAGTTCGCTTTCAATCAGCGCCTCCGGAATCGAAGCGCAGTTAATGGCGACAAACGGTTTGGCGGCGCGGCTGCCGGAGCGGTGCAGGGCCTGGGCGAACATTTCCTTGCCGGTGCCGGTTTCGCCCAGCAGCATGACGGCGACGTTGCGCTCCACCACGCGCTTGGCGATTTGCACGTTGTGCAGCATGGCCGGATCGCCGAACTGCAGCTTGTCGAGCGCGGTGGCGGCGTCCGCCGCCGGCACCCGTGCCGCTGGCGCTGGCTGGCGCGCTTCGCGCTGGGCCGGCAGCGGCGCGTAGCTGACGGCGAAAAACCGTGCGCCGTTACGAATTTCGAAAATCGGCACCGGATGAAACGCTTTTTTCACGGTGCAGTCGACCAGGCCGGAGAATGAAATGTTGAACAGATCGGTGATGTCGCGCCCGACGATCTCGAGAGGGCTCTTGATGCCGAGCATGAGCAGCGCGCGGCGGGTCGCCGCCAGCACGCGGCCGGCGACACTGACCGCGATCGCCCCTTCGCTCAAGGTACCGACGAATTCGGGCCGGTTATGGAAGCGCACGATGTATTCGTTGCGGAACTGGTGCAGGAAAACGCGGTTTTCGATCATTTGCACCGAGGCGCTGACCAGCGCCAGGGTGTGCTGCTGGGCCAGCCTGGATTCGCCGGAAGCGTCGAGTACGGCCACCAGCTCGCCGGCATGGTTGAAGATCGGCGCCGCCGCGCAGGAGAGGCCGATGTTGCGCGACAAGTAGTGTTCTTCCTGGTGAACCGAGATCGGCCGCCGCTCGACCAGGCAGGTACCCATGCCGTTGGTACCTTGCACCCGCTCGCTCCAGACGGCGCCCTGCATCAGCCCGGATTTGGAGGCGGCGTGGGTAAAGCCGGGGTCGCCGAAGAAGCTCAGCAGCACGCCGTCGCGGTCGGTCAGCATGATCGCGTAGCCGGAACCGGCCAGTTGCTGGTACAGGTCGGCCATTTCGACTTCGGCCACGGCGCGCAGGTCGGCCAGGCTTTCCTGGCGCTCCTGCAGTTCGGTGTAGCCGACCACTTCGGGATCGTCGCGGCTGTCGGGATCGAGATGGTAGTCGTTTAGGCACCGGATCCACGACTCGGTGATGCGGCTGCCGCCAGCCGGCGCGCCATGCGCGGCGCTGCTGGCCGGTTGGCGGTCCATCCCGGTTTGCACAACCGAACGCACGCGCTTGACGTGCTCCACGGCAAAGTTGGACATGCTGTCTCCTCAGGTCCGGTAGCTGATGGCCGCGTGCTTCACACGCCGGCCAGCGCCACTGTGTAATTTGTTTGTCTGCGTTGGACAAAAAATCGCGTCCGTAGTTCAGAATACGCTGTTCCGTATCCCGCATGTTATATAAACCATAAAACACATGCTCAACGGCTGGTACCTGGGACCGCAAAATACAACACAACGGTCATGCCAATTCCGAGCAGCAGCAATTGCACGATGGTGTCGCGATGCGACGCCGGCTGTTGGATTTTCGGCACCAGTTCGCTCAGGGCAATGTATAGAAAACCGGCTGAAGCGAGCACCAGCACATGGGGCATCCATGCCAGAGGGCGCTCGAGCGTCAGGTAGCACGCCAGGCCGGCAGCTGCCGCCAGGCTGCGGTACGGCAGGGTGACGAATTCGCCCGCTGCGCGGGACGTCGGATGGGCGCCAAGGGCCAGCGCGGCCAGCAGGCCCAGTTCGGGCCGGGCGCTGAACGCGGCGCCGATCAGGATGGCGTCGGACGCATGGTGGGTTGCAAGCGCTGCCCGCCGCGTGCACTGCAGGGTCGCCCATTTTTCCAGCAAAAAGAACGCCAGCAGCCCGGCCAGCAAGGTAGCGCACAGGCCGCGCTTGTCGGCGCCGGACTCGAACGCCTGCGGCAATGCGTACAGCAGCGCTGCGCCCAGCAGCAGCCCGACCGACAGGCCAGGCATGCGCGCGGCCATGGCGGGGCCGCGCAAGATCGCTTGCAGCGTGTTGATGACTTGTCTCCCCCAATTGAGGCTGCCTATGTTGGCTCATCAGGGAGAACGCAAGTTCCATGCCGAACGCGGCGCAGCGCCGCCCGCGCCATGCATGCGTGGCGGCGCTGGGCAATGGGCATTGCACGGCCTGGTTCAGTTTTGGCACATACTTTCAAATCGACTGTTCAAAAATGGAACATGGTGCCTTGCAACATTAACCGGCGGCAGCGAAATAGCCTTGCAGCGCCGGCTTGTGTGCGCTGGCGCGATAACTGCATTGTGAATGCGACAGCAGGTTCTTTGATCAACGGCGAAATTCGCAAAGGGGGATGTCATCGGTACAGCATCGGGATGGGGAATCAAACCAGGCTTAACCGGTTTGGCGGTACTCGCCTGCGGGCCTGTGCTGGCGGACGAACCGGCGCCGACAGCGATGGCCCAGGTCATCATCGTCGCCAGCACGCCCCTGCCCGGCACCGGCTTGCGCATCGAACAGACCGCTTGGGCGGTGCAGAGCGCTACCGCGCGCGACATCGACAACAGCGGCGCCATCGACCTGTCCGACTTCCTTAACCGCAGCCTGGGCAGCGTGCACGTCAACGAGAACCAGGGCAATCCGCTGATGATGGACGTCAGCTACCGCGGCTACAGCGCCTCGCCACTGCTGGGCACGCCGCAGGGGCTGTCGGTCTACCTGGACGGCGTGCGGCTGAACCAGCCGTTCGGCGACGTCGTGCTGTGGGACCTGATCCCGAAAGACGCCATCGCCACGGTCAGCCTGATGGGCGGCGCCAATCCCCTGTTCGGCCTGAACACCCTGGGCGGCGCGCTGGCGATCCGCACCAAGGATGGCCGGTCCGATGGTGGCACCGTATTGGAGGCGATGGCCGGCAGTTTCGGCCGCCGCAACCTCAGCATTCAGCACGGCGGCGCTAGCGCTCCACTCGACTGGTTCGTGACCGCCAACGGCTTTCGCGAAGCCGGTTGGCGCGACGATTCACCATCGCGCCTGGGCCAGTTGTTCGGCAAGCTGGGCTGGCGCAGCGGGCAGTCCACCACGCAATCCACGCTAAAACTGACCTACGCCTGGGCCCAAAGCGAACTGAACGGCAACGGCTTGCAGCAAGACGACATGCTCGCGCCGCGCCGCGCCAGCGTGTTTACCAAGCCCGACACCACCGTCAACCACGCCAGCTTCGTCAACCTGGAAGCGATGTCGCAGCTGTCCGGCCAGGCGCGGGTGTCCGCCAACGCGTATTACCGCAACACCCGTACCGGCACGCACAATGGCGATCTGAACGAGGAAGCGCTGGGCAAACAGGTGTACTACACCGGGCAGGGGGCAGAGCGCGATTGGCTCGCCGCCAACGGCTTTGGCAATCCCGCCATGGAACGCGAGGCTTCCTTTCCGCAATGGCGCTGCATTGCCCAGGCTGGCCGCAACGCCGAACCGAACGAAAAATGTACCGGCCTCGTCACCACCACCGCCAGCCGCCAGCGCAACGCCGGCCTGTCCGCCCAGCTCAGTTTTGATGCGCCCGGCCATCAGGCCGTGATTGGCGCCGCCTGGGACGCCAGCCGCGTCGGCTTCACGCAGTCGTCGCAATTTGGTTTCCTCAATCCCGACCGCTCGATCACCCCGGTCGCCGCGTTTGCCGACGGCAGCCAGGATTCGGAAGACGCTTTCGACCAGCGCGTCGACCTGAGCGGCAAGGTAAGCACCTGGAGCGTGTTCGGCAGCGATACGCTGTCGCTGGGGCCACACTGGCACCTGACGCTTTCCGGCCGCTACAACCGCACCCGCCTAGTCAACAGCGACCACTTGTTTCCCTACAATAACGCCACTACCGAGGGCCAGCAGCGCGGCTCGCTCGATGGCGACCACGTGTTTCGCCGCTTCAACCCGGCCGTCGGCATAAGCTACGCTCCAAGCCGGGCGATCAACGCCTACGCCGGCTACAGCGAAAGCAGCCGTACCCCGACCTCGATCGAACTTGGCTGCGCCGACCCGAATTTCGGCTGCCGCCTGCCGAACTCGATGGCCGGCGACCCGCCGCTCGACCAGGTCGTCTCAACCACCTGGGAGGCTGGCCTGCGCGGTAAACTAACCGGACGCAGCCACTGGAACCTGGGCCTGTTCCGCGGTGACAACCATAGCGACATTATTTTCGTTTCCAACTCGGCCTCCACCGGGTTTTTCAAAAACGCCGGCAAGACGCGCCGCCAAGGTGTCGAAGCCGGCGTCGCCCTTGTCGGCGAACGCTTGAGCCTGAGCGCCGACGCCACCTGGCTGAACGCCACTTACCAATCCAGCGAGCGCCTCGGCGGCCAGGCCAACAGCAGCGCCGAGAACGGCGCCATCGAGGTGCGCCCTGGCGACCGCATGCCTTCCATCCCGCGCCAGATCCTGAAGGCCTCCGCCGGCTACCAGTTTTCGCCCGCCTGGTCGGCCGGCCTGCAAGTGATCGCCATCGGCGGCAGTTTTGTGCGCGGCAACGAGAACAACCTGCATGTGGCCGGATCAACCAACCTTGACGGCGTCACCACGACGGGCGCCGGCCGGGTGCCGGGCTACGCCGTCGTCAACCTGAACGCCAGCTATACGCCGGCGCCGGGCTGGACGCTCTCAAGCCACGTCAGCAACCTGTTCAACCGCCAGTACGCCACGGTCGGGCAGCTGGGCCCGCGCGCCTTTACGCCTGACGGCAGCTTTCGCAACACCGACAGCGAGGGCGCCGTCTTCTTTGCGCCGGGAGCGCCGCGCGCGGTATCGATCCGGCTGCGCCGGGTATTTTAGGTCTGCGCCCGTCATGCCCACAGCTTGATCAGCGGCCCCGCCTCTTCGATCAAAAACGATTGGAACTCGCGGGCCGGCGGCGACAGGCGTTTGCCTGCCAGGTGGGTGATGTGCCAATGGCGCACCAGCGGCAAGCCGAGCACGTCGAGCAGCACCAGGTGACCTGATGCAAGCTCGTGGCGGATGGTGCGCAGCGACAAAAAACTCAGGCCCATGCCGGCCATGACGGCCTGTTTGATGGTTTCGTTGCTCGGCATTTCCATCACGATGCGCGGATGGATATTGTTCTCGGCAAACAGGCGTTCCATCGCATGGCGGGTGCCCGAGCCGATCTCGCGCACGACGAATTGTTCGCCGTCGAGAATCGACAGCGGCGCGCCGCGCCGGCGCGACAAGGGATGCTCGGGCGAACTGATGACGCCCAGCGGATTGGTGGCGAACGCGGTAGCGACGCAATCGAGGCCATCGGGCGAGCGTCCCATGATGACCAGGTCGATCTCGTTGCGCACCAGCAGCTGCATGATGACTTCGCGGTTGTGAATGTGCAGCGAAATGTCGATGTCCGGGAAGCGCTGGCGAAATTTTACCAGCAGCATCGGCACAAAATATTTCGCGGTGCTGACCATCGCCAGCGATATCCGGCCTTTTTTCAAGCCGCGCCGCTGCGCCATCGCGTCCTCGAGCTGCTGCAACTGCGCCACGGCGCAGATCGCATAGGTCTGGAAGTCAAGGCCGGCATCGGTCAGCCGGATCTTGCGCCCGACCTGCTCGTACAAGGCCATGCCGACGATTTCCTCAAGCTGGCGAATCTGCATCGACACCGCCGGCTGGGTCACGTGCAACAGGTCGGCGGCGCGCGACACCGACAGCTGGCGGGCCACTTCGAGGAAGGTGTCGAGCTGACGCAGGGTGTAGCGGCGCATGGCGGCGACCTATCAGTGATTTCTTATGCAAGCATTTATCAAATTGATTAGACCTGATAGTAGTCAATTTATATAGTGAAGTCCATGGATTACTCAACGGGCCCCGGCCCAGTCAAGGAGAAGACGATGGACGGCAACGCTGCACAGATCATGGACACCAAAAAACGCTACACCGCCGGCGTGCTGAAATATGCCCAGATGGGCTATTGGGCCGCCGATTACGTGCCAAAGGAAACCGACGTGCTGGCGGTGTTTCGCATCACCCCGCAAGACGGCGTCGATCCGATCGAAGCGGCCGCCGCGGTGGCCGGCGAATCGTCGACCGCGACCTGGACGGTGGTGTGGACCGACCGCCTGACCGCCTGCGACATGTACCGCGCCAAGGCCTACCGGGTCGATCCGGTGCCGAACAATCCCGGCCAGTATTTCTGCTGGATCGCCTACGATTTGTCGCTGTTCGAGGAAGGCTCGATCGCCAACGTCACCGCGTCGATCATCGGCAACGTGTTCAGCTTCAAGCCGTTAAAAGCGGCGCGGCTGGAGGACATGAAATTTCCGGTGGCCTACATCAAGACCTTTCCCGGCCCGCCGACCGGCATCATCGTCGAGCGCGAGCGGCTCGACAAGTTCGGCCGCCCGCTGCTGGGCGCCACCACCAAGCCGAAGCTGGGCCTGTCGGGGCGCAATTACGGCCGCGTCGTGTACGAAGGTTTGAAGGGCGGCCTCGACTTCATGAAGGACGACGAGAACATCAACTCGCAGCCTTTCATGCACTGGCGCGACCGCTATCTGTTCGTGATGGAAGCGGTGCAGCGCGCCACCGCCGCCACCGGTGAAGTGAAGGGCCATTACCTGAACGTCACCGCCGGCACCATGGAAGAAATGTATCGCCGCGCCGAATTCGCCAAGCAACTCGGCTCCGTCGTCATCATGGTCGACCTGGTGGTCGGCTGGACCGCGATCCAGTCGATGTCGTTCTGGTGCCGCCAGAACGACATGATGCTGCACATGCACCGCGCCGGCCACGGCACCTACACGCGCCAGAAAAACCACGGCGTGTCGTTCCGGGTGATCGCCAAATGGCTGCGCATGGCCGGCGTCGACCACCTGCACACCGGCACCGCCGTCGGCAAGCTCGAAGGCGACCCGATGATGGTGCAAGGTTACTACAACGTCTGCCGCGATTCGCACACGGTGCAGGATCTGCCGCGCGGCATCTTCTTCGACCAGGACTGGGGCTCGCTGCGCAAGGTGATGCCGGTGGCGTCAGGCGGCATCCACGCCGGCCAGATGCACCAGTTGCTCGACCTGTTCGGCGACGACGTCGTGCTGCAGTTCGGCGGCGGCACCATTGGCCACCCGCAAGGCATCCAGGCCGGCGCGCTTGCCAACCGGGTGGCGCTGGAAACGATGGTATTGGCCCGCAATGAAGGGCGCGACATCAAGAACGAAGGACCGGAGATTTTGCGCGACGCCGCCAAATGGTGCTCGCCGTTGAAGGCGGCGCTCGATACCTGGGGCGAGATTTCGTTTAATTACACCTCGACCGATACCTCCGACTTCACCCCGACGGCGTCGGTTTCCTGAGCGCGATTTCTGACCACGGTTTACATTAAAGAGGACACATCATGCGCATCACTCAAGGCACGTTTTCATTTTTGCCCGATCTGACCGACGTTCAAATCGCCCGGCAGATCGACTATTGCCTGGCCAAAGGCTGGGCGCTGGCGATCGAATACACGGACGATCCGCACCCGCGCAACACCTACTGGGAAATGTTCGGCCCGCCCATGTTCGATGTGCGCGACCCGGCCGGCATCATGGATGAACTGGCGCGCTGCCGCGACAGCTTCGCCAACTACTACATCCGCGTGACGGCGTTCGATTCGAGCGCCGGCACCGAATCGATCGTCATGGCCTTTATCGTCAACCGCCCCAAGGTCGAGCCGGGTTTCAGGTTGCTGCGCCATGAAGTCGAAGGGCGCACGGTACGCTACAGCATCGAGAGCTACGCCGTGCAAGCCAATCCGGAAGGCGCGCGCTACTAGCGCGGCGAGGCCGTCATGGACACCCGCGACCTTCCCGATCATCCCGCGCCTGCGCCCGGTAATGCCTTTGCCGCTGCGCTGGCGGCCTCCGGCATCACCGAGCTGCTGGCCCAGTTAGACCGTGAGCTGATCGGCCTGGCGCCTGTCAAGGGGCGCATTCGCGACATCGCCGCGCTGCTGCTGGTCGACAAGCTGCGCACCGAACGCGGCTTGTCGGCCGGCGCGCCCAGCCTGCACATGTGCTTCTCGGGCAATCCCGGTACCGGCAAGACGACGGTCGCGCTGCGCATGGCGGCCATCCTGCACCAGCTCGGGTATGTGCGCAAAGGCCACCTGGTGGCGGTGACGCGCGACGACCTGGTCGGCCAGTACATCGGCCACACCGCGCCGAAAACGCGCGAAGTGCTGAAACGGGCGATGGGCGGCGTGCTGTTCATCGACGAAGCCTATTATCTGTACCGGCCCGAAAACGAGCGCGACTACGGCCAGGAGGCGATCGAAATCCTGCTGCAGGTGATGGAAAACAACCGCGACGACCTGGTCGTCATCCTGGCCGGCTACAAGGACCGGATGGACACGTTTTTCGCCTCCAATCCCGGCATGTCGTCGCGCATTGCCCACCATATCGACTTTCCCGATTACGGCGTCGACGAACTGGGGAAAATCGCCGACCTGATGCTCGCCGCCATGCACTACCGCTTCGACGACGAGGCAGTACACGTGTTCGCCGCCTACCTGGAGCGGCGCATGGCCCAGCCGCATTTCGCCAACGCCCGCAGCGTGCGTAACGCGCTCGACCGGGCGCGGCTGCGGCACGCCTCGCGCCTGATGGGCCAAAGCGACGCGCTGGCCGACGAAGTCACCTTGACCACCATTACCGCCGCCGACCTGCTGGCCAGCCGCGTGTTTGCCGATGCCAAGGGCGCGCCATGAAAGCGCTGATCTTCGACGTCGACGGCACCTTGGCCGATACCGAAAGCGCGCACCGGCAGGCGTTCAATGCCGCCTTCCGCGAGGTCGGCCTCGACTGGCACTGGCACGAGTCGCTGTACGCCAGCCTGCTCGACGTCGCCGGCGGCAAGGAACGGCTGCAGTACTACTGGCAGCTGGTCGACCCGGAGCATGCCGGCGACAGCCATGCCAGGTCCACCATCGACGCCGTGCACGCCATCAAGACGCGCCATTACGACGCCCTGGTCGGCGCCGGCCAGTTGCCGCTGCGCCCGGGCATCCTGCGCCTGATCCGCGCGGCGGGCGAAGCGCGCCTGGCCGTGGCGATCGCCACCACCACCACGCCGGCCAACGTCGACGCGCTGCTGCGCACGCCGCTGGGCAGCAATTGGCGCGCGCTGTTCGCTTGCGTATGCGACGCCGGCAGCGTCGCCAACAAGAAGCCGGCGCCGGACGTCTACCTGGCGGCGCTTGCCAAATTGAACCTGCG
Organism: Massilia psychrophila; assembly: GCF_002760665.1. Taxonomy (GTDB): domain Bacteria; phylum Pseudomonadota; class Gammaproteobacteria; order Burkholderiales; family Burkholderiaceae_D; genus JAFCUW01. The sequence continues at coordinate 16,492 of NZ_PDOB01000036.1, read as the reverse complement.
CGCGGACGAATGCATCGCCTTCGAGGATTCGCACAACGGCTTGCAGGCCGCCCGCGCGGCCGGCATTCCAACCGTCGTCACGCCGACCGCCTACACCCGCAGTCATCAATTGGGTGGCGCCTTGATGCTGCTGCCGCACCTGGGCGACCCCGAACAACCGCTCGACTCTCCAGTTGCCGGCGCCAGCGTGCGCTGGGTCGACCTGGCGGCGCTGCGTCGCTGGCACCAGACAACGATTACCAAGGCGGCGTGACATGAACACTGCGATGAAAACCCAAGCAATCCGGCTCGCGCCGTCGATCCTGTCGGCCGACTTTGCCCGCCTGGGCGAAGAAGTGCGCGCCATCGAGGCCGGCGGCGCCGACCTGGTGCACGTCGACGTGATGGACAACCATTACGTCCCCAATCTCACCATCGGCCCGCTGGTGTGCGCGGCGATCCGCCCGCACGTCAGCATTCCCCTCGACGTCCACCTGATGGTCGAGCCGGTCGATGCGCTCATTCCCCTGTTCGCCCAGGCCGGCGCGCGCATCATCACGTTTCACCCGGAGGCGAGCCGCCACGTCGACCGCACCCTCGGCATGATCCGCGAGCTCGGCTGCAAGGCCGGCCTGGCCCTTAATCCAGCCACGTCGCTGGCCGTGTTGGACCACGTGATGGACAAGCTCGACATGATTTTGCTGATGAGCGTCAATCCCGGCTTCGGCGGCCAGAAATTCATTACCGCCACCTTGCCGAAGCTGGCAGCGGCGCGCGCGCGCATCGAGGCCCACGTTGCCAGCGGCGGCCAGCCCATCTGGCTGCAGGTCGATGGCGGCGTCACGGTCGACAATATTGGCGCCATCCGCGCCGCCGGGGCCGACACGTTTGTCGCCGGCAGCGCCGTGTTCGGCGCGCCGGATGCCGATGGCGGCTACCGCGGCGTGTTGCAGCGCCTGCGCGCCCACGCCGGTCAAGACTAATTTCAATATATTCAACCAATAGGAGACAGCAATGACCTCGCCCCATCGCCTCACCCTGACGCAATTTCTGATCGAAGAGCGGCGCCGCTTTCCGCACGCCAGCGGCGATTTCAACAGCCTGATCCTGAACGTCGCGCTGGCCTGCAAATCGATCGCCCGCAAGGTCGCTTTCGGCGCGCTCGGCGCGGGCCAGGGCGACGTCGGCGGCGCCATCAACGTGCAGGGCGAAACGCAAAAAGAGATGGACGTCGTCAGCAACCAGGTTTTTTTGCAAGTGAACGAATGGTGCGGCTGCCTGGCCGGCATGGCGTCCGAGGAAATGGCCGAGCCCTACCAGATTCCCGACTGCTACCCGAAGGGTAAATACCTGCTGGTGTTCGATCCGCTCGACGGCTCGTCGAACATCGACGTCAACGTCGCGGTCGGCAGCATTTTTTCGGTGCTGCGCGCGCCCAATGGCGACGCGGCGGTCACCGAGCAGGATTTTTTGCAGGCCGGCGCCAGCCAGGTGGCCGCCGGCTACGCCGTGTACGGCCCGGCCACCATGCTGGTACTCACCGTGGGAAACGGCGTCAACGGTTTTACGCTCGACCTGGAACTGGGCGAATTCATGCTCACCCATCCGGCCATGCAGGTGCCGCCCGACACCTGCGAATTTGCCATCAATGCGTCCAACAGCCGGTTCTGGGAGCCGCCGGTCAAACGCTACGTCGACGAGTGCATGGCCGGCCAGACCGGCGGGCGCTGCAAGGATTTTAATATGCGCTGGATCGCCTCGATGGTGGCCGAAGCGCACCGCATCCTGATGCGCGGCGGCGTGTTCCTGTACCCGCGCGACAGCAAGGACGCCAGCAAGCCGGGCCGGCTGCGCCTGCTGTATGAAGCCAATCCGATCGGCTTCATCATCGAGCAGGCCGGCGGGCGCGCCAGCACCGGCCGGCTGCCGGTGCTCGATGTAAAGCCGACCTCGCTGCACCAGCGCATCGGCCTGGTGTTCGGCTCGCGCAACGAAGTCGACCGCATCGAGCGCTATCACAACGACGCGCAGCCGACGGAGATGATGAACCCGCTGTTCAACGAGCATGGCCTGTTTCGCATGCCGGCCTGATGCCCTTGCCCGAACCTCTACTTGAAAGCCCATCATGTCCGAACGTCATCCGATCATCGCCATTACCGGCTCCTCCGGCGCCGGCACCACGTCCGTCACGCACACCTTCGAAGCGATTTTTCGCCGAGAAAAGATCAAGTCCGTCGTCATCGAAGGAGACAGTTTTCACCGCTACGACCGCGCGGAGATGAAGGAAAAGCTGGCCGCCGCCGAACAGATCGGCGACATGAGCTTCAGCCATTTTGGCCCGGACACCAACTTGTTCGCCGAATTGGAGGCGCTGTTTCGCGATTATGCCCGCAGCGGCACGGCGCGCCATCGCAAGTACTTGCACGATGCCGGGGAGGCGGCGCCGTACCAGCAAGAGCCCGGCACGTTTACGCAGTGGGAAGACATTCCCGGCGACAGCGACCTGCTGTTCTACGAAGGCTTGCATGGCGGCGTCGTCAACGACACCGTCGACATCGCCCGGCATCCGGATTTGCTGATCGGCGTGGTGCCGGTGATTAACCTGGAATGGATCCAGAAGCTGTGGCGCGACAAGTCCAAGCGCGGTTATTCGACCGAGGCGGTGACCGACACCATCCTGCGCCGCATGCCCGATTACGTGAACCACATCTGCCCGCAGTTCACCCACACCCACGTCAATTTCCAGCGTGTGCCGTGCGTCGACACGTCGAATCCTTTTATCGCGCGCGAAATTCCGGCGCCCGACGAAAGCTTCGTAGTGATCCGTTTTGCCAATCCCAAAGGCATCGATTTTCAGTACCTGCTGAACATGGTGCAAGCTTCGTTCATGTCGCGCGCCAACACCATCGTGGTCCCTGGCGGCAAGATGGAACTGGCGATGCAGCTCATTTTTACGCCCTTCATCCTGCGCATGATGGAGCGCAAAAAGCGCGCCCTCGACAACTAAAAAAGGCACCTCATGAACGCTCCTGACAAGACCATGGTTGATGCCAGCGCCGATTGCCTGCGCTTCCTCGCCGCCGATGCCGTCCAACAAGCCAACTCCGGCCATCCGGGCGCGCCGATGGGCATGGCCGACATGGCCGACGTGCTGTGGCGGCGCCACCTGCGCCATAACCCGGCCGACCCCAAGTGGCTCAACCGCGACCGCTTCGTGCTGTCCAACGGCCACGCCTCGATGTTGCTGTACGGCTTGCTGCACCTGACCGGCTACGATGTGGCCGTAGAAGACATCAAGCAATTTCGCCAACTGCATGCGCGTACCCCCGGCCATCCGGAAGTGGGCATCACACCGGGCGTCGAAACCACCACCGGCCCACTCGGCCAGGGCCTGGCCAACGCGGTCGGCATGGCGCTGGCCGAAAAAATGCTGGCAGCCGCCTTCAATCGCCCCGGCCACGACGTCATCGACCATCGCACTTACGTGTTTGTCGGCGATGGCTGTTTGATGGAGGGCATCAGCCACGAAGTCTGTTCGCTCGCCGGCACCTTGGGACTGGGCAAATTAGTCGTGTTTTACGACGATAACGGCATTTCGATCGACGGCGACGTCAAGGGCTGGTTCACCGACGACACGCCGCAGCGCTTCGCCGCCTACGGCTGGAACGTGATCGCCGCCGTCGACGGCCATGACGCCGACGCGCTCGACCGCGCCATTTTCGACGCGTGTGCTCAGTCCAGCCTGCAACACAGCCGCCCTACCCTGATCTGCTGCAAGACCGTCATCGGCAAAGGTGCGCCGACCAAGGCCGGCGGCCACGACGTCCACGGCGCCCCGCTCGGAGTCGATGAAATCACCGCCATGCGGCTCGCGCGTCAATGGACGGCGGCGCCGTTCGAGATACCGCCGCACATTGCCGCTGCGTGGGACGCGCGCGAAGCCGGCCGTGCCCGCCAAACAGCATGGGACCAGACATTCGCCAGCTACCGCGCCGCCTATCCGGCGCTGGCGTTGGAGCTCGAACGGCGCAGCGCGGGCACCCTGCCGACCGTTTTGTCCGAACAGTTCGCGCAACTGCTGCGCCAGCCGGGCGAGCTGCACAACAAGGTGGCAACCCGCAAGGCTTCGCAAATCGTGCTCGAACATATCAGCGCGGCGCTGCCCGAATTTTTCGGCGGCTCGGCCGACCTGACCGGCTCCAATTTGACCAACGTGAAGGCATCGGTACGCATCCAGGCCAATGGCAGCGGCAACTATCTCAGCTATGGGGTGCGCGAGTTCGGCATGGCGGCGATGATGAACGGTATCGCGCTGCACGGTGGTTTCATTCCGTTCGGCGGCACTTTTCTCACGTTCTCGGATTACTCGAGGAATGCGATTCGGATGGCGGCCTTGATGAAGCAGCGCGTCATCCACGTCTTGACGCACGACTCGATTGGTCTGGGCGAAGACGGGCCGACCCACCAGCCGGTCGAACACATGGCCAGCCTGCGCCTGATCCCGAATAACCGGCTGTGGCGCCCTTGCGACGGCGTCGAGACGGCGGTTGCCTGGCAGGCGGCGTTGCAGCGCCATGATGGCCCCACCTGCCTGGTGCTGTCGCGCCAGGCGCTGGCGCCGTTCGACCGCACGGCGCAGCAAATCGACGCTATTGCCTTGGGCGGCTACGTGCTGGCCGATGCGCCGCAGGCGCCGGCGTTGCCACATATAGTGTTGATCGCCACCGGCTCGGAAGTGGAAATCGCGGTGGCGGCAGCGCACCAGCTGGCGCTTGAAAACGTGTCGGCGCGGGTCGTCTCGATGCCGTGCGTCGAAACGTTTTATGCGCAAAGCACAGCCTATCGCGACGCGGTGCTGCCGCCCGGCGTGCCGCGGGTGAGCGTCGAAGCCGGCGTCACCTGGTTCTGGCGCGCGGTGGTGGGCGAGCACGGCATCGCAGTCGGACTCGACAGCTTCGGCGAGTCGGCTCCGGCCGAACAGCTGTATGCCCATTTCGGCATCACCGCGGCGCACGTGGCGACATGCGCGCTGACCGTCGTCAAGGGCGTGTGATGGGTGCCCATGAACGAGCGGTCTTGATCGACCTTGACGGCACCCTGGTCGACAGCGCGCCCGACATCGTCGAGGCGGCCAACCGCATGCTGGGCGCGCTCGGCGCGGCGCCGTTGCCATCGAAAACCATCAGTGGCTTCATCGGCAACGGCGTGCCGACCCTGGTGCGGCGGGTGCTGGCGGCGTGTTCGCTCGCGCCGGCAGTCGACGAGGAACGTGCACAGGGTTTGTTTCATCGGCACTACGAGGACACCAACGGCCGCTTCGGCAACGTGTTCCCCGGCGTGGTCGAGGGGCTGGACGCGCTGCGGCGCGCCGGCTACCGCCTTGGCTGCGTGACCAACAAGCCCGAGAAAGCGACCAATTTTCTGCTGGCGATCAGCGGCCTGGCCCCCTATCTCGAGACCGTGGTGGCCGGCGACACCATCGCCTACATGAAGCCGTACGCTGAGCCGCTGCTACACGCCTGCCGCGAAATGGGGCTTGATCCCGCGCTGGGCGTGCTGGTGGGCGACTCGGCTGTCGACGTGGCCGCCGCGCTGGCCGCGCAGATGCCGGTCTACATCGTGCGCTATGGCTATCCGGGGCCGGGCGGGCACGCCGCCGTCGGCATGCGGGGCGCCGTCTTCATCGATTCGCTGGCCGAGATGCCGGCGCTGCTGTCGGCGCGCGCAAAATTGGGCGCTGTATCGGAGGTGCGATATAGTAGCGAATAAACCTACCCTGTTTTTTCGCCATGAAGACCGACCCGATTTTTCCCTTGCCCGACGAAGACGATGACACCAACGACGCCGTACTGAGTGCCGAGCTCGCCGCGCTCGGCGTGCGCCTCGTCAAGATGGAAGGCCGGGTGTTCGTCCGTTTTACTGGCCTCGTCAAATACCAAGACCTGCGCGTGCCCTACCAACTGGTGCCGGCGCATGGCGTGCTGGCCAAGCCGGGCAAGTGGCGCAAAATGGCTCCCCAGGCGCAGCGCGCGCTGGTGCTCGAGCGAGCCAGCCCGGCGGCGATCGAGGCCTTGCATGTTAGCGTGTTTGATTTCGTGCGCCAGATTGCGGAGCTGGCCGACGATTGCGACTTCGACGCCATGACGTTTTTGAACACGTTGGCGGAGCTCGAGACGTCGGAGCCGGCCGAGCACGTCTACGACCGCATTCGCCAGCGCATCATCCACGCGGTCGAACGCGAACAGGAAGAACGCCACGCCGCGCGCACCAAGCAAAGCATCAACCTGGCCGAATACCCGGCCTCGTTCGACGTCGCCAGCCGCATGCCGCGCCGCTTCATCGCGCTGCTGGGGCCGACCAATTCGGGCAAGACCCACCGCGCGATGGAAGCGCTGATGAAGGCGCCGAGCGGCATCTATCTGGCACCGCTGCGCCTGCTGGCGCTGGAGAACTTCGAGCGCATGCAGGCAGCGCTCGTGCACGGCAGGCCGCTCAAGGTCAGCCTGGTCACGGGCGAAGAGCGGCGCCTGGCCGAAGGCGCTACCCACGTCGCCAGCACCGTCGAAATGCTCGATTCGCGCACCCGCGTCGATGTCGCCGTGATCGACGAAATCCAGATGCTGGCCGACCGCGACCGCGGCGCCGCCTGGACTGCCGCCGTGTGCGGCGCGCCGGCTTCTGTCGTCTACCTGGTCGGCGCGCCGGAAGCGCGGCGCGCGATCGAGGCGCTGGCCGAGCGCCTCGAGGTGCCACTCGAGGTCCACGTGCTCAAGCGCATGGCGCCGCTGGCGATGGAGCCGGGCGCGGTGCGCAAGCTGCGCAACCTGAAGCGCGGCGACGCCGTCATCGCCTTCTCGCGTCGCGAAGTGCTCAAGTGGCGCGACATGATCACCGACATCGGGCTGTCGGTAGCCACCGTGTACGGCAACCTGTCGCCGGAAGTGCGGCGCGCCCAGGCCGAGCGCTTTCGCAACGGCACGGCCGACGTCGTCGTCGGCACCGATGCGCTGGCGATGGGCCTGAACATGCCGATCGCGCGCATCGTGATGACCACCGCCATCAAGTACAACGGCGTTGAGGAAGAAGAGATCTCGGCCGCGCTGGCGCGCCAGATCGCCGGGCGCGCCGGCCGTTACGGCGTGCACGAGGAAGGTTTTGTTGCCGGCTACGACGACGACACCCATGCCGTGATGCGCGAGCTGCTGAAGGAAAAACTGGCGCCGCTGGCCACCAGCGGTTTCGCGGTGGCGCCGTCGATCGAAAACCTGCACCGCATCGCCGCCGTCACCAACGAGACGTCGCTGGTCAAGCTGCTCAAGCGCTTCGTCCACAACATCGACGTGCCGGATGGCTTCTTCTATCCGCGCATTACCGACGAACAGTCCGAGCGCGCGATCTGGCTCGACACGCTGACGCTGACGGTGGCCGAAAAATTCATGCTCTCGCTGGTGCCGATTTCAAGCAAGGTGCCGTCGTTGCAGGGTGCGTGGGAACACTGGGCGACGTCGCTGGCAAAAAAAAGGGTCTGCAAGCTCGAACCCGACAGCGGCTCGCTGCGCTTCTTGAACCTGCAGGAGGTCGAAGACGCCTGCCGCCGTTATTCGGCATATGCCTGGATCGCCTACCGCCAGAGCGAATATTTTCCGAGCGTGGAGCTGGCGCAGGCGTTGTCGCGCGCCGCTTCCGAGCGGGTCGATGCGCTGCTGCAGGCGCAAAACGCGGCGGCGCGCCAACAAAGAAGCGGCAAGAAGCGCTAGCCGATCAGCCGCGCCGCTGCACGAACATGCGCCGCAGCGCATCCTCTTCTTCCTTGACGTCCGAACGCGCGGCATCGAAGTGCCCTTTGCGCGCGCGGTGGCCAGCCTGGCCTCGGCCGCCGCAAGTCTCACCCTGGCCTTTGCGACGTCCTTTTCGAGGCCGCCGGCAGTCGAACTCCAGGGTCATTGGGGTTCTCGTCTGTTAAATGTTGCTGATGAAAAGTAATAAAATTATTTATTCGGTAAAAGTTATTGGGGGCTTCCCCGGTTTTTACCGCGCAAGCGCAAATTTCCCCTAAGATGGCCGCACCAAGCAGTGACGCGCCATTCAAGGAATCATCATGAGTAACAAAGAAAATAAAAGAGAAATGACCCCCGAGCAGTTGAACGACATCGGGGTCGGCCACTTTCCCGGTTACCTCGGCATTCAAATCACCCGGGTCGGCAACGGCGAAGTGGCGGCGCGCATGGCCATCTTGCCGCACCACCTGGCGCCGAACGGCTTCCTGCACGCCGGCAGCGTGGTGACGTTGGCCGACACCGCCTGCGGCTACGCCTGCCGCGTCAACCTGCCCGATGGCGCCGACAACTTCACCACCATCGAACTGAAATCGAACCATCTCGGCACCGCGCGCGATGGCGCCATCGACGTGGTGGCCAAGCCGGCCCACCTGGGCCGCACCACGCAGGTGTGGGACGCCGTCGTCACCAACGCGGCGAACGGCAAGACGATCGCGATTTTCCGCTGCACGCAAATGATCCTGTATCCAAAATTGAATTGATTACCCCATGAAAATCACTTTTAAACGTAGCGCCGCCCGTGTCCTTGCTGGCGCCGCGCTGGCCCTGGCCACCCTGTCACCGGTCCATGCGGCCGACGACGCCACCTTCCGCGGCCTAGGCGGCAAACCTGGCATCAAGAATATCGTCGCCACCCTTGTTCCGCTGGTGTTGGCCGACCCCCGCATCAAGGAGACGTTTTCGGATTCGGACATGAAGCAGGTGGCGATGCGGCTCGAGGAGCAGTTTTGCATGCTTAGCGGCGGTCCGTGCGAATACGAGGGCGAGCCCATGAAAGAAGTCCACGGTGGCATGAAGATCACCAATGCGCAATTCAACGCATTGGCCGAGGACTTGCAGATCGCGATGGAACGCAACGCTATCCCATCGCATGTGCAGAACCAGCTAATGGCAACACTGGCGCCGATGCAGCGCGCCATTGTGACAAAGTGACGAAGTAGCGAAGAGCTGTCGCCTGCAGCTTACAGCCGCATCCAGGCGCCCTTGTACACGATCGGCCCGGTCGGACCGTTCGGATCGGGCGAGCCGCCCTTCGGTTCGAGCGTTACCGCCAGCAGGGCGACGTCGGCGCCGATCGCTTTGTCGGTCAGCGGAAAGCTGCCGCGGTTACTCGCCAATACCCCCAGCGAGCGTGGGTTGCCCGACTTCGGCACCGCCCACAGGTGCAGGCTCTTGTCAGGGGCGACAGGGGCGGCCGACAGCAGGCGTACCTCAAGTGCCTTGTGGCGCTGGTCGGCGGTGACCAGCATCGCGCTCTGGCTCTTGTCGTCGGTCAGCGTGGCGACATACGAGATGGCCGGCGCGTCGGCAACGCGGGTCACAACCACCACCAGTAGCAGCGCGGCCAGCCCGGTCGAGACCATGCCAAGGCTGCGCCAGAACGCCAGGTTTTCGTTGAGCCAGAACTGCCAGGCGCTGGCCTTGCGTTCGAGGCCGAGACGTCGCTCGATTGCGCGCCACACGCTTTTTGGCGGCTGCGCGTCGCCGGCGAATTCGGCCATGGGCGCCAGGCGCTGCTGCCATTCGGCGGTGAGCCTGCGCAGGTCGGCGTCCTGGTGCAGCCAGGTTTCGAAACGGCGCCGGGCGCCGCCGCGCAGGGTGCCGAGCACGTATTCGGCGGCCAGCTTCTGGCGCAGCACGATGTTGTTGCGGATGTTCATGCCTGCTCCCGGCGCGCCAGGCACACGCGCAATTTGTCGAGGCTGCGCCGGATCCAGGTTTTAACGGTTCCGATCGGCAGCTTCAACTGCGCCGCGACCTCGCTGTGCGACAGGTCGTGGAAATACGCCAGCGCCACCACCTGGCGATGGGCCCCTTCGAGCGCCGACATGCACCATGCCAGCGCTTTGGCGTCGCCACTCATTTGCAGCGCCTCGATGGGCGTTGCTTGCGGATCCTGCAATGCGTTCATGACATCGCCATCAAATTGTTGCGCATCGATTTCGACCACGGCGTCGGTGCGGCGCAAATGGTCGAATGCCTTGTTGCGGACAATCGTCGCCATCCAGGTCATCGGCGCGGCAAGATGACTTTGGTAATTGGCGGCATTGTTCCAGATCGCGACATAGCTTTCTTGCAAAATTTCTTCGGCAAGCTCGCGCTTGTGCAATATACGCAGCGCGAAGCCAAACAGTTTCGATGAACTTGCATCGTAGAGCGCGCGGAAGGCGGCGGCATCGCGTTTGCCGGCTGCCATTAGCCAGATCTTCAGTTGCTGCGGGTCAAGTGAGTGGACGGCGATAGACACAGCTGAGCCTTGATGTAAGAGGGTGACGGGACGGAAAGGCGCTACCGAACGGCTCAGGTTAACGCACATGCATACCAAAATACAACAATATTGTAGCTAAAATATTCAAAAATAGTCGAATTCGCACGGGCTTGGCTGGCAAGCAAGCGAAACGCTGCGTTGGCTGGAAGCAAGTGTATAAAATTTGCTGATCGTTCCTGGAGGATTCATGCACCACCGTTTTTGTATGACAGCGCACCGACTCGCGCTCTTGCTCGCCACAACTTTTAGCGCTGGCACAGCAGTCGGACAAGTGATGCCCGACATGGGCAAGCTGACAGCCACCGGCGGCGTCAGCCAGGTCGAAGGCGCCGGCGGCGGCGGCCTGACCCCGTGGGCGTTGATTGGCGGCTACGGCAGCCGCGACAGCTGGGGCGCCAACGCCCACTTCACCCGCGCGGCGACCCAGGATTACGCGCTCGAATCGTACGGGGTTGCGGTGGGCCTGTTCGACCGCATCGAGCTATCGCTGGCAAAGCAAAACTTTCGCGGCAGTTTGGCGCCGCTGAACGATTTGCGCATCCGGCAAGACATTGTCGGTTTAAAAATAAAACTGGTGGGCGACGCGGTGTACAACCAGGATCTGGTGCTGCCGCAGATCGCGGTTGGTTTAATGGCCAAGCGCAACAAGGGCGTCGGCGGCCTCGGCGCGATTGGCGTGACCAAGGTCACCCAGCTGGGCGCTAAAAATGAGAGCGGCGTCGATTACTACGTGGCGGCGACCAAGCTGCTGCTGGCGCAAAGCCTGCTGCTGAACGCCACCGTGCGCGCAACCAAGGCCAATCAGATGGGCCTGCTCGGCTTCGGCGGCGACAAGGGCAACAGCTATCAGGCCAAGCTGGAAGTGTCGGCCGCGTACATGCTCAGCCGCAAGCTGGTGGCGGGCCTGGAATACCGCACGAAGCCGCGCAACCTGGCACTCGATAACGAGAAGGCGTACTACGACGTGTTCGTGGCGTGGTTCCCGAACAAGCACGTGTCGGTGACGGCGGCGTATGTGGTGTTGGGGGATATTACGGTGTTCAATCCAGCCAGGCAGCGCGGGGCGTATTTGTCGGTGCAGACGGGGTTTTAATGCGTTACCTGGTAGCCGGTGGTCCTGGCGAATGCGGGGGGCAGCCCGGGCGCAGCGGCAACACCTGGCTTCGTCCGTTAACATTCGATCAGCTTATCGCGCAAGCCGTCGTCCCCGCGTGCGCGACGACGACGCTGTATCAACCAGCCGCCAGCGCCTTTTGCAGCAACGCGTGCAATTGGCCGAATTCCGGCTCGCCGACATAGCGCTTGAGGATCTTGCCATCCTTGCCGATCACGAAGGTGGTCGGCGTCAGTGCGACGTCGCCAAACGACTTGGCCAGGTCGCCGCCCGAATCGAGCGCCACCGTAAACGGCAGCTTGCGCGTCTCGGTGAAGTTGAGCACGTAGTTCGGCGGGTCGTATTTCATTGCTACCGCCACGAACTGCAGCCCTTGCCCCTTGAATTTATTGTACGTTTCGACCATCTGCGGCATTTCCCTTACGCAGCTGACACACGACGTCGCCCAGAAATTGACCATCACTACCTTGCCGCGCAGGCTTTGGGTGCTGATCTTGTCGCCGGCCAGGCTGATGAAGGTGACGTCCGGCGCCGCCACGCTGCTGCCGAGCGTGGCATAGCCGACGCCGGCCAGCGCCAGCACCAGCGCACCGATGGCGGCCGGTTTGATCCAGGAACGGGGAGCGGCAGGCAATGTCATGATAGTTGGCAGGGATAAGTGGACAAGGCCATTATAGTCCTGCGTGCGCGGGGGGCAGGTGCGCGCCCGAAAATATTACAGGCCTGGCTTGGGCGGCTGTAAGGCGCGCAGTTCGTCTTCACTGATGTAGTCGAAGATCTTGATGACCTTTTGCACCCCGGACACCCCGCGTGCGATGTCGGCGGCGAGCTGGCCTTCGCGCTCGGTCACGCGGCCCATCAGGTAGACGGTGCCGCGCTCGGTGACGACCTTGAACGAGCTGGCCGAGATGGTCTTCATGTCGACCAGGCTGGCCTTGACCTTGGTGGTGATCAACGCATCCGACGAGCGCGATGTATAGCTCGACGGGCCGGAAATGTCGAGTTCGTTGGCGATCGACTGCACGCCGTCGATGCTGCGCACGTCGCGTTCCACCGTGGCCTTGGCCGCCTCGTTGGCCACTTCACCGGTCAGCAGCACCTTGCGGTTGAAGCTGGCGATATTCACATGCGCGTCCGGGCCGGCGATTTTCGGCACCCGCAGTTCGGCCTTGACCGTGATCGTCTTGTCCTCGGTCTGCGCGCCCAGGGTGCGGCGGTCGGCAGTGGCGACGGCGCCCATCACGGCGCCGCCGACGATCATTTCGACGCAGCCGGAAAGACTGGCCAGCAGGGCTGCACAAAGGATCGCTTTCGTCACTGGACGCACAAACGCACGCGCAGTCGGGCGGATAAGGGGCTGGCCGGGTTTATTCATTCACATCTCCTCCAAACAGGGCGACGTCGATGCCGTCGCAAATACAGTGGATCGCGACCAGATGGACTTCCTGGATGCGGGCGGTACGGGTATGCGGGACGCAAATATGGACGTCGGCGTCGGTGAGCATCTTGCCAAGCTCGCCGCCATCCTTGCCCGTCAGCGCGACGACGCGCATTTCGCGCTCGAGCGCCGCTTCAACGGCGGCCAGCACGTTGGCCGAATTGCCCGAAGTCGACAGCGCCAGCAGGATGTCGCCGGCCTGGCCGAACGCCTGCACCTGCTTCGAGAAGATCTCGCGGTAGCTGTAGTCGTTGCCAATGGCCGTCATGATGGAGGTGTCGGTGGTCAATGCCAGCGCCGGCAGCGGGAAGCGCTCGCGCTCGAAGCGGCCGACCAGTTCAGCGGCGAAGTGCTGGCAGTCGGCAGCCGAACCGCCGTTGCCGCAGGCGAGAATCTTGTTACCGTTCGACAGGGCGCCGAACATCAGGTCGATGGCATCGGAGATCGGTTGGGATAAGACGGCGGCCGACCTGAGTTTCAGGTCGGCGCTTTCCTGGAAGTGGGCGAGGATGCGTTGAGTATTCATAGTGTGGCGATTATAGAGCAATAGTGCAGCGGCAAGCCGGGCCGCGCAAGTGCGCTCAACAATGCTTACACTTCGATGACGTTGCGCAGCCATGCGAGCTGGCCGGCGTCGATCGCCACCACGTCGAAGCGGCATTCGGGCGGCTGCGGAAAGCGCAGCAGGTACACGCTTGCGGCGCGCACCAGGCGGCGGATCTTGGCCGGCGTGATGCTGGCGGCAGCGCCGCCGTGGGCGGCTGCCGCGCGCTGGCGCACTTCGACAAACACCAGCGTTGCACCGTCGCGCATGACGAGGTCGATCTCGCCGCCCTTGCACGTGAAGTTGGCTTCGACCAGCACCAGGCCACCTTTTTGCAGGTGGGCCAGCGCCGCGTCTTCCCACGCCCGGCCCTGGCGCTGCGTTGGGCTCAGGCGCAGGCCCCACATGTCAGCGCCGTTCCGGCACCAGCGTGAACGCGCCGCCTTCGTACACCGCCGCCGGTTCGATGCGCTCGAAGCGCGCCGGCCCGTTGCCGAAGCGGACCGACAGGCGGCCGGTGACGCCGTCGAGATTGATGTCGGCGCCGGGGCGCAGCGCGATTTCGCGCGCCACCCGGAAAGCGTCGATGCCGAGCGCGTACAGACGGTCCATGTCGAGCGTGCGGGCGGTGGCGCCGCTCCAGCGCGGGTAGGCCATCACCGCCGGATGCGCACTGTCCACTTCCCACGGTAAGTCGAGCAGGCGCAGGCCATTCAGTTCGGTGAGCACCGCGCCGGGATCGGCGCCCGCGCCTGCGAAGGTGCCTGGATTGACCGACGAAGTGCCGTAAATTGGCAACTCCGGCCCGAGCGCGCCGCGCACCTGGCCGGCCTGGCTGGCGTCGAGCGCGGTGAACAGCAGCGCCGGCTGGGCGGCGTCGAGCTGGGCGCTCAGCTGGCCGAGCGACGCTTCGCTCAGGTAGCCGTTCGAGTCGGCCACTACCAGCATCTGCGACGAGTAGCCCAGCTGCTTCCAGCGCGCCGCGAAGCTGGCCGCGATGCGGCGTTGCCAGGCGCTCGAACCGGCGATGATCAGCGCCGTGCCGCCCGGATGCTCGGTGCCGGCCCAGGTAGCGACCTGGCGCGCTTCATCTTCGATCGACAGGCCGATCACCAGCATCTGCGCCGGCAGCGCCGCCGCGCTGGGGAGCGCTACAGGGTGATTGAGGGCGATGGTCGGTTTGCGCACCAGGGCGCTGGCGGCCAGCGCGCTGACCGCGGGACGCGCCAGCGGTCCGACCATGATGTCGTTTTGTTCGACTGCCGCGGCGTAGGCATTGAGGTTTTCCTGTAGGCTATCGCCGGTGTCGACCAGGTTGACGATAAAACCTTCGCGCTCGTGCTCGTAGGCTGCCATGAAGCCGGCGCGTAGCGCCTCGGCCGGCGCGCCCAGGGTCTGCGAGCGCAGCGGCAGCATCAGGCCGATACGGGTCTCGCGGCCGCCCACTGCCGTAGCATCGCCGGGAAATTCGACCGGCCGCGTTTCGAATGGCGCCGATGCGCGCGGCGCGGACATGGGGATGGGTGCGGGCAGTTCGGCGCGTCGATAAGGTGAGGGCGGCGCACTTGTATTTGACTCGATAGGCGCGCACAATCGGCCCGGCGCGTCGCACGGCGTGCTGCAGCCGGCAAGCGCGAGCATCAGAACGCCAGCCAGCGTGGCGACCAGGCTTTTCAGACTACTAATCAGCATCACATTCCCTATGACAGACATCCAGTCCAGCCAGATCGCGCAGCTTCCCGTCATTGGCGAAGCGGCCCTCCAATCCTATCCTACCGCAACACTGTACATTGTTGCCACACCGATAGGCAACGTGACCGACATCAGCCTGCGCGCGCTGCAAGTGCTGGCGCTGGTGGACGCAGTCGCCTGCGAGGACACCCGCAACACCGGCAACCTGATGACCCGTTTCGGGCTGTCGAAGCCGATGATCGCCGCCCACCAGCACAACGAGCGCGAAGTGGCCGAAAAATTGATTACGCGCCTGCTCAAGGGCGAACGCATCGCGCTGGTGTCGGACGCCGGCACGCCGGGCGTGTCGGACCCCGGCGCGCGCATCGTCGACGCGGTGCGCGCCGCCGGACTGCGCGTGCTGCCGCTGCCGGGTGCCTCGGCCGCCATCACGGCGCTGTCGGCCAGTGGCCTGGTCAACGACCGCTTCTATTTTGTCGGCTTCCTGCCGGCCAAGGCGAAGCAGCGCGAGAATGCCTTGCTCGAACTGTTGGCGGTCCCCGCGACACTGGTGTTTTATGAGGCGCCGCACCGCATCCTCGATTGCGTCGAAGCGCTGATTGGGGTGTTCGAGCCGACCCGCCAGGTGGTGTTTGCGCGCGAATTGACCAAGCTGTTCGAAGAAATCCACCGCTGCCCGCTGGCCGAGGCGCTGGCCTGGGTCAAGGCCGACGCTCACCGTGAAAAAGGCGAATACGTCGTCCTGCTCGAAGGCGCCGTCGCCGGCAGCGATGCCGATGAGCTCGAGGCCGAGCGGATTCTCAACATCCTGCTCGCCGAGTGCTCGGTCAAGCAAGCGGCCAGCCTGGCCGCCCAGATCACCGGCCGCAAGAAGAACGCGTTGTACGAGCGCGCCCTCGCCATCAAGGGCGAGCAGGCCTGATTCATCGGGGCAGCCCAAATCTGGCGTCAGTTCCCCCCTTGGGGCGACATTCGCACACGGCCTCTTCAGTGCGCGCTTGATAGTGCCGAGCTTGTGTCCGAATGTCGGAACTGACCCCCGGGCTAGGAACTGACCCCCGGGCTACCATTTGCAGCCGCTGTCTTTCTTGTCCATCAGCAGCAGGAGCGGCGCGAGCAGGCCGCCGGGGATGCCGTCCTTGCAGTCGCGCCGCTTGGCCTGGTTGATCGCGCGTGCGGCACGGGTTTCAGTTTCCAGGGGCTTGGCCGGCAGTCGCGCCAGCGCCGTGCCGGCCTTGGCCGGATCGGGTTCATTGGCCAACTGGCGCGCCAGCTTGCGGGCGGCGTCGGGGTCGAAACGGGGCGGCGAGGGGGGCCCTGATGGCGCCGGCGGCTCGACGGTGAATGCGGCCGGCGGCGCCGGCGCGGCCGGCGGCAGCGCGATGACGTTCGGCGCCCG
>NZ_PDOB01000035.1 GCF_002760665.1 Massilia psychrophila | reverse complement strand
TCGCGCTTTGCGGTCAGCAGAAGTCGACGGTCTTTCCCTGCTTGTCGACAGCGCGATAGAGGTATTTCCAGATGCCCTTGACCTTGATGTAGGTTTCATCCATGCGCCAGCTGGTGCCAACCGGGCGAGGTGCCGGTAGCTCAACGGGTAAGCCACGTACCAGCGGATGCAAACCAGGATCACGTCGATCGGGAAGCGCATCCCTTTGAAGTTGAGCATCTCGATTCATCCAATATCCGGGCGTCATAGTCTACCTGATCAGCAACCATGGTCTGGCTAACGCGACAGAACCCACCTTGCCGGCCAGTCCGTTTTTTTACCTGCCCTTGGTCGCCCCGATGCGTACGCGCGGCGTGCTGGCCATCGAGCCTGAACAGCAGCGCTGGATCCTGATTCCCGAACAGCGCTAGCAACTCGATACTTTCGCGGCGCTGGCCGCGATCGCGCTCGAGCGCGTGCATTACATCGACGTCGCCCAAGGCGCCCTGGTCAGCATGGAGACGGAGCGCCTTCGAAATTCGCTGCTCGCTGCGCTCTCGCACGACCTGCGTACGCCGCTCACCTTGCTGGTCGGCTTGTCCGAATCGCTGACGCGCTCAAAACCGGTGCTGCCGGTGGCCCAATTGAACATGGCGCATGCGCTGCATGGCGAGGCGCTGCGCATGAGTGCCCTGGTGGCCAATTTGCTGGACATGGCGCGCCTGCAAAGTGGCGAGGTCAAGCTGCAACTGGAATGGCAGGTTCTCGAAGAGGCGGTTGGCACCGCGCTGCGCCTGACTTCATCGTCGCTCAGCAACCATATCGTGACAACCAGCATCCCGGTTGATTTGCCGCTGATACGCTTCGACGCTGTCCTGCTGGAGCGGGTATTGTGCAGCCTGCTCGAAAATGCCGCGAAATATACCGTGCCGGGGTCCAGCATCGACATCTGCGCCGCCCTTCGTGGACCGTGGGTGAGGTTGACGATCGCTGACAATGGCCCGGGCGTCGCCCCAGGGCGGGAAGAAGAAATGTTCGAAAAATTTACACGCGGCGAGCGCGAGTCTGCACGGAGCGGCGTTGGCCTCGGCCTGGCGATCTGTCGCGCCATCGTCGAGGCGCACGGCGGCAGGATCAGTTACGCCCGATCCGATCTTGGCGGCGCCGCATTCATCATCACGCTTCCCTTGGGGCAGCCGCCTTCAACGCCCGATCTCGACATGGACACACGGAACACTGTATGAGCGAACTTGCACCGCTTGCATTGCTGGTAGAAGACGAACCGCAAATTCGACGCTTTGTACGTGCCGCCCTTGAAGAAGAAGGTTGGCACGTCCACGAGGCCGCCACCGTCCAGCGCGGCCTGAGCGACGCCGGCACCCGCAGTCCGGATCTGATCATTCTCGACTTGGGTTTGCCGGACGGCGACGGCATCGATTTTCTTAACGATATTCGCAAATGGTCGACTGTTCCCGTCATTGTGCTTTCGGCCCGAACGGGTGAAGCTCACAAGATCGCCGCGCTCGACGCCGGTGCCGACGATTATCTGACCAAACCGTTTAGCGTAGGTGAACTGCAAGCCCGGGTGAGGGCGACGATCCGTCGCCAGCGGCAGCCGG
This sequence comes from Massilia psychrophila, assembly GCF_002760665.1. Classification (GTDB taxonomy): domain Bacteria; phylum Pseudomonadota; class Gammaproteobacteria; order Burkholderiales; family Burkholderiaceae_D; genus JAFCUW01. Next base: position 42,583 of record NZ_PDOB01000035.1, on the reverse strand, counting down.
GAATCGACAATGCCGGCCAGGTCCGATTCGGCGATGTGAGCGTCGACCTGAAGGACCGGCGCGTTTCAAAAGGCGGCGCCAGTGTACATCTGACGCCAACCGAATATCGCCTGCTGGCGGTCATGGTAGCAAGTGCCGGCCGGGTTCTGACCAATCCCCAGTTGCTGCGCTCCGTTTGGGGGCCGTCGCATGCCGAAGATGGACACTATTTGCTGATTTACATGGGCCACTTGCGCCACAAGCTCGAGGACGATCCGGCCCAGCCGCGGTACCTGCTGACTGAAACGGGGGTGGGATACCGGCTGCTGACCGTGGCGACCTGAGGTACTTAGAGCCTATTCTTATTGGCCATTTTCGCCTCCTTAAAGCAAGCTTAGACGGGACAATGACCTTAAAATTGCCTCAATAAGAATAGGCGCTAAGCGGGTGACCAAGCCGGTGTTGAACTTCAAAGCGTACCACGCTGCCCGTTCCGTTCCGTTCCGTTCCGTTCCGTTCTGGCCGGCGTCGAGCTCATGCACATGATTCGCAAGGGCCAAGCTGTGCATACGTCCTTCGTCGACCGACACTGTGGCCGCTCGTCACACTGTCGAGATTGATGTCGTACATGCAGTAACGGCCAACAATCAGCCCTCTTGCCATGGCGTTTTGCGCCGGGGCACGGCAATCGGCTCGGGCTTGAGTTCCTGCATGCGCGCCATCAGGTTCTCGCGTGCGAAATTGGCATGGCGTTCGCACAGTTCACCAGCGAGCTCGACCTGGCCGGCGGCAATCGCATCGGCAATGGCTTCGTGATCATCCCAGATCGATTCGCGCCGCTCGGGTGACTGCAGCGCCGCACCCATGACACGCCGCAGATGGGCCCAGTGCACTTGGGTCGTTGCTACAATCAACGAATTGCCGGAGGCCTGGTAGATCGCGCCATGAAAGGCAATATCCGCTTCGATCATGGCCTTTACATCCTTGCCGCGCACCGCCAGGCGCCCGGCGGCGATGATCTCCGTCCCGATGTCGATTTTCCGCGCTGCCGCCAGGCGCGCACCCAGTGCGTCAAGTGCGCCCCGCACCTGGTACAGGTTGCCGATCCATTGGGCGTCCATGTCGGCGATCACGATGCCGCGGCCGGGTGCGTCCTGCACCAATCCATCCTTCTTCAGCAAGCGCAGGGCTTGCAACACCGGCGAACGCGACACGGCCATGCTCTCGGCAATCTCTTCTTGCGTGATGCGCGTACCGGGCGCAAGAGAGCCGTCGCTGATGGCGTCCAGCAGCGATTTATAGACTTCGTCGACCAGATCGGGACGTGACTGGATTTTTGTTAGTGCGCTGAGCATGGGAACCTCCGTGAATACAGTATACCATCGCATCAGAAAGCGAGAAAAGCGCTTGACTTCCATATGAAACTGACTATTATCGTACTCCGTATACAGAATACGATAAATAGGCGAGTGAAAGTGTTCTACGATAAAGATTGTGGCCAGGCGCCAGGCCATACCCGTGCGGCGATGCGCCAGTGCCTTGAAGATACCGGGACCGCTGAATAGGCGAAAAGTTTTATCCTTGACAGCAAAGCCGGGGCTCCCACCCTGGGTGCCCGCCGCCGCCTGACTGCGGATCATGTGATTGAAAAGGTCGGAGCTGACCTGCGCGCGATGATGGCGTGGATTGCCGAAGGCAAATTGGTGGACCGCAGCAAGAACTGAGATACATTTTTTCACATACTTTGTATACAGAGTTCAGTAGACATTCACAGAAAGTAGAGGAGACACCATGAACATCCGAGACAAAAACTCAGAACTTGCCAATCCGCCTGTCGTCAAGAAGCTGATCCCGTTCGGCGGCTATCACACGAACAAGATTCCGGGCCATGACCCCGAACTGACCGAAGTCGGCCCGGGCACGCCGATGGGCGAATACATGCGCCGCTTCTGGCATCCCGTCTGTATGTCGGCTGAACTGACGGATACGCCGCATTTCCTGAAAATCCTGTGTGAAGAGCTGGTGGCGTTCCGCGACGGCTCCGGGCGCATCGGCCTGCTGCATGCGCACTGCGTGCACCGCGGCGCATCGCTCGAGTACGGCGCGATCCAGGAAAAAGGCATCAAGTGCTGTTATCACGGCATGGTGTTCGACATCGACGGCACCTGTCTGCACGTCCCGTTTCCAAAGGGTGAAGAAAAGGAAGGCGAAAAATACGCCTGTTCGATCAAGCAGGGCGCTTACAAGGCCTTCGAGCGCAACGGTCTGGTGTTCGCCTACATGGGCCCGCCGGACGAAGAGCCACCATTCCCTGAATGGGAAGGCAATTTTACGGTTGCGGAAGGCGATGAGCTGGTCCCGTACAGCAATTTCCAGCACTGTAACTGGATGCAGGTGCAGGACAACGCGGCGGATAATTTCCACCCGACGGCACTGCACTCGGCCAAAAACGTCGTCAAGGGCCAGTACCAGGGCACCACGTTCGACGAAGTCGGCGCTGCCTCGATGGAAGTGGCACCGGACATGGTGTTCGTTCCCATCCACCAAGGTCGCGGCCTGGCCTGCGCCGGTGCGCGCCGCGTCAACAAGGATCGCCTGTTCATCCGTGTGCAACACCAGGTGCTGCCGAACCTGAGCCTGCACGCCTACACGTCGGAAGACGGTTCCAGCAAGAAGCTGTTCAGCCGTTTCCACATCGTGCGCTGGACGGTCCCGGTTGACGACGTCAATGCCAAGATGATTGGTTGGCGCGTGATGGGGCCGGGCATCGACACGCGCGGCGTGGGCGATAAATCGATGGTGGGTTACGAATCGATCGACTTCCTCGAAGGCCAAGTGGCAATGCGCCGGCCCGAGCGCTTCGGCAAGTACAAGATCGAAGACCACCCACCGATTCCGTCGGACCACCGTGCCCGCGAAAATTACAAGGATTGCCAGTACGCGCCGGGCGATTACGAAGCCATCATCAGCCAGCGCCCGATTGCCGTTCACGCGCTGGAAAATCCGACCAAGTTCGACGCCGGCGTCTTCCAGTTCCGCAAGATGCTGCGCGACGCGATCCGCGGCACCAACCAGGCTGCCGGCCCCGAGCAGTTCGCTGCCTGGCTGCGTGAAAACAGCGCCGCGCCGAACAGCTACTGCACCGGCAATGTGCTGGAAGTGCCGGAAGCGGCGACCCTGGAAGAAGAAGTGAAACAGCGCCGCCACGTGGCGCGCCAGATCGTCGCCATCCTGACGGAGAGCGACGCGCTCAAGGGCGATGCTCGCGACAGCTTCGTGCGCAACCGTTTCGACGCGCTCGAGCAGTCCACCAGGAGCTGAAACTCGGCAGGCGCCATACCAACCCTGGCGCTGACCCGGGTAACCAGGAGACAGTCATGGAAATGAATCAACACTTTATCGGTATCAGCCGGCCCCTGACCGGGTTGGCCCTGGTGGTGCGCCAGATCCGCTTCGAAGCGAACGGCATCAACTCGTATGAACTGGCCGATCCGGCCGGCGCCGAACTTCCCGCGTTCACGGCCGGCGCCCATATCGATATCCATTTGCCGAACGGGATCGTGCGCCAGTATTCGCTGTGCAACGCGCCGGCCGAGCGGCACCGCTATGTCATTGCGGTGCTGCGCGACGAAAAGGGCCGCGGCGGATCGATAGCCCTGCACGATTGCCTGCACGTGCAGGACATCGTCAACGTTAGCCTCCCACGCAACAATTTCACCCTGGTGCCCGAAGCGAAAAAGGTGATCCTCGTGGCTGGCGGCATTGGCATGACGCCACTCAAGTCGATGGCCCATGCGCTCGAGACTGAGGGCGTGCCGTTCGAAATGCATTACTGTTCGCGCAATGCCGGCTGTGTCGCCTTCAAGGAGCAGCTCGATGCGACCTGGGAGCACGGCAAGTTCCACTTCCATTTCGACCATGGCGATCCGGCCAATGGCCTGAACATCATCGGCCTGCTCAGCGCTCCGGCGCCGGATACGCATGTGTTTTACTGCGGCCCGGCGGGCTTCATGAAGGCCTGCGCCGAGGCGGTCAGCCACTGGCCGGCCGGCACGGTTCACTTCGAGCACTTCAAGGCACCGGAGCCGGCCGCCGGCGCGCCAGTTGCACTGGCCGCCGGCAGCTTCATGGTTAAAATCGCCAGTACCGGCGCCATGCTGGAAGTGCCGGAAGAGCGCAGCATCGCCGCCGTTCTCGCGCAGGCGGGCGTCCCCATCGAGACGTCGTGCGAAGCGGGGCTGTGCGCGACCTGCAAGATCCGCTATCTCGACGGCGACGTCGATCACCGCGATTACATTCTCAGCGATGAAGAGCACGGCCAATGGCTGACCGCGTGCGTATCACGCGCGACGAGCGGCGTGCTGGTACTCGACCTGTAGCATCCCTTTGACCTTGCACCAGCCGACCGGCAGTGTGCTCGCCACCGGGCCGGCAGCACGCATCTTGTGGTTCCCGAAATCGCATTCACCGAGGAGTATCACATGCTGGACACAGTCAACAAAGCGGCGACTGCCGCACCCACCGCGCTGCAGCTCGATGCCAAGCGCTCGCTCTACTATCCAAAACAACCGGGCGTCATCTTCCCCGACATCCCGTCCTTCGACACGGTCGAAGAGGAGCGCCAGCACCGCAAGGAACGTCTGGTGGCCGCTTGCCGCGCCTTCGACCAGCACGGCTTCGACTATGGTTTCGCCGGCCACCTGACGGTACGCGACCCGGAGCATCCGGAGCTGTACTGGACCAACCCGATGTGCGTGCATTTTTCGCAGGTTAAGGTATCGAACCTGATCCTGGCAGACCACCAGGGCCGGGTTGTCGAAGGCGATTACGCCATCAACCGCGCCGGCTTCGTGCTGCACGCCGCTGTGCATGAAGCGCACCCGGACATCATGGCGATGTGCCACGCCCACACTGTCTACGGCACTGCATTCGCGTCATTAGGGCGGCCACTCGACCCGATCAGCCAGGATGCAGCGGCGTTTTTTGAGGACCATATCGTCATCAAGGACGAAGCCGGCCAGGTGGCGCTGGAAGAAAAGGCTGGCCTGGCGGTGTGCGACTGGTTCAAGGACGTCAAAGCTGCAATTCACCAGAACCATGGCTTGCTGACGGCCAGTCGCCACAGCATCGAATCGGCAGCGTTCTGGTTCATTGCGCTCGAGCGCTGCTGCCGGCAGCAGTTGCTGGTCGAAGCCACCGGTATCAAGCCGACTCTCGTGTCGCCAGACCGTTCGCGCTACAGCCGCGACCACGTCGGCAGCGAATATATCGGCTGGCTGCATTTCCAGACCATCTGGAGCCAGTTGTCGAAAACCCAGCCTGACATGTTCGAGTAGACGCAGTGCTGCAGGCTGCCGGCCACCGGCAGCCTTCCGAGCCACACAACGCTCGACGTGGCGGTTCTTAATATAATCAGGAGACGAACAATGTACAGCCCAACCACGTTGGTCGACGGCGCCATCACGCCCGACGAGACCGCTACCGCCTATTCGAAAGTCACCTGGCGGCTCATCCCGTTTCTATTTATCTGTTACGTCTGCGCCTACCTGGACCGCGTCAACGTCGGCTTCGCCAAGCTCAAGATGATGAGCGACCTCGGTTTCAGCGATGCCGTCTACGGCCTCGGCGCTGGCGTGTTTTTCGTCGGTTACGTTTTGTTCGAAGTGCCGAGCAACCTGATCATGCTGAAGGTCGGCGCGCGCCGCTGGATCGCCCGCATCATGATCACCTGGGGCATGGTGTCCGGGGCGATGATGTTCGTCAATTCGCCGACCAGCTTCTACATCCTGCGCTTTGCCTTGGGCGTGGCCGAAGCGGGCTTCATTCCGGCCATCATTTTATATCTCACCTACTGGTTTCCGGCCTCGAAATGCGGCAAGGTCACGGCCCTGTTCATGACCGGTATCCCGATGTCCGGCGTCATCGGCGGCCCGGTGTCCGGCTGGATCATGTCCCGGATGGACCAGGTGCAAGGCCTGGCATCGTGGCAGTGGCTGTTCCTGCTCGAGGCCATCCCGACAGTCGTGATCGGCTTCGCCGCCTACTTTTATCTCGACGACAAAGTGGCCGATGCCAAGTGGCTGACCGCACGTGAAAAATCCATCCTCGAACGCGACCTGACGCAGGACCAGCACGGCAAGAAGCATTCACTGCGCGACGGCTTCACCAACCCATGGGTCTGGCTGCTCAGCTTCATCTACCTGTTCTTTACGATGGGGCTCTACGGGGTGAGCTTCTGGTTACCGTCGATCGTCAAGGCCAGCGGCGTGGCCGACCCGCTCGATATCGGCCTGCTGACGATGATTCCGTACGCCTTCGCCACCGGCGCCATGATTTTAACCGGGCGCAGTTCCGATGCCAAAGGCGAGCGCCGCTGGCACCTGGCGCTGCCCGGTCTTGCCGGCGCCATCGGCCTGGCATGGAGTGTGGCGTATGCGGACAATACCGCGGTCGCGATGTTCGCCCTGACGCTGGCGACGATGGGCATCATGTCGACCATCTCCCAATTCTTTGTGCTGCCGCCTTCGATCCTCACCGGTGCGGCTGCCGCGGCGGGCCTGGCGATTGCCAACTCGGTGGGGAGCATCTCCGGGCTGATCGCGCCTTACCTGCTTGGCGTCGTCAAGACCGTCACTGCCAGCACCAACGCCGGCGTGCTTGTGCTGGCTGTCTGCCTCATGATCGGCAGCCTGCTGGTGTTCACCGTACCGGCGCGGCTGGTCAACCGCAAATAGTCGTGGTCCCTCAGTTGCGCGGTCGCGGTGTACGGCCTGCTCGACACCGCAATTGTGCAGGAAGGCGGCGGCGTGAACGGATCGCTGACGAAAGTCACCAGCGCAGTGGGCGCCGGTTCGCGCCTCGGTTTCAAGGGCAGCAAAGAACTCGGCGGTGGCTTGTCGGCCATCTTTCTGTGCGAGCTTAGGCGATTGCCCGCCGCTGCTGGCGGCGCCAGGTACGCCACAGCAGCCAGGCGATAGTGCCGATGCCGAGCGCCGACGGCAGCAGTTGCGAGTACGGCTGGCCGAAGCGGATGGCATTGCCGCTGGCGGCCGACAGCATGGCGAACAGCGAAGCGACCGACTTGTAGACGTGTTCATAACGCCACAGCACGCCGTGCCAGTGCGGCGGAAACAGCCAGCGCGCGATGTCGTAGCCGATCACCACGGCCAGCGTCGCCAGGCTCGAATGGACGACGGCGGACGACCCTCCCGGGGCGGCGCTCACCACTGGCGCGAGGATGAAGCCGGCGGTGGCGGCGCAAGTACTCAAGGCGGCGTCGACTAGGCTGGGACCGTTCGCCCGGGTGACGACCGCGCGCCAGGCGCCGAGGAACTGGTACAGCACCAGCACGGTCAGGATGGCAAACAGCGGGATGAAGCGAAACAGCAGGTTGCCGGCCACCGCCGACGCGCACACGGCCAAGGTCAGATAGCCGAAGCGGCGCCCGCGGCGGCGGTGCCGTTCGGTGCCCTTGGTGGTGGCCAGGATGACGAAGCCGAGCGCAATGGCGGCAACGCCCGAGCCGACATGAAAGCCGATGTTCAGCAAGTGCAGGGTGGCGAAGTGCGTGGTGATGAAGTCAATCGTAAGCAGTTGCATGGCGGCCCCTGGTAGTCGAGGTCCGGCCGCGTATGCCGCCGGAACCGCCAATTGTAGGTAAGCGTACCTTTGGCTTAACCCAAGGTCGGACCCGATATACTTGCCGCATGCACATACTGATCATCGAAGACGACCTTGACCTCGGCACCGCGTTGCAACAGGCGCTCAGGGCCGAGGGCATCAGCAGCGAATGGCTGCGCCGGGTGGCCGACGCGCCGGGCGGGTTCGGCAACGATACCGATAACGTCTATGACTGCGCGCTGCTCGACGTCTCGCTGCCCGACGGCAGCGGGCTCGAGCTGCTGGCGCGCTGGCGCCGCGCCGGCGTCGCGCTGCCGGTCGTGATCATCACCGCGCGATCGAGCCTGGACGAGCGCCTGGCCGGCCTCGATGGCGGCGCCGACGATTTTCTCATCAAGCCGTTCGCCACCGCCGAATTGGTGGCGCGCATTCGTGCGGTGCTGCGCCGCCATGCCCGCCAGGCCAGCGAGCGCTGGGCCATCGGCGACATCGAGATCGAGCCGCGCAGCTACTTGGCCTGGCTCGAAGGACGGGCGCTCGAGTTGTCGCCGCGCGAATTCCACCTGCTGCTGGAACTGGCGCGCGGGCCGGGCAGCGTGGTGCCGAAGGGCGTGCTGGCGCAGCGCCTCGAGCCGCTCGGCGACGCCATCGACTTCGGCGCGCTCGAAGTGCACGTCTCCAACCTTCGGCGCAAGATCGGCGCCCAGCGCATCCGCACCGTGCACGGCATCGGCTACATGCTGGTCGCATGAGGGCCGGCGTGAAAGGCAATACAGCGTCGCCGCCGACATTGGCGCGGCGGGTGGTGCTGGCGCTGCTGCTGGCGTTTGCCGTCATTTTCGCGCTCAACCTGGCGGCGATCTACTGGCAGGTCACCGGCCAGGCCGGCGTCGATGCCCGCCTGCGCGCCCGCGCGCAAACGCTGCTGGCGGCGGTCGACGGCGCCGCCAGTGCGTCTGAGGCGCATGCGATCGCCGCGGCGGTGCGCGCAATCCTGAATCCATCGACCGGGTCGGTGACCATGCCCGGCAATCCGCGCGCCCAGCGCCAGGGCGGCGTGCTGGTGCTGCTGGCCGATGCGGCGCCGGTTGCTCAAGCTGCGGCCGAAGCCCTGCATGAGGGCCGCACATTGCGCGTGGTGCGCGCCGCCTCGGCGCGCTGGCTCGTCACCATCGGCGAGGAAAAGCCCGGCGCCGGGCTGCTGTTGTTGAAAATCAGCCGCGACATGGGCAGCTACCTGCTGGTCTCCTTCGTGCTGGTGCTGGTGGCGATCCGGCTGGCGGTGACGCGCGGCTTGCGGCCGCTTCGCCAGCTGTCGAAGGCGATCACGGCCCGCGGGCCGGACGATTTGCATCCGCTCGGCGTCAATCCCGTGTATGCCGAATTGACGCCGCTGGCCGGCGCCATCGACCGGTTGCTGGCCCAGTTGCGCGGCAAGCTCGAAACCGAGCGTGGCTTCGTGCAGGACGCCGCCCACGAACTGCGCACGCCGCTGGCGGTTATTTCGGCCCAGGCCCGGGTGCTGGCGGCCACGCCCGGCGGCCCAGCGCGCTTTGACGCGGAGCGCGACATGGACCGCGCAATCGAACGCGCCTCGCGCCTGATCCACCAACTGCTGGCGCTGGCGCAAGTCGACAGCGCCCCGGCCCATGAAGCGCGCCTGGTCGACGTCGCGCTGGCGGTGCGCCACGAACTGGCGCTGCTGGCGCCGGCGGCGATGGCGCGCGGCGTGGAACTGTCGTTCGATTCGCCCGACGTGCTGATGCACGCGCTCGACGTGCCGGCGCTGCAGTCGATCGTGCAAAACCTGCTGGCCAATGCAATCAGCTATGCCGGCGAGGGCGCGCAGGTGGTGGTTGGCCTTGGCGTGCGCGGTGACATCCTTGTGCTGTCGGTGGCCGACGACGGGCCCGGCATCGCGCCGGCGCAGCACAGCGAGGTTTTCGAGCGGTTCCGGCGCGGCAGCGGAATTGACGCGCCCGGTTCGGGACTGGGCCTGGCAATCGTCAGGCAGGCGGCGGCGCGGATGAAAGGCACGGTACGGCTGGCGCCTGGCCTGGGAGGCAAGGGCTGCGCGTTCGTCACCGAGCTCCCCAGGGCGGGTTCGCGCTCAGGCTCAGCAACCGCGGACGCGAGCCATTCGAAGTCGACAACGTGTTGACGGGTTACTCCGGCGGGGGGAATCGGCGGTACTGCCCTTCATCCTGGTCGAGATGAGTCGCCGCACGATGGAACCGGCGCCGGAATTGAAGACGAATCCGCCGCCGTTCAAGCAGAGCATGGACCGCTTGCAAATGCTGTTGAAAAGTACGCGACTGAGGCCAACCATGCCGTTGATGCCGGACATGGCGGCCCTGAAAGCGAAGAATTGAGCATGGCGGATCAGTCGAAACGGAGACGTCCGGCGAAATACTCGCCCAGCGCGAACAACGGATTCGACACGATCGCGGTCTTGCTGTGGGTGCTGTCGTTGCCGCAGTTGCCGCAATAATGGCGCCGGTGCTCGTTGCGCGCGAAGGCGCCCAGGTCGAGGTGCGGATAGCGGCAACGGGCGCAGTCGAGGCAGCCGAGCAAACGGGCGCCGCTGCGCGCTTCGTTTAACGCCCGCAGCGCCGGCGGCGTGACGTTGACCTGCACGATGTCGGGATGGGCGAAGATGCCGTCGATGCCGGTCAGCGCGATGGCGCGCAGGCAGGCATCGACACCGATGGCAGTCGCCGCCGGCACCGCGCGCACATGCATTCCCTCGCCACGGGCGACAACGCGCACGCTGGCAAAGCGGCGCATGTCGAGCAGCAGCGGATCGAGTACGAACGCGAGCGGTTCGCCGGCGGCCTTGCATCGCTTTACACCCAGCCTGTCAACCGCCAGCAGGTCCGCCTTGACGCCCCAATACCCCTGGTGCGTACGGCACCACCAGCGCGGGACGCCATTGCGGTACTTGCCGGCCGACGCAAAATCGCAGGCCAGCAGCCCGCTCCCGACATCACCGCGCAGCATGGCGCCAGAATCGGCGACGGCGATATTGCCGACCGTCCCCGCATCCGACCAGCAAATGCCGCCGCTTTCGCTTTCCGGCATACGGGCAAATCAGGCCTTCGGCACCGTCATGGTCTGCCGGATCATCAGGCAGCGCTTGTCTTCCTGGTGCATGCCGAGCAGGGAGCGGCGGGTGCTGGCCGACAGGTCCTTGTACCGGGCGGCGGCCGTTTCCAGCCGCTTGATGCTGGCCGGCGTGCAGTTCATCGGCAGCGTGTTGGTAAAGCTGCGCATGAAGACCGGACCGGCCGCCTTGTCCATTGCCGGCAGCCTGGCCAGCCGCTCGCTGGCGCTCGCTTCGCTGAGCGCGGCCTGCTCGACCGGATAAAGGTTGCCCATCGCGACCCGCACTTTCGAAAACGGCAGCGTGGTGTTAAGGTCTTCCACCTTGGACAGCCACTCGGCTTTGGTAGCCGGATCAGGCCGGATGACGGTGGCGGCGAGCGCCGCCGATTGGCCGGTGTCGGACTTGTCACGCGCCAGTTCGGCGGCGATCAGCTCGAAGCTGCCGGGGTAGGCAAACCGGTTCAGCCGGCCGATGATCGACCAGCGCAAGTCCTGGCTGACGACCAGGTTTTCAACTATCAGCTTGCCGTCGAGGATGGCGGCAAGGCGCCCGAGCGCGTCGCCGCTGGAGGCGCTGCCCAGGTAATGGTTGAACCAGCTGCGCAGAAAATTGTTGTCGTTGCTGTTCGCCTGCACGCCGGCCCAGGCCATCTCTTCGATCGCCCGCGTGGTCACTCGCGTGTAGGCGGCGTCGCCGTGCATCGCATCGAGGTAGTACTTCGATTGCGAGATCATGCCCAGCACTTTGCCAAGCAGCGTGTAGTCTTTCTCGGCGCCGGCGTTGGCCAGCGCGGTCTTGATGAATTCGTTGAGCGGCAACTGGCCGTCGCGCACGCCGTCCCACAGGCTGACCCACAACATCGAGCGCAGCAGCGGGTCGTCGACTTTCGACAGGCTGGTTTGGGCGGTGGCGAACGAACGCTTGTCGAGCTGGACCTTGGCGAAGCCCCAGTCCTGGTAGTTCGGGTAGACCAGGTCCGGGCAGGCGCTGCCGATCATTGCCGGCACCTTCGTCGCGGCGCCCGAATAGGTCACCGCCACGTTGTTTCTTAACACCAGCCTGGCGCCATCGAGTTTGAACGTCGCTACCTGCACCCGCTGTTCGCGCAGGGTCGGCAGCGCCGCGCTCGGCGCGCTCTGCTGCAACGTAAAACTGTTGATCTTGCCGCCGGCGCAGCTGTATTTGGCGGCGATGGTGTTGACGCCGGCGTTGTACAGCCATTGTTTGGTCCATGGCCCGAGATCGCGCCCGGCCGCGTCCCCAAGACTGCCGATAAAGTCAATCAGGGTCGCGTTCTTGTACGCATACTTGACCAGGTAGTTGTGCACGCCCTTGCGGAACACGTCCTCGCCGAGCAGGTGGCGTAGTTGCATCAGCACCGACGCGCCTTTCGAATAGGTGATCGCGTCGATGTTGTCGAAGGCGTTCGCGGTCGACGGCACCGGCACTTCGATCGGGTGGGTCGCCAGCGACTGGTCGGTCGTGTAGGCAGCCTGCTTGGCGCCGGAATAGAACTCCTGCCACGCATTCTTGAACTCGGTCGACTCGGCGGTGGCCAGGGTGCCCATGAAAGACGCGAAGCTCTCGTTGAGCCACAAGCCGTTCCACCATGTCATCGTCACCAGGTCGCCGAACCACTGGTGCGCCATCTCGTGCATGATGACCGCGGCCAGGCTTTGGCGCTGCGCCGCCGTCATCTCGGCCTTGTACAAAAAGCCGCGCTCGCCGAAGGTGACGGCGCCGGCGTTTTCCATCGCGCCGTACAGGAAGTCCGGCACCAGCAGCTGGTCGTATTTTTCGAACTGGTAGGGAAGGCCGAAGTAGTTGTCGAAAAACGCCAGGCCGGCCTTGGTGTACCTGAACCAGTCGGCCGGCGTCACCTGGGACGCCACCGACTGGCGGGCGAACAGGCGCATCGGGTAAGGGCCGCTGTTGTCTTCCCAGATTTTATAGGGGCCGGCGTGCAGCGAAAAATTGTACGGGCTCAGTTTTTTGGTGGCCGGGAAGGTCCAGCGCTTGAGCGCAGGGTCGGCGGCGACTGCCGTATCGGCTCCTTCAGCTACCACGGCCGATTCACGCTTGGTCGACACCACCACCCAGTCGGCCGGCGCGGTGACGTTGACCTGGTAGCTCGCCTTCAGGTCGGGCTGGTCGAACAGCGCGAACATCTGGTGGGCGGCAGCCGGCTCGAAATGCGAATAGGTGTACACCTTGCCGTCGACCGGGTCGACCATCCGGTGCAAGCCTTCGCCGTTGGTGCTGTGCGCTCGCTGGTAACTGACCGACACCGTGTTGCGGCCCTTGACCAGGTCCTGCGGCGCGAGGGTGATGAAAAAGCCGTTGTAGCGCGGCGCTACCTGCCGGCCGTTGACCACCAGCGCGCTGATGGTAGCTTTGTTGAGGTCGACCGTCAGCGGCGCCGCCGTATCCAGCAGGTCGAAGCTGATCGCGCTGGTGCCGCTGAAGGTTTCCTTGCCCGTCAAGGCGAAGTCGAGCACGTAATCGACGTTGGCCACGCGTGCCGAGCGGGCCGCCGCTTCCGTCTGCGTCAGGTAGGTGTTCTCGGCGCGCGGTACGGCGTTGGCGGCACTGCCTGCGCTGGCGGCACTGCCTGCGAAGGCGGCGCTGATGGCGAGGACGAGGGCGAGGACGCGGACAGGGCGGGCACTAGGTTTCAAGAAGGTTCCTTTGGAAAGCCGGTGCCGGAAGCGGCGCGGACATTGAAGCGATGCAGAATAGCACGGCGATAACAGAAAGAAAATCTTGACTTGATATATATGCGTGGTTATTTAAATAACTCGGCGACCGGCTGGAAACGCCTCTTCAACAACGTCGAAGGAGGCTGCCAATGACCCATCCTGACGCCAGCGACGTGGATTTCCCGATGAGCCCGAACTGGCCGCTGGAACTGCACAACACCATCACGCTCGCCGAGCAGGATGGCAAGACGGTGCTGACCTTGCTGTCGCAGCCGAACAGACGCTCGAAGAGCGTGCGGGAAGGGTGCGGAGTCGTTTCTACCGGTGGCAGAAACGACAAACTACTTTGACGCCTTTTACGCCGACAAGGCCGGATAGTCCGTATAACCTTCCGCCGCCGGCCCGTAAAACAGCTGTGGACGCGCCGGATTGAATTCGGCGTTCAGTTCCAGGCGGCGCGGCAGGTCCGGGTTGGCGATGAACAGCTTGCCGAACGCTACCGCATCGGCTTTGCCCGACGACAGCAGTTGCTCGGCGCTGTCGCGCGTCAGCTGTTCGTTGGCAATGTAGACGCCGCCGAATTCTTTCTTGAGTAGTGGACCGAGGCTGTCGTCGCCGACCGCCTCGCGGGCGCAGATGAAGGCGATGCCGCGCTGCTTCAGCTGGCGCGCGACGTAGCTGAACGTGGCCGCCGGAGCCGAGTCGCCCATGTCGTGGGCATCGCGGCGCGGCGCCAGGTGCATGCCGACCCGGCCGGCGCCCCACACGTCGATGCAGGCGTCGGTGATCTCGAGCATCAGGCGCGCGCGGTTCTCGACTGGGCCGCCGTAATTGTCGGTGCGGAAGTTGGTGCTGTCTTGCAGGAACTGGTCGAGCAGGTAGCCGTTGGCGCCGTGAACTTCCACGCCGTCGAAGCCGGCCAGTTTGGCGTTTTCCGCGCCCTTGCGGAAGGCTGCAACGACGCCGGCGATTTCGTCGAGCGTCAGCGCGCGCGGCACGGCGTATTCACGTTCGGGGCGCAGCAGGCTGACATGGCCCTTGGCGGCAATCGCACTTGGCGCGACCGGCGCCTCGCCACCGAGCAATTGGGGATCGGAAATACGGCCGACGTGCCACAGTTGCATGAAGATCCGGCCGCCGGCCGCGTGCACGGCCGAGGTCACTTCTTTCCAGCCGTCGACCTGCGCATCCGACCAGATGCCCGGCGTGTCGGCGTAGCCAACGCCTTGCGCGGTGACCGAGGTCGCTTCCGACAGGATCAGGCCGGCGCTGGCGCGCTGCACGTAGTATTGCGCCATCAGCGCGTTCGGCACGCGTTCGCCGCCAACTGCGCGGGCGCGGGTCAGCGGGGCCATGATGATGCGGTTCGGCAGTTCGATGTCGCCAATCGTGATCGGGTCGAATAAGGTGGTCATGTGATGCTCCTAGAGTCCGTGATGAATGTGGGTGAGGAAAGCCTGGATGGTTTCCTCATTGCGTTTGTAAAAAATCCATTGGCCGACGCGGCGCGACGTGATCAGCCCCGCGCGCTGCAGCGCGCCGAGGTGGGCCGACACGGTCGACTGCGACAGCCCGGTGCGCGCATCGATCAGGCCGGCGCAGACGCCGATGTCGAGCGGGTGGTCCTGGTGCGCGAAATGCTCGTGCGGGTCCTTGAGCCAGCCAAGAATCTGCCGGCGCACGGGATTGGCCAGCGCCTTGTGGATCGCGTCGATGTTCATGTGAAAGTCCTTGTATCGGGTTTCTGCGAACCTAATATCGTCATATTACGATATGTGCGGAAAGCGTGCTGGCCGCGGCAGTCGATTAAATCGGCGCGAAATAGTCGGGGCCGCCGCGCGCAGCGTTTGTCCACTGCACATGGCGTACGGATGGCTAGCGCGGGGCGGTCGCCCTTTCCCAGATGCGCCCGCCAAACAGGTTCAGCGCCAGCCCGCCCAGTACCAGCGCGCCGGCCGCCACTTTCCACCACTGCAAGGGTTCGCCCAGCACCGCGGCCGCGCTGAGCATGCCGGCGACCGGTACCAGCAAGGAGAACGGCGCAACGGTGGCGGTCGGATAGCGCCGCATCAGCATCGACCAGATGCCGAAGCCGAGAATGGTGTTCGGATAGGACTGGAACAGCACCGTCGCCAGCGACTTCAGGCTGAAGTGCTGATACGCCAGTTGCCAGGCAGCGCCGCCTTCGATCAGCCAGGACGCCAGCAGCAGCGGCGGCGTCGCCACCAGCGAGCTCCACACCACCAGCGACAGCGCGTCGACCTGGCCCATTTTCTTGGTGACGATATTGGCGAACGCCCAGCACATCCCGGCCAGCACCACCAGCACGAAGCCGACCAGGGTCGCCTTGCCGTCGAGGTGGATGGCCACCAGCGCCATGCCGCCGAAGGCCACCAGTGCGCCCAGCAGCTGCGCGCTTTTCGGCCGCTCGCCGAGCATCAGGACGGCCAGGCCGATCGTAAAAAAAGCCTGCAGCTGGATCACCAGCGACGCCAGTCCCGCCGGCAGGCCAAGCTGGATGCCGGTAAACAGCAGCGTGAATTGCAGCGCGAACTGAAACAGGCCGTAGGCCAGCACCAGCTTGACCGAGGTCTGCGGGCGCTTGACGAAGAACGCCAGCGGCAGCGCGGCGAACAGGAAGCGCAAGGCTGAAAACAGGATCGGCGGCAGGTTTTGCAGGCCGATCTTGATCACCACAAAATTGACGCCCCAGATGGTCACCACGCCAAGCGCGATCATGATGTCGGCGCCCGTCATCGTCTGCTTCATGCGGTTTTCCCTGGCACTGTAATGGTCGAGTTCGATTTTGACCCGAATTATGGCGTAGATCGGCGCGCCTTGCTGGCTGCGGCCCGGTGTGGTAAGTTTTCCTCTTTTACCGCTGGTAAGGCAAGCCTTGCCAGCATCGAGGAGTTGTCCATGAGTTGGATCATCCTGTTACTCGCCGGTTTGCTCGAAGTGGCGTGGGCGATAGGGCTGAAGCAGTCCGCCGGATTTACCAAATTGTGGCCGTCGGTGTTTACTGCAGTGACCATGGCCGCCAGCATAGCGCTGCTCGGACTGGCGCTGCGCGAATTGCCGCTCGGCACCGCCTACGCCGTGTGGACCGGCATCGGCACCGTCGGCACCGTCATCGTCGGCATCATGCTGCTCGGTGAGCCGGCCGGTCTCTTGCGCCTGGTGTCGATCGGGCTGATCGTGGCCGGCATCATCGGCTTGAAGGTGCTGACGCCGGCCTGATGGCGATGCGCGTTTTTCCTGTTTTCTGTTATCGCGCTTACTTCAGGCTGGCCCACAAATACACCGGCTCGGCATTGAACACGGCCGGCAGCATCTTGATTTTGCCTTCGAGACGTTCGGTGCGGATCAGGCGCAACAGGCTTAGTTCGTTCATGTAAGTGTAGCGGCCATGGCCAGCCATGATCTTGCGCAGGTTGACGACGCTGTCGCCGGTGCTGTCGTCGACGGCGATGCCGCGCGCTTTCAGTTGCAGGATGTAAGCCGAACCGCGGGCCGTATTGATCAAGGGCTTGAGCCGCACCAGGTCGTCGACATTGTTGACCGCCTGGGCGTCGCCGCCAACCGCCGCCAGGCGATGCCTCACTTCGTACAGCGGCACCTCGAGCCGCACCGCCACGCTGCGGCGGCGCCGGCCCTGCCGGTTTCCAGTGCATCCTCGATCACCAGCAGCGAGCGCGCCTGCTGGTAGCCGGCAAAGCGCACGCGCGGCTCGATCCGTTCGATCGCCGCCATCAGGTCCGGGCACAGCCCTTGCGCTGTGCCGTCTTCCATCACCCATTTCGGCGCAATGCTTTCTTGCGCCAGCACGGTGATTGTCAGCGGCAGCGGCGTTGATGCCGCAGCCAACAATCAGTGCGCAAGCCAGCGCGCGCGGCGCGCAAATTCGTCGTATCCCATGATTCTTCTTTTTAGTTATCTTTGTATAAGGCCGCGGGCGATTTTTCTTGGATGAATCGGCCGCAGCCGGCTTGCCGAACATCGACATTTCGGCGAATCCGCCGTTCGATTGAGGTGGATCGCACGCGCTGTCCGGGGGGCGGTGAACATGGCAGCTTGTGCACCTGCGATGGCGAAGTTCGACAATGCATTGGAAGCTCCGAATGGAAGAATTTGCCGGCACTAGCGCCACTATCGGCCCGCGGGCAGCGCGCGCCAGCCACCGCCTGTCGCTGGTGGTGCCGCTGTTTAACGAAGAAGACAACGTCGCGCCGCTGGTGGCGCAGGTGCAGGCCGCGCTTGGCCAGCAGGCGATGCCGTGGCAGCTGATCCTGGTCGACGACGGCAGCGAAGACCGCACTGCCGAGCGCGTGGCGCAGGCGGTGTCCGCCAACCCCGGCCAGCTCTGCGCGGTCATCCTGCGGCGCCGTTTCGGCCAGACTGCGGCAATGCAGGCCGGTATCGACATGGCGCAGGGCAGCATCATCGCCACCATGGACGGCGATTTGCAAAACAATCCGGCCGACATCGCCCGCATGGTACGGCGCCTGATCGACGAGGACCTCGACCTGGTGGTCGGCTGGCGCCAGCAGCGACGCGACAATCTGTGGCTGCGCAAGCTGCCGTCGTGGTGCGCCAACCGCCTGATCGTCGCCGTCACCGGGGTCCGGCTGCACGACTACGGCTGCTCGCTGAAGATCTTTCGCGGCTCGGTGATCCGCCAGGTCCGCCTGTACGGGGAAATGCACCGCTTCATCCCAACCTGGATGGCGACCGTCACCTCGGCGGCGCGCATCCGCGAAGAGCCGGTCAGCCATTTCGCGCGCGTGCACGGCCGCTCCAAATACGGCCTTGGGCGCACCTTCAACGTCATCCTCGATCTGCTGTCGGTGTATTTCTTTACTCGCTACCGCGCCAGCCCGGGTCATTTTTTCGGCCGCATCGGGCTTGCCTGCATCGGCGTTGGTGGCGCCGCCCTCGGCTACCTGGCGTGGCACAAGCTGTGGGGCGGCGAATCGATCGCCGGCCGGCCGCTGCTGATGCTCAGCGTGCTGCTCATCGCCATCGGCGTGCAGTTCGCCTGTACCGGCATCGTCACCGAGATGCTGGCACGCACCTATTACGAGTCGGGCGACAGCAAAACCTATTCGGTACGTGAAGTGTTAGGCAGCATTGCCATCAACGAGCCTTCGATCCACGCCAGGGACCTGCGGTGAAAAAGATTGCCGTATTGGTCGGCACACTGGTCGGCACACCAGCAGCGCGGGCCACCAGCCATGCGGCGCGCAGCACGCCGGCGCCTTTGGCTCTGCCGGCGTTGCTGGCGCTGGCCGTCTGGTTCGGCTTTTTCAACCAGCTGGGCGGCTTTCCCCTGTTCGACGTCGACGAGGGCGCCTTCAGCGAAGCGACCCGCGAGATGCTCGAGCGCGGCGACTTCGTCACCACCTGGCTCAATGGCCAGCCAAGGTTCGACAAACCGATCCTGATCTACTGGCTGCAGGCGCTCTCCGTGACGCTGTTCGGCGTGCACGAGTTCGCCTTCAGGCTGCCGTCGGCGCTGGCGGCGCTCGGCTGGGTCGGGGCGATTTTCGCCTTCACCCGCCAGCAGGCCGACCGCGACACTGCCTGCGCTTGCGCGCTGATCGCCGCTACCACCGTCGGCGTCAACGTGATCGGGCGCGGCGCCACCGCCGACGCCTTGCTCAACTTGTTTCTTGCGCTGGCCATGTTCGACATCTACCGCTATATGGCGCAACCACCGGCGCAGCCGCTGGCGCGCTACCGGCGCCGGGCGTGGCTATGGATGGCGCTCGGCATGCTGACCAAGGGGCCGGTCGCACTGCTGATCCCGTTCGCCGCCAGCGGCCTGGCGTTTGCGCTGCACGGCAAGCTGCGCGAGTGGCGCCAGGCCGTGTTTGATCCGGTCGGCTGGCTGATCCTGCTGGCGGTAGCCGGTCCGTGGTACCTGCTGGAATACCTGCGCCAGGGCGACGCCTTCCTGGCCGGCTTCTTCATGCGCCACAACGCCCTACGCTTCATGGCGCCGCTGCATGGCCACCGCGGCAACCTGCTGTACTACTTGCCGGTCTGCCTGCTGCTGGTGCTGCCCTACACCGGCCTGTTGTTGCGCATCCTGCCTTCCATCCTCACCATGCGTGCGAAGCCGCTCGACACCTTGCTGTGGTGCTGGTTCCTGTTCGTGCTGGCGTTCTTTTCGGTGGCAAGTACCAAGCTGCCGCACTACCTGCTGTACGGCGTGACGCCGCTGTTCGTGCTGATGGCCATGCGACGCCACCTGCTGGCCTCGCGCGTTCTGGCATTCGTGCCGCCGCTGCTGCTGCTCGGCGCTGTGGCCGCGCTGCCGGCGGCGCTGGACGCTTTCGGTCCCGGCGTCCGCAACCCCTACATGCGCGAAGCGTTGACCCAGCCTGGCGTATTCGGTAATGGCTACCGGCTGGCGTCGTCGCTGCTGCTGCTGTCGGCGCTGGCGCTGGCCCTGGCGCCGCTGCCGCGCTACGAGACCTGGCAAAAACTGGTCGCCTGCGGTTTTCTGTGTTCGGTTGCGGTCGGCACCTTGCTGTTGCCGGCGCTGGGACAGTTGCAGCAGGGGCCGGTAAAGGAAGCGGCACTGTTTGCGCGCGAGGCCGGCTTGCCGGTGCGCACCTGGCAATTCAACGTGCCCAGCTTTAGCGTCTACCGTGGCCAGGTCACCGAGCGCGCCGTCGCGCTGCGTCCGGGTGACGTCGTGCTCACCCGCGTGAGCGCGCTGGCCGCGCTCGGCCGGGTGGACGTGCTGTACCGCAAGGGCGGCGTCGTACTGATCAAGATACTTCCGTAAGGCCGCCATGCAGCCGCATTTGCCTCGCCACCTGTTTCCCGACAGCCGCTCGCCCTGGACCTGGCTGCCGCCCGCAGTGGCGCTGCTGCTCATTACCATGCTCGCCGTCAGCGCCACCAACCGCAGCCTGTTCGTGCTGCTGAACGGGTTCGGCCAACGGTTCGACGACGCGCTGTGGCTGAACCTGACCCTGCTGGGCGACGGCGCCGTTGCGCTGGCGCTGGTGCTGCCGTCGATCCGGCGTTCGCCGCGCTGTTTCTGGGCCGCGCTGATTGCCGCCGTGTTCGCCGTACTGTGGGTGCAGGTATTCAAACAGGTGGTCATCATGCCGCGGCCGCTGGCGGTGTTGTCGCCCGAGCAGTTCTTCCAGAGCGGGCCGGCCTTCCGCGCGGTGTCCTTCCCTTCCGGCCATGCCGCGGCAATTTTCGCCATCGCCGGCATCTGGGTGATGTCCTTGCCCGGGCGCACGCTGATACGCGGCGCGCTGCTGGCCCTGGCGGTCCTGGTGAGCCTGTCGCGCGTGATGGTCGGCGTGCATTGGCCGGTCGACATCCTGTGGGGCATGCTGGGCGGCTGGCTGGCGGCATGGTCGGGCCTGGCGCTGTACGCGCGCTATCAATGGAAAACCGCCTGCACCGGCGGTTTTCTCGCCGCCCTGTTGCTGCTGCTGGTGGCGGCGGCGCTGCTGGTCAGCCACCACGTGCACATCCCCGAGGTATTGCCGCTGCAACGCTCGCTTGGCGCGGTCTGCCTGGCGTGGGGCGCCTGCGAGATGTACCTGATGTTGCCTCGCATGAGCCCTGCCAAAGGCGAACTCAAAGGAGGACTCGATGGACAAAAATGAGCTGTGGTGGCTGCTGCTCGGCCTCGGCGGCCAGGCCCTGTTCATGCTGCGCTTCTTGATCCAGTGGCTGCACAGCGAGCGCCAGCGCAAGAGCGTGATCCCGGAGTCGTTCTGGTATTTCAGCATTGCCGGCGCACTGGTGCTGCTGGCGTATTCGGTCTACCGGCGCGACGCGGTGTTCATCGTCGGGCAGGTGCTCGGGGTGGCGATCTACCTGCGCAACCTGGTCCTGATCCGCGGCGCCAGGGGCCAGGCCTGATCGCCGACTGCTTCAGCGTCCGAAATCCGGATTGGCGCGCGTCAGGTAATACCACTCCTGGTTGGCGCCGGCATTGGTGTCCGGGAACAGGATGCGGCCATCGAGCTCCGACGTGACAGGCGTGCCGTCAGCGCGCACGCCGATCTGCTGGCCCTTGGCCACCGGATCGAAGCTGGCCCACGTGCGAACAAAACTGTCGCCCTTGTCCATCTTGTCGTGCACCACCACCATCGACAGCGCCTCCGTCCGGTCGAAGGCCACCGGCTGCGGCTCGGGCCCGTCGATCACTTTTAAAAATGCCAGCGTGTTCATGATGGCGCGGTAGGCGACGCCGGACGCCGCCGGGTCGTTGTGCTGGCCGCATTCGAGCGTCAGGGCGTAGCCGCCGGTGGTGCGCATGTATTCGGTGGTGCCGACGCCGTAGCGCAGCACGGTTTCGAGCTGCGAAGCGTCGCTCATGCGCCGCTGCACGCCCTGGCCATAGGTGGCGAGCCAGCCATCGACGAAGCGGTGCACGCCGAGCCGGCGCGCCAGCGCGCGTTCCTTGTCGGCATGCTGGAATGGCTGCAGCGGGCCATCGTTGTTGGTCGGGCCGACCATCACGAACGGCTCGCTGTCGGCATTGAACGAATGCAGGTCGAGCAGCACGTCGTGCTGCGCCAGCAGCGGGCACAGCCAGTTGGCGACCTGGTCTTCGAAGTCTTGCGGGTTCTGGTTCGGGAACAGGTTGCGGTTCAGGTTGCGCTCGCCCGAGCGTCGCACCAGCCGGTAGGCGAGGGGATTGGTGACCGGCACGAACGTCACGCTGCCGTTGGCGATCAAGAGTTTGCCGCTATCGATTTCTTCCATGATGCGGCCAATCGCCACCGTGCCGCAGGTCTCGTTGCCGTGCACGGCGCCGGTGATGATCAGGCGCGGGCCAAGCCCCAAGCCAGTATAAGTGATCGATTTGAACTGCAGGTCGCGTGCGGTTGCGGTTGTCATGGCTGGCCATTCCTCTAAAATGTCGGTGGCGACATTTTATCGGGAAACGCTGGCGTGCGCGGAAACCGCGTGACCATCGGCGTGGCAGTGGTGCCAGGTGACGTGCTGTTCGTCAGTTGCGGCGGCACCACCGGCTGGGCGGCGTCAACCCAGCTAATGGCTGATCGCTGATGGCTGCTGGCATTGGCGCCGGAAAATTGCCTATTTTGTTGCAGTAACATATGGCTTGAATGCGACTTGCAATTCCGGCGAAAGCTGGTCAAAGTCTATATGTTGGTTCTTAATTTCAGTGCGCAACCGCTCCGCGCCGCCCACCGCCCGAACGAGTCGCGCCGCCAAATCTGTGGAAAGTTGTTGCAGGATTGGTAGTGGCGTTTGCTTGAAGTCCCGCGCCTCGAACGATTCGTCGGCCGGATCGTCTACGCACTTGTTCCCTGTTACTAAGTATAGGCCGCCGCGTACTATTAGCTCATACTTCGGCTCGCCTGGAACGGGATAGCGCATCTTGGAATAACCGGACGCTACGTAGTATGCTACGCCGGCATCGGAGGCTTGGGCGAAGATCCACATATGGACCGTCGAGCTTTCGTCATCGGCGATTCGCGAGCACAGGGCGCGAACTTCATCGGGCAGGCGGTCGAGCTTTACGCCAGCGTCCAGCCGCAGGCCGAGAACAGGCTCATTCAGGTATCGCGGCAGCTTGTCCCCCGCCGCAACAGCACTAGAGAGTGCGAATAGCGCCGCAACGAGCGCATGCTTAATAACGGTAAACGGCATATTTTGGCCTTTGTATGCGGTAGCTTGGTCCAGCCCAAAAATCGCGCTGGACGAAATCGGAAACCCAGTGATGCCCATCGTTTTTGAGAACGCCCAGCCACATGGCCCGCTGTGCTGCCCTTGTACGGTTCCATAACCATCACATCGCCCTGCATGAAGTTGAACGAGTCGGGATCTTCAACCGTTATTTTATGGAACCCCAGCGTCAGCAGTTTCGGGCCGTAATTCTTGCCAGTTTCCGGGTAAGAGCCATTAAAGTTCGCGCCACCGGCTTGTAGCGCCTTTCGGACATATTCCCCACACCGCCTTTTGCCGTACCCTTTCTTGTCGGCGGCGCGGTACAGCTCCTTTGTAAATTTAGCGATATCGACTGTCATAATTTGCCTCACGCGATTTTGTTGGATGCCAAATCCCAGCCGCCCACGGTGGCACCGCCAGGACCGCCGCCGATTTTCTGCTGCGTATATTTCCATTTGATTTTGGAGTATGTGAGATTGACGTTCTCGGTCAGGTACGAATCGGCTCCTCCCAAATGCGGTTTAACCAAGCTGATGAGTACATTTTCTAATTCAATTTCGAAATACCTCACCCGCGACCCTTTGCCGTCAGCGCGAAATAGCTCAATTTTCGCCTTTGGAAGGGTCTTGCCCATTGCGCATGTTTGCAAGAGAACGGGCGATGACAGGTCGGCCAGTTTGGAGAATGAGATATCCGCCAGTTCAGCGCGCTCGGCAATGTGCCCACCCGGTCGACGCCGTCGCGCTTCTAGGCTGATGGACGCCCCAGTGAACACCCGTCACTTCGATCCATTCCTTGTGCGCGTCGTCTTGCGACTCGCCTTTAATTCCGTCGATTTGCAGATATGCGTCAATTGCCATTTTGCCTCCTCGGTATGAATTAAACAAATGAGGATTGTTTCTTACCTGAACAGGTGCAGTAATGACCAAAGGCAAGCTATCGAATAGGGGGTGCTTAGTTAATTAAGAAACGCTGGCGTGCGCAGGGCCGGCGTGGCATGATTTGCGCTTCTTTTCGCCCGGCTCAGCATGACCGTTTATTCTTCTTCCTCGCGCAACCACGGCCTCGACACCTTGCGCGCGTTGGCGATCGTGCTGGTCGTGCTGCACCATTACGTGCTGTTCGTCAGCGGCGCCGACACTTTCGGCTGGGTCGGCAAGATCGGCTGGGTCGGTGTCGACCTGTTCTTCGCGCTGTCCGGCTACCTGATCGGCAACCAGATCTTTGCGGCGATGCGCAGCCGGCAAGGCTTGTCGCTGACGTCTTTCTACGGCCGCCGCCTGTTGCGTACCTTGCCGAACTATTACTTTGTGCTGGCGCTGTATTTCCTGTCGCCGGCATTTCGCGGCAATCTTGCGCTGCCGCCGCTGTGGGAGTTCCTCACCTTCACGCAAAACATCAACCTCCAGCCGGGTACGGCGTTTTCGCACGCCTGGTCGCTGTGCATCGAGGAGCAGTTCTACCTGCTGCTGCCGGCCTGCGCGCTGCTGATCGCGCTGTGCGGGTCGCGGCGAAGTTCGCTGCGCCTCGCCTGGGCCGCCATCGCGGCCGCCTTCGTCATCGGCATGCTGGTGCGCGGCGTGCTGTGGCGCGAACTGGTGGACGGCAATGCGCTAGCGATCAATCACTACTACAAATATATCTACTACTCGACGTTCTGCCGCTTCGATGAACTGGTGGCCGGCATCGCCCTCGCGCTGCTGAAAAACTACCATGCCGGCCTGTGGCGCCGCCTCACCGCGCATGGCAACCTGGCGCTCGGCGCCGGCAGCGCGGTGCTTGCCATCGCCTTCGCATCGTTGCTGTCGCATCGCTACAGTTTCGCGATGACGGTGTTCGGCTATCCGATGCTGGCGCTCGGCTTTGCGCTGTTGATCGTGGCCGCGCTGGGCGAGCGCTCGCTGCTGCGCAGCATGCGCATTCCCGGCGCCCAGAACCTGGCCGTGTGGGCGTATGCGCTGTACCTGACCCACAAGCAGGTTTGCATCCTGGCGAGCGCGCCATTGGCGGCGCGCGGCTACGGGCCGGATTCGCTGGTGGCGATCGGCGTTTCGCTGGCGCTGTCGCTGGTATCGGGGTGGCTGCTGTACCGGCTGGTCGAGACGCCGTTCATGGCGCTGCGCGAGCGCTACCTGCCGACAAGCCTGCGCCCGCCGGCCGCGCTTAGCGCGCAGGCGCACTGATTTGACTGAGATTGCCGATATCGCTGATGTCGAACGTGGTCGGCATCGCGCCGAGAAAAGCCAGCACCGCATGGGCGTCGAACTGGCTGCTTTCGATCGTGGCGCGCAGGCCCGGCATGGCGTCAGGCGTGGCCGGGCTGCGGTAGGCGTGCACCAGCAACCCCACCAGGTCGAGCGGATTGGCGCACGAGCGGCGCAGCCGGGTGTCGATCACCGCCAGTAGCGCGCGCTGCATGCGCGGCGTCGGATGGGTGATGTGGGCGAAGATCAGCGGGGTATTGGCGATCGACTCGCACAGCGCGCGCTCGATGCCCTCGGGCTTCATGTCGGAGGCAATGTCGAAGTAGGCCGGGTTCCAGCGCGTGCGCGCATACTGGTGGCCGGGCGGAAAGGAATCGACGGTGTCGAATCCGCAGACCCGGCTGACGTGGGCGAGGGCGTTGAGGAGGGCGGGGATCAGCATGGCGGTAGTGTAGCTGAAAACGCTAGCGGCCAGCTCCGGCACCTCACCCTTCACCCCTCACCCCTCACCCGGTAAACCGTCCCGCCCTGAAATCCTCGACCGCCTGCAGCAGCTCCTGCTGCGTGTTCATCACGAACGGCCCATGCTGCGCGATCGGCTCGCCCAGCGGTCGGCCGGCGATCAGCAGCACCCGGCTCGCTTCAGACGCCTGCATGCGCACGCCCTCGGCGTCCGGCGAATTGGCCAGGATCGCCATGCGCGCGCTCGGCACTGCCTTTCCATCGACCGTGACTTCGCCGCGGAACACGTACAGGAACGCATTGTGCCCTGGCGGCAGGTGCTGTTCGAAGCTGGCGCCGGCGGGCAGTTCGATGTCGAGATAATACGGCTCGGTGCCCTCGCGCTGCATCGCCCCTTCGACGCCATGGCTGCGGCCTGCGATTACCTGCACCGTCACCCCCGCATCGGTGGTAAAACGCGGAATCTCGCCGTTCGGGATGTCGCGGTACCACGGCGCGCGCATCTTGTCCTTGGCGGGCAGGTTGAGCCACAGCTGGAAGCCCTCCATCAGGCCGTCGTTCTGCTCCGGCATTTCGGAGTGCACCACGCCGCGCCCGGCCGTCATCCACTGCACGCCGCCATCGGTGATCAGGCCTTCGTGGCCGGCGCTGTCCTTGTGCCGCATGCGCCCCGCGATCATGTACGAGACGGTCTCGAAGCCGCGGTGCGGATGCTCCGGAAAGCCGGCGATGTAGTCGCCCGGCTTGTCGCTGCCGAAGGCGTCGAGCATCAAGAACGGATCGAGCCGGCGCTGCAGCGTTTGCGTCAGCACCCGGTTGATCCGCACGCCGGCGCCGTCCGTCACGAACTGCCCGGTGACCAGGCGTTCGATTGCGCGCGTGCTGGCAACCCGGTTGGCACTCGAGTTCAGGTTTAACTGTGCTGTCATGATGTTCTCCTGGTGAGCGTTGTGGCAGCAGCGGTGGCAGCGGCGCTGGCGAAGCTTACGCCAGTGCTGCTTCGATGTCGGCGTCGGCCTGGGCTTTTGCCTTGGCGACCGCTTCCGGACCCAGGCCGTGGCCTTCCGAGTACACGAAACTGACGTCGGTCAGGCCCAAAAAGCCGAGGAACGTAATCAGGTACGGCACTTGCGAATCGCTCGCGCCGTTGCGGTGCACGCCGCCGCGCGATAGGGTGACGAAAACTTTTTTGTGCTTGAGCAGGCCTTCAGGGCCGCTCGCGCTGTAACGGAACGTCACGCCGGCGCGGGCGATCGCGTCGAACCAGGTTTTCAGCTGGGTGGTGATGCCGAAGTTGTACATCGGCGCGCCGATCACGATCACGTCGGCGGCTAGCACTTGGGCGATCAAGGCGTCGTCGAGGGCGACTCGCGCCGCCTGTTCGGACGTACGCTGGTCCGCCGGCGTAAACAGCGCGCCGAGGGCCGCTTCGTCGATGGCGGGATGCGGCTGCGACGCCAGGTCGCGGCGCGTGACGAGCGCGCCGGCGTTGTCGGCGGTCAGGCCGGAAACGATCTTGTCGGCAAGGCGGGTGGACTCGGAACCGGTGCTGCGGGCGCTGGAATTGATTTGCAGGATGTTCATGTGTCGCTCCAAGGTGTTGAGTGTGGTAGGTGCTGGAACCGGATGAAGAACACTTTAGCAGTTCCAAAATCAATTTGAAAGACGCTAAAATGGATAACATTATTCAACCAGCGGGATAATCAAATGGATGTCGAACCGAATGACCTGCTGCTGTTTGCGCGAATTGTCGAGACCGGCAGTTTCAGCAAGGCGGCGCAGCGGGTGGATTTGCCGAAGTCGACCGTGTCGCGCCGCATTGCGCTGCTGGAAGCGAAACTGGGCGAGCGGCTGCTCCAGCGGACCACGCGCAAACTGATGCTCACCGAGTTCGGCACCAGCCTGCTCGAGCACGCGCGCAAGGTGGTGGAGGAAGTCGAGGCGGCCGGCGCCCTGGTCCAGCACCGCCAGCAGGAACCGAGCGGGCGGCTGCGGGTGTCGATGCCGTCGGACTTCGCCAACCTGGGCCTCACGAGCGTGATCACCGCATTCATGGCGCGCTATCCGGCCATTACGCTGGAGCTCGACCTGTCGCCGCGCCGGGTCGACCTGGTGGCGGAAAACTTCGACATCGCCATTCGCATGGGCGACCTGCCGGACGATGCATCGCTGGCGGCGCGCCGGGTGGCGTTTGAAAAAGTGGGCTTGTATGCGGCGCCGTCGTACATCGCCGCGCGCGGCCTGCCCGAGACGCCCGACGACCTGCTGCGCCATGATTTACTTTGCCTGCTGTCGCGCAACGGCGGCGCGCAGGGCTGGCTGCTTGCCCGCGGCAAGACGCAGTGGTCGCGCGAACTGCCGGTGCGCATGACGGCCAACTCGCCCGACCTCTTGGCCCGCATTGCCTGCAGCGGCGCCGGTATCGCCGCCAGCTCGGACCTGTTTGCAACGCCGTTCGTGGAGAAAGGCGAGCTGGTGCGGGTACTGCCCGAATGGGACTTGCCGGCCGTGACGGGCTGGGCGGTATTTCCCGGCCGGCGCCTGATGCCGGCCAAGACGCGCGCCTTCCTCGATATGATGGAAGTGCTGTGCTGCGAAGACGTCAGGAAACGCCTGGGGTAGGCGCCCGCTGCCGATTGTTATCGCGGGCAGTTGCCCATTGTCTCGCCGAGGCGGATGGTGCGTTGCGGCGCCCAGTCGGCATTAAAGGCGATGGTGTCCTGCCTGAACAGCATGATGATGGTCGAGCCGAGCAGGAAGCGGCCCATCTCGGCGCCTTTTTTCAGCACGATGTCCTGGCCGCGGTAATCCCATTCGCACACTTTGCCGGGGCGGGTCGGATTGACCGCGCCGTGCCATACCGTTTCCATGCTGCCGACGATGGTCGCGCCGACCAGGGTCAGCACGAACGGGCCGTGTTCGGGCGACTCGAACACGCACACCACGCGCTCGTTGCGGGCAAACAGGCCGGGAATGCCGCGCGCAGTGGTCGGATTGACCGAGAACAGCGCACCGGGCACATAGATCATCCGCTCAAGCCGGCCATCGCACGGCATGTGCAGGCGGTGGTAGTCCTTCGGGCTCAGGTACAGATTGGCAAAGCTGCCGTGCTGGAAGTGGGCCGCCAGGCTGGCGTCGCCGCCGATCAGTTCGGCGGTGGTGAATTTATGGCCCTTGGCCTGAAAGATCTGGTGGTCGTCGACCTGGCCGAACTGGCTGATGGCGCCGTCGACCGGGCAGATGAAATCGGCCTGCGCCAGCGGACGCGCGTCGGGTTTGAGCGGACGCGTGAAAAATTCGTTGAAGCTGCTGTAGCTGGCGATGTCAGGATTTACCGCCTCGTCCATGTTGACGCCGTATTTGTCGACGAACCAACGGATCAGGTTGGTAGTCCAGACCCCACCCTTGGCGCCGGCGACCCGGCCGGCGAAGGTCGTCAAGGCCTGCTTCGGCAGCAGATATTGCGGCAAAACTTTGATGCGATCGGACACGGTGAGGCCTCTGGCTTGGACGATGCGCGATTATAACGGGGCAAGCCGGGATGTTGTACTTTTCCGCACGCCGCACGCACGCCCCATTGATGGCGCTCGGCATCGGCATGAAGATGAATTGCATCAGGCAGCGGTCAGGACCATATATTAGCGCATTGGCAAGTCAGGATGCACCGGGGCGGTCGCTGCAGGCAAGCGCGCGCCCGGCGCGCTGTGAGAGGGCATCTGCTTCGCCGTTCTTGTGGCGTGCGATCCAGCGCACGCTGACGGCGGGCAGCCGCGCCATCAGGGCCAGCGCCCCCGCGCGGTAGTCCAGCAAGGAGACGACGGCGCCGGCGAACGGACCGTTGATGTCGTCGATCACCACTTTGCTGTCGCCGTAGATGGTCACGTCATGGGCGCCGCAGTCGAGCGCCGCTTCAAGCAGCGCAATCAAGGCGCGGTACTCCGCCTCGCTGCTGTTGCCGTAGCCGCCGGCGCGCGAAATCGCAACATGTTCGCCGGCCGGCCCCTTGAGCAGCGCTCCGATGCCGCAAGCGCCGGGATTCGGCTGGGCCGAGCCGTCGAACCAGCCGCGCCACGCCGCCGGCGGGCCGGCCCGATTGCGCGCGATGGCGGCGCTGCGCGCGCAATCGGCTAGCCGTAGTGCGTCGCGCGCGGCCAGCATTTTTACCAGTGCGGCATCGACGGTGTCGGCGTCGGCTCCTGCGCCGGCACCGGCGCTGGCCGCAAGCGTCGTGCGCAGCGCCGCCTCGGGCGAGCAGCCGGTGCGGCTGGTCAGGCGCAAGCTGGCGCGCAGTTCGGATTTGAGGGCGGCTGACTGGAGGCGGGCGAAATCGGGCATGCGGCAGCTTACCCGATATTGCGCCTGGATTGCCAGCGCGATGTCGTGGTCATGTCGTGGCCATGTCGTGGCCAAAAAAAGCGCCCGAAGGCGCTTGTTCATGCCGCGTCAGTTGCGGCGCGGATTGTCGGGACGGTCGTCGCGGTGGTTGCGCACGCCATCGCCGTCACGGTCGTGGTCGCGATGGCCGTTGTGCTTGAGGCGGTCGGGCACGCCGTCATGGTCGCGGTCGCGGCCGCCGCGCGGCGTCCAGCGCGACGGTTCCATGAACCAGCGGCCATCGCGCTGCTGCCAGTTCGGCTGCGAGTAGACGTAGCCGGGACGCTCGGCGACCCAGATGCCGGAACGCCACTCGTAGCGGTTGCCGCGCCAGTCCCAGAAGCCCGGCTGCCATACGTGGCTGTCACGCGAGCGCGGAATGCGCTCGTAGCGCGGCGCCGGCGGCGCCATGCGGATGTCGTTGTAGCGCACTTGCGTCGCCACCGGCTGCCAGCTGCCGGCGCGCAGGCGGTAGCCGTCGCCGTCGCGCTGCCATTCGCTGCCCTGGTACTGATAGCCGTCGCGCGCATTTTCCCAGTGACCGGCGAGCCAGGCGTGACGGCGGCCATCCCAGTTCCAGTAGCCTGGCGCCCAGACGTAACCATGGCGCGCTGCCGGCACGGTTTCAAAACGGGGCGCCGGCGGGGCCGAGTTGATGACCAGATTTAGGCCGATCTGGGCCATCGAAGGCAACGGCATCCAGGCTGCGGCGCCGAGCGTGATCATGGTAGCGAGTGTGAGTGTGCGTTTCATTTTTTCTCCGTCGTAAAGCCAACGGTTCAATATATCAAGCTGAACCGTCGATCCGGACAATTGACGCAGTTGCTTACAACTGAAACAAGTGATGGAAATCGCTTGGGCGCCTATCGAAACAGCGCGTTACCGAAGCGTCTCGTCGGCGCTCCCTGCACCAGCCGGCGCTCGTCTTCCAGCGAACGCTGTTTTTCGATAGCGTTCATGCGTTTCCCGGCGACGGTAACGACCGCCATCGTCGACGGCGTGGCGATGTTTGTCGTACTCATCGTTGTACTCATCATTGTATTCATCGCTGTCGCGGCAGCGACCGCTGCCGCCGGGTTTGCTGCCGCGTCGGCGGACTGTGCAAAGTAGCTGGCGCCGGCCGCCACACCCAGGGCCATGACGAACACGGCTTCAAAGTTTTTCAGGACGTTCATGCTGTTTCCTTTCAATGTGGGGTTCCGATGCAAGCACTGTAGCCATTGGCCCGCGCCATCGCGAGCCGATTGCGACGAGGCGCAGGATCGGCGCACCGGCCTGCAAAAAAAGACGACGAAACGTCACAGCGGACCCGGCTTTTCGGCTGCCCCCCGCTAAGGATGCGCAGGCGGCTTGCGCACCGGCACGGCCGGTTATTTTCAGACGGGGAAACAATGCCAGGCTTGATCCGACATGTGGTTGAAGCGGCCCGCGCGCAGCGCACCGCCTGGCGGCGCGCGCGCAACTTGCAGGCGCGTGCGTTGCCCGGTTTGTCCATCGTGTCCATCGTGTCCACCCCGGCTGCGCGCTGGATTGCCGTTGCCGGCGTGGTGGCGGCGCTCGCCGGGGCGACGCTGATCGGCAGCCATGCGCGCGGCCTGGTACGGGCGGCAGGCGCCGCCGGCGCGCGTCCGGCCGCGCAGTTCCAGGCGGCTTTGGCGCCCGGCGCCGTGTTTAGCGTCCCCGACCAAACCGGCATCACGCTGGCCGAAGTCGACGGCGGCGCGCTGCTGATCGCCGCCGCCACCCAAAGTGCGCCGGCCGTCAAAATCGACCTGTGCGGCCAGATGCGCGGCCGGCGCCTGTTGCCGCTGCGGATCGGCGACGGTTTCGACGACGTCGCCGGCTGGGTGGCGCGCGGCAAAACGGCGCCGCACACCGTTGCGGTCGGCGGTCCCGGGACGCGCGACATGCCGCGGGTACTGGTGAGCGGTGATGTGGCGGGCGATTTCGCCGCCGACGCTGCCGGTACCCCGGCGCCGCTGCAGCTGCGTTGGGACGGCGCCGACCCCACGGTGCGCTGGATCGGCGACGGCGCCAGGGGCAAGCTCGTGCAGGGCGCGCAAGGCCAGGCGGCGCTGCGCCGCGGCGGCTGGCTGGTATGGCGGCCTGACGCCGCCCTGCATATCCAGCGCCGCCCCAGCGCCGGCTGCCCGCAGGCGGGCGAACTGCTGGTGCGGGTCGTGCGCAGCGTACCGGGCAGTCTCGCCAGCGGGCAAAGTGGGGCGCACCGCAAGGCATACGTCAGCGCCTACCCGTCCAGCGGCGAGCCGGTCAGCGCGTGGCTGGGCGCCGGCCGTTACCAGGTGCCGCTGGAGGCCGGCGGCAAGCTCGAAGACCAGGCGCTGTTCCAGGCGCTGCGCGCACGCGGCATGGTGCGGCTTGGCCCAGGCGGCCTGGCCGAACTGGCGCCGCGCGACCTGCCGGCCTGGAGGGCGGCACCAACGCCAGGGCGCGCCGGCCAGCTCGCCGGCTGGGACCAGGTGACGCTCGACGCGGGCGCCGTCAAACTGCTCGAGCGATTGCACCGCATGGCCGACGGCGGCTACGTGCGCGAACAGGTGCGGGTCTTTAATAACGAACAGCGCCTGCTGGCATGGCGCGCGCCAGAAGGCCGCCAATCGCAGCCGCAGCCGCAGCCGCAGCCGCAGTGGCAGGCCAGCGTGGGCGCGGCTGCTGTATCGAGCAGCGCTGCGATGCCGGCCGCCGCATCCCGGCTGTTTGCCGCCGTCGGCCAGGGCTGGGCGCCATGGAGCCGGATCGACAGCTGGCCCGACGCTGCCGAGTCCGCGCGCCTCACGCTGGCCCTGGCGCAGCCGGCGCGCGGCGGCGAAACGCTGCAGCTGATGCTGATCGGACGCGCCGGCGCGGTGCAGGGCGCCCGCATCCTGCACGCGCGGGATGCCTGCACCGGGCGCGCCTGTGCCCATGGGGGCGCCGCCCAGGTGCTGACGTTCGCGCTGCTGCCCGGCGCGCGCAGCGTGTCGTTCGAAGCGGGCGCGCTCGACATGTCAGTATTGGCATTGCCGGGCGACCAGCAGTACCGCCACTTGCACGTGGCTGAAGGGCGGCTCGACTGGCAGCCGCTTGTATCGGTTGGTATGGCTGGAACGGTTGGAACGGCTGGAACGGCAGCAACCATGGCCACTAGCGCGCGGCCGGCGGCGCGCTCCCAGGTCACGCTGGATGACCGCAACGGCGTGCCGCTGTGGCGCTTTGGTGCGCCGACGCCGGCAGCGATCGACGCCGGCCTGGCGCCGCTGCTGGGCATTCGCCTCGAGCACGCCAACAGTATCGCCGGCATGCTGGCACGGCTGCCGTCATCCGATGGCGCGCCGCACGCGGCCAGGCTGACGCTTGACCTGGCACTGCAGGCGGCCAGCCAGGGCGCGCTGGACTGCATCGGCATGCGGCGCGGCCGCTGGGACGGCAAGGCCTGCAGCGGCGGCGTGGCGCCGCCAAGCGGGCGCCACGCCGGCATCGTCATTGTCGACCTTGAAACCGGTGACGTGCTGGCCGCCGCCGGCGCCGGCGGCGCCCCTGTCAGCGCCGCCAACTGGAACGAGGTACGCAATTTCGACCGCATGGACCCGGCCCGCAGCCCCTTGCGCTTACCGGCCTTCCAGCACGACGGCGGCGCCAACTCCAGCCCCGGCTCGACCTTCAAGGTGATCAGCGCGCTGGGCCTCGAACAGGCGGCCCTGCGCGATCCGCGGATCGACGCGCTGCTTGGGGGGATGCCGCTGGCGGCGATCAACGGCATGGCGCGCGAACGGGGTTTTGCGTTTCGCACCGGCTCGTCGAGCTACCCGGCCGGCGCCACCGCAACCGGGCTGGCGCACATCACCAATTACCGGGGCCAGCACCTCGACCGGCGCGCCGAAGCCGGCAGGCTGGGCCTGGCGCAGGCGCTGACCTACAGCCTCAATACCTGGTTCGCCTGGTCGGCCGAGTTGAGCGACCTTACCTTGTTCGGCCGCGCCGAGGGCGGCGCGCCCTACCTGCAGCCGCTCGAGCCGGGAGCACTCGACAGCGTGCGCCCGATCGTCGGCATGGCGCACCGGCTCGGCTTCGGCCAAAAGCTGCGGCTCGATGGCGGCCTGCTGCCGCCCGACTACCAATGGGCGGCGTGGGACGCGTTGCAGGCAAGCGCCTCGAACATCGACCCGATCCACAGCCGCCACGAATTGCGCCAGATGTCGATCGGATTGCGCATGCAGGCCACGCCGCTGCAGATGGCGCTGGCGGCCGGCGCGGTTGGCCAGGGCAAGGTGATCGCGCCGCGCCTGCTGCTGTCGCTTGACAATCGCCCGGCAGCGTCAGGCCTGACGGCGCCGCTTGGCGTGCGGCTCGACCGCATCCGCGCCGGCATGAAGGGCGTAATCGATGTCGGCACCGCCGCCGGCGCCTTCCGCGGCGCGCGCTTCGACGCCTTGCGGCGTGGCCTGTTTGGCAAAACCGGCACCTCGCCCCTTGGCGCCAAGGGCGCCAAGGGGGCCAGCGAGCTTGCCACCGTCTGGTTCACCGGCTGGATCGAGCCGGGCAGCCTGCCTGGCCAACCGCACCGGCTGGCGCTTGCCGCGTTTGTCAGTCATTCCGAGAGCACCGGCGGCGAACATGCCGCGCCAATTGTGGCGGCGGTGTTGGCGTCAAGCCAGGGGCGGCAGCATGGGCCGGATCAACAGAATCGGGAACAGAAGGGTAAATAGGGCGTTCCAGCGCGCCTTCCCCGCGCCGTTGTATGGCATCATTTTGATGGGTCCGCTGTGCGGCGGACCGGTCATCACCATCAACGCGACGAGGAAAGGTATGCGCCTGCCGGGAACCCGGTATCAAGAGCACGGGTGGGAACAAGTGCGCAAATTGCTGGGGCAGTGCTCGCTGCCGGCGTTCGCCCGGCTTGACCCGGCGCGGCTGTGGGAAGGGGTGGATGAATTCGTCGACCTCGCTTGCGGCTACCTGCGCGTTGCCGGCCGCTCGCCGCGCGCCGAAGCGCCCGGCAACAGCTATGGCGAAAGCGTGCTCGAACTGGCGCTCGCCCTGCTGTTCGAACTGCAGGCCAGGCGCGGCGACTGGGCGGCGTTCGCCACTGCCGTCGCCAGCGAGCAGCAGAAATCCGGGGCGTTCTGGGCCAGGCCGGGCGGCGAGGCGATCCTGCGCAAGAAGGTCAACGACATGTTCGCCGTCCTGCGCGACAAGGTCGATGCCGACAACTACCAGGTTGCCTGCGGCCGGGCGTGCAGTCCGAACAAGATCTATGCCTACCGCATGCTCGATACCGCCTACGGCGACATCGCCCGCATGTTCGACGGCTGGCGGCAGAACGCCGACCAGGTCGGCGCCATCCTCGCGCGCGAACTGACCGCCGCTCCCATCGAAGTGCGCCAGATGAAGTCGATCGCGACCTGCCGGCCCGAGTGGGTGATCCGCTGGAGCGAATCGCAGCAACGTTTTACTGGCACGGCAGGGCCGCTGCACACGCGCTCCAAGCGCTTCGCCAGCTTAAAAAACAATCCGGATAAAATCGGCGCCATGCTGCGCGAAATCGGCGACTACGAGGAACTGTCGGCCAACCGCGACTGCGACTGGCAACAGGACGGTTTTGAGGCTGCCGGGTGGCTCGACGACCTGGCGCGCGTGCTGGGTGAATCTGAACCGGAAGGCGCACAGGAGGCAAGCGTTGAGGCGGACCGGATATTGCCGGTTATCGTGGACGACCTGGAAAACGGCGAACCGGAGGTTTGCCATGACGATGACGCCGATGACGAGCGGCTTGCAAGCATTGCCACCAGTGTTTCACTGTCCCCCCGCTTCATGCAATTGGCGAGGGCCGCGCAGGACCAGGGCAGCTGGAGCGCGCGCATAATGGCGGGTGACTCGCTGCCGGTGCGCCTTGCCGTGTACCTCAAGATGCTCGGCTCGCAGGACGACAGCTACCCGGCCGAATGGCTGGACCCGGCGACCGGCGAGCTGCCCACGATGCAGCAACTGGCCGCGCTCGACCAGCTATCGCTGCCGACGCTGCGCAAACGGCGCGATGCCGCGATCGCCGCCTTGCTGGCGGCGGCGCGGCCATGAAGGAGAACGATTTGACGGCGAATCAATTGACGACACCATCCGGTTTGGCGCACAAGCTGCGCGAACAACTGCTGCTGCGACAGCGCGTCGATGGCGACCGCATGATGCTGGCCGACGACGTGCTGGCCGCCGCCCTTGACGGCAGCCGCCCCTTGAACCCCAATGAGCGCGCCGCGCTGGCCAGCTCGCCCCTGACCATGCGGCGCCTGCGCCAATTGTCGATCGAACGCGCCCGGTCGGCCCACGCCTGGCAAGCGAGCGGCGGCATGCTGCGCGCGGCCGCCACCGGCGCCGCGCTCGAAAAACTGGTCACCGACGACAACCACTGGGCCTTGCATTTCGTCCAGCATGAGGATGGCGCGCTCTGGCAGGTGATCCTGAAGCTGGCGGCCGACGCGCCGTTCGCCCCAGCGCTGATGCGCGAGCAGCCGATGCTGCTGGTGCGCGACGGCGCCGGCGCCATCATCCTGCAAGGCCGCCTCGACGCCGACGGCGAATGCGAGAACGCCTGGCCGTTCGACTTGTCACCAATGGCGCACTTCCAGCTGTGCGGCGCCAGCTTCGCGGTCGAAGCGGTGAGGGCGTGAAGGTATCGGGCAATCAAACGATGAGTACATTGGCGACGATGAAGGCCATCTTCAAGTGGCCCGAGCGCGCCGCGCCGGCCGATATGTCGGCGCTGGGCGCGGCCGTCATCGCCATGCCGGTGCACTCGGGCTGCGCCGTTCCCGCCGCTTGCGTCGCGGTGGTGATCGACAGTGGCGGGCGTACCCGGCGTGCCCAGGAGGGCAGCCGACTGCAACTGGCGCCGGGAGAAGCCGCCTACGCGTTCCATCCCGGCCCCTACACGGTTGACCTGGTGCCGTTTGGCGCCGCGCCCGAACTTGGCCTGCGGGTCGGCTTCGCCGTCGACAGTGCCGACCCGCGCGTGGCGCAGCAGCGCTTCGACCTGTTCCTGGCGAGCGAAGCGCACGGCCCGCTGGCGCTGGCGCACTTTTGCCAGGCGGTCGAGGCAGCCCTCCAGCGCGCGCTGGCGCAGGGCAATCTCGAGCTGCCGCCGTGCACGTCACTCACCGAATGGAACGCTTTTCGCGCCGGCTTCAACCAGCTGCTGTACATGCGCTTCGGCGTCACGGTGGAAGAATGCGTGCCGGTCGACCTCGGCGAATCGGTCGATTTCGCCGCTGTGCTGATGGCGCGGACGCTGGAACAGGCCCCGGTTGCGCAGTTGTCCCTGTCCTTGCCCTTGCCCCGTGCGCTTGCGGCAGCCTCCGACCCGCTGTCCGACGCGCGCGCGCTGCGCCGCCTGTTCCTCGAACTGCCGTGCGTGATGTGCGCGCTGCGCCTGGCGGTGCTGCCGCCGGGCCAGTTGCTGTTTCGCCGCCACCAGGACTTGTTGCGCCGGCTCGACCTGGTCAGCCTGGCGGTGTCCTCCATGCCGGCGCTCGAATTGTCCGCTCCCGGTGTGGCGTTGGCAAAGCACGAGCAACTG
Organism: Massilia psychrophila; assembly: GCF_002760665.1. Lineage (GTDB taxonomy): Bacteria > Pseudomonadota > Gammaproteobacteria > Burkholderiales > Burkholderiaceae_D > JAFCUW01. The sequence goes on along the minus strand of NZ_PDOB01000035.1, from coordinate 4,894 downwards.
CGTCGCATCGGCCACAGCCGGCGCGCGGTGGCCGCCCTCGACGAAGCCTGGGCGCTGCTGGCACGCGTCCAGATCGCCGGCGCACAGCAACTCGACGCGCTGTTCGACGATGGCGCGCGGATCGTCGCCAACCTGGAATACGACCTCGGCGAGCGGCGCATGGTCGCAACTGAAAACCAGCCGGCATGAGCGGCCTGCCTGATACTGCACAATGCCGCAGCCTGCTGGCCGACGGCTCGCGATTGACGGTGACTGCCACCCGGCGCCCGCGCCTCGACCGCGCCGACGTCAAGTGCGGTGCGGCCGGCGCACCCATGCTGGCCGAACGCATGCTCACCGTAGTGCGCCTGGCGCGCCTCACCGAGGCGTGCTTCGACAGCCGCGACCAGGTCGTCATCAGCATCGACCGCCGGCCCGGCCCGCATGAACGCGACTGGGAACTGGCCGTGGTGCTGGCCGACCGCATGGTGCGCGGTGTCTACCGGCCGCAAGCGCCGGTACTGGCCAACGGCTGGTCCGACGAATGGCAGCTTGGCCGCGTCACAGGCCGGGACGCCATCGATGCGCCGCCGCATGCGCTGCTCGGCGGGCCGGACGGACTGGCCCATCTCGGCATGCTGACCGGCCAGGTCGACGCGGCGGCGGCGGTGGCAACGGCGCGCGCCTGGTTCCCGTTGCATAGCGGCGGCATCAACGACAGCCTGTGCTGGGTTGAGGTGAGCGTCTATCCTTTGGTACGCGAGGGCGGCGAGGAAGAGGACACCATTGCAGTGCCAGGCCTGGATTCCACCCAGCAGCTGGCGGTGCGCCGGGCGCTGGTGGGCGCGCGTCATTTCGATCCGCGCGGCCTGGGGCGCTGGCGCAGCGTGGTGCGCTTCGGCCAGCGCAGCTTCCATGGCAATTCGTTTGAACTGGCGCTGGTGATGGCCGACCGGCTGGCGCGCGGCCGCGAATTCATGCCGCGCGGGCGCATCATCGCCACCGGCTGCTCGTCGGCCTGGCACGCCGGCCGGGTTGACCCGGTCGACTGCTGCGAGCCGAAGTGCGCGCTGATGTTGCGCCACGCCGTGGCGGGCGACCGGATCCTGCTGCCGGCGGCATGGGCAGGCGCGATCGAAGCGTTGGTGCAGGCGGCGGCCGAAAAGGGCGCCAGCGTGGCCTGCATCGAGCGGATCGGCATCATTTGAACAATCGTGGCGAGCGCCCCCCTGCTAAAATCGAAGCGGGCAGGGCGCTATCGCCAAAAAAAGCTGTGACGATTGAATAACCAGGAGTTCGATATGTTCCAGATGTTTGGATTTGGCGGCATCAGGTGCCCGCGCTGTGAGCACAGCAATAGCGGTGCAGCGGCTTACTGCGCCCAGTGCGGCCTGACCCTGGGCGCGCCGCGCAACGAGCCGGTGCTGCGCGATAACCGCTGGATTGCCGGCGCGGACGAACTGGCGGTGTTTTTCGGCGTGCGCGAACTTTCCGGCCTGTTCGTCAAGACACTGCGCGTGCCGGCCACCACCCGCGCCTATATACTGCAAGCCGACAAGGCCACCGAAGTGCCGCAGGGCGAATACGAAATTGAAGGATTTTTCACCCGCCTCAATCACCTGCTGCGCGACGACCACGCCGAGATCCTGATCACGCGCAGCGCCGCGCTGCCGGTCGTGTTTGCCTTCGACGACCTGCAAAGCGCCGAATACCTGAAACTGTCGGCCGACTTTACCGTCAGCGTGCGCATCGAGCAGGTGGCCGCTTTCGCCCGCCATTTCATGACCTTGCCCGGCACCGTCACCGTGGAGCACCTGCGTGAGCTGCTGGCGCCGTCGGTGCGCCAGCTGGCGGCCGAATTCGTCGCCGGCCAGTCGCTGCGCGACATGACGGGCAACCCGGAACTGCGCCTTCAACTCGACGAACGGCTGCAGGGCGCGCTCAAGCTGCGGCTGTCGCACTACGGCCTGGCGGTGGCGCAGGTCGATACGCTCTCGCTGCGGCACGATAAATTCGACGCCAACCGCGAGCGCATCGGCACGCTGTGGCTGGTGGCGGACGAGCGCCGCGCCCTGATCGAGCACGCCAAACAGCTCGACGAGCTGTACGACGCCGCCGAATGGCAGCGCATTGGCCGCGAGGAGCGCGATAGCCGGCTGCGCTACCGCCGCGCGGAGCTGCGCCAGGACGAGGCGATCGAGCGCGCCGAGCTGTCGCTGCAAAATGCCGAGCGGGTGCAGGCGATCCGCACCCGCGAGATCGACCTGTACGGCCGCATCGTCGAGGCGAAGAACCGCAAGCAGGCAATCGAACGCGGCGCCGGCGACGTGCTGGCCGAACTCGAACAAGCACTGGCGAAAAAAGGCGCGGCGCGCGGCGACGAGTCGAACGATTGGGCCCACCTGCGCGAAGTGGCCGCAATCCGCATGCGCACCGAACTGGAAATCGCGCAGCAGGAATCGCTCGAAGCGCGCCAGATGGCGCAGCAGCGGTTTTCGCACCGTTTGCTGCAGCAGCAGATCGAGAACAAGGTCGCCCAGGCGATGCTCATCGAAGATGAGGCCCGCAAGCGCTCCGAACTGGAAGGCCTGCACGCCAGCCAGCAGGCGGCGACCAGGCGCCAGTCCGAACTCGAGGCCGAAGCGCACAAGACCGGGTGGCAGTCGATCGCGCTGGTCAATGCGGCCCACAAGCGCGAGGCCGAGCGGGTGCAGGAATGGGAAGATCAGGCGGCCCTCGAACGCCAGCGCGAGCTGCTGCGCGGAGGTGCGCAGGCCGAGTCGATCGCGCAGTACGAAAAGCTGCTGCGCACGATCGAGGCCGACGGCATGCAATCGCGCCAGGCGCAGCAACTGGCGCTCGACGGCGAACAGGCCCGCCACGCGATGAAACGGCAGGCGCACGAAGCCGAATGGCAGCAGCAGCTGCGCCGCCTGGAGCACGAGCGCGAAGACAAGTTCGCCCACCTCGCGCACCTGGCCGACATGGCGCGCATCGACGTGGCGCGGGTCGAGACGATCGGCGCCATGAGCGACACGGCCAAGGTGGCGTTGGCGCCAGCGCCGAACGCCACCGCGCTGGCCGACTACATGAAAACCCAGGTCCATGCCGCCATGAGCCCGCAGCAGCTGGCGGCGCTGTCGGGCGTGGTGGCGGCATCGAACGGCGTCACGCCGCAGGAGGCGGCGCGCATGGCCGACGAACGGCATCAGAGTGAAGCGGCGCGGCGCGACCTCGAGGTCGACAAGGACCGGCGCCACCAGCTCGACCTGTTGAGCCTGCAGAACGACGTCAACAAGGCGGCGCTGGCGTCGCAATCGCAGCTCGGTGTGGGCGTGGGCGCGGCAATCGCCGGCGCGGCGGCGGCGGCGGCAGCACCGCGCCAATGCGCCAACGGCCACGTGGGGCAGGCCGCCGGCCGCTTTTGCGCGCAGTGCGGCGCAGCCTTGCCACCTTGACCGGAAAGATGCAGACAGCACGCGACAAGATCCGCGAACTGCGCGCCCTGCTTGACGACGGCCTGTTGAGCGAGCAGGAATTCGACAGCCGCAAGAACGCCATCCTGGATGCGCAGTACGCGCCGCCGGCAGGCACGGTTGCGCCGATGCCGGGTGGAATTTTGGCGCGCCAGGGGACCGAGCTCGGCCTGATGACCGGCATGGAAATCGGCCCGCAGAACCGCCGCTACCGGCTCGAGCGGCTGATCGCCCAGGGCGGCATGGGCCAGGTGTGGGAGGCGACCGACCTGGCGACCCATGCCGAACTGGGACACAGCGCCTGCGTGGCGCTAAAGATCCTGCCGCCGCAGCTGACCGTGAGCGCGACCCACGCCCGGCTGCTGATCGAAGAAGCGACCCAGGCGCGCCGGCTGGCGCACGAACATATCGTGCGGGTCTACGAATGGGCGCAGGACCCGGCAACCATGAGCTACTTCATCATCATGGAATGCCTTGATGGCGAGGACCTCGACAGCCTGCTGGCGCGCGAAGGCCCGATTACGCTGACGCGCGCGACGCAGCTGCTCGAACCGATCGCTGCGGCCTTGCAGTACGCATGGGACAAACACCGGCTGGTGCACCGCGACATCAAGCCGGCCAATGTGTTCGTCACTAAAAAAGGCGAGGTCAAGCTGCTCGATTTCGGCATCGCCGCGCGCGCCCGATCGGGCGCCAGCAGCATCGGACTGGAAGCCCCGGCCAATTCCGGCACCGCCGGCTACCGCGCGCCGGAGGCCGGCGTCCACCAGCGCGAACCGGCGCGCGGGCTCGACGTGTACGCCGTCGCGGTGATGATTTACCAGATGGTCGAGGGGCGCATGCCGTTCGACGGCGTGCGCACGGCGGGGCACGAGCCTTCGCGCCCGGGCGCGCTGCTGGAGCGCCAGTGGGAGGTGCTCAAGAGCGGCTTCGCCCATGAGGCGCGGATGCGACCGGGCACGGTGGCCGAACTGCTCGGCCAGTTGGGCATTGCTGCCGGCCCGACGCCGCAAGAGGCGGCCGCGGCGCAGGCGGCGCTGCGCTCGCAGGAAGAAATGCGCCAGAGGCAGCAGCAGTATCATCAGCAGCAGCAGCAGCAGTATCATCAGCAGCAGCAGCATCAGCAGCAACGAGAGGCGGCCGAGCGCAAGGCGAACGCGGAAGCGGCGGCCCAGCTGGTGCGCCAGCGCGAACGGCGTGAGCAGGAAAAGGCCGACCGCGCCATTGTCGACGCGGCCAAGCGCGACCGCAAGGAAGCACTGCGCCAGCAATTGCTGGCACGGCGCGCGGCCGATGCGGAACTGAACCGCCAGGCAAAAGAAGAACAGCTGCGCGCCGCCCTGCAGGCCAGGGCGGCGGCGGCCTACCGCGCCGAGCAGCAGCGCGCGCGCGTCGAACTGGCCGCGCGCGCGCGGGCCGAACTGGCGGTGCTGATGCCG
>NZ_PDOB01000034.1 GCF_002760665.1 Massilia psychrophila | reverse complement strand
CAGGCGGCGCACTCGCGCCGCGCGTCAAGCGCGCCGACCGGGTTGGCGCAGCGCGGGCAGCGCGGCGTTGGCGTGACGAACTGGGCGTGGCAGGGCGCGCAGACGGCGCCGCCGCAGCGCGCGCCACAGAGCGCGCACAGGGATGGCAGCAGAAACTGCGGCCAGCGCTGCAGCATGCGGCGCAAACGGTGGGCCATCGGCTCGGCTCCAGACAAAGGTGGGACAACAAGGTATACTTCGCCATGTACACTTCTGCCATTATCTCATTTCATCGCGGCGCGCCATGGTTTCCCCTCAATCGACTGCCACCCCCAACGCCAGCATGAGCGCGCCGATCGGCCTGGCGCGGGTACGTCGGCTGTTCGCCCGGCCGCAGCTGGTTGCGCCATCGGACTTTTTGCGCCGCGAGATCGCCGGCCGCATGCGTGAGCGCCTCGGCCTGGTGCGGATGGCGCCGCAACGGGTGCTCGACGCTGGTTGTGGCGCCGGCGCCGACCTGCCGCTGCTGCAGAAAGCTTATCCGGCGGCCCAGGTGCTCGGGCTCGACGCCGCACAGGCAATGGCGGCCGCGGCCAGGCCGGCTTCGTCCGCCGGCAAATCGCTGTTGAATCGCTTGCTGCCGGCAAAAGCCGGCATCGACCTGCTGGCGGGCGACTTCGGCAGCCTGCCGTTCGGCCCGAACTCAATCGACCTGGTGTGGTCGAACCTGGCATTGCACTGGCACCCGCAGCCCGACCGCGTGTTTGCCGAATGGCGCCGGGTGCTGAGAGTCGACGGCTTGCTGATGTTCTCGAGCTTCGGGCCGGACTCGTTGCGCGAGCTGCGCACGGCATTTGCCGAAGTGGATGATCTGGCGCACGTGCTGCCGTTCGTCGACATGCACGATTTCGGCGACCAGCTGGTCGAGGCCGGGTTTTCGACCCCGGTGATGGATATGGAAGTCATTACCGTGACGTACGACACGGCGCAGGCGCTGCTGGCCGACGTGCGCGCGCTGGGTGGCAATCCGCTGGCCACGCGCGGCCGCGGCCTGATGGGGCGCGCCGCGTTCGACCGCCTGCAAGCCGCGCTCGAGCGCGGCCGCCGCGCCGACGGCAAGCTGGCGCTGACGTTCGAAGTGATTTACGGCCACGCGTTCCGGCCGGCGCCGCGTGTCACCGCGGCAGGCGAGGCGATCGTGCGGTTCCAGCCGCGCCGACCGGAATAAAAGCAGGGCATGCGGCGCGGGCGCTCTTGCGGACCGCCTGAGTTGATGAAAAAGAAACAAAATCTGTGGCGCGCGAGGGGGCAAACAGGGGCGAAATGGCGTGACGGGGAATACCCTTGATGCCCAGGCTACTCCTTGAGTATAATCAACAACGAATTTTGTCGACTGGATCATGCGCGCAATAGATACATGCAGCCAGGTATCTGACTATACATGGGGTCGACAGCAGTAAAAACAAGTCAGCGTTCATTTGTGTGCGCAGTTCACCTTTTGGCCGATGCCGCGGTTCAGCCGATGTCGACCGCATCTGGTGCGGCGAGGCTGCCTGGGCCCTTTTTGCGCAGGTGTTGGGAAGTGCGGCGGCGGTCGGAATCCGGCTCGCTGGCGATAAAAAAAGATCTTTATTTTTGGGTGGGTTGGGACAAACATGACATATGCAAAGCGACTTCAAGCCTTGATGCTCGGTCTGGCGATCACGGCCAGCATCCCGGCCATGGCTGCCCCCGAGGTGACGGGGCGTCCGGTTGAATACCAGTTGAATCTGCAACCGCCAGTGACGCGCATTGCGTCCGAAATCTACGATCTGCATACCTGGATGATGGTCGTCTGCGTGGTCATTTTCGTCGGCGTCTTCGGCGTGATGTTCTATTCGGTGTTCAAGCACCGCCGCTCGCTCGGCCACAAGCCGGCAACCTTCCACGAATCGACTGCGGTCGAGATCGCCTGGACCATCATTCCGTTCCTGATCGTCATCGCCATGGCGCTGCCGGCCACGAAGACCGTGGTGGCGATGAAAGACACCTCCAACGCCGACCTGACCATCAAGGCCACCGGCATGCAGTGGCGCTGGGGCTACGACTACCTGAAGGGCGAAGGCGAGGGCATCTCTTTCCTGTCGAGCCTGTCGACGCCGCGTTCCCAGATCGGTTCGCCCGGCGTGGCGCCGACCCAGCCGCGCGGCGAGAACTACCTGATCGAAGTCGACAATGAAGTCGTGGTGCCGGTCAACAAGAAGATCCGCATGGTCCTGACCGCCAACGATGTCATCCACGCCTGGATGATTCCCGCTTTCGGCGTCAAGCAAGATGCCATCCCCGGTTTCGTGCGCGACACCTGGTTCAAGTCGGAAAAAATCGGCACCTTCCGCGGCCAGTGCGCCGAGCTGTGCGGTAAAGAGCACGCGTTCATGCCGATCGTCGTCAAGGTCGTCTCCGACGCCGACTACACGGCCTGGGTCGCAGGCAAGAAAAAAGACATGGCGGCACTGGCCGACGATCCGGCCAAAGTGTGGACCATCGACGAACTGAAAACCAAGGGCGAAAAAGTCTACGCCACCAACTGCGCGGTCTGCCACCAGGCCAACGGCAAGGGCATCCCTAACGCGTTCGCCGCGCTGGACGGCTCGGCCGTGGTGAACGGCCCGAAAGCGGGCCAGATCAACGTCCTTCTGAACGGCCAAAATAGCGGCAAGTATCCTTCCCAAATGCCAATTTTTAAGCAATTGTCGGATTCAGATATTGCTGCGGTGATCACCTATACCCGCAACAACTGGTCGAACAAGGCCGCGGAAAACATCGTTCAACCAGCCGAAGTCCTGGCTGCACGTAAGTAATCGGGAGTAGAAGAATGAGCACAAACACTGTAGATCACGGCCACGATCACGCACACGATCACGCCCACGATCATGGCCACGGCCAACCGACCGGCATCGGCCGCTGGCTGTACGCCACCAACCACAAGGACATCGGTACCTTGTACCTGTGGTTCTCGATGATCATGCTGATGTCGGGCGGCGTGCTGGCGCTGATGATCCGCAGCGAGCTGTTCCAGCCTGGCCTGCAGTTCTTCCAGCCCGAGTTCTTCAACCAGCTCACCACCATGCACGGTTTGGTGATGGTGTTCGGCGCCATCATGCCGGCGTTCGTCGGCTTCGCCAACTGGATGATCCCGCTGCAGATCGGCTGCGCCGACATGGCGTTTGCCCGCATGAACAACTTCTCGTTCTGGCTGCTGCCACCGGCGGCGCTGCTGCTGGCGACGTCGTTCCTGGTGCCTGGCGGCGCGACCGCCGCCGGCTGGACGCTGTATGCGCCGCTGTCGACCCAGATGGGGCCGGGCATGGACATGGCGATTTTCGCCATGCACCTGATGGGCGCCTCGTCGATCATGGGCTCGATCAATATCGTCGTCACTATCCTCAACATGCGCGCTCCCGGCATGACGCTGATGAAAATGCCGATGTTCTGCTGGACCTGGCTGATCACCGCCTACCTGTTGATCGCCGTGATGCCGGTCCTCGCGGGCGCCATCACCATGACCCTGACTGACCGTCACTTCGGCACCTCGTTTTTCAACGCCGCCGGCGGCGGCGATCCGGTCATGTACCAGCACATCTTCTGGTTCTTCGGTCACCCCGAGGTCTACATCATGATCCTGCCGGCGTTCGGCATCGTTTCGCAGATTCTGCCGGCCTTCGCCCGCAAGCCGCTGTTCGGCTACGCGTCGATGGTCTACGCCACTGCCTCGATCGCGATCCTGTCGTTCATCGTCTGGGCCCACCACATGTTCACCACCGGCATGCCGGTGACGTCGCAGCTGTTCTTCATGTATGCCACCATGCTCATCGCGGTGCCGACCGGCGTCAAGGTGTTCAACTGGGTCGCCACGATGTGGAAGGGTTCGATGACGTTCGAAACCCCGATGCTGTTCGCCGTCGGCTTCATCTTCGTGTTCACCATGGGCGGCTTCACCGGCCTGATCCTGGCGGTAACGCCGATCGACATCCAGCTGCAGGATACCTATTACGTCGTGGCGCACTTCCACTACGTGCTGGTGGCAGGTTCCCTGTTCGCCCTGTTCGCCGGCTTCTACTACTGGTCGCCGAAGTGGACCGGTCACATGTACAACGAAGGCCGCGGCAAGTTTCACTTCTGGGCCTCGCTCATCACGTTCAACATTACGTTTTTCCCGATGCACTTCCTGGGCCTGGCCGGCATGCCGCGCCGCTACGCCGATTATCCGGCGCAGTTCACCGATTTCAACGCGCTGGCCACCATCGGCGCCTTCGGTTTCGGCCTGTCGCAGGCATACTTCTTGTTCTTCGTGATCTTGCCGACCATCCGCGGCGGTGCCAAAGCGGCGGCCAAGCCATGGGATGGCGCCGAAGGCCTGGAGTGGACCGTGCCGAGCCCGGCGCCGTTCCATACCTTCGAAGTCCCGCCGATCGTCAAGTAAGCGTATTTCACGAGGGCGGCGCGAGTCGCCTTCGAAACCAAGTTAAGTGGTAACCATGACTGAGCCAAAAAAGCCGAACAACCTGAAGACTGGGCTGGTGCTTGCCGGTATCGCGGTATTTTTCTTTGCGATGGTGTTTATCAAACGCATCTGGTTGAGCTGACGTGTCCAAAGATCCTACACGGCGCTTGCGCCTGAACCGGGCAATGCTCGGCAAGCTGGTGGTCGTAGCGGTGGTGATGTTTGGCTTCGGCTACGCACTGGTGCCGGTCTACAGGCAGATGTGCGAATTGCTCGGCATCAACGTACTGACGCAGCAAGATGGCACGGTGGAGCGGCCAGCCAACACGCAGGTCGACACCAGTCGCACCATTACGGTCGAGCTGGACGGCAATGCGCAGGGACCATGGCGGTTTCGCCCGACCACCCGCAGCATCGACGTCCATCCGGGCGAGCTGGCTACCGTGATGTACGAGGTGGTCAACACGCAAGACCGCACGGTGCAAGCGCAGGCCATACCGAGTTACGCGCCGCAGTCGGCGACGCCGCATTTCAAGAAGGTCGAGTGCTTCTGCTTCAAGCAGCAGACCTTGAGACCGCATGAGGCGCGGCAAATGCCGGTGGTGTTTTTCATCGACCCGGCCTTGCCGCGCGACGTCAAGACGGTCACGCTGTCGTACACGTTTTTTGAAATTGCCGGCACCCAGGCAATGAAGTAGCGGCTGGAAAAAAGGCGGCATGGATAAGGAAAGCAAAAAAGCGGGCTCACGCAATGCGTCGTTCTGGGCGACCATGAAAGCGGTATTCTGGTCGTTCTTCGGCATTCGCAAGCGCAGCGATTACGAGCATGATTCGGCCAACCTGAATCCGCTGCACCTGATCGTGGCCGCGCTGATCGGCGTGCTGTTGTTCATCGGCGTGCTGGTGATGCTGGTAAAAATCGCGATCGCGCAATAAAGTAAGAATCAGAACAAGAAGTAAAGCACCGCTGGCATAAAAGCCAAACCGCCGCACCACGAAACTGACCGAATACCAAGTTTGAATGAGGAGATGAAGATGAGTTCACCGCAAGCCACAGGCCACGCCGCATCGCACGCCGCACCGCATTATTTCGTGCCGGGTCCTTCCAAGTGGCCGTTGTTTGCCGGCATTTCCTTGCTGGTGACGATGATCGGCGCTTCAGGCTGGGTCAACGGTCAAAGCTGGGGCCCGATCATCAATATCGCCGGCATCCTGGCGACGATCCTGGTGCTGTATTTCTGGTTCGGCGACGCCATCGGCGAATCCGAAGCCGGCCAGTACAGCAAGAACATCGACCTGTCCTACCGCTGGTCGATGAGCTGGTTCATCTTTTCCGAAGTAATGTTTTTCGGCGCTTTTTTCGGCGCGCTGTTTTATGCCCGCGCAATCAGCTTGCCGTGGCTTGGCGACATCGACCACAAAATGATCTGGCCCGACTTTGCCGGTCAATGGGGCAACGCCGGCCCGGCCGGCACGGTCGATGCTTTTACCACCATGGGCCCGTTCCCGATCCCGACCATCAACACCGCCTTGCTGTTGTCTTCGGGCGTGACGCTGACCATCTCGCACCATGCGCTGCGTGCCGGCCACCGCGCCAAGACCGCCTTCTGGCTGGCCGCCACGATCGTGCTGGGCGCTGTCTTCATGGGCTTTCAGGCTTACGAGTACATGCATGCGTACAGCGAACTGAACTTGAAAATGACGTCCGGCATCTACGGCTCGACCTTCTTCATGCTGACCGGTTTTCACGGTTTTCACGTGACGCTTGGCACGATCATGCTGTCGGTGATCCTGTACCGTGTGCTGAAAGGCCACTTTACGGCCGACAACCATTTCGGTTTCGAAGGCGCCGCCTGGTACTGGCACTTCGTCGACGTCGTCTGGCTCGGCCTGTACGTTGTCATTTATTGGCTATAATTTGCGGATGTAACGGCGGCAGCGCATGCGCTGCAAGAAAAAGCCGCACGCGGGATAATCCCTCGTGCGGCTTTTTTCCTGAACGGTGTGGCCGAATCAACGCAGGCCGGTCGGCGCGATCCAGCCCATCTCGTAGGCTGCCAGCAGCAGCAGGAACAGGGTGATCGACAGGCCAACCCGCATCGCCAGCGCGTTGACGGTGCGGTTGCTCTTGCCCTTGTCGCGCATGAGGAAGAACAGGGCCGAGCCGAGGCTGCCTAGGATCAGGATAAAAGCGATGGCAACGAGGATTTTCATGGCGGGTTGGGCAGGTTTGACAAAGGATCCATTGTAATGCGTATCAGCTTCCGGTTTCGCGCGATCCCCTTTGTTGCCACCGTGCTGCTGGTGGCGGCCGGGGTGTCGCTCGGGCAATGGCAGGAACGCCGCGCGGCGCAGAAAACCGGCTTGCAAACCAAGCTGGCCGAACGCGCGGCCGAGGCGCCGTTGGTGCTGGCGCCGGCGCTGGTCACCGCCGGCGCCGCCCTCGAATATCGCCAGGTCCGGGCAACCGGGCAGTTTGTCGCCGGCTGGCCTTTGTTCTTGAACAACCGCCCGCAAAATGGCCGCGCCGGCTTTTATTTGCTGATGCCATTGAAAATCGCGGGATCCGACACCCATGTGCTGGTGTCGCGCGGCTGGCTGCCACGGCACACCGGCGACGCCACCCGCTTGCCTCACTTTGCGACGCCAGAAGGATTGGTGACGGTCGATGGCATTGTCAAGGCCAGCGCCGGCCACGTGATGCAGCTGGGAACACCCGAGCCGGTGCAGCCCGGCGCGATCGTGCAAAATATCGATCCGGCCCAGTTTGCGCAAGCGAGCGGGCTGAAACTGCAACCGTTTTTCATCGAACAAGGCGGCCCGGCGCCGGCCTTCGAAGGCCTGGTGCGCAACTGGCCGGCCCCCTCGCTCGGTGTCGAGAAACACCAGGGCTATGCGTTCCAATGGTATGCGCTGGCAGTCATGGCGTTCCTATTTTTTGTCATTACAGGATTTTCACGTGGAACAGACCAAACCGATTGAAGCCGCGCCGCAGCGACGCGGCCGCTGGAAACTGTTGATGGTGCTCGCGGTATGCGCGTCGCCGCTGATTTTTTCGTATCTCACCTACTATGTCATCAAGCCCCAGGGGCGCACCAATTTCGGCGCGATCATCGACGCGCGCGCCTACCCGATCCCGGCCTTGCAAGCGAGCACGCCAGACGGCAGGCCAGCCAGCCTCGACACCTTCAAGGGCAAGTGGGTCATGCTCAAGACCGGCCCGGCGGCCTGCGACAAGACCTGCATGGAGCAGATGTTCGCGATCCGCCAGGTGCGCTCGATGACGGGCAAGGAGATGGAGCGCATCGAGCGCGTCTGGCTCATCACCGATAGCGCTCCGCTCGAGACCACGCTGATGCGCGAGCTCGACGGCATGCGCATGCTGCGCGCGCCAAACGCGCTTGTCGCCAACTGGCTGCCCGTCGAGCCGGGGGCGAATCTGGACGACTCGATTTTCTTGATCGACCCGCTCGGCAACCTGATGATGCGGTTTCCTCCGGTGCCGGCAGGCGCCACCGAAGCGGAAAAAGTGCAGCACTACGCCAAGGTCAAGAAAGACCTCGGCAAGCTGCTCAAAGCATCGGCGATCGGCTAAGCGATGCAGCCGGCTACCCTTGCCCAACTGGGCGTCATCGGCCTGCTGGCGGCGAGCCTGCCGCTGGCAATGGTCTGGATCTCGGCCGACGCCAACAAATACCGCAAGCTGGTGTGGGCGGTGACGTTTTTGACGTTCGACCTGATCGTGTTCGGCGCCTTCACGCGCCTGACCGATTCGGGCCTGGGCTGCCCCGACTGGCCGGGCTGCTACGGCCTGGCCAATCCTTTCCTCGCGCACGAGCAAATCAGCGCGGCGCAAGCGGCCATGCCGGACGGCCCGGTCAGCGTCGTCAAGGCGTGGATCGAGATGATCCACCGTTACCTGGCGATGGGTATCGGCGTGCTGATCATGGCGTTGACAGCGCAGGCCTGGTTGCAATGGCGGCGCAACCGCGGCGCCGCCTTCGCGCCGGCATTGCCGACCGCGCTGCTGCTGTTCGTCTGCGTGCAGGGCGCGTTCGGCGCCTGGACTGTGACGCAGAAGCTGCAGCCGGTGATCGTCACCATTCACCTGCTGCTCGGCATGGGCCTACTCGCCTTGTTGACGTGGATGGGCGGGCGCGAAAATTTTTTAATCAAACCATACCAGGCCGGTGGCGATGTAGCCACGCTGCGGCGGGTGAGGGCGCTGGCCTTGGCGTCGGCCGTGCTGCTGATGGTGCAGATCGCGCTGGGCGGCTGGGTCAGCACCAATTACGCCACCCTGGCGTGCAGCGATTTTCCACTGTGTAACGGCCAGTTGGTGCCGGCGATGGACTTCGAGCACGGCTTCACTTTGTGGCGCGAACTCGGCAAGACCGCCGCCGGCCACTACCTGCCGTTCAGCGCGCTGACGGCGATCCATTGGGTGCACCGCAACTTCGCGCTGGTCGTCGCAGCCGGCCTCGGCTGGACAGCGTGGGCGGCGTGGCGCCAGCCGGCCTTGCGGCGCACCGCGCGCCTGGTCGCCATCGTGCTGGTGGCGCAGGCGGCCAGCGGCATCGCCACGGTGTTTTTCAGTTTTCCGCTCGCAATTGCCGTAATGCATAACGCCGGTGCCGCCCTGCTCGTGCTGTTGGTGACCATGTTAAACTACAAAACGAAGTATCAGCTCGAGACCAACCGCAGCCTCGCGCAAGCCCGGGCAAAGGTCGCTCCCTTGCAAGACCCACGCCCGATAAGCCCCTCATGACTAGTCAAACCGCACTACAAAAGCCGCGCAAGCAGGTCAACCGGATCGCCCAGTACTGGGCGCTGACCAAGCCGCGCGTCACCCAGCTGGCGGTGTTTTGCGCCGTGATCGGCATGTTCCTCGCAACCGACGACCTGCCGCCATGGCGCCTGGTGGTGGCCGCCACCATCGGTATCTGGCTGCTGGCCGGCGCCGCCTTCGCCGTCAATTGCCTGGTCGAGGCGGAGATCGATGCCCGCATGGCCCGCACCGCGCGCCGCGCCACCGCGATGGGCGAACTGAGCCGCCGTCAAACCCTGGTTTTCTCGGCCATCATCGGCGGCGCCGGCATGTGGGTGCTGTACGCGCTGGTCAATCCCTTGACCATGTGGCTCACCTTCGTGACGTTTGTCGGCTACGCCGTCGTCTACACGATGATCCTCAAACCCGCCACGCCGCAAAACATCGTCATCGGCGGCCTGTCCGGGGCGATGCCGCCGGCGCTGGGCTGGGCGGCGATCGCCAACGACGTGCCGATGCAGGCCTGGCTGCTGGTGCTGATCATTTTTGTCTGGACGCCGCCGCACTTCTGGGCGCTGGCGATGTACCGCCGCGACGACTACGCCAAGTCCGGCCTGCCGATGCTGCCGATCACGCACGGCATGCAGTTCACCGGCTTCCACGTCTGGCTGTATTCGATCGCGCTGGCCGCCACCACCATGCTGCCGTTCGCGGTGCACATGAGCGGCCTGATTTACCTCGTTTGCGCGGTGGCGCTCAACGTCGTCTTCCTGCGCCACGCCTGGCGCGTGCACCGCCACTACAGCGACCTGGTCGCGCGCAAGGCGTTCACCTGGTCGATTATCTACCTGTCGCTGCTGTTCGCCGCGTTGCTGGTTGACCATTACCTCCGATTCTAAAATAGATGAAAAAATTGTTTGGTGTTTCCGCCCTCGTTTTCGGCATGGCGCTGGGGTTGGCCGGGTGCGACAAGTTCGACAAGCTTACCGCCAGCACCCCCACCTTCCAGAACACCGACGTCACGGGCCTGCAGTACGCGCGGGATTTTGCCCTGTTCGACCATACCGGCAAGGAGCGTACCCTGGCCGACTTCAAGGGCAAGGTCGTGCTGGTCTTCTTCGGTTTTACCCAATGTCCGGACGTGTGCCCGAGCACGATGGCGGAACTGTCCGGCGTGCTCAAGGAGCTCGGACCGCTGGCCGACCAGGTGCAGGTGCTGTTCATCACGCTCGACCCGGAACGCGACACCCGAGAGTTGCTGGCGCAATACGTGCCAGCCTTCGACAAGCGCTTCCTCGGTTTGTACGGCGACGCCGCCGCCACCGCCAGGGTGGCCAAGGAATTCAAGGTGTTCTATGCCAAGGTGCCGGGCAAGGAAGCGGGCAGCTACTCGGTGGACCACACCGCCGGCAGCTATGTGTTCGACAAGAACGGTATGGTGCGCCTGTTCGTGCGCCACGGCCAGGGAGCGGCGCCGATCGTGCATGACCTCAGGGCGCTGCTGAACTGAGACTGATGGAATCGCGCTTCGGCGAGACCTGGGCGCGACTTGGCGCTGTGCAGATGCGCCTGGCCGCCTTTGTCGGTTTCTTGCTGTACCGCGACGAGGACGATTAGTTCCGACGGCTTGACGCGCCGACTACTGATCGAGATCAAACAAACCGACCTCGACAGGCCTATTCTTCCTTAACGAACACAACCGTTTTGGGGGCAACCGTGAACATCGAGCATTTCCAAATCATCGTCAATGCCATGCTGTCCTGGCAAGGCGAATCCCATGCGCCGAAAAAATCGCCGAGCCGGCCTGCGGCAGTGGCGGCGGCGCCCCGCGACGAGTTCGACGACGACGAGGATTACATCGACGAAGAACAGTTCGAGCCGGAGGAGTCGCTCAACCTTCAGCCCGAAGCGGAGCGCACCGCCATGGCCGACGCCGCGCTGTTTGACCCGGAACAGCCGGACCAGCTGGTCAGCACTGCCTAGTTGCGGCGCGCCGTCACCTCCAGGTACTCGGCTTCGACAAACGTCGAACCGTCCTTTGCCCTGTTGTTGGCGCTCCATAGCTGCGTCAATTCCTTGCGCAGCTTGTCCTGGTGCCACGCATCGAGGCCCTCAAACGCGCGCACGGCGGGGCCGTAGAACGCGAAGAAGAAATCCACCACCTCATCGGGTGCAAACGGGTAGTGCAGCCGATACATCCGGCGCGTCATGGCCAGCTTCGAGGTGCGCTTGCCGAGCCGCTCGCGCACGCATGCCTCGTCACCCCATTTCATTGGCGACGGCATCAGGGCCGGGGGTGGAAAATGCTTGGCGATAATCTTGAACATCTGGCCGACATGACCCTCCGGCGTCCAGTTCGCCATTGCGATGCGGGCGCCCGGGTGGCACACCCTCACCATCTCGGCGACGACCTGATCCGGCCGCGGCGCGAACATGGCGCCGATCAAGCTCACCACCAGGTCGAACGAAGCATCGGCGAACGGCAATTCTTCGGCATCGGCCTCTTCGAAGCAGACCGTCACGCCAGCGGCGAGGGCGCGGGCTCTAGCCTGTTCGATCAGGTTGGCGGCGATGTCGATGCCGGTCACGTCAGCGCCGGCCTTGGCCGCGGGAATAGCGATCTGGCCGGCGCCGCAGCCAAGGTCGAGCACGCGGGTGCCGGGCGCGATCGCCAGCCGTTCCAGGTAGTCCAGCGCGCCAGGTTCGAGATACTGGGCGAAGTGTCCATAGTCGCCCGACATCCAGGTTGCCTTCAGACGGCTCTTGAGCGCTACCATTTCCGGTGTGAGCATGACGGTTCTCCACGTTCACGGCCGCCGGCCGGAATGGCGGGCGTGGCCGCGCCAGACAGTATCGCAGGAATCGGCGCCGGTTCAAGCGGACCGGCCTGTGAGCTATCAGCGGCGCGCTAGTGGGGCTTGCAGCCGCGCCGTCAGTCGAATTCGTCGGTATCGGTTTCGCGCTGCAGTTGCGGAATCACCTTGAGCAGCACGATGCGCGGGCCGTTCATCTTCTTGACGACGATGTCGAAGCGTGGAAATTCGATGCGCTGACCCTGTTTCGGGATGTCGCCCAGCTTCACCATCAACAGGCCGCCGACCGACTCGACGTCGTCGAGGCCAAGTTCCTCGTTGTCGATGTCGATGCCGAGGATGCGTTCGAGCGAAAAGATCGGCAGGCTGGCCTTGCCGATCAACGTGCCGTCATTTTGCCGCAGCCAGTCGTTTTCGTTGAGGCGG
Source organism: Massilia psychrophila (assembly GCF_002760665.1). Taxonomy (GTDB): domain Bacteria; phylum Pseudomonadota; class Gammaproteobacteria; order Burkholderiales; family Burkholderiaceae_D; genus JAFCUW01. The sequence continues at coordinate 32,994 of NZ_PDOB01000034.1, read as the reverse complement.
AATTCGTCGCGGATTTCGCCGACCATTGCGCCGAGCAGGTTGTCGAGCGTGATGAAGCCAACCGCGCGCTTGCCTTTTTCGCCGATCAACGCGAAGTGGGGCGCGCCGTCGCGAAAGCGCCGGAACATTTCCTGCGCCGGAGTGCGGGCCGACATCGTCTCGACCGGGCGAAGGTACTGGGTCAGGTTGCTGATCGGGCGCCCGGCCTGTTGCGCTAAGAACAAGTCCTTCAGGTGGATGATGCCGAGCACGTCCTCGCCGTTAGCGTCGAAATACGGATAGCGGCTGAAGCGGTTGCGGCGCACCGTATCGAGATTTTCCTCGAGCGATTTGGTGGCGTGCAGCGCGATCACTTCGTTGATCGGGCGCATCAGGTCGGTCACTTGCATGTGGCTGAAGTCGAGCGACTGGGCCAGGATATGGCGCTCGTCGCGGGTGTGTTTTTCGCCCGGCTGGCTGGTGCGCAAAATGAGCTTGAGTTCTTCAGTCGAGTAATGGCTCTCGTGGCCGCCGTGCCCGTCGAGCCCGGCGATGCGCAGCACCATGTTGGCGCTTTTGTTGAGTACCCAGATGGCCGGGAACATCGCCCAATAAAAGCCGTAGAGCGGAATCGAACACCACAGGCCGACGATTTCAGGGTTGCGGATCGCCAGCGTCTTCGGCGCCAGTTCGCCGACGACGATGTGCAGGAACGAAATCACGCTGAAGGCGAAGACGAACGACACGCCACGCACCACCGACGGCGAATCGATGCCCACCAGGCCGAACAGCGGCTCGAGCAGGCTGGCAAACGCCGGCTCGCCGACCCAGCCGAGGCCGAGCGAGGCGAGCGTGATGCCGAGCTGGCAGGCCGACAGGTAAGCGTCGAGCTGGTTGTGCACCTTGGAAAGAATTCGTCCGCGCAAACCTTGCGTCCTGGCAATGGCGCGGATGCGCGTCTTGCGCAAAGTGACGATGCCGAATTCGGCCGCGACGAAAAAGCCGTTCAGCATCACAAGGACGAGGGCCAGCAGGACTAACAAGACGTTTTGCATAAAATTTAAAAAAGAGGACGAAAATTCGGGGGGTGCGGATGCGACAATTACAACGGCATTGTACCGGTCATACCGCGCTCAGCACGCCGTGATGCACGGCGGACAAAATGGCGTCGACCGCGGGATGGCGGATCTTGCGTTCGTTGGAGATTGCGTAGAACTGCTGGCGCATGTGCGGCACCGGGCCGACCAGCACGGCGCCGAACTGTTCGAGGATGTCGCTCGCCAGTGCGGCGGTCGTAAAGAACAAGCCGAGGCCGCGCCGCCCGAAGGTGTTGAGCAGGGCGTTGTCTTCGAATTCGCCGACGATGTCGGGCCGCACCCCATTTTGCTCGAACCATTCGTCGATCTGTCCACGCAAAGTATTATTGCGGGTTGGCAGTAAGAACGGCGCGCCGTTCAAACTGCGCGGAAAGCCGCCCTGGTAGACGGCGGCCAGCGTCTGCGCCCCGACCACCACGGTTTCGCTTTCTAACAGCTGGTGGCTGAACACGCGCAAGGTGGTGCCCGAACGCACGGCGCGGTCGGTCAGCACGACGTCGAGCTTGTGCAGCGCCAGGTCGCCCAGCAAGGCCTCGAACTGGTCCTCGTAGCACACCAGCCGCACCTGGCGCTCGAGGCGCATTGTCGCTTCGAGCAGGCGAAAGGCAGTCAGCTTCGGCAGCGAATCGGAAATGCCGACCGTTAGCCGGATCTTGGCGCCGTCGGCCTCGCCCAGTGCCTCCTGCATCTGCTCGCCAAGCAGGAAAATCTGGTCGGCGTAGGCCAGCGCGGTGCGTCCCGATTCGGTCAGCACCAGGCGCCGGCCCTGCTGCGAAAACAGCGCCTTGCCGATCGATTGCTCCAGCAGGCTGAGCTGGGTGCTGATGGTCTGCACCGCCACGCCGAGCCGCTCCGCGGCGCGCGTGACGCCGCCTTCCTTGGCCACCACCCAAAAGTAGTACAGGTGACGGAAATTCATGCCGTTATTTTTCATGGTCCTGTTTTTCAGAGGTATTTGTTCGATTATCTTCCCTTTTTCAATCTTCAGCCTGCCTTTACACTGCCTACCATCAAATAAAGCTCGAAGGGAAGACAAATATGAAGCATTTCAGGATTTCATTCATCGTCACGTTCATCTGCCTGGCCGCAGCTGGCTGGTGGGGATACTCGCATAACGGCTGGCCTGGCGCGCTGACGGCGTTCGGCGTTGCCGTCATTCTCGGCATCATGGAAGTGTCGCTGTCGTTCGACAACGCGGTAGTGAATGCGTCGGTCCTGAAAAATTGGGACGATTTCTGGCAGAAGCTGTTCCTCGGTGTCGGCATCATCATCGCCGTGTTCGGTATGCGCTTGCTGTTCCCGCTGGTAATCGTGGCGATGGCGGCCGACCTTGGCATGGCAGAAGTGTGGAATTTGGCGCTGACGGACCCGAAGCAGTATTCGGCCCACTTGACGGCCCACCATGCGGAAGTGGCGGCCTTCGGTGGCATGTTCCTGTTGCTCGTTTTCCTCAACTTCCTGCTCGATGACGAGAAGCAAATGCACTGGTTGGGCAACATCGAAAAGAAGATCGGTTCGCTCGGCAAGGTATCGTCGATCGCGGTGATGCTGGCGATCGTCGCCTTGATGGCCAGCCTGTCGCTGGTAGCCGAAGCGCAAAAGATGGTGGTGCTCATTTCCGGCTTGTGGGGCATTCTGGTCTACGTCGGCGTCGACGTCCTCAGTAGCCTGCTGGAGGGCGCGGAGGAAGAGGGCGGCAATGTCGGCGACATGGTCAAGCGCGGCGGTATCGGCGGTTTCCTGTACCTCGAGGTACTCGATGCTTCGTTCAGCTTCGACGGCGTGATCGGCGCTTTTGCCATCACCAACGACGTCGTGATCATCATGCTCGGCCTGGCGATCGGTGCGATGTTCGTGCGTTCGATGACGGTGTTCCTGGTCAAAAAAGGTACGCTCGACGAATTCGTCTACCTCGAACATGGTGCACACTACGCGATTGGTATTCTGGCGTTGATCATGCTTGGCAGTATGAAGTACCACATTCCGGAATTGTTCACCGGGCTGATTGGTGTTGCCTTCGTTGCCGCCTCAATCTGGTCGTCGGTCCGCCACAACAAACAACACCAGAAAATGCAAGTGGCTGCATAAAAAAAACGCTGCGCACCGATGGACACCGGTTCGCAGCGCGTGTCAAAGTATCAGGTGTTCATTGAAGCTAGTTGTGACTTGTAAGATGTAAATTGCAATTTTTTTTAAGCAACCATTAACTACCAAACCAACCAGGAGATCTACACCATGGCAATCAGTCTGCAAAAAGGCGGCAACGTCAACCTGAGCAAAGAAGCTCCCGGCATCACCAAGATGATTATCGGCCTCGGCTGGGATACCCGCGCTACCGATGGCGCCGCGTTCGACCTGGACGGCGCGATCTTCCTGCTGAACGCTTCCGGCAAAGTGCGCTCCGACGCCGACTTCGTGTTCTACAACAACCTGAAGTCGACCGACGGCTCGATCGTCCACTCCGGCGACAACACCACCGGCGCCGGCGCCGGCGATGACGAAACCGTAACCATCGAATTGGCCAATGTGCCGGCCGACGTCGACAAGGTCTCCATCTGCGTCACGATCCACGATGCTGAAACGCGCAAGCAGAATTTTGGCCAGGTATCGAAGGCCTTCGTGCGCTGCGTGAACGCGGATGGCAACACCGAAATCGCCCGCTACGACCTGTCCGAAGACGGCTCGACGGAAGCTGCGATGGTATTTGGCGAAGTCTATCGCGCCGGCACCGAGTGGAAGTTCCGCGCCATTGGCCAGGGCTTCAAGGGCGGCCTCGGGCCACTCGCCAAGAACTTCGGCGTCAACGTATAAGCTGTCGACGCAAGGCAGTTTGGTTTGCACCGTTTTAGTTCGTTTGCGGGCCGTGGCCACAGGCTGCGTGCCGCAATTTAGCTCAGCTGAAAGGAAGGCTCCGGATGCCAGTGTTTACAGTGACGGGGGACGTCGACCCATTCCTCCACGTCGCGCTCGCCAAAGGTGAAACCATCTATTGCGAGTCCGACGCGATGGTGATGATGGAAGCCACGCTCGACCTGAAAGGCAAGATGAAGGGCGGGCTCGGCAGCGCATTGATGCGCACCTTCGCCAACGGCGAATCGTTCTTCCAGCAACACATCGAGGCGGTGCGCGGCAACGGCGATTGCCTGCTGTCGCCGACCTTGCCCGGGGCGATGCAGATCGTCGATGTCGGCCCCAACAATTACATCATCAGCGATGGCGCTTTTGTTGCCGCTAGCGCCAAGGTCGACCTGAAGGTGCGCACCCAGAGTGTCGGCAACGCCCTGTTCGCCCAGAGCGGTGGCTTCTTCGTCACCGAGACGTCCGGCAGCGGGCAGGTGGTGGTGTCGGGCTTCGGCTCGATGTCGGCGCTCGATGTCGAACCCGGCAAGGACGCCATCATCGACAACGCGCATGTGGTGTGTTGGGACAGCACGCTGCGCTACGAAATATCGGTCACCACCGGCAACAGCGGCGGCTTCCTCGGCAACCTAGTCAACAGCCAGACCAGCGGTGAAGGCGTGGTACTGCGCTTTTCCGGCCGCGGCAAAGTCTATGTCTGCTCGCGCAACCGCGCGGCGTTCAAAGCGTGGGCCCAGCAGGGTGCGCGCTAATTTATCCTAATTTAGCCTAACTTATTCCAATTCATTCCAGGAGAGTCACATGTCAGTCAGTTTGCAAAAAGGCCAGAAAATCTCGCTCGACAAAGAAGCCGGCGGCGCGCTCACGCGCATCGTCATGGGCCTGGGCTGGGATGCCATCAAGAAAAAAGGCTTGTTCGGCTTCGGCTCCAAGTCCGAAAGCGTCGACCTCGACGCCTCATGCCTGATGTTCGACGAGGCCGGCAAGGCGGTCGATTTTGTCTGGTTCCGCCAGCTTAAAAGCCGCGACGGCAGCATCGTTCACACTGGTGACAACCGCACCGGAGCCGGCGACGGCGACGACGAGCAGATCGAGGTCGACCTGACGAAGGTGCCGGCGCAGATCAAGTCGCTCATCTTCACCGTCAACAGTTTTACCGGCCAGAACTTCTCGCAGGTTGAAAACGGCTACTGCCGCATCGTCAACGCCGCCGACCAGAAGGAAGTGGCGCGCTTCGACCTGTCGGTACAAGGCGCCCACACGGCCCAGATCATGGCCAAGCTGTACCGCCACAACGGCGAATGGAAAATGCACGCGATCGGCGAAAACGGCAGCGGCCGTACCTTCGACGACCTGATGCCGCAGATCACACCGCACTTGTAAAAACGTACGTCGTCGGTATGTGTCACGAGTAGTGTCCCGTTTTGCAGGTCCTTCACCGGACCTGCTTTTTTTTGCCATTTTACTTTAGCAACTCCGGCAACGCGTGTCGCCCCAAGGGGGGCAGTTCCCCCCCTTGGGGCGACATTCAGACACGAGCTGAGCTATAGAACGCCGATAGCCGCTGTCTGCGGATCATTGCGAACCATTCGCCCGGCTACGCTTCGTGAAATGCGGCTTCGCGTTTTTTGCGCAGAGCCGGCAACATCACCGCGACCATCGCCGCGACCGCCATTGCCAGCATGGTGGCGCTGATCGGACGCTGCACGAACACCAGTGGATCGCTGTGCGAGAGCAGCAGCGCGCGCCGCAGGTACTCTTCCATCATCGGGCCGATGATGAAGCCGAGCAGCATCGGCGCCGGTTCCGCTTCCAGCTTGGCGCAAATATAGCCAAACAGGCCAAACAAGGCCATCAGCCACACATCGAATTCGCTGTTGTTCAGACTAAAGACGCCGATGGCGCAGAACGTCAGGATCGCCGGATACAGGCGGTGGTAAGGCACCATGATCATCTTGACCCACACACCGATCATCGGCAGGTTCAGCACGACGAGAAAGAAGTTGCCGATCCACATGGATACAATCAGGCCCCAGAACAAGGCTGGCTGCTCGGTCATGACGGCCGGCCCCGGCTGAATGCCCTGGATGATCATCGCGCCGATCATCAAGGCCATCACGGGATTGGACGGAATGCCCAGCGTTAGCATCGGTATGAAGGACGTCTGCGCGCCAGCGTTGTTGGCCGCCTCTGGCGCCGCCACGCCTTCGATCGCGCCTTTGCCGAACTGCGCCGCGTTCTTCGATACTTTTTTCTCGATCGAGTATGCGGCAAACGAAGCGAGCATGGCGCCGCCGCCGGGCAGGATGCCCAGCGCCGAACCGAGCGCGGTGCCGCGCAACACGGGCGCGATGATGCGCTTGAAATCTTCCTTGCTCAGCATCATCCCCGACACTTTCTTCACCAACAGCTTGCGTGCGTCGTCGTGTTCCAGGTTGCGGATGATTTCGCCGATGCCGAACATGCCCATGGCGACGATGACGAAGTTGATGCCGTCGGCCAGTTGCGGCAGCTCGAAGGTATAGCGCGCCGCGCCGGAGTTGACGTCGGTGCCGACCAGACCGAGCAGCAAGCCCAGAATCACCATGCCGATTGCGTTGAGCAGCGAGCCGCTGGCCAGTACGACGGATGCGACCAGGCCGAGCACCATCAGCGAAAAATAATCGGCCGGGCCGAATTTGAGCGCCAGGTCGGCCAGCGGCGGCGCAAACAAGGCCAGCAGCAACGTGGCGACGGTGCCGGCAAAGAAGGAGCCCAGCGCCGCCGTGGCCAGCGCCTTGCCGGCCTGCCCATTGCGCGCCATCTGGTAGCCATCGATCGCCGTCACCACCGAGGATGACTCGCCCGGCAAGTTGACCAGGATGGCGGTAGTGGAGCCGCCGTACTGCGCGCCGTAATAAATGCCGGACAACATGATCAACGCTGAAATCGGCGGCAAGCCGAAAGTGGCCGGCAGCAGCATGGCAATGGTGGCGACCGGGCCCAGGCCGGGTAGTACGCCAACCGCTGTGCCGATAAAGACGCCGACCAAGCAATAAAACAGGTTGGTCAAGGTGAATGCGGTCTCGATACCGAGACCGAGGTTACTAAAAATTTCCATTTCGATCCTATTTAAAAGCTGAACCAGGGGCCAAAAATCGCTATGGGCAAGCCCAGCAGCTTGACAAACACCACCACGCTGAAGACGGCCATGCCGAGCGCAAGCAGCAGCGACGCACGCCAGGTAAATTGCGGGCTGGCATAAGAGCTGAGCAAGACCAGCAGTACTACGGCAGGCACCAGTCCGGCACCGCGCATCAGGATCCCGAACAGTATGATGGCCGACAAGATCAAGACGATTTCGCGTATGTGGAACTTGCCGATTGCATCACCCGGACGCACGCAGGAGCGGAAGACTGCAATCAAGCCGATCATGGCCAGCAAGCTGCCCAGGATGGTCGGAAAGTATGCCGGCCCCATGCGGCCCGCCGTCCCCATCGGGTAGTCTTGGCCAATATAGACCGCTGCCAGTCCGAACAATAAAAAGATGAAGCCTGTCCAAAAATCTTTTGGATGGCGTATGAAGGTGGGCACGTTGATTTTCCTTACAGGGTAGGTCCGCCAAGCCGGCGGCGCGTCACATGCAGCGCAGGCAGGCTTGTCGGTGTAGTGCTGGTCAAAGGCGTGGCGCTGCAATGGCGCAATGGTGCAATGGCGCGACGGCACAACAGAGCTTGGAGCTTAGCGCCGAGAGTCGAGAGCCGAACGGCAGACACGCTGCGTCGTTCGGCTCGGCCGGGGAACCTTATTCAGCGTAAACGCCGGCCTTGCTGATGATGGGTGCCCAACGCTCGATTTCCGTTTTCAGGTAGGTGCGCAAGGCTTCCGGCCGGGCACGGCTTTCGGCCACGGGCTCGGTGCCGAGGTCGGCGAAGCGCTGCTTGACCATAGGATCTTTCAACGCCACCTGCAAGGCCCCGGCCAGCGTATCGACGATCGCCTTCGGCGTGCCGCGCGGCGCATACACGCCGTGCCAGACGTTTATTTCAAACCCCGGCAAGCCAGCTTCGTTCAGGGTCGGCACGTCCGGCATGGATGCCAGGCGGGCCTTGGTGGTCACGCCGTATACCTTGATCTTGCCGCTTTTGATCTGGCTGGTGGTGTTGGTGGTCTGGTCGCACATGAAATCGACCTGGCCGCCCAGCAAATCATTCATGGCCGGGCCTGTGCCCTTGTACGGCACGGTCGTCAGGTCGGTGTCGATGGCGGTCATGAACAGCATGCCGCACAGGTGCGACGCCGAACCGAGGCCGGCATTTGCATAAGTGACCTTGGATTTGTTGGCTTTGACGTAGGCGAGCAACTCCTTGAAATCCTTGGCAGGGAAATCCTTGCGCGCCACCAGGGTCATCGGCACGTCTGTCACCAGGCCGATTGGCTCGAAGCTGTCGTTGGCGTTGTAGCTCAGCTTGCGATACAGGGCCGGCGCCGTCGCTTGGCCGATGTGGTGCAGGAGCAACGTGTAGCCGTCTGGCGCGGCCTTCGCCACGCGCGCAGCGCCAATCGTGCCGCCGGCGCCACCGACGTTTTCGACAATGATGGTCTGCTTAAGCTTGATCCCCATCGACTGTGCAACAAGGCGCGCTACCGTGTCGGTTGGACCGCCGGCGGCGAAAGGGACCACCATCGTGATGGTCTTGGTCGGAAAGTCCTGCGCCTGTGCCACAGCGCTGCCGAGCGACGCCAGCAAGACGGCGGAATGTAAAAATGTGAATTTCATGGGTGTGTCTCGCCTGAATTGTTATTAATGAAGTGCAAATTGACAAAAACACGCTGCAACATGTTTATGCCAATGTACTCATACCAAAATCGGACCCATTATGCCATTGGGGACAGCCATAATGCTAGGACGATTGCATAAAGCCTGGCCCTAAGTCTCTGATTCGATTCGTGAAATATTGCTTGTAAACTAAAAAAGAAAGGCGTTTACTCTCGATATTTAACAGGCTGTTGAAAAATTCCGCCGCCCTGTCAACTGGACGGCGGGGGTATACGTTGTACGAAGAGAACAACTTTTCACTTCGACCCATGCGCAAAACCGACGTCACCCGGCACGCCATGTTCAGCTACCGATCGCTGGAGGAGCGCATTCCTGAGACGCATCCGCTGCGCAGATTGCGCATTCTGGTCGACGGAATCTTGCAGAGCATGAGCGCCGAGTTTGCGCCGCTGTACTCGCGCCGTGGCAGGCCGTCGATTGCGCCGGAACGCTTGCTCAGGGCCAGCCTGATCCAGACGTTGTTCACGATCCGCTCCGAGCGCCAGCTGGTCCAGCACATTGAATACAACCTGCTCTATCGCTGGTTTGTCGGCATGAATATTGACGAAGCGGTATTGCCATCGATGGCAAGTGCGTACGTGGCTCGCATGATGGCAAGCAGAGTGCGATCCACCTTGTTTCGGCATGGAGCAGCGCGAGCGGTTTGACGGTGGGGCAGGTCCGGACAGCCGACAAGAGTAACGAGATCACGGCGATACCAGAATTGTTGGCGACGCTCGATATCAAAGGCGCCATCATCACGATCGACGCGATGGGGATGCCAGCACGACATCGCTGCCGAGATTGTCGCAAGCGGCGCCGACTATGTGCTGGGCGTGAAGGACAACCAGCCCGGTCTGAACGAGGCCGTCAAGCTGTGGTTCGATGCTGCCGATGGCGGTACGATGGATCGTCCATTCTGGGACGACATCCAGACCGAAAAAGATCACGGACGGATCGAAACCCGGCGCTGCCTGGTGACCAATGACGTTGCCTGGCTCGGTCAACAAAATCAGCATTGGGCAGGCCTCCAGAGCCTGATCATGATTGAGTCGACACGAGAAATCATCGGCAGAAACGGTACCGGCACAGCCAGTGTCGAACGCCGATACTACATCAGCAGCCTGCCCGCCAAAGCGGCATTGCTGGGCAAGACTGTACGGGCACACTGGGGCATCGAAAACTGCACGCTGGGTTCTGGACGTCGCATTCCGGGAGGACGATTGCCGCATCCGCGTGGGTGAAGCGGCGCAAAACTTTGCTATCTTGCGACGAATTGCTCTCAATCTACTGAAAAATGAGAAGACGACGAAGCTCGGGGTCGCCGGCAAGCGATTAAAGGCCGGGTGGAACAGCGACTATCTTGCTAAGGTCTTAGGCTTGGCAATCTGACCCTTCATGCAATCGCCATGGCCATAATGCGCGCCGTCGCTGGTACGCAGAGCATAACGCGGTCCCATTGATTGGGGTGAATTTGCTTACGTCGCGTCGCCAATAAGCCATGCCCCGCATGCTGCTGCATACTTTGCACCCGGTGTCAGCGCGGGTGTCGGCGCTGAGCCCCCGCGCGAACGCGCCGCCCGCGAGGCGCGCCAGCTCGAACTCGATCCCGCCACCGTTCTCGCCCTTTTCACTCACATCATGAAAGACGCACCATGAGCGTATCGGTCATCCAGGTTTCTTCGATCTCAAAAACGTTCGGCGACAAGCCGATCCTTGACCGTCCGCCCGGTTCGCAAGGATGGGCTTGAAGAGCCCGTGGAGTGGAGCCAACCTCAGTACGACAAGGCGGCCACCGCCAAGTTGATCGAGTTGTTCCGCACGTTTTCCCCGGTCAAGTTCATTCTTTTCAACGACGCCAACATTGCGTTCGTTAAACCGGCCGGCCGTCACGACGACCATTTCCACGTAGCTCTGATTGGGTAAGTATGCGCAAACTGATGTTGTTAATTTTCGTTGGCCTCTGTCAAATCCATTCCGGCGGCACTGCTTGCTCGAAACTCCCAACGATGACTCCCTCTACCAGTGCTGGATCGGGATTAATCTTCGTACTGGTGAGGACAACGTGCGGGCGTCCTGCCAGCCCTTTATTCCTCAATTTGAGGCAGCCCACACAGCGCGCGGTCTTCCGCGCGCGTGAACGTTTCGCCCATCATTTCCAGCTGGTGGTCCTTCGGCCGCTTCCAGACAGTCAGGAAAGTGCCTTGACTACGTTTATGCTGCAGTGCAAAATAGCAGGCCATGACCGTTCCTTTCCCTACCTCTGACACGATCTTACGCGCGATATACGCCACTCAGTGCGCTCGTCCGTGTATCGGCCAGGACGCACCCTTCTACCCGGGAGCAGGTTTGCCACGCGGTTATTTTTGCTCCGTTACTCCTCCGTAAGACGCTTTTTCATCGGCAGATAAATCGATGTCGCTTCCTGCGACGTCGTGCCTTTCAATCTTCGCTCCCAATCCGCTGCACGCGACTATTCGCGCAGTGTGCTTATCCATCAGTACCCGGCAACGCTCGCCCGAGAAGGTATATCTATGTCTCTACAAACTATTCGCCAGGACTGGTTTTCCAACGTCCGTAATGACCTGCTTGCAGGTCTCGTCGTCGCGCTTGCCCTCATTCCAGAGGCGATCGCTTTTTCCATCATCGCTGGCGTAGACCCGAAGGTGGGCCTGTATGCTTCGTTCTCCATCGCCACCCTGATCGCTTTCTTTGGCGGTCGTCCAGGCATGATCTCGGCTGCAACCGGAGCCATGGCTCTGGTCATGGTGACACTCGTAAAAACCCATGGTCTGGATTACCTGCTTGCCGCCACGATCCTTGCAGGGGTTCTGCAAGTCGCCGCGGGGTGGATAAAGCTCGGGCGACTGATGCGCTTTGTCTCACGCTCGGTTGTGACGGGTTTCGTCAACGCTCTGGCCATCCTGATCTTCCTGGCGCAGTTGCCTGAGCTGACCAACGTTAGCTGGCACGTGTATGCCGTCACGGCTGCAGGTCTGGCCATCATCTACGGCCTGCCCTATGTGACGCGCGCCGTGCCGTCCCCGTTGGTCGCGATTGTCGTGCTCACGGGTGTATCCATCGCAATGGGCCTGGACGTTCGCACTGTGGGCAACATGGGCCAGCTCCCAGATAGCCTGCCGTCCTTCCTGATACCGAATGTACCCTTCAATCTTGAGACCCTCCAGATCATCCTCCCTTACTCGGCAACGCTGATGGTGGTGGGCCTGCTCGAGTCGCTGATGACCGCCACCATCGTCGACGACCTCACCGACACCAAGAGTGACAAGAACCGCGAATGCGTAGGCCAGGGCGTTGCCAACATCGCCACCGGTTTTATCGGCGGTATGGCTGGGTGCGCGATGATCGGCCAGTCGGTCATCAACGTGAAGTCCGGTGGCCGCGGTCGCCTCTCAACCTTGACCGCAGGTGTCGTGCTCCTCACCCTGATCGTGTTCCTGGGTGAATGGGTCAGGCAAATCCCGATGGCAGCCCTTGTCGCAGTCATGATCATGGTGTCCATTGGCACCTTCAACTGGAGCTCGATCAGGCATTTGCGGGAGCACCCGGCCAGTTCGAGCATCGTGATGGTCGCCACTGTCGTCGTCACCGTGGCGACCCATGACCTGGCGAAAGGCGTGCTCACCGGCGTTTTGCTGTCTGGCGTTTTCTTTGCCCAAAAGGTCAGCCGACTTCTCAATGTCAGCTCGCGCACTGACGAGGTGGGACGTGCTTGCCGATACCAGGTGACGGGACAGGTCTTCTTCGCTTCCTCGGATCAGCTCGTCCACTCGTTCGACTACACCGAAAACCTCGACAGGGTGCACATTGACCTCACCCATGCGCACTTCTGGGACATCACCGCGATTAGCGCCCTGGATAAGGTCGTGTTCAAGTTCCGCAGGTTGGGCGCGCAAGTAGAGGTATATGGCCTCAACGAAGCCAGTGCCACCCTGGTAGACAGGTTTGGCATTCATGACAAGCACGACGGGCATGATGTGCTGGCAGGGCATTAAGATCCGGACGACGCCCCGGCGGCAACGCAGGGCTGCTGTTGGCGGATGCACTTCCGAGGACGTCAGCGTGAAGGACGTTGCCGTCGCACGCGTGTTGGACTGACGATAGGTCGGGTAAAATCCAATGAGGGTGATCATACCGACCAGGTATGACAGGACGCGCGATGGTCGGGCCGCCACGCGGCCAATTTACGCCTGTTGCCCATGCTATTTCATCGTTTTCTCTGCGCAGAGCATCGTATTCCAGCGACCGTTCTCTGCAGGCGAAACCCTGTGCCAGTTGATCGGATTAACAATGGGCAGCCCAGCCGCAAAACCAGGCAGGGCTTGCCGGAGAAGAAAATGCGCATCGAAAAACCACTCTCGACCACGTTCAAACAGTTTATCCATTCCGGCAAGGCCGGAGCAGTACTCCTGATCCTGTGCACGCTGGCTTCGCTGGTCATTGCCAACTCCGCCTGGGGGCCGGGCTATCTTGGATTTTGGCATCGATACGTCGCGGGCCTGAGCATCGAGCATTGGGTCAACGACGCCCTAATGGCAATCTTTTTCCTGCTCATCGGCCTGGAACTCGAACGCGAGCTGTATAACGGCGAGCTATCCGATATCAGGAATGCCATGCTACCGATCATGGCCGCCGCGGGTGGCATCGCCGTTCCCGCGCTGATTCACTTTATGCTCAACGGCGGCACGAACACCCAAGCCGGCATTGGCATCCCGATGGCCACTGACATCGCGTTCGCGCTTGGCGTGCTGAGCCTGCTTGGCAGCCGGGTGCCGGCGTCCCTCAAGATTTTCCTGACGGCCCTTGCCGTCATGGACGACCTGGGTGCGATTGTCGTCATCGCCGTGTTTTACACGGCGGAACTGTCTTTCCTGTACCTGCTGGCGGCGCTCGGCGTCTTCGCAGTCCTGATCGCGATGAACCGCGTGCTGCGCATCATGGCGCTGCTGCCGTACCTGCTGGGTGGCGCATTGATGTGGTTCCTGATGCTCAAATCCGGCGTGCACGCGACCATTGCCGGCGTGCTGCTGGCCTTTGCCATTCCTTACTCAGCCAAGCAGGATGCCGTCGAGTCTCCCTCGCACCGGCTGGAAAATGCGCTGCATACGCCGGTCGCCTTCCTCATCCTGCCGGTGTTCGCCCTGGCCAACACGGGTATCGTCATCGGCACCGGCTGGGCCGAAGAACTTCTGTCGGCCAACAGCCTCGGCATCCTGCTCGGACTAGTTGTCGGCAAGCCTGTCGGCATCTTTCTGTTTAGCTTCGCAGCGGTCGCGCTCGGGATATGTCGCCTGCCGCTCGACCTCGCATGGCGGCACGTGCTGGGCGCCGGCCTGCTCGGCGGCATCGGCTTCACGATGTCGATTTTTATCACCAACCTGGCCTATATCGGGCAAGCCGGCGTGATCACTTCTTCGAAAATGGCGATCCTGCTGGCGTCCCTCACGGCCGGCCTGATCGGCTTCTGCTGGCTGAAGTTCATGGGAGCACCGCTGGCATCCGACCCTGATCCGGACACCATGGATTTTGACGACGAACCAACTGGGGTGAATCCACCTCGCCTGGGCCGTTAAAAGAAAATGGTGTGGTGGACGCTGTGGTTCGGCAGTATCGTTGCCCAATGCAATCCGATTGCCATGCACCTGGCGCCGCACATGCGGGTGCGCGCACGGCGCGTGATCATCGTCGTGTGGGCCGCGATCACCCTCATGATGACGCTGGCGGTCGGCGTGCCGATCGGTTACCCCGGCAGGTCGCCGTGTTCACCGGCCTCGCGCTGATAGCGTTTTCGGCGACGTTCAGTGTCTGGTCAATCGTGTGCTGGCGCGCCGTTTTCTGCGTCACTTCGCGGCGGCGTGGTGGCTGTTGTCGGCGTCGACGCTGGCGGCGCTGCCGCTGGCCGACTTCGCGCGCCGACGCAAACAAACTTCGTGGCTCGCAGTGCTGCAGTTCGGTTTGGGCGCGATTGCGCAGATCCCTGTCATTTACGCCATCGACGGCCAAGGCTGGCGCTTGATGGCGGCGGCGCCGGCTTTCCCGGCAGGCCGGTTCAGTTAGCCAGGCTCGGTGACGGTTATTTCGAGCACGACGGCGTGCTCGGCGACCGGCCTTTCGTGCACGGCGGCAAACGAGATGCCGAAGGTGACGCCTGGCAGCGTCTTCGAGGTGAAGGTATCGCCGGCGTAATCGAGCGCGAAACTTTCGATGCCGGCCCGGCTGGAGAGGATAAAGTGGTAGCTGACCTTGCCGGCCCAGATGCACATCGCCCCTTTCGGGCAGCGGCTGTCGGAAAACCTGTCGTAGCGCACCGACGCGCTCGGGGTCAGGGCGGCCGACTGGTGTTCGGCCAGCGGGTAACTGCCGGAGCGCAACGGCATCTCGGTGGCGGTGCCGGCGCAGCCGGCCAGGCTGTAAGCAACCGACGCGCACAGCACGCGGGCCCACATGGCAAGACGCTTCATGGTTCAGGTTCCCGCAGGAGGCAATGCCAGCATGGTAACCCACAAATTGCGCTCCAATGTAAAAGGCGCCCGCGGGCGCCTTTTTGACAATTCACCGGCGCGCTTACACAAAAGCGCTGAGCGAACCCTTCATCTTCTTCAGCGCGGCCGCTTCGATCTGGCGGATGCGCTCGGCCGATACGCCGAACTCTTCGGCCAGCGTATGCAGCGTGGCGCCCGAGCCGTCGTCATTGGCCAGCCAGCGTGCCTCGACGATGCGGCGCGAACGCGGATCGAGCTTGGACAGCGCCGACTCGAGGCCTTCCGACTGCAAGCGCGTGACCTGCTCGGCTTCGAGCACCTTGGTTGGTTCCGACAAGTCCGACGACAGATAGGCGATCGGCGAAAACTTGTCGTCCTCGTCGTCGGTCGGCGCTTCGAGCGCGATGTCGCGGCCCGACAGCCGGGTTTCCATCTCGATCACTTCCTCGCGCTTGACGTCGAGCAGCTTGGCCAGCGCATCGATCTGGGTCGGCGTCATCGCGTCCAGGCCGACCTTGTTGCTGCGCAGATTGAAAAACAGTTTGCGCTGCGCCTTGGTGGTGGCAACCTTCACCAGCCGCCAGTTTTTCAGGACGTACTCATGCATTTCGGCCTTGATCCAGTGCATTGCGTACGACACCAGCCGCACGCCCTGATTTGGATCGAAGCGCTTGACCGCTTTCATCAGGCCGATGTTGCCTTCCTGGATCAGGTCGGCGTGCGGCAGTCCATAGCCAAGGTAGCCGCGGGCGATCGACACCACCAGGCGCAGGTGCGACAGCACCAGTTCCTGGGCGGCGCCAAGGTCGTTATGTTCTTGCAAGCGCTTCGCCAGCGAGATTTCTTCCTCGTGCGTCAGCATCGGCAGGCGGTTCACGGCCGAAATATAGGCATCGATATTGCCCAGATTGCCAGTAAAACCCACGCCCAGTGCACGATTGTTGGTCGGGACCAGTGCGGAGAGTGCCGGAATCGTCGTCATGTATAGCCTCGTAATGTGATCGGTACAGCATTGTTTGTTACCGGACGCTGGCGGTGGTCTTGTCTTCCCAGCCATGCAATAATAGTTTAGCACTCTCCGGGTTAGAGTGCCAATCGCCTGAAACTATGACCTTGATAGACTGTAAGGTTGCCCTAAAGATCATTTTTTGGGGCAACCTACACTGTAGGGGACAGTCGCTGTCAACTATTGATATTTATCAATCCGGGCGCGCAGTGCGGGGAAAGTAATCGCCACTATGACAATCCAATGGACCGTACGATAACGCCAGTTGACGCCGGTCTTCTGTTCGTTTACGCACGGTCAAGTGGAATCAGACCCGAGGCGACCTATTTAGTTCAATCGCGCCAGGTGGCGCTGCACCGACAGCAGGGCGCCGGCCAGGCCGAGAGCGGCACTGATGGCGAGCAGGGCGAGCATGCCGGCGGGACCGAGCGGGTTCAGCTGGAACTGGCTGGCGTACAGGCTGGCGAATTCGGCAATCGACACGTTCAGCGGACCCAAAGCCAGCGTCACCGCGCCAAGCGCCACGATGCCGGCGCACAAGCCAAGCAGCGCACCAGTGTAATAAAACGGCCGGTGAATGAAGCCGTCGGTTGCGCCGATCAGCTTGGAGACGGCGATTTCGTCGCGCTGGGTCAGCACTTGCAGGCGGATGGTATTGAACACGACGGCGATCACCACCATGCCGAGCGTCACCGCCAGCAGCAGCAGCGCCAGGCGCAGCACGCCGAGCAGGGCGGCGAGGCGCTTGACCCAGGCCGAGTCGACCTGCACCGTGTCGACGCCAGGCAGCGCGCGCAACTGTGCGGCCAGCGCGTCGACCTTGGCGGCATCTTGCGCGCTGCTAAAGCCGTCGAGCTTCATCATATAGCCGTCCGGCAGCGGATTTTCTCCCAGCGTGCCGAGCACTTCGGCCAGGCCGTTCTTTGCCTTGAGCGTCTCGAGTGCCTGTTCGCGCGCCACAAAAACGACTTTTCCGTTGCTACCGCGCAGTATGTCGCGCAGCGCCGGCGCTAGCGCCAGCGCCTGTTCGCGCGTCGTCGCCGGTGTGACGAACAGGCTGATCTCCGGATCGACCGACAACTGCTCCGACATCGGCCTGACGTTGTCGAGCAAGGTCAAGCCGGCGAACGGCAGCGCCAGCGCGATCGCCACCACCACCACGTTGAACAGGAAGCTACCGGGCGACTTGCCGAGGTTGCCGAGCGCGGCGCCGATGGCGAAGCGGTGTTGCCGCATCCAGCGCTTCATGGTGCCACCTGCGCTGGCTGTACCAGCTGACCGTGATCGAGGTGGATCACGCGCGCGTCCACTTCCCGCTCCAGCATCAGCTCGTCATGGGTGGAAATCATGCACGTCACGCCGACCGAGTGGAAGGCGCGCAAGGCGTCGAGCACCTTGTCGGCGCTGGCCCGGTCGAGGTTGGCGGTCGGCTCGTCGGCCAGGATGATCTGCGGCCGGTTGACGATGGCGCGGGCGATCGCCACCCGCTGCTGCTCGCCGCCGGACAGTTCGAGCGGCAGCGCGCGCGCCCGGTCGAGCAGGCCGACCTTGTCGAGCGCGGCGCGGGCGCGCCGCTCGGCCTCGGCCCTGGCGGCGCCGGTCACCAGCAAGGGCAGCATGGTGTTGGCCAGGATGCTGCGGTCGTTCAGCAGTTTCTGCTGCTGGAAAATCAGGCCCAGGTTGCGGCGCAAGAACGGTACCCCGGCCTTGCCCAGCTTGCCGATGTCCTGGCCATTGACCAGCACCGCGCCGCCGGTCGGGCGCTCGATGGCGGCAATCATCTTCAGCAAAGTCGACTTGCCGGCGCCGGACGGGCCGGCCAGGTACACCAGCTCGCCCTTGGCGACATTGAAGGACACGTCGCGCAGGGCGACGGCATGGGCGCAGTACTGCTTCGAGACGGACTGGAATTCGATCATGGGGCTTATCCGAGCAGCGCTTCGACGAACTCGTCGGCGCTAAATGGCTGCAAGTCTTCGATTTTTTCGCCAACGCCGATGAAATACACCGGCACCGGGCGGCTGCGCGCGATCGCCGCCAGCACGCCGCCTTTTGCGGTGCCGTCGAGCTTGGTGATGACCAGGCCGGTCAGGCCCAACGCGTCGTCGAACGCCTTCACTTGCGCCAGCGCGTTCTGGCCGGTATTGCCGTCGATCACCAGCAGGATTTCGTGCGGGGCGCCGTCCATGCCCTTGCCGATCACGCGTTTGATCTTTTTCAGCTCTTCCATCAAGTGCAGCTGGGTCGGCAGGCGGCCGGCGGTGTCGACCATGACGACATTCATGGCGCGCGCCTTGCCGGACTGCACCGCGTCGAACGCGACCGCGGCCGGATCGCCCGATTCCTGGGAAATAACGTTGACGTTATTGCGCTGGCCCCACACCATCAGTTGCTCGCGGGCGGCGGCGCGGAAGGTGTCGCCGGCGGCCAGCAGCACCGACTGTTCGTGCTGCTGCATGTGCTTGGCGAGCTTGCCGATGGTGGTGGTCTTGCCGGCGCCGTTGACGCCGGCGATCATCATCACCAGCGGCGTGTGGCGGCCCAGTTCGAGCGGCTTTTCGAGCGGGCGCAGCAGGTCGGTCATCAGCAGTCTCAACGCGGCCTTGACGGCGGATGCGTCCAGCAACTTGTCTTCCTTGACCTTGCGGCGCAGGCCGTCGAGCAGGAACTGGGTGGCGTCTACGCCGGCGTCGGCCATCAGCAGCGCCGACTCGAGTTCCTCGTACAGGTCTTCGTCGATCTTGGCGCCGACGAACAGCAGCGACAGGTTGGTGGAAGTTTTCGACAGCCCGGCCTTCAGGCGCGCCATCCACGACGACCTGCGTTCGGCCTCGAGTACCGGGCGCTCGGCGGTTTCGGCGATTTTGGCGATTGGCAGGCTGACGGCGGCAGGTGCGGCCGGTACCGGCACCGGCGCCACTGTCGGCGCAACGAATGTCGAGGTAGTGCCATAACGGCGCGACGCGGCAGGCGTGGGAGGCGGTGCGGGTGCCGGCGCCGCAGCAGGGGCGGCCGGGGCGGTCTCGGGAACCGGCGGTTTCTTCTTGAAAAAACTGAACATTGGCGTGTGGGGGCGGGCGCTGCATGCACATGCCCGGGGGTGCCGGGCACGACGAATCGATTGGCCAGTATTTTACCAGAGCAGGGCGGTCAGCCGCCGTCAGGCATGTTCAGACGGCAAGAGTGGCGTGCTGGGCGCGCCAGCGCGCCACCGCCGTGGGAATCGTGGTGAGGTCGAGTACGGTCCCCGGGGCCAGGTGACGGCGCGCCATTTCGACGCCGGCACCGCCGGCCCACACCTCGGCCTGGTCGCCGAGCCGGCTGCGCAGTTCGTTGACGTTGTCGATTATCGAGCGCGCCGAAGTAACGCCCGAGAACGACAGCGCGACGATGTCGGCGCGCTGGGACCGCGCGGCGTCGACGATATCGCCGAGCGGGGTCTGCACGCCGAGCGAGACGCAATGCGCCCGTTCGAGCGAGAGCAGGGCTTCCGCCATCAGCAGGCCGAGCCCGTGGCGTTCCTGCGGCACCGTGGTCAAGAGCACGCGCGGCGTGGCCTGCGCATGGCCGGATTGCTGGGTGGCGGCAAAAATGGCGTTGCGCATCAAACCTTGCAGCATTTCCGAAAACAAGTGCTCCTCGAAGACGGCGACCTCGCCGCGCGCCCAGGCCAGGCCGACGGCGCCGGTCAAAGGCGCGATCAGCTCGACGACGCCACGTTGCAACCCCATCGACAGCATCGCCTGCGACACGCGCTGGCGCAATTCGGCCACCTTGTGGGCCCGCAGCAGGTCGATGCAGGCGCAGATTTCCGCATCGTCCAGGCCGCGCGCCGCGACCGCCTTGCCCGGCTTGGCGCCCAGTTCGGCCAACTCGTCGATGTCCAGCCCTATGATCTTGCCCGGCCGATAACCCTGGTCGAGCAGCCGCTTGACCAGCGACAGGCGGACCAGCTGTTCGGGCGGATACAGGCGCTCGCCGTTGGCGTCGCGCTGGGGCTGGGGAAAGCCGTAGCGGCGTTCCCACACGCGCAGCGTTTCCTTGGCAACGCCGACGTCGCGCTCGACATCGCTGATGCTGGAAAGGACGACAGGCCTAGGGGGAGTGGTCATGGCAAGCTCGATCGCAGTTTCTGGTTCTTGTTCAGGACATCGCCGCGTTGAAGCGGCAGTTGGTATTTTACCTCGACTATGAGCAGCTACGACAAATTTGCCCGATGTTGCAAACGCATATCGACACTGCCCGGCGCAGTTGAAAAATAAAAATGGTTCCTGCATTGAATCCGATTTGGGCTGAACAACGTATAAAAAGGATGCAAGAACTCTGTCCATGACAAACGTTTGACAAGAATGATTATTTCACGGATTATCATTGCGAAGTATGGTTTGTCCACGACAAATTAAAATACAAAAGGCGGCGGCATGAAAATAGCAGTGGTAGGAGCCGGTATTGCCGGGTTGTCATGCGCGTACCGCCTGGCGCAGGCGCGGCAAGACGTGACGTTGTTCGAAGCAGGCAGCTATTTCGGCGGTCATAGCAACACCGTCGACATCGCGCTCGACGGCTTCAAGTTCGGCGTCGACACCGGCTTCCTGGTTTTTAACGAGCGCACCTACCCGAACCTGGTGAAGCTGTTCGATGAACTCGGGGTCGAGTCGGCGCCGAGCGAGATGTCGTTTTCGGTCAAGCTGCCGCGCTCAAGCGGGCGCACGCTCGAATGGGCCGGCGCCAACCTCGACACCGTGTTCGCTCAGCGCGCCAACCTGCTCGATCCGCGCTTTTTACGCATGGTGGCGGATATCCTGCGCTTCAACCGCCAAGCCAGCGCAATGGCGAAAGACAGCGCAGTGGCGCACATCGGCGCGATCCCCGCTGTCACGCTCGGCGCCTGGCTCGACCAGCAAGGCTACAGCACCCAGTTCCGCCACTGGTACCTGCTGCCGATGGCCGCCTGCATCTGGTCCTGCCCGTCCGACCAGATGCTCGCTTTCCCTTTGTCGACCTTCGTGCGCTTTTGCCACAACCACGGCCTGCTGCAGGTGAGCGACCGGCCGCAGTGGCGCACCGTAAAGGGCGGCGCGCGCAATTACGTCGACAAGATGCTGGCCGCGATCCCATCGCGCCGCTTGTCGGCCCCGGTACGCTCGGTGTTGCGCGGGACCGGCGCCGCGCGCCCGGTGCGCATCGAGAGCGCCGCCGGCGTCGAACACTTCGACCATGTCGTCATGGCCTGCCACAGCGACCAGGCGCTGGCGCTGCTGGGCGACGCCAGCGGCGGCGAGCGAGGGGTGCTGTCGGCCATCCGCTACCAGCCGAACCGCGCGGTGTTGCACACCGATTCCACCTGCCTGCCGGAGCGCCGCAAGGCATGGTCGGCCTGGAACTACCAGAGCAGCGCTGCCGCCAAGCCCGAAGTCTGCGTGCACTATCTGCTAAACATGCTGCAGCCGCTGCCATGCACCGCGCCGGTGATCGTCTCGCTCAATCCGATCGACGCGCCCGACCCGGCCCGCGTGCTGGCCCAATTCGACTACGCTCACCCGGTGTTCGATGCCGCGGCCACCGCCGCCCAGGAGCGCCTGGTACAGATCCAGGGCGAGCAGAATACCTGGTTCGCCGGCGCCTGGACCGGCTACGGCTTCCACGAGGACGGCCTGAAATCGGGACTGGCGGTGGCGGCGTCGCTGACCGCCCTGGCAATGGAGCGCCAGCATTCAGCCGCCTGAGCGCGGCGCGGTTGCGCACGCCCAGTTGTGCTTCGGCCAGGTGCGCCACAAGCGCCTGCGCCCGGTCGTCAACGCCTTCGAGTACCGCGCCTACTACCTGCGCCTGCCGGTGCGTGCGCCGCGAGCCGGCTGTGCGCTGTTCTCGTACAACCGCTTCAACCTGCTGTCGTTCCATGATGCCGACCATGGCGACGGCACCACCCCGCTGGCGGAATGGATCGACGCGCTGCTGCGGCGCGAAGGCGTGTTCGATGCCGATGGCGAGATCTGGCTGCAGGCCATGCCGCGCGTGCTCGGCTACGTGTTCAACCCCGTCTCGTTCTGGTTCTGCCACCGCGCCGACGGCGCGCTGCGCGCGGTGCTGTGCGACGTGCGCAACACCTTCGGCGAACGCCATTTCTACCTTCTGGACAACGGCGCCGAGATCGCCAACGGCAGCGAAATGGAAGCGCGCAAGGTGTTCCACGTATCGCCATTTTTCGCCGTCGAGGGCCGCTACCGCTTCCGTTTCATGCGCGCGATGCGCCCGTTGCGCGGACAAATGGCCGAAAACACGCTGGCCTGCATCGACTACCAGGACGCCGACGGCCTGCTGCTGCAAACGAGCCTGTCGGGCATCGGCGTGCCAATCACCAGTGCCGGTGTTGGCGCCGCCTTTTTCAAATATCCGTTGATGACCTTCGGCGTCGTCGTCCGCATCCATTTCCAGGCGCTGCGGCTGTTCCTCAAGCGGTTGCCGTTCCATCCGAAACCAGTCCCACCACATCAAAAAGTAACCCGATGAACTCCGACTCCATAACTTCGCTCGTGCCGGCCCGCGCGGCAAATTCCAGCGCGAATGCCGCCACTCCCGCCAGTCCCGCAGGTTCGGCGCCGCCGGCCGCCAGGATCATCCTCAAGCTGCTGGCGAACCTGAAGCACGGTGCGCTGGCGCTGACCACTCCCGACGGCGTGTGCCGCCATTTCGGCGCCGCCTCGGCGCCGGCCGGATTGCAACCGAAGCCGGCACTGACACTGGAGCTGCGCAACTGGAACCTGTTTTCCGCCGCCATGCGCTCGGGCGACATCGGCTTTGCCGAGTCGTACATCGGCGGCGACTGGAGTACGTCCGACTTGCCCGGCCTGATCGAACTGCTGGCGCACAACCGCGCCCAAATCGAGTCGCTGGTGTACGGCAGCTGGCTGGGCAGCCTGTTCTACCGTATCAAGCATCTGCTCAACCGCAACAGCAAGGCCGGCAGCCGCAAGAACATCCACGCCCACTACGACATCGGCAACCCGTTTTATCAGTTGTGGCTCGATCCGTCGATGACGTATTCGAGCGCCTTATTTACCGAGTCGGCCGGCGGCAACCTGGCATTGGCGCAGGCGGCAAAATTTCGCCGCATCCTCGGCCAGCTCGACCTAGCGCCGGGCGCGCGGGTGCTCGAAATCGGCTGCGGCTGGGGCGGCTTTGCCGAGATCGCCGCGCGCGAAGCGGGCGCCTTCGTCACCGGACTGACGCTGTCGACCGAACAGCTGGCGTACGCGCAAAAACGCATCGACGGCGCTGGCCTGGCCGATCAGGTCGATCTGCAGCTGTGCGACTACCGCGACAGCAGCGGCCAGTACGACGCCATCGCTTCGATCGAGATGTTCGAAGCGGTTGGCGAAAGCTACTGGCCGAGCTATTTTCAGTGCATTGCGCGCAGCCTGAAGCCAGGCAGGCGCGCCTGCGTGCAGACCATCGTCATCGCCGACGAACTGTTCGAGCGTTACCGCAAGGGCACCGACTTCATCCAGCAGTTCATTTTCCCCGGCGGGATGCTGCCGTCGCCTTCCAGGTTCGTCCGCCTCGCAGCCGAGCACGGCCTGGAAGTGGTCGATCAATTCGGCTTCGGCATCGACTACGCCGACACCCTGGTGGCGTGGCGAAAGGCCTTCCACGCGCAGCTCGGCGCGGTGCGCGCCCAGGGTTTTGACGAGCGCTTCATCCTTACCTGGGAGTTCTACCTGTGCTACTGCGAGGCCGCCTTCAGGGCCCGCAATACCGACGTCATGCATTTCACGCTGGTGAAGCGGGCATGATGGCGCGCCGCGTTTTGGCTCTTCCGGCCTTGCTGGCGCTGGCGCTGGCCGCCACGCTGGCGCACGCGGCGCCGGCCCACATCGAGCAGGACGTGCCGAAGGCGCGGCTGGCCGGCAGCGGCGCGTTCAGCTATTTTGCGGTGAACATCTATTCCGCCCAGCTGTGGGTCGGGCCGCAGGGCTATGGATCGAGCACGCCGTTCGCGCTCGACCTGCGGTACGCGCGCAAGCTCAATGGCAAAAAGATCGCCGAGGCGAGTGCCGAGCAGATGGAAAAAATCGGCGCCGGCAGTCCGGGCCAACGCCAGGCATGGCTGCAGAAAATGACGGCGATTTTCCCCGATGTGCGGGAAGGTTCCCATATCACCGGTGTGTTCGTGCCAAGCCAGGGCACGCGCTTCTACCTCGACGGCAAGCCGATGGCGACCGTCATTGACGACGACTTCGCCCGCGCCTTCTTCGGCATCTGGCTCGATCCGAAGACCACCGCGCCGGCGCTGCGCGTGGCGCTGCTCAAAGACGCCGGGGCACGAGGGACGGGGCCAAGCGAGAGTGAACAACCCATGGCCGGGCCGCCATGAAGCCGCTCGGGCTGCCCAACCTGCTGTGCTACGGCTTTTTCGGGCTGCCGCTCGCCATGGTTGCGCTGCCCATCTACGTCTACCTGCCGCAGTTCTATGCCGAGCGCGCCGGCCTGCCGCTGGCCTCGATCGGCGTCGCGCTGCTGGTAGCGCGCATCGCCGCCGCCTTCATCGACCCGCTGCTGGGCTGGTGGATCGAACGCGGACGCGGCGCCTACGTCCGCTACATCGCGCTCGCGTTGCCGCTGCTGCTGGCCGGTTTCCTCGGGCTGTTCCATCCACCGGCGATGGCCGGCGGCGCCACGCTGGCCTGGTTCGGCGCCACCTTGATGCTGGTGTACTTCGGTTTCAGCCTGGCCACCATCGCGCACCAGAGCTGGGGCGCGGCGTTGACCGGCGCACAGTCGGATCGGGCGCGCGTGACGGGCGTGCGCGAGGCCTGCGGCCTGGCCGGCGTGGTGCTGGCCGCCGCCGTCACCACGCTGGCCGGCTACGACGGCCTGTCGCTGGCGTTTTGCGCCGCGCTGGCGGTGGGCGCCGCACTGCTGGCCAAAGCCGTGCGGCCCGCCACCGCCGTCCAGCGCGCGCCCGTGCTGCACTGGCGCGCGCTGGCCGCGCCGTTCGCCGAGCCGCGCTTTCGCGCGCTGTTTGCGGTGCTGCTGGTCAATGGTGTCGCGTCGGCGATTCCCGCCACGCTGTTCCTGTTTTTTGCCGGCGACCGTCTGCGGCTGGCCCCGCTTTCCGGTATGTTCCTGATCCTGTACTTCTGCGCGGCGGCGCTGTCGATGCCGTTGTGGATTGCGCTGGCGCGGCGCTTCGGCGAAGCGCGCGCCTGGGCCGGCGCGATGCTCGCGTCAAGCCTGGTGTTCGTCTGGGCCTTTGGCCTGGGGCCCGGCGCGGCGCTGCCGTTCGGCGCGATCTGCATCCTGTCGGGACTGGCGCTGGGCGCCGACCTGGCACTGCCGCCGGCGCTGCTGGCCGGCGTGATCGCGAGAAACGGCCAGGGTTCGGGTCAACGGTCGGGGCAAACGGGGGGCAGGGAAGCGGCCTATTTCGGCGTGTGGAACTGGGGCGTGCAAATGACACTGGCGCTGGCGGCCGGCATCGCGTTGCCGCTGCTGGGGTGGTTCGGCTACGTGCCCGGTCAGCAGGCCGGCACCGGTGCGCTGGCCGGCGCCTACGCGCTGCTGCCGTGTGCCATGAAACTGGTGGCGGCCGCAATGCTGTGGCGCGCGCCGCTGCGAGATTGCTAAATTGATTGACTAATTTAAAAGGAAGCTCATGAACCTCAAACACTTGGCCGGCGCGGCCGTACTTGCCACCTTTGCCACCATGCTGGCCGCCTGCTCGGGACCGCGGCCGGAACAGTATGCAGCCGCGCAGCCGCGGCTCGACATCCAGACTTATTTTAACGGTACCCTCGACGCCCACGGCATGTTCCAGGACCGCTCGGGCGAAGTCGTCAAGCGCTTCGTGGTGGTGATGCGCTGCCGCTGGCAGGGCGACACCGGCACCCTCGACGAAGATTTTACCTATTCCGACGGCACCAGGCAGAAGCGGGTGTGGACCTTGACCAAGACCGGCCCCGGCACCTTTACTGCGACGGCGCCGGACGTGATCGGCGTCGCGCACGGCGTCGTCTCGGGCAACGCGTTGCGCTGGAAGTACGTGCTGGCGCAGCCGGTCGGCGACAAGGTCTACAACGTCGACATGGAAGACTGGATGTTCCTGATCGACGACAAGGTGATGCTGAACCGCACCGCGATGAGCAAATTCGGCATCAACCTCGGCAGCGTCACGCTGTCGTTTAGCAAACGATGAATCCGCGCATCGACGACTGGACCGGCAAGCGGGTGTGGCTGATCGGCGCTTCCAGCGGTATTGGCGCCGCTTGCGCCGGCCAGTTGCTGCGGCTCGGCGCCCGCGTCGCGCTGTCGGCCCGCAACGCCGAGGCGATTCAAAATGCGGCCAAGGTTGATCCACACGCGCTGGCCGCGCCGCTCGACATCACAGACCACGCCAGCGTGCTGCGCGCGCGCGACCAGATCAATGCCGCGTGGGGCGGCGTCGACCTGGTGCTGGTGCTGGCCGGCGGCTACAACGAGATGCGGGCCGACAGCTTCGACCTGGCGCAAGCCAACGCGATGATCGACCTGAACCTGCGCGGCGTGTTCAACTGCCTGGATGCGGTGCTGCCGCTGCTGCTCGCGCAAGGCTTTGGTGGCATCGGCATCGTCGCCTCGGTGGCGGGATACGGCGGCTTGCCGAAGGCGCTGGTGTACGGCCCGACCAAGGCGGCGCTGATCAACCTGACCGAGTCGCTGTACCTCGACCTGCACCCGCGCGGCATCGCGGTCTACCAGATCAATCCCGGCTTTGTCGACACGCCGCTCACGAAGCAGAACGATTTTCACATGCCGGCGTTGATGAGCGCGGACCAAGCCGCCGCCGCCATGGTCGACGGCATCCGGCGCGGCCAGTTCCATATCCATTTTCCAAAGCGCTTTACCAACAGCCTGCGGCTGGCGCGGCTGCTGCCGTACCGCTGGTATTTCTGGCTGATCCACCGGGTGACTGGCTTATGATCGACGCACTCCACACGTACGAAACCGAACTCGAACGCCTGGTGCAGTTCTACGAAAACCTCAGCGAGGCGTCGCTGGCGCAGCTGCCGGCCATCTATGCAGCCGATGCGCAGTTCAAGGATCCGTTCAACGAGGTGCGCGGGATCGACGCCATCGTCGCCATCTTCGCTCACATGTTCGAGCAGGTGCATGAGCCGCGTTTTGTCGTCGGCACCCGCGTGCTGCAGGGCGCCGACGCCTTCCTGGTGTGGCAGTTCACGTTTCGCATGAAGCGCTTTGCCGATGGGCGCCAGTGCATCCGCGGCGCCACCCACCTGCGCTTCGACGCCGCCGGGGCGGTTCAGTTGCACCGGGATTATTGGGATGCCGCCGAAGAGTTATACGAGAAGTTGCCCCTGATTGGAGCGGTCATTCGCTGGCTCAAGCGCGCCGCGAACAAGTAGGCGCGCACGTTTGATGCAGATCAGTTGAAAACCCCTTGCTGCTGCTATAACTGTTTTCGGGCTTTGCATCGGCCAGGGGGCAATCATGAAGATATCAGGATATCTCAGGCGCATGATTTGGAGCGACAAGGTGGTGGTGCGCGGCGCCCGCACCTTGCGCTCCTTGCTGTGCGCCTTGTTCATTGCCCTCATTGCGTTGTTTTTTACCAGCCCGGTGGGCCAGGTCAGCGTGCACGACAAGCCGTTGCCGCTGCCGCCCGAACTCGGTCTCGAGTAGCCGGCGGTGTCCTCCAGCTGCTATCGATCTTTCTCTTTTTGCGCCATCGCCCGGATCGTTGTCAACGTCGCGTTCGGCGTGATCAGGTTGCCGTCATAGCGCAGCTCGATGACCGCCGGCAATTGGCGCGTCCTGGTGTGCTCGAGCGCGCGCACCAGAGCCGGGCCGAATTGCGCGGTCGTCTCGACCACTTCGCCGTGCGCGCCGTACGCTTGCGCCAGCGCCGCGAAATCGGGATTGTGCAAACTGGTGCCCGATACCCGTCCCGGATAACCGCGCTCCTGGTGCATGCGGATGGTGCCGAACATGCTGTTGTTGAAGACGATGATGACTACCCCGGCCCCGTACTGCACGGCGGTGGCCAGTTCCTGGCCGTTCATCATGTACTCGCCGTCGCCGGCAAAGGTGATGACGGTGCGCTGCGGGTCGATGATCTTGGCGGCGATCCCGGCCGGTACGCCATAGCCCATTGCGCCGCTGGTGGGCGCGAGCTGGGTGCGCATGCCGCCGTAGCGGTAGAAGCGGTGCGCCCACGTCGCGTAATTGCCGGCGCCGTTGGTGATGATGGCGTCTTTCGGCACCGCCGCCATCAGCTGCTGCACCAGTTGCCACAGGTCGAGAGGGGCGCCGCCATCGGTGAAAATCGGCGGCTGCTGCTGGTACTCTGCCAATTCGGCCTTCGCCTCGGCCGCGCTGTGGCGCCATGATTCGCTATTGACCGGCGCCATCGCCGCCAGCATCGCCGCCGCCTGCGGCGCGCCGCTGTTGATCATCAGGTCGGCCTGGTAGACGCTGCCCAGTTCCTCCGCGGCGGGATGGATGTGCACGAGCGACTGCAGCGGCACCGGCGACGCCAGCAGCGAATAGCCGCTCGTCGTCATCTCGCCCAGGCGCGGGCCGAACGCGATCAACAGGTCGCAATCGCGTACCCGCGCGGCCAGCTTCGGATTGATGCCGATGCCGACGTCGCCGATGTAATTCGGATGAAAGTTGTCGAGCAGGTCCTGGAAGCGGAAGGCGCACGCCACCGGCAGCGCATTCGCCTCGGCAAAGCGCTGCACGTCGGCGCAGGCCTGGGCGGTCCAGGTGCCGCCGCCGAGCAGCAGCAGCGGGCGGCTGGCTTGCGCCAGCATGGCGCGCAGCGTGTCGACTTGAAAGCTTGACGGCGACGCCTGCACCGCATGATAGCGCCGGGTGTCGGCCACCGCGGCCATCGACACCAGCATGTCTTCCGGCAGCGCCAGCACCACCGGGCCGGGACGGCCGCTGGTGGCGACCTGGAAGGCGCGCGCGATGTATTCGGGGATGCGCTCGGCGCGGTCGATCTGCGCCACCCACTTGGCCATCTGGCCGTACATGCGGCGGTAATCGATCTCCTGGAACGCCTCGCGGTCGGCGAAGTCGAGCCCGACCTGGCCGATGAACAGGATCATCGGCGTCGAATCCTGGAACGCGGTGTGCACGCCAATGGCGGCGTTGGTGGCGCCCGGCCCGCGCGTGACGAAGCAGATCCCCGGCCGGCCCGTCATCTTGCCGTACGCTTCGGCCATGAAGGCGGCGCCGCCTTCCTGGCGGTTGACGATGAAACGGATGCTCGAGTCGTGCAGCGCGTCGAGCACGTCGAGGTAGCTCTCGCCGGGCACGCCAAAGGCGAGGTCGACGCCGTGGATCTTGAGTGCGTCGACCAGGATCTGGCCGCCGCTGCGGGATGGGTGGGTCATGGCTGCTGCCTCTGCTGGGAAAAGTCGGGAAAATCGCGTTGATTCATTCTA
This sequence comes from Massilia psychrophila, assembly GCF_002760665.1. Taxonomy (GTDB): domain Bacteria; phylum Pseudomonadota; class Gammaproteobacteria; order Burkholderiales; family Burkholderiaceae_D; genus JAFCUW01. The sequence continues at coordinate 3,301 of NZ_PDOB01000034.1, read as the reverse complement.
AGCGAGCCATTTCCCACCGGCTTTTGAAATGGCGACACCAAATTTAGAAATCGAACCTTTTCAATTCGAAATAATTCGATCTGAAAAGATGTTGCTGTATTTTTTAGACTGGACAAAATATCATCATTGCAAAATTGCAACTTAACTCGTTGTATATTTTGTTTGCGCGTTCATGTATCGCATAAAATTTAAACCAAATAACTATAAGGAAAACAGATATGTTTCGTGTAAATATGGTGTGCGTTGCAATTGGTCTAACGGTTCTTGGTGGGTGCGCGACTGAATCGTCACGCACGTTGACAGTGGCAAAGGTTGATTCGGCAAACGCGCCGTATCGGGGCGCACGGACTCTGGTATCGGTCGGCAAATTTGACAATCGTTCGCCATTTATGCGCGGAATCTTTACAGATGGCGAGGATCGGTTGGGCGCCCAGGCTAAGTCGACGCTTGTCGCTCACCTTCAGCAATCCCATCGATTTAACGTCCTTGATCGCGACAACCTTACAGAAGGCAAACAGGAAGCGCAATACCAGGCCCGTCAGCAGGCCATTCGCGGCGCGGATTACCTGGTTACGGGTGCTATTTCTGAATTTGGTCGGAAAGATGTCGGCGATCGTCAGTTATTTGGCCTGCTCGGCCGCGGCAAGTCGCAAAGCGCTTACGCAAAAGTGACGCTCAATATCGTCAATAGCCTGACTTCTGAGGTGGTCTACTCCGCTCAAGGTGCCGGTGAGTATGAATTATCGAATCGGGAGGTCATCGGTTTCGGCAGCACTGCCGGGTATGACGCGACGCTCAATGGAAAAGTGCTCGATCTGGCTATGCGTGAAGCGGTCAACAATCTGGTCTCGGGGCTGGACGCCGGTCAGGGGCAAACCCAGACGCAGGGAGCCCCGAAATGAGGTGCTCACCTTGGGCAGGCCGACTGATTGGCGGCTTGATCATTGGTAGTTTGGTTGGCTGCGCCCATGCCCCAGCCCCCATGTATCAATGGGATGCTTACCAGCGAAATGTGTACCAATTCTTGAAGCACGAAGATGCGAACCCTGGCGAGCAGATTCGTCTGATGCAAGCACAGATCGAGCGAGCGAAAATCGCTGGAACTCGCCTGCCACCAGGATTCCGCGCCCACATTGCAATGCTGCACTTGCAGTTAGGTCAATACGAAGACGCACAGCAGCAATTTAAAGCCGAAAAAGCCGCATTTCCCGAATCCTCACATTACATGGAATTTCTTATGAAGTAGATGAACGAGAAAAAATCATGACACAGCAAACGTTGATCGCTTCAGGAAAATGCAGCTTAGATTTTCCAGTCAAAGTGCGTAACAAATCGGTGGCGCTGCTCCCAATAATTGCTTTGTTGACCGTCTGCGCGACGCCAAGGGCGCCCTATGACTACACGGCATTCAAGCGAAGCCGTCCAGCTTCTTTCCTGATCCTTCCCCCACTCAACGAAACACCTGAAGTCAAGGCTACGATCGGAGTAATGGCATCGACTGCGCTTCCCTTGGCAGAGGCGGGATATTACGTCATGCCGGTCAGCCTCGTAGATGAGACTTTTAAACAAAATGGGCTGACGGTACCGGAAGATATCCATAATGTCGCAACGGATAAACTGGACAACATTTTCGGCGCGGATGCCGCCGTCTATCCCAAGGTAAAGAAATATGGAACAACTTATTTCGTGCTTGGCAGTCAAACCGTGGTCACTATCGAAGGCAAGATCGTGGACTTGCGAAACGGGCGAGTGATTTGGGCGGGAGCTTCAACACACCTCGTTATACACAAGTGTTAAGCGCGCCAATTTCCCGTAACGCGCGTATCGTTTCCACGGCCACGTGAACATCTTTCAATCCAAGCCAGACCGTCTTGACGCCGGGCTCGCCACCGCTCTTGCGGGCGGGGAAACCGCCGATGCAGGCGACCTGGCGCAGAACGTCGTTCAAGCGCGGCTTGTCCGGCGGTGTTTTCTTGCGCAGCAGATAGGCCGCTTGAATTTCATCTGGATCAAAGAACAGTTCCGCATCCAGATCCGGACAGGTCCGGCCCAAACGCATCAAGCGCGCTATGCGCCACGCCACCACCATGAACAACGCCAAGGCCCGTTCAAGCTGCACTATCGAGCCCAGTTGCAGCGCCTCGACACGGCAGGCGTTCTTGAGCACGTCGAACAGCATTTCGATTTCCCAGCGTGCGCGGTACCAGTCGATCAGCTCGACGACCGCCTCGGGCGTGGCGGCTTCGCGGTTGGTCAGCAAGCGCCGCTCGATCGGCTTGACGCCATCGGGCGCGCCGATCTCGCGCGCGATCACGCACGTGGCGAGGACGTTCGTGCCTTTACCCGCAGGCAGAGTCACCGTGCGTGCCCACAGTTGCTGACGCACCGTGCGCGCCTTCACGCCGTGCCGCGCCGCCATCGCGAACGTCAGCTCGCCGATCGGCGCGTCCGCGCCCGTGTGCTGCCACAGCTTCTCGCCGTCGGGCAGGCAGCGGTTGTGCTTGGCGCGCACCAGCCAGTCGGCTGGCGTGGCCAGTTCTTGGGCGCGCATCATCAAGGGCACCAGATCGGCCTCGCGGTCGGCCACATACACCAAGCGCGTGCCGGGCAGTTGCGCCGCCATCTCCGCGATCCGCTCGTAGCCCTCGATCCAGCGCACACTTTCCTTCGGTCCGCCGCGCGCGCCGGACTTGTCCTTCTTTTCGCGCGCCCACATCCACGCGTCGATAATGCCCAGCGGTTCGCGCGCGGGCGTGACCGCGTAGGTCGGATGCAGGTACATGCCGCGCTGGGCCTTGTAGCTCAACGGGCCGAGGCCAAACGCGCCTTGGCCGTTGAAGTCCAGTTCGGTCGTGTCCTGCAGGCACAGCACCACCGGCAATGTCGCCATGCGTTGCTGCGTCGGTTCTGTCGCGTTAGCCAGACCATGGTTGCTGATCAGGTAGACTATGACGCCCGGATATTGGATGAATCGAGATGCTCAACTTCAAAGGGATGCGCTTCCCGATCGACGTGATCCTGGTTTGCATCCGCTGGTACGTGGCTTACCCGTTGAGCTACCGGCACCTCGAAGAGATGATGCAAGAGCGCGGTGTGTCGGTCGATCATTCGTCGATCAACCGTTGGGCAATCCGCTTCTTGCCGCTTGTCGAGAAGATGGCCCGCAAACACAAGCGCCCGGTTGGCACCAGCTGGCGCATGGATGAAACCTACATCAAGGTCAAGGGCATCTGGAAATACCTCTATCGCGCTGTCGACAAGCAGGGAAAGACCGTCGACTTCTGCTGACCGCAAAGCGCGA
>NZ_PDOB01000033.1 GCF_002760665.1 Massilia psychrophila | reverse complement strand
GCCGCGCGCGCGGCCGACATCGCGCTGGCGCCGGCGGTGCCGGATGGCGCCTTCGCCAGCCTGCGCGGCCAGATGCGCGCGCCGGTCAGCGGCAAGATCGCGGCGCGCTTCGGCGCCAAGCGCGGCCAGGCCAAGTGGAAAGGCATGTTCATCCAGGCCGCCGAGGGCGCCGACGTGCGCGCGGTGGCGGGCGGGCGGGTGGTGTTCGCCAACTGGATGCGCGGCTTCGGCAACCTGGTCATTGTCGATCACGGCAGCCAGTATCTGTCGATCTATGGCAATAACCATGCCTTGCTCAAGCACGCCGGCGACGCTGTCAAGGCGGGCGACACCATCGCCAGTGCGGGCAGCACAGGCGGTAACGAAGAATCGGGTCTATACTTTGAGCTCAGGCATCTGGGCCGGGCGTTCGACCCGGCCAGCTGGATCAAATTTTAAGGCCTCCATATGAAGCAGCTTAATTTTGGCAAGTCGGGTGCGCGCATCCGTAATTTTGGCCTGGTCGGAGTCGGCCTGGTGGCCGGAATCGCGCTGTCGCTGCAGTTTCCCGCGGTAGCGCAAAAAGCGGCCGGTGCGCCGCTGCCGCTGGACGAACTGCGCCAACTGGCCGACGTCTACGGGCTGATCAAGTCCGATTACGTCGAGCCGGTCGACGACAAAAAACTATTGTCGGAGGCGATCACCGGCATGGTGTCCTCGCTCGATCCGCATTCGGTCTACCTCGACAAACGGGCGTACCGCGAAATGCGCGAAAGCATGCAGGGGCGCTTCGTCGGCCTCGGCATTGAAGTGTCGATGGAAGACGGCTACGTCAAGATCGTTTCGCCCATCGAGGATTCGCCGGCCTACCGCGCCGGCATCAAGCCGGGCGACCTGATCACCCGCATCGATGGCGCCCCGATCAAGGGGCTGACCCTGGACGACGCCATCAAGAAGATGCGCGGCGCGCCCGGCAGCAAGGTAGCGCTGACGATTGCCCGCAAGGGCGAGGACAAGCCGCTCGCCGTCGCGCTGGTGCGCGAGGAAATCCGGGTGCACAGCGTCAAGGGCAAGATCGTCGAGCCCGGCTACGCCTGGCTGCGCATCAGCCAGTTCCAGGAGCTCACGCTCGACGAGCTGGCGCGGAAAGTCACCGCGCTGTATGCGCAAGAGCCGCACATCAAGGGCCTGGTGCTCGACCTGCGCAACGATCCGGGCGGCTTGCTGCCCGGTGCGATCGGCGTCTCGGCGGCCTTCCTGCCGAAAGAAAAAATCATCGTTTCGACCATTGGCCAGTTGCCCGGCTCGAACGAAACGTTCTATGGCCGGCGCGAATTCTATGCCGGCCGCAGCGGCGCCGATCCGCTGGCCAAGCTGCCGGCCGCCGTCAAGACGGTGCCGATGGTGGTGCTGGTCAACACCGGCTCGGCATCGGCATCCGAAATCGTCGCCGGCGCGCTGCAAGATTACAAGCGCGCCATCATCATGGGCAGCCAGACTTTCGGCAAGGGCTCGGTGCAGACCTTGCGCCAGCTCACGCCCGACACCGCCGTCAAGCTGACCACCGCGCGCTATTACACGCCGCAGGGCCGCTCGATCCAGGCGCGCGGCATCATGCCTGACCTGCTGGTCGACGACAGCGCCGATGGCGACAGCCTGAACGGTGTGCGGGTGCGCGAGGCCGACCTCGTCAAGCACCTCGGCAACGAGGCCGACAAGGCCGACAAGCCGGTCACGATGGGGGCGCTACAGGCCAGTGCCAAGCGCGACGAGCTCGAGGAAGAGCGGCGCGTCGCCGCATCGCTGAAGAACCGCAAGCCGGTCGAATACGGCGGCAGCGACGACTTCCAGCTGGCCCAGGCGATCAACCATTTTAAAGGCTTGCCGGTAAAACTGTCGAAGGCCGACGTCGCGCTCGAGGCGCCTGAAGCGCAGGACGGCCGCAAACGTACAGCGCCGCAGGTGCCGCCCGAACTGAAAGCCAAGGCCCTCACGAAATGACGGCGTGGCGATGACGGCGATGACCGATGAGCAACTGCTGCGCTATTCGCGCCATATCCTGCTGGGCGAGATCGGCATCGAAGGCCAGCAGCGCCTGTTGGACGCGCACACGCTGGTGATCGGCGCCGGCGGCCTCGGTTCGCCCGCCGCGATGTACCTGGCCGCCAGCGGAGTGGGCCGCATCACGCTGGTCGACGACGATGACGTCGACCTGACCAACCTGCAGCGCCAGGTCATGCACACGACCGGCCGGGTCGGCCAGCCCAAGGTCGAGTCGGGCCGCGAAGCATTGGCGCAGATCAATCCCGACGTCGCCGTCACGGCGCTGCGCGAGCGCGTTGCCGGCGCCCGGCTCGTGCAACTGGTAGCCTCGGCATCGGTGGTGCTCGACTGCAGCGACAATTTCGCCACCCGCCATGCGGTCAACCGCGCCTGCGTGGCGGCGCAGGTGCCGTTGGTGTCGGGCGCGGCGATCCGCTTCGACGGCCAGATCAGCGTGTTCGATGCGCGCGACGCGTTCTCTCCGTGCTACGCCTGCCTGTTCCCCGAGGAAGCCGGCTTCGAGGACGCCGCCTGCGCCAGCATGGGCGTGTTCGCCCCGCTGGTGGGCGTGATCGGCGCGATGCAGGCGGCCGAAGCGCTCAAGCTGCTCATTGGCATCACGCCATCGCTGGCCGGCCGCCTGCTGCTGCTCGACGGCCGCGCCATGGAGTGGACCAGCATCGGCGTCGCCCGCAACGCTGCCTGCCCCGTCTGCGCGCATCCGGGTTGACCGTAGCACCCGTAGCACCCGTAGCACCCGTAGCACCCATAACAATGACAACAAAAGGAACGGCTCCATGAAGACGCTGCTCGCACTCACCCTTGCCGCCGGCCTCGCCGCTGGTGCCCATGGCGCCGAAACGGTGCGCTACGATGTCCATGCTGAAAATGGCAAGCGGATCGGCGAACAGGTCGTCGAGCGCGCCGACGACGGCCTCGTCACCGTCCGCTTCAGCTTCAAGAACAACGGCCGCGGCCCCGACCTGACCGAGCAGTTCCGGCTGGCGCCGGACGGCACCCTGGCGCAGTATGCGGTGCGCGGCAATTCGACCTATGGCGCGGTGGTGGACGAGCATTTCGAGCGCGTCGGCGACCGGGCAAGCTGGCATTCGACCTCCGAAACAGGCGGTAAAAGCGTGAGCGGCGCCGGCATGTACGTGCCGCTCAACGGCTCGTTCGAAACCGCCTCGATCGCGATCGCCGCGCTGGCGGCAAGGCCGGGCGCCAGCCTGGCGTTGCTGCCGTCGGGCGCGTTGACCCAGCGCACCCTCGACGTGCTCGACGTTGCCAGCGAGGGCCAGACCCGGACCGTGCAGCTGATCGCGCAGACCGGCCTGGGCCTGTCGCCGAAGCTGTTCTGGGCTACCACCGGCGCCCGGCCGCAGCTGTTCGCGGTGGTGTACCCCGGCTTCATGGCGATGACCGAGCAGGGCTGGAGCGGCAGCGTCAAGCTGCTGGCGGCGCGCCAGAAACTGGCCGAAAAAAGATTCTTGCCGAACTGGCTGGCCGCATGCAGCACAAGCTCGATGGCCTGACCGTGGTGCGCAATGCACGCGTGTTCGACAGCGCCACGGCGCTGCTCGGCCCGCTGTCCGATGTGTAAGTGCTGCGCGGGCGCATCAGCGCGGTGCTGCCAGCCGGCTCGCCCATGCGCGGCGCCGTCAACCAGATCGACGCCGCCGGCCGCGTCATGCTGCCCGGCCTGTTTGACATGCATGGCCACGTCAGCCGCTGGGAAGGCGGCCTGAACCTAGCCGCCGGCGTCACCAGCGTGCGCGACATGGGCAACGACAATGCCGAACTGCAGCAGATCCTCGACGAGACCGCCAACGGCACGCTGCTCGGTCCGCAAGTGGTGCCGACCGGCTTTCTCGAAGGCGAAAGTCCCTATTCGGCCAACATGGGCTTCGTGGTCAAGAACCTGGACGAGTCGAAGCGCGCCATCGACTGGTACGCCGAACACGGCTATCCGCAGCTGAAAATCTACAATTCGTTCCCGAAAGCGATCCTGCGCGCGAGCGTTGCCTACGCGCACGGCCGCGGCATGCGGGTGTCGGGCCATATTCCGGCAGGGATGCAGGCGCGCGACGCGCTCGACGCCGGTTTTGACGAGATCCAGCACATCAACCAGGTGATGCTCAACTTCGTCGGCTCGCCCGCCACCGAAACGCGCACGCTGGAGCGGTTCGTGCTGCCGGCCGAGAAAGTGGCAGCGCTCGACTTCGAGGCGCCGGTGGTGCGCAAATTCATCGCCCGCCTCAAGCAGCGCCAGACCGTGGTCGACGCCACCCTCGCCACCTTCGCCTTCCTCAAGCAAAAGGACGGTGACATCAACGAGCCGTTCGTCGCCATCGCCAGCCACATGCCGCCTGACGTGCAGCGCGCCTTCCACGTCGGCGAAATGAAGATCGCCGACGCCGCAACGTTGCAGCGCTACGAAAAATCGTACGCCAAGATGGTCGAGTTCGTGGGGCGCCTGTACCGCGCCGGCGTGCCGCTGGTGGCTGGCACCGACGAGCTCGCCGGCTTTACCATGCAGGCCGAACTCGAACTGCTGGTGAAGGCCGGCCTGACGCCGGCCCAGGCGATCCAGGTGGCGACCCGCAACGGCGCCCGCTACACCCGCACCAGCGATGAGCGCGGCGCGATCAGCACCGGCAAGTTGGCCGACCTGGTGCTGGTCGACGGCGAGCCGACCGAGCGTATCGGCGACATCCGCAAGGTGGCGGCGGTGATCACCCGCGGCTACCTGGTGTATCCGCGCGAGATTCACCAGGCGCTCGGCATCGAACCGTTCGTCGCCACTGTGCCGGCGCTGCAGGCGCTGGCGCCGGTGTCAAGCAATATTGCAAGCCAGTAAGAACCAGGGGCGGGCGATGGCGCGCACCAGCATCGGCATCGCCTGCCACCCTGTTTGCCAGAGCTGCAAGGGTGCTTGATTTCGGACTGATGTCAGCCTGATTACTGTGCCTGGCCGTAAGCACGGTTCGGCGTGCTGGCTTACAATGACTCAGGATGCGGCGCCGCCATTGCGCCCGCGAAGTTGGCCGCCGCCGCCCTTTCGCTCTATACTCTGCAATCCTTTTCGAGCTACCGACATTACATGACAATGCAAATTCACTCCCGTACTCGTTCACGATTTTCCCTCCGCCGGCACTTTGCGCGCGGCTTCACGCTGGTCGAAATCATGGTCGTCGTCGTCATTATCGGCATCCTCGGTGCGCTGGTGGTGCCCAAGCTGATGGGCCGCACGGGCGAATCGCGCGTGGCCGCCGCCAAGGTCGACATCTCGACCCTGATGCAGGCGCTCAAGCTCTACAAGCTGGACAACCAGCGCTACCCGACCACTGAACAAGGCTTGACGGCGCTGACCGCCAAGCCGACCGGCGGCCCGGCCGCCAGCGGCTGGAAAGCCGGCGGTTACGTCGAAAAACTGCCGAAAGACCCGTGGGGCAATGCCTATCAGTACATGGCGCCCGGCATTCACGGTGAAGTCGACCTGTTTTCGCTCGGCGCCGACGGCCAGCCGGGCGGTGTCGGCGAAGACAGCGACATCGGTTCCTGGGATATTTAATTTCAGTACGCAAGCATCAACGTGACGGAGTTTCCGTGCCAGCGATCGACAAGCGCCGCGTAACCCGCGGCTTCACCTTGGTGGAGTTGATGGTGGTGATGGTTATCATCGGCATCACGCTGGGGCTGGTCTCGCTAAATGCGATTCCAAGTCCGCAGCAGCATTTGCAGAACGAGGCCCAACGCCTCGCGCTGCTGCTCCAGCTCGCGCGCGACGAAGCGATCGTGCGCAACCGGCTGGTAGCGTTCGAAGCCGACGGCGAGCGCTACCGCTTCCTGGTGCGCAACGAAACGCGCTGGGACCCGGTCACTGGCGACGACCTGCTGCGCGAACGCGCTTTTAAAAATGCCCCGGTGTCGCTGCTGATCGACCCGGCCGGCACCGGCCCCGGCACGCCGCTGCGGATCACGTTCGGCCGCGAACCGGTTGACAAGCCGTTTTTGCTGACCCTGGCCAGCGGCGACGCCCGCGTGGCGATTCGCGCCGACGGCATCGGTCACTTCGTCGTCGAATGAAGACGCTGAAGATAAAGCTGTCATCGCGCATGCCCGTTAGATCGGCCGGCTTCACCTTGCTTGAAGTGCTGGTGGCGTTGGTCATCGTCGGCACCGCGCTGGGCGCGTCGCTGCGCGCGGTCGGCAGCCTCGCCGCCAACAGCGCCGGCCTGCGCACGTCGATGATGGCGACCTGGTCGGCCGAAAACCGGCTGGTGCAGATCCGCCTGGGCCGCGAGTTTCCCGCCGTCGGCAAGCGCGGCTTCGACTGCCCGCAGGGCGAGCTCAAGCTCAGTTGCGAGGAAGAAGTGCTGGCCAGTCCGAATCCGCTGCTGCGCCGGGTCGAGGTCAGCGTCATCGACAGCGAAAACCGGCGCGTCCTCAAATTGGTCCAACTCGTGATGAGTCCGCAATGAAGTCCGCCATGAAACGCGGCTCGCGCCTGCGCGGCTTTACGCTCGGCTTCACGCTCATCGAGCTGCTGGTGGCGATCAGCATCCTGGCGATGGTTGCGGTGCTCGGCTGGCGCGGGCTGGACGGCATCGTGCGGGCGCGCCTGGCGCTGACCGACCAGATGGAAACGACGCGCGGCATGCAGCTCGCGTTTGCCCAGATGCAAAGCGACTGCGAACACATGGCGGTCGACCGCGACCTGCTCGACCGGCGGCCCTTTCTGCTGGCCGACGACAACCGCATGACCTTGGTGCGCACCAGCTTCATTGAAAACGAACCGATGCGCCTGCAGGTAGTAGCCTACCGCGTGCGCGACGGCATACTGACGCGGCGCGAGTCGATCGGCACGCGCGACTTGCTTCAGCTCGACCTGCTGTGGAAAGCCGCCACCAGCGACGCCGACCCGACGCCCCCGGTGGCGCTGCAGGCTGGCGTCACCGGCATGCTGATTCAAACGTGGGAAAACAACCAGTGGCGCCAGCAGACGCAGACGCAGGGTAACCAACAGCCGCCGCCGGGGACGCCGCCGCCGGTCGTCGACGTTGTGCCGACCGGCCTGCAGGTGGCGCTGCAGGTGCGCCAGTCTGAAACGCCGATGGTCAAGGCCTTTTTGCTGGGGGGCATATGAAATTGAAGGCGAAACTGCTGTCGCGCCAGCGCGGCGTTGCGGTCATCACCGCCTTGCTGTTGACCACCCTGGCGATCACCATCGTCGCCAGCCTGTTCTGGGCCCAGCAGGTGCAAGTGCGGTCGATGGAAAATCAGAGATTGCACCTGCAGACCAAGTGGATCCTGCGCGGCGCGCTCGACTGGGCCGGCCTGGTGTTGCGCCAGGACGGCCGCGACAATGCCTTCACCTCGCTCGACCAGGTGTGGGCGACGCCGCTGGCCGAAACCCGGCTCGACCAGTACATCGAACGCGAACGGGTCGAGGGCGAGGTGTTCGATGCCACCTTGTCGGGCAGCATAATCGACGCCACCTCGCGGTACAATCTGTTTAATTTGGCAAAGCAGCGGCGCCGGGATCCGGCGCAGGTCGCCGTTTTTCAGCGGCTGCTGACCAACCTCAGGCTCGATCCGGCGCTGGCCGACAAGACCGCCATCGCGATCGCTGCCAGCGCGCCGCTACTGCCGACAACGGGCGATTCGCCGCCGGACGTTGCCGTCAAGCCGAGCGACGTGCGGGTCCGCCTGATCCAGCTCGACGACTTGCTGGCGATCCCGGGTTACACGGTGGAGGCGGTCGACAAGTTGCGCGACTTTGTCATCCTGCTGCCGGAAACGACGCCGGTGAACGTGAATACGGCGCCGCCGGAAGTGCTGGCGGCGGTGATCGAAAATTTTTCGCTGGCCGAGGCGAATGCACTGGTGGCGCGGCGCAAGAGCGCGCCTTGGCGCGATGTGGGGCAATTCGGCACCGAACTGAACGGCAAATTGCCGGTCAAGGATGCGGTAGGTGTGGTAAGTAACTATTTCCTGGTGCGCAGCCGGGTGCGGCTGGACCGCGCCGCGCTCGACGCCGAAGCGTTGATCAACCGCGGCACCGATCCGCGCAAGGTCACGACCTTGGTGTGGGTACGGCAAAACTAGAGACGAAAGCGAGACCGTTTGACTACTTTATATATCCGGCTTCCGGCCCGTGTCGACGGTGAAAGCGGCTTGTCGCGCTTCGCGTTGGTGGCCGACAGCGGCGCCGTCGACCGGCAAGGCGAAGGCCTGCTGCGCGGCTTGGGCGACCTGGTGGCGGCCAGCCGGCGCGTGGTGCTGTTGCTGGCCGCCACCGACGTGACCATGCTCCAGGTCAAGGCTCCGCCGCTGTCGGCGGCGCGACTCAAAGCTGCGCTGCCGAGCCTGGTCGAAGAACAGGTGCTGGGCGACCCTGCCGATTGCGTGCTGACGGTAGCGCCGGCCCAGTCCGACGAGGGCTTGCGCAGCGTTGCCGTGGTGCAGCGTGCGTGGCTCGAACCACTGGTGCGGGCGGTGCTGGCGCTTGGCGCGCGGCAGGTAGCGGCGCTGCCGGCCCAGTTGTGCCTGCCGCTGCTGCCTGGCAATGTCAGCGCCTGCGTCAGCCAGTCCGAAATCGTCGTGCGCGACGGCCTCTATTTCGGCCTCGGCCTGGCAATCGCCAGCACGCCGGAAATGGCGCTGCAGACCGCGCGCGAGCTGGCCGGCGACGCCCCGCTGACCTTGTACGTTCCTGGCGAAGAGCTTGCCCAATACCAGGCGCTGGCGGGCGATGCCGGCCCTGGCCTCACGCTCGAAGCGGACGCGTGGCAGCACTGGATCGCCGGCTCGAAGACCACCACGCTCGACCTGGTACCCGGGCTCGGTGCGGCCGGCGCCAGCGCCACCGACTGGCAGCGCTGGCGCTGGCCGATTCGGTTGGCCTTGCTGGCGCTGGTGGTCAACCTGGCGGGCCTCAATTACCAATGGCTGCAGCTCAAGCGCGAGGCTGACGCCTTACGCCAGGCCAACTTGCAAATCTACAAGGCCGCTTTTCCGAAAGACACGGTAATCCAGGACCCGGTGCTGCAAATGCGCGCCAACATTGCCCGCGCCAAGGCGGCCGGCGGTCAGGTCGGGACGGACGAATTCAGCTACCTTGCCGCCGCCTTCGGCGAAGCGGCGCGCGCGCTGCCGCGCCCGGTGGCGGTGGCGTCGCTCGATTATCGGGAACGCGCACTCAGCGTCAAGGTCAAACCGGAGTCGGCCGATCCCGGCGTCGTCGGCACCCTCAGGTCGGCACTGGCCGGACGCGGCCTGGGCTTGACCGAAGCGGCGCCGGCCACCTGGCAGGTTCGCAACACGGGAGCGAAGCCATGAGCGCCGCAAGCAATTTCGCGCAATGGAAGGAAAAGCTGGCAGTGGCGTGGCTGGCGCGCACCGAGCAGGAACGCAAGTACCTCGCGATCGGCGGCGCGCTGGCCGCGCTGGCGCTGGTGTATGGACTGTTCATCGCGCCGGCACTGGCGGCCAAGGCGCGGCTCGAGCAAGAGTTGCCGCAGCTGCGCACCCAGAACGCCCAGCTGCGCAGCATGGCGCTCGAGGCCGGCGAACTGGCGCGCCAGCCGGTGGTGCAGGTCACACCGATGACGCGCGAGTCGCTTACCGCCGGCCTGGCCACGTTGAGCATTACGCCGGCGTCGGTGACCATCACGGGCGAGTATGCGCGCTTGCAGCTAACGGGCGTGTCGTTCGCCAACCTGGTCACCTGGCTAGATGCCCAGCGGCGCGAAAACCGTATCGGGGTACAGGAATCGACCGTCACCGCGCTGGCCGTGGCCGGCCAGGTCGATGCCAGCTTGACTTTGCGCCAGGACAGCGGCGCGGGGGCTCGGTGAAGCGCGCCGTGCTATGGTGTGCGGCGGTCGTGCTGACGGTGGCGCTGACGGTGCTATTGTTTTTTCCAGCAAGCTGGCTGGGGCCAATTGTAGAACGTCAAACGGGCGGGCGTTTGACTCTCGGGGATGCGCAAGGTACGCTGTGGCGCGGTTCGGCCTTTCTGGGCGGGGCGCCGGGAGGCAACGGGGCGGTGACGCCACTGCTGCCTGGCCGTTTCGCCTGGCGCCTGTCGCCGCTGGTGCTGGTCGGCCAAGTCGCGCTTGAACTGGAAAACCCGCTGGCGCTGTCGCAGCCGATCCGGGTCGACGGCAACTGGTCGCAGTGGCAGGTCAGCCCAGCCGAGCTGATGCTGCCGGCCGAGAGGCTGGCCGGGCTTGGGGCGCCGCTCAACACGCTGGCGCCAAGCGGCGTGATGCGGCTGTCGTGGACGGCGCTCGAACTGGTGCGCCAGGAAAATATGGTGGCGGTCAACGGCCGCACGGTGCTGACGATGAGCGACATGGGTTCGCGCATGTCGCCGCTCAAGCCGCTCGGCAGCTACCAGCTGGCGATGGACTGGCAAGGCCAGCAGGCAAAGCTGAACCTGAGCACCTTGCGCGGCGCACTGTTGCTGTCTGGCAGCGGCACCCTCGACCGGGGCCGGATGCAGTTTTCCGGCCAGGCGTCGGCCGCAAATGGATATGAAGAATCGCTGGGCAATCTGCTGAATTTATTGGGCCAGCGCCGAATGGTGGGCGGCAAGAATATTATCGCGTTAGAGTTCAAATAATGAAAAAATCCACAAGCAGCACTTTCCAGGTTCCGGCGCTGCGCCGGCTCGTCGCCGGCGTCATGTTGTGCTGCGCGGCATCCGCGTTGACAATCACCGCGCCAGCGCTGGCGCAGGAGCCGACCGGTTCCGGCGCCGCCCTCAACTTCGTCAACGCCGACATGGAGTCGGTGATCAAGGCGGTTGGGCATTACACCGGCATGACGTTCATCATCGACCCGCGCGTCAAGGGCACGTTGACGCTGGTGTCCGAAAAGACGCTGTCGAAGTCGCAGGCCTTCGCGTTGCTGACGTCGGCGCTGCGGCTGCAGGGTTACGCCGTGGTCACCGGCGACGGCTTCGCCAAGGTGGTGCCGGAAGCGGAAGCGAAGCTGCAAGCCTCGCCAACCCAGGTCGGGGTCGGCGGTGCGCGCGCCAGGGGTGACCAGATCGCCACCCAGATCTTCCGCCTGAGCTACGAATCGGCGGCCAACCTGACCGCCGTGCTGCGCCCGCTGATTTCGCCGAATAACTCGATCATGGCGAACCCGGGCAACAACAGCCTGGTAATCACCGACTACGCCGACAACCTGCGCCGGCTGTCCAAGATCATCGCCGCGCTCGACGCCCCGGTTGGCGGCGACCTCGACGTGGTGCCGGTGCGCTATGCCGTCGCCAGCGACGTCGCCATCATGGTCAGCCGCCTGATGGAGCCGGCCGCCGGCGGCGACTCCGGCCGCGTCTCGGTGCTGGCCGACCCGCGCACCAACTCGGTGGTGGTGCGCGCGCCGTCGGCGGCGCGCGCCAATCTGGCCAGGTCGCTGATCGCCAAGCTCGACCAGCCGACCGCGGAAGCGGGCAACGTCCACGTGGTCTACCTCAAAAACGCCGACGCCACCAAGCTGGCGCAGACCTTGCGCGCGGTGGTGTCGTCCGACACCTCGGCGCCGGCCACCCAGCAAGGCACCCAAGGCGGCTCGGTGCCGTCCGGCACCCAGGGCACCGGTGGCGGCGCCGGCGGTCAGCAGCAGCAGCAGTCCGGCGGCAGCCTCGGCGGCGGCGGCGGCAGCAGCCTGAATGCGCAAAGCCCCGGCCAGACCACGGGCGGGGGCAGCGGCGCGGCCGGCGCCGGCTTCATTCAGGCCGACGTCGCGACCAATACCTTGATCATCACCGCCAGCGAGGCGGTTTACCGCAACCTGCGCGCCGTCATCGACCAGCTCGATGTGCGCCGCGCCCAGGTCTACATCGAGGCGTTGATCGTCGAAGTGGGCGCCAACAAGGCATCCGAATTCGGCGTCCAGTGGCTCACCGCCTCCGGCGACAAGACCAGCGCCTACCGGGTCGGCGCCGTGCAGAACTTCAACGCCACCAGCGGCAACGCACTCGCTGCGCTGGCCGCCGGCGGCGCTTTGCCTGGTCCCGGCATCTCGGTCGGCATATTCCGCCAGATCAACGGCGCGCTGGGGCTGGGCGCGATCGCCCACGCGCTCCAAAACGACCAGAACACCAATGTGCTGTCGACCCCGAACATGCTCACGCTCGACAACGAACTATCGACCATCAAGGTCGGCCAGAACGTGCCGATCATCAGCGGCCAGTTCACCACTGCTGCCGGCGGCGCCAACGCCAACCCGTTCCAGACCATCGATCGGCGCGACGTCGGCATTACCTTGAAGGTGCGCCCGCAGATTTCCGAAGGCGGCACCATCAAGCTGGCGATCTACACCGAGAGCTCCAGTGTCGTCGCCGGCAGCAGGACCGACCCGGCCGGCGTCACCACCAACATCCGCATCATCGAAAACAATGTGATTTCGGACGACGGCCAGATTATCGTGCTGGGTGGCCTGATCACGGACGACGCTGGCGGCGGCGAGGAAAAAGTGCCGGGCCTGGGCGACATCCCGTTCATCGGCAACCTGTTCAAATACCGCTCGCGCACCCGTAACAAGTCCAACCTGATGGTGTTCCTGCGCCCGGTGATCGTGCGCAGCAAGGAAGACAGCAACGCCATCGCGATGGACCGCTACAACTACATGCGCTCGTCCGGCGTCGATGCCCAGCCGCAGCGCTCCGGCGTGCTGCTCAACGAACTGGGCACCCCGGTGCTGCCGGCGCTGACCAACGGCCAGCCGCCGGTCGGCGGTGCGATGGCGGGGGTGCCGCCAAAACCGGCCGTGACGCCGGCACAGGCACGCACGCGCCCGGGCACTGCGGTCCCGCTCACGACCACGACCCCGATCATCACGCCGGCGCCAGAGCAGGCGCCTTTGTACCGGCCGGTGCAGAAATAATGAGGTTGAAACCATCATGAGTAACCTGTTGCCTTATGCCTTCGCGCGCGACTTCGGCGTGCTGGCGCGCACCCAGGACGGCGCCGACGGGCCGGTCGAGGTGTGGATGTCGGGCGCGACGCCGGTTGCGGCGATTGCCGAGGTGTCGCGCCGTTTCGGCCGCATCGCGCTGCGCCGCATGGAGCGCGCCGACCTCGAGGCGGCGATCGCTACCGCCTACGCCGGCGCCGGCGGCGACGCCTCGCAGGTGGTCGACGAATTCGACGCCGACCTCGACTTGACCAAGCTGCTGCAGGATGTACCGGCCATCGAAGACCTGCTCGAATCGTCCGACGACGCGCCGGTAATCCGCATGATCAACGCGCTGCTGACCCAATCCCTGCGCGAAGGGGCGTCCGACATCCACATCGAGCCGTTCGAACAGACGTCGGTGGTGCGCTTTCGCATCGACGGCGCGCTACGCGACGTGGTGCGCCCGCGCAAGGCAATCCATGCCTCGCTCATTTCGCGCATCAAGATCATGTCGCAGCTCGACATCGCCGAAAAACGCCTGCCGCAGGACGGCCGCATCACCCTGCGCGTCGGCGGAAAGCCGGTCGACGTGCGCGTGTCGACCTTGCCGACCGGCCACGGCGAGCGTGCGGTGCTGCGTTTGCTCGACAAGGAAGCCGGCCGCCTCGACCTGTCGCACCTGGGCATGAGCCCCAAGCTGCTGCCGCAGTTCGACCGCATGATCAACCAGCCGCACGGCATTGTGCTGGTGACCGGGCCGACCGGTTCGGGCAAGACCACCACCCTGTACGCCGCGCTGTCGCGCCTGAACGCGTCGACCACCAACATCCTGACGGTCGAAGACCCGATCGAGTACGACCTGGTCGGCGTCGGCCAGACCCAGGTCAACGCCCGCATCGACATGAGTTTTGCCAAGGCGCTGCGGGCGATCCTGCGGCAGGACCCGGACGTCATCATGATCGGCGAGATTCGCGATCTGGAAACGGCGCAGATCGCGGTGCAGGCGTCGCTGACCGGCCACCTGGTGCTGGCCACGCTGCACACCAACGACGCCGCCGCCGCCGTCACCCGCCTGCTCGACATGGGGATCGAACCGTTCCTGCTGTCGTCGTCCCTGCTGGGCGTGATGGCGCAGCGGCTGGTACGCAAACTGTGCGAGAGCTGCAAGCAGCCGGACGGTCCGTACTGGAAAGCGGTCGGCTGCGAAAAATGCGGCCACACCGGCTACCAGGGCCGGGTCGGCGTCTACGAGCTGCTCGAGACGAACGACCAGATCCGCGCCCAGATTCACAACCGCGCCTCCGAAGCCGACATCCGCGTGTCGGGCCAGGCGTCCGGCATGAAGACCATGCGCGAAGACGGCGAGCGCTTCCTGCTCGATGGGACCACCACCCAGGCCGAACTGCTGCGCGTGACCAAGGACTGAGCCCCAGATGCCCGCATTCCGCTATGAAGCCGTCGACGCCGGCGGCGCCACCCGCAAGGGCGTCGTCAACGCCGACAACCCGCGTTCAGCGCGCGCCGACCTGCGCAGCCAGGGATTGACGCCGCTGGCGGTCGATGCCATCACTGCCCAGCTCGACGCTGCTGGGGTTGCCAAGAGCCGCGGCTTCGGCGAGCGCTTGTCGCAGGTCGAGCTGGCGCTGTTCACCCGCCAGCTGGCCAGCCTGCTCGAAGCCGGGCTGCCGCTCGAGCAGGCATTTACCGCCTTGCTCGAACAGGCCGAGCGTCCCTACGTGCGCGACCTGGTCGCCTCGATCCGTTCCGAAGTGATGGGCGGCGCCTCGTTCTCCGGCGCACTGTCGCGCCATCCGCGCGATTTTGCCGAAATTTATCGGGCGCTGGTCGCCTCGGGCGAACAGATCGGCCAGCTCGCGCGAGTGCTCTCGCGCCTGGCCGACTACATCGAACGCAGCAACGCGCTGGTGCAGAAGGTGCGGCTGGCGTTTATCTACCCCGGCATCGTCACCGTGGTGGCGTTCGCCATCGTCATCTTCCTGCTCACCTACGTGGTGCCGCAGATCGTTTCGGTGTTCGCCAACACCAAGCAGAAGCTGCCGCTGCTCACCACCATGATGCTGGCGGTGTCGAACTTTACCCGCGCCTATGGCATTTACGTCGCTTTGATCGCCATTGGCGCTTTCTTTGCCTGGCGCCGCGCGCTGAAAAACCCCGTACTCAAGCGGCGTTTTCACTCCTGGCTGCTGACCGCTCCGGTGTACGGCAAGTTCGAGCGCAGCATGAACACCGCGCGCTTCGCCAGCACGCTGGCGATCACCACCGGTTCGGGCGTGCCGATCCTGCGCGCGCTCGAGACCAGCCGCGACACGCTGTCGAACGTGGCGATGAAGGAGCTGGTCGAAGAAGCCAGCGCCAGCGTGCGCGAAGGCGTCAGCCTGGCGCGCGCGCTGTCGGCGCAAAAGCACTTCCCGCCGATGCTGGTGCACATGATCCGCGCCGGCGAAATCACCGGCGAGCTGCCGGCCATGTTAGACCGCGCCGCCAGCGCGCAGCAGGCCGACCTCGAACGGCGCGCGCTGACGATTGCCGGTCTGCTCGAGCCGGCCCTGATCCTGGCGATGGGCGTGGTGGTCCTGCTGATTGTGCTGGCAGTGCTGATGCCGATTATTGAAATCAACCAGCTGGTGCGGTAACTGAAGGAAGTCGATGAAGCGTTTGCCCCTCTTGTTGAGTTTTTTTGCCCTGGTCGCGCTGACCGCCTCGATCACTTATTGGGTGATGCAGTGGATGCGTCCGCCGCTGCGCGACCAGGCCGCGGTGGCCGCTGCTGCCTCCCCGCCACCGGCACTCGATGCCGCCGCCACGCTGTTCGGCGGCCAGGCCTCGGCCGCGGTGGTCACCAGCTACCAGTTGACCGGCGTGGTCGTGGCCGGGCGTGAAAGCGTCGCCATCATTGTCGCCGACGGCGCCGTGCCGAAAGCCCTTAAGCTGGGCAAGGAAGTGGTGTCCGGCGTCACGGTGCAGGAAGTCCATCCGCGTTACGTGATGCTGTCCGACAGCGGCGTCCTCAAGCGCATTGAACTGGCGGTCGACAATCGGGCCGGCGCCGCCGCAGCCGATTCGTCGCAGCCAGGCCAGCAGCAGTTCCAGGCTCAGCAACAGCAACAGCAACAGCAACAGCAACAGCAACAGCAACAGCAACAGCAACAGCAACAGCAACAGCAACAACCGCTGCCGGTCGGGGTGCCGCCGCCACCGCCGATGCCGGCGCCGCTGCGCGGCCAGGCTCCCAACGGCGGCCCGGCCCAGCTCCAGTAAACCGGCGCCGCGCAATCGATGCCCGCACCCGCCGCCCTTGCTCTGCTCTACGCCGCCGCGCTGCAGTTGGCGCTTGCGGCGGGCGCAGCGGCCGCACAGGCCGCCGCTTCCGCTCCCCCTGACCCTGACCCTGCACCGCTTGCCGCCAGGCCGCGCATTGCGCTGGTGCTGTCAGGCGGCGGCGCGCGCGGCTTTGCTCACATCGGCGTGCTGCGCGTACTGCGCGAACTGCGCGTACCGGTCGACCTGGTGGTCGGCACCAGCATGGGCAGCGTGGTCGGCGGCGCGTATGCGGCCGGCGCCTCGGTGGCCGACCTCGAGCGGATGGCGCGTGGCACCGACTGGGAGCAGGTGGTGGCCGACCGCCCGGCCCGCGACGAGCTGGCGTTCCGCCGCCGCGAGGAAGACGTGCTGCTGCCGTCGCGCATCGAGTTCGGCGTCCACCGCGACGGTCTTGCCCTGCCGCCTTCGGCCGCCGGCAACGCCGCGCTCGAGCAGGCGCTTGGACGGCTGCTGCCGGCCGGTACCCGCGATCTGCCGGTCAGTGCGCTGGCGCTGCCGTTTCGTTCCGTCGCGTCCGACCTGCTGACGGGCGAACCGGTGGAGCTGGTCGATACCCCGCTGTTTCTGGCGATGCGCGCCTCGCTGGCGGTGCCGGGCGTGTTCGCGCCGGTTCGGGTCGAGCGCCGGCTCGTCGTCGATGGCGGCCTGGTGCGCAACCTGCCGGTCAGCACCGCCCACGCGATGGGCGCCGACATCGTCATCGCCGTCAATGTCGGCACCCGGCTGGCGCCCGAGAAGGAGCTTGGCAGCGCGTTAGGGGTGGCCCAGCAGATGCTCAACATCCTGACCGAGCAGAACGTCCAGCGCTCGCTCAAGGAACTGCAGCCGCAGGACATCATGATCGCGCCCGACCTGGGCACCATCAGCTTTCTCGATTTCGGCCACGTGCAGGAGGCGATCGACGCCGGCGCGCGCGCCGCGCGCGCGCTGGCGGCACAGCTGATGCCGCTGTCGCTGGCAAGAGCCGAATATGCGGTGTTCGAAAATCGCCGGCTGGCGCCGCCCGCGCTGGCCGACCTTGCCCTACCGCTGGCGCGCGTCGAGGTGCGCAGCAACGGCCGCATCAATCCGGCGGCGCTGGCGATCCAGTCGGGCCTGACGGAGGGCAAGGACGCCACCATGGCGCAGGTGCGGCGCGGCGCCGACACGCTGTACGGCCGCGGCGACCTGGCGCGCGTCGAGACCGACATCAACGACGCCGACGGCAAGCGCACAGTACTGATCCGCGCCACCGAGGCGCCCTGGGCCCGCAGCCGGCTGCGCGTTGGCCTCGAGCTGGCCAGCGACTTCGACGAAGCCAACAGCTTCGCGTTAAAACTGATGTACGTCGGCACCGCGATCAACCGCTGGGGCGCCGAACTGCGCCTGGTTGCCGGCATCGGCGGCAAGCGCGACTTCGGCGCCCAGTTCTGGCAGCCGCTCGGCCCCGGATCGCCATGGTATGTGGCGCCGTCGCTGCAGTACGGCTCGTCGTCGGGTGACATTTTCGCAGACGGGCGCCGGCTGCAACGGCTTGGCTACAACGTGCGTAGCGCCAGCTTTGTACTGGGCCGCGAACTGGGCAACTGGGGCGACCTGCAGGCCGGCCTCACGCGCCGCAACGCCAGCAGCCGCTTGGTGGTGCCGGAACAGCTTGATACCGTCACCGACCATGCCTACGACAGCACCGAGTTCCTGCGCTACCGGATCGACACCCTCGATTCGCTCGGTTTTCCAAGCCGCGGCGTGCTGCTCGACGCCGTGCTCGAGCGCTCGCCGAGCGGCGGCGACAACGGCAGGTCGCTGGCGCGCTCGTCGGTGATCGGCATGGCTGCCGTGCACACCGAGAACTGGGCCGGCCACCTGTACGGCGAATGGGCACGCGCCCGCAGCGGCGCGGCGCCGCTCAGCCTGGGCGGATTCCTGCGCCTGTCCGGCACCGCGGCAGCCTCGCTGCAGGGCCGCTCCATTGTCTTTTCCCGCCTCGTACTGGCGCGCCGCATCGGCGCCTTGCCGGTGACTTTAGGAGGCACCGTGCGCGCCGGCTTCTCGCTCGAAGCCGGCGGCGGCTTCGACCAGGACGAGCCGCTGGCGCGCCAGCGCAACACGTTCAAGCAGGCCGGCAGCGGCTTCTTGTCGGTCGACACCCGCTTCGGCCCGCTCTACCTCGGTGCCGGCGCCACGCGCGACGGCAACCGCACCTTGTATTTGTTTCTCGGGCCGATCTGGTAAAGGATGATTGCCGGTTGATTGCTCATGTAGTGCGCGGACGATTCAAGCCTGGCGCCGCATCTCGGTGAATGCCGCAAACTCCCACGACCGAAAGCCCAGCAACAGCGTAAAACCGTCGCGCTCGAGGGCCGGCAGGCGGCGGTCGCCCTGGTGCAGGCGGGCCAGTTCGGCGGCCAGTTGCTGGATCTTTTGCAGCAGTTCGCGTGCGCTCGGCAGCGACAGCCGCGCTGGCAGGCACATCAGGGTTTCGCCGGGACCGTCGAAGCGGCCGCCGAAATAGTCGGCCACCACGTGCTCGCGCACGTACTGCTGCACCGGGCCGTCGGCAAGCCAGTGGAAGGCGTTCGACACGCGCAGGCTGTAGCGGTTCAGGGGTTTCAGTTCGATCACGCCCAGGCGGTCGAGCTCGGCCAGAAAACCAATGCATTCCGGCTCGCTGATGGCGTACGTCTCGATCACCTGTTCCAACGTCCAGTGGCCCATGCAGCAGATCGCCACCAGCAGCAGCTTGGGTTTCGCGATCAGCGCTTTTTCCTGCACCGCGGTAAGGGTGTCGGCGTGCGGCTGGACGTCGGCGGCGCGGCGCAGCACGTCTTCCATGGCGATGCCGCTGGCGCTGCAGATCTGCGCCAGCCGCGACAGCGCCATGTCCTTCTGGCCAAACATACGCTTGACGCTCGACTCGCTCATGCCGATGCGCTCGGCCAATGCCTTGTAAGTGATCGAGGCGGCGCGCAACTCGGCGCGCAGCACCTGCAATACCAGCTCGGGTGAGCTCATGGATGTCCTTGAAAAAAATCGAAATGTATCGCAATACGGTACCGAATGTACAGGCTAACAGTGCTTTGCACAAGTCAGTGGCAACTGGCGGCGGATCGGCGGACACTCGCTACATGGCCTGATCGCGGGTGTCCTTTTTGGACACCCGCTGGCGGCCCCAAACTCTCTCCCGATCGCAGCGCCCGCTGGCAGCTTATCCATCTATTAAGATAAAGCACGATGACGAACCATCTTCCCCGGTGCATTTGTAGTGCCGTTGCTTTGATGGCAGCGCAAGCCTGCTTTGCGCAGGAAGAACCGACCGCGAAAGGCGTGGCTGGCCTCGAACAGGCCAAGCGCGAAGCGGTTGAAGCGGACCGCGCAATGCGCGCCGCAGCGCCGCCGGAGGCGAAGAAAGAGCCTGCCCTGAGCGCTGGCGAATCGGCCCTGGATCGTTTCGACAAGGCGGCCGACGCCGCTTTCATCGACCGCTCCAACACCCGTGTCGTCGACCAATACCGGTCAAGCGACGGTGTCGTCATCGAACGCATTACCTACGGCGGGAAAAGTGACTGCGTTACCAGCAGCACGGTCAACTACGTGCCCGGCATCCTGCACGACAGCAGCCGCGCGCGTAAAGTGACCTGCCCGCCGGCGAGCGCCGGCTGGGTGCGCAAATAACGCTTGCTCAGTCTTTTGGCGCCAGCTTGGCCTTGGCCAGCGCCCGTTTGTCGGATTGGCGCTGGGCGGTGGCGCCTTTCGTGTGCGGCCCGGCGGCGCGCAGCTTGGCCGCCACCGCCACCGGGTTGCGCGGCTTGCCGAAGCGCTGCGACGGTTCGATTTTCACCTGCATCTTTGCCCCTCTCCGCGCCCTACAGCACGTAGCGCGACAGATCTTCGTTTTCGGCCAGTTTGTCGAGCCGCTCGTTGACGTAGGCGGCGTCGATCGCCACCACCTGGCCACCCGATTCGCTGGCGGTAAAGGACACTTCCTCGAGCAGCTTTTCCATGACCGTATAGAGTCGGCGCGCGCCGATGTTTTCGGTGCGCTCGTTGACGGCGAAGGCGATTTCGGCCAGCCGCGTAATGCCTTCCGGGGCGAACGCGATCTTGACGTTTTCGGTCGCCAGCAGCGCCTCGTACTGGGCGGTGAGGCAGGCGTCGGTGGCGGTGAGGATGCATTCGAAGTCGGCGATGGAGAGCGATTCGAGCTCCACGCGGATCGGGAAGCGGCCCTGCAGCTCCGGTATCAGGTCGGACGGCTTGGCCAGGTGAAAAGCGCCGGACGCGATGAACAGGATATGGTCGGTCTTGATCATGCCGTACTTGGTGTTGACGGTGGTGCCTTCGACCAGCGGCAGCAGGTCGCGCTGCACGCCGGCACGCGAAACGTCGGCGCCGCCGTGCTCCGAGCGCGAGGCGATCTTGTCGATCTCGTCGAGGAAGACGATGCCGTTCTGTTCGACGTTGGCGATGGCCTTTTGCTTCATTTCGTCTTCGTTGATCAGTTTGCCGGCTTCCTCGTCGACCAGGATCTTCATCGCATCCTTGATCTTCATCTTGCGCGGCTTCTTGCGGGCGCCGCCGATGCCGGAAAACATGCTCTTGATCTGTTCGGTCATCTCTTCCATGCCGGGCGGCGCCATGATTTCCATCTGCGGGCCGGCGTCGGACACTTCGATTTCGACCTCGCGCTCGTCGAGGGCGCCTTCGCGCAGCCGCTTCCTGAAGGTCTGGCGGGTACTGTCGCCTTCCTTCGCCTCATTCGCGGCGGCAGCTACATTGAAACCGAAGTCGCGCGATGGCGGCACCAGGATGTCGATGATGCGGTTTTCAGCGGCGTCCTCGGCCTTCTCGCGCACCTGCTTCATTTCGCTGGCGCGCGTCTGCTTGATGCCGATGTCGATCAGGTCGCGGATAATGGTGTCGACGTCGCGCCCGACGTAGCCGACCTCGGTGAATTTGGTCGCTTCGATCTTGATGAACGGCGCGTCGGCCAGCCTGGCCAGGCGGCGCGCGATTTCGGTCTTGCCGACCCCGGTGGGGCCGATCATCAAAATATTCTTCGGCGTGATCTCGTGGCGCAGCGGCTCGGCCACTTGCTGGCGGCGCCAGCGGTTGCGCAGCGCGATGGCGACTGCCCGCTTGGCCTTGGCCTGGCCGACCACGTGCTTGTCCAATTCCGCAACGATTTCCAGGGGTGTCATGTTCATGGTGGGTTCCGCGCGCCTAGTTGAGCGTTTCGATGATGTGGGACATATTGGTATAAATGCACAGCTGGCCGGCGATGGTCAGCGACTTCTTGACGATCTCGGCAGGGGTGAGCTCGGTGTTTTCCTGTAGTGCCAGCGCGGCCGATTGCGCATAGATGCCGCCGGAGCCGATGGCGCCGACGCCGCCTTCAGGCTCGAGCACGTCGCCGTTACCCGTGATCACCAGCGTCGATTCGCCGTCCGCCACCAGCAGCATCGCCTCGAGCCGGCGCAGCACGCGGTCGGTGCGCCAGTCCTTGGCCAGTTCGACCGAGGCGCGCAGCAGGTTGCCTTGGTGTTTTTCGAGCTTGCCTTCGAAGCGGTCGAGCAGGGTGAAGGCGTCGGCGGTGCCGCCGGCGAAACCGACCAGTACCTTGCCTTGATACAAGGTACGTACCTTGCGGGCCGTGCCCTTCATGACGATGTTGCCCAGCGTTACCTGGCCGTCGCCGCCCAGCGCGACTTGCTTGCCGCGCCGCACGCATAAGATTGTAGTGCCGTGAAATTGTTCCATGTTCGCCTCGTAATGTCTTCGCTACAAACAATGGGGATGCCGCGCGAAATTGCAAGACAGGCTATGCCGGCGGCGAAGGCGGTTCAGTAGTTCTGTTCAATACTTGTGCGGGAACAGGCGCGCCGCCTCGCCGTAGCCCATCAGCCTGAACAGGGCGGCGACCAGGTGATTGACGTCGCGCAGTTCGATGATCTTGCCGGCCGCAGCCAGCGCGCGCAGGCGCACGAGCCAGGCGGCGGCGGCGTTGTAATCAATGCGCGCCAGCCGCGAACAGTCGAGCACCAGTGGCTGGTATTGGGCGGCGTAGTCGTCGATGGCGTCGAACAGCCTGGCGGCGGGGCCGTCGATCAGGGCCGGCAGCATGAAGCGGTCCGAGCGCGACGGCGCGCGCGCGCTGGCGGCGTTGGCGACATTGGCGACATTGGCCGGCGCCTCGAACGACGGCGGCGACAGCTCGTAGGTGACGCAGTAGTCCATCGCCGTCTCTTCGAAGTCTTTCTCGCGGTTCATCAGTTGCAACAGTTCGAGCAGTAACAGCCATGGCGCCTCGGAAGCGTCGCGCTGGCCGATGGCGATGGTGGCGCGCACGGTCTCGGCCAGCTCGGCGGCACCGGCGACGATCAGCTCGCGCCCGCCCCCGCGTAGCAAGCTCAGCGCCGCCAGCAAGCGCGCACAGCCCTCGGGCGTGACGTCCGTGACACGGCCGAATTCGAGCCGGGTGGCCGGACTGCCGGCGGCCAATTCGAGCAGGCGCTGCAGCTGCGGCGCGATGGCGGCGTCGAGCAACGGGCCGAACGACTCGGTAGGGGTGACGCCGGCGAAGGTGTTAACCAAGCCGGCGTGCGGCAGCGGGTTCCAGCTCGGCGGCGAGGTTTCGAAGCGGCTGGCGTAGTCGATCGCCACGTTGTCGAATGCGTCCTGCGCGCCGCTGCCCTGATATAGGTCGAACAGCATCCACCACACGTTGCGGTCACTCTGGCCAACGCCAGCCAGGCTGTCGACCAGCATCTGCTCGGCCAGCTGCAGCTGGGCGTTGGCGAACAGGATGGCGATTTCCTCGATCACGGGCGCCGTTTGCGGCGCGCTGGCGGCATCCGGCATGGCGTCGTCGGCCAGCAGCTCGGTGGTGGCCAGTTCGAGCACCGGCCACGTGTCGGCGCCGGCCGCGTTGGCCTCGATCTGGACGTTGGTGCGGGGGCGGCGCGGCTGGCTGCCCCAGGCCGGTTCGGGCTCGTTGAAGATGTCGAACGCCATCGCCGATTCGATGGCGTCGATCTTGGCGGCGGTGGCGCGCGCGATCTCGCGCTGGCGCCCGCGTTCGGCCTCATGCTCGAGGCCGAGGCGCGACGGCTCACCGCCGCGCAGCCGGGAGTTGGCAGCAGCCGCAGCGGGGTCCGGCGGTGCGTCTTTCTTCTTGAGGAAAGAGAAAATACCCAAGTCAATTCCTGGTTGCGATTGCGGCGAGATTCACGACGTTAGCACGCCGCCGACGCGGCACTGGCGCGCACGCGTGCGCTGCGTCAAACTCCTGCGCGGCGCTGTAGTGTATTCCATGGGCAAGCTTTCCGCGCGCACGGCAGGGTTCGGAAAACAAAAAAGCATGCGGGAAAGGCGCATGCTTTTTCGGGGTGCCGGTGCCTGGGCCGCCTAGTCGCCGTACAGCTTCTGCTTGAGCTCGCGGCGTTGCTGCGCTTCGAGCGACAGCGTGGCGGTCGGGCGGGCGATCAGGCGCGGGATGCCGATCGGCTCGCCCGTTTCCTCGCACCAGCCGTAGTCGCCGCCATCGATCGCCGCGATTGACTGCTGGACTTTTTTCAGCAGCTTGCGCTCGCGGTCGCGCGTGCGCAGTTCAAGCGCATGCTCTTCCTCGATGGTGGCGCGGTCGGCCGGATCGGGCACCAGCACGGTTTCGCGCAGGTGCTCGGTGGTCTCGCCGGCGTTTTTCAACAGGTCTTTTTCAAGCTGCTGCAAACGCGCCTTGAAAAACGCCAGCTGGGCCGCGTTCATGTAGTCTTTCTCATTCATCGCCCGGATTTCATCTTCGGAAATGAGACGGGTTTCAGTGGTCGCGGCGGTGGGGGATTTCGTTGTTTTAATCATGACTTCGCTTACCTTCGATACGACAGAGGTTTCATTTTATCAGCTAACTCGGCCGCGCCAAGCGACCCCTCAAGGGACGTTGCGGGCGAGATCACTACCTTGACGGCCTGCTGTACTACCGCCATTTTTACTGACTACCGCCGACGCGATGCACGTCACTCAGGCGTGCATCGTAAAACCGGGATAGTTTATACCAAACATTGCTCCAATCCGCGGATAAAGATATCTTTTGGTAAATTTTTGCCAATAAAAACCATTTTGCTGCGACGTTCCTCGGTTTCGCCCCATTTGGCGCCAAGGTCGCTTCCCATGATTTGATGCACGCCCTGAAACACCACCTTGCGCTCGGCACCTTCCATCAGCAGCACCCCCTTGTAGCGCAGCATGCGCGGGCCGAACACGTTGACCAGGCCGGCGAGGAACTGGTCGAGCCGGGCCGGATCGAATGCGCGCTCACTTTTAAATACGAAGGCGGCAATATCGTCGCTGTGGTGGCTGTGGTGGTGGTTATTTTGATCGTGACCGGCGTGATCACACGCTTCGGTGTGTACGTGTTCGTGTTCGTCGTCGTGATTGTGGCCGCTTGCCTCGGCTTCGGTCAGGAACGCCGGGTCGATGTCGAGCTTGTCGTTCAAATTGAAGCCGCGCAGGTCGAGCACCTCGGCCAGCGGGGCGCGGCCGAAGTCCGAGCGGCTGATCGGCGCGCGCGGGTTGATGCGTTTCAAGCGCGCCATCAAGGCGTCGAGTTGGGCAGGCTCGACCAGGTCGGTCTTGGAAATGAGGATCTTGTCGGCGAAGCCGACCTGGCGCTGGGCTTCCTCGTGCTCGTCGAGCTGCATCATCGCGTGGCGTGCGTCGACGACGGTGACAACCGCGTCGAGCAGGTAGTAAGAACCGACTTCCTCGTCGACGAAAAAGGTCTGCGCCACCGGCCCCGGATTGGCCAGGCCCGTCGTTTCGATGACGATGCGGTCAAAGGCGATCTCGCCGGCGTCGCGTTTTTGCGCCAGCTTTGCCAGCGCCACGATCAGGTCGCCGCGCACGGTGCAGCAGATGCAGCCATTGTTCATCTCGACGATCTGCTCGTCGCTGTGCTGGACCAGGATGTCGTTGTCGATGTTTTCCTGGCCGAACTCGTTCTCGATGACGGCAATTTTTAGCCCGTGATCCTCTTGCAGGATGCGCTTGAGCAGCGTGGTTTTGCCGGCGCCGAGAAAGCCAGTCAGGATAGTGCTTGGGATCAATGCCATGTCAAACCTTGCGCGAGTGCCGCGATGCGGCTGAAAATAATCGAGCGATTATGCCGGATTTCCTTAATTGCTTCCAACCAGACGGCAAATGCTTGATGTGCGTCATGTTGTCAGGCTTGCTTTATTTTGCCTTCGCCCGCGGATGGGCCTGGTCGTAGACGGCTGCCAGGTGCTGAAAGTCGAGCGCGGTGTAGACCTGGGTCGAGGTGATACTGGCGTGGCCGAGCATTTCCTGCACCGCCCGCAGGTCGCCCGACGACTGCAGCACGTGCGAGGCGAACGAGTGGCGCAGCACGTGCGGGTGGACCTTGACGGCGGTGCCGGCCTTGGCGGCGTGGGCCGCCAAGCGCAGCTGGACGACGCGTGGCGACACCCGGGTGGCGCGCTGACTTAAAAACAGCGCGTTGCCGCCGTCGGCCGCGCCTGGCCGCACCGCCAGCCAGGCCTGCAGTGCCGCCAGCGCGTGGCTGCCGACCGGCACCCGCCGCATCTTGTTGCCCTTGCCGGTGACCAGCACTTCGCCGGCAGCGAGGTCGAGCCAGCCGAGCGGGGCGCGCGCGCTGCCCGGTTGGCTCAACGTCGCGGCTGGCTTGACGTAGCCGACGTCGAGGCCGGCCAGCTCGGACACCCGCAGCCCGCTCGAATACATCAGTTCGAACATCGCGCGGTTGCACAGTTCGAACGGCTGCGGATGGTCGCGCAAGGCGGCGCCGCTGGATACCAGATGCACCGCGTCGTCGACCGACAACGCCTTCGGCAAGGTTTTGGGGCGGCGCGGCGCGCGCACGCCATCGACCGGGTTGGCCGCCAGCGGCAACTGCTGCGACAGCCAGTCGAAAAAGCCGCGCCAGCTCGACAGCTTGCGGGCGATCGAGCGCGCACCCAGTCCGCGTCCGTGCAAGGTGGCGGCGAAGCGGCGGATGTCGGCGTGGACAATCGCTTGCCACGAAGGGGCACCGGCCAGCGCGTCGAGCTCCTGCAGGTCGCGGCGATAGGCGTCGATGGTCAGCGGCGACAACTGGCGCTGGGTCGCCAGCTGCTCGAGGTAGCGCGCCAGCCACGCGTGCCGGGCGGCGCTCTCACTCATCGTCACGCGCGTAAAGCCCGTCAGGCGCGCAGCGCGGCCAGCGCCGCGCTGGCGGTCTCGCCGATGTGGATCAGGAAGTCGGTTGCCATGTCGGCTTCGAAACGGGCCGGGTCGGCCGAACCGAGGATCAAGAGGCCGAAGGCGGCGCCGCCGCTGCGCAGCGGCAAGATCACGGTCGATTGGACGGCGCCGGCGTCACCGAGCCAGCGCACCGCTTCGAAGTCGTGGTTGCTGCCGCAATAGGGCGCCAGCAAGCTGTTGGCGAAGATGCGGGCATCTTCCGATACGTCTTGCGCAAACCAGGCGTCGTCATGGCCGGGCGCCAGGTCCCACAGGCGCAACGTTGCCTGCGGCACGCCGAACTGGGCGCACAGGCCGTCGACCAGCGCGCGCGGCAGGTCGGCGCCATGGCGCGCCTGCAGCAGCGCCTGGTTCCAGCCGTGGAATTTTTCGGCAATTGCGCCGTTCTTCTGCGCCAGGCGCGTCAAATTGCCCAGCTGCAATTCCAGCGCCTGGTACTTGGCGCGCATGACTTCCATCTGGCGCTCCTGCAGCGAGACGGTCTTGCCGGTCAGCGGGCTCGACAGCTTGACCTGGCCCAGCAAGGTCGCATGTCGGGCGAAAAACTGCGGATTGTCGGCCAAAAAATGGGCAACGGCGGCGGAATCCAGGTTGTCGGTCATTAATGTCTTTGCGTGGAAATGATTTGAGTGCAATTCTAACCGACCGGGGTCCCATTTCCGGCATAAAAAAAGACGCCCGAAGGCGTCTTGCCGCGGGGCGGGAATTGATCAGAAACGGTGACGAATGCCGACCTGGACCGCGCGGGCGTTCGAGCCTGGAACCTTGGCGAAGCCGCCTGGCGAGCCAGCCGCGCCAGGGATGAACTGACCTTCGTTCTTGTTGTTGATCTGCGCGACAACAGTGTAGATGTCGGTGCGCTTCGACAGGTTGTAGTCGTAGCCCAGCGCGAACAGGTTGGCGTCGCTGTCGGAATTGCTGCGGTCGTTCTGGTGCGCGACCGACGCCATGACGCGGCCGGCGCCGACCCGGTAGTGCAGGCCGACCTGGTAGCTGGCGGCGTCAAGCTGCGTGTTGGCGCCGATATTGTTCAGGAACACAGTGCGCATTCCGGCAGCCAGTACAGGAGCGAGAGGGCCGGCCGGCACCAGCTGAGCGGCAATTCCCGGAGCGATCTGGGCATTGTAGCCGGCGGTGTAGTCGGCCAGCAGCACCGAGTTGCGGTTGCGCTGGTCGTGGTAGCCGGCAAAGAACTTGAACTCGCCCATGGTATAGGAGCCGCCGATCGTGCTGGTCACCAGGCTGGTTCTGTCGGACTGGTCGTAGCCGCGGTTGTGGGCGACGCCGACGTCGAAGCCGTTGGCCTTGTAGGTCGCGGCGGCGCCGTAGAACTTGTTGTAGCGGTTCAGGTAGCCGGAACCCTTGGTGCCGTACATCAGTGAGCCGCCCAGGCCGGCCGGGGTGGCGATCCGGTACTGGATCGATTTCGACGAACGGATTTCAACGCCCAGGTTGGTGAAGCCGGCGGTGCCGCCGGTGATGCCGCCCCAGGCGCCGGCGGTGCCGCTTTCGAAGACGTCGGATGCGGCGAACACTTCGTAGCCAGGGGTGTACATGCGGCCCATCAAGAACGCGCCGAACGGGGTGATCAAGCCAACCATCGAGGTGCGGTCGAACAGCGCGCCTTCAGCATTGACGGCAGCCGAGCCCTTGACCTGGAAACCGCCGCGAATGCTCTGCAATACGCCGGCCGACAGGGCGCCGCCGAGCGGGCCGAGCGGCGCGAGGACGCTGTTGAAGCCGGCGCCCATGCCGCGCGTCAGGAACAAGCCTTGTTCGTCGGACAGCAGGGTCGGCTTCTGCGAGCCGCTGTCGAGTTCGACGCGCGCCTCGAGATTGAAGATCGCCTTGAAGCCGCCGCCGATGTCTTCGGAACCCTTGAAGCCAAGCCGCGAACCATCGGCGATACCGCTGACCACGCGCAGGGTCTGGCCGCTTTGCTTCATCAGGCCGGCGTCGGCGATACCGTAGATCGTGACGCTGGACTGGGCCATGACAGGTGCGGCAAAACAAGTAGCGATGACTGCGGCGAGGAATTTTGTTTTCATTGCATCTCCAAGGATATAATTTTATGAAAAACGAACGCGCGTACTAATCCGTTCACATCAATATGCCATCGTTCTTTGGTGTTGTACAGAAAGGCGGGGCATATGGCGGTGTAAAGTTGCGTAAAAGTCACAAACGCCTGAGCCAGTGCCCAGACGTATCAAGGGCGGTGATGGTTGCCCATCCCCGCCCTTGTCGATTCACAGTGAAGCAGGGGAAACC
Source organism: Massilia psychrophila (assembly GCF_002760665.1). Taxonomy (GTDB): domain Bacteria; phylum Pseudomonadota; class Gammaproteobacteria; order Burkholderiales; family Burkholderiaceae_D; genus JAFCUW01. Next base: position 18,764 of record NZ_PDOB01000033.1, on the reverse strand, counting down.
CCCTGCGTCAGCTTAGAAAGCGTGGTTGACGCCCAGCGCGTAGATATTCTGAGTCTGTGGAACCTGAACGCCGCCTTTTTTACGCGATGCATCTGCGTACAGGTAGGTACGCTTCGACAGGCTGTACTCGTAGCCCACCGACAATTGCTTGGTCTTGGCGACGCCATCCGGGCTCTTCTGGCCATAACCGGCCAGGATCTTGCCTGGGCCCATGGTGTAGTTCGCACCCAGGACCCATGCCTTGGTCAGCGGGTTGATTGCGCGCGTGTGGTCCTGGTTCTGACGCTGATACGACGCCATCAGTTTCAGTTCAGGCGTAGCGAAGATCGACGCGGCGATCGACCACAGGCGGGTCTCGACAGCGTTGCGCTCGGTTGCCAGCATCGCGGCAATCGGGCCGTTCTTGTAGGTGGTCGCGATCGAGTACGGGTTGGCCGATGCTTCGGAACCAGGCGCGTATTGTGCAGGAGTGCCGACAGGGTTGCGGCCCTGGATGGCGGCGCCGCCGTTGGCTTCTTTGGTGCCGACGGTCGCGTTGACCTGGAAGCCAGCGAATTCAGGCGAGTTGTAGAACAGCGCGTTCGAGAAACGGTTGAGCGAACTACCGGCTGGGTTCAACGGTTCCGAGGTGTAACCGGCAATTTGCAGGTCGGTCTGGAAGCCGGCAGGCGTTGGCAGGCCGTGGAATGGCTCGAACGCGGTGCTCGTCTCTTGGAACGCGGTCAGGCCGCGGCCCAGGCGAACCATACCGAAGTCGCCTTGCAGGCCGACGCGGCTCTGGCCCTGGAACAATGGGCGGGTGACGCTTTCCAGCGTGCCGGTGTCCGGCTCGTAACGAACTTCCAGTTGAAACAGCGCTTTCAGGCCGTTGCCCAGCTCTTCAGTACCTTTGAAACCCAATGTGTTGTTGGCGCGCTTGCCGACGTTCAGGGTCTGGTTCGTACGCTTGATGACGCCAGCGTCAACGGTACCGTAGATCTGAACTGCGGTTTGAGCTTGTGCAACACCGGCGAAGGCGCCCAGAAGTGTCAGAGCCAAAAGTGATTTTTTCATGTATCAATCCTTAAAAAGTAAATCGGTAGAATCCGTAGAGCATTGAGTTATTTGAATTTCTGAACGCTCGGATGTAGTGAACCTTAATTGCTTGTTACCTCAAGCATGGCGTGTTGGTTAATTATGAGGGTTCACCTTGGTTGAAAGCCAATAATTCGAGTTGTGCTGTTGTATTTTTGAAACGCGGCAACATGACGAAAGCATTGTTTTGTGCGTAATTCCACGTTGTAAAGGTTGGTGCGGTGTCGTCATTGTTTGCGGAAACGCAAGCATTGCCGGATTCGGCCCGCTGCCTTGCGCCTGCCGTCTTAGACTTCGGCTGGCGTTGCGCGCGCGGCGCCAACGCGCAGCTGTTGTATATTGATAAACCGCCGACTTCCTCGACAGCCTTGAGCTGCAGACACCTCGTTCATGTTTTACTGGCTTTTACTACACTTTTACCGCAATACCAATGGCCAATCGTGAACAATTAGCGGTCATTCGCGCCGCGCGCGCCGGCCAGCCGGCGGCGCAGCTGAGCTTGGGCAAGCTGTATCTGTTCGGCAGCGCCGGCCTGCCTAACAGCCTGCCCACCGCGCTGTACTGGCTGGAGCGGGCGGCGCAGCAAGGCAGCGACGAAGCGTGCGAACTGATCGGCGCGCACATCCCGCTCGCGCTGGCGCGCCGTAGCGGGCAGCCGCTGGCGCGCTGGTACGTCCGCGCCTACGACCGTGGTGTGGCCGGCGCCGGCCTGATACTGGCCCAGCTGGTGCTGGGCCAGCCAGCGGAAACCGGCGTCGACCCTGGCTGTCGCGCCAAGGCGCTGCAGGCCTTGGCCGAGGCGGCGCGCGACGGCGTTGCCGAAGCCCAGTGGCTGCTGTCGCGCCAGCATGCCATTGTGTCGCCGGCCGCTGCCGCAGTTGGCGTCTTGTCCTCCGACACCGCGCCGAATCCGCACAACGCCCTAAACCCGCTGAACCGGCGCTGGCTGCGGCGCGCCGCCGATGCCGGCTTGCCGCAGGCCCAGTTCGCGCTGCTCGACGCCGCCTGGGAGGCGCGCCAGTGGGGCGACTACCTCAAGCGCGCTCTGCCGCTAGCGCGCGCGCTGGTGCTGGCCTTCAACGCCGCCGGCAAGGGACCGCTCTCGCTGACGAGCGCCGAAGTCACGCTGCTGTCGCGCTGCGCGCGCGCGCTGACGGCCGGCCCGCAACAGGCCCGCACCGAATTGGCCGGCGACGGCGACGGCGACATCGGGCGGTTCTGGGAACTGGCGGCGGCCGGGAACGACCGACATGCCCAGATGGCGCTCGGCCTGTGGTGCGCGCGCATGCGGGCCGACGGCACCCGCACCGCGGTAGGCGCCGGCTCGGCCAACTTCAAGAAAGCGATCCGCTGGCTGACCCTGGCCGGCGAGCAGGGCTTGGCCGAAGCGTGGTACGCGTTGTCGCGCATCTATATCAAGCCGGAATTCTCGCAGCGTAACGTGCCCGACGCCCAGGAATACCTCGTGCGCGCCGCCGCGATGGGCCACCGCGATGCCCAGTTCGAATGCGGCAACAAAGCCTGGCGCGCCCGCCGCGAAAGTGAAACCAACGATGTGCGGGCGGTGTACTGGCTGCAGAAAGCCGCCGCCCTCGGCTGCACCGCCGCCGCCGCCGCGCTGCGCAAGATCGCGCCGCGCCTTGCAGGCAGGGCGTTCAGCGAAACCGGCGCGCTGCGCATTGGCATTGGCCTTGACCTCGGCGCCAGCCATCCGCTGTTGGCAGCGCGGCTCGAGCTCGCCGCCATGTTCGGCCTGAGCCGGGCCGAAGCGCTGCTGCTCGATATCGGCCAGGCCGACCGCGGTCATTGCCTGGTGATCGACATCCGCGCCAGCTACGGCCGCAGCAAGCGGCGCCTGGTGCTAATCGAGACGGCGCAGCAGCGCCACGCGCTCGAGCGCATCGTACGGCTATTCGAGGATGTCGATTGCGGTCCGGGCGGGCCGGAAGGAAACTACCGCCAGCGGCTGTATCGCCTCAAGACGCTGTTGCCGCAGGCTGGGGATGGTGCGCAGTCAGGGGGCCGCTATGATCTGGCGGCGTAGGGATTTTTCGATGTCTATGCAAGAGCGCATCAGGCTGCTATTGCGAACAGTTCCAGTTTGAGTCCGTTCATTCCGGCTGGAGCATAGATCGCGATGCTCTGCCTCTTTAACATTGCCTCGTACAACGGCCCTTTGTTCTGAATCGAAAAATAATAGGTATTGGGCCGCACAGGTACCTCGGGCGGTACTTGCGCCATATGAATCAGCTCTACCCCTGACAATGCCAGTCCGATAAATCGTTCGATCTCTTCAGGCGAACCGACTTTGAAACGCAACGGGACCGCGGCGACCAGCTCAAGTGCCGGCATGTCGGCATTCACGGCAAGGAACAAGGCAGTACGGCTGTTGACCTGGCTTGTATCTAGCTGCCCGCAATAGTGCGTGCTTTTTCGCTCAACCATCACGAGCGGGATCGTGAAATATCTCGAGGAAATTACCGTCTCGATCAGTTCGCGCACGATTGTATCTAGTCGGGCGAACCCATGCGCCGGTTCTATATGGTTGTAAGAAGGCAAGTCACCAACGGCGTATTTTTTCGAAAAAGTCATCAGGCCGCCAGCGAGCGACATCAGTTTGTCAAAAAGTATTTCGGGGTGATGCTGTTTGTAGGTTGCGCAATGCGTCAGCGATGCCGCCGCTGTGCTAACGGTGTTCAGCATCCAATACGAGGAAATATCGCCGCTGTGGACCTCAAATACGTCTGTGCTCGACTGCCGGTGGCGCAAATACAGGGACTCGATCTTGATACTCAATTTGCTCAACAGCTTGTTAAGCATGACTTGTAGCCAAGGGGCGGCAGCGACCGACAAACTCGGCGGCACGAAAGCCGGATCAATTTCGAAACCGCCGTTTGCCACGCGGCGAACGCGGACCACGGGAAAACTGACAAAGGCGTTGCGTGATTCGAGATGCGACAGCAAATGCACTGTCTTGCGCAAAAACGCTACATCGATGCTGAATGCCTCGGTGAAGAGATCCGCCGTATCGCTTTCGACTTGCACGTAGCGCGCGCCATTACGGGACGTAGGCGAGTCCGACAAATTACTGCCATGCGCTTTCAGCGTCGGCAGCGCGGCATAGAATGTGAAGCACTGTTCGGTCATCGGCAATTTGCTCAAGTCAATGGTGCTCGGCAGCGTGTCCGTCGCCGGTGCGTCGAAGATTTCGCCGTCCTGGAAAATGAGCGACATCCAATCGGGTATCAGCAGGTTGTTGGCCAAACCATCGTGATTCCATTGCACCGAATGCACGCCCCACGCGTGCGGGTTGATTGCTGCCGCAATCCGCTGCAGTCTCGCCTCATGATACCGATCCTGCTGTTGGAATTGCTGCGGGCCTAATGTCAGTCCTTCGGACCACAACACTTTGGATGGCAAACTCATCGCGTTCTCCATTTCTGCTTGAACATGGGCACCACGACAGCATGAAGTTGTTCCGGCACACGACGTTGATGCTGCTCAGTTGAAATCATTTTCAAATGTAAACTATGCAGCGCAAATACAGTAAGAATCGCCGCTGCTCTCTTTTTCGCAATCGCAACTTGTAAGCGTACGATCGATCGATAATGGCTGCTTCGTGTCGTTTCCGGCAGGCTAGATTTGTGGGATCGTTATGACGCAGCGGTACGCGCCGGGATTATTTGACCGGCTGAAAAATGCCCCGTGTGATGAGTTCCCGGACGGCTTTGGATGGACGTTGAGCCAGCTTAAAGACGCTGTCGCCCGCGATCTGGAAGCCTTGCTCAACACCCGCGCCGGGCTGCCTGATTTTCTACTGGCCCCCTATCCCGAAACCGGTGCCTCGGTACTCAACTACGGCCTGATGGACTTTGCCGGGCTGTGCCTCAGCAGCGACGTCGATCAAAAGCGCATTTGCGCTGCCGTCCAGCTTGCCATCGAACGCCATGAGCCCAGGCTGCACGCCGTGAGCGCTGCGCTACGCATCCACCGCGGCGCCATCAACAGGATTGACTTCATCATCTGCGCAACGCTGAAAGCCGACGCGGCTGCCGAGCCGGTGCAATTCGACGCCGTGCTCAAGCAATCGACCCAGCAGTACTCGATCCATAGCTCGGGCGTGCGTCGAGGGGGCTTCGCATGACGCTCGCCGCTCTGCTACCGTACGTCGAGCGCGAACTGATCATCTTGCGAGGTTTCTTGCGTGAGTTTTACGAGCGCTACCCTGCGCTCGCCGGCAATCTTCAAATCGCCGGCGACGTTTGCGAAGACCCCCACATCGAACACCTGATCCAGGCGGTGGCGTTGATCGGCGCCCGCATTTCGAAGCGGATGGACGACGACTATCCGCAATTTACGGAAGCGCTGTTCGAAACCCTGTTCCCTCACTATCTGCGGCCGTTCCCATCATGTGCGATCGTGCAGGTGCTTTGCACGCGTGCTCACAACGAGGCCATGACGACGGCCACCGCCATCGCGCGCGGAACGGAAATGGAATCCGCGCTTATCCAAGGAGTGCGTTGCAAGTTCACGACCGCGTATGACGTGGCGCTGGCGCCCATCGCCCTGACCGCGGCCCGTTTCGATGCAGTGATCGATGCGCCAGCCAGTGCGCAGCTGCCTGCCAACGTCAGCTCGTCGTTGAGCATTGTCATTGAAGGTACTTCTGCTGCGGCCAGCCTCGGGCAACTGGTGCATGGCCCGTTGCGCGTCTTTATTAATGGCGAACCCTCGTTTTGTTCGGCACTGCGCGATGCACTATTTATGCGAACCGTGCGCGCGTTTGTCGAACTTGAAAATGGCGAATGGAGGCCACTCACCACAATTCCCCTCGCCCAAGTCGGATTCGCCGAAACGGACGCACTCATACCGTTTGGAGCGCGCTCCCATCAGGCCTACCGCGTGTTGACCGAATACTTCGCCTTCCCCGAAAAATTCAACTTCTTCGACATCGATCTGGCGGCAATTCATCTTCGGCTGCCCGAAAATTACAACCGCGTCACCTTGCACTTGGCAATGGATGGCGTGCGCCCGGACTCCCAGAACGCACGCCTGCTGCGCAGCCTGTCGCCCACCAACCTGCTGCTGTCGTGTACTCCGGTGGTCAATCTGTTCCAACGAAACGGCGTCCCGATCGCGGTGACGCATTTCGCTGCGGACTATTCGGTGCTCGCGCATCCGACCAATGCGAGCGCCTTCGAAGTCTATTCGATCGATTCCGTCCATGTGCTTCGGCAGCGCGAAAACCACAGTGTCGTAACCGAGTTTCGGCAGTTCTACTCCCTGCGCCACAGCGAAGGCGAGACCAAAAAAGGCCACTATTGGGTGCTGCGGCACGACGAAGCGCTGGCGCAGGTCAGCCCCGGCCATGAAAAGCGCATCACCCTGGTTGACGCCGACTTCGAGCCGCTGGCGATCGAAAAGACCAGCCTGTCGATTGAGCTGACGTGTACCAACCGGGAGTTGCCGGGCATGCTCAAATATGGCCAACCAAGTGGCGACTTGCTGCCCTTGGCCGCGGCGAACGGCAGTCCGATGCGTTTCTTGCGCCGCCCCAGTCAGCCTTACCGCTTCGACCCGGGATTCGGCCTGCACTGGCGTCTGATATCCCACCTGACGTTAAATCATCACTCGCTTGCGCAGGAAGGCTTGGCAGCATTCCGCGAGATGCTCGTCTTGTACGACCTTCCTCAATCACCCATTACGCGGCGCCAGATCAACGGCATCGTCGGTCTCGATCATGTCGCGGCCACAACATGGCGGCGTCACAAGCGCGGCGCATCCCTGGTCCACGGGACTGAAGTGCGCATCACGCTCGATGAAGAAGCATTTGTCGGTAATGGCATGCACCTGTTTGTCCAGGTTATTGACCAATTCCTTGGTCTCTATGTCCAACTGAACAGTTTCATCGAATTGGTTATCTTGTCTAAAACGTCGGGAGAGGAGCTGATCCGATGCAAGCCACGAAGCGGCAGCGTGAACCTGGTGTAGTCGGGCATCTCACCGAAGAGCCGTACCGCTTTCAGTTTTTCCAGGCGGTGCGCGTCCTTGTGCAATGGCTGGCCAAGAACGGCGTGCCGCACGATAAAGCGTTTTCGGATGTGCTGAGGTTCCGCAACAGCCTGTCCTTGAGTTTCCCCGCGAGCGAGCTCGAATCCCTCGTGACCCAGGTTGGCGCTAGTCCGGGCCAGATTGCCTCACTGCCGGTCGCGTTGAAACACGGCAAAGCGCGGATTCACCTCACGCCCGCCTTTATCGGCTTGCTCGGCGTCAACGGCGCGTTGCCCTTTCACTATTCGGAGCTGATCGCCGAACTTGAACGGCGCGAAAAAAATACCGGCGCGCGCGCATTTCTCGATATTTTTTCTAATCGCATGGTGGGATTGTTCTATCAGGCGTGGGGTAAGTATCGCGTCGAGCATACGTTCGACACACAGGGCAAGGACAGCCTGCTGCCGCGGCTGATGGCGCTGGCAGGCATTCGCACCGATGCTTTTTCAAGCGGACCCGGCAAGCGCGAAATTGGCGGGATGACGGAAGACGTCGCTGGCTATTATGCGGCGCTGCTGCGCACGCGCCCTGTTTCGGCCAGCACCATTGGCCGCGTGCTGGAGGACTATTTCCGCCTGCCGATCGAAGCGGAGCAATTCGTCGGAAGCTGGGACTACATCCCGCAAAGCAAGCGCAGCAAGCTGGGGACCGCGAATCCCAAGCTCGGCTACGGCGCTGCCTTGGGTGTGCGGCTGTGGCGCCAGGATCTGCGGGTTCGGCTGAGGATCGGCCCGCTCGACAAGGCGAGCCTGACGCGGTTTTTGCCGCGCGGCGACGCCGCCGCCGCGCTGGCAAAGATGCTTGCGCTCATGGGCGCGCCGGATCTGCAATATGAAGTGTGCCTGATACTGAGCAAGCCGTGCATCGAGCCGCTGGTTTTGAGCACCGCGCGACCCGACAAGATGCGGCGGCTGGGATGGGATTCCTTTCTCGTCAGCGGCCCCGGCAACGTGTCGCGGGCCAACGTCTGTTACATCTTGCATTTGGATCACGGTCAAGCCGGCAACACCTAGTTTGATCTGGATCAACTTGCGCGTGGTTAACAAACCTATAGTTTCTGTTGGTCATTTGACTCTTTGAATGAACAACGGAGGACACGTAGCATGGCTGAGAGCACCACGACGACGGCAATGGCGGCCTTGTCCGCCTTCGGCAAGGGAGCGCAAGACACCCGCCTGTTGCGCATGGATTTCCCCCGCGGCGACGGCCCCGGGCAGGCGGTCATGCTCGTCAACACCTTGGACGCCAGCGAAGCCATTTCACGCGACTTCCGCTTCGAAGCCGAAGTGCTGTCGGACGACGCGCGGATCCCGCTCAAGCGCATCATGGCGCGGATGGTGACCATCTCGATGGTGCGCGAGGACGGCTCGCTGCGCTACTTCAACGGATACGTCACCGAATTTCGCTTCGTCCGCACCGATGGCGGCTTTGCCTATTACAGCATGGTGCTGGAACCATGGCTGGCGTTTGCCAGGCTGCGCAAGGACAATGTTTCGTTCCAGAACCGCAGCGTGATCGAACTTACCGAAGCGACCTTCGACCATTACCAGACACGCGACTGGAAGACCTGTCTCTATGGCGACGACCCGAAGCTAACCTGCGCCAACCAATACAACGAAACCGACTACAACCACCTGCACCCGGCGCTGGGAAGATCTGGGCCTGCACTATTGGTATGAACACCGCGCCGATGGCCACACTCTCTGGATCGGCGACAACACGACGCTGGCCGAGCCGATCGACGCCACCGCCAACGCGATCAGGCCGCAAGAAATGCCGTTTCGCAGCCAGGTCGGGGCGATGGAAGATGACGGCATCGCCCAGTGGCAAGCGGTACGGCGACTCGGCTCGGGCGTGCTGACGCTGGCCAGTTTCGACTACAAGAACCCTTATGCGCAACTAGTGAGCGGCCACTCGCTCAACGCCCAGGGCGACGTATTTGCTCACGAAATATACGAAAACACCGGTTCATACGGCTTCAAGGACTCGCGCGACGGCGAACAGTTGGCGCAGCGCCTGATGGAAGAAAAAGACCGCATGACCCAGTACTTCGAGGCCGCCGGCAACGGCCGGACTGCGCAGGCCGGCCGTACGTTCCAGCTCGGCGGGCACTTCAGCGCCGACCCGCGGCGCCCGGTGCCGGGCGAGCCTGCGCGCGAAAGCATCGGCGCGCGCGAATACCTGATCGTCTCGGTGCACCATAGCGCCACCAACAATTACCAGGCCGGGCCGAAAGCGGCTTCGCACTACGAAAACAAGTTCGTCTGCACGCGCAAGAGCATCCGCTGGCGCCCCGGGCGCAACTACAACAGCAAGCCGTCCCGCATCCCGTACACGCGCGTAACGTGCGCCTCGTAGCGGCGTGGCAGCGCTGGGCGGCGTTGCAGGAAGGCGTACACGGTCAATCGCTGGCTGATCGGGTAATTGCCGGGCCGTGCTATCGTTACGCGCAAAACGTGGAGGCGATGGAGGAAACCATTTGCGCCGACCCGATCTGGAAGGACGGCACGCTGCTACGGCCGGCTGCGACCGATACGCTGGCAATGTTTGCCACGGCGCCGTTGATGTTCTGGCGCCGCCCTCATGTCTTGATCGAACTTACGCCCTCGCTGGCACATTTGCTGGCAGATTCCGATCTTGGCGGCGACATCCCTGTCGATCAGTTGCGTCCGCCAATGCCTGCTTGTTATATCCTTTTTGGCGAAGCGATGAAGCAAGCCATTGCAACGCCAAGCGAGGCGTCTGTCTTCAATCGCATTGAAGGTGCTTACGTGTTCGAATCGAAGCGCGACAACCGACGCGCGATCAGTGTGGTCGCGATCTACAAAATAGATGTCGCTGTGAAGCTCGGCGTTGGTTTCATCGAGCTGATGATCGATGATGAAAAAATGCCGTTGAACGAAGTTATCCGCCGCGCTTTCGATCACCCGGACAAACCGGGGTACCTGAAGCACTACGACACGATCGTGCAACTGTGCTGCAAGGTTTTTTTGTACGGAAATCTGGAGCAGGCCCGACGTATCGAAGAGTCGCCTTTCACCGACGCTATAAAGCAACTTGATCGCGTCGGTCCCAAGAAGGCGTCAAAACTACGCCGGCAAGTCGAGCGGTTGTATGACCGGGTCCTGCTCGGGCCATTGGCATTGCCCGGGCACGCGCAGCGCCAACACGGCGAGACGGCAACGCACTGGCGACGTGGGCACTTTCGCATGCAGCCCCACGGCCCACAGATGTCGTTGCGCAAAGTAATTTTTATCGCACCTGTTCTGGTCAGGGCCGATCGACTGCACGCGTTGCCAACGCAATGATGAACAAATCGAATTGACCAGAAACGCGCAGCGCCCGGGTCGGCCTGGCTACAGCGTCACTTCGCCTTCGAACACCGTCACCGCCGGCCCGGTCAGGTAGACCGGTGCACCAATGCCGGCCCACGCCACCGACAGTTCGCCGCCGCGCGCACTTACCTGCACCGGCGAATCGAGCAGGCCGCGCCGGATGCCGGCCACCACCGCCGCGCACGAGCCGGTACCGCAGGCCAGGGTTTCGCCGGCGCCGCGCTCGTACACCCGCAGCTTGATGCGATGGCGGCCTTCGATCTGCATGAAGCCGGCGTTGACCCGGTTCGGGAAGCGCGGGTGGTGCTCGATCAGCGGGCCGCTTTGCTCGACCGGCGCGCAATCGACGTCGTCGACCACCTGCACCGCGTGAGGGTTGCCCATCGAGACGACCGACAAGAACACGGTGTTGGCACCGCCCGGCTGTTCGATCGACAGCGGCCACAAGGTGTCGCCGCCCTCGGCCCAGCCGGCCAGGCCGGCGCTGTCGAACGGCACCAGCGCCGGCTCAAGTACCGGCGCGCCCATGTCGACCGTCACGCTGCCGTCGTCTTCCAGGCGCGGCGCGATGATGCCGTTCATGGTTTGCACCCGGATCGCGCGTTGCGTCGTCAAGCCTTTTTCGGTGACGAACTTGACGAACGCACGGGCGCCATTGCCGCACTGTTCGACTTCGCCGCCGTCATTGTTGAAGATACGATAGCGAAAGTCGCAGCCTTCGGTGTCGCTTTTCTGGACCACCAGCACCTGGTCGGCGCCAATGCCGAAACGGCGGTCGGCCAGCGCCGCCCACTGCTGGGTCGACAGGTCGACCTGCTGGTTGATGGCGTCGACGACGATAAAATCGTTGCCAGCGCCGTGCATCTTGGTAAATTTCAATTTCATAATAAAAGTATATCGGTTATGGTGGTTTATCGGGCGTAGGGCGACATCTCGCCGGCCGGGCGCGTCTTGAAGCGCTTGTGGGTCCAGAAGTATTCGGCCGGCGCCTCGCGCACGCGCTCTTCGATGAAGGCGTTCATGCGGCGTGCCGCTTCGATCGTGTCGCCGCCGGGGTAGTCGGCGAAGGCCGGGTAGAATTTAACCGTCCAGCCCCGATAGTTGGGCAGGTAGGTCGCCACCACCGGGATTACCTGGGCGCCGGCGGCCGCGGCGATGCGCCCGGGCGCCGTCAGGGTCGCTGCCGGTACGCCGAAGAACGGCACGAACGGTGCGTCCTTGTCGCCGAAATCCATGTCCGGCAGCATGAAGTAGGGCAGGCCCTCGCGCAGCGCGCGCATGATTGGCTTGACGCCTTGCTGGCGCGAGAACAACTGCACCGGGCGAAAGCGTGAGCGGCCGCGCCGCAGCACGTCGTCGAAGGCGCGGTTTTTCTGCCGCACATATATCGAGCACAGGCTCGATTCGAGCATCACCGCCACGCCGGCCACATCCAGGCTGACGAAGTGCGGGCACAGCAAAATCACCGGGCCCGCGTCGATCGCCGCCAGCGGCACGCCGGGCTCGACCCGGATCAGGCGGCGCAACCGGGCCGGAGATGCCCACCAAAGAATGGCGCGCTCCCATACGCTGCGCGAATAAGCCTGGAAGTGCTGGCGCGCCAAGCTCATCCGTTCGGCATCCGACAATTCCGGCATGCACAGCCGCAGGTTGGTCAGGGCGATGTGGCGCCGCGTCTTCAAGACCATGAAGAGCAGGCTGCCGATGGCTTCGCCGAAGCGCCCCAGCAGCGGCAGCGGCAGCCAGTGCAGCAGCCACATCAGTCCGAGCAGCAACCTCATGCTTGCGCCCGGGCTTCGGGCGCGGCGACGCCATCCGGCTGCTTGTAGCGGTTGTAGCTCCAGAAATATTGCGACGGGCAGCGCGCGATCAGCTGCTCCATCGCGCGGTTGATCGCACCGGCCTGTTCGGCGGCGGTGCCGCTCAGTTCGCCCTCGAACGGCACGAAGCGCACCACGAAGCCTTTACCCGCGGCCAAGCGCTCGGCGTACACCAGGATCACCGCGGCATCGCCCATCTGCGCCAGCTTGGCCGGTAACGTCATGGTGTAAGCGCTGCGGCCGAAAAACGGCGCCCACACGCCTTCGCCCTGCTGCGGCACCTGGTCCGGCAGCAGGCCGATCGGCTGGCCTTTTTTCAGCGTCTTGGCCAGTATCCGTACCCCCGACAGGTTGGCCGGCGCCAGGTGCAAGTTGTGGCGCGCCCGGGCGCCCTCGATCAAGGGTTTCAGCGCCGCCTGCTTGGGCGGGCGGTACATGACAGTGAGCGGCGTGCGCAGCGCGATCTGTTGCGCGGTGATTTCAAAGCAGCCCAGGTGCGGCGTCAAAAAGACAATCCCGCGGCCGCTATCGAGTACCGCCTGCACGTGCTCCCAGTTCTCGTCGGTGGCGTGACGCGCCACCCGTTCCGGCCTGGCGCACCAGACGAACGGCAGTTCGACAATGGCCTTGCCGGACTCGGCCACCGCGCGCGACAGCTCGCGGCCGAGTCCGGCCGCCTCGAGGTTGGCGCGCATCCGGCGCCGGTACGATGGCGAGGCCAGGTACACCAGCCAGCCGAGCGCGGACCCGAGCAGGTGCAGCAGCGGAAGCGGTAAAAACGACAGCAATCGGAAGAGGAGAACGAGCATGGTAGTTGACTGACGTCAGTGTACGGCCGGTAACCCAGCCAAAAATTCACAAGGAGCGTAAAATACCACGTTGATGGATCCGCCGAGTTAATAGACAACTTGCGAAGCGGAATATAAATGTCGCTAAAGCGTCGCAGGAAAGTGCCTTTACTGCGATATTGATTTTATGAACAGTAACAGGAGCTTCCATGTCCAACGACTATCTTTTCACCTCTGAATCCGTGTCCGAAGGCCACCCCGACAAGGTTGCCGACCAAATTTCCGACGCCATCCTGGACGCTATTTTCGAACAGGACCCGGCTGCGCGCGTCGCCGCCGAGACGCTGTGCAACACCGGCCTGGTGGTGTTGGCCGGTGAGATCACCACCCACGCCAACGTCGATTATATTCAGGTTGCGCGCGAGACCATCAAGCGCATCGGCTACGACAACACCGAGTACGGCATCGACTACAAGGGTTGCGCGGTAATGGTGTGCTACGACAAGCAGTCGCCCGACATCGCGCAAGGCGTCAATGAAGGCGCCGGCATCGACCTCGACCAGGGCGCTGGCGACCAGGGCCTGATGTTCGGCTACGCCTGCGACGAGACGGCCGAGCTGATGCCTGCCGCGATCCATTACGCCCATCGCCTGGTCGAGCGCCAGTCGCAACTGCGCAAGGACGGCCGGCTGCCGTGGCTGCGCCCGGACGCCAAGTCGCAGGTCACGCTGCGCTACGTCGACGGCCGCCCGGTCGCGGTCGACACCGTCGTGCTGTCGACCCAGCACGCGCCGGAAGTGTCGCACAGCCAGATCGAAGAAGCGGTGATCGAAGAGATCATCAAGCAGGTGCTGCCGCGCGAATGGCTGGTTGGCACGCGCTACCTGGTCAACCCGACCGGCCGCTTCGTCATCGGCGGCCCGCAGGGCGACTGCGGCCTGACCGGCCGCAAGATCATCGTCGACACCTACGGCGGCGCCGCACCGCACGGCGGCGGCGCTTTTTCCGGCAAGGACCCGTCCAAGGTCGACCGCTCGGCGGCGTACGCGGCGCGCTATGTCGCCAAGAACATCGTCGCGGCCGGCCTGGCGCGCCAGTGCCAGGTCCAAGTGAGCTACGCAATCGGCGTCGCCAAACCGATCAACATCACCGTCTACACGGAAGGCACCGGTGTCATCTCCGACGACAAGATTGCCCGGCTGGTGATGGAACACTTCGACCTGCGCCCGAAAGGCATCGTCCAGATGCTCGACCTGCTGCGTCCGATCTACCAGAAAACCGCAGCTTACGGCCACTTCGGCCGCGAAGAGCCGGAATTTACCTGGGAGCGTACCGACAAGGTCGCGCTGCTGCGCGCCGAGGCCGGCTTGTCGTAACACGCTAGCTGTTCGCGCAGATGGGGTCCTCGCGTTCGCCAGGACCCCATTTTGCAAGCAGGGCCGACATCCAGATTTCCTGTTCTGTGATAAAATTTTACATTCCGAGGAGCGCTGCGACGAATTCATTTTCGCCAGGCTCGGACTACACTGCGCTCACGTTACTTTTTTCTAACTGAAAGGAGGGCGTGATGAACGCCGTACTCAAGAGCATCAACGACTACCACATCGCCGACATCAGCTTGGCCGCATGGGGTAACAAAGAAATCAAGATTGCCGAAACCGAAATGCCGGGCCTGATGGCGATTCGCCAGGAATTCGCCGCCAGTCAGCCATTGAAGGGCGCGCGCATCACCGGCTCGCTGCACATGACGATTCAGACCGCGGTGCTGATCCAGACGCTCGAAGCGCTTGGCGCGCAGGTGCGCTGGGCGTCTTGCAACATCTACTCGACCCAGGACCATGCCGCCGCCGCCATCGCCGTCGCCGGCACCCCGGTGTTCGCCGTCAAGGGCGAAACGCTCGATCAATACTGGGACTACACCCACCGCATCTTCGAGTGGCCCGGCGATGGTGTCTATTCGAACATGATCCTCGACGACGGCGGCGACGCCACCTTGCTGCTGCATTTGGGTACGCGCGCCGAAACCGACATCTCGGTGCTGGCCAGCCCCGGTTCGGAAGAGGAAATCTGCCTGTTCAATTCGATCAAGGCGCACCTGGCAAAAGACGCCACCTGGTATTCGAAGCGCCTGCCGGCGATCCTCGGTGTGACCGAAGAGACCACCACCGGCGTGCACCGCCTGTACCAGATGCACAAGGAAGGCAAGCTGGCTTTCCCGGCGATTAACGTCAACGATTCCGTCACCAAGTCGAAGTTCGACAATTTGTACGGCTGCCGCGAATCGCTGGTCGACGGCGTCAAGCGCGCTACCGACGTCATGATCGCCGGCAAGGTTGCCGTCATCGCCGGCTACGGCGACGTCGGCAAGGGCTCGGCCCAGGCCATGCGCGCGTTGTCGGCCCAGGTCTGGGTCACCGAAATCGACCCGATCTGCGCGTTGCAGGCGGCGATGGAAGGTTACCGCGTGGTGACGATGGATTACGCCGCCGAACACGGCGACATTTTTGTCACCTGCACCGGCAACTATCACGTCCTCACCGAGCAGCACATGCTGGCGATGAAGGACCAGGCGATCGTCTGCAACATCGGCCACTTCGACAACGAAATCGATGTCGCCTCGCTCAAGAAATACGAGTGGGACAACATCAAGCCGCAAGTCGATCACGTGATCTTCCCGTCGGGCAAGCGCATCATCCTGTTGGCCGAAGGCCGCCTGGTCAACCTCGGTTGCGGCACCGGCCATCCGTCGTACGTGATGAGCTCCTCGTTCGCCAACCAGACCATCGCCCAGATCGAACTGTTCGGCAACATCGACAAGTACCCGGTCGGCGTCTACGTGCTGCCGAAACACCTTGACGAGAAAGTGGCGCGCCTGCAGCTCAAAAAGCTCAACGCCCAACTGACCGTTTTGACCGATGAGCAAGCCGCGTACATCACCGTCAGCAAGGACGGTCCGTACAAGCCGGATCAATACCGCTATTAATCGATATCGGTAACCCGCATTACCCTGGCGCGGCGGCCCCGCGCCAGTTTCCCGCATTACAAAATTCAAATCAAAAATTACAATAAAAGGGTCCCGATGCGCCTGTTATTGACCTGGATTATCAACGCCGCCGCCCTGATGGCGCTGCCCTACCTGATGCAATCCGTAACCGTGACCAGCATCGGCGCCGCCTTCATCGCCGCCCTCGTGCTGGGCCTGGTAAACACCCTGATCCGGCCCGTGCTGGTGCTGCTGACATTGCCGGTGACGTTCCTGTCGCTCGGCCTGTTCATCCTGGTGATTAACGGCCTGCTGTTCTGGGGCGTGGCGCAGATGGTCGGTGGTTTCCATGTCGCGGGATTCTGGTCGGCGATGCTGGCCGCGATCCTGTACAGCGTAATCTCGTGGGCCTTGTCCACTTTACTGCTCGGAAAAGATGAAAACCAATAATTTCAGTATCGAGTTTTACCCGCCCAAGACAGCAGAGGGCGCCGACAAGCTGCGCGTGGCGCGCGCCAGCCTCGCTACGCTCGATCCGAAGTATTTTTCGGTCACCTTCGGTGCCGGCGGCAGCACCCAGCAAGGCACGCTCGACACGGTGCTTGAGATCATCAACGAGGGCCACGTCGCTGCGCCCCACCTGTCATGCGTCGGCGGCTCGCGCGAATCGATCCGCGCCATCCTGGCCAAATTCAAGTCGCACGGCATCAAGCGCGTGGTGGCGTTGCGCGGTGACCTGCCGAGCGGTTACGGCGGCGCCGGCGAACTGCGCTACGCCAGCGATCTGGTCGAGTTTATCCGTCTCGAGACCGGCGACTGGTTCCATGTCGAGGTGGCGGCCTATCCCGAAGTGCATCCGCAGGCGCGCTCGCCGCAGGATGACCTGCAGAACTTCGCGCGCAAGGTGCACGCTGGCGCAAACGCCGCGATCACCCAGTACTTCTACAATGCCGACGCCTATTTCCAGTTCGTCGACAACGCGCGCAAGCTGGGCGTCGATGTGCCGATCGTGGCCGGCATCATGCCGATCACGAACTACACCCAGCTAATGCGTTTTTCCGACATGTGCGGCGCCGAGATCCCGCGCTGGGTGCGCCTGAAGCTGGCCAGCTTCGGCGACGACAGTGCCTCGATCAAGGCGTTCGGCCTCGACGTCGTCAGTGTCTTGTGCGAGCGCCTGCTGGCCGGCGGCGCGCCGGGCCTGCACTTCTACAGCATGAACCAGGCGGGGCCGACCAGCGCCTTGTGGCAGCGGCTGGCAAGCACCTAGCGTGGGTGTGCAAGCGCTGTGGATGCTACCGGTTCAACGTTAACCGGTTTCATCTGGTTTCAATGCGCAGTCCCGCACCGAACGACGTTAGCCAAGTTCCGTAATAATCCGGTCCAGCGCGACATCATGCGCCGCGCCAGTAAACTGCGCCGCCTGGCAAGCGTAGGCGATGCCGAGCGTGAACGGGCGCGGCGTGTGCTCCAGGGTGCGGTCGTAATAGCCGCCGCCGTATCCGAGCCGAAAGCGGTCTTGATTAAAACCGAGGCAGGGCACCAGCAGCGCCGGCGGCAGCGCCACCATCCGCCGACTGGCCGGCACCGCCACCCCCATCGCGTCTTTGAGCATCGCTTCGCCCGGCTGCCAGTCGGCGAAGCCGAGCGCCGCATCGCGCGCCAGCACCACCGGCAAGGCCAGCCGAACGCCCTGTTGCGCCAATTCGACGTACGCTAAGGACAAGTCCGCTTCACCGCGCAGCGGCCAGTACACGCCCAGCGCGGGTACCGGCTGGGCGCGCCACCACGCCATCAGGCGCTCGCCGATGGCCGCGTCCCAGGCGGCCTTGCGCGCCGGGTCGATGCAGGCGCGCAAGGCGGCGAGTTCACGGCGCAACGCCAGCTTGTCCGATTTTGCTTCGGCGCTCGGGGATGCTGGCTGTGCAGTGGAGGCGCATGGTATTCTGGAGTGGCCGGTCATGGGCGTGAATGTAGCTGAAAAGAGAGTTGGATTGATGTTTTCGTCAAAATTATTTGTTGTCGCTATCCTCTCCGGATCGTGCATGCTGGCGGCGGCGCAAAGCGCCACTGTGCCCATTGCGCCGGCGCCGCAGCCGGCGGTGGCGCCCGACGCTGCCGCCCGCGCCGCCGACGACCTGTTCTTGCTGCTGCGTGAAGCGGCGCGCCAGGACGACGCCGCCGGTGCCGCCAGTTATGCCGCCCGCCTGCCGAACCATGCGATCGCGTCGTATGTCGATTATTATCGGCTCAAACCGCGCCTGCGCAGCGCCTCAGGCGACGAAATCCGCGATTTCCTGCAGCACCACCAGGGCAGCGCCATCGCCGACCGCATGCGCAACGACTGGCTGCTCGAACTCGGGCGCAACCGCGACTGGCTTAACTTCGACCAGCAGTATCCGCTGTTCGTGCTCGACGACGACATCCAGGTCAAGTGCTACGGCCTGATGTCGCGTGCGGTGCGGGGCGAGAACGTCGCCGGCGACGCCCGCGCGCTGCTGGTCAATCCGCCCGGTTACGGCGACGCCTGCGCTTCGTTGATCGCCACGTTGGCCCAGGCCGGCCAGTTCGACGCCAACGACCTGCTGGCGCAGCTGCGCCTGGCCGGCGAGCAGCACGCCACCGGCCCGGCGCGCCGCGCCGCCGTGCTGCTCGGCGCCACCGACACCCAGGCCGCCCAGGCGGTCGACGTGCCGGCGCTGGCGCTGGCGCG
>NZ_PDOB01000032.1 GCF_002760665.1 Massilia psychrophila | reverse complement strand
CGCCGGCGGCGGCCCTGCCGCTCCTGGCGGTGGCGGTGGCGCGCGCGGACCGCGTCCGGCACCGCCGCACCGCTCGGGCGGCCGCGGACGATAAGTAAAAAAGCCGGGTTCGCCCGGTTTTTTTTCGTCCCAACACATGCTGGGCGAGCGTGAAAACAGTGTCGGATGTGCTTGACTTGCCAAATAAATAATATATGCTTGACTGGTCAAGCATATATTCATCATAAACAGGGAGTCCAGCATGGTCGCCGCACACGCCACCCCTTCCACCGATTTCTGCCTGCGCCTGGCGCGCGCCCACGCTGTGCTGATCCGGCGCTTCGACAGCGCGCTCGGCAGCTTCCACGGCCTTAGCTTCGGCGACTTCCAGGTGCTCAACCACCTGAGCCGAGCCCCGGGCGGGCGCCTGCGCCGCGTCGACCTGGCCGAGCGGCTCGGCTTGACCGCCTCGGGCGTGACGCGCACCCTGCTGCCGCTGGAGAAAATCGGCCTCGTCACGCGCCAGCCGGATCCGCGCGATGCCCGGGTCGGCTACGCCGCGGTAACGCCAACCGGCGAACAGCTGCTGCAGGACGCTACCGCCACGGTCGACCTGGTCAGCAGCGACCTGCTCGCCCGCGTGCCGCCGGACGCGTTGGCGGGCATGGCCGGGCTGCTCAGCCAGCTGGCCGGCGTCACCGCCTCGAACGCCTAAGACGATGTCCACCCCAGTTATGCACGACCCGCGCGCCGCCCGCGCCGCCTTGCTGCGCGATACCAATTTCCGCTGGATGATGGTTGGGGGCGCCATTTCGATGCTGGGCGACCAGTTCACCCTGATCGCACTGCCGTGGCTGGTCTTGCAGCTGACGGGGGACGCGCTCACGCTGGGCCTGACCATAGCGCTGATGGGCGTGCCCCGCGCCATCTTCATCCTGGTCGGCGGCGCGCTGGTCGACCGTTACTCCCCCAAGCGCGTATTGATGCTGACAAAGTACGCCAATGCCTTTCTTCTCGGCCTGCTCGCGGCGCTGGTACTTACCCATCAGGTGACGATGCCGCTGGTCTACGCTTTGGCGCTTGGCATTGGCCTGGCGTCCGCCTTCAGCATCCCGTCCGGCTCGTCGATGCTGCCGAACGTGGTGGCGCCGCACCAGTTGCAAATGGCCAATGGCATGATGATGAGCATGCGCGTGCTGACCGCGCTGGCCGGCCCGCTGCTGGCCGGCCTGTTGATCGCGTTTTCAAGCCATGACCCGGCTCCGGCGGGCGGCGCCGGCATGACCGATGCACGCGGCCTTGGCATCGCGTTCGCTCTCGATGCGGTCAGTTTCGCCGTCACGGTGTGGACGCTGCACCAAGTGCAGATGCATCCGGGCGCCGTGCGCGCCGCGCCGCAACGGGTGCTCGCCGCCGTCGGCGACGGCCTGGCGATGGTCTGGCGCGACGTCGAGATGCGCAGCGCTTTTATCTACTGGGGCGTGATGTCATTTGTTGTCGGCGGCGCCATGCAGGTGGCAATGCCGCTGCTGGCCAGCAGCCGCCTCGGCGGCGTGGCTGCGCTCGGCCTGGTGATGGGCGCTCACGCGGCCGGCAACCTGGCTGGCATGGGCTTGTCTTCGCTGAAGGGCGACTTTCGTATCGGCACGTTCGGTACCACCTTGCTGCTGCTTGACGCCGTGGCCGGTGTGGTGCTGATGTGCATGGGCAGCGTTGGCGCGGCCTGGCAGGCTGCGGCGCTGATGTTATTGCTGGGCCTGCTCTCCGGCTTTACGCAGGTAGCGGTGTTCACCTGGATCCAGCGGCGCGTGGCGCGCGAGATGCTGGGCCGCACCATGAGCATTTTCATGTTCATCCTGATGGGACTGGCGCCGCTGGCCGCCTCGCTGACCGGGCTGTCCATGCAGTACCTGGACCTGACGCAGCTGTTCGTCGGCGCCGGCCTGTTCCTGCTGGCGGGCACCCTGGCCGCGTTCGCCCTCACACCAATGCGCGTGATGAACGACTCGAAATCGGCTACGATATCGGCATTGACTCCCGACGCCTGACCGACATGCCAAAATTTGCAGCAAACCTGAGTATGATGTTTGGAGAAGTGAGCTTCATCGATCGCTTCGCTTGCGCCAGCGCGGCCGGCTTCGATGCGGTCGAGTTCTTGTTCCCGTATGCGTTTGAATCCGAGCAGATCGCCCTGCGCCTGGCGCGCAACGGGTTGCAGCTGGTACTGTTCAACCTGCCCGCCGGCGACTGGACCGCCGGCGAGCGCGGCATCGCCTGCGATCCGCGCCGCATCGGCGAGTTCCAGGACAGCGTCGAGCTGGCCCTCGATTACGCTGGCGAGCTTGGCGTCGGCCAGTTGCACTGCCTGGCCGGCAAGGTGCCGCCGAACGTGCCGCACGAGCGCGCCCACGAGACCTACATCGCCAACCTGAAGTTCGCCGCCGCCGCCCTCGCCAAGCACAGCCTGCGCCTGTTGATCGAGCCGATCAATACCTTTGACGTCCCCGGCTATTTCCTTACTGGCACGAAGCAGGCACAAGCCATCATCGACGAATGCGGCGTCGACAACCTGTTCATGCAGTACGACATCTATCACATGCAGCGGATGGAGGGCGAACTGGCCAACACGATGCGTACCAACCTGGCGCGCATCGGCCACATCCAGCTAGCCGACAATCCCGGGCGGCACCAGCCGGGCACCGGCGAGATCAACTTTCCCTACCTGTTCGGCCTGTTAGATGAGATCGGCTATGATGGCTTTGTCGGCTGCGAATACCTTCCCAGCGGTCCGACCGTGGACAGCCTGGCATGGCGCGATCAGTGGCTGGCCAGCCAACAACAACAATAATAATAACTGGAACAATCATGATCCTCGGCCTGCGCACCGTCATTTACCCCGTCGCTGACATTGCCGACGCCACCGCGTGGTATTCGGGCGTGTTCGAGCGCGCGCCGTATTTCAGCGAGCCCTACTACGTCGGCTTCGAGGTCGGCGGCTTCGAACTGGGCCTGGTCCCGGACGGCGTGCCTGGCGCCACCGGCGCCACCGCCTACTGGGGCACGGCCGACATCGAAACCGAAATGCGGCGCCTGCTTGAACTGGGGGCGTCGATCGATTCGCCGGTGACCGAAGTCGGCGGCGGCATCCTCGCTGCGGTGCTGAAGGACCCATACGGCAATCTGTTCGGCCTGATCCAGAATCCGCACTTCGACGCTGCCAAGGTCGGCTGAACTTGATATCGAGCAAGATGCAGATGGGATAGAGGGGCAAGAATGTCTCTTTCCGGCTCGCCCTCCCGCGCGGCTAGAAAGGACCCATGACCGCCCGTCACCACCTTCCCGCCCTGTTCGCACTATGCATCAGCCTGCTGCTTGGAGGCTGTGCCACGACCAACGTCAGTTGGCAGGAAGTACGCGACTTTGCCGACCAGTCCGCCAAACTGGGCGGCTATGCCGAATTGTCGACCCGCTTCCGCGACACTTATGCCCGCGAACAGTTGTACCTGCCGCCCGCCGCCGAACGGATCGGCAAGGAAACCGACGTCAAGCGACGCGCGCTGTATGAGGATTTTATCAGCGCCCAGAAAGCGGTAGTGCTGTACATGCAAACGCTGAGCCTGCTGGCAGGCGACGCCAGGTACGACCTCACTGACAAGCTCGACGATCTCGGCAATGGCATCAAGGCCAATCTCGAAAGCGGGCTCGAGCAGAAGCACGTGGTCGCCTATATCGGCATGACGCGCATGCTGACGCGGGTGATTGCTTCCGGCTACCAGGGCCGCAGTGTCGAAACGATGGTGCGCGACGGCGACCGCGACCTGCAGACCCTGCTCGACGCGATGCTGACCCTGACCCGGTTTTACGCCAAGACCAACGAGAACGAAAAGAAAACCATTCTAGGCATCTTCGACGTCGAGATCCCGTTCGCCACCCGGCCGCAAGACCGCATGCTGGTCACGCTGGCGAAGGTGCATTACCTCAACAAGTCGGCTGAATACAAGATCCTCGACAAACGTTACGAGTTGGCGGTGCAAGGCTTGACGAAAGTGTCGCTGGGTCACCAGAAGCTGCGCGAAAACCTGGGCAACCTGCGTGGCGAGGAAGTCAGGAGCATCCTGGCGAGCTACGTGCGCGACTTGCAGATAATCCGCACCGGTCTTTCCGCCAATCCAAACTGAACGGAGGCACGCAATGAGCAAAGGCATTGAGGGAAACGCTGGGCAAATCGCTGAGAAGCACATTGGGCAAAACGGTTTGGCGACGGTGCCGCAGATCGAGGCGCTGGCCGACCAGTTGTCGGTTTGCGCCGATCAGATCCACGCGCGCGTGATGAAGGACATCAAGGCCTACAATGGCAAGCCGGTTGGCGATGCCGAGCAAGCCACCGCGCGCGCCTTGCTCGACGACGAACTGCTGCTGCGCCAGCGCGCCAACAGTCTGTATGCGGACGCCGCCACCTACGTCGTCAAGACGCTCGGCAAGCCGCAGCAGCACGTGATGGAACTGACGACGGCAGCGGCCGAAAAGATTCGCAAGATCAAGATGATCGGCGACGTCGTCGGGCTGGTCGGCGGCCTGCTGTCGCTGGCCGGCGCCGCCGCCACCGGCCAACCGGTGCCGATCCTCGCCGCGCTCGACAAGATCCGCCTCCAGGTCAAGACGGTGGAGGCAACCATGCCGAAGAAGCCGCCGCTTACGCCTGCATAAACCGGTTGCCCGGCTCCCTGGCCAAAATTCGCATCAAGCCTGGCGTGCGCCCATGTTCATCGCGCCCCGATCGCGCTACACTTATCCCAGCCCAGCCACCGGCTCGGCCCTCCCTCCACGGTCCGGAAAGGGTTTCCGATGAACGGCTTGATGAATGGCCTTGAGCAGGAGCAGCTCGTACTCCTGAAATCGATGCTCGACCAGCGCCGCGCCGCGCTTGCGACCCAAAACGATGCCGACCACCACGGTACGCGCGACCGCGCGGTCGAGGAAGTGGAAACCTCGCCCGCCGACAAGGCCACGGTGCGCCTGCTCAACGATATGGCGCTGGAGGCCGCCGGCCACAACGCCGCCCAGATGCTGGTGCTTAAACGTGCGCTGATCAAGTTCGACGACGGCAGCTATGGCGAATGCGAGGAATGCGGCAACCAGATCGGCTTTTCGCGGCTGCAGGCGCGTCCCGAAGCGCCGCTGTGCATAACTTGCCAGACCATGGCGGAAAAACACAAAAGCTGAATCGTTAGCACATATGCTGGCCGCCATTGATCGCAATGTTGGCGCCGGTGACGAATCCGGCTTCTTCCGACGCCAGGTAAGCCACCAGCGCGGCGACCTCTTCGGGTTCGCCGAGCCTGCCGACAGGAATATTCGGCAAGATTTTCGACTGCATGATCTCGTCCGGCACCTGCAGCGTCATCTTGGTGCGCAGGTAGCCCGGCGACACCGTGTTGACAGTAATCCCATGACGCGCCACTTCCAGCGCCAGCGCCTTGGCAAAACCGTGCATGCCGGCCTTGGCCGCGGCGTAATTGACCTGGCCGAAGCTGCCCTGTTGCGCGTTCACCGAAGAAATATTGATGATGCGCCCCGAACGCTGCGCCATCATTGGCTCGAGTGCCTGCCGGGTTACGTTGAATACACTGTCGAGGTTGGTCTGCATGACGCTGGTCCAGTCTTCCAGCGCCATCATGCGCAGGCTGCGGTCGCGCTGAATGCCGGCATTGTTGACCAGCACATCGAGCCGCCCCATCTCGGCCAGCAGCTTTTGCATCATCCACTCAGTGTCGGCGAAATTGCCGACATCGACCTTGTAGGCGGTAAAGCGGCAGCCTTCATCGCGTTGCGCGGCAAGCCAGCCTTCCGGGGCACGATTGGCCGGCGAATACGTCGTTGCCACCTTGAACCCGGCGGCGTCAAGCCGCCTGCACAAGGCCGTTCCCAGTCCGCCCATGCCCCCCGTCACCAGCGCTACCTTGCGACTTTCCATGCTGCGCCCGCCCCATAAAAGTTGTATATTAGACAGCACGCCCGCGGCGTGAGGAACCAATTCTAGGGGGCTTACGAGGGGCGATGTTGATAAATATCAAAGATGATGACAAGCAGAAAACTTTTAAATAAGCATTGGATGGGTCAGGCACGCCGGGGCCAGCCTGCCCCGTCGGATTCCCCGTGCGAGCGGATCAAGGCCGGCCCAGCCGGGCCCGGCCAGGTCAGCGGATCAGTGCCGGTATGCTGAGCGGGTCGAAATCAACCCAGTCGCGATCAACGATACTTCCTTCGGCCCGCTCGAGGTGATGGACGCCGAGGTCGCGCAGCACCGTCAAGGCGCGATTTTCCCGCTCCTGGCCGTCATCGATCGCGACGGCCAGCAGCATGCCGGCCAGGCGCAGCTCGGCCAGGTTTTCGCCGCCCTCTTCTGGCTCGCCCTTGTCTTTCATTTTTGAAAAGCTGAACAGCGTGCCGACATGGGCACCGACCAGGCCGCCGACAATCGGCCCGACGGGACCGGTCACCACCGAGGTCGCCGCACCGACCGCGACGCCGACCGCCCCCCCCACGGAGGCGCCTTTGATTACGCCTTCCGGGGTCTCCTTGGCGCCGGCCGATTGCAGGTGGTCGCCGCCGATCGGGGTCATGTCATGCTGGCCCGGCTGGTTGACGAAAAAAGCGCTGATGTGCTCGTCGCGAAAACCGGCGTTGACCAGTTCGCGCCGCGCCTGGTCAACGTCTTCCTGGAGTTGAAAATGGCCTGCGATAATGGTGGACATGCTCTCTTCCTCCTGCATTTGATAATGTGCCAAGTATGCGCCGCGTGGCTGCCGCGCACTGTACGCCAGCGCACGTATTTAAACGGAAGTCGCGCCGCCCCTGCTTGGCCGCTTACACTTCTAGCGCCACTGGCCGTATCCGCCCGCCTCCACCGGTTGCGACGCCGGCACCGGCGCATCCTGCCATTCGCGCGGATCGATCCGGTAATATTTGCCGAACTCGGCAAACAGGGCCGGATGGCGTTCTGCCATCTGGTAGGGTTTTTCGAAGAAGGTTTCGGTGGCGACCGCAAAAAACTCCGCCGGGCTGGTCGCGCCGTAATGGTCGAGCACGCTCTGCTGATGGTAAATCGCGTCGGCGCGCAGGTCGGCGAAGTCGCGCGACAGCACCTGTGACCAGTTGCGGTAGCTCTCCCGGCTGCCCAGGTAAGGCGCGCCGTTGTTGCTGCCTGATTCGCTGTCGAGCTGGTGGGCGAACTCGTGCAGCACCACGTTCTGGCCATCGGTCCAGTCATGAGAACCGCGCCGCACATGGTCCCATGCCAGCACCACCCTGCCGTCGCCCCACGATTCGCCCAGCAGGTCCTGGCGCGTTTCGGTGACCACGCCGGCAGCGTCGACCTGATTGCGCGGCGCCAGGAACGCGGTCGGATAGATCAGCACCGTGTCGAGCCCCGGGTAGACGCGGCTGGGCCGGTTCAGCAGCAGCAGGCAAGCCTGGCCGGCAATCGTCACCCGCATCTCGTCGTCGATATCGAGTCCGTCGCAACCGATAAATTTTTTCTGGTGCAAAAATTGCTGCACCAGCCGGTGCAGTTGTTGCCGCAACTGCTCGGGAATGCGTGCATAGACCGGGATATTGCGGGCGAGGATATCGGTAAAACCGGCCGGCATCGGCCGTCCCAGCGCGCGCCGCAGCCGCCAGCCAGGCGCCAGCATTGCTGCGGCGATGACAAGCATGCCAGCGATGCTCCAGAGCAGCTCTTGCATAGGGACCGCCCTTTTTCTGTTCTTTCTGTTAACAATAATCAAACGAACCGCGCTTTGACTTACCCACAGCAAGTGGGGATAGTTATTCGCTTTTCAATTGCAGGCGACGATAGGAGGACGGAACAAAAAAAGCGCCGCTAACATGAGCGGCGCAGGTCGGTAGGGTGGGGAGCACAAAGCCGGCAAGCCAGCCCCTGGCAAGCTTAAACGTGGTCCTTGTTGGCCGATGGCGCGGCGCCAAACAAGGCGGCCACCAGCGGATCGCGGGCGACAGGGCTGCGGTTCACGCGGATCGCGTAATGCGTGTCGTCGGCCAGGATGTGGAAGTGGCGACCGGTACCGGCCATGCTCTGCTCGCGCAGGCCTGGGCGCTCCTTGCGCGGGGCAGCGCCTTCGCGTTTCGGTTGCACGATGGCGGCCAGGAAGGCCTTGACCCGGTCCGGATCGGGCGAGATCTGGTACACCGCCTTGCCCAGGTAAGTGGCGGTGCCCTCAATGTAGCGCGCCAGTTCGATGACACCGGCTTCGCGCAGGTCGCGGATATACTTGCGCGCGCCAGACGGTGAAAATTTGAGGAACCAGGCGATCTCGTCGGCCAGCATTTCGTGGGTGGACAATTCACCGATCAGCTTTTGCATGTTTTCGATGCGGCGCTGGGTGGCGGAAGTCGAGCGAACCCGCTCGATCGGCGCCATCGAAATCGGAGCACGTTCCGCCGGCTGTGGTGCGACGCGTTCGATCAGCGCCGAATTGCCAGAATTGTACGTTGCGCCCATGTCGCCTTGTCCTGCGTTGCGGTGTGTCGGTGCATGCATTTTCGAGTACTCCGTAAAAAGAGATAATCATTGGTCGGGGTCGCATGGTTGTTTGACTGCATAACAACTTTGCGGTTCCCTTTAGCTTGACGCCAGCTTGCCTGTGTCATGGACAGTGGTCTGTGCGCCATCGAACGTTTCACGACACTCTTATGCGGATGGGGTAATAAAGTCCCGGGAGTATTGTGCGTTGGCGTACAGATCAGCCGTACTTACCTCGTTATGCTGGGTCCGTTCGCGTAAAGTTGCATGCGTATCGATAACGACGTAGAAATATGCACTAACCTTCTAAAAGGAAACCACCATGAAAACCACTATTTTTGTTGCAATGCTTGCCATCGTCGGCCTGGCCGCCTGCGAAAAAACCACGGTGAACCCACCAGCGACCTCGACCACCGTTGTCACCCCGACCGTCGAGACACAGGTTGCTGTTCCTGGCCCTGCCGGCGCTACTGGCGCTACCGGCGCCGCTGGCGACACCGGCAACACTGGCAACACTGGCGCAGTCGGTGCAACTGGCGATGTCGGCGCAACTGGCGCAACTGGCAATACCGGTAGCACTGGCAAGACTGGCGACACCGTGATCGTGGTGCCAGAGAAGCGCTAATCAGTCACCAAGCACTGCGCTGTTGCATTACGGGGCGCAGCAAGGCATCAAACATTGCGCCGCACCGGGCCACCAGGCTCGTGCGGCGCGATTTTTTTTGCAAGTTCCCGCATCTGTTGATCCGGAGGGCAATCCGCTACACTTGCGCTCCTTTCGCTCAGCTTTCAAACAAATGCGCTTCAAATTCGTTTTCCTGTCGCTGATGCTGCCGCTGGCCGCCTGCGCCGGCCCCGCCGGTTCCGATGTGCTGGTCGACTTCCTGGCAATCCCCGGCAGCGCCGGACTCGGCACCATCCAGCGCTTTGCCTACACGCCCTACCGTGGCGCTACCGTCAGCCGCGACCTGGTGCCGCTGTACATGTACGAAGGCAAGCGTTTCTACCTGCACGCCACCCGCGCCGGGCTGAAACTCTCCGAGCGCAGAGATCACGACCTCGAGGTCTTCGTCGACTACCGCTTCGAGGGTTTTCCGGCCGACCAGGCGCCCGCCATCCTGCAAGGCATGGCGCGGCGCCATCCCGGCATCGACCTCGGCGTGGCCTACCGCAAGCGGGCGCCGTGGGGCAACCTGGATGCCGAAATCCTGCACGATGCCAACAACCATAGTCACGGCTCCGAAATGCGGCTCGGCTACAGCCTCGACGTCCGATCGGGCCGGCTACACCTGCGCCCGAGTGTGGCGATGGCGCGCCGCAACTCTGCGCTGAACAACTATTACTATGGCGTGCGCGGCAGCGAAGCACGCGCCGACCGTCCTGCCTACCTGCCGGGAGCCGGCGTCGACACCACGGTCAGCCTGTTTGCCTTCTATGAAATGACCGAGCGCTGGCGCCTGCTGGGCGGGGTCGGCGTCACCTGGCAGGACAGCGGTGTGCGCCATAGCCCGCTGGTCGAGGACAAGCCGCAGCCGAACGCGATGGTTGGCGCAGCCTACGACTTCGGCAGCCACAAGCCGTACTCCGAGCCGGGCCTGCCGATACACCTCAAAGTCTACGGCGGCCGCGCTACCGAATGCAATTTCCTGCCGGCTGCCACCTTCCGCTGCGGCTCGACCCGCACCCGGGACGACACCCGCATCGGGGGCTTCGACCTTGGCCGTCCGCTGGTCGAGCGCGTCAACGGTTGGCCGCTCGATTTCGTCGCCTATATCGGCGTGCAGGTCCACGACGAACGCGGCGTGGCGCCCGCCTCCCTGCAACTGAACGCACAGATCAAGGCGTATTACTATGGCTTTCCGTGGCGCGAACGCGTGCGCACGCGGGTCGGCTTCGGCGCCGGCTTTTCGATGGCCCAGCGAGTGCCGCTGGTCGAACTGCAAGACCAGGCCCGGCGCGGCCGCGAAACCTCGCGCTTCCTCAATTACCTCGATCCCTCGCTCGACATCAGCGTCGGCGACCTGGTCGGCTCGAAGCGGCTCAAGGAGACCTATGCCGGCATCGGCATCTCGCACCGCTCCGGCATTTTCGGCGCCTCCCGGATCCTCGGCAACATCAATGGCGGCTCTAATTTCTTGTATGCCTACGTCGAATCGCCGCTATAAACGGGCACCGTTGTAAATAAAAGACATGGCCTGTCCAAGGTGCGCTACCGCACCGACCAGATGAACTCGTGACCTTAATCTTTGCCCAACATCTTCGATAGGTGAAGCACAATTTACTTTAACGTTACGGGAGTTTTCTGTGAATAATTCGAAAAAAATCGCCTTGGCCGTTGCCATCTTCTGCTCTGCCGGGACTACGTTGGCGCAAGAAATCAATCCCTCCTGGTACATCCAGCCTAGCGTTGTCGGCGTCAAACCCGACCGCGATTTCGGCGTCAACGACCGCGACTATGGCGGCGCTGTGCGCTTCGGCAAGCCAATGTCGCCGATGTGGGACATGCAGGCTGGCGCCTCCCATATCCGCGCCGAAGATGGCCCCAACAATTATCGCCAGACGCTGGTCGGGGTCGATGCATTGTTGATGCTATCGCGTCAGAATTTCCGTCCATTTATCCTGTTCGGGGTCGGCGCTTCCCGCGACAGGGTCGAAAACCCGCTGCACAGCGCGAGAGGCACCAACCCCTACATCACGGCCGGCATCGGCTTCCAGCTCGGCCTCACTCCACAGTGGTCGATGCAAGCCGACATCCGCAGCGTGCGCGGGCGCTTGTCCACCAGCGACAATTTCGGCTTCACCCGCAGCAACAACAAATACGTCAACGTCGGCTTTAACTACGCCTTCAATCCGCCGCCGGCACCTTACGTCGCCCCGCCGCCACCGCCGCCGGTAGCAGAGCAGCCAGCGCCGGTGCCGGTCGCGCCGCCACCACCGCCGCCACCGCCGCCTGCGCGTTTCGAGAAGGTGACCATGTCGGCGACCGAGCTGTTCGGGTTTAACAGCGCCATGCTGAGCATGCCGCAACCGAAGCTCGACGACATCGCCGCCGCGCTCTCGGCCGATCCGAGCATCGCCGACGTCGACATCAACGGCTATGCCGACCGCCTCGGTTCCACCCAGTACAACCAGAAGCTGTCGGAACGCCGCGCCAACGCCGTGCGCGACTACCTGGTCGCCAAAGGCATCAACACCAATCGGCTGAAGGCCTACGGCAAGGGCGAAGCGAATCCTGTCGTTACTTGCAACAACAAAAAACGTGCTGATCTGATCCGGTGCCTCGAACCGAACCGGCGCGTCGAAGTCGAACAAATCACCGTCGAACGCCGCGTACAATAATCGGTTCGCGCGAACTCACTTGAATGGGCCCTGCGGGGCCCATTCGTATTGGAGAATTCAATGAATGTGAAAGAATGGCTGCCTTTTTCAAAGCATGTCGGCCTTGTGTTGCGCTGTGCAGTGAGCGAATGGATCGACCACCGCTGCGCCAGCAAGGGCGCCGCCCTGGCCTTCTACATGCTGTTTTCGATGGCGCCGATCCTGCTGCTGGTCATCGCCGTGGCCGGCTTTTTCTACGGCGCCGAAGCGGCCCAGGGCCAGTTGCTCGGCCAGCTCAAGGGGCTGATGGGGCCGAAAGGGGCAGAAGCGATCCAGCTGGTGCTGGCGGGCGCGCGCAGCCATGACAGCGGACTGCAGGCGACCATCATTGCCACCGTGTTGCTGATTGTCGGCGCCACCAGCGTCTTTTCCGAGCTGAAAGACAGCCTCGACGAAATCTGGGGCGTACCGAAGCCAACGGGCTCGACCTGGTGGGAAATCATTCGCACTCGCCTGTTGTCGTTCGGCCTGATCGTCGTACTCGGCTTTCTGCTGATGGTGTCGCTGGTGGTGAGCGCGGCGTTGGCCGTGCTGGAAAACTTTGTCGGCGCATTGTGGAAAGACGCAACCGTGGTACTGGGGTGGATCGCGTGGCTGATCAGCTTCGGCGTCATCGCGATGCTGTTCGCCGTGATCTACAAGCTGCTGCCCCGCAGCCGGCTGTCATGGCACGACGTCACCATCGGGGCGCTCGGCACCGCCGCCATGTTCGAGCTGGGTAAATTCGGCATTGGCCTGTATATCGGCAACAGTGGTGTGGCCAACAGCTTCGGCGCAGCCGGCTCGACCATCGCGATGCTGCTGTGGGTATATTATTCGGCGCAGATCTTTTTCCTCGGCGCCGAGTTCGCCCGCCAGTACGCGGTCCAGCTAGGCAGCCTGCGTGAGCCCGCCGGCGAGGAAGAACGCGCTGCGGTGGCGGCCGCCGCGCAAGGCGGTGCCGGCAAGGCGGCGCGTACGGCGTACCCGATCGGCAGGCAAAGCGAGTAGGAAAAAAGAAACAGAACATTGGAAAACAGGCGGCGCGGTGGCGCCGCCGTTACTTATTTTATTCGCCCAGCAGCTCGGCCACCACTTCCATCCCTTCCACCCGTTCGGCAACGACCTTGAGGATCACCACCACTGGCACGCCCAGCAGCAAACCCCAAACGCCCCACAGCCAGCCCCAGAACAACAGGCTGACGAACACCGCCGCCGGATTCATGCGGGCGATGCGGCCGGTCATCCAGGTGGCGACGACGGTGCCGACCAGGGTGGCGATTGCCAGCGAGGCGCCGGCCACCAGCAGCACCATGCGCAGCTGTTCGAACTGCATGAAAGCAACCATGCCGATGGCAGCCGTAATCAGCAGCGGGCCAAAGTACGGCATGATGTGCATCAGGCCGGCGAAAATGGCCCAGGCGCCGGCGTTTTCAAGCCCGATTGCCGACAGTGCCAGCCACATTAGCAAGGCCAGCAGGCTGTTGGTAACGAGCAGCATGAACATGTACGCCTGGATCGAGGTGTTGATGTCGTCGAGGATGTGGACCGTGACTTTCTTGCGCGTCAACGACGGCCCGGTCAGCTTGACCAACTTGCGCTTGAAGGTGTCGCCCGCCAGCAGCAGGAAAAACACCAGGAACACCACCATCGTGGCCTGACTGACGAAGGTGGCCAGGCCCACCGAGCCGGCCAGCACCCAGTCCATCACCTTGATGCCGCCGCCGGCCGCCGCCGCCGCCGCGGGGGTGATTTTCCTGACCGTGGCGCGCGTACCGTCGGCGCCGACGTTCGCGGTGGCCCGTTCGAACTCGCTTGCCGCCGCCTGCATCTGCTGGATCGTGCTGAACTGGCCGCCATTGCCGTCAGTGAGCAGCTTGGTCATTTTTTGTGTGATCTTCGGCAGTTCGTCGACGATATTGACGATCTCGCCCTGCACCCGGTACAGCACCGCTCCCAGCCCCGCCAGGATCGCCACCGTGACGAGGGTGGCGCCGATGGCGCGCTTGATGTGCCAGCGCTCGAGCCACTGCACCACCGGGCTCAGGGTATAGGCGATGAATACGCCCAGCAACAGGGGAACGAGGAATTTTTCGGACCATTGCAGTGCCCACACGAAGGCCACGGTGGCAACGATGCCGATGGCCATGCCGCGCGCGTTGACGTGCAAGGGAAATTTGAACGAGTGACCCGGCATGGCGGGCGCGCCGTCTTGGGCGGCAACCGCGGCGACAGAGACGACAATCTCGTCGGCGGCAGGCGGCAGGGTTTGGTCTGCAAGCTTCATGGGAGACTCAAGAAAAGAATCGCCGCCCGCAACGCCGGCCCGAGGCGGGCCCGGCGCGGACAGCGCGTTACTACATGGGTTACTTAACCCGAACGTCGTTCTTGACCGACACTACACCTTTGACGCCGCGCGCAAGTTCGACTGCTTTCTGGGCGTCCTGCGGCTGTGCCACGAAACCGGACAACTGGACGTCGCCCTTGAAGGTTTCGACGTTGATTTCGGTCGCTTTCAAGCTCGGCTCGTTAAAGATCGACGCTTTCACCTTGGCGGTGATGACGGTGTCGTCGATAAACTCGCCAGTGCCTTCCTTGGTCGGGGTCGATGCGCAACCGGCCAGGGTGGCGACAAGCGAAGCGGCAAACAGCATGGTGGCGAGGCGGCGTGTAATTTTCATGATGGAACTCCTTGGTGGTTGAACTAAAAAATGATCTGGCCTGCTCGACGGTTGTGGCGTCGTTCGCTTACTTGCCGTACTGCGACTTTGCAGTCGTCACGCAGCTATCTTTGGGCACGCCTGCGAAGGCGTCGCATTTCTCCCGCGCGACTTTGTACTCGGCCGTCCGCTTGTCGTCGCGGGCGTCGGTACGCGCTTCGATAGCGCGCTTGTCGGCTTTGGCGTCGGCCTTGGCGGCGACCAGTGTGGCCTTGGCCTGGCTGATGCAGACGTCCTTGTCGTTGCCGGCCAGCGAGCCGCACTTGGCCTTGTCGCGCTCGTAGTTGGCCGCAGCAATATTCATGCGCGAGGTGGTGTACGCCTTCAGCGTGTTTTTGTAGAAAGCGCCGGCTTCTTCCTCGGCACGTACCCGCGCCGCCTTGGCTTCCTCGACGCACACGTCTTTCGGATTGCCGGCGATCGCATTGCACCGGGCACGCGCTGCCTTGTAGGTCGCGCCGGCGGTGTCCTTCGCTTGCACGTAGGCGGCCTTGGCTTCGGTGACGGCGGCGCTGGCCGCGCCGTTACAGAACAGCGCGGCGACCAGCAGGGCGATGGCGTGGCCGGTGTTGAGGCGTTCGATCATGATTGAGCTCCGGTAGTGAATACGGTTGCTACTGTTGTACGTCAGTTACCGCCCGCCTTCTGTACGCTGGCGAACACAGCTTTCTTTATTCACGCCGCGCTGCCGTTATTACAACAGTGAACAGAGTGTAGCTGAAAAAATTCCCTGCGAGAATGTGCGGCACCGTACAGACCAAGAAAATGTTGCTGATTATCCTGAACAAACACATTTGCCAGGAGAACAACATGAAATCAACACAAACCATCGCCGCCCTTCTCATCGCCGGCACTGCCGTCTTGAGCGGCTGTGCCAGCACCACCTCGACGCCGTATAACAACGGCGGCAATAACAACGGCGGTTACAACACCAACGCGTCGTCGGGCTACGGCACGATCGATTCGATCCAGGTCGTACGCGGCGGCGGCACCAATGGCAGCGGCGCTGTCGTCGGCGGCCTGGTTGGCGCGCTGGTCGGTAACCAGGTCGGCAGCGGCAACGGCCGTACTGCCGCCACCATCGCCGGTGCAGTCGGCGGCGCAGCGATCGGCAACAACGTCGAAGCGAACCGCAACGCTAACGGCCAGGACATGTACCAGATCAATATTCGCCTCGACAACGGCGAATACCGCGGCGTCACGCAGGACAGCGTGTATGACCTGCGCGTGGGCAACCGCGTGCGCATGGTCGATGGCCGCGTCTATCGCTATTAATTTTTCCGTTCTCCGGGGACGCTTCGTTTCCGCTTGATCATTCATTTAGGAGCTCCCCATGGGGACCATTCTGTTAGTCGTACTCATCCTGATCCTGATCGGCGCGCTGCCGACCTGGAACCACAGCCGCAGTTGGGGCTACGGTCCGGTCGGCGTTACCGGCCTGATCGTCATGTTGTTGACCGGACGACTGTAAAAACCAAGCCGGCCCAGCCGGCTTTTTTATTTTTCAGCCGGCACAATAACAACAAAGGAGCTGCCATGACCCAGCCGTACCGTATTGTTACCGCCACCCTCGCCTGCGCCCTGCTGGTCTCGACCGGCGCGGCGCAGGCCCAGGCCAGCGATCCATCCACCGATTCCAACGTCCCGCCCGCCACTGCCCGGAAGCAGGCGCGCGAGATCGCCCGTGGCGACCCGTCGCGCTGGTTCCGCGAAGACGCCAGCATGGCCGCGCGCCTGGCCAGCTTGCACAAGGAAATTGGCGCCGGGCTGCAGGAAGCCCACGGCGCCTGCCGCAAGCTGCCCACCGCCGAACGCGCCGGCTGCGTCAAACAAGCGCGCGCCACTTACCAGCAGGACATGGCCGGCGCCCGTAGTCAGGTGATGGCCGACTCGGGCCGTTGAATTTTCCTCAGCCATCGTCACCGGATGGCGCCGGTCGAGGCGCCGACGATCCAGTCGGGCACCAGCTCATGTTCGTGCAAGGCCTGGTAGGCGCCGAGTGCGCCCCCGTCCTGCAGCACCAGCACCGGCACCGGCACCAGCACCGGCCCAATCCGCAGCGTGTGCGGATTGAGGGGACTGTGAGCGTTCATGCGATTTTCGGTTCGGTAACAAATGGGTAAAAAAACGGCGTCGGATCTGCGATCGCGACGCCGCCCAAGCCCCACCATATTCTCATGCCGCCCGGCGGCGCAATTCATTCGTACAGTGACTGCCGGGAACGCCGTTGCTGAATGTAAAGCCCGACGCCGGCCAGCACGACTGCCACGGCGAGCGAAGCCTTGCCGATTCGCCGGTGGCGAACGAACCTGAAGACGGTCAGCGCGTACGGCATCAGTGCGCCGACGCTGGTGCCGGTCGGGTGGAGCAGGCTGTCGACGCGCGAACGCACCGCCCAGGTGGCGTGGTCGATGGCCGAGTGGAACAAGGCGTCCGGCCGCGCCGCCTGTTTGACCTGCGCCTTGGCGTGCATGACGCCGACGCGGTGGAACTCGCCCTGGCGGATCAGCTGCGCTTTGCGCTCCTCGGCGTTGCTGGGCTGGTCCTTGAGTGCTACGGTTTTCGACTCCATGTCACCTCCAAAGTTTTTTTACAGCAGCATTTCACGGTCGTTCTTGAGTTCTTTCATTGTCTCCGGAAACGCCAGCTTGCCTTCCTTAAGCAACGCCATGCCACGGAACACGAGGAATGCGGTAATAGCGAGAAACACCAAGAACATGATCAACAGGATTTTCCATCCCATCGATTCCCACGCCAGCGCCACGATGGTGGCGGTGCCGTAGGCAATCGCAAACCAGACCGCCAGCACGGCGCCGGCAAACAGCGCCAACAGTTCGATCAGGTGGTTGCGCACTTCCGACAGCTCGATGGCGGCCAGTTCAACGCGCGATACCACCAGGCCGAACAGGTTTTTCGCCAATCCGGTCAGGCCGCCCATCAAGCCGGGGCCATGTACGATCGTCTCAGTTTTTTCCATGGCAGCTCCCGGCGCAGGTTATTTGCGGCCCAGGATCACACCGACCAGCAAGCCGACGCTGGCTGCGGCGGCAATGGTGCGCCATGGGTTGTCCTTGACATAGACATCGGCGGTCTGGGCCAGTTCCTTGCCCCTGACCATAGCTTGACCTTGTGCCTGGCTGGCCTTGTTCATCGCGGCATCGAGCATCTGCATGCCACGCCCGCGCAGCTCTTCGGCCTTTTCACCGGTCAGCGCCGCGGCGGCGGTCAGCAGGGTCTGGGCATCCTTGACCAGGGTCTTGACATCGGTATGGGCAGTGTTGACGGCGCCATTGAAAGCATCGCCGGTCGAGCGTGAAGTGTTGTCTAACATGATGAACTCCTGTGGTGGTGAATAAATACGGTGATCGTGAGCCATTGATTTTGTAAGCAATTAGTTCGGCATCAGGTCGCGCAAGTCGTCCGCGTGCTCTTCTTCGACGGCCATAATGTTGATCAGCAACTGGCGTGAGGTCGGATCCTTGTCGCCGATCGCCAGGATCATCTGGCGATACGATTCGATCGCCACCCGCTCGGCGATCAGGTCGGCACGGATCATCGCCTGCACGTCGTCCGAATCGTCGTATTCGGCATGGCTGCGCGCGACCAGGGTGGCAGGGTTGAAGTTCGGCGAGCCGTTCAGCTGGACGATGCGCTCGGCCAGCCAGTCGGCGTGTTCCTGCTCCTGCTGGGCATGCTCGAGGAATTCGGCCTTGGCCTGGCCATTGCCATGGCCGGTGACGGTGTAATAGTGGCGCTTGTAGCGCAGCACGCATACCAGCTCGGTCGCCAGCGCATCGTTCAGCATTGCAATCACCGCTTCGCGGTCGGCCTGGTAGCCTTCGGTGACGGCGCCGTCAGCGAGGTTGGCGGCGGCGGCGCGGATGGCAGCAACGTCGAAACCATGCGCCAGGGGTGCTTTGTTCTCTTCCATGATAGTCTCCTTGTTCAATAACGTAGTTTAACGGCGCGGCGCGATTGCGGCACCTTCATTCGACAAAACAATCTCGACGCGACGGTTCAGCTGGCGGGCGCTGGCTGAATCGTTGCCGGCGACCGGATAAGACTGGCCGTAACCGCGCATGGCGACGCGCTGGGGCGGGATGCTCATGCCGGTCAGGGCGGTGGCCACCGAGGCGGCGCGGCGTTCGGACAAGTCCTGGTTATGGGCAGCGCTCCCGGTACTGTCGGTAAACCCTTCGACCAGCACGGTACGGCTTGGGTTCTGGGTAAGTACGTCGGCCAGCTTCTGGACGGTGTTCATGCCGTTCGGCGTCAGGCGCGCCTGGTCGGTGCCGAACAGCACGTCACCGATCGTGATGATCATGCCGCGCTCGGTTTTCTTGGCCTGCAGGTCGGCCATCTGCGCTTCGAGCTGGGCGAGCCTGGCCTGCGCTTGGCGCGTCTGCGCTTCGGCGTTGGAAGCGGCGCGCTGGGCGTCGTTGGCCTGCGACTGGGCGGCCTGGGCATCCATCCTGGCGCGGTCGGCGTCCATCTTGGCGCGGTTCGCCTCGTTGGTGCGCGCCTCGAGCTGCAGGCGCTCGCGCGCCTGGCCCGAGTTGGCGATGTCGGCCTCGGCCGCCTTCCGGCTGGCGACCTGCTGTGCGATGGCGATCTTCTGCTTGGCCAGGTAGGCCAACTGGTCGATCTTGTCGAGGCTCTGCCGTTTGACGGCGGCGGCATTGGCCTGTTCCAGCGCATCGCTGGCAAGCTTGAATTCGAGCGGCGCATACGTCGACACTTGCGGATCGCTATTGGCTGCGGCGAAGGCGCCCCGCGCCTGGTCGAGCGTCGGCGTCGACGCCGGTATGGTACTGCAGGCGGCCAGCAGCACGGTGCTGGCGAGAATGGCGGTGTTGAACAATTTTGCACTCATGGATATTTCCTTTTTTTTCGCGCCTTTGGGCGCGTCGGAGTTGTTGCTGGTGGTTTGTCGCGCCGGGCTGATTTACCGGTTGCGGTCGACTTCCTCGCGCAGCACGCGCAGTTCGGCGTCGAGCGCGTTGGCGGCGGCGTTTGCCTTGGTCGAGTTGGCCTTGCTCTGGGCCAGCTTGGCGTCGGCCTGGGCCTGGGTCGCGAGGTCGCGCGCCAGCGTGTAATCCTTGGCCGCCAACGCCTCGTTGGCGCGCATCATCTTGGAGCGTGCCGCCATGATTTCCTGGGGGGCAAGCTCGGCGGCGCCGGCACTGACGGCGTTGTCGACTGCATTCCTGGAAACGGCGACGTCAGCGGTGGCCGGTGCTTTTTGCGAAGTGCCGCAGGCTGCCAGGGATAGCAGCGTAGCCGCGCACAGCACTGTCAACAGCCGATTGGTTTTCGTTTCCGTCATCATGTGGACTCTCCGTTAAATAATAAAAAATGTCTTAACAACGTTATATGCTGGTTCTTTGGCAAGATCTGTACGCTGACGCACATAGCCGTTAATCAACACGCCAACACGCGCGCCCGGCAATCCGTGCGCCAGCGTACATTATTCCCATGCGATTTACGCTACGCTGTTGCACTTAGCCTCTTATCATAATAGAAGGACTGCCATGCCCGACACCCCAGCGCACGATGGCGCCCCGCGAACCCGGCGTGGTCCAGGCTCGCGCACCACCAGAATCGTCCTGTGGGCGCTCGGCCTGCTCGTCGCCATCCCCGCCGTCGCCGTCGTCATCTTGCTCAATTATGACTGGAACAAGGCGCGCCCCTGGCTCAACGCCAAAACCAGCGAAGCGATCGGCCGGCCGTTCGCCGTCAACGGCGACCTGTCGCTGCAGTGGGAAAAGCCGGCCGCCACTACCGGCCGCGACGCGACCTGGCGCGACCACATTCCCTGGCCGCACCTGATCGCCAACGACGTCCACGTCGGCAACCCGGCCGGCATGCCGGCGCGCGCCATGGCCAGCGTCGGGCAGCTGTCGTTTTCGCTTAACCCGTTTGCCCTGCTGCAGCACACCATCGCGATCCCGGTGCTGCGCTTCCAGCAGCCAAAGGTCGACCTGCTGCGCAACCTTGATGGCGCCAACAACTGGACCTTCGCGCCAACGGAACAGCCGTCGACGTGGACGCTCGACCTCGAACGGGTGGTGTTGACCAAAGGTGTCGTGCATCTGGCCGATGCCATCGAAAAAGCCGACATCACCGCCGACATCGACACCATCGACGCCGACCCGCGCTACGGCATCGGCTGGAAACTGCGCGGCAGTTATAACGGCGCCGCGGTCACCGGTGGCGGCAAGGCCGGCGCCGTGCTGTCGTTGAAGCAGCAGAGTACGCCGTATCCGATCCAGGCCAGTTTCAATCAGGGCGCCACCCGCATTTCGGCCGAAGGCACCGTCACGCGGCCATCGAAGCTGGCGGCGATCGACCTCAAGCTCAAGCTGGCCGGCGCCAGCATGGCGCGGCTGTACAACCTGACCGGTGTGCTGTTGCCGGAAACGCCGGCCTTCAGCACCGAGGGTCGGCTGACCGGCACGCTCGACGCCAACAACAGCCGCTGGACCTACGACCAGTTCAAAGGCAAGGTCGGCAGCAGCGACATCTCCGGCCGCCTCGAATTCCAGACTGGCAAGCCACGCGGCATGCTGAGCGGAACCGTCGTCTCGCACGTGCTCAATTTCAGCGACCTCGGCCCGCTGGTGGGCGCCGATTCGAACGCCAGCAAGGCCGCGCGCGGCGTCAGCGCGGTGCAACCGGCCGGCAAGGTGCTGCCGGTCGAAACCTTCAACACCGCGCGCTGGAAGACAGTCGATGCCGACGTCAAGTTTTCGGCCGACCGCATCGTGCGCGACAAGCAACTGCCGATCAGCAAACTCAATACCCACCTGGTCATGAAAGCGGGCGTGCTGACACTCAACCCGCTGAACTTCACCATGGCTGGCGGCAACATGGTTTCCAACATAAAGCTCGACGGCAGCGGCCGCGAAGGCAGGGACGCCATCAAGGCCACTGCCAAGGTCACCGCGCGTCACCTGAAAATCAAGGAACTGTTCCCGACGATCGACGAGATGCAAGCTACTGTCGGCGAGATCAATGGCGACGCCCAGCTGTCGTCGACCGGCAATTCGATAGCGACCTTGCTGGCCGGCGCCAACGGCGAACTGAAAACCCTGATCAACCAGGGTTCGGTGAGCAAGATGCTGCTCGAGCAAATGGGCTTGAATATCGGCAATGTCGTACTCACCAAGCTGTTCGGCGACAAGCCGGTGCAACTGAACTGCATGGCCACCGACTTTGCCGTTACCAACGGCCTGATGCGGACACGGACTTTCGTCGTCGACACCGACGAGGCGACCATTACCGCGGACGGCACCATCGACCTCGTCAACGAGCAGCTGAACCTGACCTTGCGGCCGCAAACCAAGTCGTTGCGCATCTTCTCGTTGCGCGCGCCCCTGCACGTCAATGGCCCGTTCAGCAAACCCGACGTCAGCATCGACAAGGGCGTGCTGGCCATGAAGGCAGGCGGCGCGGTCCTGCTGGCCACGGCGGCAGCCCCGTTCGCCGCCCTGCTCCCTTTGATCAACACCGGGCCGGGTGAAAACAGTCCCTGCGGCCAGTTGCTTGCCAACGCGCGCGTCAAGCCGGTGGCGCCGCCGCCGCCGCCGCACGCCAGGCGATGAATCTGTAAGGCTTGCGAGGCTGCTTGCCATCAGAGGTGTCGACTTTACAACACTGTGTGCGTTGCCGAACAGACCTGCCTTAAGGCAAGCTTTATTCTCTGTTCATCGGACAGGCAAATGTGCCGGCCGCGACTTTAATAAAA
Organism: Massilia psychrophila; assembly: GCF_002760665.1. Classification (GTDB taxonomy): domain Bacteria; phylum Pseudomonadota; class Gammaproteobacteria; order Burkholderiales; family Burkholderiaceae_D; genus JAFCUW01. The sequence goes on along the minus strand of NZ_PDOB01000032.1, from coordinate 29,526 downwards.
ATAAACCCCTACTAAGGAATCAACATGAAAAACCTGAAAATCGTTTCGACCCTGATCGCCGCTCTGATGCTGTCGACCATCGTCGGCTGCGCATCGACCGCGACGGACAAACGTGAAACTCCTGGCCAGTACATCGACGACACCGCCATTACCGCCAGTGTCAAGGCAGCAATCCTGAATGCACCGACCTTGAAAGTAGCGGAAATCAACGTCGAGACCTACAAAGGCGTTGTGCAGTTAAGCGGTTTCGTCAGCACGGCGGAAAACATTACGACCGCTTCGTCGGTGGCGCGTTCAGCCAAGGGCGTCAAATCGGTCAAGAACGACTTGCGCCTGAAGTAATTTTTTAATCGCATTTCGAAGTTCATTCATTTCAACAGGAGACTGTCCATGAAAACCATCAAACAGATCATCGTTAGCGCGTCGCTGGTCACCGTGGCGCTCGGCTTGGCTGGCTGTGCAGGCATGTCTGGCCAGGACCGCAACACCGCGGTTGGCGCCGGTGTCGGCGCCGTGGCAGGCAGCGTATTGACCGGCGGCAGCGCCGTTGGCACGGTCGGCGGCGCCGCGGTTGGCGGCGTGGTCGGCAACCAGGTCAAGACCACCAAGTAAATTTTCACGCCCGCATGAAAAGACGCCCCGTTCGGCGGGGCGCTTTCTTGTGCGGGCATACCACCGGGGCCGGTGCCGCAAGGGTATGACCATCATCGCCACTGCCACCAATCTTGCCCCAACCCACCAGGAGTTTTACATGCAATCAATCAAACAAATCATCGTCAGCGCTTCCCTCGTCACCACGGCCCTCGGCCTAGCTGGCTGTGCCGGCATGTCGAACCAGGACAAGAACACCGCGGTCGGCGCCGGCATCGGCGCGGTAGCCGGCAGCGTGCTGACCGGCGGCAGCCCGATCGGCGCAGTCGGCGGCGCGGCCGTCGGCGGCGTGATCGGCAACCAGGTCAAGACCACGCGCTAAGCCTTGTCTGCAGGCAGCAAGAAAACGCCCCGCAAGTCGGGGCGTTTCGTGTTGGCACTGTCTGTTCCGGGGTATCGAGGCGGCGGTATTGGTTTAAATGAACGCGGTGGCCTGCGCCGCCTCGCCTGCTTCCTTGACGATCTCGTAACATTTGCAGGAAGCGGCGGCCAGCCCGGCGACATCGAGGATCTCGATATTGCCGCGGCTGTAGATGATCAGCCCCTGCTGCTGCAGCGCGCTGGCCGCCTTGGTCACGCCAACCCGCCGCACCCCGAGCGCGTGGGCGAGAAATTCGTGGGTCAGGTGAAATTTTTCCGATTGCAGGCGATCACGCGTGATCAGCAGCGATCGGGCCAGGCGCGCTTCCAGTACATGGAAACGGCTGCACACGGCAATCTGGATCGCCTGCGCCAGCAAGGTGTCGGTATAGCGGTACAACACCCGCTGCAGCGGCGGATTACGCGCGAACTCGGTGCGAAACTGGAAGCTGTCCATGCGGCTGGCGCTGCCGGCGCGCTGGACCACGGCGCGCACCTGGGCCAACTCATGGCCCAACGCGACGGTGGCGCCGAGCATGCCTTCGCGCCCCACCAGCCCCACTTCAAGCGTCATGCGCCCCTCGGCCACACCGAGCAGCGACACTAGACTATCGTGCGGAAAGTAGATGCAGCGGATCAGGTCGCCAGGCTCGCACAGCACCTCGCCGACGTCGACCCGCACCGGTTCGAGCAGCGGCGCCAGACGCGCAAAGTCGGGTTCCGGAAGTGCGGCCAATAGCAGGTTACCTTGTTTCACGGCAGCCTCCGGGGCTGCCGTGAAATTCGACTTTCCCTCTCGGCTCGGTTGCGTATGTTGAAACATTTTTCTCGTCTGGAAGCAATAATTATCGGGAACCATGTGTTCAATGAAGCGTTATTACATTTGCCAACAATTTGAGTCAGCGTAACGGCAATAAAAGTGAAAGTATGTACGGTGACGCACGGAACGGCATCATGTTTCCAGGGAGAATAAAGTTATCGAACCGGCCTTGCGCCGCGTCCGTTTGGCGCCCGGCATGCCTGGCGAAGAACAAGAACACGACCAAAGGAAGCATCATGAATACGCCGCTCATCCCCAAGGGAAGCACCCATCACCCGATGCTCATCATCGCGGCGATCGCAGTTGTCCTGTTTTGCCTGGTCGGCACCGCCGCCATCATGGGCTGGATCCCGTCTTCGATAGGCGGCAACAATGCCGCCAGCCGCGGCGATTTGACCGAGGCCGACCGCCAGGCCCTGGCCTCGGGGATGGCAACGCCGGCGCCGGCAGCGGCAGCGGCGGGCGATTACGCCCCTGAGCCGCGGCAGGCGCGCAATGACGCAGCGTCAGCACGCCCTGTGCGAAACTACGAGCCCGCGCCGCGCCCGGTCGCGCGCGACCCGGTCGAAGTCGCGGCCGCCGCGCCGGCCAAAAACTGGTGCTCGAATTGCGGCAACGTCGAATCGGTCCGCGAAATCAATACCCGCGCCCAGGGTAGCGGTGTCGGCGCGGCAGGCGGCGCCATCCTCGGCGGCCTGCTCGGCAACCAGATCGGCGGCGGCCACGGCCGCCAGCTTGCCACCGTGGCTGGCGCGGTCGGCGGCGCCGTGGTCGGCAACCAGGTCGAAGGCAACATGAAAGCGACCCAAAGCTACGAGATCCGGGTCCGCCTCGACGACGGCAGCGCGCGCACCTTTCATCAGCAGAATGCACCGGGCTGGCGCCAGGGCGACCGTGTACGCGTGGTCAAGGGTACGCTGCAGTCGGTCCAATAAGGGGACGCCGGCGGGCTCGCCCGCCTGAACAAAAAACAAGGTCATGCGGCTATGTGCGCATGGCGTTCTTTTCTTTAGTGCAATGTGCGACAAGGAACAGAATTGCAACGTGGCAAACCTCAGACGCGATTCATGCCCATTGCGGGCGTGTTCAACCAACCGAAGGCGAGGAACGCACATGAACAAACTGACCTGGATCGGCACTATCGTATGGGGAGCTTTTGTCGGCGGCTTCGGTCTCACCGGCGCCAACGTGGGCGAAATCGCGCCGCAGGATGTCATGTTCCTCATCACCGGTGGCATGGTTACTTGCCTGATCGGCATGATCGGCCCGGTCGGCTTCATGGGATGGGTCCCCGGATTGCGCACAGAACAAAAAAGTTATTTTTAATGTACGCCAACGTACGGATCAGCCGGGAATAAATAGCGATACTGTGTTTTCGGCGACACAGTCGTTTTATCATTAACGAGGACACCATCATGCTTTATACAATTGCAATAATTCTCCTGATCCTGTGGGTGCTCGGCCTGGTCACTTCCTACACCATTGGCGGCTTCATTCACATCCTGGTCGTCGTCGCCGTCATCATGATCCTGGTTCGCCTGATCAGCGGTCGCGGTATTTAGCGCAGTATTAAGCACTATTAAGCACTATTAAGCACTATTAAGATATCCTGCCGCACCGAAGGCGAAGGCGAACACCCGCTTCGATGCCCGATCCGTTTCGCGGTCGCGCGCCGTCTTGAACGGACGCGACTATGAAGCGGATTTTATACATGAAGGAAACACCATGAACAAGCTATCCAAGCTGTCCAAATCACTGATCGGCGCCACTGTCCTGGCGCTGGCTGTCACCGGCTGCGCCGACATGAGCCAGACCCAGCGCGGCACCGCGACGGGGGCCGGCATCGGCGCCGGCATCGGCGCCCTCCTCGGCGGCACTACCGGCGGCGGCGGCGGCGGCCGTACGGCCAAGGGTGCGGTGCTCGGCGGCGCTGCCGGCGCGCTGATCGGCAATGTCTGGTCAAATCGCATGGAACAACAAAAACAGCAGATGGAGCAAGCCACCCGCGGCACTGGTGTCCAGGTCAGCCAGACCCAGGACAACCGCCTCAAGCTCGAAATCCCGAGCGATATTTCGTTCGACACGGGACGTTCGGACATCAAGTCGAATTTCCGGCCCGTGCTCGAGCGCTTCGCAGGCACGCTCAACGAGAATCCGGCCACCACGGTCACCATCATCGGGCACACCGACAACACCGGCAACGACGCCGTCAACGAGCCGCTGTCGATCGACCGCGCAGCCCGCACGCGCGACTACCTGACGATGCGCGGCGTATCGCCCGGGCGCATCATGGTCGATGGCCGCGGCGAACGCGAACCGATCGCCTCAAACGACAATCAGGCCAGCCGCGCGCGCAATCGCCGGGTCGAAATCTACGTCGCCGAACCGGCTCCGCGCGGGTAGGTAACAGGTAGCCAGCAGCGCGACGCGCTCGGCACGCAAAGCGCGCGCCAAACCAAAGCCGCCCGGTGCAAGCCGGGCGGCTTTTTCCATGGGAAATACCAACACGGCGACGAATTTGCGTGCGAGTCTGCGTGCGCTATCTGGAACCCGGGAGCGGCGGCGCGCTGGAGCCTGCTGTTCACCCCCGCGTTCGGCGCCTACATTCTTATGCGCAACTGGCAGGCGCTCGACCAGCCCGAACGGGCAGCGTCGGCCCGACGCTGGTTCCACGCCAGCCTCGCTATGCTGATGCTGATGCTGCAGAGTTTTACCAGCGCGCTGAACACCCGGCTGGGCACCGAACCGCTGCTGCTGCTGCACCCGGCCAGCCTGCTGTTCCTGCTGGTGTGGTATTTCGCCGCATTGCGCCCGCAAACCCGGCTGGTCAAGGCGCACTTCGGTGCCGGCTACCGGCGCAAGCGCTGGGACGGCGTCCGGCATACCGGTGGCCGCGCGAACGGCATTCCCGGCCGGTTCTGGTTTATGCTTGGCCTCCAGCCAATCCGACCCCGGAGCCAAGCATGACAGCTCGCATTTCCAGCTTCCTTTACACGTCCCGTGCCATTTCATCGGTGCGCCACCTCGTCCTGCCCTTCTGCGCATTCGCACTTGCCGGCGCCTTTCACAACGCACAGGCCCAGGCTTTCAAGCCCGGCTTGTGGGAGACCAACAACAAGATGGGCGGCGGCGGCGGCAAGCTGCAGGGAGCGTTGGCCATGGCGCAGCAGCATCTGGCGAACATGGATCCGGAGCAGCGCAAACAGATCGAGGGCATGATGTCGCGCCAGGGCGTCGTCATCGGCCATGACGGCGTCGTCGCCAAGATGTGCATCACCCCCGAGATGGCAGCCAGGCAGCAGTTGCCGATCCAGCAGCACGGCAACTGCAGCTATCAGCACGAGCGGCCGGTCGGCGACACGATGGCGTTTTCGTTTTCGTGCACCAATCCCAAGGCCAACGGTGAAGGCAGCGCGACCTTCGCCGGCCCGACCGCCTACACCTCGACCATGCGGGTGACGACGGACGTCACGGGCGCCAGCGAAACAGTAAACATCGCGTCTTCAGGCCGCTGGCTGGGCGCCGACTGCGGCGCCGTCCAACCGATCATATTGCCGGCCAAAAAGTAGACAAGACCGGGGGCAGGCCGATTCATGCGGTCCGGGTCGTTGCCATTGCCGCATCGAAATTTTACTTCGATGACCTCAAGTACGCCCGCAATCCATGCGTGAGGACAAAAGGAAACACGCTCGCATGATCTTCATTCTCGAATACGCGCAGGCGCGTTTTCAGGCTTGGAAACCTGTGTGATTGCAACAACCCGTCGAACTCGCGCAGATCCTCCACCATGTCGGCATTTTCCTCCGACCGCGAACGCTTCTTTCCTGGCGCCAGCCGTTCCAGAGCGCCGATACCGAAAAATACCGAAGCGGGAAGGTCCTTGTTTTTTGTGGCATAGGCCCGTTCGCGCTCAAACATCGTGCCAGCGTCGTACCACAGCGAAGGACTGCCGAGGATGTAATGGTCAAAGGTACGCGGCTCGGTCAGTAACATTTGCAGGCCGAGCAAACTGCCGTACGAATGGCCAATAAAGATTTTCCGCTCCATGTTCACACGGTAATTATGTGCGATAAATGGAAACACTTCGCCGGAAATGAACTTGCCATATGCTGCGGCTTCTCCAAATGCAGCTTGCCGCCCTAGCATGTCCGACCGGTAATTTTGGTCGCGCGGGACGGTAGGCGTGTAATCACGGCGACGACTATAAACGCCGCCATCACCCTTGGCATACGACAGGCCGACCACGACCGCTTCTTCCATCCCCGCATGCTTGTTCAGGCGCTGCGCGATATTGCGCACGATTGGAAACGCATAGTTGGCGTCAACAACAAACAATACCGGATAGCGCTTGTTGCCCTCTCGATAGGAATCGGGCAGGGCCACATAGACTTGATAGTCCCGGTTCAGCGCTTGTGCGCGGATGTCACGCACTTCGGTGTTCTCGAGAGCATAGCCGGACGGCGCGCTTGCAGTGGCGGCAAGGGCGCTGTTGACCAGGCAGCATAGTGCAATCAGCAAGTTAACCGGTTTCAATCGGGCTTCTTTCATTGATGTCATTGCGGCAGGCACACATGAGCGGAAAGTCGGTCACGACGCAGTGTACATGAAATGTTGTTTTCGCGGCAATCTTGGCTTTACCTGCGGCAACTAATACTGCTGGATAAAACGTAGAACTGATGTGTACGCTACCGTACAAAGCTTGCAGGCGCGCTCGACTATACTGTCCGTTTTGCACTGCACCATCAACCATTCATGCTTTCCATACTAAAGCGCATCTCCCCCGACAGCGGATCCATCGGCCAGCTTGCCGACCTAGTCGACAAGCTGCGCCCCGCGCACCCCGGCCAGGGCACCATCAGCGCCGCCAACGTCAACAACTTGTTGCAGCTACTTGAGCACCGTCCCGACCTCGCGGCACGGCTCGGCGCTTCCATTTGCATGCTGCTGCAACAACGCCGCCACGCCAGCCTGTACAGCGACATCGGCATCCTGTCGAACGACGGCTTCGTTTCTGAACTGAAGCGCCGCATCGTTTACCGCTTCCTGCCGCCTGCGCTCGACGATAGCTACCTCAGCGACGCCATCGACGAAATGCTGTCCTGCGACAGCGACTACCGCTGGGTCAACGCGGTACCGACCGCCGACTGGCTCGCGCTGGTCGACGTGATTACCGCCGCCACCCCGCCCGATCTGCGCGCCGGCGCGCGGCATACGCTGGTGCTGGGCATGCTGGAAGCGATCCGCACCCTGTCGTGCCGGGTCTGCGCGCTCGGCCTCGAACCGCGCCTGGTGCGCGGCAATCGCGCCATCGAAACCTTCGCTTCGCCGTTCCTGATGCAAAACATCGAAGCCAACACTTACCTTGACGCCTATGGTGCGATGCTGGCCGGGGGCGACAAGGCGCCGGAACCGGCGCGCCACCTGCTCGTCATGCTCGACCAGTGCGAAGCGGCGCTCGGCAAGATCCGCAAGAACGCCGCCAGCGACGGCACCAGCGTGGCGCTGACCTATGTACTGGTAGCGCTGACCCAAAGCATCGACCGCCTGCGCAAGCTGCTGTTTTTGGTCGACATCAGCGGCGAGCTGCCAAGCGCGCCGACGGTGGACCTGATCGCCGCCGCCACCGAAGCGTCACCGCCCGCGGCGCCGCCAACCACCCTGCGCCGCGCCGGCGCCATCACCCTGGCGCAGGAACTGGTCGAAGCACACAACACCAAGTATGAAGTGGCGAACTTGTTCGCTGACAATATCGACTTGTTGGCGCGCAACGTGACGGAAAACGCCAGCCGCACCGGCGAACATTACATCGCCGAAAAGAGGACCGACCTGCGCAACATGTTCCTGTCGTCGGCCGGCGCCGGCGTCATCGTCGCCATCATGGCCTTGTTCAAGACGCTGCTGTCCCACCTGCGTAGCGCCCCGCTGGTGGAAGCCTTCCTCTTCAGCATGAACTATTCGCTCGGTTTCATTCTGATCCACACGTTGCACTTGACGATTGCCACCAAACAGCCGGCGATGACGGCGGCGCGCATCGCCGCCGGCCTGTCGAGCACGGACGGCCGCCATATCGACCTCGACAACATGGCCGAGCTGGTCAACAAGGTGTTCCGCACCCAGTGCTTCGCCGTACTGGGCAACCTGGCCACCGTGCTGCCTGTCGCCTGGATCATCGCCACGCTGTGGCACACCGTCAGCGGCGCCCACCTGGTGAGCCCCGCCAAAGCGATGCAGATGCTGCACAACATCGATCCTTTCGATAGTCTGGCGCTGGTGTACGCGGCGATTGCCGGCGTTTGCCTATTCCTGGCCGGCCTGATCTCCGGTTACTACGATAACAAGGCCTTGTACACCCGGATGGCGCAACGGGTCAGGCAACTGCGCGGGTTGGCCGGCCTGCTCGGCCAGGCCCGGCGGGACCGGCTGGCGGTGTACGTCGAAAACAATCTTGGCGGCCTGATGGGGAACTTCTATTTCGGTGTCCTGCTCGGCACCATGGGCACCCTCGGCTACCTGCTTGGCTTGCCGCTCGACATTCGCCATGTAACATTTTCAGCCGCAAGTTTCTCAACGGCGCTCGTTGGACTCAATCATGATGTAAGCTGGCAACTAGCGGTCACATCCGTAGCAGGATTCCTGACCATCGGCGCGGTCAACCTGCTGGTCAGTTTTTCGCTGGCGCTGTGGGTGGCGCTACGGGCCCGCAAAATTCGCTTCAAGCAAGGCATCCGCCTGTTGCGCGCACTGGGACGGCGCTTCATTGCCGCCCCGATCGCGTTTTTCATCGGGCCCAGGGATTTGCCGCCGGGCCAGGCTTTCGTGGAACCACAAAAAAAACTGTAGACGGGGCTGTGATGCGTAAAACGAGCTATGGCAAATGGTTAGCCTTCGCCACCCTGGCGCTGGCGTCCTGCGCCAGCCTGCCCGAGGTCGGCGGAAACATGGCGGCGGCGGCGGCCAAGGCCAGCCCGACCGTCGCCACGCCGAAAGGCGTGCTGCAGGCGAAACAGGCCGCCGCGCTGCTGGCGCGGCGCTGGGCCCGTGCGACGCCCGACATGAAGGCGCTGGCGATACTGGAAGAAGCGGCCACCGGCGTGCCGCTGATCGCCGGCAACAAAGTCAGCCTACTGTTCGACGGCCCCGCCACCATGAAGGAAATGATGGCGGCGGTGCGCGACGCGAAGTCCAGCATCAACCTCGAAACCTACATCTTCGACCAGGATCGCGTCGGCATCGAGTTCGCCGACCTGCTGATCGAACGGCGCCAGCAAGGCATTCTCGTCAACGTGCTGTACGACGCCGTTGGCACTTTCGGCACGCCGCAAGCGTTCTTCGAGCGCATGCGTGCAGCCGGCATCACGTTAGTCGAGTTCAACCCGGTCAACCCGGCTGCGCGCAAAGGCAAGTGGGAACTGAACAACCGCGACCACCGCAAGCTGATGGTGGTCGACGGCAAAATCGCGTTCACCGGAGGCATCAACATCAGCAGCACCTACGCCGACAGTTCCTTCTTCGGCTCGCGCCGCACCCCGAACAAGGAGGACGGCAAGAAGGTCGGCTGGCGCGATACCCATATCAAGGTCGAAGGGCCGGCCGTGGCTGCGCTGCAATGGTCATTCGTTAATAACTGGGTGCGCCAGGAAGCCGGCGAGCTGTCCGAAGCGGCCTCCGAAACGACCTATTTCCCGCCCCTGGCGCCGGTCGGCGACAAGGTCGTGCGGGTGCTGGCGAGCGATCCGGGAAAAGGCTTCGAAATCTACAAGTCGCTGGTGCTGGCAATCCAGGAATCGAAGAAGAGCGTCCACATCACGTCGGCCTATTTCGTACCTGACCAGCAGATCGTCGATGCGCTGTGCGCCGCCGCCAGGCGCGGCGTCGACGTGCGCCTGGTGCTGCCGGGCGTGACCGACCATGGCCTGGTGCTGCACGCCGGGCGCGCGTTCTACGACCAGCTGCTGGCCAACGACGTCAAGATCTTCCACCTGCAAGTGGCGGTGCTGCACGCCAAGACGGCGGTAATCGACGGCACCTGGTCGACCATCGGCTCGGCCAACATCGACCGCCGCAGCTTCATCCACAACTATGAACTGAACGTCATCGTGCTCGATTCGGCCTTCGGCCAGGACATGGAAGCCGCATTTTCCGAAGATTTGCGCGACTCGAAACCGGTCAGCCGCGAAGAATGGAGCCGCCGGCCGTGGTCCGACCGCTTAAAAGAATGGGCAGCGCGCCTGACCGAGTACTGGATATAGGAATCAGGGGTCCTCGGGTTCAGACCCCGGTTCTTCCTGGTTTTTCTTTGCCAGCTCTGGCCCTTTTTCTTTAAATCAGCAACCCCCCACCATGCGCCGCCCACCTCCCGCGGCTGCGCGCAAACGACTCGGTCGAGATTTTCGAAAACCGCGCGGCCTGCACGTCCCAGCTATAGCGGTCGACTTCGACCCGTGCCGGCTCGACCCGGATCGCGTTGAAGGAATTGACTTCGCCGCGCGCGCGCGTCGAGGTGGCGGTGCCGGCCTGGATCACCAGCGCCGCGTACTCGCTGAACGGGTAGCGTTCGGCGGTACTGTCGGCGTGGCTCAGGTGCAGGTGGCCGGCCAGCAGCAGGTCGACGCCGCACTCGGCGAACGCCGCCATTGCCATCGGCGCGCGCTCGACCAGGTCGGCGTCCTTGGCGTTGCGCGGCAGGTCGAACGGGTGATGGGTGACGACGATGCGGGTGATGGCGGGGTCGAGCCCGGCCAGTTCCTGGTGCATCTTGGCTACCTGTTCCTTGTTGATGCGGCCGTCCTTGAACGTGAGCGAACGCGCCGTATTTATTCCCAGCACGGCGATTTCGCCGTCGACGTGGATCGGGTCGAGATCGTCGGTGATGTAGCGTTTGTAGCGCTTGAGCGGCTGCACGAAGCGGCGAAACACGTTATACAGCGAAATGTCGTGGTTGCCCGGCACGATAATCTGCGGCCCCGGCAAGGTATCGAGGTAGGCCCGCGCCGCGCCGAACTCCGCGCTCTTGGCGCGCTGGGTCAGGTCGCCCGACACCACCACCACGTCGGGCCCGATGGCCTCGATCTGCTCGCGCAGCGGCGCCAGCAGCGCATCGTCGACACGGCCGAAATGCAGGTCGGATAAATGAACAAGTGTACGCATGGTGCTTGCTGCTCTCCCGGGTGTTGATTCAGGTGTCGATTTCGGTGTTGGCTATTGCGGGAACGATGACGGCCAGCGCTCGCGGGCGAATCCGGTAGCGCAGCGGTGTCGCCATGACGGTCACCTCGCCGTCGGTGGCGACCCGCAAGCGTCGATGGCGCGTCCTGATGTCGAATTGATCGGACAGCATAACGTCGAAGTCGCGCTCCTGCGCCAGATGGCCCCGCAGCGCGCGCCAGGCGAAGCGAATCAGGCCGAGCCGGCCAGGGCGCTGCGCGACGTACAGGCTGAGCACGCCGGCGTCCAGGCGCTGGCGCTCGCCGATCGCCAGGCCCTGCATGGTGTATTCGTTATTGCCGATGAAGACGAACGGCGTCCTGCGCGCATGCTGCCGGCCATCGACGCCGACGCCGACGCCGACGTCGAGGAAAGGAAAGCGGCGCAGCACCGCCACGGCTGCCCACGCCGCCGCCAGCCATTTGCCACGCCCTAACCGGTGCTGCTGTTTTTCGCGGTCGCGCACGATGTCCGGATACAGGCCGAGGCTGGAATTGTTGATAAAAATCCGGCCGTTCACTTCGCCGACGTCGATCTCGATGCGCCTGCCCTCGGCGACGTTGCGCACCGCCTCGTCGAGCTCGAGCGGAATGCCGAGGTCCTTGGCGAAATGGTTCAAGGTGCCCAGCGGCAGCACGCCGAAATCCACCCCGCTGCCGGCCATCACCGACGCCACCGCATTGATGGTGCCGTCGCCGCCGCCGGCAACGACCACTTGCACGCCATCGGCGATCGCCTTGCGCGCCGCCGCGATCATGTCCTCGCCGTTTTTCGCCAGCGTGACGTCGGCCTCGCAGCCGTAGCCACGAAATTTCGCCCGCAGCTCGCTCGCTGCGTCGTCGCCATGGCCGGCGCCGGCGCTGCCATTGATGATCACTGCAATGCGTTTCAGGTCGATCTCCTTGGGCTCATCCTCTTGCTCATTGGCGGACACTGCCCCTGCCCCTGCCCCTGCCCTGGCGGCGCCGACGCAAGGTCGAGATCGCGGTGATGGAAACTGCCAGCCACGCACTCGCTGACGCTGTCGCCGCCAACACGTCCGACAGGTAGTGCACGCCCAGGTACATCCGGCTGGTACCGACCACCCCCACCATCAGGCAGGCGCAAGCGGCAATCAAACCCCGCGCGCGCCAGCTGCGATGGTGAACCCACAGCCAGCATGCCAGCAAACCGTACAGCAGCGCCGCGTTTGCCGTATGTCCGCTGGGAAAGCTATACGTCGACAAGGTCAGCAGCGGGTTGTCGAAACTCGGCCGCGCACGCTGAAAAACATACTTTAGCAGCACGTTCAATAACATGCCGCCCGGCAGAGCCACCAGGGTCGTGATCAGCCAGTAGCGCTGGTGCGACAAATAAAACCAGGCCGCCAGCATCAGCCCCAGGATCGGGGCGCCGGCCATGCCGTGGATGTGCGTGATGAACAGCATCACCTGCGTCATCGGGTGACTTGCGTTGGCGTGGAACCAGTGCGCGATTGTCACGTCGAGGACCGTCAGCGCCTCGTGGTTGACAACTTCTTCGGCGATGCCGCCGAACAGCCATGCCGCGCAAACGATCAGCACGCTGCCTACCGTCAGGTGGAGCCCGGTTTCGCCTTCAGGCGACAGGCGCGCGGCGAGGAATCGATGCAGCCGGGGGAACAATAAAGCAGACATTAATCTAAGGCCCTTGGCGAAAAAACCACAGTTTCAAGAATTACTGTTTATTCGTACAGTTACTGTGTATTCATACAGTAGTTATGCTATTCTGGACTCTCTGGATTAACAAAAAACCAAAAAGGAAATCGTCATGACAGTCCTGAACAGCTCTTTCGGCGTGCAATACGCACCGACCCCTTTCATGCTCCGCTTCGGCCGCCGCGAAGTGTTGGTCACCCGCGATTTCCGCAAGCGTTTTTATGCGGTCAACCCGTTCATCGAATGCGATACCGGCGTCGAGCCAGGCCACCTCGAAGTGTTGCTGATGCGCCGCTGGCTGCTGATCCTGTCAAAGGCGCACTAGCCTGCTGCTGCTACTGCTGCTGCAACAACAACATTACGGATCAAAAAACAGATATCGACAACTGATTTCATTCCTTCCATTTCGGAACCGAGGGATTTACGCTACCGCTTTCCTCTTCCCGAAAGAAACGAGATGTTGCTTAAAAAACTGAGCCAGTCGATGGTCGCCATTGTACTGCTGGCAGGAGCTGCATCCGCCGCCGATATCACGCTGCTCAACGTGTCGTACGACCCGACGCGCGAACTGTACCAGGACTTCAACGCCGCCTTTGCCCGCCAGTGGAAAGCGAAGACCGGCGACAGCGTCAGGGTCAAGCAATCGCACGGCGGCTCCGGCAAGCAGGCGCGCTCGGTGATCGACGGCCTCGAAGCCGACGTCGTCACGCTCGCGCTCGCCAGCGACCTCGATGCTATCAGCGAACGCGCTCTTCTCGCGCGCGAATGGCAGAAACGGCTGCCGCACAACAGCGCGCCGTACACCTCGACGATTGTGTTTTTGGTCCGTAAAGGCAACCCGAAAGGCATCAAGGATTGGGCCGATCTGGTCAAGCCGGGCGTGTCGGTGATCACGCCCAATCCAAAGACGTCGGGCGGCGCGCGCTGGAACCACCTGGCCGCGTATGGCTACGCGCTCAGGCTGCCGGGCGGCTCGGAAGCGAGCGCGCGCGACTTCATCGGCAAACTGTACCGCAACGTCCCCGTGCTCGACTCCGGCGCGCGCGGCGCCACCACCACCTTCGTCGAGCGCGGCATCGGCGACGTGCTGCTGGCGTGGGAAAGTGAAGCCTTCCTGGCAATCAAGGAACTCGGTCCGGGCAAGGTGGAGATCGTCGCGCCGTCGGTCAGCATCCTGGCCGAGCCGCCGGTGGCGGTGGTCGACAAGGTCGTCGACAAGCGCGGCACCCGCAAGGTGGCCGAAGCTTACCTGCAATACCTGTACAGCGACGAAGGCCAGGAAATCGCCGCCAAGCACTACTATCGCCCCGCGGTCGACAAGTTCGCCAAAAAATATGTGAACCAGTTTTCGAAAATCAAACTGTTTACCATCGATGACGTGGCGGGCGGCTGGACCAAGGCGCAAAAGGCCCACTTCGCCGACGGCGGCGTGTTCGACCAGATCTACCAGCCGGACCGTAAATAGACGGCAAAGCGGCGCGGCCACCGCCAAACTTTGCAGCCTGCCTGCGCCGCACGCCGCACGCCGAGCCGAGAAACAGCAGCGCGATGACGACACCGACTGCGATGTCCGGCCAACGAGACTGGAGCAGGCAAGCCGCACCCGCGGCCCCGAGCACAGCGCCGTTGGCAAACAAGTCGTTGCGCGAACACAGTTAGGTGGAGCTCATGTTCAAGTTGTCGCCGCGGTGACTTTACAGCATGGCGAAACACACCAGGTTCGTTGCCGGGGCGGCCGCGCCGACCACGCTCATCATGCCGCTGCTGGGCATGATCAGGGCGTTGACTACCAGCACCACCCAGAGGACGTGGGCCTGGGTTTCCCGCATCGCCGTCAGCGCACGGCGTTTGCTTTCACAGCAATCACTCATTCTTGATGCCTTCATCCCGGGTAATTCGGACCGGCAAAACAAACCCATGCGCAATGCGGCCCGCCTGGCTGCCCAACTTGACATGTGCGGCAACAAGCCGGTAACCGGGTTATCATTAATCCATGCCCGACATCCAGGCCCACCCCAATATCCAAGGAACTGCACGCGATGACACGACTGACCGCCAACGACTTTGATCCTGAAGTATTAAAATTGTTTGACCAGTACGTGCATGGTCAGCTCGACCGTCGCGGTTTCCTGTCGCAGGCCGGACGCTACGCCGTCGGCGGCGCGACCGCTGCCAGCCTGCTGGCCACGTTGTCGCCCAGCTTTGCGGCCCAGCAGGTGGCAGCCGCCGATCCACGTATCAGGGCCAGCTTTGTCGAGTATCCCTCGCCGCAAGGCAATGGTACCTTGCGCGGCTACCTGGTGCAGCCGGCTAACACCAAAGGCAAGTTGCCGACCGTGCTGGTGGCGCACGAGAACCGCGGACTCAACCCGCATATCGAAGACATTACGCGCCGGCTGGCGCTAGACGGTTTCATCGCCTTCGCGCCCGACGCGCTGTTCCCGCTGGGAGGCTATCCGGGCGACGAAGACAAGGCGCGCGCGCTGTTTGCCAAGCTCGACCAGCTGAAAACCCGGGCCGATTTCGTCGCCGCGGCGCAGGTGCTGAAGGCCCTGCCGAACGGCAATGGCAAAGTCGGCGTGGTGGGGTTCTGCTGGGGCGGCGGCATCGCCAACTACCTGGCAACTGTCATGCCCGACCTGGCGGCGGCGGTGCCGTTCTACGGCGTCCAGGCGCCGGCCGTGGACGCCGCCAAGATAGAAGCGCCGCTGATGGTGCACGATGCCGAAAAGGATGAGCGGATCCGGGCCGGCTGGCCGGCCTACGAGGCGGCGTTGAAAGCGGCCGGCGTGCGCTACCAGTACTTTGTCTACGCTGGCACCGAGCACGGGTTTAACAACGACACGACGCCACGTTACGACGAGGCGGCCGCCAAACTGGCGTGGCAGCGCACTGTCGATTTTTTCAAGAAGCATTTGGCCGCGTAACCATCGAGAGAACTGAACGGCCAGGCAGCGCGCTATCGAAGCGCGCCGCCTTATTTTCGTTTTATGCCCTTGTCACCCTTCGGTGGGCTGCTGGCCAGGAAGTCAATGTCCTCATCGGTCAAGGCGACGTCGCCAAGCGACTGGATCGAATCGGTGTCGATGTCGATGTCGGCGTCATTGCGCGCCGACGTGTCGCGCCCGGCGCTGGCGCGTTCGCCGGTGCCGCCGGAGTCGGTGTCGCTGTCGAGATCAACGTTGCCGATGTCTGCACCGGCGCTGTCAAGCCCGCTGCCGGTTTCGCTGTCCTCGCTGGTACCGCGTTCGAGGCCGGGCTTCTGGTCGTCATCGATGCCCAGCGCAAAGCCGGGGCCGCCCACCACGTCGCTGCCGGAGTCGGACGTGTCGCTCGGGCCGAGTGCGCCGGTGCCGTGGCCGCTGCCGAGGTTGCGCTCTGGTGGTGCCGGAAAGTTGTCCGGATCAAGTGTGCTGGTGCCGCTCATGTCGTCTCCCAAACGTTGCGTGAAACCCAAGTTGGAAGCATAACGAATTTCCCGATTATCTGGCGCGCTCCATGCGTTCCGTCACATCCATGCCGACGCCGCGAAAACCGGTGAAACGGCTGCTGGCGTCGAACATCGGCTCGCCGCTGACCTGCAGGTACTGGATGCTGCCGTCGGCCAGGGTGCGGCTGTAGATCAGGTCGAGGAAAGCCTGGCGATTGGCAATGTTGTCGTCGAGGATGGCGTGCTGTTCCGGATTCCACCCTTCGGCGACGCCGGCGTCGCCGATCCCGAGCATTTCGCGCACCGGCCCGGAACTCTGGGTCAGGTTGCCGTCGGCATCCTGCTCCCAATACCAGTCGGACGACAATTCGGTGAAGCGCTGGAAACGCGCTTCGCTGGCGCGCAGCTCGGCGGTGCGCTCGAGCACGGTCTGCTCGAGCACCTTGTTGTGATTGGCCAGCTTGCGGTACAGCAGCCGCACCTCGAGCATGTTGTGGATGCGCGTCTGCACTTCCACCAGGTCGAACGGCTTGCTGACGAAGTCCTTGGCGCCGGCTTTCAGCGCGCGCAGCTTGTGGCCGGGCTGGGCGGTGATGACCAGCACCGGCAGGTAGCCGTCGGTTTCGATTTCCTTGAGCGCCTCGATCACCTGGAAGCCATCCATGTCCGGCATTTGCAAGTCGAGCAGGATCAGGTCGTAGCGGTTGGCGCGGTGCAGTTCCAACACGGCGCGCGGATCCTGCGTGCTGGTGATGTTGGTGTAGCCGACGTTGCGCAGCACCTGCTCGAGCAGCATCACGTTCGCTTCCAGGTCGTCCACGATCAGGACACTGGCATTCAGTATTTCGCAGGCTTCAAGCATTTGGTATTCCCAGAAAAATCATCGACGTGCTTTTCAATGCCGTCATTGCTGTCATTGCCATCATTGGCCCGGCTCGGCCGACGCCGCCAAGCTGTGCGCGTCGGCGTGACGCAGCGCGACGTCGAGCGCATCCATGAATTCGCGCACCCGGATCGGTTTGGTGAGGTAGCGGAAGAAGCCTGCCTCCAGCCCTTTTTCGATATCGCGCGGCACCGCGTTGGCCGACAGCGCCAGTACCGGGATGTGAGCGGTGAGCGGGTCTTCGCCGAGTATCTTGAGCGCGCCGTAGCCGCTGATGCCGGGCAGGTTAATGTCCATCAGGATCACGTCGGGCAGGTAGGCGCGCGCCAGTTCAATGCCGAGGTGGCCGTCGATGGCGGTAAGCAGCTTGAGGTCGCCGCGGCGGGCGATCAGCTGCTCGACCAGCGCCAGGTTGGCGGGGTTGTCTTCCACGTACAGCAGTGTCGGCTGGTCGGGCGGCTGGCGTGCTTGGCCGCGCCGCTCCAGCAAACCATCGTCGATGTTGTCGAGCAAGAGAGACGGCACCGCCGCGGCGTCGAACTCGACCCAGAACACGGTGCCGACGCCGACGCTGCTTTCGACGCCGATCCGGCCGCCCATCAGTTCGACCAGCTGCTTGGTCACCACCAGGCCGATGCCGGTGCCCTCCTCCGCGCCTTGTTCCTGGCCGATGCGGTTAAATGGCTGGAACAGCTGCTCGAGCTGGGCCGGCGCCAGGCCCGCGCCGGTATCCTTGACAGTAATGCGTACCCGGTCCTTGCCGCTGACCACGCATTGCACGATCACCGAGCCGCCGGTGGTGTTGTATTTGACCGCGTTCGACAGCAAGTTGATCATCACCTGCTTGACGCGGGTGCGGTCGGCGTGGATGAAGAACAGGTTGTCGACCTGCGGGAACGTCAGCGTGATGCCGCGCTTGGCAGCCTGCGGCTCGATCATGCCGCGACAGTCGAGCAGCACGTCGGTCAGCGACATCGATTCCTGCGACATGGTGACCTTGCCCGATTCGATCATCGCCAGGTCGAGAATTTCGTTAATCAGGCGCAGCAGGTACCAGCCGCCCTTGAGGATCTGGTTGATCGAGCGCTGCTGGTGCTGGGCCGGCGCCGGCACTTCCGACGCCATCAACTGGGCGAAGCCGAGTACCGCGTTGAGCGGCGTGCGCAACTCGTGGCTCATGCTCGACAGGAATTCGGACTTGGCGCGGTTGGCCTTCTCGGCGGCGCCCTTGGCCGCTTCGAGCGCCGTGTTGGTCTCGAGCAGCGTGTCTTCGAACTGCTTGCGGTCGGTAATGTCGCGCGCCGCCGCGAACACGCCTTGCAGCTTGCGGTCGCGGTCGTGGAAGGTGGTGGCGTTGTACGACACTACCGTGTGCTTGCCGTTGAGGGACAAGGCGGTCAGCTCGTAGTTGGTGACCTTGCCCTGGCGCAGCACGCGGGCGATGGCCTCGTCGGCCCGCTCCGGCTCGGTGAAATACGTCTTGAAAGGCGCGCCGATCATCTCGTCGCGGGTGCGCCCGGTCAACTGTTCCATCTGGCTGTTGACGTCGCTGATAATGCCGCGCGGGTCGGTGGTAATCAGCGCATCGATGTTCGATTCGATCAGCGAGCGGGTATAGAACTGCTGGTCGCGCAGGCGCTGGTCAAGCAGGGCCTGCTCGGCCTCGACCTGTTTGCGCGCCGTGTTGTCGGTGCCGATCAGCAGGTAGCCGATGACTTTGCCGGCGGCGTCGCGCAGCGCGGTGACCGACACCAGCGCCGGGAAGCGGGTGTTGTCGGCGCGGATGTAGGTCAGCTCGTAAATATCCTCGATGCCGCGCGACGCTTTGTACACCAGCGCTTCGAAGCCCGGCCGGATCGGCGTTTCGAATTCGGCGGTAAGGGCGGCGGCGCGCGCGATCAATTCCCCCGCATCCGAAATATTGGCCGGCGTCAGCTTGTCGATGACGCTGGCAGCCACGTAGCCGAGCATGCGCTCGGCGCCGACGTTGAAAATCTGGATCACGCCCTGAGCGTCGGTGGCGATGCTGGAAAAGTTGGCACTGTTAAAAATCGCGTCCTGCAGCGCGCCGGTCTTGAGCAGCGGCGCTTCCATCATCGCCCGCTGTTGCGCCGTGCGCAGCCGCATTTCGAACTGGACCTTGTAGAACAGCAGCGCCAGGAACAAGGACAGCAGGATGATGCTGGTCTTGATCAGGTTGACGGCACCGGGCGACTCGACCACGTACGACAGCGCGATACCGCCGACCAGCAGCAGCACCGCGAAGGTGGCCACGAAGCCGATCAGCATCAGCCTCTCGACCGGGGAATTTTTTAACATGACTTTTTCACAATCTTTTAGCTTCCACTGTTCCGACAAAGAGCGCTAGCCTCGGCTCCACAAGGTGACGGCAAACCTGCGTCGTCAGGCAGCTTGGCGGTGGCGCACGTCCGACAGCAGTCGCGCAAATTCTTTCTTGACCACTTGGTAGCACTCGCAGACGTCCTGCTCCAGCCCTTTGCGGTCGAGCACGGTGATGTGGCCGCGCCGGTAGCTGATGTAACCGTAGCTTTGCAGGCGGCCGGCGGCCTCGGTGACGCCTTCGCGCCGCACGCCGAGCATGTTGGCGATCAGCTCCTGCGTCATCGTCAATTCCTTCGGCCCGAGGCGGTCGAGCGTCAGCAGCAGCCAGCGGCACAATTGCTGCTCGACCGTGTGGTGGCGGTTGCACACCGCCGTCTGCGACATCTGCGTCAGCAGTGCCTGGGTGTAGCGCAGCAGCAGGCGCATCAAGGGGCCGGCGCGGTCGAATTGTTCCAGCAGCACAGCGGGCGGCATGCGGTAACCGAAGCCGCCGGTCTGCACCACCGAACGGCTCGGGGTGCTGTCGCCGCCCATGAACAGCGTCACGCCGAGCATGCCTTCATTGCCGACACCGGCGATCTCCGACGAGCCGCCATTTTCCAGCAGGTAGTGCAGCGAGATGATCGAGGTGGTCGGAAAATAGACGTACTGCTGCTTGTCGCCCGACTCGACCAGCACGTCGCCCAGCTTCATGGGAACCAGTTCGAGGTGCGGGAAAATGCGGTCATATTCAACCTCCAGCAAGGCTGCCAGGAGATGATTTTGATTTGGGTCTTGCTTGCTAGACATACCAATTCGCCCGCTTTCGGAGAGGATCGACAGGGTACCACGGTGCCCCTGCTCTCTACCCGAATATATTGCACACTAGAACCAAGGTCCGTTCGGTACCGAACATAGCACCCCAGCGTTCAAAATCCGTGGCGCATTCCCAGGTTCAGTGCCGACGCACCCGCCCCGCGCGGCCCGGCGTAGCCGGCGCCGTCGCGGTTGGTGATGCGCGAATACGACGCGTAGAAATCGGTGCGGCGCGTCAAGCTATAGCTGGCGCCGACGGCGAACTGGTTGGCGTCGCGGTTCGCCAGGTCGCGGTCGTTTTTGCGGATGTAAGAAGCGAGCAAGGTCGCCGGCCCGCACGGCAGCGCCAGGCCGACCAGCACATCGCGGCTGTCGGTTGACAGCGTCGATGCCATCGATGCGCTGTACGGATCGTCAGGGTTGAACAAAGGCGTGCTGCCGAGGCCGCGAGTGACGCTGTAAGCGGCGTACGCCGTGGCGCTGCCGAAGCGCAGGTTGGCGGCCAGGATCGAGTTTTTCGCGTCCAGGCGGTTGCCCATCGGCATCGCCGGCGCCACCGGCGCCACGTTGCGGTTCTGGTGGGCCGCGCGGATCGTCAGCGGCCCGTGTTCGACGCCGACCGAAACCCCCAAGGCGCGGTTGCCGGAGCCCGTGCTGGAGCGCGCGTCGGCGCCCCACGAGGCGCCCGCGGACACGCCGCGCACTTGCCGGCCGTCGACATTGATGCTGTTGTCGACCTGGCGCCCCGTGCCGCCCTTGAACGGGGCGCCGGCCTCGGTGAGCGCGATGGTGTCGAGATCATGCTGGCGGCCCACGGTGACGGTGCCGTGATTGCCAGTCAAACCGGCATAGGCCTGGCGGCCGAACAGCAGCCCACCCTGGCCGGCCGCGCTTTGGTCCGCGCTTTGGTCCGCGCTCTGGGCGAAAGCGCTGCCAACGGCGACAACGAGGGCGACAACAAGGACGGCTGGGTTCATGACAGTGCTCCGGGCCAGGCGCAAACGCGTTCACATGGACGTTAACCGCTTCTATTGTCCGCCGATCTGTCGGCCAGCCCACGTACCGGGCACAACATTTCGCATGTTATCGCGGACCCGGCTTGCCGCTCGAATTGTTGCGTGGCAAACGTACGGTAAAGGTCGTGCCCTGCATCTCGCTCGAACTGACGACGATGGTGCCGCCGTGCGCCAGGGCGATCTCGCGAGCAATGAACAGGCCCAGGCCAAGGCTGGTGCCGGGGCGCGCGTCGCCTTCGGCCGGCAATTGGATCAGCGGGCGGAAGATCGACTGCAGCGAATCGGCCGGGATGGTGTTGCCCTGGTTGGTCACCTCGATGATGACGGTGTCGGCGTCGGCGCGCGCGCGCAGCAGCGCCGGCGCCGACCTGCCGCCATATTGGGCCGCATTGATCAGCAGGTTGGTCATCAGCTGGTGCATGCGCACACCATCGTACTGGCCAACGAGGTCGCCAACCAGCGCGACGTCGAAATCGCTGCCCGGATGGGTCGCCAAAGCATCCTCGACGGCAGCTTCGCAGATGGGCCGCAGGTCGGTGTCAAGCAGCATGGTGGGCATGCCGGCGCCGAGCTGGGTGCGGGTGTAGCCGATCAGGTCGTCGACCATGATGCTCATCAGGCGGGCGCAGCGTTCGATCCGCAAGCCGATGGGGCCGACCTGCGCCGCCGGCGTCGCTTCGCTCATCAGCAGCTGGCCGGCCATCGACAGCGTCGACAGCGGCGCCCGCAAGTCGTGGCCGAGCACCGCCAGGAACAGTTCGCGGGTATGGTCGGCACGCGCCGAATACGTCACCACCGACTCGGCCAGCGCCTGGTCGATCGATTCGTTAAAGCGCACCATCTCGTCGTTGGTGGAGCTCGACATGGTGCTCACCTGCGGCAGCCACAGGCGCAGCACGGTGGCGCGCAGCGCGCGAAATTCGGCGCTCAGCTGGACCAGCGAAAAATTACTGTCGTGCCGCAAGCCGCCATGGATCGACGCCGCGCTCGCCGCGCCCTCCGGCTCCGGCGCCAGTCCCTGCGATTTCTGCAGTTGCTCTTGCGCGTTCTGGCGCGTCCTGATGTCGAGCACGATGGCCGTCAGGATGCCCTTGGCATGGTCGCGCAGCGCCAGCGGCGACATCTGGCTCGCCGCCGGCTCCAGCGTGGTGGCAAACGCTTCCCACTCCGACAATATGCAGTCCATGTTCTCGGTGATGAAGGTGGCAAGTTTCATTGGGACTTTCGTTAATTCGTTTGGCATTGTATGCCGGAATCTACTCTTTTCCCGGAAACTTCCTGCCGCGGATCACTCCACGCAACGCCTCTGGTAAGCGCCTGCTGCCAATCCTGATCGGACGCTGCGAAGTGGTCCGGATGCACGATCGTGCCTCAGCCGTCGCCCGCCAGTTGCTCGACACTGCTGCCCGCATAGTCGAACACCCGGCCGTTGAATTAGTTCAGCTTGCCGTCGGCGGTGACAGTCCGCATCTGGTCCGGCATCGCCTGGGCCAGGGTGCGAAAGCGCAACTCGCTGGCGCGCGCGCGCCGCCAGGAACCGCACCGACAACCGCTCGCCCGAGAGGCGCCGTGCGCGCGCTTCGAACGCCCGGCCGATGGCCGGCACATGCACGTCGAAGTCCGTTGCCTCGCCCGTGGCCAGCACGCGGGCATAGGTATCGACCAGCGACTGCGGCATGCCTTTGATCTATGGCGCACCGCGCCACGCCAATCGGCTTGGTGTTCGGTACCGAACAGACCCGACAGGCCGCCGGCGTCATCCTCACTGCATTACAATTCCCCCATTTGATTATTTACCGAGAGCGACCATGACCACCGATCCAAGCACCAACGAACTGAGCGCAGACCAGGCCCACATCAGCGACGCTGCCGCGAACAATATCACCCGTCACGAATGCCACGCCGAACTGGCTGCCTTCGTCGACGCCCTCACCATGCAACGCCCGGTGCCGGTCGAAAAAGTAGCCAAGTTGCTCGAACACAGCATGAAGGATTCGATGACGGCCAGCACCAGCCTGATCGAAGACCAGATGCGCCTCGACCATTGGGATGTCGACCTGGCCGCTGGCGAGACGCTGGGCGCGTTGGCTTACCGCGCCCAGCGCTTCCTCGAAACCCCGGAAGGCGTGCGCCTGTACAATTTTTTCGCCAAGACCTACGCCAAGACCACTGGCGAAGTGTACGACTGACTTCCGGCGGCGGCGAATGCCGTCACGTGTAGCCGCGAAACAGCGCGCACACCCTGAACGCTTCGGCCGAAGGAGCGACCTGTTTCGCCTTGCAATAACGGGTCACCAGTTTCAGCAACTCCTTCATGTCGCGTCCGCTCGCGTTCGGATACGCCGTCGTCAGCGCCTCGATCAGTTCGTCCGGCAGGTCCGCGCCGAACTGGTCGGCCAGCAATTTCCACAGCCGCATCGCGTCCGGTTTGGGCGGAGTTTCGTAATGGATCGTCGCGATGCAGCGCGACAGGATCGCATCGTCGACGTCGCCGACCCGGTTGGTCGTCATGAACAGCAGGCCGTCGAAATACTCGAGCGTGCGCAAGAATTCCGCAACGATGGCGTTATGTTCGAGGTCGTTATCGCGCCGGCGGATGTAGACGTCGGCTTCGTCGAGCAGCAAAATCGCTTCCCAGCGCATGGCGCGCCGCAGGATGCCCGAGAGCGTTGCGCCGACCGAGGCCGCCGTCGTCCCGAGCTGGCCGGAATGCACGCGAAACAAAGGCTTGCCCACCACTTCCGAATAGATTTCCGCGGTCAAGGTTTTGCCAAGTCCGGGCGCACCCTGGCAAAGAATCGTCGTGCCGCCCGATTTGCCGGGCACAAAATCCTGCACGAAAACGTTCATGTTCGACGTCAGGATGTCGATCAAATCCTGGTGATGATGGGGCAGCACCAGCTTGTCGCGCAATTCGGGCTGGTAGCGGTACTCGGTCATGTGCTGCACGTGCACCCAGATAGTGCGGTGCCACTCGAGATGAAACAAGTGCACGTAGCAATGCAGCGGAATGGTGTCGAAACCGGTGGCGACGCCGGCATCGCGCCAGAAATCGGCGTCGCTGACAATCTCGAAGCGCCGCTCCAGGGTTTCCTCATCGTTGACGCAGCGCGCGGTCGTGCCGTTGCCAATGCGCGTCAATTCGGCGCCGCCTTTATCGTCGACGGTAAACGCCGCTTTCGTGACGACGAACTGCGCGCCGAAGCGCGGCTGAAAGCGCAGGAAGCGCTGCGCGTGCCCCGCGTATTCGGCCTTGAATTCCCCGCATTCCTTGAAGAACCCGACCTCGGCCAGTAATTCGGGAATCGTGCGGTTGACGATGTCGTGACGGTTAATGACGAGCGACGTCGTCATGCCTGAGCGGCGTTGGTGATGTTCGGTGCGCTCGGAATTGGCCGACTGCATCGTGTTGGCCAGCATGTGAACGACAACATAGGGCATGCCCTGCTCCGGCTCGACGTAACGCAGCCGATGCACCAGCCACGGCACCAGGGTGCCATCCTTGTTGCGCCGGTACAGCCAGCCGTCGATAGCATCGCGGGCCAGATACGCCACCAGCCCCGGCACCAGTTGTTCCAGCGACGGGATGGTGCGTGCCTGCGGCGCGTTACGGATATTATCGAGCGCCAACATCTGGAATATCAACCCGCGCTCGTCCTGCGCCTTGCTCAGTGCGTACAAGGTATTGAGCGCATGTCCATCGAACAATGTGCTCGACACAATCATGTTGCCGTGACAGATGCCGTGCTCGTTCAACAGTGTTGCCAGCTTCGACCCTGGTTCAAGCATCCCGTGCAAGGTACGTGCCAGCGGCTCCGGTATTTCAAAGTCCATTTACAGCACTCCCATTGGCTTACCTGAGAAAAAATTCGACCGCCAGGCCGATAATGGCCGGTTCGATCACGTGCAAACCGTTGAATTCGACATACTGCACGGCATAGCCGGCGCTCTTCAATTTGGCGGCGTTGGCCCGCCCGCTCGTCCCGATCGGCAGTTGCTCATCGACCAGGCCATGCGCGATGAATATGTCAGGCGTACCTTCCTGCGTAAAGATCGACATGAAGCCGCCGGAGAAAGCGACGACGTGGCTGGCGACGTCGCCATTCGTAATGCCGGTCGACAGCGCATAGCTGGCGCCATCGGAAAATCCGCCGAACGCCAGGTGAGCGCGGTCGATGCGGTAACGCGAAGTGACTTCGACCAGCGCCCGGTGCAAGCGCTCGAGGTCAGGACCGTGGCCGCCGATCACGATGTCCCAGGTCGCGAACATCGAATGCGGCGCCAGGACCAAAAACTTGTGGCGCTCGGCATGTTCTTCAAGGAACGGCAGTACTTTCTCGGGAAACCCGCCGGCGCCATGAAACATCACGAACAGCGGCACTTGCGCGTGTTCGTCGAGACCGGTGGGCACGAAGAGCACGGCGTCGCGGTCGGCGGCGATGCCGAGGCGGTTGCGGCCGGGGGGCAAGCGGCTTCGGCTCGGCTCGGCGGGCGTGAACGAGAGGCGGCCGAACAGGGAGGGGTCGAGCATGGCGGGAACCGTAGCTGGGTGCGGGGCACAATGGCTACCATTATGCAATAAATCGAATCAGGGTGGGGGTAAGGAAACCTGGCAACGGCTTTGGCAAAAGCAGACGTTCAAAAAGCTGAATAGTTCGCCGTGCTCGCGGATATTCCAAACTGCAATTAGTTTATCCGAAGAATAAAAATCGATCTAGCCTTGGCTTTGTGCCATCTCAACCGCACCAATTGAAAAAATATTAAGGTTATTGATTGCGAAACCCAAAACAGAGATATTTAAATACTTTCTTGGAGATATCGAATGTCCTTTCAACTTCATAACCGTCGTACGTTTATTAGGACTTCAGCATCTGCTGCCGTGCTATTTTCCATTCCGCATCTCGGCTTTGGCCAGACCGCCACCGCCATCCGGCTTGAATGGCAACAGTTTAAAAACACGTCGCAATATGCATCTTTTCGAAACGCAGTGGGCTTGATGAGGGCGAACAATAATGCTGCCAGTCCGTCATCCTGGGCATACTGGACCAATGTCCATGTAAATCAATGTCCGCACGGCACTCCATATTTTCTAGCCTGGCATCGTGGTTATCTGTATTATTTTGAGCAGCAGTTGCGCCTCGTTAGCGGCGACAAGTCGCTCTGTGTACCGTACTGGGACTATTACAAATTTCCAGATATCCCGGCGGAGTTTACCGACCCATCCACAGGCAATCCCTTGTATATGCCGCGCACCGGCACCAATGTCTACAATGCCCTGACACTGGCGCCATTTGCTCCCGATGTCTGGAATTTCCAGCGCGGCACCACCAATGCATTCGAAACGAACATCGAGTCGGGACCGCATAATCCGGTGCATAACCTGATCGGCGGCGAAATGGCGAATATGACGTCGCCCCGCGACCCGATCTTCTATCTGCACCATGCCAACATTGACCGGCTCTGCCACGCGTGGGCCCTGCCTGATGGCAAAGGGATACCGGGCACCGCCAATCCGCATAGTGCCGCGACAAGCAGCCCCTACTGGGCAGGCGATTTTGCCTACGCGCCCGGCCTGACGATGCCGCGCTACCGAACTTACTATCCCGGCTGGCTGAACTTCGACTACAGCGACAACACGAAGCCGACGGCGCTTCCGGCGTTGGCGCAGGCAAACATGATGCAGGCCCAGGTGTCGCCAGTGCTGACCAACCTTGTGACCGGCAAGTTCGCCGCGACGGCTGCGAGCGCCGTTTCGGGCAAGCGCCGCTCACTGGGCGGGGTGGCCGAGGTGGTGCTTGCCGAATCGTCGGTCAGCGCGCGCTTGCCACTGTCCGCGTCGAGCCTGCGAATGCTGCAAGACACCATTACCGTGGCAGTCAAGCCGCCGCCACAGATCCCGCCTGACACGTTCCAGTCGGTCGTCGTGGTGCTGGATAAGCTGTTACTGCTCGGCAACGGCAAAAAAGGAGGGTATTACTACAAAATCTACATCAATCTGCCGTCTGTCGGCGATGCCGGAGATGGCAGCAGGCACTTCCTTGGCACGGTAGGTGCATTCGAAGTCGCCGGCGCCGCGCACCATGGGCCAGCCACGCTCGAGTACCAGGCCACCGAAGTGCTGGCGAAGCTCTCCGAGGCCGAGCTGCAGGATATCACCGTCTCCCTGGTGCGGGTCGGCGGCGAGAATGCGCCGCGCGGAGCGGTACTGAAGTTAGAGGAAGTACGGATCGAACTGTCGACCGACGCGCCGTGGGAACGCACTCCCCCAACCCGTCTGGGACCATGCTACTGCTGATTCGGCAAGTCAAGCGATGCCGAAAGCGAGGTGGTCAGCGTAACGCTCGCGCCCTACCGACATTTATGCATCCGCGCCGCGCGCCTCGAGCACGACGCGGTGGTGGTTTGGCAGCTTGTAGGTCGTGCTGCATATTACAGGGGCTGTCGACGGATGTCGGGCTGCTTGCGCCAGGCAATAAATCAGAGAATTTGTTGCCGTGATGGACCCGCTTGGATCGGGAAAATCGACGCTGCTCAATGTCCTGGGCGCGCTCGACCGGCCCGACGCTGGCCGCTACCGTCTCGGCAACGACGAAGTAGGCGAGCTCGACGATGACGCCGCCTCAGTCCTGCGCAACCGTCGCATCGGGTTTGTATTCCCGTCGTTCCACTTGCTGGCGCGCCTGACGGTGCTTGAAAACGTGTTGCTACCGCAGCGTATTGGCCTGGGTAACCGCCTCGATCACCGGCCCGGCGAGTTGTCCGGCGCCCAGCTGCAACGCGCAGCGATTGCGCGTGCCCTGTACCTCTCCCGGCGCACTTACGCCCGAAGCCGATAGGTGCTTGAATCACAATTCTTAAAAGCTATTAAAATGTCGCATGATAGATAAGCTTCATTGACATTTGGTGCGACGCACAATAAACTCGTCTTGTCTCCTCCGACTCCGATGGAATCGGACTTGGCCCGCACCTTGGTAGCGGGTTTTTTTTGACCAAAATGTTGAGCTGGTTGACGATGGTTGTATCGACAAGCTCTTCTTTGTGAGGCCATCACCTCGCGACGGAAATATTGAGGTATTTAACACCATTGCTGTCCCCGAATACAGCGCTTTTTCGCCCGCACGTCGCGCGAAATTCTCGTATCGGAAGATTTGTTGCACTGCCGCATGTTCGCAGCACTCATCTCGTGAATTTCACTACGATCCATTCATTTTTGGTGCAGAGCGGTCAGTCACCCAAGCTACAAAGACGCCTTCAATACGGCTGACATCTGTTTCCGGCAAGCGGTAATCGACCTGCGGCGCCTGGGCTGTACCGGCGCGGGTCTCTTGTACCGGGCGCATCGTCATCAAGCCATACACTTGCTGTCTGGGGATTGGGTGTGCAGTGAGCCTGAGCCGAAGCCTTGTGGTTGTAAGACCAAAGAGAATTGATTCAACGGGTTGTTTATCGCCGCCTCATGGACCCGTTTGGCCACGTCCGCATCGGCGCTTGGCATCGTGGATACAAACCGCCGCTTGTAGCTGGCCGTGAACTTACGGCGGCGCGCGACGGCGACAACCTCGGCACTCTCACGTTCATCATTTTGTTTTACCGCTGGCGACATCTGGTTTTCCATGTGATAGCAACTTCCTTAATTAGCTTGATGAAGTTATCTCACAGCAGTTTGACACAGGGGGGATACGGGATTTCCACGTTCCGCTTGCAAAAGTACGTCAACTTAGGCGCCTGCTGTTGGCCGGGAAGTGCATGGGTCACGAGGACGTATTTACCAGACGCCGCTCCCACCTCCGTTACCATTTTGGTTCAAGCGTAGTAGCCACTTCCGCTTGTCATGTGTTACGACCTTTATCGCAGATTCACTTGTGTTCGCCATATTGACTATCTAGCACTCATCCGGCGCGTGGCTGCCAGAAGGGTATGTCTCTTACGATTGATACCCCGCACCTTGCGATGCTTCGTTACGTTGTCAGGACCGCTCTTTATTCAGGTCCCTAGATTCATCCGGTGACACGGATGGTTCCCTCCTGTTGAAGTGAGAACAACTTCTGTAAGCGACTTCGTGTCGCAAGGTAGACCCACATATAGGACTGGTTTTGCGCGCGGCGCCCGTCTTCCTTGAGCACCTGCACCGTGGTTTCATCGCCGTGGATGACTGGGCAGGCCAGCAGGACGCGCCGCATGGCCTGGTACAGCGGCGCGAACAGCACGCCCGACTTGATGGCCCATTGCGACAGCGTGGTGCGCGCCACGTCCACCTCGCC
This sequence comes from Massilia psychrophila, assembly GCF_002760665.1. Lineage (GTDB taxonomy): Bacteria > Pseudomonadota > Gammaproteobacteria > Burkholderiales > Burkholderiaceae_D > JAFCUW01. Next base: position 87 of record NZ_PDOB01000032.1, on the reverse strand, counting down.
GCGCAGCAAGACCTCGTGCAGGCGATACATGGGCAGGCCATCGGCGTACTTGGCGGTGAGTATCGTAGCCACCGTCGCCGGGCTGGC
>NZ_PDOB01000031.1 GCF_002760665.1 Massilia psychrophila | reverse complement strand
CACCGCCGGGGCGCCCGCCGCCGCCCTGCGCACCCGCGCGCGCCGCGCCGGTAACGTTGCCGGCGCCGCCCGCGGCAGGATGCGTCAGGTGCCAGGCCAGGTAGCCCAGGGCCGCCATCGCGGCCACGGCGATGACGCTGCCGATGACCCGGCCGCGCCGGCTGCGTGACGGCGGAAGTGACTTGGTGGTAATGACAGGCGGGCGATCCATGGTTTTCCTTGAGCAAAAACATAACAACATACAGAAAAACTTTACCATGGCGAGCGGATTCTCTTTGTTTCGCACCAAACACAAGCCATCACAAAAATAGCCTGCATACGGGTCAAAATACGGACCGCTCGGTGAAAAAACAGCCAATAAAAAAACGGCGCGCCCTGGGGACACGCCGTTTTTCTGGTTGCCGTGCAGCGAGGCTACACGACGTTACAAACTCGCTACAACTTGGTCAACTAAGGCATCGAGCACATGCAGTGGGTGACCGCAGCGTACGGCTTGCGCCCGTCGGTCAGCTCCGACAGCCAGCCCAGTTCGCGCGTGACCTCGGCGACGGCGGCCGCCGGCAGGCCCGACGGCAGGCCCGACGGCATCAGTCCCAGCTTTACCTGCAGCGTCAATGCCTGCGCGCTCGACACGCCCAGCATGCCGAGTAGTTGTTCGATGCGCGTATTGTCGCGTTCGATGTAGGCCACCCGGTAGCCGGCCGGCAGCTTGGCGCGGGTGGCGGCCGAGGCCAGCGCATCGCGGTAGGAGCCGAGACGGTCGACCAGGCCGCGTTCCTTGGCCTGGGCGCCGGTCCAGACGCGGCCCTGGCCGACTTCGTCGATCTTCGCCGGCGTGGTCTTGCGCGCTGCCGCCGCCTTGATGGTGAACTCGCTGTAGATGTGGTTGATGCTGCTTTGAACCAGCTGGCCGAAGCGCGGGTCGAGCGGGCGCAGCGGATTGTAGGCGTCGGCCAGCCAGGTGGTGGTCACGCCGGCGGTGTGGATGCCCAGCTTGTCGACGACCTTGTCGGCGGTCGGCAGGATGGCGAACACGCCGATGGAACCGGTGATGGTCGATGGATCGGCGATCACTTCGTCGGCCGCCATCGAGATCCAGTAGCCGCCTGACGCGGCGACGTTGCCCATCGAGACCACCACCGGCTTGCCGGCAGCGCGCGTCAGTTCGAGTTCGCGCCGGATCAGCTCCGAGCCGAACGCGCTGCCGCCGGGCGAATCGACGCGCAGCACGACCGCCTTGATCTGATCGTCTTCGCGCGCGCGGCGGATCATGTTGGAAGTCGACTTGCCGCCGATCGACCCGGGGCTGGCCATGCCGTCGGTGATTTCGCCGGAGGCGACGATGACGCCGACGGCGTCGCCGAACACCTTCGGCCGGTGGCGGACAAGGTATTCGCCAAAGCCGATCTGGCGGAACGATTTTTCTTCGACGTCGAGGGCGCCGCGCTTGATCATCATCGCGCGCAGTTCGTCGCGTGTGACGAGGCCATCGACCAGCTTGGCCGACAGCGACAGCTTGCCGCTGTCGCCTTTGAGCTCTTCCATCAGCTTCGGCAGGTCGTTAATCATCGTCATCACGGCACCTGCCGGCAGCTTGCGGTTTTTTTCCACTTCGGCGGTGTACGTGCCCCACAGCGCGTTGTAGAGGTAGGCGTCGGCCTCGGTCGACGCCTCCGACGGGCCGTTGTTGATGAACGGCTCGGCGAAGCTCTTGTAGGTGCCGACCTTCATCAGGTTGACGGTAACGCCGATCTTGTCGAGCGCATCGCGGTAGTAATTGCGGTGGCGCCCGAAGCCCTTGATGTTCACCATGCCCATCGGGTGCATGTAGACTTCGCTGGCGTGCGAGGCCAGCAGGTACTGGCGCTGGTCGTAACTGTCGCCCCAGGCAATGACCGGTTTGCCGGCCGCCTTGACCCGATCGACGGCGAGGCCGACTTCATTGAGCATCGCCATGCCGGCGCCGTCCATGTCATCGAGCAGCAGCACGACGCTGCCGATGTTGGCGTCAAGCGCGGCGGCGTCGAGCGCGGTCAGGACGTCGCGCAATTGCACCGTTCGCTTGACGTCGCCGCTGACGTTGGCCATCAGCGCATCGCGCACGCTGCCGGTCGACTGCTCGACCAGCGCGCCCTTCAGGTCGAGCACCAGTGCTGTTTTCTGCACCAAAGGCTTGACGCCGCCGCCGAAGATCGCCCACAGCACGATGATCAGGAAAGCGAGAAACAGCAGGTTGAGGATGGTGCGGCGGGTGGCGTCGAGGGCGCGCCAGAACATGCCGGCGCCGCGGCGCAGGGAAGACAGGGGTTTGAAAGGCATCGGTACTCCGGCGGTATGGTCAAGGATCGTTAATAGGACTTGCATGAGACTTGCATGGGACCTGTGCACACTGTAAGCGAAAAACAGTGTGCTGTGGTCAATTCGTCATGCCGGCGCGACCACCACATCAAGTTTTTGCGAGTGGGAAATAGCCCACAAGCCGGCAAACACCGATATGCCATTGACCATCAATAGTTCAAGTCCCAGGCGAGAGCGCCCCAACAAAAATTCCTGATAAAACTCAAGCAGCGCGCCGATGGTCACCACTGGCACCAGGCAGTCGTTCAGTGCGCGCCCGGTCGGGATGCCGAAAGCGAACAAGCCAAGCAGGGGGCCATAGGTATAGCTGGCCAGTTTCAGGATCACGCCGATCCGTTTGAACACCAGCAGCAGCGCACCTTGGCCGCTTCAAGCCGGTTACAAAAAAGTAAGGCCGGCAAGATAGGGGGCCAGTGCGGCTGTTGTGTCGGCTATGCAAGGCCGACGGGAAATGCACGCGGCGACCCCATTTTCTCAGCGCCGCACAACCCTCAAATCCCCTCCCCCCGCACCCGCTCGAACGGCCCGACGCACGTTTCCATCGATTCGGTCGCGCACATCAAAAAAATTTCGCCGGACGGATGAAAGCGCAGGAAATTGGTCGCCCTTGTGCCCACCATCATCACCTCGCCTGAACAAGCCTGCTTGCCGTTGTCCTTGGTGATGGTGTCTTCAAGCTTGTAGAAGCCCTTTTCGCTGGGGATGGAGGGAATGTCGAACTCGCTTTCCGAGACCTCGCGCGCACTGGTGACGAGGCTGGTGCCATCGCCGCGGAAGCGGTAGGTTTCCGCGCAACGGCCGTCGCCGACGGCTAGGCGCCAGACGCCGACGATCGGGTGATTGGCAGCGAGCGGCGGCTTTGCTTGCGCCGCGTGGAAAACCAGTGCAAGCGACACCATTACCCCGGCAAACGAACGCATGGCGTACTCCTTCACATCAGATTTGGCATGTCCCTATATTATTAGACAAGCCAGGACGCAAGCAGTTTGCACTGATTTCGAGCCGGGTTCACGCAGTCCGCTGCACGCTCCCGCGCGGCAACAATCAGCCGTTCTCAGGCGCCGCCTTCGGCTTGGCCGGACGGCGGCTGCGGGCGGCCGGCTTGCGCGCGGCCTTGGCCGCGGGCGCGGGACCGGGCACTGCATTGGCCGCTGCGCTGGCCGCTGCATCGGCTGCGGCATCGGCTTCCTCGTCCAGGCTCGCCTTGTCGAACGTCGGCTCGGCCGGCATCGGGCTCACTGACGCCGGCGCCGTATCGGCCGAGCCATTGCCAGCGCCCGCCTTCGCGGCGGCGCCCTTGCGCCCGCCGCGCGGGTTGCGGCCCTTTTCGGCGGCCGGCGGCGGCGGGAAGGGCGACTCGTCGTTCCACGCCGCCGTTTCTTGCGCCGGCTCGGCCGGCATGAGCGCTGGCGCATCTTCCTGCGCCGATGCCGGTTCCACTGCCACCGGGGTGCGGAAATCGGTCCGTCCAGCACGGCCGCGGCGACGCGGCTCGATCTGGGCGGGGGATGCTTCGGCAACGTCGAGCGTTTCAGCCGCTTGCGGCGCGCTTTCCTGTGCAGCCTGCGGCGCCTGCTCGACTTCGGCCGCGGTATCGCTCACCACTTCGCCAACCGGCGTGCGGAAGTCGCTGCGCCCTCCCCGTCCGCGACCGCGGCCACGGCCACGTGGTTCCGGCGTTGCTGCCGCCTCTTCAAACGCCTCCTCGGCCGCTTCTTCGAATTGCTCCGGGTCGGCGTCCGCATCGTAGGTGATGGCGGCGGCGGCGCTGGCCATCTGCTCGACCTGCGCGCTCAGCGACGACGCGGGACGTTCGTTGCGTTCGTTGCGCTCGCTGCGTTCGTTGCGCTCGCTGCGTTCGCTGCGTTCGTTGCGCTCGTTGCGCTCGTTGCGCTCGTTGCGCTCGCTGCGATAGACATAGGCGCCCGATTTCTCGTCGCGACCGAATTCAAGCATGCCGCGCGCCTGCGCTTCCTCGAGCAGGTTGCCGAAGGTGCGAAAGCCGAAATACGTTTCGTTGAAATCGGGACGGCGGCGCTTGAGCGTGTCCTTCAGCAGCGAAGCCCAGATCTTGCCGCTGTCGCCGCGCTCGGAGACGAGGGCGTCGAACATTTCGACCACCATCTCGATCGCCTGCGACTTGCGCGCTTCGAGTTCTTCCTTGCGCTTGTTGCTTTCCTTGTTGTTTTCCTTATTGTTTTCGTCGAGCGCGCGCTTCGGCTGGGCGGTTGGCTGCGCCTTGCGCTCGTCGCGCTTGGCGGCGGCGCGCTTGACTTCGCGCACCAGGTCATCGTAAAAAATAAATTCGTCGCAGCCCGCCACCAGCAGGTCCGAAGTCGACTGCTTGACGCCGACGCCGATCACCTGCTTATTATTTTCGCGCAGCTTCGACACCAGCGGCGAAAAGTCCGAATCGCCCGAGATGATGACAAAGGTGTTGACGTGCGATTTGGTGTAGCACAGGTCGAGTGCATCGACGACCAGCCGGATGTCGGCCGAGTTCTTGCCGGACTGGCGGACGTGGGGAATTTCGATCAGTTCGAAGTTCGCTTCGTGCATGGTGGCCTTGAAGCCCTTGTAGCGCTCCCAGTCGCAGTACGCCTTCTTGACGACGATGCTGCCCTTGAGCAGGAGCCGTTCGAGAACCAGCTTGATGTCGAATTTTTCGTAGTTCGCGTCGCGCACGCCGAGGGCGACGTTTTCGAAATCGCAGAACACCGCCATGCTGATGTTATCGGGGGATGAAGCCATAATGTTGTTCTCTGAAGAGGTGTGGATGTGGGTGTCAAGCAATTTCCGGATTATACGCAAAGCACGGGGCAACGACATATGGTCGTGCAGCGGCGTCGACTGGCCGGGCCCCAGACCAAGCGGGCCACCGAAAAACGCTCGAGCCGATCGCAGTGCAGCAGGTACTGCTGATAGCGTTGCGGGGAACTGGCGGCAAACTGCGGCAGCAGCCAGTCGTCGTGCGCGATCAGTTCGGCCAGCAAGGCGCGGCCGTCGACGAAGATGCGCTGCTCCGCCTGGTCGGCCTGGCGGGTGAAGCAGCGTACGAAATCACGGAGCCGCGCGATGTTGGTCATGGTGGGGCCAATATAGCATGCGGCGCAGCCCGCTTAGGTCGGCGTTTACAGCAGAGCGACGGTCGCCTGGTCCGGCTCGCCGTCGAAAAACTTGTTGATGCAATCCTGGAATACCTCCTCATCCGGTGCGATTTCGGCGAACAGCGTCATCGACGAATGGAGTTTGAGGTCGTCGGGCGGCGCGAAGATCTCGGCCACCTCCTTGCCGTCGATCGCCAGCGCCAGCGCGCCGCATTCGCGCAGGCGCGCGCCGAGCAGCGGATGGGCCAGGTAGGCGGCGGCCTCGTCGGCAGACGCGATGGCGAACTCGCGCGCCGTCGCGCTGCGCCCGAGGCCGGCAAGTTGCGGAAAGATGAACCACATCCAGTGGCTGGCCTTGCGGCCGGACTTGAGTTCCTTGACGACGGTGGAATAGACCGCCGCTTGTGCTTCGACGAAGCGCTCGAGGTTGAATCGCTTATCCATTCGCTTTCCTTCGGCTGAAATGTGAACACCTACGTGCTAAAGTGATCCCCATGAAACCCGAACACCTGCAACTGCTGCTGACGCGCGAAATGCCGTATGGAAAACACAAAGGCCGCAAGCTCGCTGACCTGCCGGGTCATTACTTAGGCTGGTTTGCGCGCGAAGGGTTCCCGCGCGGCGAGCTCGGTGAACTGCTGGCGCTGATGTACGAACTCGATCACAACGCCCTGCGCGGCCTGCTCGACCCGCTGCGCCGCTAAGTCACCGCGATCAAGCCTGGTTGGCGCGGGCGACCGTTAGCCGTTTGCCGTTGCGCAGCATGAGGGCAAAATCGACGGCGGGGACGGCGGGGCTGAACAGCCAGCCTTGCAGCTGGTCGCAGCCGAGGTCGCGCAGGAAGGCCATCTGCTCGGCCGTTTCGACGCCTTCGGCCACGATCTCCTGGCGCAGCTGCTGCGCCATGGTAACGATGGCGCGCGCGATGGCGCAGTCGTTTTCTTCATCCGGCAAGCCGATGACGAACGAGCGGTCGATCTTGAGCGTACTGATCGGGAATTTTTTCAGGTAGGCGAGGCTGGAGTAGCCGGTGCCGAAGTCGTCCAGCGCCAGCGCCAGTCCCATCGCCACGAGCTCGTTCATGATGGCGATAACGTTGTCAAAGCCGCCCACCAGCAGGCTTTCGGTGATCTCGAGCATGATCTGCTCGGGCTGCACGCCGTGCCGCTCGAGCACGTCCTGGATGCGCGCCGGCAGGCGCCGGTCGAACTGGCGTGCCGACATGTTCACCGCCACCGGCGGCATCGCCAGGCCGCAATCCTTCCATGCGCGGATCTGGCGGCAGGCTTCTTCCAGCACCCAGTTGCCGACCTCGAAAATGAGGCCGGTTTCCTCGGCCAGCGGGATGAAGTCGTTGGGCGAAATCATGCCGCGCTCGGGGTGGCGCCAGCGGATCAGCGCTTCGGCGCCGACGATGCGCCCGCTGCGCAAACTGACCTTCGGCTGGTAGTGCAGCTCGAGCTGGCCGCCGGCCAGCGCGGCGCGCAATTCCGTCTCGAGCCGCAAGTGGTCCTTGGCGCGCTGGTCCATCTCTGCGCTGTAGAACAGGAACGTTTCGTCGGCGTCCCGCTGCACCTTGGCCATGGCGACGTCGGCGAAGCGCAGCAGCGAGGCGGTGTCGGTGCTGTCCTCCAGGTAGACGGCAATGCCGATGTGGGCGCCGACGCGCAGGCTGTGGGCGTCGATCAGTACTGGCTGCGCCAGTGTGGCGAGCAGCTTGCGGGCGACGATGCCGGCGTGCTCGCGCTTTTCGATCTTGGGCAGCGCGACGGCGAACTTGCTGCCATCGATGCGCGCCAGGATGTCGGCGTCGCGCAGCGCAGCGCGAAAGCGGCGCCCGATCTCGCACAGCAGTTCGCTGGCGATGTCGTGGCCGAGCGTGTCGCTGACGACGCCGATGCGGTCCACTTCGATCACCATCAGCGCGCCGTATTCGCGCGCGCGCCGCGCTTCACTGAGCATCTGGTCGACCAGGTGGCTGAACAGGCTGCGGTTCGGTAGCCCGGTCAGGCTGTCGTAGTTGGCCATGCGCTGCATGCGCGCTTCGGCATCCTTGTGCACGCTGATGTCGGAAAACAGCGAAAAGGTGTGAGTGATGTCGCCACGCGCATCGCGCACCACGCTGATCGTCACCGACTGCGGAAACAGCTCGCCGTTCTTGCGCTTGCCGACGATCTCGCCGCGCCACGGACCATGGCCCTGCATCGCGGCGCGCACCTTGGCATACAGTTCGGCGTCGTGCACGCCCGAGCGCAGCAGGTCGGGCGTCTGGCCGATCGATTCGGCCGGGGTATAGCCGGTGATGCGGGTAAATGCGCCGTTGATCGAGACAATCCGCTCGAAGGCGTCGGTGATCAGGACGCCCTGGTCGCTGTCTTCGATGATGCGGCCATGCAGGCGCACCTTGTCCTCGGCGCTGAGCGGGTCGGCCAGCGGCGATAACTGCACCAGCATGCCGGCCGCCTCGCCGTCGTCGTCGTGGATCATCGACAGCGCCATCGCGACACGGATCACTTCACCGCTTTGTTTGCGCCGCCGTACTTCGACCGGCGCACCGCCCTGCTGCATGAGCAATTCGACCATGCCGTCCTCGTCGGCGTCTTCAGCGTCCAAAAACAGTGCGTGCCGGCCGAGCGCTTCGGCCTCGGTGTAACCGAACAGCGCTTCGGCGCCGCGGTTCCAGCCGGTCAGGTAGCCGGCCAGGTCGAGCGCGACGACCGCTTGCTGCACGGGCCCGATGTCGATGATCGCCGCTTCCAGCGCGCTCAAGGTCTGCTCGAGCGCGGCGCCCGCCTGCGCGCGCGCCGCGCGCACCAGGGCCAGGCAGCCGTCGAGCTTGGACTCAAGCATTCGGCTGGCCCGAGATTTCGCGCAGTGCCGCCTGCATCCAGATCGCAGCGTCGACCATCGCGTCGTTGAATTCTTGGCGCGGGATCTGCAAGGCGTCGAGCCGGGCGGCCACGCCCTCCAGGTCGCCGCGCTCGGCCGTTTCGAACAGCGCCAGCAGCGCGCCAAGCTCGCCTTCGCGCCGCAGCAGCGCGGCATGCACCGCTTCGCCCAGCGCCAGCGGCGCCAACAATTCGCCCAGCGGCATGCCGAACAACACGCCGAGCAGCGAGAACATGCCGGTCATGAAGCCTTGTTCCTGGGTGTTCTTGTCCAGTCCGCCCGACTTGGCGAGCAGCTCGAGCGCGCGGGCGCGCAGCGCGACGCGCGAGAGCAGCATGGCCGAGCGGACGTCGTCTTGGCGCGCGGCGAACAGCATCAGGTTGAGCCAGCGGCGCAGTTGCTGACGCCCGAGCATCAGCAGCGCCTGTGCGAAGCTGGTGATGCGCCGGCCGCTGCCGACGCCAAGCGAATTAACCAGCCGCAGCAGGTTGTACGACAGCGTCGGGTCGCGCCGCAGCAGCGCTTCGATTTCGTGGGTGTCGGCGTCGGCGGCGACCAGTTGCACCATCTGTAGCGCATGGACGCGGGACGCGGCCTGGGCGCTGGAAGACTTCGGCGGCGGCGCCATGCACCAGTCGCCGTCGACCCAGGCTACCTCCGGCGCCAGCAGCTCGATGGCCAGGCGGTCGTCGATCCGGCACACCGATCCGCCAGCGAGCGGCTGCCAGCCGGTGTCCTGCAAGGCCGCCCCCAGCGCGGGGTCAAGCTGCGATTGATAAAAGCAGGCCAGGCTGGCGGACAGGCCGGCGAAAGCTTCACTGCCGAACAGTGGCAACACACCGGCAGCGTCGGCGTCAAAGCCAAGGTCGAGCAGCAAGCCGGCTGGCTTGCCGCCGCGCTCGGCCAAAACGCGAAAAAACACCAGGGGAAGAGGATTCGAAAAAGTCATTTGTTACTTGCCAAATCTACACAGTTAACGACTATATTAACCTGAAAATATTGATTCAAGCCAAGATTGTAATGACACTGTGCATGCCTTGTCGCCCGTACAAATTTGCCAGTTAGTAACGGCGATGAAAACCAGCCTGCGCGCTTGGCCATGAGCGTTCGAAATTTTCGATCATAGGACCCAACACTATCCGTTTTTTAATTGTCGAGTTCCCGCCTATACTCGTTCCATTGGTGCGGCGCACATCGGCTTTTTCGAGAAGCGCGGCAGCAGACTACATCGAAATTATTGCACGTCGATAGACGAGAAATGGAGCAACTCATGTTACAGGTTCGAAAAAGCGAAGACCGCGGCAATGCCGACCACGGTTGGCTGCAATCGAAGCATACGTTCTCGTTCGGCGACTACGTCGACCGCAACCATACCGGCTTCGGACCGCTGCTTGTCATTAATGAAGACCGGGTAGCCCCCGGCCAGGGCTTTGGCAGCCACAGCCACCGCGACATGGAAATCATCTCCTACGTGCTGGAAGGCGCGCTTGAGCACAAGGACAGCATCGGCACCGGCTCGGTGCTGCATTACGGCGACGTCCAGCGCATGAGCGCCGGTTCGAGCGTGCGGCACAGCGAATTCAATGGCTCGAAGACGGAGCCGGTGCACTTCCTGCAAATCTGGATTCAACCGAACGTGACCGGCATCGCCCCCAGCTACGAAGAAAAGCATTTCACCCCGCAGACGAAACAGGGCCGGCTGCGGCTGGTGGCGTCGAACGATGGCCGTGAAGATTCGGTGCTGATCCACCAGGACGCCGCCCTCTACGCCGCCCTCCTGGGGCCGCACGACCATCTCGAACACAGGCTCGCGCCTGGCCGCACCGGCTATGTCCACGTGATCCGCGGACAAGTCACCGTCAACGGCCTGGTCCTGGCCGGCGGCGATGCGCTCAAGCTCAGCGCCGAGGCGGTGATCGTGCTGGGCCAGGCCGAGAATGCCGAAGTGCTGGTGTTCGACTTGCCATATTGAGCTTTACAGTCGCTTGAATTGCCTGTGGACAGCCTTGCCGTCTACGGGCAGGACTGTTTTCCGCTACACTTGCGGCTACAGAAATAGACTCGAGAACTCCGCCATGCCCGTCACCGCCAATGAAGAATTGCTGGACTACGCCACGTCGTGCGCCCTGCCGACGCCGTGGGCCCAGTTCACGTTGCACGCCTTTGTCGAACACGCCACCGGCAAGGAACACCTGGCCATGACGCTCGGCGACATCGGCGACGGCGAACCGGTGCTGGCCCGCGTGCATTCCGAATGCCTGACCGGCGACGTGCTGTTTTCGCAGCGCTGCGATTGCGGCGCCCAGCTCGAAGGAGCGCTGCGCAAGATCGCCGCCGAGGGTCGCGGCATTTTGCTGTACCTGCGCCAGGAAGGGCGCGGCATCGGCCTGGTCAACAAAATGCGCGCCTACCGCCTGCAGGAAGCCGGCGTCGACACGGTGGAAGCGAACCTGCAGCTCGGTTTCCACGCCGACGCCCGCAATTACACGCTGTGCCAGCCGATGTTCGCCCAGTTCGGCATCACCCGCCTGCGCCTGATGACGAACAACCCGCGCAAGATCGACGCGCTGGAAAAACTCGGCATCGAGGTGGCCGAACGGGTGCCGCTGCTGGTCAACCGCAACGCGTTCAACAACAGCTACCTTAATACCAAAGAGGCCAAGCTGGGCCACTTGATGACGCCGCTGGCGGAAGCGGTCGCCGAAGACGGCGAGCTGTAGGGGTCGCCCGGTCGCGCAAGATACGTTATGCTGGTGGCAAGATCGCAAACATGTCTTGTTACTGAGGATTGCATGAAATTTGTATTGCCCGCCGCCTTTTTGGCCTGCTTGTGCGCCGCCGCGCTTGCCACGGCGCAATCGGCGCGCCAGAGCCCGCAACAGACTGCGAACCAGCGCGCGCCGCTGACCAACCCGGCCCCGGCCCAAACGCTGGCGCCGGCGATCCAGCCTGGCGGCCCGCCCGCGGCCACGCCCCCCACCGAAGACGAGGCCAACCCGGCGCTGCCGCTGCCGTCATCGGCGGCGCAGAACCTGTACGCCAAGGCCAAGGCCGACCTGCTGCAGATTCGCATGCTGCTCAAAAACGGGCGCAGCCAGTCGACGGTCGGCTCCGGCTTCATGGTCGGCACCAGCAACCTGGTGCTGACCAACTACCACGTGGTGTCGCAGATGGCGCTCGACCCGGACGTGTATATCGGCGAATACGTCGACACCGACGGCAAGCGCGGCCCGGTCGAACTGCTGGCGGTCGACGTGCTGCACGACCTGGCGGTGGTGCGCATCAACCGCGAGGGGACAGGCTTTTTCAACCTGCCGGAAAAGCTGGCCAAGCTGACACAGGGCCAGTACCTGTATTCGCTCGGCAATCCGCTCGACCTCGGCTTCGCCATTTCGGAAGGCTCGTACAACGGCGTCATCACACGCAGCTTCTACGACCAGTTGATGTTTACCGGCCCGATCAACTCGGGCATGAGCGGCGGCCCCAGCGTGACGGTATCGGGCGACGTCGCCGGCGTCAACGTGTCGAAGCGGCGCGACGGTGAACTGGTCAGCTTCCTGGTGCCGGTGCGCTATGCCCAGGAATTGCTGAAAAAAGTCGCGCTTCAAACCGCGCCGCCGAAGGACTTCAACCCGCTGATCGGCCAGCAGCTGCTGGCGCACCAGAAGGCGATGGTTGACCGCCTGCTCGATGCGCCGCTGGCGACCAAGATGATGGGACCCTACCTGGTGCCGGTGCGCGAATCCGAGCAGGTGCGCTGCTGGGGGCGCTCGAACGTGAAAGCCGAAGCGTCGTTCACCGCCGACACCATCAGCTGCTCGATGGAGTCGGCAATCTTCGTGTCGGAGTCGCAGCAGACCGGCCACATGGCGATGACCCACCAGTACGTGCGCTCGGCAAGCCTCGACAAGATACGCTTCTCGGTGCTCGCCACCACCCTGTTCAAGGTCGACAACCTCGGATCGAACAAGGACACGCGCCTGACCGGCCCATCTTGCACCGAACAGTTCGTCGTCACCCGCAGCGTGCCGCTGCGGGCCGTCACCTGCGTGCGCGCCTACCGCAAATTCGCCGGCCTGTACAATTTTACCTTGATGACCGCCACCACCGACGACGCCAAGGCCAGCCTGCAAAGCCGCATCGACGTCTCCGGCGTGTCGTACGAAAACGGCATGCGCACCACCCGCGCCTTTCTCGACACGTTGGGGCGCGGGAGCCGACAATGACCGCCTCTTATTTCGTCGAAACGCTGGCGCGCAACGGCGACGTGCTGCACCGTCACCAGGTCGGGTCGCTGCCGATCCGCCTCGGGCGCGGCTACGACAACGACTTCATCGTCGACGACTCGCACTGCGCCGCGCGCCACGCCATCATTGAATCGGACCCTGACGGACGCCTGGTGCTGCGCGACCTGGGCACCCGGAACGGCGTAGTCCACCAGGGCAAGCGCAAATCGAGCCTGGTGATGAGCGGCGACACCGTGGTCAGGCTCGGCCACACCATGCTGCGCGTGCGCGCCGCCGACTTCCCGGTGCCCGACGAGCAGCTCGACCGTACCATGCACGCGTGGGAAGGCGGCATGCCCGGCCTGGTCGGCATGTTCCTGATCGGGGTGTTTTCGGTACTGACCGTGTGGCTCAACGACACCCAGTCGTTCCAGCTGATCCGCTACCTGCAGGCACTGGCGTACGGCATCGCTGCCGGCCTGGTGTGGGGCGGCGCGTGGGCCTTCGCCAACCGCCTGTTTGGCCGCCATGCGCGGCTCGGGCGCCACCTGTTCATCTTCGGTTGCGGCTTCGCCGCCGTCACCGTCTTCAAGCTGTTGTCGAGCGTGGTGGCGTATTCGTTTTCGTTCGAGGCGATCACGCGCTATGGCTCGCATGTGGCAATTTTGCTGGTGGCCGGCATGCTGTACTTCCACCTGTCCACCGTCAAGCCGAACAACGCCCGCAAGTTCGCCGTGACCTGCTGCATTATTGCGCTACTCGGCTCCGGCCTGACCCTGATCAGCAACGAGCAGCGCAGCGGACGGCTTGGCGATGAACTTTATATGTCGGTGCTGCTGCCGCCGACGATGCGGGTCGCGGGCGACCACCAGGTTGGCGAGTTTATGGACAAGGTCGGCGCCATGAAGGCCCGGCTCGACGCCGAGCGCACGCGCAAGGTCAATGACGGCGCCGTCGACGATGACGACGACGCCTAAAGGCAGCAGCGGCAGCAGCGGCAGCAGCGTCGGCTTGCGGACTGGTTGTCGCCCCGTTCCCTGCCCCGCGTGATGACCCGCGCCCGCCTCGCCTTCGGCCTCGCCTATTTCCTGTTCTGGATGCTGCTCGCCTGGGTCGCCGTGCAAGATTATTTGCGCAATCAGGACGGCGACGCGCTGTGGCAGCCGCTCCTGTGGGAGAGCTCGTCGATGCTGGTGGTAACAAGCCTGCTGCTGGTGCAGCACCATTTCACGCGGCGCCACGCCTACCTGCTGGCGCGGCCGTGGCGCTGGTTCGCCATCCAGGCATTGTGGCTGCCGTTCTTCTGGCTGTTATTCACGCCGCTCGCCTTCGGCATCCGCCACGCGGCCTACGCGCTGGCCAATTCGACCTACACGCACCGGCCATGGCCGGAGCTGTTCGTCTACGAGTCGCTCAAGATCAGCGTTTTCATCGGCCTGTTCACGGTGATCCGGTTCGGTCTGCTGTCGTACCAGGAGCTGCTAGAGGAAAAATTGCGCGCGGAAACGTCGAACGCCCTGCTGCGCCAGGCCCAGTTGCAGCGCCTGACGCAGCAGATGCAGCCGCATTTCCTGTTCAACGCGCTCAATACGGTGTCGTCGCTGATGCACACCGATGTCGACCGGGCCGATGCCACCCTGAACGGGCTGGCCGACGTGCTGCGCGCCACGTTGGATGCCGGCGAACTGCACGAAACGCCGCTATCGAGCGAACTGCGGCTGGTGCGCGGTTATGCGCAGGTCATGCAGCAGCGTTATGGCGACCGGCTCGACATCGCCTGGCGCATCGACGACGACGCACTCGGCTGCATGCTGCCGTTAATGAGCATCCAGCCGTTGTTGGAAAACATCTTCAAGCACACCGTCGAACGGCGCCGCGAGCCGACCCGCATCACGGTGTCGGTTGCGCGCGAGGGCGGACGGCTGTGCGTGACGCTCGATGACGACAGCGGCGTGCTGGGTGGCGAACACACCACCGGCAGGCCCGGCATCGGCATCAGGAACCTGCGCGAGCGGCTGGCGGTGCTGTACCACGGCGACGCCAGCCTGTCGCTGGTGCAGCTGGCGCCGGCCGGCGTGCGGGCGCGGATGGAGCTGTCGTGCGGGTGCTGATCGTCGACGACGAACGGCCGGCGCGCGACAAGCTGCGCCGCATGCTCGAGCGCGAATCTGACATCGACGCGATCGACGAAGCGCGCGATGGCGTCGATGAATGCCATCGACTACCTGCAAAAGCCCTTCGACCTCGCGCGATTGCAACGCGCGCTGGGACGCCTGCGCGAGCGGCTGGCCGCAGCCCGCAGCCCCTGTGCTGCCGGCCGTCGGCGACGGCCATCCGGTGCGCCAGTTGCTGGTGACCGAGCGCGGCATGACGCGGGTGGTGCGCGTCGAGCAGATCGGCTGGATCGAGACGGCCGACAATTACGTCGTGCTGCACTGCGCGCTCGAGCATCGGCTGATGCGCCAGACCTTGGGCGGCTTGCTCGACAAGCTCGGCGCGGGCTTTGCGCGCTGCCACCGGCGCGCGGCGGTGCAACTGAGCTGGATCGAGCACGTCGTCGCGCTCGACAAGGGCGATTGCGAGCTGGTGCTGCGCGGCGGCGCGCGCGTTCCGTGCAGCCGCCAGTACCGTCCGGGCGTGATCCAACGGCTCTAGCAGCACTGCTTCAGAAGGTGGCAAAACACCGGCCCGCCCCACCCACGTCCCGCTTCGCCCCATTTTGCTGGCGCACGCGCGGGGGGCTCGGCTAGTCTGGAATTTGTTTCCACCACCAGACAGATTGCCATGAACCCTGCCGACATCGACCACCGCGCCCGCCTGTACTTTCTCGATTGGGTGCGCATCGTCGCCTTCTTCGTCCTCATCCTCTACCACGTCGGGATGGTTTACGTGACGTGGGGCTGGCACGTCAAAAGCCCGTTCGCCAGCGACACGCTGGAGTCGTATATGTTCCTGTCGTCGCCGTGGCGGCTCGGCCTGCTGTTCCTGGTTTCCGGGGCGGCGTCGCGCTTCATGCTGGTCAAATGCAGTGCCTGCGCGTTCATGCGCCAACGCAGCTGGCGGCTGCTGGTGCCGCTGCTGTTCGGCATGCTGCTGATCGTTCCGCCGCAGCCGTATTTCGAGGTCATCGAAAAAGTACGCCTACCAGGGCAGCTATCTTGATTTCATGCAGCTCTACCTGCACAATTACCGCGGCTTCGTCAGCGCTGCCGGCGCCCACCTGATCCTGCCGACCTGGAATCACCTGTGGTTCGTCGCCTACCTGTGGGTGTACACGCTGGTACTGGGCGCGCTGGCATTGGCGTTGGGCGGGCGTTTCGACGCCTGGTCGGCGCGTGTGGCCGATTTGCTGATCGGCTGGAAGCTGATCGTGTTGCCGGCGGCGCTACTGGCGCTGGCGCGCGTCCTGCTGCAGCCGCACTTTCCCCAGACGAACGCCCTGTTCGGCGACTGGTACAACCACGCGCTGTACTTTTCCCTGTTCCTGCTCGGCGCCATGCTAGCGTGCCAGCGTCCCGCCTGGGCGCGGTTTGACGCCGGCCGCTGGTATGGCCTGGGCCTCGCGCTGGCTTGCTGGGCCCTGCTGAAGATCTGCTATTCGCTGCCGGATGGACTGGTGCCGGAGCAGGTGTGGACGTGGTTGAACCCGCTGCACCGGACGGTGTACGGCCTGTGTCAATGGAGCGCGATCGTTGCTGCCATCGGCTTCGCGCACCGCCATCTCGATGTCGACAACGCCAGGCGGCGCTATCTGGCGCAGGCAGTGTTCCCGGTGTATATCGTGCACCAGACCCTGATCGTCTCGATGGCGCACGCGCTCAAGCCGGTGCGGTTTGCGCCCGGCATCGAAGCCATTGTGCTGGTGGTGCTGACGTTGACGGCCAGCTTCGCCATCTTCGAGGTGGTGCGCCGCTGTCCGCCGTTGCAGCCGCTGTTCGGCCTCGGCAAGGCGGGGGTCGATGCCGTCAACCACGAGCAGCGGGCCAGGGCGCGTGCTGCCTGACCAGCCCCGGCGGGCGAACTCGACGATTGCAGGCGAAAGAAAGCCGCACCGGAAACCCGGTACAGCCATTTTATTTGGTACTGCCTATTGTCGATGCGGTTTTTTTCAGTGCCGCCTTTTTCCACCGTCGGCCGAGCCCCGGCAAGCCCAGGCGTTGGCCCGCTTACGAATCCTTGCGCGCGCCAGGGGAACCCGGCTTGGACGATTGCCCAGGTTGGCCGGACTGGCCGGACTGGCCGGCAGCACTTTGCTGGCCGCTGTTGGCCGTAGGCGAGTCGCTTGAACCGCCCATATGGCTACCGCCGTTGGCACCCTGCATGCTGGCGGAGCCACCATTGCCGCGTGCCGCGGTGTTCTGGAACGGATCGCTGAACTTGCGCATGGTTTCCTGCTGGGTACGCAGGCCACGCTCGGTTTCTTCGGAAGCGGCGCGCTGCACTTCATCGGCCAAAGCCTTGGCCGTGCGGCTGGTTTCCTGCACGTGCTGCTCGGTCACACGGGCCAGGTCGACCTGGGCATCGGCCGCCACGCGAGAGACATGCTGTTGATAGGCGCGCAGCTTTTCAGCTGCCGGCTGAGCATGCACGCTGGCAGCGCTGAGCGCTTCAGTCGGACGCGATTGGGACATTGCTTGCTGGCTGGCCAGCGTGGTTTCTTCCAGCATGGTCTGGGCCAGCTGGATGTTCAGGTCGCACACTTGCTGAAAAGAATGGAAAAACGATTTCGAGATGTCGTTTACAAACGACATGTGCGCGTCCATATGAGTACGCACAGCGGGGGTAACGGATTGAGCGAATGGATACATTAAAAACCTCAGGAAATGGTCGTAAATTGGATTGCGATGTAGGCGCATGTGGCAGGCTTGACCCGCCGAACGCTTGCGCCATCGCAGCGGCTACATACCGAACGCCTTACATCGCATTTGTATCGAACGCGATGCCGGCCTTCAGCACGAGATACCAAGGCTAGGGCACCACGCTATCGCGGGTTTGATACGAATCAAACGTATTGGGGAACTCGTCAACCGGATCACTCTATGAATTGCAAAGCCGGCGTGATTTTGCTGCGCCGCACCAAAACCGCCTGTTTTCACTCCGCGACTAGCGCTACGGCTCAGGCGGCTCTGTCGAGCTGGTGGAGGTGACGAGGCGATTGTGGTCACGGCATCGTGAGATATCGCCGGCCTGCATACCGATTCTGCAGATCCAGCGTGCCATCAGCTGGCGCCTGCGCAACTTGATGCTGCCGCTGGTCCCGGGCATCGTGGCCACCAGGGTCGTCATCGAGATCGCCATCTTCGAACACTGGCCTGGTACCCGTGGAACTATTTTTTGGTGGTGGCCAACGGCAGCGACCCGGCGCTGCAGTGGCACGCGATGCTGCTCGCCGCCAGCGTCGGTGCCGTACTGTTCGCGCTCACCGCGCTGGTGCTGGGTGGGCGCGAGACCGAAACCTGATCAATCTGCAGATCAATCGGCGTGACGCTCGACCCAGCTGGCGAAGGCGTCGATGAAGCCCTGCAAAAATTTTTCGGTCGATTCATTGTTCAGCTTGTCGCCATCGAACAGCTTGTCGGCGTTGCCGATGTAGGCTTCCGGCTGCTGCATTGCCGGCATGTTGAGAAACACCAGCGACTGGCGCAGATGGTGGTTGGCGCCGAACGCGCCGCTGGCGCTGGGCGACACGCTGACCACGCCGCACGGCTTGCCGCTCCACGCGCTCTGGCCATACGGGCGCGAACCGACGTCGATGGCGTTTCTCAGAACGCCCGGCACCGACCGGTTGTACTCGGGCGTGACCCACAGCACACCGTCGAACTCCATGATTTTGGCGCGGAACTCCGTATAGAGCGCCGGCGGCGCGTCATCGTCGTCCTGGTTGTACAGCGGCAGCTGGCCGATCTCGACGATTTCCATTTCGAGCGTCGACGGCGCCAGCAGCATCAAGGTCTTGGCGACTTTACGGCTGAACGATTCCTTGCGCAGGCTGCCGACGATGACTGCGATTTTACGAGTAGCCATATTCTTCCTTTGCTGAGTCAGTGGGTGATGCATGCATTCTGCTGCCTATTTTGCATCATTTTCAAAATTGGCGGCGGTTTCCTCACTTCGCCGTCACCACGGCCCCGGCCGGTGCATCGGCGTGCCAGCCGCCGCCCAGCGCCTTGAACAGCGACACTGTGGCCTGCAGGCGTTTGAGTTTCAAAATGCCCAGTTCATTTTGCACGTCGGCTAGCGCGCGCTGGGTATCGAGCACCGTCATCAAATCCTCGGCGCCCACCTTGTAGCGGATTTCGGACAGGTCGAACGCCAGCCTGGTCTCTTCCAGTTCGACCTTCTTGAGCCGGCTTTGCTCATCCAGGCTGCGAATCTGGCCGAGCACGATGCCCACTTCCGCCAGGGCGCCTATCACGGCCGCGCGATACACCTGCACCAGTTCCTGCTTCCTGGCGATGGCCAGGTCGCGCTCGGTCTTCAGGCGGCCGGCGTCGAAGATCGGCACCAGCACGGAAGCGCTGACATTGGCCAGCAGGTTCGGCGCATTGAGCAGCGACAGCAAGGCGCTGCTTTGGGCGCCCAGAGCGCCGGTCAGGCGGATGTTGGGGAACAGCGCCGCGCGCGCCACCGCGACGTTGGCGTCGGCCTCGGCCAGGTTGGCCTCGGCGCGGCGAATGTCGGGCCGGCGCGCCAGCAGGTCGGACGGCAGGCCGGCCGTCACGTCAGGCAGGTCGATGGTTTCCAAACCCTGGTCGCCGACCTTGAACGACTGCGGCGCGCGTCCCAGCAAGATCGCCAGCGCCGACTGCGCCTCGCGCGCCTGCTGCTGCAAGTCCGGGATCGCCGCCTTCTGGCCGGCGACGACCGAGCGCTGGCGCGCCAGGTCCAGCGGCGAAGCCGATCCGGCGCTCTTTTGCGCCTTCACCAGTACCAGCACATGCTCGGCATTGGCGACGTGGGCGCGCGCCGCTTCCAGCCGGTCGCGCAGCGACAGCACCTGCAGGTAGGTCGAGACGATGGCGCTGGTGACGGTCAGCGCCACCGTCTGGCGGTCCTCGCGGTTGGCGTCGAGGGCGGCGGCGGCGGCGGCCACGCCGGCCTTGTTCTTGCCCCAAAAATCGACTTCGTAGGCGACCTGCAATTGAGCACTGGCCGACATGCCGGAGCTGCCACTGCCAATCAGTAGCTCGCGGTCGGCACCGCCGCCGAAGTCGACCGTCGGCAACAGCGCCACGCCGGCGATGCGCGCCTGCGCCTCGGCCTGGCGCACCCGCGACAGCGCCGCGGCAAGCTCGAGGTTGCTGGCCTGCCCTTGCCGCACCAGGCGCGCCAGTTCCGCGCTGCCGAAGCGGTTCCACCATGCGGGGTCAAGCCCCTGGCTGCCGTACGCGGTCTCGCCCGGCGCCCAGCCGGCCGGCATCGCCACCGCCGGCGCCGGCGCCGGCGGCATGGTCTGGGCGCAGCCGGCCAGCACGGCGCAGCTGATACCAATGCGAATGCCCATGCCGAGCCGGGCGATCGGGCGCGCCATCAGCGCGCCACCGGCGCCGCGGCCGGTTTGGCGGCGGTGTGCAAGGCCAACGCAGGCATTGGTCCGACCAGCACCTGGTCGCCCTCGGCCAGGCTTGAAAGCACCTGCACCTCGCGCGCGTTGCGCAGGCCGATTTTGAACTTGCGCGCGCTCGGACGGCGCTGCGCGTCAAGCAGGTTGACAGTATGAAAACCACTGGCGTCCGGTGCGCCGAGGGCGCGGGCCGGCAACAGCAGCGCGTTTTGCGCCTGCGCCACGACGAACTGCACCTGGGTGCTCATGCCGCTCATCAGCTCGCGGTTGACATTGTTCACTTCGAACAAGACGATGTAGAACGCCTGCCTGCCCTGCTCGCCGCTGGTCTCCGCCGCTACCGGAATCACCTGGCGCAGCTTGCCGGACCAGTGCCGGCCGGGATAGCCCGGGGTGGTGAAATTGGCTTGCATGCCGGCGCGCAGGCGCGTCACGTCATTTTCGGCCACGCGCGCGGCCACCGTCAGCTTCGACAGGTCGGCGATGCGCATCAGGGGCGAAGCCGGCTGCGCCGCGCTGACCATCTGACCGTCGCGCACGTTCAGCGTGACGACGGTGCCGGAAATCGGCGCGGCCACCTGCGTCTGCTTGCGGCTGTCTTCCTCGATTTTCAGCGTCGCCTCCAACTGGCGGATCTGGGCATCGATCGCATCGACCCGCGCCCGCGCCGACGACACGTTCATGCGGCTCGATTCGAAGGCGTCCTCGCGCGTGGCGTTCTGCGCCTTGAGCTGGCTCTGGCGCTTGAACTGCAGCTCGGCAAAGTCGAACTGGGCGCGCTGGTCGGCCAGTTCGGCCTGCATCCTTGCCATCTGGGCGCGATTGTTTTCCGCCTTGGTCGGTTGCAGGATCGGGCTGATTTCGAGCAGCAGGCTGTTAGCTTTGACGGTGTCGCCAACCGCCACCAGCACTTCCTTGACCTGGCCGGTGGTCTGCGCGTACGCGTCGGCATATTTGTACAATTGCAGCTTGCCGCTGGCGGCCACGGTTTCCTGGATATTGCCGCGCTGGACCGTCACGGTATCGAGCTTGACCGGGATCGGTGCGGCCACGACCGGCGCGATCACCAGCGCCGGCGCCAAAGGCGGCGGCGGCGACTGCAGCACCTGCGCCAGCACGACGCCACCGCTGAGGATGATCGCCAGCGACAACACGGCGCCAAGGCTACGGCGGCGCAGTGGCTGGGCCGGGCGCGCGGGAACCGCCAGCGGCGGCTTCATTCGATCGTTTTTAACATCAGGCATCACATCAGTCATCGCATCAACACCGCATCGAGAAAATTGCCCATAGTATACAGCCTATGGCGCGCGATTTCCGCAAACACAGCGGTCAGATGCGCCCGCGCCGAAACGCCGCGAGAAACAATTTTGCTTCCGCCGTCGACAGCACAATTACCGGGTCGCCATGATAGGCATACAGGAATTGCGGTCCTCCCAGGCGGTCGGTCAGCTTGGCCGACAGCAGGAAGCGGGTCCCTGCCCGGTAGCGCGCCAGGTCGGTCAATCGGCGCGAACAATGCACCGGCAGCGAAGGCGCGAACGCTTGCCCCGCCATCGGCCGGATCTGCAATTGGCCGCTGCGCGGGTCAATGACCGATTCCACCGCCACGTCGCGGTACGCCCAGCTGTCGCGCGCCATCGCCTACGCCTTTATGACTGCCGCCGGCGCACGCACTATGTGCGCTTCGCGGATCGGCAGGTTGATGAGCGCGGCGCCGAGCGCCAGCACGATGTCGGCATACCACATCCAGGTGTAGTCGCCGAAGCGCACGAACGACAGCCCGCCCAGCCAGGCGCCGAGGAAGCCGCCGACCTGGTGCGACAGCAGGGTCAGGCCGAACAGCGTCGACAGGTAGCGCGTGCCGAACAGTTTTCCGACCAGGCCGGCGGTGGGCGGCACCGTGGCCAGCCAGGTGAAGCCGAGCGCGCCGGCGAAGAGATAGAACGTCATTGCTGTCTTCGGCGCCAGCAGGTACATCACGATGATGACCGCACGGCTGGCGTACATCACGGCCAGCAGGGATTTCATGCGGTAGCGGGTCGACAGCGCGCCGGCGGTGAGGCTGCCGGCGATATTGAAAAGACCAATCAGCGCCAGCGCGGTGGCCGATACGCCGGCCGACAAACCGCACAGCGCGACCTCGCCCGGCAGGTGGGTAACGAGAAAGGCGATGTGAAAGCCGCAGGTAAAGAACCCGGCATGCAGGAACAGGTAGCTGCGGTCGCGCAAGGCGATCTTTATTTGTTTGCCCAGGCCCATGCCTGGCGCTTCGACATGCTTCGCGGCGGCAGCCCCTGCGGCCGTCTTGGCGCCGGCCGAGCGGCGCAGCGGCCAGGCCAGCGGGATCGTCAGCAAGGTGGCCGCGGCCATCGTCAACATCGCGTAGACCCAGCCCGCGCTGCTGATGATGGTTTGCATCAGCGGCGCGAACACGAACTGGCCGAACGAGCCGCCGGCGTTGATGAAGCCGGCCGCGAACGGACGGCGCGCTGCCGGCAGGCGCTGCGCGGTGGCGCCGATCAGGATCGAAAAGCTGCCGGCGCCGGCGCCGGCAGCGCTGAGAAACCCCATCGTAAACATCAGGCCCCACTGCGAACTGACCAAGGGTGTCAGCGCCATGCCGGCCGCCAGCATCAGCGCGCCGAGGACGATGACCTTGGCCGAGCCGTATTTGTCGGCCACGGCGCCAAACACCGGCTGCGCCGCGCCCCACACGAACTGCCCCACCGCCAGCGCGAAGCTGATCGAGGCGATCCCCAGGCCAGTAGCGGTATTTATGGGCGACATGAACAGCCCCGTGGTCAGGCGCGCGCCCATCGTGATCATCAGGATCGCGCTGGCGGCAAGGATCAGCAGCCACGCCGCGCGCGGCGTCATTTCAGTCTGCGCGGGCATGCGGCAGTTCCTCGACCAGTGGGGTCAGTTGATTGAGCGTGGCGTCGAGCTGCACATGCAAGGCGCGCACCGTGGCGGTGCCGAGCAGGTCTTCGAGCGCGTCCTGAGCGGCGCGCCAGGCAACGTAGGCCTGCTTCACCTTGGCGCGGCCGGCATGGGTGATGGTGACGATGCGCTGGCGGCCGTCGGCGCCGGCTTCGAGCGTTACCCAGCCCGCGTCAAGCAGCGGCTTCAGGTTGCGCGTCAGCGTGGTGCGCTCGGCGCCGAGCCGCTCGGCCAACTCGGCCACCGGCAGCGGCTCGCGCGCGGCGTTCGTCAGCACCGAGTATTGGGTGGTCTTCAGGCCGACCGCGGCCAGGTGCTGGTCGTACAGGCGCGACATGGTGCGCGTCAGTTTGCGCAGCTTGAAGCAGGTGCAGCCGAGCGGTTTGTCGACGGTGTCGGCCATGATGAGTGTAATTGCACGTATTTAACCGAGCGATTATAGTGCATACACACACGCGTTGCAAAGATGATATTTCGCGAGTCGGCGACGCAGAACTCCGGTGCCGCCCTCCCCGGACGGCAAACCGACAAAACTATGCCGACGGCGCCTTGATCAGCATGCAGATCGCCTCCGCCGCCATGCCCTCCTCGCGCCCCAGGTAGCCAAGCTTTTCGTTCGTCTTGGCCTTGACGTTGACCTGTTGCGGCGACACGCCGATGTCTTCGGCGATGCGCGACACCATCTGCGCAATGTACGGCGCCAACTTCGGCGCCTGGGCGATGATGGTGGCGTCGATGTTGCCGATGGTGTAGCCGGTGGCGATCACGCGGTGCGCCACTTCGCGCAGCAGAGTGCGCGAATCGGCGCCGGCGAACATCGGGTCGGTATCGGGAAAATGCTTGCCGATGTCGCCCAGCGCCGCGGCGCCCAGCATCGAATCGATGATCGCGTGCAGCAGCACGTCGGCGTCCGAATGGCCGAACAGGCCGAGCCGGTGCGGAATGGTGACCCCGCCGATGACCAGTTTGCGGCCCTCGACGAGGGCGTGGCAATCATAGCCGGTGCCGATCCGGAAAGGCGGTGCGAGGTTGTAGGATGCGAGTGCCATGTCAGTTCACAGTAAAGGGTTAAGGCGCGGCCAGGTACATCTCGGCGATCCGGATGTCGCGCGGCAGCGTCACTTTCAAATTGCGGGGATGTCCTTCGACCAGCATGGGCGCGTGACCGAAAGCTTCGACGGCGCTGGCGTCGTCGGTGATGGCGCCGCTGTCGACAGCGGTGGTGGCGGCGTCGAGCGCGTCGCGCAGCAGGCGGTAGCGGAACATCTGCGGGGTCTGGGCCAGCCACAGGGCGTCGCGCGAAATAGTGGTGGCAACGGCGAAAACAGCAGAATCGGCGCCGGCGCGCTTGACGGTGTCGACCACCGGTAGCGCGAGCAGGCCGCCGACCGGGTGGACGCCGACTTCGGCGATCAGTTTTTCAATCAGCATGCGGTCCAGCCCTGGCCGCGCGGCGTCGTGTACCAGCACCCAGTCGGTGTCGAGCACGGCCGACGCCATCACAACGAGCGCGTTGCGGATCGATTCCATGCGGGTGGCGCCGCCGCAGCGCAGCACCGTCACGCCGTGGCTTGGTGCCACCGCGTCGATCTGGCGGTCGCCCGCGCTCACCGCCACGAAAACGTGGCTGATTTTTTCGCTGGCGAGAAAGGCGTCGAGCGCATGACGCAACATCGGCTTGCCGCCCAAGGACATGTATTGTTTCGGGCCGTCGGCGACCATCCGCGCGCCGACGCCGGCGGCGGGGATCAAGGCAAAGTATCGTGGTGCGGTGCAGTTCATTCGGATATCTTCCGTGGCGTTTCGGCGGACCGACAAGTCACTGTAACTCACCTTTGCAAACTTTGCTGAAACGGACATAATCTTGCGGTGTGTCAGCAATAACCCGCGGCTTATCCGTGTCGGCGTCGCGTTTTAAAGGACGTATTGGCCGTCCGATAAGCTGATTCAATTTGCAGCGAACCAATATTTCCACTTTCGGCGCATGGTTGGGACGTGGCTTGAGGTGGCTCATCTCCTGCGCAAGGACCTGCGGAGATGCACAAGGTACGGGCAAGCATTGACTAACGGCTTGATTGACGATGCGTTCGGCGCTAGCTGGGCGACTGCGCCGTCGTCACCGGCGCCGGGCAGGTTTTACCCGGGGCCCAGTTGCCGGCGATGATTTTTTCGAGCCAGAAGGTGCCGATCACGGTCTTGACGTCGGTGATCTGGCCGCTGCTCACCATCTCGAGCAGTTCGGGCACGGTGGCGCGGAACGTTTCGAGGAACTCGCCGTCGTCGAGCCGGGCCGGGCCGGCGGTCAGTCCGCGCGCCAGGTACAGTTCAAGGTGCTCGTCCGAGTAAGCGATGGCGTTGTGGATGGTGCAGAGAAAATCCCAGTTGCTGGCCGTGTAACCGGTTTCTTCCTGCAGCTCGCGCTTGGCGCACGCGAGGTGGTCTTCGCCCTGGTCGATCTTGCCGGCCGGGTACTCGATGAACACCTTGTCGAGCGGATAGCGGAACTGCCGTTCGAGCAGCACGCTGTTGTCGTCGAATAGCGGCAGGATCACCACCGCACCAGGATGACGGATGAATTCGCGGAACGTTTCGGCGCCGTCGGGCAAAGTAATCCGGTCGCGCGTGACTTTCAGGAAGCGGCCGTCGAATGCCACTTCGCCATCGATTCGGGTTTCCTTGAGGTCCATGCCCAACTCCTGTCGTGGAAAATCAGTCGCGGCGCTTGCGCAGGTAGCGCACCACGAAGCCCGGGAAGGCCAGCACGATGAACATGCAGCCGGTAATGGCGTAGAACTCCCAGGTGTGGGAGAACACGTTGCCGATGCGCGATTCGAGCGCCCAGGCCAGCAGGCCGACGATAAAGTATAAGGCGATCAGTTCGACCAGGCGCCACACCGGATGTTTTGTGCGTGCCTGGCCAGGCCGGACCGGCTTCAAGGGAATGAAGCCGAACACGGACTCATTCAAAAACGGCAGGTTGGCAAGCACCAGTGCGACGGCGATCACGAACCAGCTGGCGAGCGATGCGGTCATCGCCTCAGGTACCGAGCGTTTTGGTCATCGCATTCAGGCAGGCGTTGAGCAGCGCGCCAGGAACCACGCCGAGGGCAACGATCGCAATGCCGTTGACCGACAGCGCCACGCGCATGTCGAGCGGCACCGCGATGGCGGTGGTGTCGACCGGCTCGTCGAACCACATGGTCTTGACGATGCGCAGGTAGTAAAACGCGCCGATCAGCGAGAACATCACCGCCACCACCGTCAGCCAGATCAGGCCCGACGTCGCCACTGCCTGCAGCACCGCGTACTTGGCCATGAAGCCCATCATCGGCGGCACGCCGGCCAGCGAGAACATCAATACCGTCATCACCACCGCGAACCACGGACTGCGCCGGCCCAGGCCCTTGAAGTCGGCGATTTCTTCGGCTTCGAAACCGGCGCGCGCCAGCATCATCATCAGGCCGAAGGTACCCAGCGTGGTGAGCACATAGGTGATCGAGTAGTACATCGCGGCGCTGTAGGCGGCGGTGGCGTTGCTCGAATCGGCGCTAAGTGCTCCCGCACCCACGGCGCCGACCACGCCGGCCAACAGGCCCAGCAAGACGAAGCCGGTTTGCGCGATGGTCGAATAGGCCAGCATGCGTTTCAGGTTGGTCTGGGCGATTGCAGTCAGATTGCCGACCGCCAGCGAAAACACGGCCAGCACCATCAGCATCTGCTGCCAGTCGATCGCCATCTGCAGCAAGCCTTCGACCAGCAGGCGAATGCAGATCGCGAAAGCGGCGAGCTTCGGCGCACCGCCGATAAGCAGCGTAACGGCGGTCGGCGCGCCCTGGTAGACGTCCGGCACCCACATGTGGAACGGCGCTGCGCCCAGCTTGAAGGCAAGGCCGGCAACCACGAACACGATGCCGAACACGAGGATGGTCTTGTTGACGACGCCCGACGCCGCTACCCTGGCCACTTCCGCCAAGTCGAGCGAGCCGGTGGCGCCGTACAGCATCGAGATGCCGTACAACAGGAAGCCGGACGACAGCGCGCCGAGGATGAAGTACTTCATCGCCGCTTCCGTCGACGTGGCGTGGTCGCGCCGCAGCGCCACCAGTGCGTACAGCGCCAGCGACATGAGTTCGAGGCCGAGGTAAATGATCAGCATGTTGGTGGCCGAGATCATGATCATCTGGCCAAGCAACGAGAACAGCGCGAGCACGTAGAATTCGCCGCCCAGGTTACCGGACAACATGCCGCGTTCGCCCGCGTACTGGCGCGAGTAGATCAGCGTGACGCCGACCGCCAGGTAGCTGAACAGCTTGAGCAGGTTCGACATCGGGTCCGACACGAACATGTGCGAAAACGTGTACACCGTGGTGCCGGCGCTGTAGTCGGCGTATGTGATCACGCCGCATACCGCCAGCGTGGCGAGCGACAGGTAGTAGGCTACCGAGCGCTTCGACATGAACATGTCGATCAACAGGATCGCCGATGCCGCGACCATCAGGAAGATTTCAGCGTAAGCCGGGATCAGGTTGGGGTTGGTCATTTGATTCATTGTGGTCTGCGGTCCGGTTTATGGCAGTTTACTGATCGCGACATGCTTGAGCAGGTCGGCGACCGAGGTTTGCATCGTGTCGGTGAACGGCGCTGGATACAGCCCCATTGCGAGCACGGCGATGGCCAGCACGGCGAACATGAAGAACTCGCGCTTGTTAATGTCGGTCAGTTCCTCGACGTGCTTGTTGGCGACTGCGCCGAACACGACGCGCTTGACCATCCACAGCGAATACGCGGCGCCCAAAATGAGGGCGGTGGCGGCCAGCATGCCGATCCAGAAATTGAACTGGACGGCGCCGAGGATCACCATGAACTCGCCCACAAAACCCGACGTCGCAGGCAGGCCGGCATTGGCCATCGAGAACAGCACGAAGTAGGCGGCGAATTTCGGCATGCGGTTGATCACCCCGCCGTAGTCGGCGATCTGGCGCGAGTGCATGCGGTCGTACAGCACGCCGATGCAAAGGAACATGGCGCCGGAGATGAAGCCGTGCGAGATCATCTGCACGATACCGCCCTGCATGGCCATCGGGTTGAAGATGAAGAAACCGAGCGTCACGAAACCCATGTGGGCGATCGACGAATAGGCGACCAGCTTTTTCATGTCCTTCTGGACCAGCGCGACCAGACCGATGTAGATCACCGCGATGAGCGAGAGCGTGATGATGAAGTCGGCCAGGTAGTGGCTGGCGTCGGGGGCGATCGGCAAGGAAAACCGCAGGAAGCCGTAAGCGCCGAGTTTCAACATGATCGCCGCCAGCACCACCGAGCCGCCGGTAGGCGCTTCGACGTGGGCGTCCGGCAGCCAGGTGTGGACCGGCCACATCGGCACCTTGACGGCGAACGCCATCAGGAACGCCAGGAAGATCAGCACTTGTTCTTTCATGCTCAAAGGCAACCTGTGCCAGGCCAGGATGTCGAAGCTGCCGCCGGCCTTGTTGTATAGGTAAATAATGGCGACCAGGGTCAGCAGCGAACCGAAGAAGGTATAGAGGAAAAATTTAAAAGCCGCGTACACCCGGTTGGCGCCGCCAAATACGCCGATGATGATGAACATCGGGATCAGGGTGGCTTCGAAAAAGAAGTAGAACAGCAGGCCGTCGAGGGCGCAGAAAACGCCCACCATCAGGCCCGACAGGACCAAAAAAGACCCCATGTACTGCGCCACGCGCTCGGTGATCACCTGCCAGGCCGAGATCACCACGATGATCGTGATGAAGGCAGTCAAAGGCACGAACCACAGCGACAGGCCGTCGATGCCGAGCGCGTACATGATGTTGAAGCGGCCGATCCACGGCGTGCTTTCGACGAACTGCATGCCGTGCGCGGCGTTGTCGAATTGCTGGATCAGCGGGATCGTCACCAGGAAGCTGACGATGGCGCCAACGAGGGCGAACCAGCGCGTCAAGGCCGGCTTGTCGTCGCGGCCGATGGCCAGGACCAGCACGCCGAACAGGATCGGAAGCCAGATCGCCAGGCTCAGGAACGGAATAAAGGTTGAAGACTGCGTCATGTTGTCGTTATCTTTTTTTGTCTGATTAAGCGTGCCAGAACGGGAAGAAGTACATCAGCGTAGCGAGCACGCCAAGGATCATCACGAACGCGTAGTGGTAGATGTAGCCGGTCTGCGCGGTGCGCACCACCGACGAAAACCAGCCCACCAGTTTTGCGCTGCCGTTGACGACCAGGCCGTCGATCAGGCTCTTGTCGCCGACGTTCCACAAACCGTTGCCAAGCAGGCGCGCGCCGCCGGAGAACACGACGTCGTTGAACTTGTCCATGTAGTACTTGTTGTCGAGCAGCGTGTGCAGCGCATGGAACCTGGCAAAGAACCAGGCCGGCACGCGCGGATTGATCAGGTAACAGTAGTAGGCGGACGCGACACCGGCGAACGCGAACCAGAACGGCAAGGTCTGCAGGCCATGGATCGCCATGGCGGCGGCGCCGTGGAATTCTTCGCGCAGCACTTCCATCGCGCGGTGGTTTTCGCCGACCGTGATCACGCCATTAAAGAAGTCCCCATGCAGCATCGGGCCGATCGTCAGGTAGCCGATGACGACCGACGGAATGGCCAGCGCGACCAGCGGGAACCAGACCACGAACGGCGACTCGTGCGGTTTCTGGCCAGGGGCCAGGCCATGGTGGCCGTGTGCGTCGTCGTCTTCTTCATGATGGGCGTCGGAGTCATGACCTTCGCTGTGATGGTGCTCCTTGCCGAATCGCTCCTTGCCGTGAAATACCAGGAAGTACATGCGGAACGAGTAGAAAGCGGTGACGAACACGCCGATGATCAACGCCCAGTATGCGAATGGCGCGAAACCGAGATTGCTGGCGTGGATCGCTTCGATGATCGAGTCTTTCGAATAGAAACCTGCGAAAAACGGGGTGCCGATCAACGCCAGCGAGCCCAGCAGCGAGGTGATCCAGGTGATCGGCATGTACTTGCGCAGGCCGCCCATGTTGCGGATGTCCTGGTCGTGATGCATGCCGATGATGACCGAGCCGGCGCCAAGGAACAGCAGCGCCTTGAAGAACGCGTGCGTCATCAGGTGGAACACGGCAACCGAATAAGCGGACGCGCCCAGCGCGACGGTCATGTAGCCGAGCTGCGACAGGGTCGAGTAAGCGACGACGCGCTTGATGTCGTTCTGAATGATGCCCAAAAAGCCCATGAACAACGCGGTGATCGTGCCGATGACCATGACGAAGGTCAGTGCGGTGTCGGACAGTTCGAACAGCGGCGACATGCGCGCCACCATGAAGATGCCGGCCGTGACCATGGTCGCGGCGTGGATCAGTGCCGAAATCGGGGTCGGGCCTTCCATCGAGTCAGGCAGCCAGACGTGCAGCGGGAACTGGGCCGATTTGCCCATCGCGCCGATGAACAGGCAAATGCACGCTGCAGTCAGGAGCGGCCATCCGGTGGCGGCCACGCTCATCGCCGCGAGTGCGTCGCGCTGGGCAAACACCTCCTGGTAGTTCATCGTGCCGGCATACGCCAGCAACAGGCCGATGCCGAGGATGAAGCCGAAGTCGCCGACCCGGTTGACCAGGAATGCCTTCATGTTGGCAAAAATGGCGGTCGGCCGCGTGTACCAGAAGCCGATCAACAGGTATGACACCAGGCCCACCGCTTCCCAGCCGAAGAACAGCTGCAGGAAGTTGTTGGCCATGACCAGCATCAGCATCGCGAACGTGAACAGCGAGATGTACGAGAAGAAGCGGTTGTAGCCTTCGTCTTCCGCCATGTAGCCGATGGTGTAGATGTGCACCATCAAGGAGACGAACGTCACCACGCACATCATCATCGCCGACAGCGAATCGATCTGGAAACCGACTTCCATCTTCAGGGTACCGACCGTCATCCAGTTGTAGATGGTGCCGTTGAAGCTGGCGCCATCGAGGACGGCGAGCAGGGTCTGCACCGACAGGATCAGTGCCACCAGTACGCCCAGAATGCAGGCGGTGGTCGATATTTTTCGACCGACGACGTTGCCGAGGAATTTGGTGCCGAGCAAACCGGCGATCGCTGCGCCGGCCAGCGGTGCGAGAGGGACCGCCAGAAGGAGGTTAGGGTTGAGAATTTGCCCCGCCATGTTGAACCTTATTATTTAGTCAAATCGTTGAAGCGCGCGTAGAAATAGCTGAAAGCTGCGAACGTGGGAGAAGATCAGCCCTTCAGGCTGTCCAGGTCTTCCACATTGATCGTATCGAGGTTACGGAACAGCACCACCAGGATCGCTAGGCCGATTGCCGATTCGGCAGCCGCCACGGTCAGGATGAAGAACACGAAGATCTGCCCTGCCGCGTCGCCGAGGTAGTGCGAGAACGCGATGAAGTTCAGGTTCACCGCCAGCAGCATCAGTTCGATGGCCATCAGCAGCACGATGATGTTCTTGCGGTTCAGGAAAATGCCGACGATCGAGATCGCGAACAGGATCGCTCCCAGGACCAGGTAGTGTGCGAGCGATAAAGTCATTTTGTCTCTTTGGCGGGAGTTGAGGCAAGAGCCGGGCTTGCAGCAGCATTGGCTGTTGCCGCCGCTGCTGCTGCCGTCGATGCCGCGTCCAATGCCGGCTGGTCGACTGCGCTCATCTTGACGATGCGCAGGCGGTCGTTGCGCTTGACGCGCACGGCGTCGGCAGGGTCGAAGGCCTTGGTGTCCTTGCGCTTACGCAGCGTCAGGGCGACGGCGGCGATGATCGCCACCAGCAGGATCACGGCGGCAACCTCGAAACCGAGGATGTAGCGGGTGTAGATCAGGATACCGAGTTCCTTGGTGCCGCCAATGTTGGACCCGACAGCGACCGGCTGCTGTTCGAAGGTGAGGAAGCTGCGCCACAATACGGCCGCCATCTCCAGCACGATCAGCACGCCGATACCCGACGCCAGCGGCAGGTAGCCCCAAAAGCCTTCGCGCATGCGGTCGATATTAATATCCAACATCATGACGACGAACAGGAACAGCACCATCACGGCGCCGACGTACACCAGCACCAGCACGATGGCCAAAAATTCGGCCTTCAGCAACAACCAGATACCGGCCGCGTTGAAGAACGCCAGCACCAGAAACAGGGCGGCGTGCACCGGATTGCGGGCCGTGATGACACGCGTGGCGGCAATCACCATAATCGCCGAGAACACGTAGAACAAAGCAGTTTTAAAATCCATGGCTAACCCAAAATGCTACAGTTGTTATGCGAAATTCAGCGGTACCGAGCATCGGCGGCGCGGGCGGCGGCGATGTCGTTTTCATAGCGGTCGCCGACGGCAAGCAGCATCTCTTTTGTGTAGTACAAGTCACCACGCTTTTCGCCGTGGTATTCCAGCACGTGGGTCTCGACGATCGAATCGACCGGACAGGACTCTTCGCAGAAACCGCAGAAAATGCACTTGGTCAGGTCGATGTCGTAGCGTGTCGTGCGGCGCGAGCCGTCGTCGCGCTGTTCGGACTCGATCGTGATGGCCATCGCCGGGCACACCGCTTCGCACAGTTTGCAGGCGATGCAGCGCTCTTCGCCATTCGGGTAGCGGCGAAGCGCGTGCAGACCGCGAAACCGCGGCGACATCGGGGTTTTCTCTTCCGGATACTGCACCGTGATTTTACGAGAAAACATGTACTTGCCGGTCAGGGCCATGCCCTTGATCAGCTCGGTCAGCATCAGGCTGCCGAAAAAGTCTTTAACGCGATCCATATCCTCTTCCTTACTTCCAAATATTCCAGGGCGTCTGCATCCAGCCGGCGACCAGCACCAGCCAGACCAGGGTCAGCGGAATAAACACTTTCCAGCCGAGCCGCATGATCTGGTCGTAGCGGTAGCGCGGGAAAGTGCCGCGGACCCAGATGAACAGCGAAACGATGAAGAACGTCTTGGCGAACAGCCAGAAGAAACCGCCAAAACCGCCCCAGAATTCGAGCACCTTCAATGGCGCAGCCCAGCCGCCGAGGAACATGATCGCCGCCAGTACGCCGATCAGGATCATGTTGGCGTATTCGGCCAGCATGAACATCGCATACGACATGCCCGAGTACTCGACCATGTGGCCGGCGACGATTTCGGACTCGCCTTCCACCACGTCGAACGGGTGGCGGTTGCATTCGGCCAGGCCCGACGTCAGGTAGATCACCAGCAGCGGCAGCAGCGGCAGCCAGTTCCACGACATGAAGTTGACGCCATGGTCGGCGAACATGCCGCGACCTTGGCCGGCGACGATATCGGAGAAATTCAGGCTGCCCGACACCATCAGCACCACGACCAGCACGAAGCCCATCGGGATCTCGTAGGAGATCATCTGGGCCGAGGCACGCATCGCGCCCATGAACGAGTACTTCGAGTTCGACGCCCAGCCGGCGATGATGATGCCGTACACTTCCATCGACGTGATCGCCATCAGCAGCAAGAGGCCGGCGTTGACGTTGGCAAGCACCAATTCCGGACCGAACGGGATCACCGACCAGGCGGCCAGCGCCGGCATGATCGTCATGATCGGGCCGATCACGAACAGGCTCGTGGTGGCCTTGGTCGGGACGACGATTTCCTTGAACAGCAATTTCAACGCGTCGGCGATCGGCTGCAGCAGTCCCATCGGACCGACCCGGTTGGGGCCGACACGGATCTGGATCCAGCCGATCAGCTTGCGCTCCCATAGGGTGGCGTAGGCAACCAGGCCCATCAGTGGCAGCAGCACGCACATGATTTTCATCATGGTCCAGGCCAGCGGCCAGACCGGCCCCAGGATGGCGACTCCGTGCGTGTTGACCGTCGTGATAAATTCAGGCATGCCCATTATGCGGCCTCCCCTGCTTTTTCAACGTGGATTGGGCCGAACATCGCGCCCAGCATGGCTGTCGACGGGTGCGCCGCGGCGACCCGCACCGCATTCGCCGGCAGGCCCGCGTCGATGGCGGCGACCAGGATCGCCGAACCGGAACCCTGGGTCACTGTTACCCGGTCGCCCGCCTTCACGCCCAGCTTTTCGGCCAGCTGCGACGGCAGGTGCGCCAGCGGCGCCTGGGCGTCCGCGGTGCGCATCAACGGCTCCGAGCGACGCGCGATGGCGTCGGCAAAATAGATCGGCACGTCGGTGACGCGCTCGAGTCCAGCAGCATCGCCGTTGCCAAACCTTGCCGCCGACAGCGCGATAGTGGACACGTTCGACAATTTGGCCGACAGGTCGGTAACACCCTTGCCGAACAACTCGTCGCGGATCGCTTCCGACGTGTCGTAGTCGAAGCCAGGCAGCGCGAGCAAGTTGCCGAGGACGCGCAGCACCTTCCATGCGGGACGGGTGTCGCCCAGCGGCTTGACGGTGCCGTTAAAACTTTGCGCGCGGCCTTCGCAATTGACGAAGGTACCCGAGGTTTCGCTGAACGGCGACACCGGCAGCAGCACGTCGGCGTAGTCGAGGCCGTGCTTGAAGGCGCTCATGACGATGACCATGTCGGCGCCATCGAGCGCGCTTCTGGCCTGCTGCGGGTTGGCCGCATCGAGTTCCGGCTCGGCGTTCAGCAGCACATACGCTTTCTTCGGCGTTGAAAACACTTCGGCGGCGTTCTTGCCGTTGGCGCCGGCCAAGTAGCCGCCGACGCTGTTGGCGGCGTCGACCAGGTAGCCGAGCTTGGCGCCGGTCTGTTCGGCGATCCACTGGGCACAAGCGTGCAGCTTCGATGCCTGCGGATGCTGGAGCGCGGCGTTACCGAGCAAAATTACGCCTGGCAGGTTGGCGTCGCCAGTAGTCAGACTGGCGGCGGCTTTGTTGGCGGCGTCGGTCGCTTCGATGTTCTCGAAGCCGGCCGGCGCGGCAACCCCTTTGGCGGCAGCGACGGCGACGACGATGCCTGACAGTGCCGCCAGCCAGTCGGACGGCGCGGCGATGATCTTGGCGGTGCCGGGGATCAGCAGTTCGTCATTGCTTGCGTGCAGAACCGTCAGCTTGGCGCCGCCTTTTACCGCCGCGCGCAGGCGGGTGGCGACCAGCGGGTGGTCCTTGCGCAGGAACGAGCCGATCACCAGGGCGCGCTTGACGTTCGACAGCGCCGCGATCGGCATGCCGAGCCATGGCGTGACCTGGCCATCGAGGGCGAAGTCGGTCTGGCGCAGGCGGAACTCGACGTTCTCGGAACCGAGGCCGCGCATGGCTTTCGCCAGCAGGTGCAGTTCTTCGACCGTCGAATGGGGTGTCGCCACAGCGGCAATCGCGTCGGCGCCGTGTTCGTGCTTGATGTTGCGCAGGCCGTGGGCAATGTATTCGAGCGCGGTCTGCCAGTCGGTTTCACGCCACTCGCCGCCCTGCTTGATCATCGGCGCGGTCAGGCGGGAGGCAGAGTCCAGCGCTTCGTAGGAGAAGCGGTCCTTGTCCGACAGCCAGCATTCGTTGATCGCTTCGTTCTCGAGCGGCAGCACGCGCATGACCTTGCCACCCTTGACTTGCACGATCAGGTTGGTGCCGAGCGAATCGTGCGGGCTGATCGACTTGCGGCGCGACAACTCCCAGGTACGGGCGGAGTAGCGGAACGGCTTCGAGGTCAGCGCGCCGACCGGGCACAGGTCGATCATGTTGCCCGACACTTCGGAGTCGACGGTCTTGCCGACGAACGAGGTGATCTCGGCGTGTTCGCCGCGGCCCAACATGCCCAGCTCCATCACGCCGGCCACTTCCTGGCCGAAACGCACGCAGCGGGTGCAGTGGATGCAGCGGGTCATGTCGGCCATCGAAATCAGCGGGCCGCCGTCTTTTGGCGGCACGACGCGTTTTTCTTCAGCGTAGCGCGAGGACGACTTGCCGTAGCCGACAGCCAGGTCCTGCAGCTGGCATTCGCCGCCTTGGTCGCAGATCGGGCAATCCAGCGGGTGGTTAATGAGGAGGAATTCCATCACCGACTTCTGGGCCTGCACGGCTTTTTCGCTGTTCGAGCGCACGACCATGCCGGCCGAGACCGGCGTTGCGCACGCCGGCAAAGGCTTCGGCGCCTTTTCGACTTCAACGAGGCACATGCGGCAGTTCGCCGCGATCGACAATTTCTTGTGATAGCAGAAGTGCGGGATGTAGGTCCCCAGCTTATTGGCCGCGTCCATCAGCATGCTGCCTGCTGGTACGCTGACTTTTTTACCGTCAATTTCGATTTCAACCATGAGATTTCTCTGGACTTAAAGATATGCGGGCACGAGGCAATGCTTGTGCTCGATGTGGTATTCGAATTCTTCGCGGAAGTTCTTGATCATGGCTTGCACCGGCATCGCGGCGGCGTCACCGAGGGCGCAGATGGTACGGCCCTTGATGTTGTCGGCAATATTGTTGAGCAAATCCATGTCGTCCGGCCGGCCCTGTCCATGCTCGATGCGGTGGACCATGCGGTACATCCAGCCCGTGCCTTCGCGGCAAGGGGTGCACTGGCCGCACGATTCTTCATAGTAGAAGTACGACAGGCGCAGCAGCGACTTGACCATGCAGCGCGTATCGTCCATGACGATCACGGCGCCGGAACCCAACATCGAGCCGGACTTGGCGATCGAGTCGTAGTCGAGGTCGGTGTTCATCATGACGTCGCCGCGCACCACCGGCGCCGACGAGCCGCCAGGAATCACGGCCTTGATCTTTTTACCGCCGCGCATGCCGCCGGCCAGTTCCAACAGGGTCGCGAACGGCGTGCCCATCGGCACCTCGTAATTGCCCGGACGCTCGATGTCGCCAGAAATCGAGAAGATCTTCGAGCCGCCGTTGTTCGGCTTGCCCAGCGCCAGATAATTCTCGGCGCCCATGTTCAGCAGGAACGGCACCGCTGCAAACGTCTCGGTGTTGTTGATCGTGGTCGGCTTGCCGTACAGGCCGAACGACGCCGGGAACGGCGGCTTGAAACGCGGCTGCCCCTTCTTGCCTTCGAGCGACTCGAGCAGCGCCGTTTCTTCGCCGCAGATGTAGGCGCCGTAACCGTGCGCTGCGTGCAGCTGGAAAGTGAACTCGCTGCCCATGATATTGTCGCCAAGGAAGCCGGCGGCGCGCGCCTCTTCCAGCGCTTCTTCGAATCGCTCGTATTCCGCCCAGATTTCACCGTGGATGTAGTTGTAGCCGACGGTGATGCCCATCGCGTAGGCGCCGATGGCCATGCCTTCGATCAGCGAGTGCGGGTTGTAGCGGATGATGTCGCGGTCCTTGAAGGTGCCCGGCTCGCCTTCGTCGGTGTTGCAGACGAGGTATTTCTGGCCCGGAAACTGGCGCGGCATGAAGCTCCACTTCAGGCCGGTCGGAAAACCGGCGCCGCCGCGGCCGCGCAGGCCCGACGCCTTCAGGTCGGCGATGATCTGCTCCGGCGTGATTTTCTCTTCGAGGATGCGGCGCAGCGCGCTGTAGCCGCCGCGCTTGACGTAATCGGCCAGGTGCCAGTTGGCGCCGTCCAGGTCTTTCAGGATGACCGGCTTGATGTGGCGGTCGTGCAGGCTGGTCATTTGTTGAGCTCCTCTAACAGGGCATCGATCTTGTCATCGCTCATGAACGAGCACATGCGGTGATTGTTGACGATCATGACCGGCGAATCGCCGCAAGCGCCCATGCACTCGCCTTCGACCAGCGTGAACTTGCCGTCGGCGGTGGTCTCACGAAAACCGATGCCGAGTTTTTCCTGCAGGCGGCGGGCAGCATGGTTGCCGCCCGACAGCGCGCATGGCAGGTTGGTGCACACCGAAATTTTATGGGTGCCGACCGGCTTGACGTCGTACATATTGTAGAACGTCGCCACTTCCTGCACGGCGATCGCCGGCATGCCGATGTAGTCGGCGATTTCCAGCATGGTGTCCGGCGCCAGCCAGCCCAGTTCGACCTGGGCGTGGGCCAGCGCGGCCATCACGGCCGACTGGCGCTGGTCGGCCGGATACTTGGCCAGTTCGCGGTCGATTTTTTTGTAGCAAAGTTCAGATAACAACATGGTTTTGCCTTAAATGTGCAGCGGTGTGCAGCGACCCTAACGGTCGATGCTGCCGAATACGATGTCTTGCGTTCCGATGATGGTGACGGCGTCGGCGAGCATGTGGCCGCGCGCCATTTCGTCCAGGCTTTGCAGGTGGGCGTAGTCAGGTGTGCGCAGCTTCAGGCGGTACGGCTTGTTGGCGCCGTCCGACACGATGTAGACGCCGAACTCGCCTTTCGGATGCTCGACCGCGGCATACGCTTCGCCCGACGGCACGTGCATGCCTTCGGTGAACAGCTTGAAGTGGTGGATCAGCGACTCCATGTTCGACTTCATGTCGACGCGCGACGGCGGCGCCACCTTGTGGTTGTCGATCATCACCGGGCCCGGATTGGCGCGCAGCCAGGCGCTGGCCTGCTTGATGATGCGGTTCGACTGGCGCATTTCTTCGACCCGTACCAGGTAGCGGTCGTAGCAGTCGCCGTTGGTGCCGACCGGGATATCGAAGTCCATCTTGTCGTAGACCGCGTACGGCTGGGTCTTGCGCAAGTCCCATTCGACGCCGGAGCCGCGCAACATGGCGCCGGTAAACCCCATCGCCTTGGCCGCTTCCGGCGAGACTACGCCGATGCCGACGGTGCGCTGCTTCCAGATCCGGTTGTCGGTCAGCAGCGTCTCGTATTCGTCGACGTAGGTCACAAAGCGCTTCGAAAAATCGTCGATGAAGTCGAGCAGCGAGCCCTGGCGCGCTTCGTTGAGCGCGTCGATCGCCTTGGCGCTGCGGATGATCGATGCCTTGTGCTTGGGCATCGCGTCCGGCAGGTCGCGGTAGACGCCGCCCGGACGATAGTAGGCCGCGTGCATGCGCGCGCCCGACACCGCCTCGTAGATGTCGAACAAGTCTTCGCGGTCGCGGAAGGCGTACAGGAACGGCCCCATGGCGCCGACGTCGAGCGCGTGCGTGCCTAACCACATCAGGTGGTTCAGCAAGCGCGTGATCTCGTCGAACATGACGCGGATGTACTGCGCGCGGATCGGCGCTTCGACGCCGAGCAGCTTCTCGATGGCCAGCACGTAGGCGTGCTCGTTGCACATCATCGAGACATAATCGAGGCGGTCCATGTACGGCACCGACTGCAGGTAGGTGCGCGTCTCGGCCAGCTTTTCGGTAGCGCGGTGCAACAGGCCGATGTGCGGGTCGGCGCGCTGGATCACTTCACCGTCGAGCTCGAGCACCAGGCGCAGCACGCCGTGCGCGGCCGGGTGCTGCGGGCCGAAATTGAGTGTGTAGTTCTTAAGTTCAGCCATTATTTTAGCCCGTAGGTGTCTTCGCGGATCACGCGCGGGATGACTTCACGCGGCTCGATCGTCACGGATTGATAGATCACGCGCTTCTGCTCGGGATCGTAACGCATTTCGACATAGCCGGTGACCGGAAAGTCCTTGCGGAACGGGTGGCCGATGAAGCCGTAGTCGGTAAGGATGCGGCGCAGGTCGTTATGGCCTTCGAACAGGATGCCGAACAGGTCGAACGCCTCGCGCTCGTACCAGTTGGCCGCACGCCAGATGCCGGTGACCGACGCCAGCAGCGGCATCTCGTCGTCCGGGGCGAACACGCGCACCCGCACGCGCCAGTTGTGCTCGAGCGAAAGCAGGTGCGAGACGCAAGCGAAACGCAAGCCGTCCCACGCGCCTTCGCCGTAGGTCGAATAGTCGACGCCGCACAGGTCGAGCAGCTGCTCGAAGCGCAGGCTCGGGTCGTCGCGCAAGGTCAGCATCGCCTGCGCGTAATCGGCGGCCTTGACCACCACCGTCACTTCGCCCAGCGCGCAGCTGATGGCCGCGCCCTCGCCCAGTGCCGCGGCCAGGGCGCGTTGGAGGACTTGCAGTTTTGTCGTCATGGTGTGGTGCGCCTGTTAGCGAGCAATAGTGTTGGTGCGCTTGATCTTGTTTTGCAGCTGCATGATGCCGTACAGCAGCGCTTCGGCGGTCGGCGGGCAGCCGGGCACGT
The DNA here is from genome assembly GCF_002760665.1 of Massilia psychrophila. Lineage (GTDB taxonomy): Bacteria > Pseudomonadota > Gammaproteobacteria > Burkholderiales > Burkholderiaceae_D > JAFCUW01. The sequence goes on along the minus strand of NZ_PDOB01000031.1, from coordinate 14,652 downwards.
AGACGTCGACCGGCACGATGCGATCGCAACCACGCACCACCGAGTACGAATAGTGGTAATAGCCGCCGCCGTTGGCGCACGAACCCATCGAAATGACCCAGCGCGGCTCGGGCATCTGGTCGTAGACCTTACGCAGCGCCGGCGCCATCTTGTTGCACAGCGTGCCGGCGACGATCATGACGTCGGACTGGCGCGGCGATGGCCGGAAGACGACGCCGAAGCGGTCCATGTCGTAGCGGGCAGCGCCCGTGTGCATCATCTCGACGGCGCAGCAAGCAAGACCGAACGTCATCGGAAACATCGATCCGGTACGGGCCCAGTTGATCAGCTTGTCAGCCGTGGTGGTGATGAAACCTTCGTTTAATACGCCTTCAATTGACATGGTTTACTCCCAATCAAGGGCACCCTTCTTCCAGATGTACCAAAAGCCGACGACGAATTCAGCAATGAACACCATCATGGTGACGAACCCGGACCAACCGAGTTCTTTCATTGATACGCCCCACGGGAAGAAGAATGCCGTTTCCAAATCGAACAAAATAAACAGGATGGCGACCAAGTAATAGCGCACATCGAATTTCATGCGCGCGTCTTCGAACGCTTCGAAGCCGCACTCGTACGGCGACAACTTCGCCGCGTCAGGCTTATTGGGACCGAGCAGCTTGCCCAGAATCTGGGGCACGATGCCGACGCCGAGGCCGACCAGGATGAACATCAATACGGGGAAATAATTTTCGAGGTTCACGGTAGATGAGCCTATGTTGAATGATCGGTTAATGAACCACTGCCTGCTGAGCCACGCTTGCAGCACCCTGTCGCACGAGCCTGGATTAAAGCTTGCCGCCAGGATCTAAGACTGACCCTCGTAAAAAAGCCAGCTCAGGCGCACAGCCCTTGCTGGCTTCTAGATTTCTTGGTGCCGACGGCGAGACTCGAACTCGCACAGGATTACTCCCACTACCCCCTCAAGATAGCGTGTCTACCAATTTCACCACGTCGGCATCTCTGAGGTCGCTATTGTAACCTGTCCTAGCACTATTAACCAATACTAAAGTTGTGCTAACACAGGGAAAAGCGGGTCAAAACTGTAAATTACTGCAAATCAACTGTAAATCTTTTCCAACACGACCCGTAGATGGCGCCGGTCCTGCAAAAAACCAGCGGCGCTTACTTCGGAATCTGGCCGGCCGGCTGCGCTGGCGCGGCGGTGGGAGCGGCTGGCGCTCCGGCCGGAGCCGCAGGAGCGGTCGTCGTGGTGGCCGGAACGGCAGCGCCGCCGGTGGCTGGCGCCTTAGTGACAGGCACGGTAATGCGTTCCATGACGCCGCCGCCGGTCGGCGCGCTGCGGTTGGTGCCGAAGTAAGCCAGCGCCAGCGTCGAAGCAAAGAAGATCGCAGCGGCCACGCCGGTCGACTTCGACATGAAATTCGACGATCCGGTCGCGCCGAACAAGCTGCCCGAGGCGCCCGAGCCGAAGGCGGCGCCCATGTCGGCGCCTTTACCGTGCTGCAGCAGCACCAGGGCGATGATGATCAGGGCTGACAAAACCTGTACGACGACAATCAGATTGAACAAGGTGTTCATTGCTATTCCATTCCAAGTTTGACTACAAATTAAAAATTCGGTTGATTCAGTTTATTCGGCTGTGCAGATTGCAGCTCAGTTGGCAGCATGGACGATGGCGAGGAAATCCGCCGCGGTCAGCGCTGCTCCACCGATCAGGCCACCATCGATATCCTGCTCGGCCATCAATTGCTTGGCGTTATCCGCCTTCATGCTGCCGCCATACAGGATGTGCACGGTGGCTGCCGCTGCCGCATTATTTTGCCTCAATTGCTCGCGTAACCGGGCGTGTACTTCCTGAGCCATTGCCGGCGTTGCTGTCTTGCCGGTGCCGATCGCCCATACCGGCTCGTAGGCCAGCACCAGGCGCGCGACATCGGTATCGTCAAGCCGCGCCAGCACGGCATCGAGCTGGGCCGCCACCACGGCGAACGTCTGCCCGGCTTCGCGCTCGGCCAGCGTTTCACCGACGCAGACAATGGGCGTCATCCCGGCCGCCAATACTGCGACAGCTTTTTGCGCCACAAGTTCGTTACTTTCGGCATGATAGGCGCGGCGTTCGGAATGGCCGACGATGACATAGGCGCAAGCGAAGTCGGCCAGCATTGCCGCCGCCACTTCGCCGGTATAGGCGCCGCCCGCGTGCGCCGAGACGTCTTGCGCGCCCCACCCCACCGGGCCGCCCGACAGCGCTGCCTGGCACTGCGCCAGGTAAGGCGCCGGCACGCAGACGGCAAGGGTAGCGCCAGTTGCGCCAGTCGCATCATCGAGGCCGGCGGTAATGCCCGACAACAGGGCGCCGTTGACTGCCCGGCTGCCATTCATCTTCCAATTACCGACGACAAGTTTGCGACGCATATTAGCCCAGATTTGATTAACCCGCTATTTTAACCGCCGTCCCCACGCCGGTCAAACAATGCTGACCCCGGCAGACGGAAACAGTGCGCCGGCGCGGCGACACCAGGCCTTCCCGGCCCTCACGGCAAATACAAAACCGTCAGGCGCTACTGCCGCTGCGCGACACGGTCGGCAACGGCGTGCCGACGCGCCAGGCGCGCGACATCGCCTGGGCCTCCTCGATCTGCTCCTGCGTCATCTGGCGTGCAATCGAGGCGCGCTGCTCGGTGGCGTTGGTGTTGCCGCTGGCCGCAGCAAGGTTCCACAGCATATAGGCCAGCACCACGTCCTGCGGCATGCCCGCCACGTGATAGCGGTACATCAGCCCGAGCGCGTGCTGCGCCTCGGCATGGCCCTGCTCGGCGGCCTTGCGGAACCACGCCACCGCCAGCCGCTGATCCTGGGGCACCGAGTTGCCGGTGTAATACATGGCGCCAACGATATACTGGGCGTCGGCCTTGCCCGCAAGCGCGGCCTTGCGGTGCCATATCAGCGCTTGCGCATAGTCGCGCGGCACGCCGCGCCCCATGTAATACATCAGCCCCAGCAAATGCTGGGCGTCGGCGTTGCCGGCCTTGGCAAGCGGCGCGATCTCTTTCAGCGCCAACGCGTAATTGCGCGCGTTATACGCATTCGCCCCTTCGGTAAAGCCCGCCAGCGCACTGCCGTGCAGGCCGAGCGCCAGCGTTATTGCAACCAGTATTTTTTTCATGTCTCGTGGTAAAAACGCATTTTTATTGTTTGTTTCAGCAACATGTCGGGAACAAACTTACTGGCCCGGCTACTTCCAGCTGACCTGGCCGAGGCCGTCGACGCTGACGCTGCGGTTGAGCGGCTTGCCGTACACCGTGACCGAACCCAGGCCCGAGACGCTCAGGGTGGCGTTGTGCCTGGCCGTCACCGCAGCGTTGCCAAGGCCGCTCAATTCGAGGTTGACGGTATCGACGTCGAAGTGTTGCGCGTGCAAGCTGCCGAGTCCGCCCATGTGGGCCTTGAGCCACTTGCTGCGTCCCGACAAGGTGACGTAGCCGGCGCCTTGCAGGTTCAGGTCGATGCCGTCGCCGTTGACGCCTTTGATGTTCATGCTGCCCAGGCCGCCCAGCGATGCGTTGACGATGCGGTAGTCGCTGACGACCTTCATCGAGCCGGCGCCGTCGAGCGACAAGTCCAGTTCGTCGCCCGTAAAACCGGCGATCTCGGTCGAGCCGAGGCTTTCCGACGACACTTCCCGCAGGCGCGGCAAGGTCAGCTCGGCGCGCAGGCGCGTGTCCGAGCGCAGCAGTTTGAAGCCGCGGCTTTCGGAGTCGATCGTGAGCGTGTCGCCACTCTGGATGGTGGTGGTGCGCGCCAGGTAGCGCTTGTTGCCGCTGACCACCAACAGCGCCACCGGCCCTTGCCTGATCTTGAGATCGACGGTGCCGTCCAGCTTGACCCGCACCACGCGCGCATCGATGGCACGCGTCTCGCTGACGGTTTCGTCGGCCGCCAATGCCGTGCCGACCAGCGTGCAGAACGCGGCGCCGGCAAAGCCGAGCTGAAGGAACATGTTCATGGCAATCTCCCGCTTGATAAGCTAATTGTTGTTGTTGTTCTGTTTTTTTATGCGCCAGCCGGGCCGTCGCTGCCGGTAGGCTACCAGCAAGCCGCGTTGTGTTCCAGCAAATTTTGCTCATTCACCAAGATGGCTTTCTTCACTGCACTCAGGGGTTTTTTGGCGATGTTCATTTTTTAATTTTCTTCTGAGGGGTTTTGGTATGATGTCACTGTAACCACAAGAGCCAACCGCCTCCACCGGATTGCGATGAACGGCATATTTCGCCATCTGGATTGCCGAAACCCCGGCTCGATGCGGATCCACGACAAGCCCGTTCCAATCAAGGAGCAACAGCATGATCGACCTACCGCAGATAGCCCGCTCGGCGCAGCAGCGCACCGCTATCATCCCCCTCAGCGTCGCCCGCGCCGAGATCGGCCGGGTGTTCGCTGCGGCGGTAGGAGAACTGCTGGCCGCCATGCGCGAACAGGGCATCGAGCCGGCCGGCCCGCTGTTCAGCTACCACTTGAACATGCCGGGCGAGGTGTACGGCGTGCAGATCGGCTTTCCGGTCGATGCCGACGTCCAGCCGAGCGGGCGGGTGGTGGCCGGCGCGCTGCCGGCGCTGAGGGTGGCGCGCACGATCTATCGCGGACCAATGGACGGACTTGCAACTGCCTGGAGCCAATTGACAACCTGGGTGGCGCAAAACGCGCTGGCCACGCGCCCCTTCATGTGGGAAAACTACCTGGTCGGTCCCGGCGACACCCCGGAGTCGTCCATCTGGCAGACCGAATTGAACTGGCCGCTGGCGGATTGATGCTATTGCCCGAGCGAGCTGCCGGCCTGGCCGGCGCGGGCGGCGACGATTCGCTTTTCAGCGCACTTTCCACCTTGCTTTCCAACTGCGTCGCCACCTTGAGGACTTCGAGAACATTATGCGCAAACGCACCATCCCCGTCCTGCTGGCCGGACTTTCCCTGTCGCTTGCCGTTGCGCTGCCCGTGCTCGCTGCCGGCGCCGACCAGTGGACGTTGCCGGTACAGGTCAAGAAACTCGACAACGGCCTGACCGTCATCGTCTCGCAAGACCGCAGTTCACCCACCGTCGGCGTCAGCGTGGTGTACCACGTCGGCATGCGGCTGGAACCAAGGAACCGCACCGGCTTCGCCCACCTGTTCGAACACCTGATGTTCCAGGGCACGCCGAACGCGCCGAAGGGTGTGTTCGACAAGGCCATCACTGGCGGCGGCGGCAACAACAACGGCTCGACCCGCGCCGACTTCACCAACTACATCGAAACGGCGCCGGTGTCGGCCCTCGACTCGATCCTGTGGCTGGAAGCGGACCGCATGAAGACGCTCGACTTCAACGCCAAGACGCTGAAGAACCAGCAGGACGTCGTCAAGGAAGAGATCCGGGTCAACGTCAAGAACCAACCGTACGGCGGCTTCATGTGGATCGACATCGGCCAGCACGCTTTCCAGAAATGGGAAAACAACCACGACGGCTACGGCAGCTTCGAAGACCTCGAAGGCGCCAGCCTGGACGACGTGCGCGCCTTCCACCGCGACTATTACGGCCCGAACAATGCGGTGCTGGCGATCGCCGGCGACATCACCCCGGCGCAAGGCTTCGCGCTGGCGAAAAAGTACTTCGCCGCCATCCCCAAGCGCCCGGTCCCGGCCGGCTCCGACTTCACCGAACCGCTCAATACGGCTGAAAAACGCATCGAACAGAGCGACGCACTGGCGCAGGCGCCGGCGCTGGCCGCGGCATGGAAGATGCCCACCCGGGGCAGCCGCGACCACGCCGCGATGGCGGTGCTGGGCGAGGTGCTGGCCGGCGGCGACGCTTCGATGTTCTACCAAGGCATGGTCAAGGGCCGCGAAATCGCCCTCAACCTCGATTCGCTGTACGGCCTGGCTGGCCCGTGGGAATTCGACGGCCCGACCTTGTTTACCATCTTTGCTGTCTACAAGCCGACCAGCAACGCCGACGCGCTGCTGGCGGCGATGGACGAGGACATCGCCAAGGTGGTGAAAAACGGCGTCGACGACGCCACGCTCAAGCGCGTCAAGACGCGCATGCTGGCCAGCTGGAACAACAAGCTGGAAAGCTACATCAGTCGCGCCGACACCCTGGCCAAGCTGCAGACCATGTGGGGCGACGCCAACGTCGTCAACAAGATTCCGGGATGGATCGAAGCGGTGACGTCAAGCGACATCCAGCGCACCGCCGCAACCTACCTGACAACGCAAAACCGCACCGTCATCGACCGCAAACCTGTCGCCAAAGTCGCGGCAGCCATCCTGCCATCCGGCGACAAGAAATAAGGAGCGCATCGATGAACAAGCTGATGCTGAGGCTGACACTGACGATTTGCCTGCTGTTTTCCGTGCTGGCGTACGCCGCCGACACTGTGCACGAGTCTGTCAAAATTCCTGCCGCCATGCCCGCTTACGGCAAGGACAAGCCGATCCCGGCGCCGCGCATCGTCAAGAAGACGCTGGCCAACGGCCTGCAGGTCTGGGTCGTGCCGCGCACGGGCCTGCCGCGGGTCGACTTTGTGCTGGCCGTGCGCGGTGCCGGCTACGCCGCCGACGATGCGCTTAACCCTGGCTTCGCCAACCTGATGGCGGGCCTGCTCAACGAAGGAACATCCAGGCGCGATTCGCGCGCCATCGCGGAAAGCGCGCAAGGCATGGGCGGCTCGGTCGGCGCCTCGGCCGCGCTGGACGGCATCGTGGTGTCGGCCAACGCCGTCGCCTCGCAGGCCGGCGCGATGCTCGAACTGCTCGCCGAGATGGCGCGCGCGCCCTCGTTCCCGGCACAAGAAGTAGCGCTGGCCAAGGCCAATGCGCTGCAGTCGCTCAAGGTGCAGGAAGCGACACCGGGCTTTCGCGCCGAACGCGCGCTCGGCAAGGCGATCTACGGCGTCCATCCGTACGGCCAGACCCAGCCGACAGTGGAGGCGATCAACAGCGCCACCGAGGCAATGTTCAAGGCCGAACACGCCAAGCGCTTCCGGCCCGACCGCAGCCTGCTAGTGATCACCGGCCGCATCAAGGAGGCGGACGCGATGAAGCTGGCGCAAAAAGCCTTTGGCGACTGGAAAGCTGCCGGAACGGCGACCGCTGAAACGGCACAGACCCCATCCGACGCCAAGCCGGTGCGCGTGCTGCTCGAGCGCGCCGGCAGCGTGCAGTCGACCATCCGCATCGGCAGCCCCGGCATTGCCGCTGGCGTCGACGAACTGGTACCAATGCGCCTGGCCAGCACCATCCTGGGCGGCGGTTTCAGCAGCCGCGTCAACCTCAACCTGCGCGAAGAAAAAGGCTATACCTACGGCGCCTCGGCCGGCGCGCGCGTGTATCGCACCGGCGGCGCCATCGTCGGCGGCGCCGACGTGCGCAACGCCGTGTCGGGCGCGGCGCTGACCGAGTTCTTCAGCGAATACCGCCGGATCGGCACCGACCTGGTGCCGGCGCCCGAAATGGCGATGAACAAGCGCTACGTCGCCGGCACCTATCTGATCAGCAACCAACTGCAGCGCTCGGTGGCCAACACACTCGCCAGCAACTGGCTGATCGGCCTGCCGCCCGAGTTCCTCGGCCAGTACGTGCCGCTGATCCAGAAGGTAACGCCGGAACAGGTGCGCGCGATCGGCAAGAAGTATTTCGCGCCGGAGAACCAGTCGATCGTGGTGGTGGGCGACAAGGCGGCGGTGGGCGAGCAGCTCAAGGCATTTGGCGAGTTCGTGGTGACGGAGAAGTAAGCCACCATCCTTGAACTGAAGACGCCGGCTTCGCGCCGGCGTTTTTTTCGTCCGCTCATTGTGGACATGGGAGGAAAGTACTACGTGCGCGCCCCATCGGCTGGGCGCAGCCGCCTAATCCGGGCGCCTAAAATCAGGAGGGTACGCCCCCCGACAACAGGGCATCGCGCTGATTCGCAGACGCTGTTGCCTGCATATACTCAATCCATCGATCAAGCGGATTCAACAGGCCAGCTGGCTTGCCCGCACGATCCAGCGTCACCTTGTTGCCCGTCTACCCGTCACCGGAGGGATCGATCATGGACGAACTGCGCGCATTGCTCGAACTGCTGTCCATGCTGGTCACCGATCCACGCACCGGGGTGCTGCTGCTGCTGCTCGCGGCAGCGGCGGTCAGCGATTACCGCACCTTCAGAATTCCCAACCTGCTCACCGGCGGCGGCATCCTGTTCGCGCTGGTCTACAACACGCTGGTAGCGCCGGCCATGCATGCCGACTGGACGTGGGCGCCGGCCGGCATGCTGCTCGGCTTTGGCGCGATGCTGCCGATGTACGCTTTGCGCATCATGGGCGCCGGCGACGTCAAGCTGATGGCGATGGTCGGCGCCTTCCTTGGCGCCGCCGCCACCGTCACCGCCTTGCTGTTTTGCGTCGTCACCGCCGGCGTCGCCGCCCTTGCCTGGAGCGCCCACCACCGGCTGATGGGGCCGATGCTGGCCAATGTCCACACCATCATCGCAGGCATGTGGTGGTCGAGCATCGCCAGCGGCCAGCCGCGTCTGCAGCCCGAGCACGGCAGACCGCCCTCGGTCGGCAAGCTCGCCTACGGCGTCAGCATCGCCGTCGGCACGGCGATCTACCTGGTCGCCAACCAGCTCAACTTCGTCTAACCCCATCATCAAACCTCAGCGGGCAGGCCACCATGAAAAACATCAAGGCAATCGGGCTGATCGTGTTCGCCCTCCTGATCGGGCTGGCAGCGGCCGCGTATGCAACCGGGTGGGTATCGCGCCAAGCCGGCATCGCGTCCAACAAGATCGTCGTGGCGGCGGTCGACATCGAACTGGGCAGCAAGGTGAACGCCGAAATGCTGTCCTACGTCGACTGGCCGAGCGGTTCGGTGCCGTCGGGCTCGTTCAAGGAAGCGAAGCAAGTGCAGGACCGCGTCGTCAAGGTCGGCGTGCTGCGCGGCGAGCCGCTGCTCGAGCGCAAGCTGGCGCCGGTCGGCACCCTGGGCGGCCTGTCGGCCGTCATCGCCGAAGGCAAGCGGGCAATGACGGTGCGCGTCAACGACGTCGTCGGCGTGGCCGGCTTCGCCCTGCCCGGCAACTACGTCGACGTCATGGTCAACGCCCAGCAGGACAAGCAAAAGGACAAGGGCGAGGAAGGCAAGCAGATCAGCAAGACGGTGCTCGAACGGGTGCTGGTGCTGGCGGTGGCCCAGGAGGCCGGCCGCGACGACACCAAGCCGAAGGTGGTCAGCGCCGTCACGCTCGAACTGTCGCCGCAAGACTCCGAAAAGCTCGACCTGGCGCGTAGCGTGGGCACCCTGTCGCTGGTGCTGCGCAACCAGATCGACCAAAAGTCGGTGGCCACCGTCGGCGTGACCAAAAATGAATTATTCGACGCCAAGCAGGAGGCGGTAGTCAAACTTGCAGTGGCACGCAAGCCGCGCCAGGCCGCAGCCCCCGCTGTGCTGCTCACCCGGCCCGCCCATTGCGTCGAAGTGACGCAGCACGGCACGTCGGCGCTGGCCTGTTTTTAAGGTCTTACATTAGGTCTTACATTAGCTACGGAGAACCGAGCCATGAACATCCCCATCCGCCTTGCCGCGTTGGCAATGGCCTGCACGGCCCTCGCGGCGACGCCGGCGTGGGGCGCGGCCGAACCGGGCGCGCCGAACTGCAAGACAGTTGCCAGCAGCGGGCGCACGTTCCAGGTAATGCTCGGCAAAGCCCGCCTGGTTCCGCTCGAATCGCCTGTCATCCGGATCTTGTCAGGATCCCAGCCGCCACGGGCGCCAGCCCGGCAAGCGGGTGCGCAAGATACGCAAGGTACGCAACCGAGCGCCATGCCTTCGACACTGCCCGCTGGCGTCAACGCTGACCAGATCAGCATCGCCGACCTGGACGTGCTGCTGCTGAGCCCGACCGACCTGTTCTTGCGCGGCAAAAAGGCCGGGGCCGCCAACGTCATCGTGCAGGACGCAACGGGCGTGTGCTACCTGCTTGATGTCGTCGTGGCGATCGACCCGGCGACGCTGCAGGCGAAGCTGGCCGACCTGCTCCCTTTCGAAACAAAAATCGTCGTCAAAAGTGCGGAAAACTCGATCGTGCTGACCGGCGAGGTCAGGGACGCCGCCATGCTCGACGAAGCGCTGCGCGTGGCCAGCGCATACGGCGACGGCAAGCGGGTGGTCAACCTGCTGCGCGTGTCGTCGCCGCAGCAAGTGATGCTGGAGGTGAAAATCGCCGAAGTCAGCAAGACTTTGCTCGACAAGTTCGGCATCGATTTCGCCCGCATGTTCACCTCGGCCGACGGCCTCACGTCGAAAGTGATCTCGGGCGTCTTTGGCGGCGCCGCCGGCTTGTTTAGCAAGTCCAGCCCGGGCGGCGGCGGCAGCTCTAGCCTGATTGGCGTGGACGCGCAGAAAAAGGATGGCCTAGTGCGCGTGCTGGCCGAACCGAACATCATGGCGCTGAGCGGCCAAAGCGCCAGCTTCAACTCCGGCGGCAAGATCTTCATTCCGGTTGCCCACACGCGTGAACTCGGCGGCACCACGATCACGCTGGAAGAAAAACCGTTCGGCGTCAGCCTGAAATTTTCGCCGACCGTGCTCGAGGGCGACCGGATCAACCTGAAATTGGTGTCCGAGGTGTCCGAACTGGCACAGACCGGATCGCCCTTCACCACCACCGGCGGCGTGACCTCGATCCTGCCGTCGCTCACCAGCCGCAACATCGATACCACCGTCCAGCTCAGGGACGGCCAGAGCTTCGCCGTCGCCGGCCTGATCCGCAACAACATCACCGAAACGCTGAGCCGGTTTCCGGTCCTCGGAGAGTTGCCGATTCTGGGCGCACTGTTTCGCTCGACCGAGTTCCAGAAGGACCAGACCGAACTGATCTTCATCGTCACCCCGCGCCTGGTCAAGCCGGCCGCCCTTCTACCCGTGCCGACCGATTACCACGGCGAGCCCAGCCGCGTCGGCATCATGCTGCTGGGCAGGGCCGAGGGCAAACCTGCCGAGGCCCCGCCGGCACCCACCGAATAAGGAGAACGCCATGAACAAATCGAGCTATTGCGCAGTGTTGGCGGCGCTGGCCATGCTGGCCGGGTGCGCTGCAACGCCGAATTACGACAAGCATTTCGGCGACGCGGTGCGGCAGTCGCGCGCCGCGATGACGGTCAACCCGAAGGCGTCGGCCAACCGCGATCCGGTGGCGGGACTGGACGGCCAGGCTGCAGCCCAGGCCATGGCGCGCTACCAGGACAGTTTCAAGGCGCCGCCACCGCCCGTGCCCCTTATCAGCCTGTCCTCCAGCTCGAGCTCCAGCGCTGGAGCCGGTGCCGGCGAGGCCAAATGATGCGCGCGGCAGCCGCCGCGCAAACAGGAATCCGGCGCCGGAGTGGAAAGCAGGCGCCAGGAGAAGTAACCGTCCGCAGGGACGGGGCTGTTCGCAGGACTGGGCCCCCCCAGGCAAATCATCCGTCAACCTCTACTCGAAAGGTACCAAAATGAACACCTTCCTCCAAGCAGCAAGCAATTCGGTCAAATCGTTCGCCCGTGACGACGAAGGCGCCCAGGTGGTCGAGTATGCCCTGATCATCGCGGTCGTCTCGGTCATCTTGGTAGTCGCGCTACGCGACCTCACCGGCGCCAGCTTCACCGGCTTCATCAACCGCGTATCCGCCTGCCTGTCAGGTGGTGCTTGCAGCTAAACCCCGACACGACGGGCCATCCCGGCCCGTCTGTTCGACTTGAAAGGATAAACAACATGAACAGCTTCCTGAAAGTGGCCAGCAATGCGATTTTTTCGTTCGACCGCGACGAGCAAGGGCTTAGGTGGTCGACTCCGCGCTGATCATCGCAGTGGTTCGCTCGTTCTGTCGTGGCGCTGTGCGATCTCACCAGCGCCAATTTCAAAGGATTCATCGGATTAGCGCCTGTCGGTCCGGTGAAACTTGCACCTGACTGACCAGTCGACGGGCCACCAGGCACCACGGCCTGTTTTTTTGAATGCGAAAAATGTCTACTCACATCCATTCGCCGCGTCGTTACCGTCCGCGCTCTCGGCCACGCCAAGGCGGCGCGGTCATCGTGACGGTCTGCTTCGTCCTGTTCTTCCTGCTCGGTTTCATGGCAATCGCCTTCGACTTCGGCCGCCTGTTTATCGTCAAGACGGAGTTGCAGACGGCGATGGACAGCTGCGCGCTGGCCGCCGCCCAAGAACTCGACGGCCAGGCCAGCGCCCTTGATCGGGCGCGCAGCGCCGGCATCACCGCGGCCAACCTGAACCGGGTTAACCTGCAGTCGGCGAACTGGGACGCCAAGGGCCAGGTCGTCGGCGCCGACATCAGTTTCAAGAACGCCGCCTACGGAGCCACCATGCTGCCGGCGTCGGCCCGTTACGCCCAGTGCCAGCATACACAGAACGGCGTGCGGATGTGGCTGATGCACGCCGCCGGCGCCTTCACCGGCAACACCGGCGCCAATCCCGCGACCCGCGCGGTCCTGGCAAGCGCGGTTGCCACCCGCTCCAGTTCGCAGAGCACCTGCCCGCTGCCGGTTGCGCTCAAGGCAAAATTAGGTGGCACGCCGGCCAATAATTTCGGCTTTCAGGTCGGCGAGTGGGTCACCGTGTTCGACAAGGGCGGCGCCAGTGCCAGTGCCGGCGAAATGGGCTGGTACAACCTGGACGGCAGCAACAGCGCCAGCGAAACCGCCGCCCAACTGGCCGAGGGCGGCAGGTGCGGCACCCGCATCGGCGACACCCTCGGTACCCCGGGCGCGCAAACTAGCGTCGACCGGCCGTGGAACTATCGCTTCGGCGTCTACAAGAACAGCGATTCGCCAAACGAGAACCATCCCGACCAGACCGGCTACTCCTATACCAATGCGAATTGGAAGAACCCGGTCCCGCAGAATGCGTTTTCGGGCACGCCGGCGGCCGGCTCGCATGCGACGGCGGCAAATTACCTGATCAAGCGCGCCGCCTATGCGTCCCTGGCCGACACCGGAACCAACCTAAGGACCGGTTCGCTCATCACCTTTAACGACAACAACAAGCTGAACAGTTTCCAGAAGCTGGCCACACCAGGTGCTGGCGGGCAACACAGACTGTTCGGCTACAGCCGCCGGCTGGCGGTGGTGCCAGTGATTAATAACGCATCCCAGGTCATCAATTACGTCTGCATGTTCATGCTCCATCCGCTGAGCGGCCCGAACGACCCAGCGCAGCTCGAGTATCGCGGCCTTGCCGGCATCCCGGCTTCACCCTGCACTACCGGCGGCGTGCCGGGCGGCTCGGGCGGGCCGCTGGTGCCGGTACTTGTCAGGTGAACGCCATGAAAAACAATCGGAAAAGCCATCAAACAGGCGTCGCCCTGGTCGAATTCGCGCTGGTTCTGCCGCTGCTGCTGGTTCTGTCGCTAATCACCGCCGAGCTGGGACGCGGCGTCTATCGCTACAACTGCGCCGCCAAGGCGGTGCGAGATGCGGTGCGCTACCTGTCGGTGCAGACCCCCGGCACCCATGTCGGCGAGGCGCGCAACCTGATCGTCTATGGCAAGGTCAACCTCAGTGCTGGCGACCTCCCTCTCGACTCGGCACTCACCGCTGCCAATATACCGGCGCCAACGTGGCAGAGCGCAGGCAGCGATCCGGTCATCAACACCGTCACCATCCGGGTTTCGGGCTACCAGTTCCGGCCGATGATCGCCAACATGTTCGGCGCCCGTTTCGCCGCCTACACCTTCAACGACATCAGCGCCACCATGCGGAGTCCGATATGAAAACCGACATGAAACCCGATGTGAGACCAAGCGCCCGCGGCGCCACCACGCTCGAATTCGCCCTCGTGCTGCTGGTGTTCCTCATGTTCCTGCTCGGCGTGACCGACGTCGCCCGCATGCTGTTTACCTGGAACGCGGCCACCGAGGCTACCCGCCTGGGCGCCCGCTTCGCGGTAGTGTGCGCCGATACCGGCAGCGACGCGCAGGTACTGGCCAAGATGCGCATGATGGTGCCGGAAATCGGCGCCATCAACCTGGCCTGGTCGCCGGCCGCATGCACGACGGCCACCTGCGAGGGCGTCACGGTGACGATCACCGCCCTCAACTTCCGCTGGATTTCGCCGGTCGTCGGGGCGGTCATACCGCCGCGCGCGCTGCCCGAATTCAGCACCTACCTGCCGCGCGAAATGATGCGCCAGGACGTCAACAATGCAGTCATTTGCCAATGAGTTGCCAATGAGTTGCCAACAAGCCGAAGGGATTCGCCATGAAAATCGCCGTCGTTTCACCCAACAAGATCCAGCTCAACGAGATCGGCAAGCTGTTGCAGGCCGCGTCCCACGTGGCGGTGCTGGTCGATGGCGGCATCGGCAGCCTGCGCCAGGCCGCCGAACAGGAGGCGCCCGACCTGATGCTGGTCGACGCCGCCTGCGGCGACCTCGATGCACTGGCGCAGGTCGAGTACGTCACCAGCCACCACCCGCGCATCGCCATGGTGATGCTGTGCAGCGGCGCGTCGCCCGATTTCCTGATGCGGGCGATGCGCGCCGGCGTGGCCGAGGTGCTGCCGGCGCCGGTCGCACCGCTCGACCTGGCGGCGGCGGTGGAGCGCGTCGCCCGCAAGCAGCGCGGCCTGGCGCCGCGT
>NZ_PDOB01000030.1 GCF_002760665.1 Massilia psychrophila | reverse complement strand
GCCACCCGCGCCGCCTGCGCCGCCGGCGCCGGAAGTGGCGCCACTTGCCGCGCCGCCACTGCCGCCGCTGCCGGCCATGCTGTCGCCGACCGCTGCATTGCCGTTGCTGGCCGCGCCGTTATTGGTGGCCGCGCCGCCGGTCGAGCCGGACGCGGCGTTGGCGCCAGTGGCTGTGCCGCCGTCACCACCGAACCCTGAAGCGTGGCCGCCAAAGCCATTGCCGCCGTTGCCGCCGCCGCCGTTGCCGCCGGTGCTGTTGCCACTGTGGCTGGCCATGTTGCCGAGGCCGAAGATCGTGTTGCCCGACACGGTGCCGGTCAGTGCCGTGGTATTGGTTGCGCTACTGGTGTTGAACGAATTGCTGAAGGTCGCCGTCGCCGTCGCTCCGTTGTTGGCAGCCGCAGTGCCGTGGCCGGCCGCGCTGGCGGCGCCGCTGCTGTTGTTCTGGCCGGTGCTGTTGTCGTTGTGGTGGGTCGAACTGTCGGCTCGGCTGTCTTGTATGGCGGTCGAATATTCGTTCGCCTGTGGTCCGGCGCCGCTTTGCTCGTTGGTTGCCACAGCGAGCTGCGCGAAAGTGCCGTGGACGGTTGGAGTGCCGGAGGTATTGGTAGGATTGGCGCTGGCAGTTGCGCTGAAGGCGAAGGCGATTGCCACCGCCAGGATAGTACGTTTCATAGAAGCCCCTTTAATAAAAACATGAGTACAAAAAAATTCCAGTGGGTCATTGCGCCCGGCTCACCGGCCAGGTATCGCTTACTCATGCACAGACAATGCCAGCGCGGCGGGGTGGCAGCCATGTCGTTGAATACAAGGGTGAAAACGGCACGTGTGCAGTGCGCAAGGGTTTCAATCGCGGCGCGCTAACCGCAAAACGGCTGCGCTTGTATCGTTGTTGCGACGGCTAAGATGCAAAGCCATCGGTTCGACACCACGAAAAGCCAGCCGCCGCCGGTTGGCTCACAGCGCAGCCAAGGGCGACTTTGCTTGCGCCGCGTTCTGCCTGGTTATGTCGCATTCCTGTGACAGTTGTGTACGCGACGAAATCCTGCCCGGCTTGGCGCGGTCACGCTGGCGATACAGTTGGGTTCAAGTCTGGATGCCGTGCTTGGCCAGCAGGCGGTACAGCGTCATGCGCGAGACGCCGAGGTCGCGCGCAGCATGGGTGATGTTGCGCCCGGCCCGTTCGAGGCTGGCGCCGATCGCGGCGCGCTCGGCGTCGATGCGTGAGGCGTCGAGTCCGGCGCCGCGCTCTTGCGTGCTGCACGGCGCCAGGCCGAGATCGTGCGGCGCGATCAGGCGCCCCTCGCCGAGCACCATTGCGCGCCGGGTGCGGTTGATCAGTTCGCGCACATTGCCTGGCCAGTCGTGTTGGCGGATGGCGCGCAGGGCTTCGGTGCCGAAGCCTTTCAGGTGCGGCGCTTTTTCGGTTGCAAAGGTGTGGAAGAAATGCTGGGCCAGCATGTCGAGGTCGTCCTTGCGCTCGCGTAGCGGCGGCACGTCGATCGGCAACACGTTGAGGCGGTAATACAAGTCTTCGCGAAACATGCCGTCGGCCACCGCCTGCTGCAGGTTGACGTGGGAGGCGGCGATGACACGGACGTCGACGGCGATCGAGCGCGTCGAGCCGATCCGGTAAATGGTTTTTTCTTGCAGGAAGCGCAGCAAGTTCGACTGCAAGTCCTTCGGCAGGTCGGCAATTTCGTCGAGGAATACGGTGCCGCCGGCGGCCGATTCGATCAAGCCCACCTTGTCGCGCGCGGCGCCGGTGAAGGCGCCGCGCGCGTGGCCGAACAGTTCGGACTGGATCAGCGCCGGTGGAATGGCACCGCAGTTGATCGGCACGAACGGCCCTGCGGCGCGTGCCGAATGGGTGTGGATGGCCTGGGCGGTGAGCTCCTTGCCGCTGCCGCTTTCGCCCCAGATCAGCACCGGGGCATCGGATTGCGCTACCTTGCCGATCTGGGCGCGCAGGCGGGCGATGGCGGCGCTGTCGCCGGTCAGCGCCGCCAGGCCGGACGTGGCCGCGCTGGCCGCCGGCTGCGAGCGCAACAATGCCAGGCCGTGGGCGTGGCCCAGCGTATGAAGCAGGCGCTGCCGGTCCACCGGGCGCGTGTGGAAGTCGGCCAGCCAGGTCGCCACCAGGGCGCGGCATGGCTTCGACTCGAGCGCGTCAGGCGCCAGCACACCGATCCATTGCACGTTCCAGTGTTCGCGGAAAAAACGTTCGGTCGCTTCGCAGCCTTCGGTGCCAGGCAGGTCGAGCACCAGCCCGACGGGGTAGTTGCGCGCGCGCAAAGCCCGGCTCGCTTCACGCAGGCTGGCGACGCTGTGGATGTCCCATTCGGCGAGCATGCCGCCGCAATCGTCGGGCGCGCCAAGCGCGCCGGCGACAGCGGCGGCGCTTGGTGAGATGCACAATAATTTTTTCAGTGACATGAGCGGCCTTGGGCGCTGCGGATCATGTTTGATCAAGCGAGAGGAAAAATGGTTCCACCCGGACTATTGATTTACCTACATTGACAAGACTAAACAGGTATGCATGATGGCGTTTTCTGCATGCTGCATAGTGCAACCCCCCTGCGCCGTGCCGCAACAAGTTCAGGCTGGCATTGAAAGCGCTGGTGTTCGCCATCGTGGTAACAGGCGCGGGTGCGTCTACGGCGTCGCGCCGAATCGTCCGGCCTGGTCGTCGGTGATGGCATCGGCGGTCGGTTCGCGCGTGTGTATGACGAACGGGCCATGCGACTCCACCGGCTGGCCGATCGGATAGGCATGGGCGTGGCCCGAACGGCAGGCCGTGATTGTCGGGCCGACAGGTTTGCCGGCCGTGGTGGTTTAGAAATAGGCAAGGGTCGAGCCGATCGAGGTGCGGATCGGGCACCGGACGCTGGGTCAAGGTCGCCGATGTCGTCGCGTTGCGCCAGGTGCAGCCGCCTGATGGTCTTGTCGCTCATGCCGTGATGCTCCATGCAATGGGGATCAGGGTGACAGTATATTAAGAGCTTTAAGTGGCGGCGCGCAGACAGATCGGCCGCTTGCGCATCGTCCTTGAAGCACCCGTAAGAAAGCCGTTTTTTTTTGTAGGTGTGTACCTACGTTGTGTCGATAAAAATGGTGAATACCGGTTACCCGCGACGTTGCCTATGGGCGGCGACAGGCGGGGCGCGGTCCGAGCGTGGGGTAAGAGCTTACAGGCTTTTGTTTGTAGGAAAGGTGTTTTGTCAGCTCGCGAGCGAGACGCCAAAACGGCGTGCTACGATTATTGTCACGCCGCACGGGGACCCGACTTTCGGCTGTGCGCTGTGCCCGCTACGACATGACAACACCATGCAGATTCTTGAACTCACGAAGCCGGACGGCCGCCTTTGTTGCCGGCACAGCTTGCCTTTACACGGTCTGCGGCCGAGCCCGGAGCACGTATGAGCGACTCGACCCTTGATCGCGCGCCGCAGGCTGCGGCCAAGCTGGCGTTGATGCGCCGCTGGTTGCACGACACCGGCGCTGGCGCGTTGCGCCTGCGCGGGATCGACTGGTTTGCCTGGTGCACCGCGGGCGGCTCAAGCGCCGTGCTGCAGGCCTGCGAAACCGGCGTCGCGGAGGTGCTGGTAACGAAGGCCGAGGCATGCATTCTGACGGACGAGACAGTGGCCGACCGGCTGCGCGAAGAAGAGGTGCCTCCCGGTTTTTCGTTCCACGTGACGCCATGGGAAGACTTGGCGTGGCGCGAACGCTTTGTGCTCGAATCGGCCTTTGGTGCGCCAGTGCTGTCGGACCGCCCGCGCGGCGCCGAGCTGGCGCTGCCGGCCAGCGTCCACCATCAGCGGCTGGTGCTGTCAGAGCCCGAACAACAGCGCTACCGCCAATTGGGCGGACAGGCGGCTGAGGCAATCAGCGAGGCGCTGCGCGCCGCGCGGCCGGACTGGACCGAGTATGAACTGGCGGCGGCGGGCGCGCGCGCGCTGTGGCGGCGCGGCATTCATCCCGCGCTGGTACTGGCGGTGGGCAGTGCCAGGCTGGCGCTGTACCGCGAGCCGACGCCGTCGGCGGCAAGGCTTGGCGAGCGCGCCATGCTGGTGCTGCGCGGCCGCCGTCATGGCCTGCATGCCTGCCTGACCCGCTTCGTCAGCTTTGGCAGCGCTGGCCCGGCTTCGGCCTTGCAGGCCGACCTGTTGACAGTCGAGGCGACCGCGCTGGCCGCCTGTGTGCCGGGAAATTCGCTGGCCGCGGTGTACCACGCGCTGCTGCAGGCCTACCGCCACGTTGGGCGGCCCGAAGCAATGCGCGAGCACACTCAGGGCGGCGTGACCGCTTATCTGACGCACGAACTGATGGCCACCGCCAGCACCGCGCTTGCGCTCGAGCCCGGCATGGCGCTGGCGTTCAATCCGGGGTTTGCCGGCATCCAGATCGAAGACACTTTTTTGCTGGGCGAACGCGGGCTGGAAAACCTGACGTGCGATCCGTCCTGGCCGGCCACCACCGTGCAGGGACGAAACCGCCCGCTGTGGCTGGAGGCGGCATGCTGACCCTGGCGACGTTTTTCGGTGGACCGCCCGAGGCACATGCGTCGGCGCCGGGCCGCATCAACCTGCTCGGCGAGCACACCGATTACAACGATGGTTTCATGCTGCCGGTGGCGACGCCCCAGTTGACCGAAGTGGCGATCAGCCCGAGCATCGACGACTGCTTCCACGTGTATTCGGCCACGCTCGACGAGGGCGTCGACTATGCGTTCGATGCCCACCCGCCGCAGGGCTTCGCCAGTTACGTCGACGGCTGCGTCCGGCTGTTGGCGGCCGACGGCGTGGCGGTGCCGCCGCTGCGCGTGTACATCAGCACCGAATTGCCGGTCGGCGCCGGCATGTCGAGCAGCGCCGCGCTCGAGGTCGCCACGTTGCGGGCACTGCGCAGCCTGCTCTCTATCGAACTCGACGACGTTCGCCTTGCGCGCCTGGCGCAGCGTGCCGAGATCGATTACGCCAAGGTGAACTGCGGCATCATGGACCAGATGGCGTCCAGCCTGGCCGACCAGCGCCACATGTTGTTCATCGACGCCCGCAGCCTGGCGCACCGGCTGCTGCCGATGCCGCGTGGCAGCGAGCTGATCGTGATCGATTCGGGCGTGCCGCGCACCTTGGCGGCGAGCGCCTACAATGTGCGCCGCGCCGAATGCGAAGAGGCATCGCGCCTGCTCGGGGTGGCGGCGCTGCGTGACGTCACCGACCCGGCCTCGGTCGAAACGCTGCCGTCACCTTACCGCGAGCGGGCGCGCCACGTGGTGCGCGAGAACCTGCGCGTGCTCGAGGCATCGGCCGGGGTGTCGGCGGCGCGCTTCGGCGCGCTGATGAGCGCCTCGCATGCCAGCCTGCGCGACGACTTTGCGGTGTCGATCCCCGAGCTCGACACGCTGGCCGCCTTCCTCGCCGATACGCCCGGCGTCTACGGCGCGCGCCTGACCGGGGCCGGCTTCGGCGGCGCCTGCGTGGCGCTGTGCCGCGAAGGGTGCGCCGAGGCCGCCGCCGCCGCCGCGGCGGCGCGCTACAACGCCACCGGACGGCAGGGCCGGGTCCTGATCCCGCGCGCGCCGCAGCAAGGCGGCGCGCCATGAGCCAGTTCGGCTACCCGCGCCCGCAGCTGGTGCGCCAGCACTGGACAAGCCTTAACGGCGCGTGGCGATTCATGTACGACGACGAACGCCGCTGCGAATTGCCCGGCTGCGCGGACGGATGGACCCACGAAATCAACGTGCCGTTCGCGCCGGAAACAAAGAACAGCGGCGTCGGCGACACCGGTTTTCACACCTTCTGCTGGTACCAGCGCGACTTTACCGTGTTGTCCGGCGCCGGCCGCACCATATTGCATTTCGGCGCGGTCGACTACCGGGCGCGGGTGTGGGTCAACGCACACCTGGTGGCCGAGCATGAGGGCGGGCACACCCCATTCTCGGCCGACATCACGGACGTGCTGCGCGACGATGGTGCGCAGGTGGTGACGCTGTTCGTCGAAGACGACCCACACGACCTGGCCAAGCCGCGCGGCAAGCAGGACTGGCTGCTCGAGCCGCACTCGCTGTGGTATCCGCGCACCACCGGTATCTGGCAACCGGTCTGGTTCGAGCAGGTGGCGTCCACCTACATCCACACGCTGCGCTGGACACCGGTGTTTGAAACCTACGAGATCGGCTGCGAAATACTGGCCACCGGCGAAATCCACGAAAACCTGTTTGTCGAGGTCAAGATCTGGCACGGCAAGGAGTTACTGGCCGACGATCATTACAAGTTGCTCGGGCACGAGGCGACCCGCAAGATCGCCTTGTCCGACCCCGGCATCGACGACTCGCGCAACGAGCTGCTGTGGAGCCCCGAGCGGCCGACGCTGCTCGAAGCAGAGGTGACGCTGTACCACAACGGCGAAGTGCTCGACCGGGTGACGTCGTACACCGCGATGCGCTCGGTGTCGATCAACCGCGACCGTTTCATGCTCAACGGCCGCGCCTACCCGCTCAGGCTGGTGCTCGACCAGGGTTACTGGCCCGACACGCTGCTGACGGCGCCCTCGGACGTGGCGCTCAAACGCGACGTCGAACTGGCCAAGGCGATGGGCTTCAACGGCGTGCGCAAGCACCAGAAAATCGAAAATCCACGCTACCTGTACTGGGCCGACAAGCTCGGCTTGCTGGTGTGGGAAGAGATGCCGTCGGCTTACCGCTTCAGCCCCAAGGCCATCACCCGCATGGTACGCGAATGGACCGAAGCAATCGAGCGTGACTACAGCCACCCGTGCATCATCGTGTGGGTCCCGTTCAATGAGTCGTGGGGCGTGCCGAACCTGACGCTGACCCAGGCCCACCGCAGCGCGGTCGAGGCGCTGTACCACCTGACGCGCACGCTCGACGCCACCCGCCCGGTGATCGGCAACGACGGCTGGGAAGCGTCGGCCACCGACATCCTCGGCATCCACGATTACGACTGCGATCCGGAGCGGCTCGGCCCGCGCTACGCGGTGACCGACCCGGTGCGCACCTTGTTCGACCAGCGCCGGCCGGGCGGGCGCATCCTGACGCTGGACGGCTTCCCGCATCGCGGCCAGCCGATCGTGCTTACCGAATTCGGCGGCATCGCGTACGACCCGAAAGCGAGCGCCATGCGCACCTGGGGCTATGCGCGCGCCCACACGGCGGACAGCTTCATCGGCCTGTACCGCAGCCTGATGGCGGTGGTCAACAATACCTTGATGTTCAGCGGATTTTGTTACACCCAGTTCGCCGACACGTTCCAGGAATCGAATGGCTTGTTGTGCGCCGATCGCACGCCAAAAGTCCCGCTCGAGCAGATTTCAGCTGCAACCCGCGGCATCCTCTACGAACCGAAAGAGGAGGAGCAGGCAGGGCTGGGCAGCGGATAGCAGCCCTGCGGCGCCGTGGCGCAGGTCCGCGGAAACTGAAGTCGCAGCAGTTGGGGCGCGCATTAGCGAAAGATCGACGCAACCCAAGCTTTGGCGGGAACTTAACTTTGCTTGCGTCCCCGCGCAACGCTAGGGCAACGACCGGTGTGCGCTTGCCTCGCCTTGATCGATAACCTGATTTGGCCCTCAGCGCGACGTCGATCCATCCATCAGGTTGACCCGGTCGCCGCTACGAAAAGTTGGCGTGGAGTCCTGCGTGACGACGCGCGTAGTGCCATCATCCATGCGCAGCGTAACCCTGTACATCTGGTCGCCCCCTGCCGGCGACGAGCCGGTGGCTCCGGCCGTGCCGCTGCTACCCATCGCAGCCGAGCCAGCGCCGGCAGCGCTCGGACGCGGCATCGCTTCGATCGACATGACGACTGCATTCGGCGCCCCGGCCGGCATACCGGCCGCCCCAGGGGACATCCCCGCTGCGCCGGGCGACATCCCCGCTGCGCCGGGCGCCTGCGGTGAACTGCCCATGCTGCCGCTCGATTCGCTACCCATGCTGCCGCCTGACCCGCTGCCCATGCTGCCGCTTGAGTCGCCAGAGCCGCTTGAGCCGCCAGAGCCGCTAGAACCACTCGAACCACTGCCCATGCTACCACCCGAGCCGCTGGAGCCGGTCGAGCCGCTGCTGCCGGTGCCGCTGCCGGTGGCGCCGCCCGATTCATCATAGCCGCCGCGCATGGAACTGCATCCTGCCAGCGTCAATGCCAGCAAGCCCGCCAGTACCACGCTCTGTTTTCTTCGATTCATGATCAACTCCTTAAGTTGTCTGTCTTGCAGTGGGTGTACGTGACGATTCCCTTGCCACGTGGGTGAGAGTGGCAAAGCAAAGGTACGTTCCGGCCTGATCGGCGGCACATGACCCATGTCAAACGAACCCAATTCGCCTCGCTTGATGCGAAGCGAATTGCCTGCTGGTTGATCGCCTTGAAGGCGGCGCATCGACGCGGGCCGGTCGGCTGCGCCGTGCCTTCGCCGCGCTGGTCAGCGGCTGCCCGATCCGCTGCTGGTGGCGGGATTGCCGCTGCTGGTAGGCCCCGTGCTGCTCGACCCGGTTGGGCTCGACGTCGGGTCGCTCGAGGTCGAGCCGCCCGACCCTGAACTGCCCGACGACGAGCTGCCCGACGATGAACTATCCGACCCGGTGCTGCCCGACCCCGAGCTACCCGACGTCGAGGCCGGTGTGCCGCTGCCCATGTTCCGCCAGGGCATGTAGCTGCACGCCGCCAGCGAGAATGTCAGCAGGCCCACCAAAAGCACGCGCTGTTGTGTACGCTTCATAATTAACTCCTCGGTTATTGGATTTACTGTATGGGTGCGTGACGGTGCCGCGTGCCACTTGAGTAAGAGGGGAGATTGGGCGCGACGTTCCAGTGAAGCGGGGTCAGCGTGAGACAGATCAAATTGTCGAGCGATTATGCGGCGTGCGCCGCAGTACCAGGACGCTTATTGCGGCGCGAGCACAGCTTTCGGCCAGGCGGCCCACAGCACGGCAGAAACGACGATGCTGGCGGTAAGGTCGACCAGCCAGTCGGACACAGAGGCGCCGCGGTAGGTAAGGAGGGTTTGTAACAGTTCGTCGCAAGCGCCCATCAGCGACACCGTCAGTACCGATTTAAACGCGCGCTGGCTGGCGTTGCCGCTGCTGCCGGTGTACACCAGAACGGTCAGCATCGCGTAGGCCAGCGAGTGCAGCATCAGGCCGGTGGCGTAATGGCCGATCTCGGCGCGCGCGCCCGGGATCGAGCCAAGTACCAGGATCAGGGCATAGATGAGCAGGGCAGCGCCGTAGCGCAGCTTGCTGAATTTGGAGTCGAAAACGAGCACGTAAAATAGGGCGGGCATGAAACGCGCGGACAGTGAAAATAAAAGCATAGCACGCCGGCCGGCACGGCACCGCCCGCCTTACACGGTTCGGCGCCGAGCTTGGCTTGGATCAAGTTGTCAGATTGTCAGTGCGCAGGCACCGCTGGCGTAATGGGCGCTGAAACAGCTGTGG
This sequence comes from Massilia psychrophila, assembly GCF_002760665.1. Lineage (GTDB taxonomy): Bacteria > Pseudomonadota > Gammaproteobacteria > Burkholderiales > Burkholderiaceae_D > JAFCUW01. The sequence goes on along the minus strand of NZ_PDOB01000030.1, from coordinate 46,533 downwards.
CAGTCGGCGCAGAACAGGTGGGCCAGTCGGACGTTGCGTTGCCGCAATACGAGGTGGAGTTGTGTGTGGGCGCAATTCGGGCAAGATTCACGGACTGTGCCGAAAGTGGTCAGCGTTACCGGTGCCTGGTCGTCATCGGGGTCGACGACTGTTCGCGCATTGAGTTCAGTCAGGAAAAGGCTGTCATCAGGGCGCCGTTGACGGCGATTCTGCGCAGGATGGGGTGCCCTGGTGTTGCTGGACGGCGTTTCAAAAGCTTGCAGGCTCATTCGATAGACTCCCTTTGCTTCCAGTGGTGGCTTTGATATACATAGATAAACCGGTTGGGCGAACTTCATCATAGTAGAAACTGTGGCAGCGTCAAGCCGTTAAAACTGCTAAATTCGCATGTTTTTGAATAATTTGCCGATGAGCAAAAAAATGCCCGCAGCTTTGTGCGGGCGAACCCAAGATCGGGCCAAGAGAGGTAAACCGGAGCGGCGTGCCGTCGTTGAAAGCGGCACGCCTGGTCTGCGATCACGCATATCGGTTGCATGTATGGCAGGTGGATTAAGTATAGGCAGCCAGTGTGACGCCAGTATGACAATACTCAAGCGTGGCGCAATCGCGCGGAACGTTTTTGCCCAAGAGCCTGTCGAGATTAGGACCGGTGACAAAGAGACGGAGCAAAAAAAAGCCCGCTGGTGAAAGCGGGCTAAAAACTATTTTCTTGGAGGAGAATAGTGGAGACAAGGCAAATGATGCTGCACCACGGCATTTACGTCCAATTGCCATATTAGATATCAGACATATATTTCTTTTATATCTGCTCCGGATTTACCAAGATCGCCACATCGACGTTGCCGCGCGTTGCGTTGGAATACGGGCATACCTCGTGCGCCTTGGCGACCACGGCCTTTGCCGCTGCGCCATCCATGCCCGGAGTAGTCACCGACAGCGTCACCGCCAAGGCAAAACCGCCGGCGCCATTCGGGCCAATGCCGACGGCGCCAGCGACACTGGTCGACTGCGGCACCGGCGTCTTCAGCATACCGCCCACCATTTTCATTGCAGACAGAAAGCAGGCCGCATAACCGGCCGCAAACAACTGTTCGGGGTTGCTGCCTTCGCCGCCGGCGCCGCCGAGTTGTTTTGGGGTCGACAGTGCGACGTCGAGCGCCTGGTCGCTGGAGGTGGCGCGGCCGTCGCGCCCGCCGGTGGCGGTAGCATGTGCGGTGTACAGAATTTGCATGTGGAGTTCCTGAAAGTAATTGACGCGGCAGGAGGACTGCCGATACAAAATATAATAGTCAACAATCTAATTGTGGGCAATTTAATTATTGCTATCGGCCCGATAGGCGTCGGTGCGGATTATTCGCCGCCCTCCATTGCCCGCAACATGTCGTCGCGCACGGCCGACAGTTCCGTCCGCAGGCGGCCGAGCGTGACTGCTTCCTTACCGCTGGCACACAGTAATTGCCGGGGAATTTCGATTGCCAGTTCGCGCAGCGCGCGTCCGGCCACCATCAAGGAGATGCGCACCTGGCGCTCGTCGCGCGGATCGCGCCGGCGTTCGAGCAGGCCATTCGCCTCCAGCCGCTTGAGCAGCGGGGTCAAGGTGCCGGAGTCGAGGAACAGGCGCGCGCCGATGTCCTTGACCAGGATGCCATCCTGTTCCCACAAGACCAGCATCACCAGGTATTGGGGGTAGGTCAGGCCAAGCCGGTTGAGCAGCGGCTTGTAGGTCCTGGTGACCGCGTGCGAAGCCGAATACAGCGCGAAGCAGAACTGGTTGTCGAGCGCCAGCATGTCGGCCGGCGGCGCCTGCTTGTGCGGCATGCTCATTGCTTCACCGGCACCGTGTAATTGAGCGCCAGGCGCCCGCCGTCGGCGTAGATGGTCTGGCCCGTCATATAGGAGGCGTCGTCGCTGGCTAGGAAAGCGGCGATCGCCGCCACTTCTTCCGGTTCGCCGCAGCGGCCCAGCGGGGTGCGCGACAGGATGGTATGGCGCGCTTCCGGGCTGCCGAGTACAGCCTTTTTGGCCAGTTCGGTGAGGATGGTGCCGGGGCCGATGCCGTTGACACGGATGCCATGCGGCGCCAGGTTTAATGCCATTACTTTTGTGAGCTGGTTAACGCCGCCCTTCGACACCACGTACGGCACTTGGTTCGGAATCGCCAGTTCGGAATTAACGCTCGACATGTTAATAATGCTGCCGCTTTGTCGTTTGACCATTTCGCGCGCCGCCGCCTGGCCGCACAGGAACATCGATTTCAGGTTGATGCGCAAGACCCGGTCGAAATCACTTTCGTCCAGGTCGAGGAAGTCGGCGGCATGGGTGACGCCGACGTTGTTGACCAGGATGTCGATGTGGCCGAACGCCTCCAGGGTAGCGGCGATCATGGCGTCGACGTCGGCCTTCTGACTGACGTCGGCGGCGAAAAACCGTGCCGCGCCACCGAGCTGCTGCGCCGCCTGCTCACCCTCGGGCTTGATGTCGACCAGCATCACGCGAGCGCCTTCGGCGACCAGGCGGGCGGCGCAGGCCAGGCCAATGCCCTGGGTCGCGCCAGTCACAATCGCAACTTTGTCCACTAATTTCATAAGCGCTTTCGATGGATTTAGGGAACAGCGAATTTTACCCATTGCGCACCGCGTTGTGGGAGGTTTCGCGCGGCCCGCCTACATCAGGATCGGATTGTCCGGCAATTCGTTGGCGCGCGCGCCGGTCGCCGGGAAGTGCGCCTGCAACAGTGTGTTGACGTGGGCCACCGCGGCGATGGTACTGTCCTGAAATTGCCCGCGCGCGAACCCGGCAGTCATGGTGGCACACACCGCTTGCCAAGTCGTACTGTCGATCTTGCGGTTGACGTTGCGGTCGGCCACGATATCGACCGTGCGTTCGGCCAGGTTGATATAGATGAGCACGCCGCAATTGTCTTCGGTATCCCATACGCCGTGCTCGGCGAACAGTGCCAGCGCGCGCTGGCGATTGCTGACGTCGGCCCAGATGGCGTCGAACGGCATCGATGCCTCGACAATTAATCGGAGCTCGCTGCGATGGGTTTGCTCGCCGGCGGTAATGGCAAGGCCGACCGCGGCCAGCGTTTCCTGGGGGAAGGCGCGGCGGCCGTCGGCCGCACTGGTCTTCCAGTGGCGTAGTGCGCGCGCCAGGCGTTGGGTCACTGTGCTCATCACCAGTTGCCCGAGGCGCCGCCGCCGTCGAAACCGCCACCGCCGCCCGAAAATCCGCCGCCGCCGCCGCCGCCGAAGCCGCCCCCACCACCACGGGCCAGGCTGCCGAGCGCGGTGCCGAGAATAAACCCGGTGGCGCCGCCGCCCCAGCCGCCGCGCGACAGGCGAGAGCGGCGCGGACGGAAGATCGACATCAGCACGAACGCGCCGAACAGCAACAGTGGCACCAGCAAGCCACCGCCGGATGACTGGGCCGCCTGACCTTGCGGCGCTTGCGGAAACTGTTCCTGGTTGAGCAGGGTGGCGATGGCGCCGACCCCGGCCACCAGGCCGTCGTAATACTGGTTCTGCTTGAAATGGGGCGCGATGACGTCTTGCAGGATGCGCTTGGACTGGGCGTCCGTCAGCACGCCCTGGACGCCGCGCCCGGCCTCGATGCGCAGGCGCCGCAGCGCCGCCGGATTATCCTTGGCAACCATCAGCAATACGCCGTCGTCGACGCCTTTGCGGCCCAGTTTCCAGGCGTCGCTGACGCGGATGCTGTACTGCTCGATCTGCTCCGGCTCGGTCGAGTTCACCAGCAGCACGGCGATCTGGCTGCCGGTCTTTGCTTCGTAATCGGTGAGCACGGCCTCGAGCTTGTCGCGCTGGCCCGGCGCGAGCATGCCGGCCTGGTCGATCACGTGGCCGGTCAGCTTCGGCACCGCCGCCAGCTGGGCTTGCGCGGCGCCGGAACAGGCCAGCGCCAGCGCCAGCGCCAGCATAGCCGCCCACAGGAAATGCAACCGGGTAGTCGACTTTAGCATCTTATTTGCCGAAATTGACGGTCGGTGCGGTCGAGATCGCCTTCTCGTTTTCGACCGTAAAGTTAGGCTTGACCTTGTAGCCGAACACCATCGCCGTCAGGTTGTTCGGAAAACTGCGCGCCATCACGTTGTAATCCTGGACCGAGGTGATGTAGCGGTTGCGTGCCACCGTGATGCGGTTCTCGGTGCCTTCCAGCTGGGACTGCAGGTCGCGAAAACCGGCGTCGGCCTTCAAATTCGGATAATTTTCCGTCACCACCAGCAGGCGCGACAGGGCGCTCGACACGTCGCCTTGCAGCTTCTGGAATTTCTCCAGCGCGGCCGGGTCGTTGAGCACCTCGGGCGTGACCTGCATGCTGGTGGCGGCCGCGCGCGCGCGCGTCACCGCTTCGAGGGTATCTTTTTCATGCGAGGCGTAACCCTTGACGGTATTGACCAGGTTCGGAATCAGGTCGGCACGGCGCTGGTACTGGTTGACCACTTCGCTCCAGGCCGCCTTGGTGGCCTCGTCCTTGGTCTGGAACTGGTTGTAACCGCAGCCCGACAGCAGGGCCGCCATGAATGTAGCGGCGAAAATCAGGCGGGTCCAACGTGCAAATGCGTGAATGGTCATGATGCTAATGTCCTGGCAAGTTGTTCAATGGATAAAAATATACCCTAAATGGATCGATCATGCCTGTTCTTGTGGGCGGAGCCGAAGGCGGACACGGTACAATGCCGGGTTCGCAAAAAATGACGAGGTCCATGCCATGAATTTTATCGATAAGCTGTCCGCCGCGTGGGCCACCAATGATTCGCTGTTATGCGTCGGACTCGATCCCGACCTGGCGCGCATGCCGCCGCACTTGCAGCACCAGCCGGACGGCATCGTCACCTTCTGCAAGGCGATCATCGATGCGACGGCGGCCCTGGCGTGCGCGTTCAAGCCGCAGATCGCCTATTTCGCCGCGCTCGGCGCCGAGCCGCAGCTTGAGAAAATCTGCGACTACCTGCGCCAGCACCATCCGCACGTCCCCCTGATCCTCGACGCCAAGCGCGGCGACATCGGCGCCACGGCGCATCAGTATGCGCGCGAAGCGTACGACCGCTACGGCGCCGACGCCGTCACGCTCAGCCCGTACATGGGCTTCGACTCGGTCGAGCCCTATTTCGAATGGAGCGACCGCGGGCAAATCATCCTGTGCCGCACCTCGAACGCCGGCGGCTCCGACCTGCAATTTTTGAACGTCGACGGCAAGCCGCTGTACCAGCACGTCGCCGCCATGGTGGCCGGCAAGTGGAACCGCAACGGCCAATGCGCGCTGGTGGTCGGCGCCACGTTTCCCGACGAACTGGCGCAGGTACGGGCGATCGTTGGCGACATGCCGCTGCTGGTGCCGGGCATCGGCGCGCAAGGCGGCGACATCGAGGCGACCGTCACCTCGGGCAAGAGCGGCGCCGGCGCCGGGATGATGATCAGTTCGTCGCGCGCGATCCTGTATGCGACGCCGGCGGCGGACGAAGATTTTGCCGCGGCGGCGGGGCGGGTCGCGCTGGAAACGCGCGACGCCATTAATTTACATCGTTAATTTTCACAGCTTAACGCTGGACCGCTACTGCCGGGTCGGGGCAATCGCTTCGGCATAGTCGTACAGCGCACCCAATATATCTTCGGCGCGTTCGTCGGCGTCTTCCGACAGCGCATCGATTTCGGCAAACAGCTGCTCGATGGTGCGCGCACCGCCTTTGCCGTCGAACAGTTTAGCCGCGCGGTGCTGCTCCCAATAAGTCGCCTCGGCCTCGCCCAGCGTCTGCGGGAAATTGCGCGCGCGGTAACGGAAGAACAATTCCTCGAGCCGTTCGTCGTCGAACGACGGGCGTACCAAAGCCAGTTTTTCGGGCGTTTCGGCGCGCAGCGAGGCAAGCTTGCGGCGGTCGTTGTTGCCGACGAAGCCGCCGTACAAGTCCTCGTCGACGTCAAACGCTTCGCCGCTGGCCGGGCGGGTATAGACCTCGGCCCAGACCGCCGCCATGTCGGGCCCGCTTGCCGCGGCCTGGGCGAAGGTGCGGCCCTGCTCGAGGTCGATGCCCCAGCGCTCGGCCATGGCCGGACTGAGCGTTTTGAGGTTGGCCACCAGCATCGGCGACTTGTTGACGTGGATGCTCTTGATCGGCAGCCGCGTGACCCCTTCCGGCAAGTCGGCGCTGCGCGTGAACATGCGTTGCCGGATGGTGTCGGCGTCCAGGCCGAACAACTCGGCCGGGTCATGGCTGCAGTCCCAGACCAGCACTTCGTTCTTGTTGGTCGGGTGAAAGGCCAGCGGCCACATCAGCGCCAGGCAGCCGCGCTCGGTCGGGAACATGCCCGACACGTGCAGGAACGGCGCGCGGCTGGCGGGCGCCAGGTGCAGCCCCATCTCGGTCGACACTTTGTCCTTCTTGTGCAGGCCGAGGCAGAAATCGAACAGCTTCGGCTGGCGATCGCGGATCAGCTTGGCCAGTGCGATAGTGGCGCGCACGTCCGACAGCGCGTCGTGCGCCGTTTCGTGCAGCAAGCCGTTGGCGCGCGCCAGATCTTCCAGCCGAAAGCTCGGCTTGCCGTCTTCGCGTATCGGCCATTCGATGCCTTCCGGGCGCAGCGCGTACGTCATGCGCACGACGTCCAATAAATCCCAACGGCCGCAATTGTTTTGCCACTCGCGCGCGTACGGATCGATCAGGTTGCGCCAGAACAGGTAGCGAGTGACCTCGTCGTCGAAGCGGATGGTGTTGTAGCCGACGCCGATCGTGCCGGGCTGGCTGAACGCCGCTTCAATGGTGGCGGCGAACTGGTGCTCGGCCACGCCCCATTCAAGGCATTGCTGCGGCGTGATGCCGGTGATCAGGCAGGACTGCGGATCAGGCAGGAAATCGGGCGCCGGTTGGCAGTACAGCATGATCGGGTCGCCGATCTCGTTGAGGCTGGCGTCGGTACGGATCGCGGCGAACTGGGCCGGGCGGTCGCGCCGCGGCACCGCGCCGAAAGTTTCGTAGTCGTGCCAGAGAAATGTGTGGGTCGTCATGGTTGCTCAGGTGAATGGAGGAGGGCGCGGCTTCGCGCCTTTCAATAAGATGGTGTCACAAAAGCCGCGCGGGCGGGAGCGCGGCCGCAGTGGTTCGGCTGTTTTGCTGCTCTTCGGTTGGTGCGGTTCTTGCTAAAGTGAAATCCGGTCGCGGCCGGCCTGCTTGGCGCGGTAGAGGGCAGCGTCGGCCGCTGCCAGCAGTTGCAGTTCGTCCATCGCAACCTCAAGGGTGGCAACGCCGAACGAACCGGTCAGGTGCGGCATCGGCAGGCGCATGTCGCCGAAGATGACGACTTGCCGCAGCCGCAGGCAGAGCCGCTCGGCCACCAGCGTCGCCAGCTTGTCGCTCGTTTCCGGTAGCAGCACCACCATTTCCTCGCCGCCGTAGCGCACCGCGAAGTCGGACGGGCGCAGGGCGGCGTTGATGATTGCCGCCGCCCTGCGCAAGGCGTCGTCGCCGGCCAGGTGGCCGTGGGTGTCGTTGAAACGCTTGAAATGGTCGAGGTCGATCATCACCACCGACAGTGGACCGCCGGTGCGCCGGGCGGTCGCCACCAGCTTGGGCAGCATGTCGTCAAGCCAGGCGCGGTTGTAGAGCCCGGTCAGGCCGTCGTTCATCGACAGCTGGCGGTAGAATTCGCCCAGCTTCTGGCGCCGCCGCAGCAGCGCGCTGGCGGCGCGGATGCGAAACGACAGCAGCCGCAGCAGGTTGCGCGCGACGCCGTTCGACTGGTCGATCAACTGCCATACCAGGTCGGCTTCGATCAGCAGCAATTCGGTGACGTCAAGCGCGCTGATGTCGGCCAGGTTGGTCGCTTCGTCGAGCACCGACTGTTCGCCGACGCTCTCGCCGGGCAGGATCTTGTTGACGGTGCCGTCGGTGCCAGCCTCGGCCAGCGCGCCGGAGAGCACGATGTACAGCCGCGCGCGGAAGCTGTCGGCCAGCCGCTTGCCTTTCGCCAGCCGGCAGACGACGCAGTCGGCCAGCGCGGCGGCCAGCTGCGCTTCATCCGCATCGCGAAACAATTGCATGTCGCGAAGGCTGTAGCTTGAGGCGCCGAAGCTGCCAATGTGTTCCAAATGAGGCTTTCAAATCAAGGATTAAATATAATTCTAATAAGCAATAACATAATAACGCATCGCCACCGCGATCAAGAGGCTGGCGCGCGATAAACAACAGTGTTCCAATAGCGGTTTCTTTGGCACTCACCCGTCTGGAACACACCATGGTCATGCACGATGCCGTTGGCGTCCATCACGCTCCCGAGCCGCACGCCCGCATCATCTCGCTGGTGCCGTCGATTACCGAACTGCTGTGCGAACTGGGGCTGGCCGAGCAACTGGTCGGGCGCACCGGTTTCTGCATCCATCCGGCGCCGCTGGTGGCGGCAATTGCCAAGGTGGGCGGCACCAAGGACGTCAACGTTGAGAAAATCCGGCAACTGGCGCCGACCCACCTGGTGGTCAACATCGACGAAAACGAAAAGCCGACCGTCGCGGCACTGGCCGAATTCATCCCGCACATTGTCGTTACCCATCCGCTGGCCCCGCGCGACAACCTCGCGCTGGCGCGCCTGATGGGCGCCGTGTTCTGCGCCGACGCCAGGGCGGCGGCGTGGTGCGAACAGTTCGAAGCGCACTACGCGGCGCTGCGCGCGGCGCCGAAAGGCCCGCCGCAAACGATGCTGTACTGCATTTGGCAGGACCCGTGGATGAGTGTGTCGCAAGACACCTATATTGCCCGCATGATGGCCGAGATCGGCTGGAACGTGCCGCGGCTTGACGATCCCGCCCGTTATCCGCGCTTCGACTGGAACCTCGAGCTCATCGAAGGCATCGACGGCGTGCTGCTGTCGACCGAACCGTACCGCTTCACGGACGCCCACGCCGCCGCGCTGGAAACACAGATTGGCAAGCCGGTCCGCCTGGTCGATGGCGAAATGATGTCATGGTATGGCAGCCGTTCGCTGGCGGGCCTCGCCTACCTGGGTCAGCTTGCCAAGGGAAACATGTCGCGTTCACCGTGACCACCCCGCGCGGCTCTTACCACGTGAAAACGGCGGCCTTGCGGGCCGCCGTTTTCAACGCATTCTGGCTGGTTTCAGCTTGATTTTTCGTTGATTTCGTCCGTGACGTCCGTCACGTCGGCGATGGTCGGCGACTTGTGCATGTGCTTGTCGTGCAGGCGGCCGAGGGCGCTGTCCACCGCGCGCTTGAGCTTGTCAGCTGCGCCGCTAATGGCCTGGTGCAGGTTGATCGAATGTTCGGTGACGGCGATCGGCTGGTAGCCGGTGACACGTGCTTCGAGCATGCAGCGGTTGCCGCCGTCGGCAGATTTCTGGCTGTTTTCGTCACTGAGGTGCACTTCAACGCGGGTAATGTGGTCGCGGAATCGGCTTACAGCGGCCTGGACTACGGTTTCGACGTGGTCGTCGAGGCCTTGATGGCGTTCAATGGTCTTGTCGGTATTAATGTTGATTTGCATAAGTCACTCCTTGGTTGTTCATCAAATGCGGGCCCCAACCATGGGCTTGCAAATCGATATTACACCTTTCGGCGCAGTGCCCACGCCCGGCTCGATTGCAGCACCTCAAGTACCTACTTGATCAGTCCGGCAGCGATGTTAATCGACAGGCCGAGGATGATCAGGTTGAAAAAAAAGTTTAGCACCGAGTGCCCGAGCACCAGCTTGCGCATCGCGCGCGTCATGACGCTGACATCCGATGTCTGCACCGCGACCGAGATGGTGAACGAAAAATACAGGAAGTCCCAGTAATTGGGTTCCTTCTCGTCGTTGGGAAACTTGAGCGGCAGTGTCTTCGAAGCATTGCGGTAGTACATGTGGGCATAATGGAAGCAGAACAGTACGCCGACCAGCAGCCATGAGCCGAACAAGGTCAACACGGTCAGCGCGTAGCGTCCGGCGCGCTCGGCGCCCTTGGCTTCGGCCAGTGCGGCGAGCTCGGAGAAAATCGCCGACAAGCTAAAGAGCGCCGCGACCAGCAGCACGGCCAGCACCAGCCCGGCGTTTTCATCCTGCTTGTCGGCGACGTCGCGCACCTTGCGGTGATCGGCGCGCTTGATGACCCACATCATCCCGATCAGGTAGGACCACACAGCGGCGTTCCACGCGATCAGTGCGCGCGTCATCATTTCCTGGTTGCCCGGGTTGAACGACGCCACCAGCGCGCCGAAGGCGATCGCCATCGACAAATGGGGACGGTTGGTAAAAAATGTGTGCAGGAAAAACTTTTTCAAGTGGTGCCTTTACATGGATGGGGCGGATGCCTGGCAGCCCATTATTCCACATCATCATTTGTTCGGATGTATGATTTGCTTGAGTACACCATTTGCTCGGATACCGCATCGCGGCTGCTCGTTTGAAACCCCAGCGCCAGGTAGAGGCGGCGCGCCTTCGGATTGCTATGGTGAACCGACAACGTCAACAGCAAGCCGAGTTGCGTTGCGCAGCCTTGCAAGGCGCGCAGGATGTGACTGCCCACGCCCTGTCCGCGTGCCTCGGACAGCAGTGCGATATCGACCAGCCGCAACGCTTGTTCTCTGGCGTCGACGACAATGCGCCCGCACGGCGCGCCGTTGCGTTCGAGTACCAGGTAGCCGGCGCCGGGAAAGTCAATGCGGTAGCCGGCCGCCTGGAAACGCTGCTGCATGGCGATCAGCGAGGCGACAAAGGCCGGATCGGCCGTCGTCGACTGCAGGTCGAGGCGGGTCGAGAAATACAGGCGGGCGAGGAAGTCGGTATCGCCGCCATCGACTGCGCGCGCCCGTAGCGGGAGCAGCAGATCAGGCAGGCAGGCGAGCGGGGTGGGCAGCATGGGAAGTCAGGTCAATAGTCGTAATAAAAGTGCGGATGGTCCGCACTTTTATTCAAGGCCGGAACACCTTATTGGCGCGAGGGGAAAATGCCATTCACGCAGATTATATAGTTCACGCCGGTGTATGGCTGCATCAGCGACGTCTGGCCGCTGACGCTGACCGGCATGCTGACCGGTTGGCCGCTGCCGTTGTTGTCGACCGCGACGGTGCCGCCGGTGATGCCGCCGGCGGTGCCGGTGGAGCTTGCAGTTGCTGAACCGAGAGCGACGCTGGCAGTAGGCGGCACGCTGACCTTCGGCGCCGGAAGTGGCGGCGGACACGCCGCCGCCGACCGCGACCCTGGGCTTGAGCGACAGCGCTTAAACTGGGCGATACGGCGCTGCTGACAATCACGTTCTACGAGGCGGTGACCGGCTTTACCAACGCCGACCTGACGCTGGCCAACGGCACGCTCGGCGCGCCCGCTCTCGGGCAACGACGTGATCGTCGGTAACGACGGCACCGACACCCTGGTCTACAGCGGCAAGCTGATCGGCTATCGCTTTTTGCTGGGCCGGGATGGGTGGATGCGGGTCGAGGACAAGGCCAATGGCGACATGGATATCATCAGCGAGGTCGAGAAAGGCGAGTTCAGCGACGGCACCATCGGCCAGTCCTTCACCCAGGCCGATCCGAAACTTCTACAGGGCGTCGCACTGATGTACCAGGTGGTGCTGGACCGGGTGGCGGATGCGGACGGACTGGCCTTCTGGCCCGGTTCGCGCGACAGCAGCATGCAAATTGCACGGCAAACATGCGCGCCCGGACACCTCTACTTCTTCACGAAGCGCAGCGCGAACTTGTCATCCGGCTTGCCTTCCATCTTGAAGAACGGCTGCTCGCGCGGGTCGGCGGCAACGTGCAGGTAGTCGCTCCTGGCATCTAACGTGAAGCCGGCTTTCGTCAATTCCGCGATCACCGCCGCTTCGTCGATGCGGTGCAGGGTATTGGTGGCGGACAGGCCGCTGCCTGCCTTGGCCGCATTGTCGATCAGCACCAGCACGCCGGCCGGCTTCAGGGCGTCGTACAGGCGCTTGTTCATCGCCGCCCGGTCGGTCGGCGTGTTGACGATGTCGTGGTAGTTCATGTTGATCGTCACCAGGTCGAGCGGCGGGGCGCCGGCCGGGACCGGATTGTCGAACGGTGCGGTCAAAGGGTGCAGGTTGGCCATTGGCGCCGCGGCCAGGCGGGCGTCGAGCTTGGGCGAAGCCTTGGCGTTGTGCGCCCACACTTCGCCGCCCGGCCCGACGGCGGCCGCCAGCAAGGTCGACGTCGCGCCGCCGCCGGCCGACACGTCGAGCACCTTCATGCCGGGGCGCACCTTGGCGAAAGCGAGGAACTCGGCTGGCTTGCGCTTGGCGTCGCCCTTGCGGTCGTCGGCGGTGCGGGCCGGGTTGGTGATGGCGGCTTTGTATTGCGCATTGCCAGCGGTGTCGGGCGCGCCAAAGGCAGGGCCGGCCAGGGCGATGGCGGCCAGCGCCAGCAGGGTGCGCGAGACGTGGCGAGTGACATGGCCGGCGAGGTGAGGTGAAAGGCGGTTCTGCGATTGCATGTCGAGTTCCTTGGATGAGGTTGGGAGCGCCAGGGGTGGCAGGTTCGCCCGCGCAGCGCATAAACTACCTCAAAACCGCCGCCCGCGGAGTATGTTACGGCTGGGCCAGGTCCGCCTCGGTCGTAAACGCGTCGGCGAAGAACTCGTCGGCCGGCAGCTTGCATTTCTGGACGTAGTCGCGGCGTGCCGAATCGACGACGACCGGCGCCCCGCAGGCATACACCTGGTAGCCGGACAGGTCCGGCAAGTCATGCATCACGGCGGCGTGGACGAAGCCGGTGCGCCCGCTCCAGTGGTCTTCCGGCAGCGCATGCGAGACCACCGGCACGTAGCGAAAGTTCGGCACGATGGCGGCCCATTGCTCGCACAGTTCGTTCATGTACAGGTCGAGCGGGCGGCGTCCGCCCCAGTACAGCGTGACGGGGCGCTTCGATTTCAGGTGCAGCAAGTGTTCGACCAGCGCCTTGACGGGCGCAAAGCCGGTGCCGGACGCCAGCAGCACGATCGGCTTAACCGAATCCTCGCGCAGGAAAAACGTGCCAAGCGGACCTTCGAAGCGCAAAATATCGCGCTCTTTCATGGTGTTGAACACGTGCTCGGTGAACGTGCCGCCGGCCATGTAGCGGATGTGTACCTGCAACGGCGCGTCGAGCGTGCTTGGCGCGTTGGCCATGCTGTAGCTGCGCCGCTTGCCGTCCTTGAGCATGAATTCGATGTACTGGCCGGCGCGGTAGGCCAGTGCTTCGTTGGCCGGCAGTTGCAGGCTCATGACGATGACGTCCGGCGCCACCTTGTCGAGCTTGGCCACGCGCGCCGGCATCTTGCGGATCGGATAGTCGCTGCTGCCGGCCACTTCGCGCGCCTCGATGACCAGGTCGGCGGTGGTGGTGGCACAGCAAAACAGCGAAAACCCGGCGCCCGCTTCGTCTTCGGACAGCGCGCGCTGCTGGTGCGCCTTGTGCTCGACGGAACCGGCGACGATCTTGCCCTTGCACGAACCGCAGGCGCCATTCTTGCAGCCGTACGGCAGGCCGATGCCGGCGCGCAGTGCCGCGCCCAGCACGGTTTCGCCCGCTTCGCAGTCGAATTGGTGGCCGCTTGGCTGTACAGTGATCTGGAAAGTCATACAATCCTCAACATGAAAAACAAACTAACTCAAAAAATCGGGCGGCCGCGCCTGCTGATTATCGGTTGCGGCGATATCGGCATGCGCTTGTTGCCGCTGGTGTGCGCGCGGTTCCGGGTGTTTGCCGTCACCAGCAGCCCCCAGCGCTGCGCCGAACTGCGGGCAGCGGGGGCAATTCCGATCGTCGCCGACCTCGACCATCCTTTGACCTTGCGCAAGCTGGCAAACCTGGCGCCGAACGTGATCCACCTGGCGCCGCCGCAGGGCGACGGCGTGGTTGACCGGCGCACGCGCCACCTGGTTGCCATTCTACCAGCCGGTGCAAACCTCGTTTATGTCAGTACCACGGGCGTGTACGGCGATTGCCAGGGCAGCCTGATCGATGAAACCCGTACCGTGGCGCCGCACAACGCGCGCGCCTGGCGGCGGGTCGACGCCGAGCGCGTGCTGCGCGGCTGGGCCAGGCGCGCGGGGGGGCAACTGGCGATCGTGCGCGCGCCGGGCATCTATGCGCGCGAACGGCTGCCGCTGGCGCGGCTAAGGCAGGGCACGCCCGCCTTGCTGGCGCAGGACGACGTCTACACCAACCACATCCATGCCGACGACCTGGCGCGCATTGTTGCGCTGGCGCTGTTTCGCGCGCTGCCGGGACGCATTTATAACGCCGTCGACGACACGCACATGAAAATGGGCGACTATTTCGACGCCGTCGCCGACGCCTTCGGCCTAGCCCGCCCGCCGCGGGTGGCGCGCGCGCAACTGGCGGCGGAAGTGTCGCCCATCAAGCTGTCGTTCATGGCCGAGTCGCGCCGCATGCGCAACGAGCGCATCAGGTGCGAACTGGGGGTGCGCCTGCGCTATCCTGACGTTTGCGCCGCCGTGGCGCGCATGGCACTGGTAAAATGACTGCCCCCAACAAGGAAGATGACCGGAAAACTACCATGACGTACGAAGAATACCTGGACGAAGTGACCACCATCCTCACTGAATTGTACGAACTCGACGATGCTGCGGCGATCAAGCTGGTGGTCGATGCGCAAGATGCCGAATTTTTTGTTCACCACGACGACCATCCCGAGATGTGCACGCTCGAGCAGGCGAAAAAAGACGCGGTCGCGCTGTTCGAGGCAAAGCAGAACAAGCAGCAGACCCAAAAGAAGCAGCAGCAGCGGGTACGCGAGAAGAAATAAAGCCCGTCGCCCGGGCGGCAGCTGGTGGAAGGCAATTGCGCAGAAAACCTGCCTAACGTGCAGGCTGGTTGGCGCACAGTTGATTTGCGTCAAGTCCGATTTGGTCGCTGGTCCTATCTTGAGGTATGCCCTCTAACGATGTTTGGACCATAGCCAGCCTTGATCATGGACCGTTACATAACCCATCCCACCAAAGAACAAGTGCGCGCCTACATGGCAAAGCGCGAGTCGGCGCATCGGCCGCCGCCGCCGCCGGCCGAAATTCGCCGCGAGCTGAACTGGCGCCTGCAGCCTTGCGACAATGACAGCGTGCTGTTCCAGTTTTGCCTGCTGCCGTCTGCCTACAGCCAGCTGACCGCACAAGTCTTGCTCAACTGGATATTCGCCCCTTCCCACGCGCTGCGCGCCCCCCGTTCTTCGAAATAAGCCTCACTTAAGCAAATCACAAGTCAGGCGTGTATGATTCGTCCATCAGAAACGACCATATAAACGGTTGCGTTTCGATTAGGATGCAAATTATTCAACATTAAATAACCATTCCGCATCGAATAAGAGGCGGAATGGTTACTATTCGAAAGAATTCAAATCATGACAACGACAGTCCCGGAGACGGCTATCTACACCCCCGACAATTTGCTCGACGCGATCATCGCCAAGCTCGGCTTGAAGAACGACGCAGCCCTGTCGCGCGCGCTCGAAGTAGCGCCGCCGGTGATCAGCAAGATCCGCCACCGCACCTTGCCGATCGGCGCCACCATCCTGCTGCGCATGCACGAAGTGAGCGATTTCAGCATCCGCGAACTGAAAGCGCTGATGGGCAACCCGCAGGGCATGTGCGCCCCAACATCGGCCTGACGCCAGCTTGACAAGGCGGGCGGCGCTCAGAACTTGAGCGTGGCGCCGAAGGTGACGTAGCGGCCGAGCGCATCGTAATACTGCGGGAACGTGTTGCCGCTATTGGTGACGGCGGTGCCGATCGAACCGCCGACAATCGGTGCCGGCTTGTTGGCGACGTTGTTGACGCTGACGTTCAAGCGCAGCATCTTGCTGGCGTTCCACGCCACGCTCACGTCGACGTAATGGTAAGCGGGGATGCGGGCGAACGCCGGCAGGAAGCTGGTGCCGCCGGGCTCTTCGTTCACGGCACTGACATAACGCCAGTTGTACCCGATCGACCAAGGGCCCACCGTCCAGGTGGTGCGCTGGCTGAACTTGCGCTTGTAGTTCGGCCCGCCGCAGGCCACGCTGTAAAAGCCGAGGCAATTGCGGTCGATCGACGCTGGCGTCGGCCGGAAATGAAAGCGTTGAACCTGGTTGAAGCCACCGCTCAATTCAATGCTGCCGAATTTGGCGTCGACGCCGAACGTTCCCGGGCTCAAGCGGTAGGCGGCATTGACATCGACGCCGCTGGTGTTCTGGGTGCCCAGGTTCGACAGCGCGGTTTGCACCCCTTTCGCCTCGATACCGTTAAGCGTGCCATTGATGGAATTGCGTCCGATCAGGCCGCACAAGGCGGTTTGCACCAGGCCGGGATTGAGGCTGGTGCTGTAGCAGCCGTCGAGGATGTCGGTAGTGGACGGGCTCGCAATGGCGTTGTCGATGTCGATCTTGTAGTAGTCGACCGTCAAGGCCAGTTTTGGTACAGGCTCCCAGACCAAACCGAGCGTCCTGGTCCTGGCTTGCTCGGGTCCGAGAGCGGGATTGCCGCCGGATTGCCGGCTGATCGTGCTTGAGGACGGCGCCGGCAGGCTGCCGATGTCGGCCTGCGGCACGCCGGTCAGCCGGCACAGGTTCGACAAGGTGCCAACGGTATTCGACGCCGCCTGGTTGATCCGGTTGCCCTGGCAAGGATCGAGCGCCAGGTTCGCTACGCCGGTGACGACCGGGGCGAACAATTCGTTCACGTTCGGCGCCCGGGTCGCCTTTTGAACCATGCCGCGAAAGCGCAGCGATTGGACCGGCGCCCATTCGCCGCCATACTTCCAGCTGCCATAGTCCCGCGACTTGCCGGTGTTTGATAAATTGGTTTGCCTAAAGCCGAGTTCCAGGTTGAGGGTGCGCATCAAGGGCTTGTCCTTTACCAGCGGCACCAGCAATTCGACCGCGTATTCCTTGAGCTTGAACATGCCCGAACGATCCGGGGTAGTCGCGCCATTTCCCAGCACTTCGCCCTGCACCTGCAAGGCGGCGTCCGATTGCGTGTAGGCCAGCAGTTTGCGCTGTTCGAGCGACAGCGCCACGCTGACTGGCTGCGTAGCAAACGGGCTGGCCAGTCCGTTCCCCAGGTCGCCCGAGAACAACAGCATGCCGACGTCCTGGCGTACCGCTTGCCGCAGCTGCGCGCTCAGGTTGATGAAGCCGAGCTGGGCCGGCGTGACCGACCCGACGGCGCCGAACACGTTCAGCGGCACGCAGCCGTTGGCCGGGTTGACGCAGGCAGTGGTGCTGAGCGCATTGAGCGCCTGGACCACCCGCGATTGCGAGCCCCAGTTGCGGCGTATCCCGGTCTGGTCGGCGTTACCTCGGCTCCAGTACGCATCGTAGGTCCAGTCAAGTGTGAGCGCACCGCGTATGCCCAGGGTGGCCTGCCGGGTTGTGGTATCGAAATCGAAGTAGCGCGGTCCCAGTTCGACAAAGCGGCGGTTGACCAGCAACGGTACCAGGGCCGGATTGCCTTCGACACAGCTGGCGGCCGGGATGCCGCGGCGGGCGCACAACTGCTGGCGCGCTGGCGCCGGAATAAACGGGTTGCCGATCGGCACATTGAAGGTGGAGCCGGCGGTGCCGGTCTCGGCGAGGGCAGCGCCGACCTTGCTGCTGGTGTAGAACAGTTCGGCGTACGCTTCGGCATGCGCGTTGAACTTGAAGTTGCCCAGCGCGGTGGCCTGGTTCCGTTCGAGGCCGGTCGCATAGTAATTGACCGGATTGGTGTTGTAGAGCTGGACCGGTTGCACCAGGGCGCCGGTGGCCGGATTGATCTGCCAGGCGCCGGCCAGGGCGTCGCTGCCGCCGGCGCCCTTGCTGGTCGAAAAAGCCGCCGGCACCGTGGTGGCCGAACCGATCGGCGCGCCGGTAACCGAGTTCAGGCTGGTGAAGGCGTAGGCGCGCGCGCCTTGCATTACCGGATCGGCGATTGTCTTGCCGGCGCTGAGCACGACGTTGCCGCGATTGTCAGGCAGGTTGGCGCCGACCGTCAGGTCGGTGCGGAGCCGCCTGGCGTCGCGCTGGTCGGCGGTGGCGCCGTACGACGTCGTCAGGTCGACACCGGTAAAATTGCGCTTGAGCTTGAAGTTGACCACGCCCGACACCGCATCGGCGCCGTACACCACCGACGCGCCGCCCGTCATCAGGTCGACCCGGCTGACCAAGGCAAGCGGGATCGCATTGGTGTCGACGGTGCCGTTCAGGTTGAACGGCACCAGCCGGCGGCCGTTGACCAGCACCAGCGTGCGGTTGGGACCTAAGCCGCGCAGGTCGATGGTGGCCGCGCCGCCGGTGCCGTTGTTGGTGCCGGGACCGATCGCCGGCACCGCCGCGGGTAAGGACTTGAAAAAATCCTCCACCGCGATCGGTTGCGCGGTCTGGATTTCTTCGGCGGTAACCGATGAAATGGGGCTGTTGGAGGTCGTGCCGGGCTCGGTGATTCGGGTGCCGGTTACCTGCACCACTTCGATTGTTTCTTGGGCCATCAGAGGCTGGGCCGCGACCAATACACCGGTGATGCAGCCTGAAACTATCTGACGCAGTGGATTTGACAACATTTTTTCGCGGGTCCTATGTTGTATCCCTGTTGAAGCGGGGCGAAGCCCGGGTGCCAGGACAGGCGAGGAGCCCGTAGCGCGATTGTGCTTGGCACTCGCGATCATCAAGACAATTTTTTGCCAACATAATAATGATGAGACCATGGCGCCCACGACGTGGTCAATCCACACATTTATTAGGTAAATTAAATTTTTCCGGCATATGGACATAGACCCGGAGACGGCAGTGTCCACGCCACGGAATAACAAGAATTATCACCGGAAATGCCGATTCGCCTTACCTTCCCCGTTGCGCTTCGGCATCCCGCGAACAGTGTGCGTTGATAGCGACGCCGCAAATAATCAAATCGAACAGCAAGCGGGACTAAAAACTAGCGGCGCTTCAGGCCCGCAAATATCGAGCTGAACACAGCGACTTTGAAGGGTCGACCAGCCGAAACAATGGCCAGTTGCAGAAAAAGGGGGGGCTGTCAGCAGATGAGGAGGGTTACGGCGCTACAGCAAGCCTCACTAATTTCCTGAATGCCAAAACGGCTGACGGTCGGCCAACCCCGACAAGGGGTTGGTGACGACGAGATGAGCCACTATGCTGCAATTGCAATTGCAATTGCTATGGCGGGGGCGTTCTGCGCTACCCCGTCGCCCGCCGCCATTTTGGACGACCCTGTACCTGAACGTGCCGAATAGGATCTGTCGTTTTGTGCTACTGCATCGCACCACGCCATCTTTGCCGACCCAGAAACCGGGCTAGCCGAATACGATTTGCCGCTAGCAACCGCGTCGCACCACGCCATCTTCGCTGAGCCTACGACCTGGCCTGCCGAATAGGATCTGTCGTTCCGCGCTACCGCGTCGCACCACGCCATCTTTGCCGACCTGGAAACCGGGCGCGCAGAATAAGATTTGTCATTTTGCGCTACTGCGTCGCACCACGCGATCTGCGCCAAGGCCAAGACAGGGTTCGCCGAATAGGACCGATCATTCTGCGCTACCGCATCGCACCACGCGATCTTCGCTGCCTTCGAAACCGAATGCATCGAATAGGACCTGTCGTTCTGCGCTATCGCCGCCTGCCGAAGGTAGGCTTCTCCAAATGTCATTTCATACAACTCTTGCGTGCGTGCACCAGTGCGATGGTGATCTGCTTCGTCGACTTTGCCCCCCAGTCCACTATACGGATTGTGGTGCAAGAAATAGCCGAAAATTTGTTCGCAATCGGCAGCGTACTTCATTGTGTCCAGAATGTGGTAGTGCCAAAAAATGTCGACGTCGAATCGCGGTGACACCGGCTCATTGGGAAAAAGTTTCAAGAGGTGCAGGAAGCGGCGGTATTCAAGTTCCACTTCGTTGACTTGTTCAAGCGACCAGCCTTCACCGGACTCCTTGTGCATCAGCTTTACTTTGATTGGGTTGAGGTCCAATGCGGCGATCACGTTGAGTTTTGCGTTCGAGTTCATGACAAATCCTTTGTGTTCAGAGATTTTGTAACTATTGGTTTTGATTAGGATCGAGTTTCGTCGTTTGTATGCATATTTCAGGCTCTTATAGAATGATTCCCTGGAGCGGGGAGTCAGGTGGATGTTTCGGTCTGCCGTATTGATTCGAAGCAGTAAGGTGATTCTTGCTCACAAAGGCAGACCAGAACTTGCGTTCGATCAATCAAATAAGTGCGTGGATTCCTAGCAACAGGCGGTATACCAACACTGCTGCGAGGCATTCCGGACGCAGATCTGTCAGGAATATCTGACACCAATCAGACCAGTGCTGTTCCTTGTTCACGCTCGTTGATTGGATTGCTGAGTGGAATGGGGTGTTGGAGAACGTCTGGAATTGGTACCGCTACGCGAATGATCGTGCCGCTGCCTGGCTCGCTATGCATGTCGAAGGTGCCGCCGAGAATGTTGACGCGTTCTTCGATGCCGATCAGGCCAAAGGACCCGAGCTTGTAGTGCCCCTTGGGATGAAAGCCGACGCCGTTGTCGCCCACCGACATCAAAATCCAGCCGCGCTCTACCCGTAGCACGACCTGGACCCGCGTCGCGTGCGCGTGGCGCAAGATATTGCTCAATGATTCCTGCAGGATGCGGAAAAGGGCGGTGGCACAGTGTTCGCTGACTTGAATATCCTGATGGGTTTCCACTACATCACAGTTGATGCCGGTGCGGCGCCCGAACTCGGCGATTTGCCAGTCCACTGCCGCGTTCAAGCCGAGGTCGAGGACGCTCGGCCGCAGGTCGTTAATGATTTGGCGCACGCTCTTTATCGTCGCATCGATTTGGCTGACGGTCGCGCGTGCACGCATATGCAAGCGCGGGTGTCGGTCCCCGGTACGCAAGAGCAGCATATCGGCCTCGATGCGCAACGCGAGCAGGTTTTGGCCGAGGTCGTCGTGGATCTCGCGCGCAATGCGTTTGCGCTCGGCCTCCTTGATCTTATCCGCATGGGCGCCGAGTCGGCGCAAACTGTCGTTGGACCTTTGTAGTTTGGCCTCGCTGTCCCGCAATTCCTTGGTCATGCTTTTGGCCAGAGCGACAGCGGTTCGGCTTGATGAACTGAGCGTTTGGAACAGGATGAACAGCAACATCATGCTGACAAAGCCGGCCAGCATCGCGAGCCATGGGACATAGGCATCGAACCCGGTGTAGAGGCTGGACTTGCGAATGCTCAGACGAAATTCCCACAAGCGCGTGGTGTAATATATCGGCAATGTAGTAACAAAGGTCATGCTGTCCGGCCGTGCCGGGGAAGGGGAAGGCATAGTGGCCGTGGCGCTGCTGTCGAACAGCACGCGCGGGGAGGAAGAAGCGCCCGGTTGCGAACTGTTGGGCCGGCGGCCAACGTCTGTCAGCGCAAGGCGCGCACCGCGCACCGGCATTTGGCCAAGCACACCCTGAAGCAGCTTCTGCACGGTAAAACCAACGCCCACACTACCGAGATAGGCAGTGCGCCGCTCCGCTACGGTGGAGGCCGGCATGTCATTGCGATAGATCGGCAAACGCATGGAAAGCGCGGTGCGAGTCGGTCCTGATAGGAAGGAAACCGGCAGACCCGAGGCCGAAAGTTCACGAGAGTCGCGCGCTTTGGCTCGTCCTTGATCACCGTTACCGCTGATGTCGACTCCGAACCTGCTCGACCAGCGCTCGATCGGTTCGATATAGGTGATCACGTCGTAGACGGCGCGTCGGCCCGGCGGGATGATTTGAAACGGCGGATACCCGCTGGGCTCGGCCGCGATTTCCTGGCGCACCTTCGCCTCGAACGCCGGGAGTTCGACTTCGGTGACAGTACGGACAAAATTAATCGCGTCGATCCCCGGAAATTCTTTTTCGAGCGACAGGCCTTGCACATAAAGGTGAAATTGTTTGCGTGTCAGGTTAGGGGTGGCTTGAAACAGGCTCGCGCTTCCGCGCAACACGTCGTTATAGCTCTTGACGCGTTCGTTAATCATATTTTGGACGCTGCGCGCCATGGTGTTGAAGCGTGCCTTCGCATCTTTCTCAATGGTGTTTGCGGTCGCAACGAAAAACAGCAGGCCGACCGCAGAAGACAACAGGAAACCAATCCCAAATGCCACTTTCCCCATGGTAAAAACTTTGATGTCGGCAGGCAGGAAGCGCATCGCTCGTTGCTTTCGAGAATTCAGTCGAGCAGTCGGACACTGTATCCGTGAAGTGAATTTGATATAGATACAAGTTACTTAAAGTGACAGGCAGATGTACCTAGTAGAAATAACAGGTTGATGATCAAAACAAAATCACCGCTCGAAATTTCAACAAAAAAAATCCCGCTGCGGCCATCACCGGAGCGGGATCGGATGTAGTGGCGTCAAGCCTACTTCACCCAGCTATCCTTCAACGTCGTCACCCGGTTAAACACCGGCTTGCCGGCCACGCTGTCGACCCGGTCGGCCACAAAGTAGCCGTGGCGCTCGAACTGGAAGCGCTGGTCGGGCAGCGCCGCGCTCATGCCCGGTTCCAGGTAGGCGGTGACGACCTCCAGCGCGTTCGGGTTGAGCGCGGCGATAAAATCCTTGCCGCCGGCGTCGGGCTGGGCTTCGGTGAACAGGCGGTCGTATAGCCGTACTTCGGCCTGCAGCGCGGTGGCGGCGCTGACCCAGTGGATGTTGCCCTTGACCTTGTAGGCGTTCGAGCCTTCGGTGCCGGATTTGCTGTCCTCGAAATAGTTGACGTGGACGGCGCTGACGATGCCGTCGGCATCCTTGTCGCAGCCGGTGCATTCGACAACGAAGCCATGGCGCAGGCGCACCCGGCTGCCGGGCGCGTCGCCGATCGGCGGAAAGAAGCGGAAATATCCCTTGCTGGGGACTTCCATAAAGTCGTCCTGCTCGATCCACAGGTCGCGCGTGAACGGGAAAGTGCGCTGCCCGCGCTCGGGGAAATGGGGGTGGACGGGCGAGGTGCAGTCGACCGATTCGCCTTGCGGGAAATTATCGACGATCAGTTTCAACGGCCGCAGTACGGCGGTGGCGCGCGGCGCTTTCGGGTCGAGGTCGTCGCGCAGCGCCGCTTCGAGCGTGCTCATGTCGATCCAGCCGTCCGCTTTCGAGACGCCGATGCGCTCGCAGAACAGCTGGATCGATTCGGGCGTATAGCCGCGCCGGCGCAGGCCGACCAGGGTCGGCATGCGCGGGTCGTCCCAGCCGGAGACGATGCCGTCGTCGACCAGTTGACGCAGCTTGCGCTTGCTCATCACCAGGTAGGTCAGGTTCAGGCGCGAGAATTCGTACTGGCGCGGCACCGGCTGCTTGAAGAAACCGCCTTCGGTCAGCGTCTCGAGCAGCCAGTCGTAGAACGGCCGGTGGTCCTGGAACTCGAGGGTGCACAGCGAATGGGTGACGTTTTCCAGCGCATCCGAAATCGGGTGCGTGTAGTCGTACATCGGATAGATGCACCAGGCGTCGCCGGTGCGGTGGTGGTGGGCGTGACGAATCCGGTAGATCGCCGGGTCGCGCAGGTTCATGTTGGGCGCCGCCATCGCATCTTCGCGCATTTTTGCACGCAGGATGTGTTCGCCGTCCTTGTATTTGCCTGCCTTCATGTCGCGGAAGATCGCCAGCGATTCGCCGGCAGGGCGGTTGCGGAACGGCGAGTTGGTGCCCGGCGTGCCGAAATTGCCGCGGTTTTTCGCCATGTCGTCGGCATTCTGGCTGTCGACGTAGGCGTGGCCGGCGCTAATGAGGTACTCGGCCATCAGGTACAACTGCTCGAAATAATCGCTGGCGAAATACAGGTGGTTCCTGCCGTCCTGCTCCCAGCTGAAACCGAGCCACTTGACGCTGTCGATGATCGTGTCGACGTATTCCTGCTCTTCCTTGGCCGGGTTGGTGTCGTCGAAGCGCAAATGGCAGACGCCGCCGTAGTCGCGCGCCATGCCGAAGTTCAGGCAGATCGATTTGGCGTGGCCGATGTGCAGGTAGCCATTCGGCTCGGGCGGAAAGCGGGTGATTACCGGTGGCAAGCCGTCGCGCACATAGGTACCGGCCGCGAGGTTCGATTCGACAATCGCGCGCAAGAAATTGGAGATGAGAGCTGTGGGAGCCGAGGCGGACGCCGGCGCCGGATTGTTTTTATCGTTGCTCATAAAAAAAATGCTTTGTAATGATGGAGTTGCAGCATTTTACCGTATGCGGCAGGGAACTTGCGCGGTCGGGCGCCGTTTAGAGGATAATCCCCCTTTATTGGTTTTGGCTGCGGCCAAGGGTCCCCCGTGGAAAATTTATACGCCGTCCTGGGCGTCGCGCCGAACGCAAGCGAAGACGAGATCAAGAAGGTCTACCGCTCGCTGGCGATGCGCTACCATCCCGACCGCAACGACGCGCCGGCCGCCGAAGTGCGCTTCAAGAGCGTCACCAAGGCTTACGAAATCTTGTCCGACCGGGCCAAGCGAGGCGAGTACGACCAGAGCGTCAATCACCGCATCATCGTCGACGCCGAAGCCGAGGCCTTCGAGCTGTGGCGTTCGCTGTTCGCCCTGAACGGCGTCGCCTTGCCTGCGTGAACCTTGGGCGTAAATTTTTTCGCCCGCGTCCGCCGCCCGCATCAACCCATACGCTTTACAACAGGATCAGAACATGAGAAAAGTACATCCCGAATTCGCTTACCAGTCGCGCGAACTGGGGGGCCAGATCGACGGCATCCTGGGCGACCCGCCCAACCGCAAGAACTACGACATGATGCAAAGTGCTCTGGCGTCCGAATACGCAGCCGGTGGCGGCATCGAAGACGTCAACATGATGAGCTTTGCGCTGGTCGATCATATCAAGTTCAGTAATCCGAAAGGTCTGCTGGCCGAGGCCGACGAATACGAAGGCGGCGATCCGGCCGCCGTGTTCGCGATGGCCAACTGCGACGGCGAGGCCGACAAGATGTACCAGGCGATGACGGCAAACCATCCCGACCTGGCGCGCCAGGCGATCATCACCGCGTTCCTGTTCAAGCACCCGCGCAAGTGGGACGACGACGACCAGTCGCTGGAGCAGTTGAGCCGCAACGACGACGGCGACGACGAGCACGACGACGACGGCGTCACCGACGACTTCGCCCAGATGTTCGACAAGGAGGAGTAAGCATGAGTGGAAACAGCTATCTGCCGGCGCTGTCGAAGCAGGTCAGCGAGCTGGTGCTGGCCGGCTCGCTGAGCCATGCCGAACAGGCGTTTTCGGACGCGGTCGAAGAGCATGGCGACCTGGCCGTGGTCGAAGTGCTGGCCAACTTGGCGCCGCAAGTGACGGCCTTGCATTTGTCCGGCTTTGACGGCGGCAAGACGTCGCTGGCCACCTTGCTGGTGCCGCCCAAGGCGTGGGCCGACAGCCTGGCCTTCATCGCCGCCACCTGGTCGGACGACATGATCGAGGACGACCCCGAGCGCGTCGCCGAGAGCCTGTTTTCTCACGTCCACGGCATCGTGTTTTCGACCGACGACCAGGAGCGCCGCGCCGATCTGCTGTTCGAGGCGTCGGCCAGCGACCATGGCGCGACGATTTTCGCCATCCTGTTCTCGATGGCGCCGAAGGAAATCCTCGAAGTAGCCGAGGAGATCATTTCGAAAGGACCGTACATGACCGGCCAGACCTCGTCCGACAGCGATTTGGTGCCATTGGCGATCGAACTGGCGAAGGCCAGCGAGGACGGCTGGGACCGTTCGCTGTTCGAACTGTTCCCCGATTTCCGCCACAGCGCCGACCTGGCCGACGCCGAGTTTTCGGACGATCCCGACGAAGAGCCGAAGTTCATGCAGCGCTCGACCAGGGAACTGCTGTACCGCTTGCGCAAGCAGGTGCCGTCGTCGCGCAGCAGCGTGCCCAAGCGCGGCGCGCGCAAGAGCATCGGCACGGACATTTTCTCGTGAGCGCCGATGGGGCTTTGTCGCCAACCTCGCCGCCAACGATGCAGGTCGCGATCGTCGAAGAAAAGCTGCCGCGGCTGGTGCGGGCGATCCGTTGCCTGGCGGCGCGCGAAGGTGGCGATGAAGCGACCATGCTGGCCGACGAACTGGCCGGCATCACCGCGATGGTCGCCGAAAAATTCACCAACGACCGCACCGCCGAAGGCATTGGCCGCGCCTACTTTCTGACCGTCGGTGGCGTCTCGCTCGGTCTCGAGCACGAACTCGAGCACGAAGGCGACGAAGCGGCGCTCGATTTCCTCATCGACCATGGCGCCGAACACGCGTTCCAGGCCGGCTTTCGCATGATCCGCGACCTGTCTGCGCTGCCGGAAGACTCGCTCGTCGGCGAATACGACCTCGACCCGATCTATACCCAGCGGCGCCTGAAGGAACTGTTCGTCGACATCTGCAACGCCGACCCGGGCCAGAACTGGTCCGGTCCCGAGCGCTACGAGCTGCAATACAAGCAGCGCAAAGGCGTGCAGGCGATCGTGCACGCGGCCGGCTGGCTGCGGCGCCATCACTATGCCGGGCCGGTCCTTGACCCGGATTTGAATGCCGAAGGCGTGATCGCGCTGGCGATCATCTTTGCCATCGAAGGCGGCGGGCGGATCGTCGCGCGCACCGGCCAGAAAGACTTCGAGCGCCTGGTCAAATCGGTGCGCAAGAACAAGCCCGACTATGAGGCCGGCTGGGCCGCCCTGATGGCGCAAGTGCCGGCCCAGCACCAGGCAGTGATGGCCGAGCGCATCGCCTCCTACCGCGAGCACTGCACCGTGATCCAGAAAATCCGCACGCGTACGGCGATGAAAACGCTGTTTGGGGAGCTGGAAAATTATGCCGGCTCGGAGCTGGACGCGGATTATTCGTAGACGCTCGCCCGTTCGCTACCCGGTCAGCGTCGACGTCACGTTTTCGGTCTCGCAGCATCCGTCACCAGCGCCACAAACGCATCGACCAGCGGCGACTGCTCGCCCGCGCGCTGTGCCAGCAGCAGCATCGTCGTCGCCTCCGGGTCGAGCAGCGGCCGGTAGCACACGCCGTCCATGCGGATCCGGTCGAATGACGACGGCAGCAAGCTGATGCCGCTGCCGGCCGCCACCAGGCCGATGATGGTCGATGCTTCGCCGGCGGTCTGGCCGACCCGCGGTACGAACCCCGCGGCGCGGCACAGCCGCAATATCTGCGGATAAATGCCGGTACCCCCGCTTGGCGGATACATCACGAACGGCAGCGCTTCGAGCTCCCGGATTGCCAGCGCCGGTTTGGCCGCCAACGGATGCCAGGCCGGCAGCACCACCATCAACGGGTCTTCGCGCAAGGCCGTCAGCTTGACGCCGTTCGGCACCGCGACTTCAGGCGGGCGCACGAACCCGAGGTCGAGCGTGCGCTGGCCGATCGCTTCCAGTTGGCGCAATGTCGCCATCTCGTGCAAGGTGAGGGTGACCAGCGGGTAGTTCTGGCGGTAGCGGTTGATCACTTCGGCAAACAGCGGCGTGAGCGGGGTAGAGTAGGTAAAACCGATCCGCAGCTCGCCCGCTTCGCCGCGCGCGGCCCGGCGCGCCGTCTCTCCCGCCTGCTCGGCCAGGATCAGGATGCGCCGCGCGTCATCCAGAAAGAGCTTGCCGGCCTCGGTCAGCCGCACCCAGCGCTTGCTGCGCTCAAACAATTGCGCGCCAATATCCGCTTCCAGCATCTGGATCGCATGGCTGAGCGGCGGCTGGCCGATGTGCAGGCGCTCGGCCGCGCGGGTAAAGTGCAGCTCTTCGGCAACGGCAACGAAGTAACGCAGGTGGCGAAGTTCCATTCTCTTATCTATTCTGGGTATGACAGACGCTTCAAATATATATTGGACAGGTTTAAAGCGCAATCCTAAGATGAGCATTACCGTTTAATCATTCCAGGCCACCATGTCCGTCCCGACCTTTCCCAGCGCCATTGCCGCCAACAGCCCGGCATTCAAGCGCATCAACCGCGCGATGGTGTTCGGCGGCATTTCGACCTTTGCCTTGTTGTATTGCGTGCAGCCGCTGATGCCGCTGCTGGCGGGCCAGTTCGCCCTCACCCCGGCCCAAAGCAGCCTGGTGCTGTCGGTATCGACCGCCGCGCTGGCGCTGTCGCTGCTGCTGAGCAGCGTGGTGTCGGACCGCATCGGCCGCAAACCGATGATGGTGGCGGCGATGATGGGCGGCGCGGTGCTGACCTTGGCCTCGGCGTTCGCGCAAGATTTTACGCAGTTGCTGGTGCTGCGCGGTTTGCTGGGCGTGGTACTCGGCGGCATGCCGGCGGTCGCCATGGCCTACCTGGGCGAAGAGATCGAAGGGCCCTCGCTCGGCTTGTCGATGGGACTGTACATTGGCGGCAGCGCCTTCGGCGGCATGCTCGGGCGGGTACTGACCTCGGTGCTCAGCGATTTCTATTCGTGGCGGGTGGCGCTGGCGGTGATAGGCGCGGCTGGCCTGTACGCGGCGTGGGAATTTCGCCGCAGCCTGCCGGCCTCGAACAATTTTAGACGAGGCGATGTTACCCACCAGCGTGGCATCGATGCGCTCGTCCAAGGCGTTCGCGCCCACCTGGCCGACCGCGGCCTGCCGTGGCTGTTCGCCTTGTCGTTCCTGCTGATGGGCTGCTTCGTCAGCCTGTACAACTACATAGGCTACCGCCTGCTGGGCGCGCCGTTCGCGCTCAGCCAGAGCGGCGTCGGCCTGCTGTCGGCGCTCTATCTGCTCGGCATTTTCAGCTCGGTCTGGGCCGGCCGCCTGGCCGACCGGTTGGGCCGGCGCAACGTGCTGTGGCTGTTCATGTCGGTGATGCTGTCCGGCCTGCTGCTGACGCTGGCCAACTCGCTGCCGGTGATCGTGTTCGGCATGGGCTTGTTCACCTTCGGCTTTTTCGCATCGCACTCGATCGCCAGTTCCTGGGTCGGCCGGCGTGCGCAAGCGCCGCAAGCGCTCGCCTCCGCGCTCTACCTGTTTTTCTACTACTTGGGATCGAGTGTGATCGGCTCGTTTTGCGGCGTGCTGTGGAGCGGTGCCGGCTGGCCGGGCGTGGTTGCCCTGCTTGGCGGCCTGCTCGGCATCGCTTTTGTCATCGCGCTGCGCCTGCGCGGCCTGGCGCCGCTGCCGCCGGCAATCCTGGCGCCTGTTGCATAAACTCTCACGCTTCTAAATAAACACGCAACTTGTGTGTGAACCCCCGGTCCAACTAGCTTAACCTTTTCCGGGAGTTCACCATGTTACAAGCGAACGAAATTCAGCAGCGCATTACCCATATCCAGCAAACCATCGACCAGGCCGAACAGGCTTGCATGTCGGCTACCGATACCTCGCCCGAACTGAAGGCCTGCATCCGCAAAATGGCCGAGCAAGCCAGACAGGCCGAGACGGCCATCGCATCGAACGACCAAGTCCGCATCGTCGAGTGTGTCGACGGCTTGGAGGACACGGGCGATGAAGCCAAACGCATGTCGCGCAGCGACGCGCATATTTCGCCGCAGGTAGAAACCGCCATCACCAGGGTGCATGCCGAACTCTCCGACCTGAAACACAAGCTGCACTAAGCTGCACCAAGCTGCCTTCAGCTCACGTCACAACACGCCCTTGGCGCGTAGCGCAGCGATGTCGCCATCGCTGCGCCCCAACACTTCGCGCAGCACCTCGTCGGTGTGCTGGCCGAGCAGCGGGGGTGCCTTTTCATTTGACACCGGCGTGCCTGAAAGCTTCATCGGGCTGCGCACCAAGGTCACTTTACCGGCGCTCGGATGCGGCATGTCGATGGCAATGCCGCGCGCGCTCACTTGCGGGTTGGCGAACACCTCACCGATATCGTTGATCGGCCCGCACGGCACGCCGAGCGCCTCCAGGCTGGCGATCCACTCGCCCTTGGTACGGCGCTTCACCATCTGTTCGAGCAGCGGCACCAGTACAAAGCGGTTCCGCACGCGTAGCGGATTGGTGGCGAAGCGGGGGTCGGTCGCGAGGTCGGCGCAGCCGCCGGCTTCGACGAATTTCTGGTACTGGCCATCGTTGCCGGTGGCGACGATGATGTGGCCGTCAAGGCAGGCAAAGGTCTGGTAAGGCACGATGTTGGCGTGGGCATTGCCCCAGCGCGCCGGCGGCTTGCCGCTGGTGTGGTAGTTGCTGGCCATGTTCGCCAGCATCGCCACCTGCACGTCGAGCAGGGCCATGTCGATGTACTGGCCAACGCCGGTGCGGTCGCGGTGGGTCAGCGCCGCCAGCACCGCCACCGTCGCGTACATGCCGGTCATCAGGTCGGTGATCGCCACGCCGGCCTTTTGCGGGCCGCCGCCGGGCAGGTCGTCGCGCTCGCCGGTGATCGACATGAAGCCGCCCATGCCCTGGATCAGGAAGTCGTAGCCGGCGCGGTGGGCATACGGGCCGTCCTGGCCGAAGCCGGTCACCGAGCAGTAGACCAGGTCTGGCTTGATCGCCTTGAGGGTATCGTAATCGAGGCCGTAGCGCTTCAGATGGCCGACCTTGAAATTCTCCAGCACGACGTCGGCGTGCGCCGCCAGTTCGCGCACCAGCGCCTGGCCCTCGACGCTGGCGATATCGACCGTCACCGAGCGCTTGCCGCGGTTGGCCGCCAGATAATAGGCTGCTTCCGTGGTGTCGTTGCCGTCGGCGTCTTTGGCGTAGGGCGGGCCCCAGGCGCGGGTGTCGTCGCCGCCGCCGGGACGCTCGATCTTGATGACGTCGGCGCCAAGGTCGGCCAGGTTCTGCGAGCACCACGGGCCGGCCAGTACCCGCGACAAGTCGAGCACGCGGATATGGCCGAGCGCCTTGGGCAAAGACGATGCGGTGTCGGTGGTTTGCGCCATTGTGCTTCCTTGTTCAGTGCCGAGTCGACAATTATAGCGAACCGGCGAAGGGCGGCGTGGCGCGCAGCTACCTTGTAAAAGCGCGCAAGGCGATCTGCACGGGCTCCGGCCGGGCCCCGCGGCCCGCGACACCCGGTCCGGCTGCCGGATGCCGTTAAAAACGGCGCGCTTCGATCCACGGCGCGAAACTCGTGCCGCAGCCGGGCTTGCAGGTGAATGAGCCTGATATCGATGGACTCGTAGAAACGCTGGCGGGGCGGATACCGGCGGCGTTCGCGCACAGCGATTAACCAAGCAATCGGAGGGGCAAATCGATGGTAAAGACGCAGCCTTTCCCCGGGACGTTGCAAACACCGAGCGTCCCCTCGTCGTCTTGCACGCTCTGCCGCGCAATTGATAGTCCAAGTCCGATGCCCGTCCTATTGCCTCCGCGTTGACTGAACGGTATAAACAGGCGCTCGGCATCGCCTGGGCGCAGCCCGCCGCAGTGATCGGCCACTTCGATCTGGACACGGTCTTCGTGAGCACAAGCGGTCAGGGTAACGGTGGTCTGTGCTTGGGTAAATTTAAACGCGTTATCGAGCAGGTTTGCCACCGCGGCGAGGATCAGCTCCCGGTTGGCCTCCAGCGCGAGGGCGGGATCAACGCTTGCCACCTCGAAGGCGCAGCCGTGCGCATCGGCCACAAGTTGCCCGGCGTCTTGGGCTTCGCGGACAAACTCCGCCAGCGAAAAGATTTGTCGTGCATTTAGCTCGTCGCTTCCCGCCTTGACTTCGAGAAGCGATCGATCGATCAGCCTGGACATCGCGTCGTGGCTGCGCTTTAAAACCGCGCCAGTGGCGCCGCTCGAGGTCAAATTTCCCACCCGCAATGCTTCTCCAGCGAGAGAAGCGGCGCTGAGCGAATTTCGAAGTTCGTGCATAAGGAAGCCAAGGCGTTGATTCACCTCGGTCGTTTGGCGCAGCGTGATCGCGGTATCGCGCTGCGCGCTGAATTCGGTGACGGCGTCCGCTATGGCATTGTCGAGGCAGCGGTTGAGGGTCCGGAACTCACCGACTGAGAACGGCGCGTCGCGCGCGAACGCCAAGTCGGTAATGGCCTGGCACAGGTCGCCGTAGTCGTGGACCACTTGATCTATCGTATAGTCGAGGTCCAGCAGCGCTTTTCCGTGTGCGGCGGCGCTAACGCCCATCTCCGATAAAATAGAGCAGGCTCCGCCAGAAGGCCCGGAAATTTTGACGCCATCCTCCGGCGTCCCCTGCTGCTCGGCTTCCAACGTTCTTGTCAACTGGTTCAGAAATAGCGGAATCCCGGTTGCAAGCTGCGTGGCTGAGGCATTCCTGGTCGGCCGCTGCGCCACTTTCGCGGCGCAGCGCTCGATTAACTCTGCGCGATTATTGGCGAGAAAATTGTGCATCATGGCGCAGCCTCGTGATGTTAGCGCGTTATGTCGCGGGTGACGGAAGCCGGATCGAGCCTTTGCCGAACAATCTTTATTTGTGCATCCATTTCAATGATAGGCTTTTTACCGAGCAGATGCTTTTTTCGAAACGAATCAGTTGGGGATGCGATTCGACAAAATCTGTCCTCGGCCGGCCTAATTCCCGCTTCGGTTGCTTGAGTCCGGCAGCCTCCTAACCGCGCACTCCCGGCCCCACCCGCCCCAGCGCCTCGAGAAACAGCGCCCGTTCCTCGTCGACGATCCCATCCACTTCGTGTTCTTCAAGCCCCAGCGACTCGAGTACGAAGGCCGACAGCTGCAGGCTGGCCTCGAACGTTTCAGGCACCACCACGGTGGCGCCGGCCAGTTTGAGCAGGCGCGCCTGCTGCTCGTCGCGGGCGCGGGCGAACAGGGCGATGTCGGGAAATTCACGGCGGATGCCGCGCACCGCCTGCAGCGCCGATTGCGGATGGTCCATCGTCAGCACGATCGCCGGCGCCTCGTGGGCGTGGACGCGGCGCAGCAGTTCGGCGCGCGCGGCGTTGCCGAAGTAGACCGGCAGGCCTTGCTGGTGCAGTTCGGACGCCAGGCGGGCGTCGTTTTCGAAGGCGATGTACCCGATGCCCTGCTGGGTGAGCAGTTTGCCGAGCATCTGGCCGACGCGGCCGAACCCGGCGATGATGATGCGCCCGCGCGCCGCTGCCAGGTCGCCGTTTTCCAGCAGCGTGGCGCCGGCGTGCACCCGCAGTTCCCAACGGTCGCCAAGGGCGCGCCCGAGTTTGGCCAGCATGGGCGTGACGAACAGGCTGATGCCGACCGCCAGCATCACGCGCTGGCCGAGAGCCGGGTCGACCAGGCCGCCGGCACTGGCGTAGCCGATCACGATGAAGGCGAACTCGCCGCCCTGGCCGAGCAGCAAACCGCCTTCGATGGCGCGGCCCCAGCTCAAGCCGCCGACGCGCATCAGCACGGCAATGACCGTCGCCTTGATGGCGACCAGGCCGAGTACCGCGCAAGCGAGCCACAACGGCGAATTGAGGATCTCGCGGGCGTCCATCCCCATGCCGACGGTCATGAAGAACAGTCCCATCAGCAAGCCGCGAAACGGCTCGATCATCAGTTCGACTTCGTGCTTGAATTCGGTTTCTGCCAGCAGCAGCCCGGCGATCAGCGCGCCGAGCGCCATCGACAGCCCGGCGGCGGCACTCAGGCCGGCGATGCCGAGCGTGCTGAGCAGGATCAGCGCCATGAACACGTCGGGCTGGTGGTGGCGCGCAAAAGAGCGAAACAGCGGCCGGATCACGCGCCCGCCCACCAGGTAGATCAGCGCGATGGCGGCGGCGGCCTTGGCCAGCGCCATCAACACGAGGGTGGTCATGTCGGCGCCGGCGGCACCGCCCTTGGTCATCACGCCGATCAGGATCAGCAGCGGCACCACCGCCAGGTCCTGCAGCATCAAAATCGAAAACGTCGCCTGGCCAAGGCGGCTGGCGCTGCTGCGCTGCTCCGTCATCAGCTGCATCACCACCGCGGTGGAGGACAGCGACAGCACCAGGCCAAGGATGATCGCGGTGTCGGCGCGCTGCCCGAGCATCAGCACGGCGGCGCCGATCAATGCAGCGCTGATGATGACCTGCGCGCTGCCGGCGCCGAACACCCAGCGCCGCAGCGACCATAGGCGGGCGGCGGACAGTTCGAGGCCGATCATGAACATCAGGAACATCACGCCGAGTTCGGCCAGCACGGTGACGCCTTCGACGCGCGGAAACGTCAGGTAGGCCAACCACGGCACCTGGTCGGCCATCAAGCCGAGGCCGAACGGGCCGAGCAGGGCGCCGACGGCGAGAAAACCGAGCACCTGGTTGATGCGCAGCCGCTGCAGCGTGGGAATCAAGATGCCCGCCAGGGTCAGGAACAGGAGGATCTCCTTCAGGAAAGGGAAGGCGTGATGTTCTTGCACGGAGGGCCTGTAGGTGACTGTTATGCTTACATTTTATAACGGTCCCAAGGTTGCGGCCGGTTTGGCGGCGTCCGATAGCGTGTCCAGGCAAGTTTCGCCCTTGCCGCGCGCGTCGGTGAGTTGATGTGAGCTTGGGCCGGTAACCTCAAGCGCCATCATTGCCGCGCAGCCGGGAAGCGGCATCGACGGGGCGCTCGGCGCGCGCCGCCAAAAAG
The DNA here is from genome assembly GCF_002760665.1 of Massilia psychrophila. Taxonomy (GTDB): domain Bacteria; phylum Pseudomonadota; class Gammaproteobacteria; order Burkholderiales; family Burkholderiaceae_D; genus JAFCUW01. The sequence continues at coordinate 12,142 of NZ_PDOB01000030.1, read as the reverse complement.
CGCCCGAGCGCGTCGTCCAGCGTCGGCAGCAGCAGCGCCCGCTTGCTGTGCAGGGCGCTGTATTGCGGTCGTGCCGCGACGTAATTGCATGCGGCCGCGCTCTGGGACTCGAGGCGGCTGCAATCGATGCCGGCCTGGTCCGCCGCCTTGTTGGCGAACTCCAGCCACGTCACCGGGTGGCCGTTGGTCAGGTGCCAGACGCCGCTTTCGCGGTCGATGATCAGGTCGAGGCAGGTGTGCACCAGGTCCGGCACGTAGGTGGGCGACACCGTGATGTCGTTGGCGGCCGCGAACGGCGCCCCGGTTTCGAGCGCGCCGAGCGCTTGAAAGACGAAATTGAAATGATCCCACGGGCCGAAGAAAGAACTGGTGCGTACCACCAGCGCGCCCGGATTGCAGTCGAGCACGGTGCGCTCGCCCTCGGCCTTGCTCTTGCCGTAGATATTGATCGGCGCGACGGCGTCGGTTTCGACGTAGGGATTGTTCTGGCGGCCGTCGAACACCAGGTCGCTCGAAAACGTGGTCAGGTGCACGCCGTGGCGCGCGCAGGCGGCGGCCAACACCGCCGGGCCGTGCGCGTTTTCGCGGAAGCAACGGTCGACGTCGTTCTCGGCGGCGTCGACCCGCACGTAGCCGCTGGCGTTGACGATGGCCCACGGGCCGAAGCGCTGCAGCGCCTGTTCTACCGAGACGGGGTCGGCAATGTCCATGTCGGCGCGGCTGAGCCGATGGTGGGCCAGGTTGCGCTGCTCGCACACGCGGGCAAATGCGCGGCCAAGCGTGCCGTTGGCGCCGACGATCAGGATTGGTTTCGGCACAGGGCGCCCCTGTCCTTGTTTTTGTTTTTGTCCTTGTCCTTGTCCGCTGACCGCAATCGACGTCAGCGCGGCGGGGCTGGCGACCGGCGGGCACAGGAAGCGCCCCGGGCGGCGCCACCAACCCTGGCCGTGCAGTACCGGATGCGACAAAGTTTTACCAGCCGCAAGTTCTTGCATCATGCCGGCCAGCGCGGTGGGGCGCGGCAGCGGTGAGCGCACGTCGAACGGGCCGGGCTCGTAATGGCTGCTGCAGCGCGTCACCAGGCTGTTCCAGTCGAACGAGCCGAGCAGCGCCCAGACCGTTACTGCGCGCACGTCGACGCCGTTGGCGCGCACTTGTCGGGAGGCCTGCCAGATTTCGAGCAGCCAACGCAACTGGTCTTCGCGCAGGGCGTCGATGTGCGCTTCGGTGACCACCAAAGGCAGGCGATAGCGGTCCCAGATTTCTTCGAGCAGCGGCGCAATGCCCGGTGTAGGCGTGGCCAGCGAGCGCGCCGTTTCGATGTCGGCAAACGGGACGCCGTCGGCCACGCCAGTGAACTGCGGCGGGTAGCGGCCGATCCGGTGATCGAGCCAGCGCTCGCTGGTGACGTAATAGTTGACGCCGATGATGTCCGGCGGGCAGGGGTTGTCGCGGAACCACAGCAGCTCGGCCGGGTCGATGCCGGTACCAAGCAGGTAAGTCCACAAGGCATGGTCGGGGCCGACCATGCCGCACAGCAGGTCCCAGCCGAGCCAGCGGCGTTCGTTGTAGAACGTGGCGACCTTGGCCATCGCGCCAGTGCTGTAGGTTTTGCCGAGGTCGTCGGTCTGCACCAGTTTGGCGTCGGGATTGACAACGCGGATCGCGCGCATTGCCAGCACCACCGCGCGGCTCTGGTTCAGCAGGGCTTCGATGAAGGTGCGGTCGTCGCGGCCGTGCGGATACCACAGGCCGTACAGGCCGCTGAAACGGGCGGTGGTGAGCGGCTCGTTGACCGGCGTATAGTGGGTAATCCACGGATAGCGCCCGGCTACGGCGCCGGCGTACTCGGCCAGGCCGGTGGCGAAGCCCGGATCGGTCAGGCTGGTGTGGCGCGGGCCGCTGCCGTGGTGTACCAGGCCGGCGATCGGCGCGATGCCGGCGCCCTTCAGGGCATGCAGGCGAGCGTCGGCCCAGCTCCAGTCGGCGTTGGCCAGGCCATCGGGGGCGGTGCGTTCCCACAAGATCGGATAGCGGATGGCGCTGATGCCGAGCGAAGCGAAGCGCTCGATGTCATCGTCGCGCCCGGCGTGACCGTTGCGGTCGAGCTGGTGGAAATACTGGTCGCGCACCCGGTTGACGGTGCACTCGAGGCCACCCCAAAGTGCCAGTGGAGCAATCGAATCGACGTTTTTATGCGTATGCATAGCTGCACCTACGCGTTATTGAAAGAAATTAGAGACCGGCCACAGCGCCGAAGTTCGAATTTCTTTCAGGGCAGCTTTGAAAAACGGTGCCCGGCCGCGGGACGGACGTCGGCGTTGATGCGGTATTGGTACTGTATCATGCGGTATTTTGCAGCTTCGCACTGTGAACTTTTTTAATCCGGCCGCGCATCGCGCGCCCTTGCTACCGAGACCTCCGCATGCAAACATTCATTCCCGGCAAGGACGCCGCCCTCGAGTCCACTATCGACACCATGCAGGCCAAGCTGGCCGAGCGCGGCTTCAAGCTCAACGAGTCGTCCTTGCTGCACGAGGTCGATGCGATCTGGTCGACCCACATGAAGGACAACGATTGCCCGATGCTGTTTTCGAACGGTAAGGGTGCCACTGAACTGGCCGCCCGCGCCAGCGCCTACGGCGAATTTTTCGAGCGCCTCGGTACCCATTATTTCTGGACCCACTTTCATCTGGGCGCGACGCGCGCCAACAAGGCGTTCGTGCACTACCCGCAAGAGCGCTGGTTTGCGCGCGGCGACGACGGCAAGTGGCCGGCCGACATCCTCAACGACGAGCTGCACGCCTTTTATAATCCCGATTCCGAAATCGACGCCGAAGTGCTGGTCGACCTTAATTCGGGCAACGTCGCGCGCGGCATCTGCGCGCTGCCGTACCAGCGCGTGCGCGATGGCGCCGAGACCTATTTTCCGGTCAACATCATCGGTAACCTGTACGTCAGCAATGGCATGGCGGCCGGCAACACGCTGATGGAAGCGCGCACCCAGGCGCTGTCGGAAATCTTCGAGCGCCAGATCAAGTACCGCATCATCAGCGAAGGCCTGTGCCTGCCGGAAGTGCCGGACGAGGTGATAGCGCGCTTTCCCAATATTGCCGCCGGCATCGCGGGCTTGCGCAAGGCCGGCTTCGGCATCCTGGTCAAGGACGCCTCGCTGGGCGGCAAGTATCCGGTGATGAACGTAACCTTGGTCCATCCGAAGGATCAGGGCGTGTTCTCCAGCTACGGCGCCCACCCGCGCTTCGAAATCGCGCTCGAGCGGGCGATGACCGAATTGCTGCAGGGCCGGGCGCTCGACTCGCTCGAAGGCTTCCCCGAGCCGGGCTTCGACATGAGCGAGATAAACGCCGTCGCCAACCTGGAAATTCACTTCGTCGATTCGAGCGGCGTGATCAGCTGGAACTTCATGGGCGACACGCCGGACTTCCCGTTCGCCGACTGGAACTTCAGCAACACCACCGAAGAAGATTACCAGTGGCTGGTCGATTGCATCCACCGCGAAGGCAACGACATCTACGTCGCCGATTTCAGCGAGCAGGGCGCTTACAGCTGCCGCATCCTGGTCCCCGGGTTTTCTGAAATTTATCCGGTCGAAGACCTCGAGTGGGAAAACAACAGCATCGGCAACGCGATCCGGCCCAAGCTGGTGCGTTTGAACACGCTGTCCGAACAGGAATGCGCCGACCTGCTGGAACAGCTGCAGACCATGAACGTCAACGACGAGCGCCCGCTGTGGGAGATCCTCGGTCTGGCCATTCCGCTCGGCACGCCATGGAAACAGCTGCGCGTGGGCGAACTGAAAACCCTGCTGGCGCTGGCCGTCGGCGACGAAGACGCCATTCTCGAAGGCTGCGACTGGATCCACCACTTCAAGGACTTGGCACCAAAGCGCCGCCTGGTGTACCGCTGCATCGAGAGCATGATCAATGTCGAGGACGTCGACAACTACCGCCGCTCGATGGTGCTGCTGTACGGCGTTGATACGGTGCGCCAGGCGGAAGCTTTGTTAGCCCGCAGCGAGCGTTTTTTTGGCCTGGAAACGCTGGGCGCCGACATGGAAGGCAGCCCGATGCACCAGACCTTGCTGGCGGCGTACGACAAGCTGTTTGTGTGATTTTCTGTGAGAATATGAGGTCCCCGCGTTCGCGAGGATGACGACTTATAGCTCGTCGTCCTCGCGAATGCGGGGCCCCAATTTCTTTGCGCAGCCGGAAAAACAATCGCCAGCCAATACCACGCGTACCGCTCGCTGCTTTGTGCGCAATATTGCTCGCTTAAACCCCAAACCCATGCCGTCCTGCGCACTTCATTGCTAAATTTGCAAAGGAGTCGAGCATGGGCAAAGGCCTGCGGTTGACCGGATCGTCGGCAACAGGTGGCGGGTCGAGCCACCGGCGCCGTTGGACAGCTTCATCGATCCGGCCAGGGGACCGGCCGTGCGTGCCGCGGCAAACCAGGCCGACGCCAACTGCCTCGAAGCGACCGAACGGCTGGAGCAGGCTGCGCAGCAGCATCGGGTGGCCCAATCGAACACCCGCAGCGCCCAGCAGACGTTTGAAAACTGGCTGCCGATGCGGCGCGCGACCGCGCGGCGGCCGAATGAGACAAGCCCGATGCACCGTCGCTGGCTGCCGCATGGCTGTTTGCCAAAAAGCGCCACGGACAATATTGGCCGTTCGCCTCGGGTTTCATTTTCTTTGCGCTGTTCGCATTTTTCGTCGAGCTGGTGCCGTACCTGCCCAGCTGCCAATGTCAGCCTGACCGACTGACCGACAGGCACTGTCAGTCTTTCAGGTCGGCCGGCACCGTGCCGCCGTTCGCCGCCAGCTTGTTCATCACCTGGCGGTGCAGCCAGATGTTCATCGAGGCCGAATCGCCGGTGTCGCCGGTGAAGTGAAGCTCTTTGGCCAGTTCCTTGCGCGAATCGAGGCTGCTGTCGAGGCTGAGCAGTTTCAGCAGGTCGACGATCGACGTGCGCCAGTTCAGGCTCGATGCGCCCGACATGTGGTTGAGGATCGATTCGACATCGACTTCCGCCATTGGCGCAGCCGGGGTGGCAACGGCCGCCGCAGACGCAGTTGCAGGCGTGGACATAGTTGCAGGCGCGGCGGCGGTGGTGGTGGCGGTAGGGGGCGATGCCTGCGTCGGCGCTTGAGCTACAGCCGGGTGCGACGATGGAAAAATCTTTTGGAAGATATTGCTCAGAATGCCCATGGTGTGATCCTTGTGCTCGTTGTAGTCGCGAGTGGGGTGTGTTGGTGCTATGCAAACGGTTTAACGCTGCCTGCCCTGCGCCATGCGGCCCAGCACCAGTGCCAATGCGACGCCGCCAAGGCCTTTGACCAGTTGCGGGTGCTCGGCATAGAACGCGCCCATGCGGTCGACGATGCCAGGATTGTCTTGCTCGGCCTTTGCCGCGATTTCCTGCACCTGTTCCGGCGTCATGGCCGACGCTTGCTGGGGCGTCAGCTGCGGCACGTCGGCGTTGGCGTTGGCGTTGCCATGGCCGCCGAACAGGCTGCCGAAGGCACCGCCGGCAATCGACGACAGCACGCCGGGTCCGATGCCGCCGAGCAGCTGGTTAAGCATGCCGGCGCGCTGGCTGGAGTCGCCTTGATTAAACAACTGGCCGACCATCTGCGGGAACGGCGGGGTCTGGTCCGAACGCAGCGCTTCGGACACACCTTCGGCTAGGTGCGATTGGGGCGCATTTTGCGCAACCTGGTCGAAATCGTTCTGCGCCTGGGCGTGGTTGGTGGGGTTGCTGCCCGCGTATTGCTGTAAAAGACTACCTAAATCGAAACCCATAGCACACTCCGTGAGGTGAGAGAGAGAACCCAGCCGTCGTTTACTCGGGGGCTGGCGGGATGGCAAGATCACAAGCCTATTCTTCATGACAGCGTTAATCTGTACGCCATTGCACCGAGAAGCATCAAAAACAAAGTCAGCATTGCTCATTGGCACCTGTTTCGGGGATCGATTCTCACAATGTGTTCCGTGTCGGTATTTCGGGTGAGTGCTTAGCGTGACAGCGAGGGCGGCGTCAACGGATCGGGGAAATTGGCATACGGCGTATTTGGCGTGCCAAGCCGGACGGCGCCCAAGGCGCCAGCCGCCGGTAACGTGACCCTGTCATCCATGATCGCTATCGGATAGCCGGCGCCGAAAGAGTACGCAGGATTGTAGCTGGCGGCGCTGCCCCCATTGGGGAAGTTAAGGCTTGGATGATCGAACGGTGCCTTGTTATATCTCACTCGCTCATCAGTAAGCGCGAGCAGAAATGCAACGAGGTCTGCCTTGTCATTGCCAGACAGGCCCAGCGGTTGGATGTCCGGGTCCAGGTTGTCCTGGTTTTGCAACGAAAAATCCCCGCCGCGGTTGTAAAAATCCACTATCTGAGCCAAAGTGGCCGTTCCTCCATTGTGGAAATACGGCGCCGTCAGTTCCACATTGCGCGTGGTAGGGGTTTTGAACGCCCCATCCACCGCTACCCGCTCGTTGCGGCCAAGCGGCGGCGCCAGCAAATTCGGGGCGATGCCAGGGCGTACGGGGTCAGGCAAAAGACTGGCAGCCGATGCCAATACGCCTGGGTCGGCAGAAAGTTTCACTAGTACATCGAGTGCGCCGTCCAGCTGCATGCCGCCATAAGGCGATAAGGGGCACGGTAATGCGGGATTTTTGGCAAGCCTGCATGATCCCTGCACGAGGTCGGGCGGTACCGAATTGATAAATCCGTTGGCTTGATTAAGTAATTTAAGGACCGATGGTGAATTGCCTGCCTGTATGCCTGCTTTAGCAAGTAATTTGGCAGCCTCTGCGGGTCGGGCCAAAATACGGGGGACGCCGCAGTTATCGTTCGCCTGCGCCAGTAAAAGCGAGGGACTGGCCGTCATCGCATCGTTCACGCATTTTTGAAAACCACGGGAATTCGATAACGGAAGGTTTTTGGAACCGATGGTTGCGCCGATACCCATGTCTTCCCTGGTCGGCCGTACGCCGATATTATAAAACCCATTGTCGTAGACGGCGACCCGATCGTTGCCCATGATCATACGCTCGAGTACTTCGAAGCCTTGCACCCGGCGCACGCTCGCATTGGTCATTTCGGCGCCTCCATGGCAGTTGATGCACTTGCCCGAGCCTAAGAAGACGCGCAGTCCTTGTTGTTCTTGTGCATTTAAAATCGCATTATCGCCGTCCATGAACTGGTCGAAACGCGAGTCGTTGGCAATTAATAACTTTTCGTATTCATTAATTGCTAATCCCATGAAAAGGCCAAAATTATATTCCATCACGGTGAACTGGGTAGCAGTGGGTGTCACGCCATAAGACGTTTGTACCAGCTTCGGGTTGGCCCGGTCGGCGACATCGACCACCCAACCCGCCGGTGCGTTCCACCACGAAGGGTCAAAAGCACTCCTGACAAAATCCACATATTTTTTTGTCAGTCCTTTGCCGGTGGTCAGGCTGCCGCCCAGAACGCTGTCGTTGAATGCGACATTCTGCGCCACAAGCGGCGTCCGATTGAGAAGTTTTCTTCCGAGTATGGGGAAAGTGCGGCCCCTAAATGACATTTCCAGGCTATTTAGCGGTGGTCCTACTGCCTGTGACGCGCCGGAAGAATTTAAAATGAGGGTCTGAACAAAAACAATACTATTCAAACCTGCAACCTTGACGATCTTTTCGGGATCAAGCGAGCCCAGTGGGGTGACGCCGTTAAATTCATGACGCCCCCGTCCGTCCCAGAAGTTCCGATGGTTGAGCACCGCGTTGATGACGGTAGGCGTATTACGCGGCTCCACATTTCGCACCATGGCGTTTGCAACTGAATCCCAAAATACGTTCGCAACGGGAATGCCGATGTCGTTTGCCGATACGCCAAGTCCCTGGAAGTTTGCGTTAAAAGTTCCTTGAGAGGAAACCACGTCATTGGTATCGCTTAACACCAATGAATTCCGATTGTTTGCATCTTGAAGCTTGTAAAAAGGAAAATCGTCAAGGGTAAGCTGATAATTTGGAGTGAGTTGTTTGCGCAGAGTTTTACCAAAGACAGTATCCCCGCTGGCGAACAGCGAATTTCTAAAGCCAGGGTTGATCTGGTTTTTCGACCGGTTGTCAGCGCCGGCGTGGAAATGGCAACTTGCACAAGACTGGCCATCGCTGCCCACCTGTTGGTCCCAGAACAAGGCTTTACCCAGTTGCTGCAGCTTGACACGGTCAACAACAAATTCGTTGAATGTAGGAGCATCCTTGACTTTGACCGTTTTCAAGGAATTGGTGCCCATCTTCAATGCCATGGCCCGCAAGAGTTCTGGTGACATGGTGTTTTGTGTTTGGCCAGTAACTATGCCGAAGGCAAGAGATAAATATATCGCCAGAGCAGCTAAAACTATATAGCTGGTTCGAAAAGTTTTTAACCTGAACATAATTGAGCCCTTCAAACCAACGAATTATTCGGAATGTCGTGTAGCGTCATTCCCAACATACGCTTGCAGCTCATCTATATATTGTTCAAGTACCTCTTCAATTAGCACATGTGATTTACATCAGATGCCATGTATTCCGCCGGAACATAAGCATTATTTAGGCATTGCCGGAATAGGCGCCGATTAAAGTAATCGGGAAACAAATCACGATATTTTTTTAATAGTCGAAACTGGGCGGCCCTTGTTTGGTGAACCTGAAATGTGTTGTCACGACAATCTGAATCAGTGTGTAGCCAGTCGTTGCTTGCATTGACAACCGACACAACCGACACAACCGACACAAGCGGCATTAGCGCAGCACGATACCATGATGCCCGGTGAGCGTAACAAGCCAATAATTGAGAGAGACAAAGGCTGTCAGCGACAGCGTGGCGTGTGCTTGCGCGAAAGCCTGTCTGGGCACGGCGCGCAATGATTGGGACCGACCTTGAAAATTGCCGAACAATACATCGGGCTCAGTCTGAACCCGCTTGTGCATTGCCACAGGTGATCCGGGCGAGCCAGATCACCTCGTCGCCCCGCGCGATCAAGCCGCGCTTGGTCAAACAGGCGCTGTCGTGCGGCGTGCAGATTACTGGCCCTGGCCAAGCGCAGCTACTGGCTGCCGGCCCGCTCTTAGCGGGACGGCGAGGGCGGTGTCAACGGATCGGGGAAATTGGCATACGGCGTATTCGGTGTGCCAAGCCGGACGGTGCCTAAGGCGCCAGCCGCCGGTAACGTGACTCTGTCATCCATGATCGGTACCGGTGAACCTGCGCCGAAAGAGTAAGCGGGGTTATAGCTGGCGGCGCTACCTCCATTCGGCAAGTTGAGACTTGGATGATCGAACGGCGCCTTGTCAAATCTCACTCGCTCATCGGTAAGAGCGCGCAAAAACGCAACGAGATCTGCCTTGTCCTGGATAGACAGGCCCAAAGGCTGAATGTCAGGATCCAGGTTGTCCTGGTTTTGCACCGCAAAATCCCCGCCGCGGTTGTAGAAATCCACCAACTGATCCAAGGTCGCCGTTCCTCCGTTATGGAAATACGGCGCTGTCAGTTCCACATTACGTGCGGTAGGCGTTTTGAACGCGCCATCCACCGCCACCCGCTCGTTGCGGCCAAGCGGCGGTGCGAGCAAACTCGAGGCGGCGCCAGGGCTTACGGGGTCGGGCAACAGGCTGGCAGCCGCTGTCAATACGGCCGGGTCGATGGAAAACTTCGCCAGCACATCGAGCGCCCCGTCCATCTGAACACCGGAGCCATCTGGCAATACAGGGCATGGCAATGCTGGATTTTTGGCAAGCTTGCATGATCCTTGTACGAGATCGGGCGGCGCCGAACTTATCAATGCATTGGCTTGATTAAGCAATATGATCGCCTGCTGCGGATTACCCACCTGTGCAGCGGCCTTGGCGAGCAATTTTGCCGCCTCTGCCGGGCGGGCGAGCATGCGGGGCACGCCACAGCTGTCGTTCGCCTGTGCAAGCGACAACGACGGATTGGCTGTCAGCGCGTCGTTTACGCATTTCTGAAAAGCACGGGAATTGGAGAGCGGGCGGTTTTTGGAACCGATTGTTGCGCCGACGCCCATGTCTTCCTTGGTCGGTCGTACGCCGATATTATAAAAACCATTGTCGTAGACGGCTACCCGATCATTGCCCATGATCATCCGCTCTAGAACTTCGAACCCCTGCACCCGGCGCAGGCTCGCATTTGTCATCTCGGCTCCGCCATGACAGTTGATGCACTTGCCCGATCCCAGGTATATGCGCAGTCCCTGTTGCTCCTGTGGGCTTAAACGGGAGTTATCACCTTCCATGAACTGGTCGAAACGCGAGTCATTGGCAATGAGTAACTTTTCATACTCATTGACCGCCATTCCCATGAACAGGCCAAAGTTATATTCCATCACCGTGAACTGGGTGGAACTGGGTTTTGCTCCATCGGGCAGCTTCACCAGCTCCGGGTTGGCCTGGTCGGCGAGATCGACCACCCACCCCAATGGCGCGTTCCACCATGTAGGATCAAAAGCGCCCCTGACGAGATCCACATACTTCACTTTAAGGCCTTCCCCGGTGGTCAGGCCGCTGCCCAGTACGCTGTCGTTCAGAGCGACATTCTGTCCCGCGAGCGGCGTCCGGTTAAGAAGTTTCCTTCCGATTAAGGGGAAAGTGCGGCCAGAAAATGACATCTCCAGAGCGCTGAGCGGTGGTCCTACTGCCTGTGATGCGCCGGAAGAATTTGAAATGCGGGTCTGAACAAAAACAACACTATTTACACTTGTAATTTTAACAATTTTTTCGGCATCAAGCGAGCCTAGCGGGTTAACGCCGTTGAATTCGTTGCGCCCCCGCCCGTCCCAGAAGTTCCGATGGTTGAGCGCCGCATTGATGACGGTGGGCGTATTGCGCGGTTCCACGTTACGCACCATGGCGCCTGTGGCCGGATCCTTGAACACGCCGGCTACCGGAATACCGATGTCATTCGCCGACAACCCAAATCCGCGGAAATCTACGTTAAAAGATCCTTGAGAAGAAACCACGTCATTGGTATCACTCAGTACCAATGAATTGCGATTGTTTGGATCTTGAAGCTTGTGGAAAGGAAAGTCGTCAAGGGTGAGTTGATAATTTGGGGTAAGTTTTCCGCGAGAAGTTTGGCCAAAAACGGTATCTCCGCCGGCGATGAGTGAACTCCTGAAACCAGGATTCACCTGGTTTTTCGACCGATTGTCGGCGCCGGCATGAAAGTGACAACTTGCACAAGACTGACCATCGCTGCCTACCTGCTGATCCCAGAACAGGGCTTTACCCAACTGCTGCAGTTTAGTACGGTCAACAACGAACTGTTTAAATGTGGGAGCATCCGCGACTTTCACCGTTTTCAATGAATTAATGCCCATATTCAATGCCTTAGCCCTCAACAGGTCTGGTGACGAAGTGTCCTGTGCTTGGCCCGCAACGATGCCAAAAGATAGAGAGAAATAAATTGTCATAATAGCTATCATTATGTAGCTAGTTCGGAAGGATTTTGACGTGAGCATGATGGAATACTCTTTAAATTAATTTATTGTTGGAAATATCGCTGGGTAACATACTCAACATACTCTTCTGAATCACCCATACATTGTCCAACTGCCTCCCTTCACAAGCATATGTGATGTACATCAGGCGCCGGCTAATATGCGGGAACGTAATCGTAAATTCGGCGTCGAGGAGTCGCCGTTAACCCGTAGCGTTATACACATCCGCAGCGTCCGCTTACGCAGCCCAAAAAAACCGTTTACATTCGATGAGTTGCAGAAGGGGCTTGTAAACTTTGTCGAATTCGCGTTTACTCTCGGAATTTCGGCGGGCACGTGTAAGCGGTAAGTGAACGGCGTTATTGATGTGACTGGCGGTCGTCGCGTTGGTAAAGATCTGAGCGCAGTGGATTTTTGGCGAACAGCGTCTTCCACAGGTGTGGCGTCAGTTGTTCGACCAGCGATGCAGGATGCTGGCCTATGCGCTGCAAGACGTCTTGGACCACGTCGACCCCCCTGTGTCAAACTACTGTGAGACAACTTCATCATGCTAATTAAGGAAGTTGCTATCACATGGAAAACCAGATGTCGCCAGCGGTAAAACAAAATGATGAACGCGAGAGTGCCGAGGTTGT
>NZ_PDOB01000029.1 GCF_002760665.1 Massilia psychrophila | reverse complement strand
CCTCGCGACGCAACAGCGCACCGACGGCGCCCGGGTTGCTGCAGGCATCGGCTTCGCGCACGATGCGCCGCTTGTAGCTGGCCGTGAACTTACGGCGGCGCGCGACGGCGACAACCTCGGCACTCTCGCGTTCATCATTTTGTTTTACCGCTGGCGACATCTGGTTTTCCATGTGATAGCAACTTCCTTAATTAGCATGATGAAGTTGTCTCACAGTAGTTTGACACAGGGGGACCTCGAAGCGTTCCATGTAGCGGTGTTCCACACGAGCCACGAAGTGCTCGATGCATTCAACGTAGTCTTCCAGGTCGGACAGGCGCGTTTCCACCGCCAGTCTTGATGATGGCAGCAGCTTCGGCAGCTGGCTGGCCTGAGTACGGGGCCGTTGGCTGACCGCGCCCGGTCCGTTTAGGCCGCCGGGCCCGGCATTCAATAAGGTGCTGGAATCGCTGGCTGCATGAGTCTGAGTGTTTAACGATTGTAAAAGTTGTCGGCTGCGCAAAAGACCGGCTACTTCTTTTTTTCCGCCAATCGGACGGACTCAGCAGTGCGCTCCCTATGCTAAGGCTTCATGTACACTGTGCCTCCGTCAAGGTCTGCATTCACCCAGAAGCAGTGTTATCGTTCACGACGACCCGCATAGTCCACCTCTGTGCATGAACGGACCCGGAGGAAGTGTCTTCCCCAGACCGGACAAAGCAGACTCAGCGGGAGAATGTCCAGCGACGCAGGGCCTGTCTCAACGCCCATTTTCAAGGAGTTTAACAATGCAGCTGATCATCTCTTCGGGCGTCATTCTTGTCGTCGTAGTCTGGGGTATTTTTGCCCCAACCTCGCTTGCGGCAATATTTGACCGCTTGTTAGCATTAATTACGACTAATTTCGGCTGGCTGTATCTGTGGACGGTGCTTGGACTCGTTATCGTCGCAGCAGTGCTTGCCTTCAGCCGGTACGGCAATCTTAAGCTGGGATTGGAAGATGACGAACCGGAATTTTCACTGCTTAGCTGGTTCGCTATGCTGTTTGCTGCCGGCATGGGTATCGGGCTGGTCTTTTGGGGCGTGGCCGAGCCCATCTCGCATTTTGTCACGCCGCCACCCGGCATCGCCGCACGCACATCAGAAGCGGCCAACGCTGCAATGCGCTACAGCTTTTTTCATTGGGGCCTGCATCCTTGGGCAGTATACAGCGTCGTTGCACTGGCAATTGCTTTCTTCTCCTTTCGAAAAGGAAAGCCTGCGCTGATTAGTTCTGCAACCGAGTCACTGCCGTGGAGATGGGCACCCAAACTGTCAGTGCCCGTGAATGTGCTGGCCATTATCGCGACCGCATTTGGTGTAGCTGCCTCGTTGGGAATCGGTGCGCTGCAGATCAACAGCGGCCTGAACGCGGTGTTCGGCTTGCCGGTCAGCGTCTCATCGCAACTTGCCATTATCGGAGTGACAACAGCACTATTCATTGGTTCAGCAGTCAGCGGCGTAACGCGGGGCATTAAGATTCTCTCCAATATAAATCTTGGTTTGGCTTTTCTTTTAATGGTTACGATCTTCATCGTCGGCCCCACCATCACGATCATCGACACCTTCACCACTACTTTAGGCGCTTACGTAAGCGAATTCGTGCGCATGAGCCTGCGCACGACTCCCTTCCGGGAAAGCGACTGGGTGGGTGAGTGGACTGTATTTTACTGGGCATGGTGGATAACTTGGTCTCCCTTTGTGGGCCTGTTCATCGCCCGCGTTTCTCGTGGCCGCACCATCCGGGAATTTATTGCGGGCACTGTGCTCGCACCGACCCTGGCAAGCATGGTCTGGTTTTCCGTTTTTGGCGGCACTGCCCTGCACCTGGAAATCTGGCAATCCGTTCCGCTCGCCGAGGCGGTCAAGGCGGATGTGTCGACGGCATTGTTTACCATGTTCGAAGCATTGCCCCTCGGCTCCATCATGTCGGTTGTAGCGACTTTGTTGGTCCTGGTATTTTTCATCACGTCAGGTGACTCGGCCACTTTGGTGCTAGGCATGATGAGCACTGGCGGCGACCATGATCCGAGTGCGCGTATCAAGGTAATCTGGGGGCTGCTGGTTTCCGGCATCGCTGTCAGTCTGTTGCTAGCGGGCGGCATCAAAGCGGTACAAACAGCAACCATTGTCTTTGGCTTGCCATTTGTATTGGTAATCATCCTGATGGTGATTGCGCTCTGGCGTGCCGTACGTGAAGACTGGCTTGTGGAACAAGAACGTGAACGCGCACTGCGCCGGCGACTACGTGAATTGGCGGAAAAACCCGGTAGCGCACAATAAGCCTATATTGCTATGACAATTGAATTAATGCTGGCAGCGGCCAAAAGCTTTCTGTTTGTGTTCGCGGCGATGTTACCTATTCTCAATCCGGCCGCGACTGCACCGATTTTCCTGAGCATGACCGATGGTGCATCGCTCACAACCCGCGCACTGCTGGCGCGCCGCATCGCGCGCAACATGTTCTGGCTGATGACGGGTTCGATGCTGGTTGGGTCGTATGTGCTCGATTTCTTTGGCATTGCGCTGCCCATCGTCCGCATCGGCGGCGGCCTGATCCTCGCTTCCGTAGCATGGCGTCTGCTTGGAGCAACGCCAGCCACACCGGACAGCCAGGTGGCCTTGGCCGAGGCGTTTACACCAGACCATGCGCACCGGCAGGCTTTTTATCCACTAACCTTTCCGATCAGTTGCGGTCCGGCCTCAATCTCCGTCGCCATTACGGTAGGCGTCGCCCTGCACGATGTGAAATTTCTGATATCGTTGGCACGCATGGGTGGCGCTATGTTGGCGCTAGCAGTTATCGGCGTACTGCTATATCTTGCTTTTCGCTATGGTGAGCACTTTCTGCGTCTGATTGGCGAAGCCGGAACAGCCGTCTTTCTGCGCCTTACCGCCTTCATTTTGCTGTGCCTTGGCGTGCAGATTGTATGGGAAGGCGTCCGTGAATTATTGCTCGAAATTACATCTGTTTCCACGCACCTCGCCGCAGTCCAGGCAATCTTTCTATCCGAGCATTTGGAGAATATTTATGGCTAAGTCACACCTAACTTTGGCCGGCTTCGCGCTCGGAATTTCGAACTGTATTTACTGGACCGACGCTGCTGCCCAGAGTGCCCCAGGTTTCGACTTTTACGGTTCGCTGCGCACTCAGCTCGAGACAGTAAGCCCAGACCACCAAAATCGCCTGAACAGTTATACCTCCTTGCGAGACGCCTACTCCCGAGTGGGGGTCAAGGTCGAATATCCGCTAAACACGGAGCTGACGCTGACCGGTCAAATCGAAATTCCTTTTGATTCCGCAAACTTCAGGATGCGCGACCCCTACGATCAGGGCGATGCCAGCCGTCCCCATGGGCAGCGCCTCAGGATCGCTCAGCTTGGATTGCGGGGCAACTTCGGATCAATTGCATACGGTCAGCAGTGGATGCCTTACTATAATGCGATCGCAGCGCCGGTGGACATGTTCAGCAGCTATTACAGCGGCTTCGCGACCTACACCGTGTTTCGAGTCGCCGAAACCATTGCCTATACCGCCCCGGAATTCAACGGTTTCTCCCTAGCCGCAGCATATGCCGGCAGCGGCGGAAACATGCGCTCGACCTCACGCATCGATGAGCGTCGCTGGCAAGTCGCCACCACCTATGCCTTCGGCAACACCCGCCTTGCCGCAGGCGTGGATGACCGGGGCAATGCGAGCTATGGGCGCGACCGGCTCTATGGGCTGTCCGCCAGCCATCAGACCGACAAGCTATACCTGGCGGTAAAGTACGAAATATTCGACACTGGAAACCGTCAGCGCGGCGGCTTCTCAACCAATGGCAATCATTCCATCAATCTCTTCGGCAGCTATGCCCTGGGCAAAAGCATGCTCAAATTGATGCTCGCGAAAGTGAAGAACTACGGCGATTACATTGCCCATCTTGGCATCGACCATCAGCTCTCGGACGACTACAAGATTTTCGCCGAGTATTATTGGGAAGCCGAAACTGCCGTCCTCACTGCGCGTCGAAGGGGCTTAAGTGATTTCGATGCGAGCATTGGCGGCGGCCGCGCTGTTGCTGTCGGCGTGCGCTATGATTTTTGAATCTCGCCGCGAAGGCTGATCGAGCAGCCGGCCATCGGTCGATACCGGCACGCTGTCTCCAGACAAAAGCTGGCAGCGTACTTGGTCGGTTGCTATATGCGTAACATCATTTCGGTGCTGTACGGCACCATTCCGGTATCGTGACCGCTGATTCCGGTAACGGCCCAAATCGGTCACGATAGACCGGAATGGGGTGGTCACGATGGACCGGAATGACCGGTCACGATAGACCGGCGTCGTTGCCGGTCGTTTCACCATCATGTTGGTGCGAAGCCAGGCGAATGCGGCGATAAACGGTTCGCCAGCGGCGTTCGCGCCAAAATGGATGTGTTTGGCCAGCGCTGGCAAAAAGCGGCGCACGGTTTTGTACTTGGCGTCCAGCTCCTGGTAGTACACATTGTCGGTCGGCCGAATCAGCTTGTTGACGCCGGAGAGGGCCAGCGCGAGCGCGTCAGGAGAAATCCGCGAGAACAACTGTTTACGCAGCTCTGCATCCGGCACAGTGTCATTCAGCAGCATTTGGCAGGCGCTGGCGAGGGTGGCCGCCGCCTCGTCCAAATCTTTGAGCGAGCGGAGGCGCGATTTTTTGTCGGTCTTCACGGCGTCACCGAATAGCTCTCGCAGGATGACTTCGAGCACTTCTAGCCCGGATATTGTATAAAAAAGGGCAAGGATGCCGTAACTGATTGATAGAATGGGAATTATCTAGAAACCTATTCGCTCAACACAAACACACCTTGCCCGAGATGAATTTTAAACCAGAACAACTCCGCTTTGCTCCCATTCCCGGTTTTTTAGTGCGGGCCGACTTCGAAGGCGGGGCGTTGTCGTCCGATGTCGGGCCACTCCTGCTCAATGGGATAGACCGCCAGATCGGCCTGACCAAGCGGCTGTCGGGGGCGCTCACTGACCGACGCCACGCCAGCGACGTCACCCATTCGCAACACGACATCCTGACCCAGCGGGTCTATCAGATCGCCAGCGGCTACGAAGACGGCAACGATTGCACTGCGCTCCATCGGCACGGATGTCCAAGGCCAGATACACGGCCATGTTCTTGACTGTGCCTTCATCCCGGATCTTCAGTCGCAGTGCGTCGAAATACACGATTGGATACATCGATTCCAATGGCCGTTGCTGCCACTGCGCGACCTCGTCGGTGATGGTGGAGCTCAGGCCGGGCGACACGTCAGTGCCGTACAGTTCGAGCCGGTGGCCCTGTATCTCGCGCACGCTCATGCCATGCGCGTACATGCTGATCACGTGGTCATCAAAGCCAGGCATGCGGCGCTGGTGTTTGGCCACGAGCTTGGGCTCAAAGCTGCTTAGGCGGTCCCGCGGTATGTTGAGCCGCATCTTGCCGCCAGGGGGCAGAACCGTCTTCTGGCTGCTGCCGTTGCGATGGTTGCCCGATGCTTCCTCGTTAGCCAAATGATGGTTCAGTTCAGCTGTCAGCATGCGTTCGGCCAGCAGCTTCTTCAATTGCCCCGCGAGGCCGGATTCACCCCAATCCACCCAAGTTAAAGAGATTGTGTGCAGTTAGATAATTTATTTATATTATTAAATAAAATATACTTGACATTGCATTAAAATCGCGGCCGCAAGTGTGAATTTTTTCTTCCACTGCCTGCCATGTCCGTTCTCACCGTGCTATTCCAAGATTTCGCCGCCCGACGATGCTCTTCAGAATTTCTCGACGATGCTCGTCATGCCGACCATCCGACCGCATTTTCGCGCTGTCGCAAACTGCCCCTGGCGACGCTGGTCGCGGTCATGCTGACGGGCATGCGCATGAGCGTCCAAGCCGAGCTGGACACCTTCTTCGCCCATCTTCGCCAACAAGCCCGGTTGGTCCACGCAGTGTCCGAGCAGGCATTCGCCCAAGCGCGCGCCAAGCTGTCGCTGACAGCCATTGCGCGCCTGAACGACTGGCTGATCGCGCGCGCCGTGCAGGACGGGTTCGTGCCGCGCTGGCGCGGCCTGCGACTGGTCGCCGCCGACGCCTCAGCGATGCGTTTCTGCCTGTTCTTGCCGGGGCCTGGCCTGATGCTCGCCGCCTCCCTGCACAACGTCCACGAACGCGGCGAACGCCAGTTCCTGTTCCAACACCTCGACCGGCTTTCCCCGGACGACCTACTACTGCTCGACCGCGGCTATCCCTGCCGCTGGCTGGTCGCCGTGCTGAACCAACGCACCATCAAGTTCTGCATGCGCGTCGATAATTCCAGCGGTTTCGCCTGCGTACGCGCGTTCATGCGCTCCGACGCGCTCGAGCAGGTCGTCGTGCTGCCCGCGCCGAACAAGCGCGACGCGCTCGACTATGAGTCCGCGCAAACCGCAGCGCGTGCGCCTGGTCCGCAACGTATTGCCCAGCGGCGAACAGCGCGTTCTCATGACCAACCTGTTCGACGACAAGCTCTACCCGGCCGCCTGCTTCGCCGGGCGTTACCACAAGCGCTGGGGCATTGAGGAGGCGTTCAAACGGCTCAAGCACAGGCTCAATCTGGAGCACGTCACCGGCTTGACCCAGCAGGCCGTGGCCCGCGACGTCGCCGCCAAAATCGTCTGCGACAACCTGCAAGCCCTCGTCGCCCTCACCGCCCATGCCGACGCCGACCTGCCTGACAGCAAACGCGTCAACCACGCCTACGCCCACACCGCGCTCAAACCCCTGATGCCCATCCTTCTGCTCGGTGGCATCATCGGTAGGAAGGTCAAAAAATTGCTCCGGGGAGTACTCGACCTGATCGCCGGCCGGACCTATCAACACCGCCAGAATCTCCCAAAACCACGAAGCCCAGGCCAAAAGCCGCACAAAGCCATGAGTCAAAAAAACTGCTGAAAAGCCTTAACTTGGGTGGATTGGGACCGGGACGGACACACGCGAATGACAGGGATTTTCGCGGCCGTCAGATATACTTGCCGGCTGGGATCAATGAATAGTGGAATAACCATAGTGAACGACCATCTGAAACGCGCGCGGGAACGGTTTGAACCGATGCTGGACACCACTAAAGCCAGGGCGCGGGCCGGTTACATCCGGGTGCATGCCTACCTGCTGGCGCAGCCGCCGGCAAAGCGGGCGGCATTGATTGTGCTGTGGGGGTTTGGCGCTCTGGTGGCGCTGCTGCTGGCGTATGTGCTGATCCTCATTCCCGTCACCCCCGGCATCAAGGACCTGAAACAGGCGCGCGCCGCGCGGGCGTCGACGCTGGTGTCGGCCGACGGCAAGGAGCTGGCCAGCTTCGACCAGGGCTTGCAGGAGCGGGTCAAGCTGGCGCAGATGTCGCCCCACGTCACCGCCGCCCTGGTGGCCACCGAAGACCACCGCTTCTACCAGCACCACGGGATCGACTTCAAGCGGACCGCAGCCGCCGTTTTTTACAGCCTCAAGGGCGACGCCCAGGGCGGCTCGACCATCACCCAGCAGCTCGCGCGCAATATGTTCCCGGAAGAGATAGGGCGCTCGCGCAACCTGAACCGTAAACTCAAGGAGCTGATCACGGCGTTAAAAATCGAGGCGACCTACAGCAAGACCGAGATCCTGGAAGCCTACCTCAACACGGTGCCGTTCCTGCACAACACCTTCGGCATCGAGATGGCGGCGCGCACCTATTTCGACAAGTCGGCGATTCAACTCGACATCCTCGAAAGCGCGACCCTGGTGGGCATGCTGAAAGGGACCAACTACTACAACCCGGTGAGTAACCCCGGCCGGTCGCTGGAGCGGCGCAACGTGGTGCTGGGGCAGATGCTCAAGCACGGCGTCATTACCCGGCCGCGTTTCGAGGCGTTGAGAAAACGGCCGCTGCGGGTGCATTTCGCGCGTCAGGCCGAGCGCGCCGGCACCGATACCCATTTCACCGCCTACGTGCGCAAGTGGCTGATCGACTGGGCCGACGAAAATGATTACAACCTGCAGCTCGACGGGCTGGTGGTGCACACCACGCTCGACTTCGCGCTGCAGCAGGCCGCCTTGCACGCCGTCGAGCGCCAGGCCAACGCGCTGCAGGCGGTGGCCGACGTCGAGTGGAGCCAGCCGGGCATGAGCCTTTCGAGCTCGACCGGCGCCTACGCTTCGGCGCACAGCGCGGTCAAGCCGTTCCAGTATTTCTGGCAGTCGCACGGCGCGCTGGGCGACGCCTTCGTGCGCGAGACGGCCGACTACCGCAAGGCGGTCGAAGGCGGCGAAGCGGGCTTGGCCGCGCTGAAGCGCCTGAAAGCCGACCGCAACTTCATCGCCGTGCTGCGCGCGGCCAAATCGCGCCTCGAAGCCGGCTTCGTGGCGCTCGATCCGGCGAGCGGGGAAGTTCGGGCCTGGGTCGGCAGCCGCGACTTCCGGCGCGAACAATTCGACCACGTGGCGCAGGCCGAGCGCCAGCCCGGTTCGACCTTCAAGCCGGTGGTGTATGGCGCCGCGCTGGAGAAAGGCATGGCGCCGGACCGGCCCTACCGCGACGCGGTGATGAGCATCAAGGCCGGCGACGGCAAGATGTGGCGGCCGACCGACATGAGCGGCACCACCGGCAACCAGATGACGATGCGCGACGGCCTGGTGTATTCTAAAAATACCATCACCGCCCAAGTGATGCAGGACGTCGGCCTGCCCAACATTATCAGCCTGGCCAAGGCGCTCGGCATTAATCAGAGCAAGCTGCAATCGGTGCCGTCGCTGGCGCTCGGCACCAGCCCGGTGACCCTGCTCGAAATGGTGAACGCCTATTCGACCATCGCTGCCCAGGGCGAGTACCGCAAACCCGTGTTCGTCACCCACATTACCGACCGGGACGGCAAGGAAATCGCCCGTTTCGGCGCGGCCAAACCGCAGCGCGCGATGTCGCAGGCGTCGGCAGTGACCTTGATCGACATGATGCGCGGAGTGATCAACCGCGGTACCGGCACGGCGATTCGCAACCGCTTCGGCATCAATGCCGACGTCGCCGGCAAGACCGGCACGACGCAGAACAACGCCGACGGCTGGTTCATCATGATGCATCCGAACCTGGTGGCGGGAGCCTGGGTGGGTTTTAACGACAACCGCGTCAACATACGCAGCGCGTATTGGGGCCAGGGCGGCCATAACGCGGCGCTGCTGGTGGGCGACTTCTTCAAGGCGGCGCTCGACAGCGGCAAGCTCGACGGCGACGCCCAGTTCCCCGGCGCGCCGCGCAGCGCGCCGCGCCGGGAGGAAGAGCTCGAGGAGGTGATGGAAGAGGGCGGCGAGATACGCCAGGAAGGCATGCCGGCCGAGGAGGCGTTTTCAACGGCGCCGGAGGAAATGCTGGAGGAGCAGGAGGTGCAGGACGGGCTGGCGCAGGATCGGCGCCAGGACCGCCAGGTGCGCGACCGCGATGCCGAGGTGGACCGCCAGATCCAGCAAGACCGCCAGTTTCAAAACGAGCGCCAGTTCCAGAACGAGCGCCGCCAGGAGCGCCAGTTCCAGAACCGCGAGCCGCAGGAGAACTGAGGTGCTTTTGCGCTATCCGGTCAGTACAGCACCACTGTCTGCGCGCCGACCTGCACGGTGCGTGACGCGTTGGCATTGTTGGTGATTTTCACCACCGGATTCTTGCAGCCGACATCCAACAACACCAGGAATTCGGCCGGCTTCTTGCCATCGCCCTTGACGGTAAATGCGCCGTGGCCTTCGGTGGTGCCGGGCTTTGGCGCGTAGCCGCTGCGCGCTTCGTACACGGCGCCGGATCCCAGCGAGCGCAGGCACACCGACTGGCCGTTGATGGCGATGCTGGCACCGGCGGCGCCATTGGGCGTGATCGGGCCCGGTGCATGCACGTTGAATTCGAAGGTGTGGGCACGGACGGCCGACAATTTGTCGCGCACCAGGATCGCGTTCTCGCCGCGCAGGTACCACACCTGGCGTTTGGCTGAGCTGAGCTGGCCGGCATACGCTGGTGTGGCGTCGCCTTCGGCGTAGTCCCACCCCGGCTGGGTCGAAAAGCCAGAAATTCTGCCGTTGCGCTGCAACTGCTCGCGATAGCCGCTGGTGACCTGGCCCTTGCCGCCATCGAAAGTGATGGCGTTCTGCGCCTTGGTCTGGCTGTACCAGCTGTTCCAGTAAGGCGAGGCGAACCAGTCGTACCAGCCAGCCGAAATCAACAGCGGCTGGCCGGCCACGGACAGCAGGAAAGCGTTCTGGTCGCCGTGGCTATGGTTGAACGAACCGTAGGGACTCGACTTGAAGTAGAACGAGGTGCGGGCCCGCGAGTTGATGTCGCTGTGCATCGCGGTCCAGCCGATGCTCGGGTAGTAGGCCGTACTGGCGGGCGCCGACTCGTACGCCGCGCTGGCGACCGGCATCGGATACGGCGCCTCGAGCAAGGTCAGCGTGTCTTCGGCTCCGCCCAGCTGGCGCACATACCAGGCCGCGCGCGGCGTCGACATGCGCGAGGCGAAGGCGTGGAATACGCGTGGGTCGGGGCGGGTGTCGGAGCCGTCGCCGAACAGGTGGGTGCGCGCGCCCGGCGGGGTGAACTGGGTGGCGAAATCGAGGAAGCCGCGCGACCATGGCTTGGCGTAGAAATTCACGCCGGTGGCCTGCACCAGCGGATCCCACAACGCCACCAGGTAGCCGGCGGTGTATTCGGCATACGCGGTGCCGTTGGCATAGCCGCCTTCCGGGCCGCTCCACGGCGACGGATTGTTGGCGTACACGCGGAACGAGAAATCGAACCACTTCTGGGCGTCGGCAATGTCGCCCAGCCCGAGCGTCGAGATCAGCGCCAGGAAAACCAGGCTGGTGTTGGCGTGCGAATCGAACGGAAACTGGTCGAGGCGGCCATTGTCGCCGGCCAGGTTGGCGTAGATAACATTGGTGCGGACAGTGACCGCCGCCAGCCAGCGCGCCTTGCGCTGGTTGTCGAGGCTGTCGGCCAGCATGTCGACCGCCTTGACCAACGCCAGCGCGATCTGGCGCGTCGCCTGGTCCTGGTTCAGGTAGCTGGTCGGCCCGTTCGGGTTGAGCGACGCCAGCTGGTCGCCGCGCTGCTTCGCTTCGTCGAGCAGCCAGGCCTCGCCCTTGAGGCGGTACATCATGGCCGCCGCTTCGAGCTGACGGCTCGCTGCGTTGATACGGTTGCGCACGTCGGTTTGCTGG
The DNA here is from genome assembly GCF_002760665.1 of Massilia psychrophila. Lineage (GTDB taxonomy): Bacteria > Pseudomonadota > Gammaproteobacteria > Burkholderiales > Burkholderiaceae_D > JAFCUW01. The sequence goes on along the minus strand of NZ_PDOB01000029.1, from coordinate 45,158 downwards.
CCCACCATGTTGGCGGTCAGCGGCGAGGCGATTGCCAACTGCCAGCGCCCGTCCGACAGCGCCGGCAGTGCGCTCGCCTGCGCCTTCACTTCGTTGGCCATGCGGCTGACGTACGGCTCGAACTGTTGCATGCGCGCGAAATTCCACTGGCTCATCGGCACGAACGAGGCCGGCAGCGAACGTGGTCGCGGATTCTGGGTAATGCGGTTGCGCAAAGTGGCGTTGTCCGGCACCTCGAACACGGTGGAAGTGGCGCCGATGGTAAACCGGCGCGCGGCCGACCAGTTGCTCGAACCTGCCGGGCGCACCCGCCACGCATAGCTACCGGCGGCAAGGGCGCGCGTCGGCAGGTACCAGTTGCGCTCGACCGTCGCCTTGGACGGGGTGGCGGCGCCGTCAGCGAGGATGTCCACTTCGTAGCGCGCCGGGCCGCCAGGATGGCGGGCCCAGGTAAAACCGGGCGGATTTTGCGGCTGCAAGTCGCCATTCGAAGGACGCGGCTTGACCACCAGCGGGTCGCTCGATGCGGCCCAGTCGGCTTTGGCGGCAGCGCATGACAACAGCGAAGCCAGGCACAGCAGGCGTAAGGAAAACAATTTCATTAAGTAACACTCCTGAGGATGAGCGTGGCCGCGCCGGTAAATGCGCCCTGATCCGTGATGGGAAGGACCGGCTTCACACTCTGTTCATCATGTTTGCTTGAAAATAATCTGTTTGATCAATTTTCTGTAAGCAATTCAGGGGTGCAACATACTAGGATGGCAATGACAAGCTTTTATTTATTACAGCTTGTTTCACTTTCCGTTCGGCAAATAGGCAGCTTGCCATTTCAGCGCTGGCAGAAAGATGGTAGGCGGAAATTGACGCATAAAGTCTGTCGTTGTTGTTCATTTACTGCGCGCAACAGCAGAATAGGCTAGATAACAATATATTTCTAGGCGGAAATGTAACATGTGGTTATAATTACAATATAATTATATCCGTCAAGAATTCAATGAAGCTGTTGCAACAACTGATTGGACGCAAACGTGGGATCAGCCAGGCGGGGGTGGCCCGGCGCGCGCAAGCGGTGATCCACCATGTCATTTTCGATGTCGGCCGCAGCAGCCTGGCCGGCGGCACGTTCGTGCTCGACAAGGCCTTCAGACTGCGTTTTCTCAGCGTGACCGCGCGTCAACGCCACGGCATGATCGCTTCGGTGCGGCTTGGCGATATCGCAGAGTCGGCGCCGTTTCGCGAACCGGTGATGCACGCTGCCGGCGACAGCGCGGCCATACGAGCGCACTCGGCCAGCCTGGCAACGGCAGTGGTCCGGGAATTGCGCTTGCAATCGGCGGCGTTTCGCGCCTTGCCTCTCAACGAAGGCTGAGCAACTCCAGGCAGGGCCACTCAGGCAGGGCCACTCCAGGCAGGTTCGACCTTGTCGGTGCGCATGCCGCGGCAAAATAGCGTCGGCACATACTCCGCAGGAACCTCCTTTGGCAACGCTGTGAGGAAAATCAAAAAACTTCGCCGTCCTTCCAAGCCGCACTTAACAAGCGGCATGGACCGGCATTGCCAATTAGTTAATATAAGATAACGCCCTCGTTCGCAAGTTTGATAATGCGATGCAATATCACGACCTTGATTTTTCTATCGATGGCACACCTCGCGCGTCGTATTGAAAGCAATAAAGTTTTAATATTCTTTTTGCATCGCGAGCAATATTGGCTATCGGAATGTTGCAGATTTATTTTGGCAGGTCCACATAATATATCAGGGGAGCAACAATGAGTGAATCACATTGTGGGTGGCGGGGTTTTCTGCGCTACTCCGTGCTCGCTGCTGGCGCCGTGGCGGCCCCCACGGACGGCATCGGCGCCTGCCGCAAGATGCCGCTCAAATCGGCCTCGTACTGGAACGGCAGTTATACGGACACCCACACCAGGACTCATCTTGCCTATTATTATCAAAATGAGACCCTGCCGGTGACACTGCCAGCCCTTGCCGCCGGCGCAGATGGGATGGTGTTGCAAGCAGACGGGAATAGCAACATGCCGGCGCCGCCAGCGGTCGGCACTTTCCGGTTGAGCCGCCCGCGCGTCACCGGCGTTTCGACGTTTTCCGCCGCCGGCGCGCTGCAAGTGACGCTGGGCGAGCGCTCGCTCAGTGTCCGGTTGCCGTCCGGACTGGACCATAGCCAGGCAATCGCCCGCATCGCGCGGGGAAGCGCCACCCCCGTTCGCGGCAGTGCGCTCAAGTACAAATCCGTCCACGTGGTGCTCGACGACATCGCCATCACCGCGGAAGGCGCTAATGGCGGCTATTTTTTCAACGTCTACCTGAATGTGCCGGCGTCGCGCGCTACTTCGTCGGCACTCAGAACCAGCCTGATCGGCAACCTCGGCCCGTTCCAGGTCAGGGCGGCCGCCCAGCGGCGCGGCGGCCGCGCGAAACTGCGTTATGTCGTCACGCAGTTGTTGGCCGACGTTCCGATAGTCGACATCGGCATGGCGACCGTTTCCTTCGTCCGCGTAAACGGAGAGCACAGTCCCGCCGGGCCAGTGATTGAAATTGGTGAGGTGCGGCTCGAACTTTCCACCGACGAGGACGAGTCCTGACGCCGGCTTTTTATGCAGTATGGCGGCGATCGACCGGTCGCCGCAGCATTTCCAACGGCGCGCATCTTTGCACAGGCTGCCGCCGCCCGCGCACCAGCAGTCACTTTCACCTTATTTCCATTGGAGGAGTTCATGAGTCATCAACATATCGGGCGCAGGGCGTTCCTTAAGCAATCGGCCTTCCTCTCCGGTGCCGCCGCGGCGCCGATCGGATTTGCCGCCGGCTTGCCGCTGAGCCAGCGCCAGGAATGGCAAACCTTCAAGACCAGCCCGCAATATGCTTCGTTGCTGTTTGCAATTGCGACAATGAAAGCCAATGCCAATCCGGACGATCCGGGAAGCTGGGCGTACTGGTGCAACATTCACGTCAATTATTGCCCGCACTCGATTGCCTATTTTTTTGGCTGGCACCGCGGCTACCTGTACCATTTCGAGCGGCAGCTGCGCCTCGTTGCTGACGACCCCAACCTGATCCTGCCCTACTGGGATTACTATACGGACCCGAACCTGCCGTCGGAATTTACCGACCCCGGCACCGCCAATCCGCTGTACGCCGAGCGCTTCAATACCAACGTATCGGCGGCGCTGTCGATGGAGCCGTTTTCTCCGCTGCTGACCAACTTCATGCGCGGCGCCAAGCGCGCCTTCGAACCGTCGTTCGAGAGCGCGCCGCATAACACGCTGCACAACCTCATCGGCGGCGACATGGCTACCATGGAATCGCCGCTCGACCCGATATTCTGGCTGCATCACGCCAACGTCGACCGGCTCTGGGTGGCCTGGGTAGCGGCCGGCGGCGGCCGCGTCATGCCGGCCATCTCGAATGTCTACTGGAGCGGCAGTTATTCGTACACGCCGACGGTGACGATGCTGCGCACCCATACCTGGGATACCCGTACCAGCCTGGGATATTATTATCAGAACGAGACCTTGCCGGCGGCCCTGCCGGCGCTGGCCAAGAGTGTCACGCAAAGCCAGGCATTCATATCGCCGTCGGCGCCGGCGGTGGGCAGCTTCAAGCTGACCGGTTCGCGCGTTACCAGCGGCACCACGTTCGCCGCCGTCGGCGCGCGCGATGTCAGCCTGGACGAGCGCTCGGTCAGCGTCCAGATGCCGCCGAGCCAGGAAGCCGGCCTGGCGCTTGCCCGGATTTTCCGCGGCAAGGAGGCGATGATTACCGCCAGCGGCATTCGCTACAAATCGGTTCAGGTCGTGTTCGACAACGTAATGCTGACCGGCAACGGAAAGCAAGGCGGCTATTTTTACAATATTTACCTCAATTTGCCGGCCGCGCGCAATTCGCCTTCGGCAACGGTGTCCGCCCTGATCGGCACGCTCGGGCCATTTCAGGTAGCGGGCGCTTCCCACCATCGCGGCGGCCCGGCGCAACTGCGCTATGTCGTCAATCGCTGGGTGGAAAACATGACCGAGGTGCAGATCAGCATGCTGACCATTTCGTTTGTGCGCGTCAACGGTAACAATCGTCCGTCCGGCAGCGTCATCGACATTGGCGAGGTCAGGGTGGAACTGTCGAGCGAGGAAGTTGATTCGTAGACCGGCCAGCGCGGCGCCGCCGGATCCACGCCACGCCATCGATTGCGATGGCGTTTTCGTTTGGGCCGTGACGGCGCCCATCGCAGCAGGCTGCTGGAGTATATTGAACCCCGTGCCCACCACCGAAGGACCGCACCGATGAGCGTTCGCAACCTGCAGTATCTGTTTGCACCAAAGTCGGTTGCGCTGATCGGCGCCTCCGAGCGCCTGGGAAGCGTCGGCGCCACCGTCCTGCGCAACCTGGCAGGCGCCGGCTTCAAGGGAGCGATCTTTCCGGTCAATCCGAAGTACCGGCATCTGGGCGGCTACGCATGTTATACCAGCGTGAACGACCTGCCGCAGGCGCCCGACCTGGCGCTGGTGTGCACGCCGCCGGCCACGGTGCCTGCCATCATCCGCCAGCTTGGCGAACGCGGCTGCCGGGCGGCCATCATCCTCACCGCCGGCCTCGGCGCGCTGTACGACGTCCGGGGCCGCACGCTGCAGCAAGCCGCGCTTGACGCCGCCCATCCGTACATCCTGCGCCTGCTCGGGCCCAATTGCGTCGGCCTGCTGGTGCCCGGACTCGGCCTCAATGCCAGCTTCGCCCACACCAATGCGCTGCCGGGGCGAATCGCCTTCGTGTCGCAATCGGGCGCGCTGGTGACCGGCGTGCTCGATTGGGCCAAGTCACGCGGCATCGGTTTTTCGCGATTCATTTCGCTTGGCGACAGCGCCGACGTCGATTTTGGCGACGTCCTCGACTTTCTCGCCAGCGACGGCGAAACGGGCGCCATCCTGCTCTACATCGAGGACGTGCGGCATGCGCGCAAGTTCATGTCGGCCGCGCGCGCCGCCGCGCGCAGTAAACCGGTGGTGGTGCTGAAAGCCGGCCGCATGCCGGAAGGGGCGCGGGCGGCCGCCTCGCACACCGGTGCGCTGGCCGGTCTTGATGACGTCTACGACGCCGCCATCCGGCGCGCCGGCATGCTGCGCGTGTTGACCACCGAAGACCTGTTCGCCGCGGTCGAAACGCTGGCGCGCGCGCGCCCCCTGTTCGGCGAGCGGCTGGCGATCATGACCAACGGCGGCGGCCCCGGCGTAATGGCCACCGACGCGCTGGTGTACGCCGGTGGCAAACTGGCCGCGTTGTCAAGCGAAACGCTGCGCCGCCTCGGCGAAGTGCTGCCGGCCACCTGGTCGCACGCCAACCCGGTCGACATCATCGGCGACGCCCCGGCCGAGCGCTACCGCCAAACGCTCGAGTTGCTGCTGGCCGACGACCAGTCCGACGCCATCCTGTTCATCCACGCGCCAACCGCCATCGTGCCGAGCGCCGACATTGCGCGCGCCATTGCGCCGCTGGCGCGTGGCGCCTCGCGCAACTTCCTGGCCTGCTGGCTGGGCGGCGACGCCGTGGCCGAGGCCCGAAAAATCTTTTCCGAGGCAGGTATTCCGACCTTCGACACGCCCGAAGACGCGGTCAACGGCTACCTGCAAATTGTCCACTACCGGCAAAACCAGAACCTCCTGATGCAAGTGCCGGCGTCGGCCAGCACCGAGTTCGAGGCCGACCGCGATGGCGCGTGCAAAGTGATAGCAAACGTCCTCGCCGAAGGGCGCAACTGGCTGTCCGAGGTCGAATCGAAGGCGGTGCTGGCAGCCTACGGAATCCCGGTGGTGCAGACCCGCTTCGCAGCCGACGTCGAGGCGGCGGTGGCGGCGGCGCGCGAGATAGGCTTTCCGGTAGCGGTCAAGATCGTCTCGCCGCAGGCGAGCCATAAGTCCGACGTCGGCGGCGTTGCGCTCGACCTCGATACGCTCGACGCTGTGCGGGCGGCGGCGCAGCGCATGCAAAAACGCCTCGCCGAGCTGCTGCCGCAGGCGGTGCTGACCGGTTTCTCGGTGCAGCAGATGGCGCGCCGGCCCGACGCCCACGAGCTGATCGTCGGCGCCGCTACCGACGCCGTGTTCGGGCCGGTGATCCTGTTCGGCCAGGGCGGCATCTCGGTCGAGGTGACCGCCGATCATGCGGTGGCGCTGCCGCCGCTCAACACCGTGCTGGCGCGCGACATGGTCGGCCGCACCCGCGTGGCCAAACTGCTGGCCGGCTACCGCAACCGGCCGGCGGCCGACATGGATGCGATCCTGCGGACGCTGATGCAGATTTCGCAGCTGGTGTCGGACCTGCCGGAAGTGATTGAGCTCGATATCAACCCGTTGCTGGCCGACGCTGGCGGCGTCATCGCGCTCGACGCGCGCATGCGCGTGGCGCTGGCCAACCAGTCGGCCAGCAGCCTTGACCGGCTGGCGATCCGGCCCTATCCGCGCGAACTCGAAGAAACCATCGAGTTCGAAGGCCGGCCGCTGCAGCTGCGTCCGATCCGGCCGGAAGACGGCCCGGCCCACCTGGCCTTTTTCGACGCGCTCACCGCCGACGATGTGCGCTACCGGATGTTCGTGCGCATGCGCGAGCTGTCGCCGTCGCAGTTGGCGCGCTTCACCCAGATCGACTACGACCGCGAGATGGCCTTCATCGCCACCCGCCCCGGGGCCAACGGCGAGGCCGAGACGCTCGGCGTCAGCCGGGTGGTGGCCGACCCGGACAACGTCTCGGCCGAATTTGCGATCACGGTGCGCTCGGACCTGAAAGGGCGTGGCCTGGGCAAGGTGTTGATGCAAAAGCTGATCGACTGCTGCCGCGCGCGCGGCACGCGCGAGATCGTCGGCGAAGCGCTGCCGCAAAACACCCGCGTGATCCGGCTGGTAAAAAGCCTCGGCTTCGAGGTGACCGCGGCGACCGAGGAAGGGACGATGCGGCTGCGGCTGCCGCTGGAGTGACGCTCTGGCCTTGAATCGCGGTACGGGCGGGGACGCAAGATGGTGTTTTCATCTGTTCGGTGATAAATTGGGCGACCTGCGCCGGTCCGAGCGCAGCTTAACTCTGGAGAACACCCGATGCCCATTGCCCACCGCCGCCCGCTGCACGCCGCGATCGCGACCTTGCTGATGTCGTTGGCGCTGGCGGCCAGCGCGCTGCCGCAGCCGGTTCTGGCAGCCGGTACCGGCGCCGGCGCTGCTACGCTGGCGGTCGCTGCCAACCAGGCCAATCCGGCATTCGCCGCCTGGGCCGACCGGTTTGCCGCCGACTCGGTGCGAATCAATCCGCAAATGGCCACCGCCACTCAGTATTTCTCCGGCGCTGAACAGGACGCGCTCGATCGTCATCTGACCCCGCTGACACCGGCGCAACGCGCCAAGGAAGCGGCGCAGCGCGCTGCCGGCCTGGCCCGGCTCAAGGGGTGGACCGCCGGATCGCTCGGCGACACCCAGCGCACATCGGCCGCCGTCATGCAGTGGGCGCTCGAAAACGCCAGCGCCAATGCGCCATTCGAGGCGTACACCTTCGGCTTCAACCAGATGAGCGGGACCCACGTCGCGCTGGTCCAGTTCATGACGCAAACACAGCCATTGCGGCGCGCCGCCGACGTCCCGGCCTACCTGGCGCGGCTCGACCAGGTGGCGCTGCGGATCGACGAGGCAATCGTGCGCGCCCGCGCCGGCGCCGCCAAATCGCTGATTCCGCCGCGTTTCATCGTCGAGCGCGCACAGACCCAGGTCGATACATTCCTGAAACCCGCAGCGGCGCAAAACGTGCTCGTCGCCTCGCTTGCCGAACGCACCGCGGCGCTGTCCGACCTGACGCCCGATGCGCGCGCCGAGGCAATCGCCGCTGCCACGCGCATCGTCGAACAGCGCATCCGGCCGGCCTTTGCGCGCGTGCAGGCATTGCTGGCGCAACTGCATCCGCGAGCGGGCGACGTGGCCGGCATCGCGCGCCTGCCTGGCGGCGCTGCCGCCTATGCCCGCGCGCTGGCAAGCAGCACCGGCACCACGTTGTCGGCCGCGCAGATTCACGCGATCGGGCTGCGCGAAGTGGCGCGCATCGAAGCGGAGATGGACCGTCATTTGCGCACGCTCGGCTTTGCCGACGGCAGCGTCAAGGCGCGCATGGACAGGCTCAATGCAAGCCTGCAGCCGGCCGCCAGCGTTGATCCGCGAGCGCAACTGCTGGCAAACTACAGCGCCATGGTGCTCGATGCCGAAACACGTAGCACCGCGCTGTTCAACGTGCGCCCGCGCGCGCCGTTGGCGGTGAAGCGCGAACCGGCGCTCACCGAAGCGAGCGCTGCCGCACACTACAGCATGCCGGCGCCGGACGGCAGCCGCCCCGGCGTCTTCTGGGTGCCGTTGCCCGGGCCAAGCTTCAAGATCGTCGGGATGCGCACCCTGGCTTACCACGAAGCGGTGCCGGGTCACCATTTTCAATTAGCCATCCAGCAGGAAATGACGGACCTGCCGAAGTTCCGCTCGCAGCGCATCTTTGGCGGCGGCAGCGCGCACAGTGAAGGCTGGGCGCTGTATGCCGAGAAGCTGGCGATGGAAAACGGCTGGTACGACGGCGACGTGCCCGGCCTGCTCGGCGCGCTCGACGCACAACTGTTCCGCGCGCGCCGGCTGGTGGTCGATACCGGCTTGCACGCCAAGGGCTGGACGCGCCAGCAGGGGATCGACTACGGCATTGGCGCGCAAGAGGTCGAGCGCTACGTGGTATGGCCAGGCCAGGCCTGCGCCTATATGATCGGGATGCTGCGCATCGTCGAACTGCGCGAACACGCGCGAACCATGCTCGGGCCGAGGTTCTCGCTACCGGCCTTCAACGACGTTGTGCTCACGACCGGCTCCGTGCCGCTCGACGTGCTTGCGCAAGTGCTCGACCGGTGGATCGCCGCGCAGGCAAATGCCTAGGCTTTGTCGCGTTGTTGATCGAAAAAATGAGATTCCCTCCGAAAGGTACAGCGCCCTCAAACTGGACGGACCTGTCCTGCCAGCGCATAAAATTGATCGGCGAACGACGTCATATCTGCGCCATCGGTCGTGAACTGGCCCTTGCGGATCATGTGCATGAGTTCGATGCCGGCGAGCACGCAGCGAGCAGAGCGAAATGATTTGAAGTTGAGCATCGGCCTGGTCACCCGCTTGATGGCGCGGTGGTCTTGCTCGACAATGTTGTTGAGGTATTTGACCTGGCGCACCACGATCGGCACGTCACGTCCGGCGTTGATCGCATCAATGGCGGCCTTGTTGGCGCCGCTCTTGTCCATCGCCACTTTCTCGGGATCGCCATTCGTTTGCATGGCCTTGTCGAAGAAACGCTTCGCCGCGGCCATGTCGCGCTTTGCAGTCAGCAAAAAATCAACGGTTTTTCCCTGCTTGTCGACAGCGCGGTAGAGGTATTTCCAGACACCTTTGACCTTGATGTAGGTCTCATCCATGCGCCAGCTGGCCCCGACCGGGCGCTTGTGTTTGCGGGCCATCTTCTCGACAAGCGGCAAGAACCGGATCGCCCATCGGTTGATTGATGAGTGGTCTACAGACACGCCGCGTTCTGCCATCATTTCTTCCAGGTGCCGGTAGCTCAGCGGATAAGCCACATACCAGCGGACGCAAACCAGGATGACATCGATCGGAAATCGCATCCCTTTGAAGTGAAGCATGTCGGTCCATTCTGCCGTGGGGCGCCGCAGTCTACCTGATCGGCAAGCCGATGTTTGCTAACGCGACAGAACCCTCATTGTGGTGTGGCTCGGGTTGCGGCGCTGTCGCGGAGCGCCGACAATATGATAGTTCGCTCCAACCCAGCGCGTCCGTTCCTGCAAGCCCGCACCTTTGACATCGGCGCGCGTTGTGTCGCATTGTTTCTATAAGCATTAGCCGATCAGCACCGCGCGAAGCGCACGTCCACCGTCGACACCTGGGCGTCGGCCTTCGGTTTCTTCGGCTTTTTCGGCTTTTTGACCACTTCGCCCCTGGTGTCGGTGAGCGGCACCCGGTGGTCCGGCTCGAAACCGGCCTCGTCGATCCGCACCAGGGTTTGCCCGGTCAGCACTTCGATCGCCGCCAGTTGCACCACTTCATCGGCGCACACCAGCGACACCGCTTCGCCGGAGGCGCCGGCGCGACCGGTGCGGCCGGTGCGGTGGATATAGTCCTCGGCCACGATCGGCAAGTCGAAATTGACCACCAGCGGCAGGTCGTCGATGTCGAGGCCGCGGGCGGCGACGTCGGTTGCGACCAGGATCCTGGCATGGCCTGCCTTGAAGCGCTCGAGCGCGCGCAGGCGGGCCGGCTGCGGTTTGTCGCCGTGGATGGCGTCGGCCGCAACGCCGTGCGCTTCGAGCGTGTCGACCAGCGCATCGACGCCCTTGCGCGTCTTGACGAACACCAGTACCTGGTCCCAGCGTTTTTTCTTGAGCAGGTGCATGAACAGTTCGGGCTTGCGCTTTTTGTCGACCGGCACGATCCACTGGGCGATTGCCTTGACGGTGGTGTTACGCGGACTGACTTCGATCGACACCGGGTCGGCCAGCAGTGTGGCGGCCAGTGCGCGGATCTGGTCCGAGAAGGTGGCCGAGAACAGCAGCGTCTGGCGGCGCGCCGGCAGCGCGGCGAACACGGCGTTCAGCTCGCGTGAGAAGCCGAGGTCGAGCATCCGGTCCGCTTCGTCCAGCACCAGCGTCTGCAGCTGATCGAATTTCACCGCGTTTTGACTATACAGGTCGAGCAGGCGGCCGGGCGTGGCCACCAGCAGGTCGAGTCCCTTGCGCAGCTTCATCATCTGCGGATTGATGCTGACGCCGCCGTAAGCGACGTGGGTGCGCAGCGGCAGGCCGGCGCCGTAAGCGGCGAAACTCCGGTGTACCTGTTCAGCCAGTTCGCGGGTCGGCACCAGCACCAGCGCACGCACCGAATTGGGCGCCACCTGCTGGGCTTGCATCGTCAGGTTTTGCAAAATCGGCAGCGCAAACCCGGCGGTCTTGCCGGTGCCGGTCTGGGCCGCGGCCAGAACATCGCGCCCGGCGAGGACGGCGGGAATGGCTTGCGCCTGCACCGGGGTGGGCGCCTGGTAACCGAGCGTGCCGAGCGTGCGCACGAGCGGATCGATCAGGCCGAGGGAGGCAAACGACATGGGAAGCACCTTGCAATGTAAGAGGACGGGCAACAGTTTACCCTGTCGAGCCCGACAAGTACCAAAATCAGTGACGCGCGTTCAGGAAACGGCGCGTGCGGCCACTACCTGCTGCGCGACAGTCGGCTTGACCGGATCGTTTTTACCCTTGCAGGCTAGTAACAGCAGGCAGGGAAGGGCGAGGGTGAGGGCGGTCCAGCGGTAAGCGCGTGGTTTCATGGGAAGCTCCTCGTGGTTGACGACATCGATCATACGCGCGCCGCGGCGGCGGCGGCGCGCGGCGCTGCCGCGATCGTGCCAGGCCTACTTGGGATTCGCCGCGGCGCTGGCCTCGACGTACAGTTCCTTGCCGTTGATAAATTTGCCGTCGCTTGCCATCGTCAGCATGTGCATGCCCAGGTCGTTCAAGCCGAGCCGCGTCAATTGATCCTCCGACACGCGCAGCATGTAATTGCCGGGCACCACGCTCGAGAGCACGAAGTAGCCATCCGACGCGCTCCTGGCAGTGCCGACGACCTTGCGGTTGGCGTTCACCAGTTCAAGGTCGAGATCGCCGACAGCGCGGCGCTGGCCGCCCACCACCATGTAAGTGGTGCCATCGATTTCGCCGGTGATGCTGACGGCAAAATCGAGCTGGCTGACCTTGCCGGGGCGCGGCACAATGCGGTAGCCTTTCTGTTGCGCCGCCAGCTGCGGGTCTTCGAGGCTGGCCATGTCGAAACCGATATCGACGTTCTGCTTGACCGGCAGGCGGTTCAGGTGGACGATGCCGTCGGCGCCGGTGCGCGCCAGCGTGCCGCCGCCGTTGACGGTAAAGCCGGCGCCCTCGACCGGCTGCTCGCCCGGGTCCAGCACGCCGTTCTGGTTGGTGTCGAGGAACACGCGCACCGAGGCGGCGCCGGTCGGCGCCATCGGCTGGGCGTCGGTCATCCAGTGCCCGCGGCGCGGCTCGAACCCCATGGCGACGAACAGCTGGATACCGACGCCGTACTCGCCGCGGTTGGAATAGTAGCCGTTGACGCCGATGCCGACGCTGCCGAGGCTCTTGTTGAGGGCGGCGGTGAGGCGGTATTCCTGATCTTGGAAGCCGCGTATCACGCCCAGGTTGAGCAGGGTGCCGTCGGCCAGGTTCTTGTCGGCCGAAATGGCGAGCGTCGAGGTGGCGAAACGCGGCTCGATACTGTATTGCAGCTGGCCGCTGATGCCGATACCGGCGACCCGGCGGCTCGCTTGCAGGACGCCGTCGGCTGACTTGATGCCACTGTTCGACTGCCAGCGCACGGCGTTGGTGACGGCGGTGCCGAACCCGTAGGCCGAGACGCGCCCGAGCAGCTCGACATTCTGGGCGTTCGATTCGAGCCGGTCGCGTTTCACCTGCAGCGACACCGGCATGCGCGAGGCGCCGGCGGACGGCAGCGTACCGTCGACCTGCAGTTCGTCGCGCGAACGCACCGGGTCGGCCCTGGGCAAGTACAGTTCGCTGCTGAAATCCTTCACTTCTGCGTGGCTGGCGCCAAGCGACAGGCCCTTGACCTGGGTCTTGAGCGCTACTTGCGCAAGCCGGCCGCCGTTGTCCGACTTGGCGGCATCAAGCGAGAGGATGAACGATTGCAAATAGCCGTGCAGGCCGGCGTTGGCGTAGCGTTGTTCCTTGCCGTCCAGGTTTAAACGCACCAGGCCGCCGTTGACGCTGAGCTGGCGCGTCAGCCCCCAGTCGAACTGGGCAACGCTGCGCCGCTTGCCGTGCTCGTCGCGCTGGCCGGTGAGGCTGTAGTAGGCGTGACCCGGCTTGATGATCGACTGCTCCAGCAGGAAGCTCTGGCGTTCGACCCGCAACTGGCCCAGCGGGCCGTGAAACACCAGCCGAAACTCGTTGAGCCCGTACACCAGCGGCAGGTCGGCAAAAATGTATTGGCCGTCCGCGCGCGACTGCTGGAACGCCACCAGGCCTTCGTTAAAATACAGTTCGACGTCCCAGCCCGGCGGCAGGTCGCCTTGCAGAGTGTGGCGGTCGAAGCGGGTCGGCTGGTTGAGCGGGCGGTTGCCGACCGTGATACCGCCGCTGCCCGTGCTGCTCAGGGCGATATTGGCGACGCCCGGCGCGGGCACGCTGCCGACCATCACGGTGCGCGCGTGCAGCGAGCCGAGCAGGTTGGCGTCGGGGTCGTGGCGCCCGAGCGACCAGCGCAGGTCGGTTGCCTTGTCGCGCAAGTTGCGGTTAGCATACAGCTCGGCTTCCACCCCCATCAGGTCGCCGGTCAGGTAGGCGGTATAGGCGGCGCTGGTCTGGCCGCCGGCGCCGGCACGCCGCGCGTCGAGCCCGAGCGTCTGGTCGATGAACGGCTTGTCGAGCTTGCGGTAAGGCGTGGCCACACGCGGAAACTCGGGGTCGACGTACTCGCCACGCGGCCCGGTGCGCTTGCCGCGGTCCTGCCGCTCCAGGCCCGCCTGCAGCGGCAGCTTTTCGCGCGGGATCACCTTGAGCGTCAGGCTCGACATGTCGACCTCGAGCGCGACCGGCAGCCAGCGCGACAGCAGGCGGCTGGCGACGTAGATGTCATCGGCCTGCAGCTTGACGAGCGAGCGGTCGAGTACCTCGCGCTTGTCGTTGACCGTCACTGCGAGTCCGATGACGTCAAGGCTGAAGCCGCGCTGCTCGTCGAGCACGTAACCGCTGGCGCGGCCCTCGACCGGCTGAGTGCGGATGGCGATGGTGAGCAGCTTGGACAGTTCGCCCAGCGGCAGGAACACGTCGTTGCCGAACTGGTAGGCGGTGAGCGACTCGGATAGCAGGTGCTGGTCGAGCCGCACCTCCAGCAATACCAGGTTGGGAGCGTCCTTCGGCTGCGCGCGGAAACTTTGGGCGCACGCTGGCGGCGTTGCCAGCAGTGCCGACCCCAGCGGCAATGTCAGCGCCAACGCGATTGCCCACAGCGGCGCCGGCGCCAGCGCCAGCCGCGTAACGATCGGTTTCGACGCTAAGGGAAGTTTGATATTCACGGTATTGATTATTAGTCATACCGTGGTCACGCCATCGCCGGAAAAGACGGCCGTTTCACCCGCAGTTCAAGAACAATTCGGCGCAGGCGCTCCTGCTGTAGATCAGGGCAGCGCCAGTGTGCCTTCCGCCAGCAGCGCGCCGCCTGCTTCGGGACGCTCGCGGTAGGTCACGCGCAAGGCCCCGCGCGCCAGCACGACGCCGGGCGCAGGTTGCAAACTCATTTTGGCGCGGCGCAACAGGTTGGGGTTATACACGGCGATGCCGGCGGCGCGCCCGATTACCTGCTCGGCGCCCCCTTGCGGCGTGAACGCTACGGCCAGGTCGCCATACACCGAGCTGTTGCCGGTGCGCTCGAATTGCAGCGTCAGCAACGGCGCCTTGCCGTCTTTCAGCAGTTCCAGATGCGACAGGCTGACGCTGGCGGGCGCCACCTCGTGGCGCACGATCACCGGAATCGAGGCGCCGATCAGGGCGGTGAGGACGATGCCGATCTGCTTGTCCTTGCCCGCTTCGACGCTGTTTGCGCCGCGCGGCTCGGGCATTTTCTCGAAATGCAGGTGGGAGCGGTACTCGCCGGCGGCGAGGTCGGCTGGTTTGCGCACCATCACGCGCACGGTCTGGCTGGTGCCCGGCTGCAAAGTCACCTGGCGTGGCGAAAACTGCACCAAGTCGTTGGCGAACAGCTCGCCCGGCAGCGGCGCCGTATTGACTTCGAGGAACTGACCGTCCTCACCCATGCGCTGGTTGACCAGGCTGATGCGGTAAACGGCGGGCTCGCTGCCGTTATTGATCAGGTCGACCTGGGTAGCGCGCTGGTTTTTTTCGAACACCACGCGGGTTGGGTACAACATCAGGTCGGCCAGCGCCAGTTGCGGCAATAGCGCCATGGCGGCGAGCATGGTCAGCAGCACGCGCCGGGTAATCGATCGGGCGGAGACGAAATAGCTCATGGGGAACTCCTTAACTTTTTGCAAGTATACCCGGCATTATTGGTAATTAACAGTCACCACGAAGGTGCCCGAATAGTTCCCGGGCGCCTGGTTCGACGCGACGGTCAACCTGGCGCCCACCAGCACGACAGTCTTGCCGGTACCGAGCACGGAGCCGGCAGGATCGCTGACGAAGTTGTCAACGGTCATCGAGTTGGTGCCGCTGATCATCTGCACGCTGTTCGGCAGGATGATCGTGGAGAAAACCCCCGATTTGCCGGTCCCGGTTTGGCCCAGATTGAAAGAGGCCGAGGTGATGGTGCCGCCTGACATCAGCACGACGCCGCCGGTCTTGCTGCGTACACCGGCCGCGGAGAGAATGATGGTGCCGCCGGTGTTGGCGGCGAACCTGCCGTAGCTCAGGTTGCGCGTGGTGGTGACGTTGGCGGTCTTGCCGGCCGCATGCAGCGGCGCCGCCGGCAGCCAAAGCAGCAGCGGAAGCAATAGCGACAGCAGCAGCGGGACTGGCCCGCGCCGAATTTCAAGTAGGGGCATCGTGGGTCATTCTCCGAGCGCGGCTGGCCGCTCGAGCGACGCGCCCGCCGTGGCGGGCGCGTCAGCCGACTGCTTAGTTGTAGACAACCGTAGCGGTGATGTTGCCGGTGTAAGCACCAGAGACCTGGTTGATGCCGACGGCCAGGCTGCCGCCGATATAGATCGACTGGGTGCCGCCGGCGCTGAGGGCGCCGGCCGCGGCCAGGGTCGTTGCGCCGCCGGCACCGGTCAGGTCGCTGATCTGGGTCAGCGCCATCGGCGCGCCCGGGCCGGTCAGCGTCACGCCGGCGGCGTAGGCAATGGTGTAGGTGGAGCTGGCCTGGCCGGTGACGTCGAACTTGGCGGCTGCCGGGGCGGCGGCGCCGGAAGCGGTGACCGGTCCGCCGGTAAAGGTGCGGGCGCCGTTGGTGTTGATGTCGACGGTGCCGGTGGTGGCGCCTGGATAGAAGCTGCCGAAAACCAGGTCGGCGGATTTGGTGATGGCGATCGGCGTGACGACAGTTGCGGTAGCCGTCGCGCTGGCATTGTTGGCCGCGCTTGCGCCGCCGCTCAAAGTGGTCGCGCCGAGGGCGAGGACGGAAACGAGGGCGATTTTCAGGCTGTTTTGCTTGGCTGCGGTGATCTTGTTCATTTTATAGCTCCTTATTGTTTTCGTTAAAGAACGGGATTTTTGGGAACAGTCGACTGAGAAACATTTAACAACTTGTCGCGCCGTCCTGCGATGCATGTAACCAACTCTCTGGCTGTGCGACTACATTCAATTTACCACTAAGTTTTGCTGAAAAGAAATCAAGTAGTACATAAAATTGCTCTAAATCACTATCTTAATGGTAACTAATTTTCTTTAGTGTTGTTTTTCAATCATTGCCTAAAAGAATTTACTATGCATAAAATGAAATTTATTTTTTTTAACGGAAACCAGTACTAATAGTTAGTAAAGATTTTAAAAAAGCACTAAATGAGTTGGTAGAACTGTAAGATTGGTGGGGAACCGCACAGACTTGAGTGTTGCGTCTGGTAAACTGAGTTTCTTGTTCAGGCAGGTCTGCCTGCAAAACGACTAGAGGTCCTCCATGAAAACCCTGATTATCGCCGCCGCCATTTTTGCTGCCGCCTTCCCCGCAATGGCGCAGACCAGCGTCAGCATCAACGTCGGCCAACCCGGCTTTTACGGCCGTATCGAATTGGGTAACTACGCGCCGCCGCCGGTGTATTACACGCAGCCGGTGATCGTCGAGCGCGAGGTGCGCTACGTCGCCCGGCCGGTCTACCTGCGCGTGCCGGAAGGCCACCGCAAGCACTGGAGCAAACATTGCAGCAAATACGCTGCCTGCGGCCAGCAAGTGTTCTTCGTGCAGGACGGCTGGTACAACAATACTTACGCGCCGCGCTATCGCGAACAGCACCGTCCTGTCGTCGTGCGCGAGAGCGGCTACCGCGACGACGATCGTGGCGATTACCGCGGCGAGAATGACGACCATGGCCATGGCAAGGACAAGAACAAGGACAAAGACAAGGACAAAGACAAGGACAAGGGCCATGGCAAAGGTCACGACAAGCGCGGCGATTAAGCTGGCAAGCGCCTGATTGGTAAAAAGAGGGGAAAAATTAAAATAGCGTGTCCCGCCTGCGCAACACGCTATTTTTTCGCCAATTTTTGGTCCAATCCCTTATCTCCCGGTGACGCTTCGAGCACCATGAGGCGTTGCGCGGCATCTCGCTACGCTGGCCGTCAGAGAGCCGTTCAGGGCCCTGTTATGGAACATCCAAGGCGCGTTCATAGTAAACTGCCGGCGGGTCCGACAATTGTCGGGCGCGTCATTTGTCTCAAGGGAGAACGGTTTGCGCAGCGAAATCGTAATTGTGGGTGGGGGTGCGGGCGGGCTCGAATTGGCCTGCAAACTGGGCCGCAAATTAGGGGCGTCGAAAGTCATGCTGGTTGACAGCCGCCTGTACCATATCTGGAAGCCGTCCCTGCACGAAGTGGCGGCCGGCACGCTCGACATCCATCAGGAAGGGCTGTCCTACCAGATGCTGGCGCACGATAACGGTTTCACTTTCGTCTACGGCGCGCTGGTCGGGCTCGATCAGGCGCAAAAGCGGCTGACCGTCGGTCCCATCACCACCCTGGCGCAAGAAGAAGTGCTGCCCGAGCGCCGCATCGGCTACGCCAAGCTGGTGCTGGCGGTGGGCAGCACGTCCAACTATTTCGGCGTGCCCGGCGCGGCCGAACACACGATTTCGCTCAACGCCACTGAAGACGCCGAGCGCTTCCGCCTGCGTCTGCTGCGGCTGCTGTCGGCGGCGGACCAGGACAAGAGCGAGGGCAGGGAAGGGGCGGTCGACATCGTCATCATCGGCGGCGGCGCTACCGGGGTCGAACTGGCGGCCGAGCTGCGCGAGGCCAGCAGGGTGTACGCCAGCTACGGTTTCGAACACCTTGATGCGCTGCGCGACGTGCGCATCACCTTGCTCGAAGGAGCGCCGCGCATCCTCGCGCCGCTGCCGGAGCGGGTGGCCGGCGCCGCGCTGTCGCTGCTGCAGGAACGCCATATCAGCGTCGTCACCGGCTGCAAGGTCACAAGCATCGAGCCGGGTCGGGTGCTGGACGCCGACGGCCACGCCTATCCGGCCGACCTGTGCGTATGGGCGGCCGGCATCCGGGCGCCGGAATTGCTGTCGACCCTCGGGCTGCCGACCGGCCGCGGCGGACAGCTCGAGGTCGACGGCTGGCTGCGCGTGAAGGGGGCCGAGCACATCTATGCGCTGGGTGACTGCGCCGCCTGCATCGACCGCAACGGACAAGCCGTGCCGCCACGCGCCCAGGCCGCGCACCAGCAAGCCGATTTCCTGCGCCGCACCTTCCTGCTGGCCGCAAAGGGCAAGCCGCCGCCGGCAAAAGCCTACGCCTACACCGATTACGGCTCGCTGGTGTCGGTCGGCAGCACCACCACCGTCGGCAGCCTGATGGGGGCGTTACGGGGCTTCAGCTGGTTTGTCGAGGGATTCTTTGCCCGCCTGATGTACCAAAGCCTGCACCTGATGCATCACCGCGCGGTGCTTGGCACGCTGCGGACAAGCCTGCTGGCGATCGCGCGCTTCCTGATCCGCCGCACCACGCCGCTGGTCAAGCTGCACTGACGGCGTCGCCGCGCTGCGTCGGCTCGGTGCGCGGCAGGATCAGGGTGAGTACCGTGCCGTGCCCTTCGTGCGCCGGCCGCGCGCTGAACCGCCCGCCCAGGAAGGCGGCCCGTTCGCGCAGCGTGCGCAAACCATGATGATGAGGGTAAAAATACGGCTCCGGGCCGATTCCGACGCCGTTGTCGCGCACCGTCAGCATCACCTGGTCGCCGTCATCGTCGAGGATCACCTCGACCTCGGTGGCCCTCGCATGAGCAGCCACGTTGCGCAGGCCTTCTTCCACGCAGCGCAGCAGCGCCACCGCTTGCACGCGCGGATAGCCGGCGTCCTCCTCGGGCAGGCTGGCGCGGGCGGTAATGTTGTGGGTAGCGCCGAACTCGGCCACCAGCTCGCCGATCGCTGCCTTTACGCCGAGAAACTCGAGCTTGTCGTTCCATAGCGCCAGCTGCATCTTGCGGTTGCTGTCGATGATGGTCAGGAGCAGCTGCTTCATCTGCGCGCTACGCTCCTGCAGCGCCTTTTCCTGCGGCAGCTGCTGGGTCAGCAGCGCCAGGTGCATCGTCAGCGCCGTCATCGACGAACCGAGGCTGTCGTGCAACTGGCGCGCCAGCAGGCGGCGCTGGTCGTCCCAACTGGTGGTGACGTGGCCGAGCAGCTCGGCCACGTCGGCGCTGCGGGCGAGCGCCGGCCGATCCGAGGGGGCGTCGGCAAGTAGGGGAGACGGTGGCCAGGCCGATGCAGTCATGGGGCGCTTTGTAAAAACTTTCCCGAATCATACAGCAGCTTGTTGCCGCCTGTCGCGCACCGTCAGCACCACCTGGTCGCCCTCTGCGCCGAGGGCCGGGGGCGTGTCGACGCTGATCTGGAAGCTGCCGGTGCGCCCGGTGGCCTTGAAGGTGTCGATGCAGGCGCACACCAGCGCCGACAGGTCGAGCAGGATCACCGCGAAGTCGTGCAGCAGCACCTGGCGACCAGGGTCTTTTGTTTTTCGGTGTTAAGCACGTCATTCCTGCGCTACGTTTCTGGCTAGTTGAGCAGCATGCTGCTCGCGGCAGAGAATAGCAGAGACGCTATTTCTCGCGCGCACGTTTTGCTGGCGAATCATGTGGGGGTATTGGCGGACCCGGCAACAGTAACAATGCCGTTCGGCGCCGTCACAACGAATGTGGAGTTGTGTGTATCTGAGTAGTTTGTACGCTGGCGCACATCCCCAGCCGGGACACTGTGACATAGTAGAAACGTGTCCAGTTCAACCGCGCAACATAAGGAACCGGCTTCCCAATCCTGAAAGGACAAACCATGAATATCGAAACCATCGTAGATCCCAGCTTCACGAGCAAATCCTTCCGCGAACTGACAGAATCGCCGATCAGTGCGCTGCGCGGCGTGAGCGCAGCGGACGCGCGCGCGCTGAGCCAGGCGTTTGGCGTGAACACCATCGGCGAACTGGCCGGCCTGCGCTTCGTCAAGTGGGCTAACGCGATCAAGACGCTGGCCGACGAAGAAACCGACACCATGGCGCAGCTTGCCAAGGAAATCCTGCTGGACGAAGCGGTTGAGATGACCTTCCCGGCGAGCGACCCAATTTCAGTCGATGCCGGCATCACCCGCATCGAGGTGCCGCCGGAGATGGTCAACGCCTGCACCGACCACCAGGCCGCGGCCAAGGTGGCGGCCAACATCGATGCCGGCGTCGCCAAGGGCGCCAAGGGCAAGTAGGACGCAAGCAGGCGACAATCCGGAGTAATCAAAAAAGCCAGCTGAAAGAGCTGGCTTTTTCGAGCAATTTTTAGCGCCGCCGCGCCAGTTCGGGTGAGGCCGGCGCCTTCGCCGCCGGCTGCGTCGACGTCGCGCAGAAGCGGTTCTTGCCGCCGCGCTTGGCTTCGTAAAGTGCGTAATCGGCAATGCTGATGAGTGCGTCGACCGTCTCTGCATCGTCCGGGTAAATGCTGATGCCGATGCTGGTCGACAGCTGCAGCGTCAGGTCGTTGACGAAGATCGGCTGCGCTACCGCCTCGACCAGCTTGGCCGCGGGGCCATGGGCGTCGGACAGGCCGCCCACTTCGCTCAGCACCACCATGAACTCATCGCCGCCGAGGCGGGCGACCGTATCTTCCCTGCGCGAGTTGGCCAGCAGCCGTTGCGCCACCGTCTTGAGCACTTCGTCGCCATAGACGTGGTCATAAGTGTCGTTGATCGTTTTGAAGCCATCAAGGTCGAGGTACATGATGGCCGCCTTGTGGTGATTACGGCTGGCATGTTGCAAGGTGGTGGCAATGCGGTCCTCGAGCAGGCGGCGGTTGGGCAGGCCGGTCAGCGGATCGTGCAGCGCCAGTTCCTGCTGCGCCTTGCTGTACTGCGCCAGTTCGCGGTACAGCAGGCGAACTTCGAGCATGTTGTGGATACGCTTGTGTACTTCGAGCAGGTCGAACGGTTTGCTGATGAAGTCGCGCGCGCCTGCTTCGAGGGCGGCGATCTTGAAGCTCGGCTGGGCGGTAAGGGCAAGCACCGGCAGGTAGCCCCCCTGTTCGATTTCCTTGAGGCCCTTCATGACCTGGAAGCCGTTCAGCCCCGGCATTTGCAGGTCGAGGAGAATCAAATCGTAATTGTGTTGGCGGTGCAGCGGGCACACCTGCTCCGGCAGCATTGTCGAGCTGACGCAGGTATAGCCTTCTTCGCGCAATATCTCTTCCATCAGCTCGATATTGTCGGCCGAATCGTCTACCACCAAAATTTTTGCGTTAAGGATGTGTTCTCGGCTGGGCATGCGTGGTCTCGGTCATTGCGCAATCTCTGGACCCGGGCGGCGCCTGGGTGGGTGTGTGCTGCTGGGGCACAATTTTGCAAACTTTTAGCAAAATCCGGCGTCACTCCTATTTGTCAAGCGATAGTGTAGCAAACTTCCGCATGTTTCTTGTAGGACAGTGACGCGTGCGCCGGTAGGAACACCCAACACGCCTGTCAAGCCGGGGGCGCGGCGACCATATTGGCCACCGTGGCGATTAGCTGGCTCGGCTCGACAGGCTTGGAAATATGCGCCGCAAAGCCGGCCTCGAGCGCGCGCAGGCGGTCTTCGGAACGGGCAAAGGCGGTCAGGGCGACGGCCGGCACGTCACCGCCGGCGGCACTGCCGAGCTTGCGCACTTCCGCCAGCAGGCCGAAACCATCCATGTCGGGCATGCCGAGGTCGCTCAGCAGCACATCCGGCGGCGCCGCGCGGAAAGCGTCGAGGGCGGCGCGCGCGCTGTCGGCGGTGGTGACGATGGCATTGCAATCGGACAGGATGCGCTTGATCAGGTCGCGCGCGTCCGGTTCGTCGTCGACCACCAGCACCTTCACCCGCGACAGGTCGCGCAGCACGATGTCCGGGGTCAGCGGCGACGGCGGGCTGTAGCGCGCGCGTCCGGCGCGCGCCATCAGCTGCTGGTTGGCGGCCGGCAGCTCGACCGTAAAACAGGCGCCGCGCCCCTCGCCTTCGCTGTCGACCCGCACCGTGCCGCCATGCTGTTCGATGAGGTGCTTGACGATCGACAGCCCGAGGCCGAGGCCGCCGTGCTGGCGCGTGGTCGAGGCGTCGCCCTGGCGGAAGCGTTCGAACACGTGGGTGATGAATGCCGGCGCGATGCCGACGCCGCTGTCGCGCACGGCGATTTCGACGTTGCCGTCGGCAGGCCGCAGCCCGACTTGCACCAGGCCGCCCTGCAAGGTGAACTTGATGGCGTTCGACAGCAGGTTCCAGATCACCTGTTGCAGCCGGGCCGGGTCGCCGGAAATCATGCCGGTGCCGGCATCGTAGTGTTTTTCAAGGCGGATGCTCTTCGCCTCGGCGGCCGGGCGCAGCGTTTCGATGGCGGCGTCGATGAACACCGTCGGCGACAAGACCTGGACGTCGAGCAGCACCTTGCCGGAAGTGATGCGGCTCATGTCGAGCAGGTCTTCGATCAATTGGGCCTGGGCGCGGGCGTTGCGTTCGATCGTCTGCAGGCCGCGCTGCAGGTCGGCGGCATCGCGCATGCCGCGCCGCAGCACCTGGGCCCAGCCGAGGATGGCCGACAGCGGGGTGCGCAGTTCGTGCGACAGCGTGGCGAGGAACTCGTCCTTCATCTGGCTGGTGCGCTCGGCCTCGGCGCGCGCCTCCCTTTCGCTCTCGAGCAATTCCTTGCGCTCCTCGGCGGCGCGCTGGGCCGCCTCGTACAGCCGGGTGTTGTCGATCGCCACCGCCGCCTGCGCGGCGATGCCACCGACAACGCGTTCGGTGCGCTCGGTAAAAATAGCGGGCTCGGGATGGCCGAACATCAGCCGGCCAAGCACCTCGCCGGAACGCGCCACCACCGGGACCGCCAGGTAGCTGCGCAGCGCCGGATGGCCTTTGGGCAAGCCGAAGTTCGGCGCCTCCTGGCCGAAGCGCGCTTCGCCCGCAACGTCGTCAAGGCGCAGCGTGGTCAGCGCATTCGGACCGGGCAGGGGGAGGTTGGCACACTCCGCGCGGCCGACGCCGGACACGGTGTGCAACGTGAACGGCATACCGGCGCCGTCGGTGCCGTAATAAAAGAAGGCGCCGACGCGCGCGCCGCTGATGCCGGTGGCGGCGTCGGTGACGGTCTGCAGCAGGGAGCGCAGGTCGCGCTGGCCCGCCAGTGCGCTGCCAGTGCTGTTGAGCAGTTCGAGCACGTTCGACTCGTCGCGCAGTGCCTGCTGCACGCGCTTGACCTGGTCGACGTCGGTATTGGTGCCGACCCAGCGCACCACGTGGCCGCGCCGGTCGCGCACCGCGTTGACCCGGGTCAGAAACCAGCGGAACTGGCCGTCGGCGCCGCGGATGGGGAACTCCATGTCGAACGGATTGCCGGTGCGGATCGACTCGTTCCAGCGCTGCAGCACCATCGGCAGCACCTCTGGATCGTGCACCGATTGCCAGCCCCAGCCGGCCATCTGCGCCAGGCTGGTGCCGGTGTATTCGTACCAGCGCTCGTTACACCAGACAATGCTGCCGTCGGCCTGCGCCATCCAGGCCAGCTGCGGAATCGAGTTGGCCAGCGCGCGCAATACTTCCTCGCTCTGCCGCAAGGTGTCTTCGGCAACCTTGCGGGTGCTGATGTCCTGCACCACGCCGGTCATGCCGAGCAAGCCGCGCTGGCGGTCGAAATCGGCGAAGTCGGCGCGCCCGACCACCGCGATCCAGCGCGGCGCCTGGCCGGGCAGATCGATCCGGCATTCGATGTTGAGGTCCTGGTGCTCGGCGAAGGCGTGGAGAAATTCGTCGCGCACCATGTCGCGGTCGGGGCCGTACAGGCGCTCGCGCAACTGTTCCCAGCCGAGCGGTGTTTCTTGCGCCAGCGAGAACATGGCCGCTGCGCGCGCGCCCAGGGTGACGCGGTCGGTCAGCGCATCCCAGCGCCAGTCGCCGAGCCGGCCGGCGGCCAGCGCTACCTCCAACCGGTTCGTGCCACCTTGCGCGGCCTGCTCGCCGGCCTTACGCGCCGTGACGTCTTCGAAGTGGCAGCGCATGCCGCCGTCCTGAGGCTGGCCGCGCAGGCAGAACCAGGATGCCAGGGCGGCGTGGAAAAACTCGTGGCTGGCCCCTTGCCCCGTTTGCAGCGCGGCGCGAAAGCGCACCTCGCAGTCGCCATCCCGCAGCACCGGCAAGGCGTCCCACAGCATGGCGCCGGCCAGGTCGGAGCGGCGGCCACCTGGCGGCGCCAGCAAGGCCACCGCGCGTAAGTTGAGGTAAGTAATGCGCCAGCCGCAATCGACCGCGCAGACGCCGTCGGCCAGGCTGTCGAGCATGGTTTCCATGCGCGCGTTGGCTTGGCGCAGCGCGTCGAAGCTGGCCTGGGGATGGCCTTGGCCGTCAGCGATCATCGGCGTGGTTCCCGCAATTGGCCGATGAGCGGCAGGTAACGCCCATTGGCCGGCTCGAAATCATCATGAAAAACTTTGCGATTGTAAGGTGAATCCAGTTGGCGCCTTGCGCCTGTCGACTGACTGGAGAATTCTAGCGCAGTCGAGCCACTTGTATCCACACAATTGCCGTCAGGCGCTGGCGTACAATTGCCGGCCGATGTCGGCCAGCGCCTGCTGCAGTTGTTCGATTTCGTACGGTTTTTGCAGCGAAAGATAGGGGAACTCGACCTGGCGCAGCAAGCTGTCGCCGTAACCGGAGGCGAAAATCACTTTCAACTGCGGATCGGCCAGCAGGGCCAGGCGGGCCAGCTCGAGGCCGGACATGCCGGGCAGGCTGACGTCGGAAAACAGCACGTTGTAGCGCCCGCTGGCGAGCTTCTCGAGCGCGGCTTCGGCGTGCGCGACGCCGTCGTTGTCGTGGCCGAACGCGCTGAGCATTTCACAGATCAAAAATTGCGAGTCGAGGTTGTCCTCGACCACCAGGATGCGCAGGCCGTCCGCGGCGGGCGGCGCGTGCGGCCGGGTCCCGGCAGCGAGCGCGCACAGCACGCCGCGCACGTCGTTGCCTTCGTCGCGGATCGGCGTGAAGTAAAGGTCGCAATCGCGCTGTTCCGGGCCGTGCGCGCCGATAAAGGTGAGCAGCTCGTGCTGCCGGCTTGCCGGGGCGCCGCCGAACGCCTGGTCGAACGCGGCGCGCGCCGCCGCCAGCGGCGCCGGCAGCATGGCCGCCACGTCGCCTCCCGGCGCCGACGGGTGCGACGGCCCGGCCAGGACGGCGTAGGCCTCGTTGAACACCACCACCTGTTCAGCCCCCCAGCACAGCAGCATCGGCAGCGGTGAATTGAACACGATGTCGAGCGTCAGCCGCAGCGACAGGGGCCAGGCGGCGGCGTCGCCCAGCGCGCTGCGCGACCAGTCGACGTCGCCGACGAGATTGGAAAACTTGCCAGATTCGAGCATATGACCCTGTCGATCCAATGATGAAATTGTAATGGTGTAACTGAAAGCGGCTCAATCGTACACCAAAGCGGCGACGTTGGAGCAGGAAGCGGCCGGCGAAAAAACCAGGCAGGCAATACTCGCTCATCGCCATTTTTCTGCCTATGGTGTGTTAGAGAGGTGTGTGCCATCAGTCGAAACGCGGTGCAAAACTGTTGCAGCAAAAGCGGGCAATCCTCGCCATTGATGGGCTGCAACCGGATGTCGGTCACGACGTGTTGTGGGTGGTACGGGAAATGCTGTCGGGACAGGCGCTGTGCGCACGCAGCCTGCTATCGTCGGCCAGGGCCGAGCTGGCGTCGTTGCTGAGCGATGTGGTGTCGGCATTGCAAAATTTCTTTGCAAATTTATCTTTGTTATCACAGTTGTCGCGATGGGGAATAGTTGCAGTTTCGTCAGTTTGTCGTCATCATGAAAGTAACGTTTCCATGCGTGGCTGTGGCGTGGGATTCTCAACCCGTGTTTTTCAGGTTCCCGATACATGGCAACAGTCATTTCGCACAGGAAGGTCGACATCGTCGTACTCGACGCCGGGGAGGCGATTGCCAGCTGTTGCAAGCCGGGCGACATCGCCGTCTACGGCTACGACCGTCCCTACACCAGCGACAACGAGGCCTTGTGGGCGGCCAAATACGGTGTCGGCTAGCTTCTTTATTTCATTCAATAAAACAGCGACATTCAAAACGGCAATTCAGAATGCCGTGCGCGAGCGTTGGCAGCCCTGGCAACGTTTTGCAAGCGTTTTGCTGCAGTTCGGCGTGTGCGCCGTTCCATACCGTTCAAAATGTTCTACTATAGCAAGTATGCTAAAACCATCACTCCGGGCTTCTGCGATCGCACTCGCCGCCTGCCACGCGTTCGAGCGCAGCGTCAAAGCAGGCTCTATTTACAAGTTCCTCGGCTATACCCACGTCAGCAAAGGAGCGCCATGATGCCGACCCACGATACCGGTTCAGTTCGCAGTAAGCTCATCATCATGGCGGTCTCGACCACTTTCGTCGCGCTGTTCCTGGCCTCGATCGCGATGTTGCTATACGACCTGCGCACGTTTCAGCAATACTGGGTCGACGACCTTACTACCCAGGCCGGCATCATGGCCAGCGCGACCGCGCCGGCGCTGGCGTTCAACGACGCCAGGACGGCCCGGCAGAACCTGGCGGTGCTGCGCGTGCGCCCGCACATCCTGGCGGGCGCGATCTACTCGGCAGCGGGGACGCGCTTCGCCTCGTACTCCCAGCAGTCGTCATCGAGCGCTGGCTTGCCGGACAAGCCCGGTAAACCGGGTTTCCGTATCGACCGCGCTGAACTGGTGGTGGTGCATAACATCATCGAGAACGGCGAGCTGCTCGGCACCGTCTATCTGCGTTCGCGCTACGGGCTGGTCGAGCGCCTGATCAGCTACGGAACCATCCTCGGCGCTGTCATGCTGGGCGCGCTGTTGATCGCCGCCATGGTCGCGTCACGCCTGCAGGAAAGCATCACGCGTCCGCTGCAGGCGGTAACCAACGTCGCGCGCGAAGTGATGCAACGGCGCGATTTTACGTTGCGGGTGCCGGGCAACAACAGCGGCGAGATCGGCGTGCTGGTGGCCGCCTTCAATGACATGCTGGCCGAGATCGGCCGGCGCTCGCATGCCTTGCAGGAAGCTAACCTGACCCTGGAGCACGAGATGCAGGTGCGCCACCGCGCCGAGCAGGCGCTGCTGGTAGCCGACCGCCGCAAGGACGAGTTCCTGGCAACCCTGGCGCACGAGCTGCGCAATCCGCTGGCGCCGATCCGCACCGGCCTCGACATCCTGCGCCTGCGCAGCGGCGATGCCCAGGCCACCCGGCGCGCCACCGACATCATGGAACGCCAGTTGCGCCAGATGGTGCGGCTGGTCGACGACCTGCTCGATGTATCGCGCATCAACACCGGCAAGTTCGCCATCAAGATGGGCCGGGTCGAACTGAAGGCGGTGGTCAACGACGCGTTAGAGGTGGTGCGCTCGACCATCGAGCTGCATGGCCACGACCTGGTGATCGACCTGCCGGACCGCCCGGTGTTTCTCAACGGCGACGCCAACCGGCTGGCGCAGATCCTGTCGAACCTGCTCAACAATGCCGCCAAGTACACCAACCGCGGCGGCCGCGTCACCCTCACCGCGCACGTCGACGACAAGAACCTGGTCGTCTGCGTGTCCGACGACGGCATCGGCATCGCGCCCGACATGCTGGCCAGCGTGTTCGACATGTTCGTGCAAGTCGAGTCGACACTCGAGCGCACCAATGCGGGACTGGGCGTCGGCCTGTCATTGGCGCGCCGGCTGGTCGAACTGCACCACGGCACCATCGAGGTGCACAGCGGCGGCGTCGGTCGCGGCAGCGACTTCACCGTGCGCCTGCCAATCGTCGTCGAGCCGGAACTGCCCACCAAAACGATGCCGGCCGCCTTTATCAGTTCCGATTCCTATCGCATCCTGCTGGCCGACGACAACGTCGACTTCGTCAACAGCATCGGCGCGCTGCTGTCGGCAATGGGACACAGCGTGGTGATCACCCACAACGGCACCGACGCCTTGAACGCGGCGGCGCGTTTTGTTCCCGATTTCGCCTTCCTCGACATCGTCCTGCCGCAGATGGCCGGCTACGACCTGGCGCGCGCCATCCGGCGCCTGCCGTGCGGACCGGTCACTTTGCTCATCGCCGTGACCGGCTGGGGCCAGGAAAAAGACCGCCAGCTGGCCTTCGAAGCCGGGTTCGACCACCACATGGTCAAGCCGGTGCGTTTCGAGCAAATCGAGGAAATCCTCAGCAACCGCAACGTCGTCAAGAAGCTGCGCAGTTGATACGGTACGGCCGCTCCCGCACCGAATCGCCGCCTGAGGCAGCGGATTGAAAAACGGAAGCGTGTTCAGCTTCCGTTTCCGCTTGCAGGCAAGTGAGCGTTTTCAGCACCTGTTTCAGTGCTTGCTGCCGCCCTTACTTCTGTTTGCGCCGACGCAGGCCGATGTAGCCGACCACGCCCAGACCGGCCAGCATCATGCCGTAAGCGCCAGGCTCCGGCACGGGTGCCAGCATCATCGCACCGCCAAAGGCACCGGAAGTGTTCGACACCAGGTTGCCGCTCACTTGCAGGTAATAGCTGCCCAGCGCCAGGTTATCGCTCGTCACGGTCCAGATGTCGATCGCGCCGGTACTTTGCGACGAGCCCAGCGCTACTTGCCTGCCCGTACTGGAAAACAGCCCCAGCCCGGTGATGTCGAGGCCGGTGGCCGCAGTGCGGCTGATCGACGAGACGATCGCATCGAGGTTGGCCGGTATGCCGGTAACCGAGAACGTGAAATTTTCGGAGAACGTGTTGCCCCGAAGGTTGACGTCAAAGGCGTCGCCGAAGAAGGCACTGGTTCCCACCAGGTCCAGTGCCTGGTCCGGCGTGACGATCACTTGCGCCTTGGCCACGCCTGCGCCGAGCGACGCAGTCGCCAGCACAATTGCAGCAATCAAGGATTTTGAGCTTTTCATATTGTTACCTCGCAAAAAACAGCCGCAACAAGCAGCAGGGTTATCAAAAATCGGGGGGTACTTCATGCTAGCGCAGCTGCCTGCGAAAGCGGTTGCAGGTTTGGCTCGTGCGCGAAATGGGCGAAACAGTCCTCCCGTCAATTGATTTCCTGTCGTGCATACGAATAATGGACGCTTCATAGGAGAAGCGAAGTTTTTTCATATTCTCGAGGTAAAGATTGTGACACTTGCTTAAAAAACGTAAGCCTGGTCTTACATGAATACGGGGAGCAGTCCTGTGTGGAGTTCACCTTCCCCCGCGTCAGAGCAGGTTTTTGCCATTGCTGGAAGTGACAGAAATAACGCCAAACATCACTCGATGAGTTACGTTTTTTAACTATAAGGCTACCGGGCCAGCGCAACGCCTGCTCGGATTTTTAATTGTGGCAGCGCAAACGCAAGGGCGAGGCGCAAACAAAAAAGACCCAGGAAGCGTGAGCTACCTGAGTCTGTTTCTGCTTGTATTTCTTGCGATCTACAATCTGACGAATTTTGGTGCGGCTGGCAGGAATTGAACCCACGACCCCTTGGTTCGTAGCCAAGTACTCTATCCAACTGAGCTACAGCCGCGAAAGACAAGATTATAGCAGGGGTTTGGCGGATCGCCAAGACGAAATAATTCGCGGCAGGGCACCGAGAACGTCCTGATTGTCGTCGCCGACATTTCTCTTGACCATGACACTGGTGTCACGCTTTAGCCTGCGTTACGAGTCGGGCAAATTCTGCCTGAACGAACACAAGGTCAATCCGATGAAATTAGTCAAAATCCACGCCGGCGCCATGCTCGCCTCGCTGCTCTTGCTGACCGTCTTGCCGGCATCGTCACGGGCCGGGGAAGCAGCCCGGGCCGAACAGCCGGCCTGCGGCACGCAGCGGGCCGATCCCGCTGCGGCCAATCCGGGAAGCCTGGTCAGGGCCCTCTACGAGATCGTGTCGGGACCTGCCGACAGCGCGCATGACTGGGCGCGCCTGGAACGCCTGCATGCACCAGGCGCCCTGATTACGCCGACCCAGCACGGCAGTGCCATGGTATTCGCCGCGGCGCCGCAAGCGCTCACCGAGTTCATCGAGCTGAACAAGCGCCTGTTCGCCCATCGCGGCTTCTATGAACGCGAGATGTTCCAGCGCGTCCAACGCTTCGGCCATATTGCCCATGTCTGGAGCGCCTATGAAACACGCGAGCATCCGGACGGTCCTGTCCAGGGCCGCGGGATCAACAGTTTCCAGCTGTTGAACGATGGGAAGCGTTGGTGTGTCTTGTCGGCGACGTGGGACAGCGAAACCCCGGACCATCCGATAACGAAGGGGGATGCCGCAAAAGGCTTCAAATAGCTGGTGAGGATTGCGCTACACTACGGTGATCCAGGCCTGTCTGTTCAGTGCGGACGGGCCCACGTGCCCACATGTAGTTGGCGCTTGTCTTGAGCGGTCTCGCGTACCCAATGGAGCAATCGTGATGTTAATTGGTGAGTTGGCAAAGAAAACCCTGTGCAGCGTGCGCGTGATTCGTCACTACGAACGATGTGGCCTGTTGATGTCCATCCGCCGTGGGAATGGCTATCGCCAGTTCGACGAGGCGGCAGTCGAACACGTCATGCGCATCCGGGTACTGCTTCGCAACGGCTTCAATCTCGATGAAATTCGCCCGGTGGCCTCGATGCTCGATGAGCGTTCCAGGAAGCGCATTTGCGCCGATGTGATCCGTCTTTACCAAGCCAAGGTAGACGAGCTCGAACAACGTATTGCCGAACTCACCGAGATCCGCGACCGGGCAAGGCAGCGTTTGGATGTCGTTGTCGAGCAGCGCAATCAGGGTGGGCCGATTGGACCGGAGGGGCCACCGGCGACGATGAAGAACCGCGGCGTCAAGGCGTCGAACAGGGCTGGGCATGACATTTCGCCTGAAGGATGAGACATGGTTGCCCCGCTGGTCTGGCGCGCCGCCCGTTTTGCCACCGCCTGCGCAATCGGTCCGATTAATTTGGTCTGCCGCTGCGCCGTAACTGCCGGCAGTGCACACCGCGCGCGCAAAGAAAAAAGACCCAGGAGCGTGAGCGACCTGAGTCTGTTTCTGCTTGTATTTCTTGCGATTTACAATCTGACGAATTTTGGTGCGGCTGGCAGGAATTGAACCCACGACCCCTTGGTTCGTAGCCAAGTACTCTATCCAACTGAGCTACAGCCGCGAAAGCAAACATTTTAGCAGTTTCATCCTGCTTCGGAAAGAGCTAACTGGCCCATTTCTAAAGCAACATTTCTTTGCCTGGTGTTCCGTTTGCGCCGCCATTGACGGGCGATGCAATCGTGTCCGGAGCGCTTGCTCCTCCGAAGAAGCAGCATTGTAAAGTGACGTGGCGGGTTTGTCCAGAGCGGCATAGCGGCGCAGCGGAAAGATCATTTTCCGGCCTCCACTTCTGGTAGATTATGGGCTTGAAAAATTTGCGAGGATCGCCCCCATGACCACTATCACCACAATCGAAGACTTGCGCGTGCTCGCAAAGAAACGGGTGCCGCGCATGTTTTACGATTATGCAGATGCCGGCTCGTGGACCGAATCGACCTACCGCGCCAACGAGGAGGACTTCGGCAAGATCAAGTTCCGCCAGCGCGTCGCCGTCAACCTCGAGAACCGCAGCCTGCGCACCACCATGATCGGCCAGGAAGTGGCGATGCCGGTGGCGCTGGCGCCGACCGGGCTGACCGGCATGCAGCATCCGGACGGCGAGATCCTCGCCGCGCGCGCCGCCGAAAAATTCGGCGTGCCGTTCACGCTCTCGACCATGAGCATCTGTTCGATCGAGGACGTCGCCGCCAACACCAGCAAACCTTTCTGGTTCCAGCTGTACGTGATGAAGGACCGGCCGTTCATCGAGCGCCTGATCGAACGCGCGCGCGCCGCGAAGTGCTCGGCGCTGGTGCTCACGCTCGACCTTCAAGTGCTGGGCCAACGCCACAAGGACATCCGCAACGGCATGACGGCGCCGCCGAAAATGACGCTGGCGAACATCGTCAACCTGATGACCAAGCCGGCCTGGTGCATGGGCATGCTGGGGACCAAGCGCCGCGGCTTCGGCAACATCATCGGCCATGCCAGCGCGGTGTCGGACATGTCGTCGCTGTCGTCGTGGACCTCGCAGCAGTTCGATCCGGCCATGTCGTGGGACGACGTGGCGTGGGTCAAGCAACGCTGGGGCGGCAAGCTGATCATCAAGGGCATCATGGACGTGCTTGATGCGAAACTAGCCGCCGCCAGCGGCGCCGATGCCCTGATCGTGTCGAACCACGGCGGCCGCCAGCTCGATGGCGCGCAATCGTCCATCGGCGCGCTGCCGGCGATCGTCGACGCGGTAGGCGGCCAGATCGAAGTGCACATGGATGGCGGCATCCGCTCGGGCCAGGACGTCATCCGCGCGCTGGCGCTGGGCGCGAAGGGCGTCTATATCGGCCGGCCTTTCCTGTATGGCTTGGGTGCCGGCGGCGAAAAGGGCGTCACCAAATGCCTCGAGATCATTCGCAACGAACTTGATTTGACGATGGCGTTTTGCGGGCTGAGGGACGTCAATCGGGTGGACAAGAATATTTTGTTGCCGGGGACGTTTTAAAAACCGGCAATGGGGTCTCCGCGCTCGCGAGGACCCCATTTTTCATAAATTACCCCACCGCATTAAGCGGCGTCCCCGCCACAAACGCCTCGACATTATCGACCAGCATGTCGGCCAGCGTCTGCATCGCCCCGGCGCTCGCCCATGCCACGTGCGGCGTCAACATGAAATTCGGCTGGCGCACGCCAAGCAGCGGATTGTCGGGCGCCGGCGGCTCGCGGCTCAATACGTCGAAGCCGGCGCCGCCGATTGTCCCCTGGCGCAGCGCCTGGGCCAGCGCCGCCTCGTCGACCAGCCCGCCGCGCGCGGTATTGATCAAGAGCGCCGTCGGCTTCATTAGCGCAAGCTCCGGCGCGCCGATCATGTTGCGGGTCTGGTCGTTAAGCGGCAGGTGCAGGCTCACCACGTCGCAGGTGCGCAATAGTTCGTCGAGCGCCATGTTGGTGACGTCGGGCTCGGCTACGGGCGAACGCGACGCCACGCACACGTGCATGCCGAAGGCGCGCCCCAGCTGCGCCACCTTGTGCCCGAGCGCGCCGTAGCCGACGATCCCCAGCCGGCTGCCGGCCAGGTCGCCGATCGGATGATCGAACAGGCAGAACTGCTTTGATTGCTGCCACAGGCCGGCGTCGACGTCGGCGCAGTAGGCACGCAGGTTGCGGCGCAGCGCCAGGATCATCGCAAAACAGTGTTCCGGCACCGACACGAGCGAATAATTGCGGATGTTCGACACCACGATGCCGCGCTCGCGGCAGGCCGCCAGGTCGACGTTGTCGGTGCCGGTGGCGGCCACCGCGATCATCTTCAGGTCCGGCAGGCGCGCGATGTCGGCGGCGCGCACCGGCACCTTGTTGGTGATGGCGATGGTGGCCCCGAGCAGCCGTTCGGCCACCTCTGCTGCCTGGGTGGCGGCGTAATCGCGCCACTGGTGGGCGAACTTTGGTGGGCGCACGCTGGCCGGCAGGCTGTCGCGGTCGAGGAAAACGATGTTCTGAATTTGTGGGGGCATGTCAGGCCTTTACTAAAATGGGGCGCCGCACTGGCGCCTTGGTTTGAAAACCCGGGTGGGTCATGAACAGGTCGGCCACCCACTCGACGAATACGCGCACCTTGGCCGACAGGTGGCGATTGTGAGGGTATACCACGTGCACCGGCAGCGGCGCGCTGACCCAGTCCTCGAGCAGCAGTTCGAGCCTGCCCGAGGCCAGGTGCGCGTCCATCGAGAAGCCGGCCATCTGCATGATGCCGATGCCTGCCAGGCCTGCGCTGACGTAGGCCGTGGTGTCGTTCAGCGCCAGACTGGCCGGCACCGCGATGGTGACCTTTTCGCCGCCGCGGGTAAAATCCCAGTCGTGGATCTTACCCGTTTTTGACGAAAAATAGTTGACGCAGCGGTGAGACGCCAGCTCGCTCGGATGGCCTGGCCGGCCGTGCAGGTCGAGGTAGGCGGGGGTCGCGCAGGTGACGAAATGCACCACCCCGATACGCCGCGCGATCAGGCTTGACTCGGGCAGTGCGCCGCCGCGAATGGCGCAGTCGACACCTTCCTCGATCAGGTCGACCGGGCGGTCGCCGCAGCCCAGTTCGAGCGCGATGCCGGGATAGCGCGCGAAAAAATCGGGCAGGGCGGGGATGATGATGTCGTTGGCGATTGCCGTCGCCACGTCGACCCGCAGCCGTCCGCCGGGGTTGGCGCGGTTGCGCGACAACGATTCTTCCGCTTCGCGCACGTCGGCCAGAATGCGCAAGCAGCGTTCGTAATAGGCGGCGCCGTCGGTGGTCACGCTGACCTGGCGCGTGGTGCGGTGCAGCAGCTTGACCTCGAGCGTCTTCTCCAGCATCTGGACCATGGTCGACACAGTCGCCTTGGGCATCTGCAAATGGTCGGCGGCGCGCGTAAAGCCGCCGGCATCGACTACCTGGACAAATATTTCCATCGCCAGCAACTTATTCATATTTTTGCGTCATATTTCCCGTATTGTTCAGGAATATGAACAATCAATTCGTCGTTGGCGTCTTTATCAGATTGTAGAGCAAGTTTACACTGCTTGTACTGGATCATTCGATGCAGCAAATAAGGCAAGCGGCAAGGGGACGGCCATGCGATACAAAGATGTCATTATGATAGAGATTGCGCTGGTATTGAGCTTGTCGACCCTGACCGGCATGGCCTACACCGACCATTTCCAACAAGCCGCGGTGACCGAAAGCGCCGGTTTTGATGCACTCGCACATGACCTGTTCGACGGCGTAAAACTGGCCTGCGCCGATGGTGAGCCAGCCGGCGCGGCGAGCGTGCGATGAACGGCGGCGTAGATTGCCCGCAGCTGACAATCCGCGAACTCGACGTCGCTGGCGCCAGGGGGCCGTTGGCCGCCCGCCTGTACAGCGGCGTCGCGGCGCGCATCAAAAAAGACGTGCTGGTGGTGTACTTCCACGGCGGCGGCTTTATCAAAGGCGACCTCGACGAGGCTGACGTCTTCCTGCGCCACCTGGCCGGCGGCGCGTTGAACCAGCTGGTGCTGGCGTCGAGCTACACGCTTGCCACCGAACAACCATTTCCGGCCGCGGTCGAAGACGCCCACGCGGTGCTGGTGTGGGCCAAGAAGAACAAGGTCAAACTGGGCTGGACCGGCAAGCAGCTGGTGGTGGCCGGCATCGAGGCCGGCGCCAACCTGGCGGCGGTGTGCACGCTGATGTCGCGCGACCGCGGCGGCCCGCCACTGGCCGGCCAGATCCTGATCATGCCGATGCTCGACCCGGGCCTGTCCACCTGTTCGATGCGCGAAGTGAAGCTGGACGAACGCACGGCCGGCGTCGCCGACACCTGTGCCGCCAGCTACCGTGGCTACCTGCCGAACGGCTTCGATCGCACCCACCCGTATGCGTCGCCGCTGCAATCGAGCCGCCTGAAAAACCTGCCGGCGGCGCTGATCCTGTCAGGCGAAGACGATCCATTGCGCGATGAGGCTGAACAATATGCGGCCAAACTGGCTGCCGCCGGCGTGGCGACGACGCTCAAGCGGCTGGCGCCGGCGCCGTTGCAGGACGCGGGCGCGCGCAACGACTGCGCCTGCAAGGCGGCCGCGGTCGACCAAATCGGCCGCTTCCTGGCCGCGCTGGAGACTACCGTAAAGCCGAGCTGACCCCACCGCTGATCCGCTCGCTCGGTGGCGGCTGAAGAAATGGGTATTGCCAGGGCAGGCCATATTGCCATCGATCTTTACCGGCATCCGCAAAAAAACGGCGTCACGGCAACCGCGGCCGTGACGCCCGAACTACCTCATGCTTTTGCTTCAGTTATCACTCAATTTGTTGCCATATCGTTTTCCTTACCTGGCGGCGTCGACTTTTGCATCGCTCGTCGCTGCAGCCTTGTCGGCCTTGGCGTCGGCTTTTGCCTTGGCCGATTTGCGTTGCGCTTTCGCCTTGGCTTTCTGGTTGTCGGCGTTGGCGATTGCCTTGTCGGCAGTGGCGTCGGCAGCCACTTTTTCTACCTTGGCATCGGCCTCGGCGGTTTTCTTGACGGCCTTGGCGTCCGCTTTTGCGGCGTCGACCGCGGTGTCGGTGGCCCGGGTGGCCGGGGTCGTCGTGGTGGCAGGCATTGTAGTCGTGGTAGTCGTTGCCGGCGAAGTTTGGGTGGTAGCGGTCTGGGCGAAGGCAGCAGTTGCAAACAGGCCGGCGACGAGGGTGGCGATGAGTTTGTTCATGATGGGTTTCCTTAATCTTGATCGACTGGTTGAAAATAGGGGGTGGGACAATCTCGTGGTCCTGTGTCGAAAACGCCGGCCGCGGGCATCGGGTTGACGTGCTTACAATCGCTTACAATCGCTTACAATCGCTTACAATCGCTTACAATAGCTTACAATCGCTTACAATCGCTTACAATCGCTTACAATCGCTTACAATCGCGTACAAAGCGAAACTCGCCGGCAAAGTGAACTGGCGAACAGTCGCGCAACGCCCCTGCCAATACACTCGTCGATAGTCGATTCCGCCGGGTTGCATGGATGACAGACGCCCTCAAACCATATCAATCGAAGCGCGATTTTTCGATCACTTCCGAGCCGGCCGAAGGCGGCGAAGAGGGCAAGGACGCGCTCACCTTTGTCATTCAGAAACACTGGGCCAGCCGCCTGCATTACGACTTGCGCCTCGAGTGGGACGGCACCATGAAGAGCTGGGCGGTGCCGAAGGGGCCGAGCTACGACAGCCATGACAAGCGCATGGCGGTGCATGTCGAAGACCATCCGATCGCGTACTCAGGTTTCGAGGGAACAATCCCTGAAAAACAATACGGCGCCGGCAAGGTCATCATTTGGGACAGGGGCAGCTGGCAGCCGCTGGGCGACCCACGCGCCGGTTACGAGGCGGGCAACCTCAAGTTCGAGCTGCACGGCCACAAGATGCATGGCAGGTGGGTGCTGATGCGCATGAAAGGCAGGGGCGAGAAGCAGGCGCCATGGCTGCTGATCAAGGAAGAAGATGCGTTCGCGCGGCCAGCCGGCAAGTTTTCCGTGATCGACGAGTTTCCCGACAGCGTCAAGGAGTTGCCGCCGCTGAACAAGAGCAACAGTACGCCGGCGCTGATGGCGCCAAACGCGTCCCCCGAGCCGAAACCAAACCCGGACTTAGCGGCCAGCGGCGGCGAGGCGCCGCCTGGCGCGGTAACGGCCGAGCTCCCCGCGATGCTGGCGCCGGAACTGGCGACCCTGGTCGATCAGCTGCCTTCTCACCCGCGCGATTGGATATTCGAAATCAAGTTCGATGGCTACCGCATGCTGGCGCGCGTCGAGAGCAAGAGCGTCAAGCTGATCACGCGCAACGGCAATGACTGGACCGGCAAGCTTGGCGGCCTGCACAAGGCTTTGCTGAACATGACGCTGCCCGACGGCTGGTACGACGGCGAAATTGTCGTCCACGACGAGCACGGACGCCCCAACTTCGGCAAATTACAACGCGCGTTCGACGGCTCCGACAGCATGGAGATCGTGTATTTCCTGTTCGACGCGCCCTACCTGGACGGCTACGACATGCGCGCGGTGCCGTTGGAGGCGCGCCGCGCCGCCTTGCAAGCGGTGCTTGAAAAAAAAGCCACCGATACGGTGCGCTTTAGCGACGAGTTCGGCCTTGACCCGCAGGAGTTGGTAGCGGCGGCCTGCAAGCTGGGTCTGGAAGGGGTGATCGGCAAACGGCGCGGCTCGCCGTACGTGCTGCGCCGCTCGCCCGACTGGATCAAGCTCAAGTGCGGCAAGCGCCAGGAGTTCGTGATCGGCGGTTACACCGACCCGCAACGCACGCGCAGCGGCATCGGCGCGTTGTTGCTGGGTACCCACGACAAGGACGGCGTGCTGCAATACGCCGGCAACGTCGGCACGGGCTTTAACGAAGCTGTCTTGCGCGATTTGAAAGAAAAGCTTGCCGAGCTCGACACCAGCGTCAGCCCGTTCCCGCCCAAGGCGGTCGCCGGCCGCAAGCATCACTGGGTGGCGCCGACCCTGGTCGCCGAGGTGAGTTTTTCCGATTGGACCGCTGGCGGCGCCGTGCGGCACGCCGTGTTCCAGGCGCTGCGCGACGACAAGCCGGCCAACGTCATCACGCGCGAGCAGGTCGAACACATGCAAGAGAGCGTGAAAAAAAACCTCGATACGCGCGCCGAAAACTTGCCGGCTGGCCTTAACATCACCAACGGCGAGCGGGTGATCGACCAGCAGAGCGGCGCTACCAAGCTCGACCTGGTGCGCTATTACGCGCAGGTCGGCTCCTTGATGATGCAACACGTCAAGGGCAGGCCACTGTCGCTGGTGCGGGCCCCAAGCGGCGTCGGCGGCGAATTGTTTTTCCAGAAGCACGCCGACATCGGCAAACTGCCCGGCTTCAGGCAGATGGACCAGGCGCTCGACCCCGACCATCCGTCGATGCTGGAGGTAAGCAGCGTTACCGGCATGCTGTCGGCGGCGCAGTGGAACGTGGTCGAGTTCCATAGCCAGAATGCGGTCGGCAAAGCGTACGAAACGCCGAACCGGATGGTGTTCGACCTCGATCCGGGCGACGGCGTCGAGTGGAAAGCGGTGCAGGAGGCAGCCCAGCTGATGCATGCCTTCCTCGACGAACTGGGGCTGCCGGCGTTTTTGAAAACCAGCGGCGGCAAGGGGTTGCACGTCGTGGTGCCGATCAAGCCGGGCTACGACTGGGACACGGTAAAAGATTTTTCGCAGGCCATCGTGCGGCGCATGGCCGACACCTTGCCCGAGCGTTTCGCCTTCAAGAGCGGCGCGCGCAACCGGGTCGGCAAGGTGTTCATCGACTACCTGCGCAACGGGCGCGGCGCCACCACGGCAGTGGCGTGGTCGGCGCGCGTGCGGCCGGGCCTGGGCATTTCGGTGCCGCTCGCGTGGGATGAGCTGATGTCGGTCAACGCCGGCGACCAGTGGAACGTGCGCAACGCCCACACCCGCGTGGCTCAGGGCAACGCGCCGTGGGCCGGCTATGCCAAGGCGGCGCGAAGCTTGTCGGCGGCGATGAAACGCCTTGATTTCACGCCACCCGGGTAGACGGTTGACGCGCTGCTTCGCCGGCGGTTTTACGAAAGGTATGGAGCGCGGCTGGTCCGCATCCCGGATGTACACTTGACGACAGAGGTGGATAGCTACTCGTGTTAATACATTGGAGGCAATCATGATCTGGCAACAGGTGTACGATCCCCTGCAAAACTTTGCGCTGTCGACCCTCGTGGCAGGCATTCCGGTCGGGGTGCTGCTGGCAGCGCTGGCCTTCTTTCACATGCGGGCCCATCTCGCGGCCGGCCTCGCGCTGCTGATCGGCATCGGCATCGCGGTGATCGTGTTTGGCATGCCGGCCGGAATGGCCGGGCGCGCGGCGGGGCTGGGCATCGCATCGGGACTGTTTCCGATCGGCTGGATCGTCCTCAACATCATTTTCCTGCACCGGCTGACGACACTGAACGGCTACTTCAAGGTGCTACAGAGCAGCATCAGCGGCATTACCGAAGACCGGCGGCTGCAGCTGTTGCTGGTGGCGTTCTGCTTCGGCGCGTTCTTCGAAGGCGCAGCCGGATTCGGCACGCCGGTGGCGGTGACCGGCGCCATCCTGATCGGGCTGGGGTTTTCGCCGCTGGCCGCGTCGGGACTGGCGCTGATCGCCAACACCGCGCCGGTGGCGTTTGGCGCGCTGGGGGCGCCGGTCATCGCGCTGTCGGCGGTCACCGGCCTCGACCTTCATCAACTGTCTTCCATGATCGGCCGCCAGCTGCCGTTCTTTTCCGTGCTGGTGCCGTTCTGGCTGATCTGGGCATTCGCCGGCAGGAAGGGCATGACGGAAATCTGGCCGGCGATCCTGGTGGCCGGCGTATCGTTCGCGGTGCCGCAGTTCTTGGTCTCGAACTACCACGGGCCGTGGCTGGTCGACGTGGTGGCGTCGATCGTGTCGATGGGCTCGCTGGTGTTGTTCATGAAGATCTGGCAGCCGAAAAAAATCTGGTGCACGGCCGCCTTCGCCAACTATCACGACGATTCGATGAAAGACGTCGTCCATGACGTCGTGCCGACGGTCGACGCCTCGGGCGCGAACATCAGCGTGGTCAAGGCCTGGATGCCCTGGGCGCTGCTGTCGGTGCTGGTGTTCATCTGGGGCACCCCGTTGTTCAAGCGATTCCTCGACAGCATCTGGAGTTGGAAATACACTATTACCGGGCTCGACAAGCTGGTCATCAAAATGCCGCCGGTGGTCAAGGCGCCGTTGGCCGAAGCGGCCGTGTTCAATTTCAACGTTTTGTCGATGGCCGGCACCGGGATCTTCGTCGCGGCGATTCTCGCTGGTTTACTGATGGGCTATTCGTTCCGCCAGCTCCTCAAGCAATACTGGGAAACCATCAAGCTGGTGCGCTACTCGCTGATGACAATTTGCGCCATGTTCGCCGTTGGCTACCTGACCAGGTACTCCGGGCTCGATGCGACGCTCGGCCTGGCGTTCGCCTTGACCGGTGCGTTCTACACGCTGTTTGGCACCATGCTCGGCTGGCTCGGGGTGGCGCTGACCGGTTCCGACACCGCGGCAAACGTACTGTTCGGCAGCCTGCAAAAGACCACCGCCGAGCAACTGGGCTTGTCGCCCATCCTGATGGCGTCGGCCAACAGCTCGGGCGGCGTGATGGGCAAGATGATCGACGCCCAGTCCATCGTGGTGGCGGCAACGGCGACCAAATGGGTCGGCCACGA
The DNA here is from genome assembly GCF_002760665.1 of Massilia psychrophila. GTDB lineage: Bacteria > Pseudomonadota > Gammaproteobacteria > Burkholderiales > Burkholderiaceae_D > JAFCUW01. The sequence continues at coordinate 4,085 of NZ_PDOB01000029.1, read as the reverse complement.
AGGCGACATCCTGCGCTTCGTGTTCTTCCATTCGGTGGCGCTGGCCTTGCTGGTCGGTTTGCTGGTGTCGCTGCAAGCGTACGTACCGCCGTTTACCAGCATGGTGGTGCGGTAAGACAGCATAAATCGAGTCACTGCCGACTTTATAAAAAATTAATTTGGAACAAGCAGCGCGCCTTGATCGAGCTTAATATTTTCCGATAGACAATTTTTTTCGACATCGGAAAGGCGGCGCCTTGACGACTTCCTCGCTCACTGGCCAGGTGCTGACTGCGCTGTCCGACTACGCCAGCCATACCCGTCTTTACGCACTGAAGTTTGACGATGAGCGGGCAAGCCGCGCCCTGTCCGCGCGCGACGTCATCGCGCTATCTACTCGCGCGGCGATTCCCCATGCGGCATTGCTGGGACAGCAGGCGAGCCTCGAGATCAGCCTGGCGGACGGCACGCGGGTGCACTTTGGCGGTTACCTCTCCGAGGTGGCGACCTTGGCCAGCGCCGGCGGCCTGACGCGTTACCGGCTGCGCCTGTCGACGGCCGAATTTAACGCTTCTCCGGACGATGCGGCTCAAGAGATGTGGGATCACTCCTTACAATAGAAGTGGTTGGCAAACAGGGGCAAGGCGTCACCGCCGCCGGCCGTGGTGTTCACTTTCTTTGATGAGCATGTGCACGACTCCCGCGCATGGTTCAAACTTATTCCGGGCAATCCGGAAACTGAGGATGACGCACATGCCACGCTTGTAAAAAGAGTCAAGCAACTCAACACTGAGCGCGAGCGCAACGCGTCGCTTGAAAAAGAGTTCCTGGCGAGTCGACGGACGTCGTTCAGCCTGACTGGACGCAAGCCGCCGGCGAGTGCGCCGAAATATCAGCCGCCACACAGTCGCTTTACCGATGAGGAACAAAGGACTATTGACGAATACGCCCGCACCAACAAGATTTTCCGGATGCTGACCGAAGGACGCGAAGCGTTCGAACTGGGGCCGATCGCAGGCAGGGCAGGCTACCTCCGCTTCCGCAAGATATATGGCGGAAGCGACAGTGCACTTATCTCGGCGGCGGGCAGGGTTGAGGAGGGGCGGTCGCGAACTGCATGACCAGGCAAGGAATACTTACAAAAACGCCGGGATGAACCCGGCGTTTTTACGTCCACAACAACGGCAGCCTTACGCCGCCTCGCGCACCGGGAACATTTCCTTGTCTTCTTCCAGGTGGGTTGGATGCGCCAATTGCGCCGCCAGGCGGTCGTGGTCGAGCTCGCCTTCCCACTTCGACACGACAATGGTCGCCACGCCGTTGCCGATGAAGTTGGTCAGCGCGCGGCACTCGCTCATGAAGCGGTCGATGCCCAGGATCAGCGCCATGCCGGCCACCGGGATGGTCGGCACCACCGCCAAGGTCGCCGCCAGGGTGATGAAGCCGGCGCCGGTGATGCCTGAGGCGCCCTTCGAGGTCAGCATCGCCACGCCGAGGATGGTCAGCTGTTGCCCCATTGTTAGATCGGTGTTGGTGGCCTGGGCCACGAACAAGGCGGCCATCGTCATGTAGATGTTGGTGCCGTCGAGGTTGAACGAGTAGCCGGTCGGCACTACCAGGCCGACCACCGATTTCGAGCAGCCGAGCTTTTCGAGTTTGCGCATCAGGGCAGGCAGGGCGCTTTCCGACGAGCTGGTGCCGAGCACGATCAGCAGCTCTTCCTTGACGTAGGAAATGAAGCGCCAGATCGAGAAACCGGTCAGCTTGGCAATCGCGCCCAGCACGATGAACACGAACAGGAAGCAGGTCAGGTAGAACGAACCCATCAGCTTGGCCAGCGGCAGCAGCGAGGCGATGCCGAATTTGCCGATGGTGAAGGCCATCGCGCCGAACGCGCCGATCGGGGCAACCTTCATGATGATGCCGACGACGCCGAAGATGGCATGCGACAGGTCGTCGATGATTTTGGTGACCGGTTTGCCGCGCTCGCCGAGCATCGACAGCGACACGCCGAACAGGATCGCGATCAGCAGCACCTGCAGGATATCGCCCTTGGCGAAGGCGTCGACGAAGGTGTTCGGAATGATGTTCATCACGAAGTCGACCGTGCTCTGCGACTTGGCCTTGTCGGTGAATTGGGCGATCGATTTGGTGTCGAGCGTGGCAGGGTCGGCGTTGAAGCCGTCACCCGGACGCACCATGTTGGCGACAATCAGGCCGATCGCCAGCGCGAAGGTCGACACCACCTCGAAGTACAACAGCGCCTTGCCGCCGACGCGGCCGACCTTCTTCATATCCTGCATGCCAGCGATGCCGGCGACGACGGTACAGAAAATGACGGGCGCGATGATCATCTTGATCAGCTTGATGAAGCCGTCGCCAAGCGGTTTCATGTCCACCGCCAGCGCGGGATAGAAAATTCCGAGCAGCACGCCGCACACAATGGCGAACAGCACTTGGACGTACAGGATTTTGTAGAAAGGTTTTTTCATGAATGTCTCACGTGAATTTTGTAATAGTGGCGCGATGGTGGCGCAATTTGCCATCGCGATCAATTGTGGTTTTCCACAAGGACGGAAACTTTATTGGCAGCGCCGGGTCCGCCGGCCGTGGCTCGCGGCGCAACAATGCTGCCGGCAGAACGAAATGAGTTGTCTGGATTGAATCGTCAAAATATACTCATTGCTAATTTTATGAGCGATTTGCATCTTCGCTCCTTCGCGAGAGGGACCAAAGATGCGTACGCTTGAACCTGCGAACTGGCGACCCGACCCATGACCCGACCCATGACCCGACACCTGCACGAACCGGCAAACGCGCTGCTTTACCGGGCGCTCGACCTGGCGCCCGAGGAACGCCAGCGCTTCATCGCCGGCGCCTGCGAGGGCGAACCCGAACTGCTGGAACTGGTGCGCAGCTTGCTCGCGCGTATTGACGTGCTCGACGAATTCATCGAGGCCCCGCTGGAAGCTTTATTACCAGTGCCGGCCCAGCCGGGGCCCGCAACCGTCATCGCCGCGCGCCTTGACGAGATGGTGGGCGACTGGCGGGTGCTGCGCGACCTGGGGGGCGACGGCATCGACGCGATGTTGCTGGCCGAGCGCGGCGACGGCGCTGCCCACCAGGCCGGAACGCTCAAAATCGCCCTGGCCGGCGGGCAGTACGGCGACACGCTGGCGCGTTTTCAGCGCGCACGGCAGCGCCTGTCGAACCTCGACCATCCGGCCATCGCGCGCCCCATCGACGCCGGCATTAGCACCGACGGCCGCCCGTTTTTCGTCATGGAACGCAACGCCGGCGTGCCGATCGGCCAGCACTGTGCCAAGGCGGCGCAGGGCCTGGACGGGAGGATTGCGCTGTTCGCCCAGGTCTGCCGCGCGGTGCATTACGCGCACCAGCACCTGGTGATCCACTGTGATCTGGCGCCGGCCAACATCGTCATTGAATCCGACGGTGCGCTGAAACTGCTCGGTTTCGGGCTGGTCGGCGACCACGGCGGCGGGTCGAACGGCCCTGGCGAGGCTGGCGCCTGGCAGCCGGCGCCGCTGTTCGCCAGCCCGGAACAGCTCGCCGGCCAGAGCCTTTCCACCAGCGCCGACATCTATGCCCTCGGCGCCGTCCTGTACGCCTTGGTGAGCGGACGCTCGCCGAACGCGGTCGAGGCAACCGGCATCATCAGCACGCGGGCACGGCCGGCGCCGATAAAACCATCCGAGGCGGTGTCCCAGGCGTTCGAGCGGCATTACCCGGCATTGCCGGAACTGGCTGCCGACGACCTGCTGCGTCCGTCCCTTGACCTAGCGCGCCAGCTGCGCGGCGGCCTCGACGACATCATCTTGAAGGCCGTCGACCTCGACCCTGCCCGGCGTTACGCGTCGGCCGACGCGCTTGCCGGCGACCTCGAGCGCTTCCTGGCGCGCGCGCCGCTTGCGGCTGCCGCGCCGGGCGTCGACCGCGTTGGCCCGCTGCCGCGACGCTGTTTCGTGGCCACTGCCATGGCCGCGCTGGCGGCCGGTTCGTTGGTGGCCGTCACGGTCGCCGCGCTGTGGCATGCGCGCGAGGCCGACCAGGCGCGAGCTGCGGCCGAACAGCGCGCCGCCCCGGCC
>NZ_PDOB01000028.1 GCF_002760665.1 Massilia psychrophila | reverse complement strand
AACTCCTGCACATGATCCGCAAGGGCCAGTTCACGACCGATGGCACAAATATGACGTCGTTCGCCGATCAATTTTATGCGCTGGCAGTACAGGTCCGTCCAGTTTGAGGGCGCTGTACCTTTCGGAGAGCATCTCATTTTTTCGATCAACAACGCGACAAAGCCGCGCTTCTTGCCGACTGCCATGGTAACGCTCGCTGACCGCACGCACCGGCGACACGTTGGCAAGGCGCAGCCCGCGGGCCAGATCGGCGCCTTCCAGTTCGAGTCCGAGCAAGGATGGGAGGATCACCGGCTTGCCGTCGCGCGTGACCGACCAGGCCAAAGTCTTTTGCGGCGTGACGGACACCGCCACCGCGATGTGGCGATCCGGGCTGGTCAGTGTTGCCGGTGCGGCCCATCCACTTGCGGCGCAGCAGGCGGCCAATAAGGCTGCGGTGTGCTTGAAGATGTCAGGCATGTTGTCCTTGCGCGCCGCAAATGGCGCGTGTGGGGTTCGGGCGGCTTGGCCTGACCCCGGGTTGGATTCGACGATTACTGTTTGCATGGTGGCTGTACGGCCACGTTCGCCCTCGAGGCGCGCGCGGCAGGCCGGATCCGGCCAACGTGTCGAAAAAGGTGGCGCGCTTTGTCGCTGGAGTTGCGAAAGGCGTCGACCAAGTGGAACCCCGGCGCCAGTGGCACGCGCAGGATTGGATCGACGGCCTTGAAGTTGACGCCGTTGCAGCGCCCGCTGACGCCGCGACGCGGTACATGAAGCCGTTCTTGTCTTGCGAGCCGAACCATTCGGCCGAACGCAGCTTCGTCGCTTTCTTAATGTCGGCCATCTACTCCTCCAGTTTTTCTTGGCGCTGGCACTTGTTGGTGGCCGGTTCCAAGATAGTAAAAGCGGGAGGAATAACTTTCCAATCAAAAATTTAGCGAGATCTATATCAATATCGGTATCACCCGGAACTTTGCGATGCGGGCGAGCACGCCAGTTCGGCGCAGAGCGCAATGAAGCGAGCGGCTCTCTACAGGGCAATCTTGCCGTGCTCGCCAGGCTCGATGGCGGGACGAGTGCCGGTAATGGCCGCCTTGGCCATCTCGAACACCTGCGTCATCTTGTTGTCGTTCGAGTCCCAGTATTGGACCGTGCGGGCGGCCACCCGTACCAGCACGACATGGGGGTCGTCGACGCCGTTCGGGAACCAGGCCGCCACCATCGGATTCCACAAGGCGTGGATGCGGTCGCGCTCGACCACCCTTTCGGCGATGCCGCTGATCGACACGTACAGGCTGTCGGCCGGCTCGGCGAAGGCCAGGTTCACCTTCGGATTGGCGCCGATGTTTTCCCACAAGTCGGTTGCGCTGGACGTATAGAACCACAGGGCGCCGTCGGCGTCGAGTTCCTGGTTGGTCATCGGCCGGCTGGTCAGGTGGCCATGCTGGTCGACCGTGGTAAACATGGCAAAGCGGACCGATTTGATCTTCGCGGCGAGTTCGGCTACCCGGGTAGCATGGTTGGTGTCGGACATAATAGATTCCTTTACGACGTTGTCGGCAGTGAACGAGCTACCAGCATAGCGCTTGTCGTGGGCAAATTCTGTGCGCAGCCGAACCGATAAGCTGTTTCGGTCACGCCCCGCAGACCCGGCAGACCCGGCAGACCCGCATGACGGCGACATGAAAAAAGACCCGGTCCGCTTTCGCGTCCGGGTCTTGTTTTGTCCTTGTTACAGCCTTTATCGTGCGCCCCGCTTACTGGGTACTTGCCTGCACCGCCGGCTTGGTCAACAGCTTGACCTTGGCCTTTTGCTTGACCGCCTGGATGTAACCGTACATGTCCTGCTGGCCGATGGCGTCGGCGATCTGGTCGACTTCCGACTGGCGCCGCGCCGCATCCGGCGTTGCCGCCTGCGCCACCTTGCCGATGCGATACACGCCGTAACCCTGGCCCGGCAACTCCACGCCAACGTAGGCCGGCAGCTTGCTGACGTCCGCTTTCAATACTGCTATCGCGGCAGTTGAATTGAACGGCGGCTGCTTGGTGCGCGACACCGTTTTCGCCTCGCCGAAGCCGGTGGCGTCGCCCGACGCCTTGGCGGCGGCGATTTTCGCCTCGCCCGCCTTGACGGCGAGCCTGGCAGCCTCTTCGAGCGCCACGCGCTGACGGATGACGGCGTCGACCTCCAGCAGAGGACGCTTGGCGGCCGGGCGGAATTCGACTATGCGCCCGGCAATCAGGGTGTTTGGTCCGGCTTGCACCGCTTCGGTGTTGCGCTTGTTTTTCAGCGAATCATCGGAAAACAAGGCAGCGAGGAACTTGGGATTGTTGTAAGGCGCCGCAGCCAGTGCCGGCGCCGGCTTGCGGGTCAGGTTGTCGATCGTCTGGACCTGCAGTTTCAGCTTGTCGGCAGCGGGCTTCAAGCTGTCCGATTGTTCGTACAAGGTGTTGCCAAACGCCTCGGCCAGCTCGGAATATTTCTTCGACAATTTCTGCTTCTTCAGCTCGGCAGCGATCTCTTCCTTGGCCTGGTCGGCCGTCTTGGTGCTCACCGGCTTGAGGGCGGTGACGGTGATGACGTGAAAACCGTATTCCGATTCCACCACGCCGCTGATTTCTCCTTGCTTGAGGCTGTAGATCGCCTCTTCCACCGGCTTGACGAACGCGCCCTTCTCGACCGCGCCGAGGTCGCCGCCGAGCTCAGCGGAACCAGGGTCCTGCGATTGCGCCTTGGCGATCGTGGCGAACTCGGCCGGATTCTTGCGCAGCTGTGCGAGGATCGCTTCGGCCTTGGCGCGGGCTGCCGTTTTTTCGGCTGCCGGCGCGTCTTTTTTGGCGTTGATCAGGATATGGCTGGCGATACGCTGCTCCGGGGTCGTGAAACGCGCCGTGTTTTTGCCGTAGAAATCAGCGATTTCGGCGTCCGTCACGCTGACCTGGCCTTCGACCATTTCCGGCGTGAACAGCACGTATTCGGCCTTGACCTGCTCCGGGACCAGGAACAGTGCCGCGTTCTTTTCATAGTACGCCTTGACCATCGCATCGGTCACCTTCACCTGCGCGGTGAAATCGGCGGTCGGGAACAGCAGTTCCTGCACCTCGCGCTCCTGGTCGTTGATGTCCGACAGGCGGGTGGCGACCGAGCGCGGTGCGAACGCGGTCGATTGGACGGCCCCGCTCAACTGCTGCATTGCCATGTCGCGCCGTACGCGCGCGTCGAGCCCGGTGGTGGTCAGTCCGAGCGACGCCGCGGCGGCCTTGTACTGGTTGACATCGCCCTTGAATTGCTCGGCGTAGAGCTTGGCCAGCGTGGCGTCGGTGATCGTCAGGTGGTTGCGGGCGATTTCGCCGCCCAGCGCGCGCTCGGCGATCAGGTTGTCGAGGATCGCCTGCTTCGCTTCGGGCGTTTCAAACATCTTCTGGTCGAACTGCGCGCCGTACATTTCGCGATAACGGTCCATCTGCTGGCGCTGCGCCTGCTCCCATTCCTGCTGGGTGATTTTCTGGCCGTCGACGCTGGCGACCGCGTTGGCGTCGTCGCCCTTGTTCCCGTAACTGCTGACGCCGACAAAAACGAACGATGGCACGATCAGCAACATCAGGAAAATCTGCATCAGGCGCTTGTGGGTACGAATAAATTCAAACATTGATCAGCCAATCCGATTTGAGGGGAAGCGATTAAACTGCACGCGCGCGATTGCACGCGTAAACTGCAAAAAAAATTAGAAACAAAAACTGCAAAAAAAAAGGCGAACTCTCGTTCGCCTTTTCTTTTTTATACTTTGGCGGAGCGGACGGGACTCGAACCCGCGACCTCCGACGTGACAGGCCGGCATTCTAACCAACTGAACTACCACTCCTTATCTTCGTATATTTTCTGGCGGAGCGGACGGGACTCGAACCCGCGACCTCCGACGTGACAGGCCGGCATTCTAACCAACTGAACTACCACTCCCGAAAATACATTGTACTGCCTGCCCGGCCGCGAGGCCGATCAGTATCGACGATTGTCACCTCGCCGAAGGCAATTAGTTTACTGCATCTTTGAGCGCTTTGCCAGCTTTAAATTTCGGCACTTTCGCCGCCGCAATCTTAATCGCTTCGTTGGTCCGCGGGTTGCGACCGATACGCGCGGCGCGTTCGCCGACGGTGAAGGTGCCGAAGCCGACCAGGGTCACGCTGTCGTTGTTTTTCAGGGTGGTGGTGACCGCTTCCATCATGGCATCGAGCGCGCGCGTGGCAGAGGCCTTGGTAATGTCCGCCGACTTTGCGATTTCTTCGATCAGTTCTGTTTTATTCACTCGGTTCCCCGTCACGTGGTGTGATGCCGCGAGACCGCGTCATCATGTTTGCGCGCTGAACAGCGCGGCGGAAAAATCCGCAGGCCGTATTAAACAAGCGGCCATCCCCTTGTGTCAAGAGCGATCTCAGCATTGTCCCTGTGCGCTTTTGCGCCGGGCAAAAAAAACAGGCGCCATCAAGGCGCCTGTTTTACCGCAGCAGGATAGCTAACGCGAGCGTGCGCAGCCCCTAGTGCTTGACCACCTCGGTCTGGCCATCCACCTGGGCCGTTGCGGGCACCGCCGGCGCCGGCGCTGCGGTTTCCACCAGCGGCACGGGATGGCGCTCCAGCGCGATTTCAAGCACCTTGTCGATCCAGCGTACCGGGACGATTTCGAGCTTGTTCTTGACGTTATCAGGAATCTCGGCGAGGTCCTTGACGTTTTGCTCGGGGATCAGGACCGTCTTGATGCCGCCGCGGTGAGCTGCCAGCAGCTTTTCTTTCAGGCCGCCGATCGGCAGCACTTCGCCGCGCAGCGTGATTTCACCCGTCATCGCCACGTCGGCGCGTACCGGGATGCCGGTAAACACCGACACCAGGGCAACCGTCATCGCCGCACCGGCCGATGGACCATCCTTCGGCGTCGCCCCTTCCGGCACGTGGATGTGAATGTCGGCCTTCTCGAATACGTCGTTGCGGATGCCAAGGCGGTTGGCGCGCGAACGCACCACCGTGCGGGCCGCTTCGATCGACTCTTTCATGACGTCGCCCAGGGTACCGGTACGCACCACCACGCCTTTGCCAGGCATCTGCACCGCTTCGATCGTCAGCAGGTCGCCGCCCACTTCGGTCCATGCCAGGCCGACCACTTGGCCGACCTGGTTTTCCTTTTCGGCCACGCCGAAATCGTAGCGCCGCACACCGAGGAACTTGTCGAGGTTCTTGTTGGAGATGAGAACTTTTTTATCCGACTTTTTGAGCAGTAGCATCTTGACGACCTTGCGGCAGATCTTCGAGATTTCACGCTCGAGCGAACGCACGCCAGCTTCCCGCGTGTAGTAACGGATGATGTCGCGCAGCGCCGATTCGGCGACGTTGATTTCGTCTTCCTTCAGGCCGTTCGCCTTGATCTGCTTGGGCAGCAGGTAGCGCTGGGCGATACTGGTTTTTTCGTCTTCGGTGTAACCGGACAGGCGGATCACTTCCATCCGGTCGAGCAGCGCCGGCGGGATGTTATACGAGTTCGACGTTGCCACGAACATCACGTCCGACAGGTCGAAATCGACTTCGATATAGTGGTCCGAAAACGTGTGGTTCTGTTCCGGATCGAGCACCTCGAGCAGCGCCGACGATGGATCTCCGCGGAAGTCCGCGCCCATCTTGTCGATCTCGTCCAACAGGAACAGCGGATTGCGCACGCCTACTTTCGCCAGCGACTGCAGCACCTTGCCCGGCATCGAGCCGATGTAGGTACGGCGGTGGCCGCGGATCTCGGCTTCGTCGCGCACGCCGCCGAGCGCCATCCGCACGAACTTGCGGTTGGTGGCGCGGGCAATCGACTGGCCGAGCGAGGTCTTGCCGACGCCCGGAGGACCGACGAAGCACAGGATCGGGGCCTTTAGCTTGTCGACGCGCTGCTGGACCGCGAGGTATTCCATGATGCGTTCCTTGACCTTGTCGAGGCCGAAGTGGTCACCGTCGAGCACTTTCTCGGCGTTCGCCAGGTCGTTGTTGACCTTGGATTTCTTCTTCCATGGCAGGCTCACCAGGGTGTCGATGTAATTGCGTACAACTGTCGCTTCGGCCGACATCGGCGACATCAGTTTGAGCTTCTTGAGTTCGTTGGTGGCCTTGTCGAGTGCCTCTTTCGGCATCTTGGCGGCAATCACCTTCTTCTCGAGTTCGTCGATGTCGGCGCCGTCTTCGCCCTCGCCCAGTTCCTTCTGGATTGCCTTGACCTGCTCGTTCAGGTAGTACTCGCGCTGCGATTTCTCCATCTGGCGCTTGACACGGCCGCGGATGCGCTTTTCCACTTGCAGGATGTCGAGTTCGCCTTCGAGCTGGCCGAGCAGGTGCTCGAGGCGTTTGGCGACGTTGAAAATTTCGAGTATTACTTGCTTCTGCTCGAGCTTGAGCGGCAGGTGGGCGGCAACCGTGTCGGCCAGGCGGCCAGCGTCGTCGATGCCGGCCAGCGAAGCCAGGATTTCGGGCGGAATCTTCTTATTCAGTTTGACGTACTGGTCGAACTGCTGGACGATCGCGCGGCGCATCGCCTCGACTTCGGAATCGTCGCCGGTTTCCGAATCGATCGGGGTCAGGTCGGCGATGAAGTGGGTCGACGAATCGTTGATGTGGTTGATGCGGGCGCGCTGGGCGCCTTCGACCAGCACCTTGACGGTGCCGTCCGGCAGTTTCAGCATTTGCAGGATGTTGGCGACGCAACCGATCTCGTAGATGTCGGTTGCCGACGGCTCGTCCTTGGCGGCGGCTTTTTGCGCGGCCAGCATGATGCTCTTGCCCTGTTCCATCGCGGCTTCGAGCGCCTTGATCGATTTGGGACGCCCGACAAACAGGGGTATTACCATATGCGGGAAGACGACCACGTCGCGCAACGGCAGTAACGGCAGCGTCGTTTGCTCGGTTAATTTGGAAGTTGTCATGGCATACCTTATAGAAAGCGTGAATACGATGTTGGCACTCGCTGCCTGAAAACAAGGCCGGGCGGCAAAAAATAGTTTGCCTGGTAATCTAATTAAATAATCAAATTGCTACGAGTATTACCGGCTGGTCCAAAAGGTTTAAAAGCATCAAATAAAAAAGCCACCGCGCGACAGGCGCCGCGAGTGGCTTTTCGATTGAAGCCTGCTTCTTTTATTGAGATAAATTGTACCGCCAAGAATTAAAGGACGCAGCCCTTTTTGTTGTGTCCGTGCGGCTAATTTTCAATTTTCGCCGGATGCCTTGGCGGTTTCGCTATAAATAAGCAGAGGTTTGGCGCCATTCGTGATCGTGTTTTCATCAATGACGACTTTGATGACATTCTGCTGGTTTGGCAATTCGTACATGACATCGAGTAAAGCATGTTCCAGGATCGAGCGCAAACCACGTGCGCCGGTCTTGCGCGCCAATGCTTTCTTTGCAATCGCATGCATTGCGGCCGGACGGATTTCAAGTTCCGCACCTTCCATTTCAAGCAACTTCGAATACTGCTTGATCAGCGCATTCTTCGGCTCCACCAGAATCTGGATCAGCGCGTCTTCGGTCAACTCGCTCAGGGTAGCTACGACCGGTAGACGACCGACAAGTTCCGGAATCAGGCCGAACTTGATCAGGTCTTCCGGCTCGGCTTCGAGCAGGATTTCGCTGCTGTCACGCTGGGCCTGGCTCTTGACGCTGGCCGAGAAGCCGATACCGCTTTTTTCGGAGCGGTTCTGGATGATCTTGACCAAGCCGTCGAAGGCGCCACCGCAGATGAACATGATGTTGGTCGTGTCGATCTGCACGAAGTCCTGGTTCGGGTGCTTGCGCCCGCCCTGCGGCGGCACCGACGCCATGGTGCCTTCGATCAGCTTGAGCAAGGCTTGCTGCACGCCTTCGCCCGAAACATCGCGCGTGATGGAAGGATTGTCCGACTTGCGCGAAATCTTGTCGATCTCGTCGATGTAGACAATGCCGCGCTGGGCTTTTTCGACCTCGTAGTTGCAGCTTTGCAGCAGCTTCTGGATGATGTTCTCGACGTCCTCGCCCACATAGCCGGCTTCGGTCAGGGTGGTGGCGTCGGCGATCACAAACGGTACGTTGAGCATACGCGCCAGGGTTTGCGCCAGCAAGGTCTTGCCCGAACCGGTCGGCCCGACCAGCAGGATGTTGCTTTTGGCCAGTTCGACGTCGTCTTTCTTGCCAAGGTGCTTGAGGCGCTTGTAGTGGTTGTACACCGCCACCGACAGGATGCGCTTGGCAGTTTGCTGACCGATCACGTATTGGTCGAGCAGGCCGGCGATTTCGTGCGGCGTCGGCAGATCCGACTTGGCACCGCCGGTCACCGTCTCGACGTTCGAGGTCTCGTCGCGAATGATGTCGTTGCACAGGTCGATACACTCATCGCAGATGAACACGGAAGGTCCGGCGATCAGTTTCTTGACCTCGTGCTGGCTCTTGCCGCAGAACGAGCAGTACAGGAGTTTTTCGCCGCTGGAGGATTTTTTGTCTGACATGGGGCAGGTTTCTATTAGATTGCTACAAATTTAACGCTTATTCGGGATGCGCAACGAAGCGCTGGTGGCTACCATGCTACCCGAAATAAAAAAGAAACGCCCGAACGTTGTGGCGCCCGGGCGTTTTCAGCAATTACGTTGTCCGGACATCAAGCCCGGCTGGTCAACACTTTGTCGATCAGGCCGTAGTCGGCCGCTTCGTCTCCGGACATGAAACGGTCACGGTCAGTATCCTTGTGGATCTGCTCGATCGTCTTGCCGGTGGCGTCCGCCAGGATCTTGTTGAGCCGCTCGCGCAGGTACAAAATTTCCTTGGCCTGGATTTCGATGTCCGACGCCTGGCCTTGCGAGCCACCCGACGGCTGGTGAATCATGATGCGCGAGTTCGGCAACGAAAACCGCTTGCCCTTGGCGCCGGCGGCCAGCAAGAAGGCGCCCATCGAGGCGGCCATGCCGGTGCACAGCGTCGACACGTCCGGCTTGATGAAGTTCATGGTATCGAAGATCGCCAGGCCGGCAGACACCGAGCCGCCGGGCGAATTGATGTAGAGCGAAATATCCTTGTCCGGATTTTCGCTTTCCAGGAACAGCAGCTGGGCGACGATCAAATTGGCCATCTGGTCATTGACCGGGCCGACCATGAAAATCACGCGTTCCTTCAACAGGCGCGAGTAGATGTCGTAGGCGCGTTCGCCGCGGCCGCTCTGCTCGACTACCATCGGCACCAGGCCGAGAGCTTGTGTGTCCAATGCCGGATTATGGTTCATGGCTGTCTTCCTTCTTCGTTATCTGACTGGAGCTTAAAATATTTTTAAGCTTGTGCGTTGCTTCCCATCAATTCGTCGAAGGCAACTGCTTTTGCCGTTACTTTCGCCTTACCGAGCACATAGTTGACGACGTTTTCTTCCAAAACAAGGGCCTCGACTTCCGCCAGACGCCGGCGGTCGCCGTAGTAGTACTTCAGCACTTCTTTCGGATCTTCGTAGCTTTGGGCGAAATCTTCGATCTGGGCCTTGACCTGTTCCTGGGTCGCGTGCAGCTGGTTTTCCGACACCAGTTGCGACAGGATCAGCCCGAGGCGTACGCGGCGCTCGGCCTTGGTGGCGAACAGTTCTTGCGGGAATGGCATGTTCTTGACATCCATGCCGCGCTGGGTCATGTCCTGGCGCGTCATTTCGGCCAGTCGCTCGGAGTCCTGGGCGATCATCACTTTCGGCACTTCCATGTCGGTGACCTTGACCAGGGCGTCCATCACGGCTTCCTTGTTGCGCGCCTTGACGCGGCCGGCGACTTCGCGCTCGAGGTTGACCTTGATGTCGGCACGCATTTTTTCGGCGTCGCCGTCTTCGATGCCCAGCGACTTGGCGAATTCGGCGTCGACCGCCGGCAGGTGCGCCCACTCGAGCTGTTTCAGCGTGATGGTGAACTGGGCAGTTTTACCGGCCACGTCCTTGCCATGATAGTCCTCGGGGAACGCCAGGTCGAAAGTCTTCGCCTCGGTTACTTTCAGGCCAATCGTGGCCGCTTCGAACTCGGGCAGCATGCGGCCTTCGCCGAGCACGAAGGCGTAGTCGTCTGCTTTGCCGCCTGGGAATTCGACGCCGTCGATGATGCCCGTGAAGTCGACCGTCACGCGGTCGCCGGCTGCAGCCAGCGGCGCGCCGCCGTCGCCGTGCTCGCCGGCTTCACCCTTGGTGTGGTAGTGCACGCGTTGCTTGCGCAGGATTTCGATGGTCTTGTCGATTTCGGCGTCCGAGACGTCGGCCTTGACGATTTCGATTTCCACCGCGGCCAGGTCGCCGACGGCCACTTCCGGGTAAACTTCGAACGTGGCGTCGAACGTCAGCAGGCCTTCCGGACTGTCATCCTTGGCGTCGATTTTCGGGTAGCCTGCAACGCGCAGCTGGTTCTCGTTGGCTGCCTCGCTGAAGGCACGGCCGACCTTGTCGTTCAGGACGTCCGATTCGATCTGGTAGCCGTATTGTGCCGCGACCATCTTCAGAGGAACCTTGCCTGGACGGAAGCCAGGCGCCTTGGCCGTTTTGGCCTGCTGTTTCAAGCGCTTTTCAACTTCCGTACGGACGTCGGCCAGCGGAAAAGAGATCGTCATGCGACGCTCGAGTTTACCCAGGGTTTCGACTGCAGTTGCCATTGTAAAAATCGTCCAAAAAAAGTGTCAATATATTCGTGGTGCGAGGAGGGGGACTCGAACCCCCACACCATTGCTGGCGTCAGGACCTAAACCTGGTGCGTCTACCAATTTCGCCATCCTCGCGGGATCGCAGCCGGATTGTACCGGATGCATTTGGTCGGCCGGCATGTTACTTTCCGGCGGAAAAAACTAAGGGCGCCCGACAATAAAACCGGCCGCCCTGCACTACCTTGCACATTTACATTGCATCTACATTAATAGCGGCTACAACTTCAACCCGGTATTTTACTGGATTTTCTGACACGACAGGGCTTTTTTCGTCCGCCAGGCGCGGCGTCAACAAAAACGCGATCCTGCCGGCACGCAATCGGGCGCACCTGCTGTTTTCCTTTAACCTGCTGTTTTCCTTTATTATTCGCTCTGCAAGTTGCAACACGGCACCGTGGCGCAAATGCCCTGTTCAGCCTTATTCTACCGACATCGATTCCTCATGCCCGTCGACCACTACGAAAACTTTCCTGTTGCCTCTTTCCTGTTGCCGAGGAAGCTGGTGCCGGCCGTCGAGGCGATTTACGCCTTCGCCCGCAGCGCCGACGACATCGCCGATGAGGGCGATGCAGCACCTGGCGAACGGCTGGCCGCGCTCGAACGCTACGAACAAGCACTTGGCGGCGTCAAACGGGGCGAACCCGGGGCCGATCCACTGTTCCGGCGCCTGGCGGGGGTCATCGACGCGCACCGCCTGCCGCTGCAGCCGTTTTACGACCTGCTGTCGGCTTTCAAACAGGACGTCGTCGTCAAGCGCTACCCCGATTTCGGCCAACTGCTCGACTATTGCCGGCGCTCGGCCAACCCGGTCGGTTTGCTGATGCTGTCCCTGTATGGCGCTGCCGATGGCGACAATGTGCGCGATTCGGATGCGATCTGCTCTGCCCTCCAGCTGATCAACTTCCTGCAGGACGTCGCCGTCGACCGCACAAAGGAGCGCATTTATTTGCCGCTGGAGGATCTGGCGCGCTTCGGCGTGACGCCGGCCCAGCTCGACTTGGTCCCCTTCGATCCACTCGACCCGCGCTGGCGCGCGCTGATGGCCTTCGAAGTGGCGCGCGCCCGCGCGCTGCTGCTGTCGGGTGCGCCCTTGGCGCTGCGCCTGCCCGGACGGATCGGCTGGGAACTGCGGCTGGTGGTGCAAGGCGGCCTGCGCATTCTGGAGGCGATCGAGCGGGTCGATTACGACGTGTTTGCGCGCCGGCCCGCACTGCGCGGGGCCGATTGGCTGCTGCTCGGCTGGCGCGCAATATGGATGAACCCCGGGATGCGCCGCGCTTGAAATTGCTGCAAAAACCCGGACCCCACCTCACCCCAAGCCCGCATGCCTATAGAATAGCGGCTCCGATTTGCCATCCATTGCACTTTTGACCATGTCCCCCGACGAATACTGCCAACAAAAAACCGTCCAGAGCGGCTCCAGTTTCTACTACAGCTTCCTGTTCCTGCCGCCCGAGCGGCGGCGCGCGATCACGGCGCTGTATGCGTTTTGCCGCGAAGTCGACGATACGGTCGACGACTGCACCGACGAATCGATCGCCCGCATCAAGCTGGCCTGGTGGCGCGCCGAAGTGTCGAACATGTACAACGGCGTGGGCACGCATCCGGTGATGCAGGCGCTGCAGCCGCACCTGGCAGCCTACCGGCTCGAAGAAAAGCACATGCAGGCAATTATCGACGGCATGGAGATGGACTTGAACCAGACCCGCTACCTCGACTTTCCGGCGATGAAATCGTATTGCTGGCACGTCGCCAGCGTGGTGGGCATCCTGTCGGCCAGCATCTTCGGCGTGACCGATGTGCGCACCCTGGAGTATGCCGAAAAACTCGGTCTCGCCTTCCAGCTGACGAACATCATCCGCGACGTCGGCGAAGACGCCCGCAAGGGACGCATCTACCTGCCGGTCAACGAGCTGCAGCAGTTCGGCGTGACCGCCGCCGACCTGCTGAACGCCCGTCACAGCGACAAGTTCGAGTCGCTCATGCGGTTCCAGGTGGCGCGTGCTAGCCAAGCCTACGACGACGCCTTCGCCCTG
Source organism: Massilia psychrophila (assembly GCF_002760665.1). Classification (GTDB taxonomy): domain Bacteria; phylum Pseudomonadota; class Gammaproteobacteria; order Burkholderiales; family Burkholderiaceae_D; genus JAFCUW01. The sequence continues at coordinate 44,562 of NZ_PDOB01000028.1, read as the reverse complement.
CTGCCGGCGCAGGACCGGCGGGCTCAGCGTCCCGGCCTGATGATGGCGGCGATCTACCGCGCGCTGCTGGGCGAAATCGAGCGCGACAATTACCACGTGCTGACTCAGCGCATTTCGCTCACGCCGGTGCGCAAATTGTGGCTGGCGTGGAAAACCTACATTCGTGGCTAAGCTGAACACGGCCGGCCAGGCGGGCAAACGGGTTGCCGTCATCGGCGGCGGCTGGGCCGGCTGCGCGGCGGCGGTCGAACTGGCCGCCGCCGGCTGCAGCGTCACGCTGTTCGAGGCAACGCGCACGCTGGGCGGACGCGCGCGCGCAATCGAAGTGCGCGGGCGCATGCTCGACAACGGCCAGCATATCCTGCTCGGCGCCTACACCGGCACGTTTCGCCTGCTGCGCCGGGTTGGCATCGAGCCGAAAACGGCGCTGCTGAACCTGCCCCTGCAGATGCGTTACCCAAACCTGAGCGGCGGCATGGATTTCGTCGCCCCGCGCCTGCCCGCACCCTGGCACCTGGTCGTGGCGCTGCTGCGCGCCAAAGGCCTGGGGCTGGCCGACAAGATGGCCCTGGCGCGGTTTTCGAGTAGCGCGCGCTGGATGGGCTGGCAGCTCAACGTCGACTGCAGCGTGGCAGAACTGCTCGAGCGTTTCGACCAGACGGCGCGGCTGGTGCAGCTGATGTGGCGCCCGCTGTGCCTGGCGGCGCTCAACACGCCGCCCGAATACGCCTCGGCCAGGGTGTTCCTGGCCGTGCTGCGCGACAGTTTAGGTGCCGGCCGCGCCGCTTCCGACATGCTGCTGCCGCGGCTCGACCTGCACGCCCTGTTTCCCGGCGCGGCATCGCGCTTTATTGAACAGCACGGCGGCGCAGTGCGCTGCGGCGCCAAGGTGACCACCCTGCTGCGCGAAGGCGGCAGCTGGCGGATCGACGCGACCGGCAAGGCGGTCGGCGGCAACAGCAGCGCCTTGTTCGACGCGGTGGTGCTGGCGGTGGCGCCGCCGGCCGCTTTGACCCTGCTGGACGGCCTGCCGCTCGGCGACATTCCGGCCAGACTGGCCGCCTTCGACTACGAGCCGATCACCACGTGCTACCTGCAATATGCCGCCGCCATGCAGCTCGGCCGGCCGTTCTATGCGCTGCCGGACGACCCGGCCATTGGCCACTGGGGCCAGTTCGTGTTCGACCGCGGCCAGCTCGATGGCGGCCAGGCCGGCCTGTGCTCGGTGGTGGTGAGCGCCTCGAGCGCGGCGGCGGCGCTGGACCAGGCCGTGCTGGCGCAGGCGATTGCCGCCCAACTGGCGGCATTGTTCGGCCGTCCCGAGCTGGCCTCTCCCGCATGGAGCCAGGTCATCACCGAAAAACGCGCCACCTTTGCCTGTACTCCCGGCCTGCAGCGCGTGCCCACCGCCAGCGGCCTGCCCGGCTTGGTGCTGGCCGGCGATTACACCGAAAGTGACTATCCGGCAACGCTCGAAGCGGCTGTCCGCAGCGGCGCAGCGGCGGCAACAGAGACGATTGCGCCAGGGGCGGCAAAGCCGACAAGGTCATCGGCGGCATGAGGCGTATGCGGTCGTCGCCCCCTGCTGTCGCCTGCGCCGCCAAAATTGCAGCCCGTCGCATGCCGATGGTGGCACTGCGGTCGCGCCGCTACAGTAGCACCATCGGCACCATCGGCACCATCGCCTGCGGCAACACGTGCGATGTGACGGCGCCAGCGCAGCCAATAACGGAAATTTATCATGGGTAAGCTTGAATATCTCGACGCGCTGAAGCGGGCCCTGACCGGCTTGCCGCCTGAGCTGCAGGCCAAGACGCTGGCTTACTACGAACAGCGCTTCGTCGACGGCATGGCACTGGGGCGCGCCGACACCGACATCGCGCGCGAACTGGACGATCCAAAAAAGATCGCCATGACCTTGCGCGCCAACGCCCACCTTTCCAGCTTCGAGCAAAAGCGCAGCCCCTACAAGCTGGCGCGCCTGCTCGTGTCGGCGCTCGGGCTGGCCATTTTCAACCTGTTCATGGTGGTGCCGGCGATCGTCTACGCCTCGCTGCTGGCGACGATGTACGCCTGCGCGCTGGCTTTTTACGTCGCCGGCATTGCCATCACGGCGAGCGGCCTGTCCGGCGCCAACGAGCTGGTGCTGGGCGGGCCGCTGCGCCATTTCATTTCCAGCGACGACGATGCCGGCAGTTCGAAAGCCCAGACCAAGGTGAGGATCGACGAAGAAGGCGTCCACATATTCGAGGAAAACATCGCCGAACCGCTGCCGCTGCCAGCCAACCGGAGCGGGACCGCAAAGGAGACCGCAAACGAGACCGCAAGCGAGACAGCGGCTGACGCCGGCCGTGACGACGCCGCCAGCGCGCCGGTGATCAAGCGCGCCGAAGCGATGGCAGAACGCGGCATTCGCATCTCGACCGGCATGGACGCCGGCGCGCGCACCACCCAGACCGTGATCGGCCTGTCGATGGTGGTGGGCGCGATCATCCTGTTCCTGCTGAGCCTTGTCGTGACGCAGTACACCATCGTCGGCATCAAGCGCTACATCGACATGAATTTTTCCCTGCTCAAAGGCAATTGAACCAAAGGAGCACGACATGCGCGCACTGATGAAAACCGGATTGGGCCTGCTGGTGCTGGCGTTTTTACTGATCGGCCTGACCTACAGCATGCTGCGGGCCCAGGGCATCAGCGCGCCGTCGAACCAGGCCGGCCGCACCGTGCAAAGCGAAAATCGCGGCGTCGGCAAGCCGGTGCGCGCGATCGACCTGGGCGGGCCGATCGACCTGACGCTGCGCCAGGGCGCCGTGGCGTCGCTGGTGGTACGCGGCGAGCAGCGCCTGCTGGGCAATATCGACACGACCATCGGCGACGACGGCACGCTGCACATCGATACCGTCGGCATGCTGCTGCATCACCGCCAGCCGCTGCAGGTCATCCTGGTACTGCCGTCGATCGAAGACATCAACGTGCGCGGCAGCGGCGACAGCACCATCAACGGCTTTAACGGCGAGCGCATCGAGGTCGAGCTCAACGGCTCAGGCAATGTCAAGTTCAACGGCCGCTTCAAGCATGTCAAGGCCGCCATTCACGGCAGCGGCGAACTCGAAATGAACGGCGGCGCCAGCGACAAGGTCGAAACGGCGGTGATCGGTTCGGGCAAGCTGACCGTGGTCGGCTCGGCGCGCCAGTTCAAGGCCGAGCTGACCGGGTCGGGCGACATCGACGCCCGCCACCTCGGCGCCGACCGGGTCGACCTGCAGTTGATGGGGTCGGGCGACGCCGTCGTCAGCGCCATCAAGTCAGTCAACGTCACCTTGCGCGGCAGCGGCGACGTCAAGGTGCACGGCGCGCCGCCAGAGCGCAACGTCAGCCGCGACGGCTCTGGCGACGTCAGTTTCGAGCCTTGAGCTAGTTTTTTACCCGTTCCAGCCACGTCAGCGCACCGCGCGCAGCAACTCTCCCGCTGGCAAAGCAGGCCGTCAGCAGGTAGCCGCCGGTCGGCGCTTCCCAGTCGATCATTTCGCCCGCGGCGAACACCCCCGGCAAGCGATGCAGCATCAGCGTGCCCTCCTCCATGGCCTCGAAGCAAATACCGCCGGCACTGCTGATCGCTTCATTTAACGGGCGCGTGCGCTTGAGCACTACCGGCAGGCGCTTGATGGCTTGCGCCAGTTGGACAGGATCCGAAAACGCCTCTTTTGTGAGGCACTCGCGCAATAAACCCGATTTGACGCCCTTGATGCCGAGCCGGCTTTGCAGGTGGCTCGACATCGAGCGCGCGCCGCGCGGGTGCGCGACGTCCGCCGCGACCCGTTCGGCGGAAAAATCCGGCGCCAGGTCAAGGTAGATGGTGGCGCTGCCGCGCTCGGCGATCTGATCGCGCAGCGGCGCCGACAATGCATAAATCAGGCTGCCCTCGACGCCGCCCGCGGTGATCACGAACTGGCCCCGGCGGCGCACCTGGCGGCCATCAGGCCCGGTCGATTCGATCGCCACCGTGGTGAGCGGCGCGCCCGCATGGCGGCTGCTGAAATGCGCGCTCCAGTCAGCGTCGAAGCCGCAATTCGACGGCACCAACGGCGCCACCGCCACCCCGGACGACATGCGCTCCAGCACACCGACCCAGGCGCCGTCCGAGCCGAGCCGCGCCCAGCTGCCGCCGCCCAACGCCAGGATCACCGCATCGGCCGCTACCTGGTGCTCGCCCGCGGGGCTGGAGAACACCAGTTGGCCGCCCTGCCAGCCGAGCCAGCGATGGCGCATGTGGAACTGCACGCCGGCCGCGCGCAGCCGGTGCAGCCAGGCGCGCAGCAGCGGCGCCGCCTTCATATCGGCCGGGAACACGCGGCCGGAGGTGCCCACAAACGTCGCGATGCCCAGGCCGTGGATCCAGTCGCGCAGCGCTTGCGCATCGAACTCCGCCAGCCATGTGCCGACTTCCCCGGCGCGCGCGCCGTAGCGCTGGACGAAGTCGAAGGCCGGTTCGGCATGCGTGATGTTCATGCCGCCTTTGCCCGCCAGCAGGAACTTGCGCCCGCTCGACGGCATCGCATCGTACAGGTCGACACGCACGCCAGCCTGGCTGAGCACCTCGGCCGCCATCAAGCCGGCCGGACCGCCGCCGATCACGGCGACGCGGAAATTTTGGAAAGTACTGGGCGCCATGACAGCTTTCGTGCGCAGTGATGCGGGAGCCGGATTGTAGTCGAGAACAGGCAAGCTCGACAAACCGGTGCTGATCGGGCACAGTCTCGGCGCCGCGCTGTTGATCGGCTTTGCCGAGCAGCATTCACGCGCGATCGACGGCCTGGCGCTTTGCCGGCACCGCAAACATCGCGCCCTCCGGCAGCAGCAATACACCGTGCCGGTGCTGCTGCCATACGAGCCGTATTGCCTGGCCTTGCCTGAAGAGCTTGGGTGTAAACTGTCGGCAAAATTTAGCCCTTTTACTCGAAAGAACTCATGCTCATCAATTGCGTTGCCTACCAGGACGGCAAAAAATTATCAGATATTCCGGTTGTGGACATCAGCGAGTTCATCATTTTGCCAAAAGGCTTCGTGTGGGTTGCTCTGAAAGATGCTGAGCCGGAGGAGTTGGCCGAAATGCAGTACGAGTTTGGCTTACACGAGCTCGCCGTCGAGGACGCGCGTGTAGGGCATCAACGCCCCAAGATCGAGGAATACGGCGATTCACTGTTCGCCGTTATCCATTCCGTCGAACTGATCGACCATGTCATGCACATAGGTGAGATCGATGTATTTGTCGGTGAAACTTATGTCCTGTCAAACCGCAACAATTACGATCAAGGATTTGCCGAGGTGCGTGCGCGCTGTGAGCGCGAGACACAGCACCTGAAACAGGGGCCGGCATTTATTCTTTACGCCCTGATGGATGCGATCGTCGATCGTTATTTTCCCGTGGTCGACGCACTGGAAGCGGAGCTTTGGCAAATTGAGGAACAAATTTTCGCCTCACCCGCCCATCGGTCCACGCTGGAGCAGTTGTACCAGTTGAAAAGAAAAGTTGTGCTGTTCAAGCATGCCGTCGCGCCGTTGATGGAAGCGGTCGGAAAACTGGATGGCGGCCGCGTACCGCATATCGTGGCCAATACCACCGAGTATTTCCGTGACGTCCATGATCACCTTCACCGGATCAACACTGCCATCGATTCCATCCGCGATACGATCAGCACAGCAATCCAGGTCAATCTGTCAATGATCAGCCTGGACGACAACAGCGTCAACAAGCGGCTCGCCGCGTGGGCCGCCATCTTCGCCGCGGCGACTGGCATGGTCGGTGTGTGGGGAATGAATTTCGAGCACATGCCCGAGCTCAAGTGGAAGTTTGGGTATCCGCTGGCGCTTTCAAGCGTCTTCGTGACATGCGCTTATTTGCACTACCGCTTCAGAAAATCCGGCTGGCTGTAAGCAATGTCGACGGGCCGGCAAAAGCGAAGCCGTGGCTGTCTGCCTTGAAGTTGAAGGCTAACTTGCCGCGGCGGTCAATTGCGGCAGCGACGCCATCAGGTCTGTAAAGCGTTGGCCCTGGATCATCACATGGTCGCGCGCCCGCTGGGCGGCCAGCTCGCCATTGCCGTCGATGAGCGCCTGCACGAGCCCGTCGTGCTCGGCGAACGAGGTAGGCAGGCGGTCGCGCACGCGCAACTGCAGGCGGCGGTAAGGACGCAGCCGGCGGGACAGGCTGCGTGCCTGGTCGATAAGGAACTGGTTGTGGCTGCCGGCGTAAATCGCGTAGTGAAACGCTTCGTTCTTGTAGTAGTAGTCGTCCGGATCCTTGGCAACGCTGGCGATCTTGCACTCTTCATGCGCGTCGAGCAAGGCCTGCTGTTCAAGCGGCGTCATGCGGCGCGCGCCCAACCGGGCGCAGGTCGCCTCCAGCTCCGACATCACCTCGAACATCTCGACCAGTTGCCGCGGCCCAAGTTCGGCCACGACTGCGCCGCGCCGCGGGCGGATCACCACCAGCCCCATCGACGCCAGCTGGATCAGGGTTTCGCGAATCGGCGTGCGCGACACCCCGAACCTGGTTGCAAGTTCCGTTTCGTCCAGGTGCTGGCCAGGCGCCAACGTCCCCACCGCAATCATTTCCTCGATCGTTTCGCGCAGTTCCTCGGAACGGCTTTTCATGGTAAACCCAACTGCTGTATGTGATTGTTAAGTATATAAGTTCAAATTGACTTGACAACGTATTTTATAGGAATATTCTTGTATACATAAAAAAGAATATTGCATACGACATTTCGAAGCGTGTGCATGGATTATCCCTGGTCCGTATAAAACATCTTGGAGGATGACATGTCGGTAATGAATCGTAGAACTATTCTGGGTGCAATCGCCACCACCCCGCTGTGGCTGGGTAGCAGCGCCTGGGCCCAGGCCAGCACCCTGAAAATCTCGCACCAGTTCCCCGGCGGCACAGTCTCCGAGGGGGATTTCCGCGACCGTTTGTGCCGCATGTTCGCCGCCGAAGTCGAGAAACGCAGCAAGGGTAGCCTGAAATTCGAGATCTATCCAGGTTCTTCGCTGATGAAGACCAATTCGCAGTTCTCGGCCATGCGCAAGGGCGCGCTCGACATGTCGCTGGTGCCGCTGTCCTATGCCGGCGGTGAAGTGCCGGAGGTGAACATCGGCCTGATGCCGGGCCTGGTCACCTCTTACGAACAAGGCTACAGCTGGAAGAACGCCGAAGTAGGCAAGGAACTGAACCGCATATTGCTCGAAAAAGGAATTGTCGTGATCAGCTGGATCTGGCAGGCTGGCGGCGTTGCCTCGCGCACCAAGCCGATCATCGAACCGGAAGATGCCCGTGGCATGAAGGTGCGCGGCGGCTCGCGCGAGATGGACCTGATCCTGAAAGCGGCCGGCGCCGCCGTGGTGAGCTTGCCTTCCAACGAAATCTACGCCGCCATGCAGACCGGCGCGATGGACGCCGCCCTGACCTCGTCGACGTCGTTGATCTCGTTCCGTCTCGAAGAAGTGTCGAAGGCGCTCACCACTGGCCGCAACAGCGCCTACTGGTTCATGTTCGAGCCGCTGATGATGTCGAAAGCCGTGTTCGACAAACTGACAAAGGAACAGCAGTCGGTCGTCATGGCCGTCGGCGCCGAGATGGAGACTTTCGCCCGCAAGTCGGCCCAACTGGACGATTCGGCGGTCGCGGCGGTGTACCAGAAGGTCGGCGCCAAAGTGGTTGACCTGACCCCGGCCCAGGTCAAGAAGTGGCAGGCGATCGCCCGCACCACCGCATGGAAAGACTACGGCGACAAGAACGCCAACTGCGCCAACCTGTTGGCGCTGGCGGAGAAGACGCTATGAGTCATGGCTTCGAATTGGGGCCGGCCATCGGGCCGGCAGTTCCCGACCAACCGACGCTGGCCGGGTTTTCGCTGGTGCTGGACCGTTTCAACACCCTGCTGCTGAAGGTGTCGATGGGGGCGATGGCCCTCACCGCGCTGGTCCTGACCTACTCTGTGGTGAGCCGTTATTTTTTCAACGTCCCCACCGACTGGCAGGACGAGGCATCGGTGTTCATGCTGGTCGGCGTGACGTTCTTCTGTACCGCCTACGTCCAGTCCTACCGCGGCCACATCGGCATCGAGGCGCTGTCCTCTCTGCTGTCGCCGCGGGTGAACGCGGCACGGCAGTTGTTCGTCGACGCCATCTCCTGCCTGTTCTGCGCCTTCTTTTCGTGGAAGTCATGGACGCTGTGGCATGAAGCCTGGGCCGACGGCATGACCACTTCCTCGACCTTCGCCCCGCCGCTGTGGATTCCGTACGCGATGATGGCGTTTGGGATGTCGATGCTGACCTTGCAGATTCTGGTCCAGGTATTGACCCATGTTACCAACAAGCGGAGCGCGCGATGAGCGACCTGACTCTGGGCGCCCTGTACGGCGCGGTCACGATCGTCGTGATGTTTTCCGGAATGCCGATTGCGTTCGCACTCGGCGTCGTCGCCACCGGGTTCATGTATTTTTTCATGCCGACGTCCTCGCTCGACACGGTCACCCAAAACGTGTATGAAGAGATGGCCTCGATCACCTTGCTGTCGATCCCGCTGTTCATCCTGAAGGGCGCCGCGATCGGTAAGTCGCCGGCCGGCAAAGACCTGTACTCGGCCATCCACACCTGGCTGCACAAGGTGCCGGGGGGGCTGGGCATTGCCAACGTCTTCGCCTGCGCGCTATTCGCTGCGATGGCGGGCTCGTCGCCGGCGACCTGCTCGGCGATCGGCTCGGCCGGGATTCCCGAAATGCGCAAGCGCGGCTACTCGCCCGGATTCGCCGCCGGCATCATCGCCGCCGGCGGCACCCTCGGCATCCTGCTGCCGCCGTCGATCACGATGATCCTCTACGCGGTCGCCGCCGAGCAATCGCTCGGCCGCCTGTTCCTCGCCGGGATCGGCCCCGGCCTGCTGCTGGTCGGATTGTTCGCCGGCTATGCGGTGTACCGCGCCCGCAAGGAGTATGCGATGGCGTTGGTGCTGTTCGAGGGCGGCGGCGCAAAGTCGGCCTATCTCGAGACCGAGCATTTCACGCTGAAGCAAAAAGTCGAGATGCTGCCGCGCGTGCTGCCTTTCATCATCCTCCTGATCGGCGTGATGGTGGCCCTGTATGGAGGCTACGCCACGCCGTCCGAGACCGCGGGCCTGGGCGCGCTGCTGGCGATGGTGCTGATCGCGGTGGTGTACCAGGTCTGGCGGCCGAAGGACCTGGCGCCAATCCTCACGTCAACGATCAAGGAATCGACCATGCTGCTGCTGATCATCGGCATGTCGCTGTTTTATTCCTACGTCATGAGCTACCTGCACATCAGCCAGTCGGCCGCGCAGTGGGTGGTCGACATGCACCTGTCGCGCTGGATGCTGCTGACGGTGATCCTCCTGATGGTGGTCGGCTTCGGCTTCTTCCTGCCGCCGGTGTCGATCATCCTGATGACGGCGCCGATCATTTTGCCGCCTCTGAAGGCGGCCGGCTTCGACCTGATCTGGTTCGGTATCGTCATGACGGTGGTGATGGAAATGGGGCTGATCCACCCGCCGGTCGGCCTGAACATTTTCGTCATCAAGAACATCGCCCCCGACATCCCGCTCAAGGACGTCATCTGGGGAGTCATGCCATTCGTCGGCCTGATGTTCGTCGCGGTGGTCCTGCTTTGCCTGTTCCCGGGCATCGCCACTACCTTGCCGAACGTGATGATGGGAGCGAAGTAATGAGCGCGCCGTCGAGGGTGTGGGATACGCTACAGTCGAACCGCGCGGGCCGCCTGGCGCGCGCGCGCAGCGTGCTCGGCGCCGCCCTCGACGGCAAGGCGGTACCGGGCGCGCGCATCAAGGACTTGCTGCACAACGTACTCGAATGCGGCGACCGGGTCTGCCTGGAGGGGAACAACCAGAAGCAGGCCGACTTCCTTGGCAAGGCATTGGCGGGGCTGGATCCGGACCGCATCAACAACCTGCACATGCTGCAGTCGGTGCTGGCCCTGCCGGAGCACCTCGACGTGTTCGAGCGCGGCATCGCATCAAAGCTCGACTTCTCGTTCTCCGGGCCGCAGGCCGCCCGGGTGGCGAAACTGGTGGCGTCCGGCCAGCTCAATATCGGCGCCATCCATACTTACCTGGAACTGTTCAGCCGCTACTTCATCGACCTGCCGCCGCGGGTGTGCCTGGTGGCCGCCGAAGCGGCTGACCGCCACGGCAACCTGTACACCGGGCCGAACACCGAAGACACGCCGCCGATCGTCGAAGCGACGGCGTTCAAGAACGGCATCGTCATCGTCCAGGTGAACCGCATCATGGACGTTCTGCCGCGCGTCGACATCCCGGGCGACTGGGTCGACTTCGTGGTCTGCTCGCCCGAGCCGTACTACATCGAGCCGCTGTTTACCCGCGATCCGGCCTTGATCTCGGAAATCCAGGTGCTGATGGCGATGATGGCGATCAAGGGCATCTATGCCGAATACGGCGTCGAACGCCTCAACCACGGCATCGGCTTCGACACTGCGGCGATCGAACTGCTGCTGCCGACCTACGCCGAATCGCTGGGATTGCGCGGCAAGATCGCCCGCCACTGGGCGCTCAATCCGCATCCGGCCCTGATCCCGGCGATCGAGGCCGGCTTTGTCGAGTCGGTCCATTCCTTCGGCTCGGAACTCGGCATGGAAGACTACATCCGTGCACGGCCCGACGTGTTCGCGGTCGGGCCCGACGGCAGCATGCGCAGCAACCGCGCCATGTGCCAGGCAGCCGGCCACTACGCCTGCGACATGTTCATCGGCTCGACCCTGCAGATCGATTTGCAGGGCAACTCGTCGACCGCGACCCTCGGCCGCATCGCCGGCTTCGGCGGCGCGCCAAACATGGGCGCCGACGCGCGCGGGCGCCGCCATGCCAGCCCGGCATGGCTGAAAGCCGGGCGCCAGGCACGCGAAGGGCGCAACACCATCCCGCGCGGCCAGAAGCTGGTGGTGCAGATCGTCGAGACGTTCCGCGAACACATGCAGCCGGCCTTCGTCGACAGGCTCGACGCATGGGAACTGGCCGAGCAGGCCGGCTTCGAGATCCCGCCGGTGATGATCTACGGCGACGACGTCACTCACATCCTGACCGAGGAAGGCATCGCCAACCTGCTGCTGTGCCGTAGCGACGAGGAACGCGAACAGGCGATCCGAGGCGTTGCCGGCTACACCCCGGTCGGCATGGCGCGCGACAAACGCATGGTCGAGAACCTGCGCGACCGTGGCATCATTGTGCGCGCCGAAGACCTCGGCGTCGACAAGCGGCTCGCCACGCGCGACCTGCTGGCCGCCAGGAACATGAAAGACCTGGTGCGCGCGTCCGGCGGGCTGTATTCGCCACCGCGCCGCTTTCGCAACTGGTAAGGAACTTTAGGGCAAGGAACAAAGAAATGGAAACGCTGACATATCGGTTCGAGAACGGCACACGTGCGCTGCCGCCGCAACCCCGGGTGGTCGGGGTGGTCGGCTCGGGCAACCTCGAAGTGCTGATCGAGTCAATGCCGCAGGGCGGCGCCTGCACGGTCGAGATCAAGACCGCCGCCGCCGGCTTCGGCGCGACCTGGCAGGCGGTGATGCTCGATTTTCACGAACGCTGGCAACTGATGGACGCCAGCATCGCCATCAACGATATGGGCGCTACCCCGGCCGTGGTCAGCCTGCGGCTGGACCAGGCGGTCGAGACGATGCTGGGAGCGCTGTCGTGAACAACTACGTGAACAGCTACCTCGAATCGACCGCACGCGAGCGCATCGAACGCCTGTTCGACCCCGGCAGCTTCGTCGAATTCCTGCCGCCAGCATCGCGCGTCATCAGTCCGCACCTGGGCCAGCTCGACGCGGCGGTGGCGTTCGACGACGGCGTCGTGGTCGGCCGCGCCTTCCTGGATGGCGAGACGGTGTTCGCCGCTGCCCAGGAAGGTGGCTTCATGGGCGGCGCCGTCGGTGAAGTCCATGGCGCCAAGCTGGTCGGCCTGCTGCGGCGCGCCGTCACGGAGAAGATTGGTGCGGTGCTGCTGCTGCTGGAAAGCGGCGGCGTGCGGCTGCACGAGGCCAATGCCGGCCTGATTGCCGTCTCCGAAGTCATGCGCGCCGTGCTCGATGCGCGCGCGGCCGGCGTCGCCGTGGTGACGCTGGCGGGCGGCAGCAATGGCGTCTTCGGCGGCATGGGCATCGTTGCCCGCTGCACCAATGCGATCGTGATGTCGGAAGAAGGACGGCTGGCGATGTCAGGGCCGGAAGTGATTGAAACGGCCAGTGGCGTCGAAGAATTCGACTCGCGCGACCGGGCGCTGGTGTGGCGCACCACTGGCGGCAAGCATCGCTACCTGCTGGGCGACTGTCAGGCCATCGTGAGCGACTCAGTGGCCGAGTTCCGCCAGGCGGCGATCGCCGCTTGCCGCGCGCAGCCGACCTTTCTCTGCCTGGCCGAACTCGACCAGGAGCAAGCGATGCTGGGCGAGCGGATCGAACGCTTCGGCGCCATGTCCGACCCGCTCGAGATCTGGGCGGCGCTGGGCGTCGAACAGCCGGCCGCGATACCGATGTTGGACGCGGCGCAGTTTGTCGCCGTCGCAAGCCCCCGCCGACTGGGAGGCCGCTGATGGATTGGCAAACACGCGCAAACGCCATGTTCCCGCTCGGTCACAGCTTGACCGAGCTTGACAATTTCCTGTCCGGCAGCGCGCAGTCAGGCGCGCAAACCATCGCCGTGGTGGGCACCACCGGTCACGCCCCGATCGGCGTCGAAATCGCGCTGGCGCAAGCGCGCTTCGTGCTGCAAACGGTGCGCGAGCATCCGCGCCGGCCGATCCTGATGCTGGTCGATACGGCAGGCCAGCGCCTGCGCCACCGCGACGAGATGTTGGGCATCAACAGCTACATGGCCCACCTCGGCAAGTGCGTCGAACTGGCGCGCCGCCAGGGCCACAAGGTGATCGCGCTGGTGTACGACCAGGCGCTGTCGGGCGGCTTCATCACCAGCGGCCTGATGGCCGACGCCTGTTACGCCCTGCCCGACGCCACCATCCGGGTAATGGGATTGCCGGCAATGGCGCGCATCACCAAGGTGTCGGAACAACGGCTGACCGAACTGGCGGCCAGCAATCCGGTGTTCGCACCTGGGCCGGAAAACTATCTGCGCATGGGAGGTTTGCAGGACATCTGGAGCGGCGACCTGGCCGCGCGGTTGCAGGAAGCCCTTGCCGCCGAGACAACGGGCGACTTGCGAAGCAGGCTCGGCCAGGAACGCGGCGGGCGCATGTTTGCCCAGCGCGTCATCGAGGCGATCATGGCGGACCGCGATGTTCTCGCGCCATGAACTGATATGGTTGACAGGTTCCGGGTGGGACGCGGCACTCGAGCGCGCCCTGCCCGGCCAGCACGCGGCCATCCTGCAGTGGCGGCGCGAAGACTGGCCGGCAGTCGTGCGCCGCGCCGACCCGGGCCTGGTGCCGGGACAGGTCAGCCTTGGCATGCCGCTGCCGCCATCGCCTGCTGGCGTCAAGGGCCGCATCGCTTTGTTCGCCGCTGATTGCGACGTTGCGCGCCGCAGTTTGCCATTGACGCTGGCCGATGCGGCCCGCGCCGCACCCGAACGCTGGCGGGCGGCACTGGACTTGCTGGTTTTAATCCAGTTCAGCATGCCGCTGCGCACCTATGGATCGCTCGCCATGCAAGCCATCACCGGCCAGCCATACCTGAGCGCGACGTCGGATATCGACCTGCTGTTTTTCCCCGCCAACACGCAGGCGCTGCGGATTGGACTCTCGCTGCTTGAACAGCATGCCGCCGTCCTGCCGCTCGATGGCGAAATTGTCTTCCCGTCGGGCGACGCCGTCGCGTGGAAGGAGTGGATCAGCGCGACCAGCAAGGGCGCGCGCGTATTGGTCAAGGACGCCGGCGCCGTGCGGCTGGCGACGGTCGAGAACCTGCTCGCGACGCTGGAGGCGGCTTGATCCCTGGCGCCCAGGCATTGCTCGCCGCGGTTGCGTGCGCTCCGCTCGACCCGCGCGCGCTGCGCCGGTTCTGCGGCGAGACGGCGCGCATCGCCGTCGGCTGCCTGCACACGGAGCTGGTTCTGTATCCAAAACCTGGCCTGGTGTCGCCAGTAGACAATGGCAGTCACGTCGACATGACGGCGCTCACTTTCATGCGCAGCCTGTTCGCACTACGCCACTACTTCGCGCGGATTTGCCGGGCGGGCATCGACGATGCGCCGTTCTCCAGCCTCAAACGACTGGGTATCGAGGCCGAAGCGTGCATGATGAAAGCAACCGGCGGCGTCAACACCCACCGCGGCGCCATATTCAGCCTTGGCATGCTGTGCGCCGCGATCGGGCGCGCCCGCGCGCAGGGCATTTCGATCGACACCGCACCTGACACGGCGCTTGGCAGCGACCGGCTGCGCGCCATGCTGTTGATCCGCTGGGGCGAAGAGCTGGCAGGCCATACCCGGCCGGTTGGGTTGAGGTCGCATGGCTTGCAGGTGGCCGCGGCGCACGCGACCAGCGGCGCGCGCGAGGAAGCCGCGCTCGGGCTGCCGTCCGTATTCGACGTGGGCTTGCCGGCGATGCAGCGCACCCTGGCCGCCGGGCGCGGCATGCACCTGGCCCGGATCGACGCCTTGTTCGCCTTGATGGCCCATGTCAGCGACACCAACGTGCTTTACCGCGGCGGCGCGCAAGGCGCCTTGACGGTAAAGCAGCAGGCCAAAAGTTTTCTCGACATTGGCGGCACCGCGCATCCGCACTGGCACGCCCACGCGCTGCAATGCCACCACGCGCTGGTCGGGCAAAAGCTCTCGCCCGGCGGCGCCGCCGACCTGCTGGCGGCCACCTGCCTGGTGCACGCCGTCACCAACGGCACGTGATTGTGATTGTGATTGTGATTGTGATCGTGAGCCGAGCATGAGCGCCCGCCTGCTGCTGCTGTGCCCCGGCCAGGGTGGCCAGCACCGCGGCATGTTCGATCTCGCGCGTACCGATGCGCAGGCGGCAGCGTGGCTGGAGCGCGCCGGCCTACCCGCGTTTGACGACGCCGCCATGTTCGACAACCGCATTGCCCAGCCGTCGATTGTCGGCGCCACCCTGGCGATGTGGGAAGCCTTGAAGCCGCGGCTGCCGATGCCTGCGCTCGTGGCTGGCTACAGCGTCGGCGAACTGTCGGCCTACGGCGTTGCCGGCGCCCTCGATCCGCTCGATGTCGTGCGGCTGGCGTCGACCCGCGCGCAACTGATGGACGCGCAAGCCGGCGCGACGCCGCCGCAGGCCTTGGTGGCGGTCAAAGGCGTGCGGCTCGAACGCGCGCACATGCTGGCCAGGGACCACTGTTTCGCCATCGCGATCGTCACAGGCATTGATGGCTGCATCGCCGGCGGCCTGGTGGCCTCGCTCGCCCAGTTCGCCCAGGCGGTGGAGGCCGCCGGGGGCAGTTGGCAAAGGCTGCCGGTTGCCATTGCCTCGCACACCGCGCTGATGGCCGGCGCGGCGGCGCCGTTTGCCGAAGCCCTGCTGGCGGCGCCCTGGCATCGGCAAGAGTGCCCGGTGCTGTCGGGGATTGCTGCCCAGGCGGTAACGGCCCGGCCGCGCGCGGTGGCGGCGCTCTCGCGCCAACTGAGCGAAACGATTCAGTGGAGCGACTGCATGGATGCTTGCGCCGAGGCCGGCATCACGGTGGCCCTGGAACTGGGACCGGGCGCGGCGCTGGCCCGCATGCTGCAGGAGCGCCATCCGCACATCGCCTGCCGTTCGGTCGACGATTTTCGCAGCCTGAACGGCGTTATTGCCTGGCTCGGCCGGCAAATCGACCAGATAGCTTAGCCGGGCGGCGCCGCGGTCGGTTATCATCGGGTCGCGATTGTGTCATAACACTTGGAGAACATCATGCACGGCATTCGATATTGGGTTTTGCAGTACTTGCTGGCGGCGGGCTCCCTGTTCGCCATCCTGGTCGTGGTCGACCTGGTCAGCGGCAAAAGCGTGGCCGACGGCGTGTGGATGGCGCTGGCATGGGCGCTGGTCGCGGCGGCAATTTTTGTCGCGGCCCGCTACAGCCAGTCGCGCAAACGTTAGATCAGCCGCCGGTGACGGGTGGGAAAAACGCCACTTCGCAACCGTCGGTCAGCCGCGTGTCGGCATCGCACATGACCTGGTTGAAGGCCATGCGCAAGGCGCGTTCGGGCGCGAGCGCCTCGGCCCAGGCGCCGCCGCGCGATGCCAGGTGGGTGCGCAGCGCGGCGACCGTGGTGACGGAAGGCGGCACGGTGGCCGTCTCTTGCGAGACCTTGACCGTCTCGCGGACGCTGGCGAAAAAACGCAGGGTGATGTTCATCTGGTGCCTGATTTGATTTATACAATTAATACAGTTAATGCATTAATTCGCTGAACGGGATGAAGCGCACGCTGTCGCCGCGCGCGATGCGATTGCCGGGCGGGTTGTCGACCAGGCCGTCGCCCCACACCGTCGACGTCAGCACGCCCGAACCCTGGTTCGGGAACAGCTCGAGGGCGCCAGCGTCGTTGATGCGCGCGCGCAAAAATTCGTTGCGGCGGTCCGCTTTAGGCCAGTCGAAATCGGCGCGCATGGCGAAACCGCGCGGCGCTTTCTGCTCCACGACCCCTTGCAGGCGCAGGATGAACGGGCGGACAAACAACAGGAAAGTGATGAAGCTCGACACCGGATTGCCGGGCAGGCCGAGGAAGAACGCCTCGCCTTCCCTGGCGTCGGCGTCTTTCCCTCCATCGCGCCGAACCTCGCCGAACGCCAGCGGCTTGCCCGGCTTGACAGCGATCTGCCACATCGTCAAACGCCCTTCCGCTTCCACCGCCGGCTTGATGTGGTCTTCCTCGCCGACCGACACGCCGCCCGAGGTGATGATCAGGTCGTTGTCGCGGGCGGCGCGCTGCAAGGTGGCGCGGGTGGCGGCCAGGGTATCGGGCACGATGCCGAAATCGGTGATGATGCAGCCGAGGTTCTCCAACAGCGCGCGCAAGGTAAAACGGTTCGAATTGTAGACCGCGCCGGGGGCCAGCCGCCCGCCCGGCGCTTCGCCCGGCATGGTCAGCTCGTCGCCGGTGAAAAACACCGCCACGCGCAGCTTGCGCACCACCGGCAGCATCGCCAATCCGGTTGACGCCGCCAGCCCGAGCTCCTGGCTGCGCAAGCGCGTGCCGGCCGCCAGGATCACCGCGCCGGCGGAGATGTCTTCGCCGGCGCGGCGGATCCACTCGCCCTCTTTCGGCGCATGGTTGACGGTGACGGTGCCGTCGTCGTTCGACGCGCACTGCTCCTGCATGACGACGGCGTCGGCGCCAATCGGGATCATGGCGCCGGTGAAGATGCGGGCGGCGCAGCCGGCATCAAGACGTTGGCCGACATGGCCGGCGGGGATGCGGTCGCTGACGGTCAGAACAGTGTTGCCGCCGGCGCAATCGGTTGACCTCACCGCATAGCCATCCATCTGCGTGTTGTCGGCGGACGGCACGTCGATGGTCGAGGCCTGGGCGTCGGATAACACGCGGCCGTTGGCGCACAGCGTGGCGACGAGTTCGGACCCGGCGAGCGGGCGCGCGCTGGCGGCATCGAGCAGGAAGTCGAGCGCCTCGCGCACCGACAGCATTGGCGGAGCCACCGGCAGGTTCTGGCTCATGTTACAAACCCGTGTGGGTGGTGATAAAGCGCTTCATTTTTTCGACGTCGGTGTCCATGACGATGAATTTCTGCGGTAGCGATTCGATGTCTTCGAAGCCGGGCGGGCGTTCGGCGTCCATGCCGAGCGCTTCCAGGATGGTCTCGTTGAATTTGGCGGCCAGCGCGGTCTCCAATACGATCATCGGCACGCCCGGCTGCATGTACTCGCGCGCGACCTTGACGCCGTCGGCGGTGTGGGTGTCGATGGTGATGCCGTAGTCGTCCTGGACGTCGCGGATGGTGGCAAGGCGGTCCTGGTGAGTCGATTTGCCGGAGCAAAAACCATACTGCGATACCTGCGCCCATTCGTCGCCGTCGCTGCCCAATTTGCCCGACAGGTCAAAGCCGCCCGCGGTCTCGACCTTGTGGAACAGGTCGCGCACGCGCCCGGAGTCGCGCCCGACCAGGTCGTAAATGAAGCGTTCGAAGTTGGACGCCTTGGAAATGTCCATCGACGGGCTGCTGGTGTGGTACGTTTCAAGCGGTTTGCGCACGCGATAAACGCCGGTGCGGAAAAATTCGTCGAGAACATCGTTTTCGTTGGTAGCGGCGACCAGTTTGTCGATCGGACAACCCATCATGCGGGCGATGTGGCCGGCGCAGATATTGCCGAAGTTCCCGGACGGGACCGTAAACGACACCTTTTGGCTGTTGTCGGTGGTCGCAGCCAGGTAACCGCGGAAGTAATACACGACCTGGGCCACGACGCGCGCCCAATTGATCGAGTTGACAGTGCCGATTTTCTGGGTCAACTTGTAAGGCAGGTCGTTCGACACCGCCTTGACCATGTCCTGGCAGTCGTCGAACACGCCGGCGACCGCAATGTTGAAAATATTCGGGTCCTGCAGGCTGAACATCTGCGCGCTCTGGAACGCGCTCATCTTGTCCAGCGGCGAGAGCATGAACACGCGGATCCCCTGCTTGCCGCGCATGGCGTATTCGGCGGCGCTGCCGGTGTCGCCGGATGTGGCGCCGAAAATATTCAGTTCAGCGCCTTCCTTGGCCAGTTCGTATTCGAACAGGTTGCCGAGCAACTGCATCGCCATATCCTTGAACGCCAGGGTCGGGCCGTTCGACAGCGCCTGCAGCAGCAGCGTGCCGTCGCCGTTCTGCTCGAGCACGCGCAGCGGCGTGATGTCGGCGCTGGACTCGCTTGCGCGGGCATTGCGGTAGACCTCGGCGGTGTAGGTCTTGGCGGTCAGGGCCCGCAAGTCGGCGTCCGGGATGTCGGTTGCGAACTTGCGCAGGATTTCGTAGGCCAGGCTGGCGTAGGATAGCGTGCGCCAGGCATCGAGCTCTTCACCGCTCACTTGCGGGTACTCGGCCGGCAGGTACAGGCCGCCGTCAGGTGCCAGGCCGCCGAGCAGGATGCTGGAAAACGGCTGTGGTGCCGAGGCTTTGGTGGCGCGGGTAGAGACGTATTGCATTCTGTGGGAGGTCCGGTTTGCGCTGCGATCGAAGCATTATTATAGTTCGGTCCGCACTTTCCTGGGTCGGGAGACCCAGGCGCCGCCGAAGCATGAACTCAGCAGGCGGCGTGATTGACGGTGACGACGTGAATCGCCAGGCCGCCGAGCGACGTTTCCTTGTACTTGTCCTGCATGTCGGCGCCGGTCTGGCGCATGGTCTCGATGACGTCGTCGAGGCTGACAAAATGGGTGCCGTCGCCGTGAAGCGCGAGCGAGGCGGCGGTGATCGCCTTGACCGCGCCCATGCCGTTGCGCTCGATGCAAGGGATCTGCACCAGGCCGCCGATCGGATCGCACGTCATGCCCAGATGGTGCTCGATGCCGATTTCGGCGGCGTTTTCGATCTGCTCGTTACTGCCCCCTAAGGCCGCCACCAGCCCGGCCGCCGCCATCGCGCATGCCACCCCGACTTCGCCCTGGCAGCCGATTTCGGCGCCCGAGATCGACGCGTTCTTCTTGCACAGCATGCCGATCGCGGCCGACGTCAGCATGAAGTCGCGCACCCCCTTGACCGGATCGCCGGACCGGCAGTCTTCGGCGTAGTAGCGCAGCACCGCCGGGATGATGCCGGCCGCGCCGTTGGTCGGCGCCGTCACCACCCGCCCGCCGGCGGCGTTTTCCTCGTTGACGGCCATCGCATACAAGCTGACCTGGTGCACCGCGTCGTGCGGCAGGTCGTTGGCGCGGTTGTCGCCGTTCTTGGCGTCCTGCGCCTGGCGCCACAGGTTGGCCGCGCGGCGCTTGACGTTCAGGCCACCGGGCAGTTGGCCCGCGGTGACGAGGCCATGGGCGATACAGTCGCGCATTACCTGCCAGATGGTGTCGATGCCGGCGTCGAGCTGCTCGCCGCTCATGTGGGCGCACTCGTTGGCGCGCAACATGCGCGGGATCGAAAGCCCGCTCGCCTTGCCGTGGGCAAGCAGCTGGTTCATCGTCGCGAACGGATAGGGGATCGGCGCTTGACTGCCACCGGCGCCCTGGCGCGCCTGCGCTTCGCCGGCGGCATGGATAAATCCGCCGCCGACCGAATAGAACACCCGCTCGATGACACTGCCGTCGGCCAGTTTGAGGGTGAAGCGCATGCCGTTCGGGTGCTCGGGCAAAGACGAACCGCGGTGCCAGCGCAAGCCCGTTTTGGCGCTGAACGGCACTTCTTGTGTGCCGAGCAGCTTGAGAACCCTATCGAGTTCGGCTTCGGCCAGCAGGGCGTCGACCTGTTCCGGGTCGACGCCCTGCGGGGTTTCGCCCATCAGGCCGAGGATGACGGCCTTGTCGGTGGCGTGGCCGATGCCGGTCAGGGCCAGCGAACCGTACAAAGCCACCTCGACGCCGATGGCGGCGTCCAACGGCCCGCACTCGACCAGGAAGCGGCGCGCCGCAACCATCGGCCCTACCGTGTGGGAGCTCGACGGCCCGATGCCGATCTTGAAAAGGTCGAATACGCTCATGTCCATGCTGGTCTCCGTGCTTTTTATTTTAACGCATGCTCAGGCGGCCTGGCTCTGGCCAACATCGACATCGATATTGTCGAGCATGTCGGCCACCATCGCCTCGATTCCCACTCGCGCCTTCCAGCCCCAATGGCGGCAAGCGACGCTGTCGTCCAGGCTTTGCGGCCAGGTCGCCGCGATCGCCTGGCGGCTGTCCGGCTTGTAGTTGATCTCGAAGCCGGGCAGCGCGCGTTGGATCGCCTGGGCCAATTCGCGCGGGTTGAACGACACGCCGGCGACGTTGTAGGACGAACGGACCGCAACATTGTCGGCCGGCGCGTCCATCAGTTCGATGGTGGCGCGGATGGCGTCGGGCATGTAGATCATCGGCAGCGTGGTGTCGGCCTCGAGGAAGCACTCGTACGGCTGTTTGCGCAGCGCGCAATAAAAGATCGCGATCGCGTAGTCGGTGGTGCCGCCGCCCGGTGGTGACTTGAAGCTGATGATGCCGGGGTAGCGGATGCTGCGCACGTCGACGCCGTACTTGGTGAAATAGTATTCGCACAGGCGCTCGCCGGCCAGTTTGCTGATGCCGTAGATGGTGGTCGGATCCATGATCGTGAACTGCGGCGTTTCCACCGCCGGCGTGTTCGGGCCGAAGGCGGCGATCGACGACGGCCAGAACACGCGCAGCGGTTTGCCGGCCGCGCCGCGCTCGCGCGCCACCTCGAGGACGTTGAGCAGGCCGTCCATGTTCAGCGTCCACGCCTTCAAAGGCGCCTGTTCGCCGGTGGCCGACAGCAGCGCCGCCAGCTGGTAGACCTGGGTGACGGCTTCGTCGGCCACCAGTTGCGCCAGGCGCACCTTGTCGAGCACGTCGAGCTGGACGTAGCGCGCGGCCCCGTAGGCGTTGGCCGCGCCGATGTCGGACGCGATGACGTTGGCCGCGCCGTGGCGCTCTGCCAGAGCGCCGACCAGCTCGCTGCCGATCTGGCCATTGGCGCCGATGATGAGAATGCGTTGCATGATGATTGCCTTGTTCTTGTTATGTATATTCGTTATTCAGTTCTGGCGTTCAGTTTTCAATATGCCGAGTTCGCGTCCGGCCTGCTCGAACGCCTTGAGCACGCTGTCGAGCTGCTCGCGGGTGTGGGCGGCGGACAGCTGGACGCGCACCCGTGCCTGGCCCATCGGCACCACCGGATAGAAGAAGCCCGACAGCAGCACCCCCAATTCATACATGCGGGCGGCGAATTGCTGCGCCACCGGGGCGTCGAACAGCATCACCGGCACTACCGGGTGGGTGCCCGGCTTGATGGTAAAACCGATGCGCTCGATCTCGCCGCGGAAGTAGATGGTGTTCTGGTGCAGGCGGTCGCGCAGTTCGGTCGAGCCGCTGATGCGCTTCAGGACCGACAGCGAGGCGCCGGCGATCATCGGCGCGAGCGTGTTCGAGAACAGGTAGGGACGCGATTTCTGACGCAGCGTGTCGATTACTTCCTTACGGGCGGAAGTAAAACCGCCCATCGCGCCGCCGAGCGCCTTGCCGAGCGTGCCGGTGATGATGTCGATGCGGCCCATGACGTTGTGGTGCTCATGGGTGCCGCGCCCGGTCGCGCCCATGAAGCCGGAGGCATGCGACTCGTCGATCATCACCAGCGCGCCGTACTTGTCGGCCAGGTCGCAGATTTCATCCAGTCTGGCGATGGTGCCGTCCATCGAAAAAGCGCCGTCGGTGGCGATCACGGTGTGGCGTTTGCCGGCCGCGCGGGCAGCCTGCAGCTGGACCTCGAGGTCGGCCATGTCGTTGTTGCGGTAGCGGTAGCGCGCCGCCTTGCACAGGCGGATGCCGTCGATGATCGAGGCGTGGTTCAGGGCGTCCGAGATGATGGCGTCGTTTTCGTCGAACAGCGGCTCGAACAGGCCGCCGTTGGCGTCGAAGGCGGCGGCGTACAGGATCGTGTCTTCCATGCCCAAAAAAGTGGAGATCGCCTGTTCGAGTTCCTTGTGCACGGTCTGGGTGCCGCAGATGAAGCGCACCGACGACAGGCCGTAGCCGTATTTTTCAAGCGCCTCGGTCGCCGCCTGCTGGGTCTGCGGGTCGCCGGACAGGCCAAGGTAATTGTTGGCGCACATGTTGATCAGGTGGCGGCCGTCGGCACCCACCACTTCCGCGCCCTGGCGCGAAGCGAGCACCCGTTCAGGCTTGTACAGGCCCTGCCCGCGCAGCGTTTCCAGGTTCTGCTGCAGGCCACTGAAGAAAGTCGATTTCGCGGGGTTGCTCATGGTTTAATCCTGGTGGGGGTAAATGCCGGCTTGACCGACGGTCGCCGGATGCGGTAACGTTTGTTCGGCTAGTCTTGTATTTTGCACGTCCCGACAGATTAACTAGAAATCCATTATGCCGAACGCAAGTTCAATATAATGGATACTACCGAAGGCGGTCTACCTTGGCAAGCGCCCGGGGCGTGTTTCCCGCGCATTTGTTGTCGATCACTTGTTGTTGATCATTTGTTGTTGCCCCCATCTCCACCGAACCAGAACGTCGAGCGCCAATGAAAACACCTGTAGTACCGATCAATTCGCCACCCGAGGTGGGAGCGACCTTGCAACGACTGAGACTGGCGCGCGGCCTGACCCTGGAAGACCTGTCGCGCATTGCCGGCGTATCGAAGTCGATGTTATCGCAAATCGAAAGGGAGAAGGCAAACCCGACAATCGCGATCACCTGGCGCCTGTCCAATGCCCTTGGCGTGGCGATCGGCGAGCTGCTGACGGCCGAAACGCGCGAAGTCGAGCCGATCCGGGTGCTCGAGGCCCACGAGACCCCGACCCTGCCGGGCATGCACGCCGGCTACGTGCTGCGCATCCTCGGCCCGATGGACCTGGCCGGCAAGTACGAATGGTATGAGCTGACCCTGGCGCCGGGCGGCGAACTGGCGTCGCAGGCCCACGATCCGGGCACAGGCGAGCACCTGACGGTGCTGCACGGCGCGCTCGAAGTGGAAGTGGGCACGGTAAAAAAGAAAATCAAGATCGGCGCCACCGCACGCTATCTTGCCGACCAAAACCATGTGATCCGCAACGTCGGCAAGACCGAGGCCAAGGCGCTGCTGGTGGTAGTGCACCGCTGACCGGCTGCAGCTACCCGCGCAGGCGCCGGGCGGTGCGCCAGGCCAGCTTTCGGCATTCTTCCAGCACCAGGACCGAGGACGCCACTGCAACCGCAACGCTCCAGTCGGCCCAGGCCATTCCGGTCGTGCCGAAGAGACGGGAAGCCGGTTCCCAGTGCACCACCACTGCCTGTAGCAGCAAAACGGCGCCAAGCGACATCCAGAGCATCCGGTTATTGAAGAAATGGATGTTGAAGGCCGACCCTGTTTCGTTACGCGCGTTGAATACGTTGAAGACCTGGAACAGGACAAACGTCGTGAATGCAAGGGTCAAGGCGCGCTCTTGCGGCCCGGTCTGCAAAGCGTAATACAGGACCGACAAGGTGCCTACCGCCATCGTCAGGCCGTACGCAAAGACGCGCGCCACGCGTGCGGGAGGCAGGATTGCAGCAGTGCGCCGGCGCGCCGGTTCGTCCATGATGCCTGGCCGGGCGGCGTCGAGTGCCAGCGACACTGCGGGCGGCCCGTCCATGATGATCGCAACCCAAAGAATCTGCAGGGGCGTGAATGGCTCCGGAAGGCCGGCCAGTGGCGCAAAGAAGACGGTCAGGATCGCGCCGATGGTCGTCGACAACTGGAAGCGCACGAACTTCAGGATATTGTCGTACAGCGTGCGCCCATGCCTGACCGCGCTGACGATACTGGCGAAGTTGTCGTCAGTAAGAATCATGGTCGCAGCCTCTTTGGCGACCGCCGTTCCGCCGATCCCCATTGCCACGCCGATGTCGGCTTGCTTGAGCGCGGGTGCGTCGTTGACACCGTCGCCTGTCATTGCCACCACATGCCCCCTGGCCTGCAAGGCGCGCACGATTTTTACCTTGTGCGCCGGCGTTACCCGTGCGAAAACAGCGATGTCATCGATCGCCTCTGCCAACTGCCCGGTATCGAGGCGGTCGAGTTCCGCGCCGGACACTGCCCGCCCGTGCAATCCCAGCTCCGAGGCGATCGCGGAAGCGGTGGTTTGATGGTCACCGGTAATCATCTTGACGACGATCCCTGCCTTCCCGCATTCGACGATGGCTTGCTTTGCCTCCGGGCGCGGCGGATCCATCAACCCGATCAGGCCAACGAAACACAATTTGTCGACCCAGGCCGAAAGATCGGTGGCCGCATCGAATTGCTCGACCGGCAGTATGCGCGAGGCGATGAGCAGTCCGCGCAAACCTTGTTCTCCCAGCGCTTCGTAATCGGCTGCGACCTGGCGTTTGCCTGACTGGTCGAGTGTTTTCTCCGATCCGGCAACGCGCCACGTTGCGCAGCGCTCGAGCAGCACATCGGGCGCGCCTTTGACAAACAGCACGACGTGATCTGCCTGGCGATGAAAAGTGGCCATGAACTTGTACGCTGAATCGAAGGGCACTTCCGCCACGCGCGCAAAGTCACGCTCGACCCGTTGCCGATCGATATTGCCTTTGGCTGCCAGCACGAGCAGTGCGGCTTCCATCGGGTCGCCGATGACCTTGCCGTCATCGACCCGACTGTCGTTGCAGGCTGTCAACGGCACCAGCAAGGCAGTCAGGTCGCTGACGGCCCCATCGGCCCCATCGGCCTGGGACTGCGTGATTGCACCGGCCGTTTGATAGCCGTTGCCGCTTGCCTCGAAGCGTTTTCCCTCGTAGTAAAAGGTACGCGCCGTCATCTGGTTGAGTGTCAAGGTACCCGTCTTGTCTGAACAAATCACTGACGTACACCCCAATGTTTCTACACTGGACAGGCGCTTTACAATCGCGTGCCTCTTTGCCATTTTATGCATGCCCAAGGCAAGCGTCACCGTCACGACGACGGGCAGTCCTTCCGGGATTGCGGCGACCGCCAGCGCGATAGCGTCGAGCATGATGTGGACGGGTTCAGCGCCTTGCAGGTATTGGAAAAAGGACAGCAAAGCGACCATGATCAAAGCGATTGCGCCCAGGCGCCTGGCGAGATGGTCGAGCTGGATTTGCAATGGCGTCGGCATTTCCACAGCCAAGGCCAGTTCGCGCGACAGTTGCCCCATTTCGGTGCGTTGACCGGTTGCCGTAACGATCAGCTCGGCACGTCCGCGCGTGAGCAGCGTATTCATGTAGGCCATGTTGAAGCGGTCGCCAAGGGGCGCATCGGCGGCCACCAGCAGCGCCGACTGTTTACCGGCCGGCTGGGATTCGCCGGTCAGTGCCGATTCGTCGATTTCGAGGCCGGAGCAAAGCGAAAGCCGGCCATCTGCCGCCACGCTCTCGCCGGCCTCGAGCAACAGAAGGTCGCCCGGCACCACCGCATCGGCACTAATTTCCTGCATTTCCCCATCGCGCCGTACCCTTGCCTTGGCCGGCAACATGGATTTCAAGGCATCAAGGCTGCGCTCGGCACGATTTTCCTGGTAGAAGCCGACAAACGCATTGATCACAACGACGGCTAAAATGACGGCGGCATCCTTGCCGCTCCCGACCAGCGCCGCCAGCAGGGCCGCGGCAATCAGGATGACGATCAGGATACTTTTGAACTGGCCGAAAAAAACGATCCAGGGCGAGCGCATGACCCCCGCCGGCAAGGTGTTGGAGCCGTAGCGAGCAAGACGTTCAAGGGCCTGTGCGTTCGTCAGTCCGGCGTCGGGACGCAGTTCGACCGTTGCGGCCACCGCGTCTGCATCCATTGTGTGTGGCAACTTGCAGCCCATCACATCAGTTTTCGCTGCAACAGGAATCATGACATACCCAATGCGGCGAAAGTGGATGGAAAAGCGCGTGCGCAACGCGACCGGATCGCCATTGGCCAGGCCGATCATACGTTGGTCCATTCACGCAGATCGTTGATGTGAATCAAAGATAGTCCATTGTATAAATATACTGCGCGCGGGCGTCACTTTGTACGTACGCTGCACATTCGCGCCGTACCATGGTTGTTTACTCGAGGAGCCATCAATGCGTACAATGAAAGCGGCGGTCTATGTGAGGCCAGGCCTGATCGAACTTGCCGACAAACCCATTCCGGTCGCCGGTTTCGGCAGTGTCGTGGTGAAGATCACGACAACGACCATCTGCGGCACCGATGTCCACATTCTCAAGGGGGAGTATCCGGTCAAGGCAGGCCTGACGATCGGCCACGAGCCGGTTGGCGTGATTGCTGAAATCGGCGCCGGCGTGGAAGGCTATACAGTGGGGCAGCGCGTCATCGTCGGCGCCATCACGCCCTGCGGTCAATGCCATACCTGCCTCGACGGACACCAGTCCCAATGCGGCGGCAAGGTGGCCGGCGGCTGGCGCTTCGGCAACACGATCGACGGCTGCCAGGCCGAATACCTGCTGGTCCCTGACGCAAAGGGCAATCTCGAGCCGATTCCGGACGGCCTGACCGATGAACAAGTGTTGATGTGCCCTGACATCATGAGTACCGGCTTTGGCGGCGCCGAAAGCGGCGGCATCAGGATTGGCGATAGCGTCGCCATTTTCGCGCAAGGACCGATCGGCCTGTGCGCCACAGCCGGCGCCAAGCTGCGCGGCGCCAGCCTGATCATCGCGGTCGATGGCGTGCAGGCACGGCTCGACGTGGCGCGCTCGCTTGGGGCGGACATCACCATCGACTACACGAAAACAGATCCGCTCACTGAAATCATGCGGCTGACCCAGGGCCGCGGCGTCGACGTCGCAATCGAAGCGCTGGGAACCCAGGCAACGTTCGAGCAATGCCTGCGCGCTCTCAAGCCGGGAGGAACCCTGTCCAGCCTGGGTGTTTATTCAGGCAAGCTTTCCCTGCCCCTCGATGCGTTCGCGGGCGGCCTGGGCGATCACCGGATCGTCACCACGCTTTGCCCCGGAGGGAAGGAACGCATGCGGCGCCTGATGAATGTGGTCGCGTCCGGGCGTGTCAACCTCGAGTCGATGGTGACCCATCGGTTCAAACTCGACGAGATCGAACCAGCCTACGCGCTTTTTGCCAATCAGCGGGACGGTGTATTAAAAGTGGCGATCACGCCTTGACCGGTGTGGAACCCGGGCATCAAGCAGCTTGGAGCCGCTTAGCCGACGTGTTCGTACAGGATGAGGCAGCCGATCCCGACCAGCAGGATGCCGCCCGCGATTTCGGCGCGCCTGCCGGCGATCAGGCCCAATACCCGTCCAAGCATGACGCCGATGGTGACCATGATAAAAGTGGACACACCAATGGCAACTGCGGTCACGACGATGTCGGCGTCCATGAAGGCCAGCCCTACGCCGACCACCATCGCATCGATGCTGGTCGCAAATCCGGTGGCGGCCAGTACCCAGAAGGAGTGGCTGGCGGGCTTGCTTGCCTCGGCGTCCGGCTCGGCAAATCCCGCCCGTATCATCCGCACCCCCAGCAGCGTCAACAGGACAAAGGCGATCCAGTGGTCCCAGGCGGTAACGTACGGTACGGCGACCTGGCCCAAGGCCCAGCCGATGACCGGAGTGACGCCTTCGATGATGCCGAAAATGAGCCCGGTTCTCAACGCCTCACGCCAATTTGGCTTGTTGAGCGCCGCGCCCTTGCCTACGGCTGCCGCGAAGGCATCGGTCGACATGGCGAGGGAAAGGACAGCGGTAGCGGCAAGATTCAATGGGAGCTTTCAGGTCGGGCGCGGACAAAGGCGTGCCGCACGGCCCGACTGGACGCGTTGACACGCCGATGGTCTCGCCAACCTTGACGGCTACCCGTACCACGGCATGGACAAATCACCGAGTATGTTGATACGGGCGCTTCCGGGGCGGAAGCAGGCTACTCCCCAAAGGACGGCCGGATTATACCAAAATTGCCTTAGGAAATGCCGAAAATACTGACCTTTTCGAGGCTTGACTGCGCAACATCGGCTGCCCCGGAATGGGCGCGCGTGGCGCGCCCACGCAGCGCTCTATTGCGCGACGACCTTGGCCGGCTCGGCCATGTTCAACGCGCGGCTGAGGAAGCCCCAGCGGTCGGCCACTTCGTCGATCTGCTTGGAGGTCGGCTTGCCGGCGCCGTGGCCGGCCTTGGTGTCGATCCGGATGATGATCGGCGCTGCGCCCGCCTGGGCAGCTTGCGCGGCGGCGGCGAACTTGAAGCTATGGGCCGGCACCACGCGGTCGTCATGGTCGGCGGTGGTGATCATGGTCGCCGGGTAGCAGCTGCCGCTTTTCAGGTTGTGCAGCGGCGAGTACTTCACCAGCGCCTTGAACTGCTCCGGATTATCGGACGAGCCGTAATCGGAGGCCCAGGCCCAGCCGATGGTGAATTTGTGGAAGCGCAGCATGTCCATCACGCCGACCTGGGGGATCGCCGCACCGAACAGCTCCGGACGCTGCGTCATGGCGGCGCCGACCAGCAGGCCACCGTTGCTGCCGCCGCCGATTGCCAGTTTCGCCGGTGACGTCACCTTGTTGGCGATCAGCCATTCGGCCGCACCGATGAAGTCGTCGAACACGTTCTGTTTCTGCAGTTTGGTGCCGGCTTCATGCCAGGCTTCGCCGTATTCGCCGCCGCCGCGCAGGTTGGCCATCACGTACACGCCGCCCATTTCCATCCACGCCAGGTTGGCCGGCGAGAAGCCCGGCGTCATCGAGATGTTGAAGCCGCCGTAGCCGTACAGGTAGGTAGGGTTGCTGCCATCCTGCTTCAGGCCTTTTTTCGAGACGATGAACATTGGTACCCTGGTGCCGTCGCGGCTGGTGAAGAACTGCTGGCGCGTTTCGTAGCTTGACGGGTCGAAGTCGACGGTCGGGCGGCGCAGCACGGTGCTCGCGCCGCTCTTCATGTCGAGCCGGTAGATGGTCGTCGGGCTGGTAAAGCCGGTGAACGAGTAGAACGTCTCGCGCTCGCTTGCCTTGCCATTAAAACCGGTCGCCGAACCGATGCCGGGCAGCGCCACTTCACGCACCGCGCGGCCGTTGCGGTCGAATACCTTGATCATGCTGCGGGCGTCGGCCAGGTAGTTGGCGATGAACTGGTGGTTGACCCGGCTGGCCGACACCAGCGTCTGGGCGCTTTCGGGCACGATGGTTTTCCAGTTCGCCGCCTGCGCCTTGCGGGTATCGATGGCGATCACGCGCTGGCGCGGCGCCTTGTTGTCGGTGGTGAAGTAGAACACCGGACCGTCGTTGTCGATGAAGCTGTAGGCCGACTCGAACTGCTCGACCAGCGCCAGCACTGTTGAGCCGGGCTTGGCGAGGTCCTTGAAGAACACGCGGTTCTTGTGGGCGGTGCCCTGGGTCGACGAGATCACCAGGTAGCGGCCGTCGTCGGTCACGTTGCCCTGGAAGCCCCACTCTTTCTGGTCGGGCCGGTCGAAGACCAGGACGTCGGCGCTTTGCGGCGTGCCGATCTTGTGGAAGTACAGCTTCTGGAAATAGTTGACATCGGCCAGCTTGGTCGCTTCCTTCGGCTCGTCGTAGCGGCTGTAGAAGAAACCCTTGCCATCGCGGGTCCAGGAGGTGGACGAAAACTTGACCCACTTGAGGTGATCCGAAAGATCCTTGCCGGTGGCGATGTCGCGCACCTTCCATTCGTTCCAGTCCGAGCCGGAGGCGGCGGTGCCATACGCCAGCAGCTTGCCGTCCGGGCTGACGGCGGTGCCGGCCAGCGCCACGGTGCCATCGAGCGCCAGCTTGTTCGGGTCGAGCAGCACGCGCGGCGTGTCGCCCAGTTTGGCCATGCTGTAGAGCACCGACTGGTTTTGCAGGCCGTCGTTGCGGCTGTAGAAATAGCGTCCGCCTTCCTGGTACGGCACCGAATAACGCTCGTAGTTCCACAGTTTCGTCAGGCGCTGCCGGATCGCCTCGCGGCCCGGAATTTGACCCAGCACCGATTGCGTCAACGTGTTCTGCGACTCGACCCACTCGCGCGTCTCGGCGCTGTTGGCGTCTTCCAGCCAGCGATAAGGGTCGGCCACCATGGTGCCGTGATAGTTATCCTGCTGGTCGATTTTTTTGGTGGCCGGGTAGGCCACGGGACGGTACGCCGGCGCGGTGCCGGCCGGCGCGGCGCAGGTTTGCGCGTGCGCGTTGATGCCGAACCCGGCGAGCAGGCTGACAACCAGCGATGCGTTTTTCATATGCAGTGTCATTTGCATGGATGTGATCTTTCGGTGAAGATTTAAGGAGGCGAACAGGCCGGTTCGCCGGTTCGCCGCCACGTCGATATGCCGCCCCGATGATAGCGCGTTTTGCCCAGATAATGAACAGATGAAGCTCAGCTGACGGTATGGTCGGCGCTTGCATACGGCAGCGCCGAGCGCACCGGTGGCTTCCAGTTGCGGATCCAGTCGATCAGCTTGTCGCCGGGGATCGGGCGGCTCATGAAGTAGCCCTGGCCTTCGTCGCAGCCGAGGGCGGCAAGCAACTGCCACACCGCTTCGCTCTCGATCCCCTCGGCCACGACGCGCAGTCCCATGTTGTGGCCAAGGTCAATGGTCGAGCGCACGATCTTGGTGTCGCCGATGTCGTTCTCCATGTTCAGCACGAACGACTTGTCGATTTTCAGTTCGTCGACCGGCAGGCGCTTGAGGTAGGCCAGCGACGAGTAGCCGGTGCCGAAGTCGTCGATCGACAGGTCGACGCCCATCGCGTGCAGCCGCTCGAGCGTCTGCTGTGCGCGCACCGGGTCGTCCATGATTGCGCTCTCGGTGATCTCGAGGCAGAACGATTCGGGCGCGACCTGGTGGCGCTGCAGGATGTCCATGAATTTGTTGGGCAGGTCCTGGTCGAGCAGGTCGCGGGTCGACAGGTTGACCGAGACCTTCAGGTTGATGCCCTTGGCGGCCATCTCGTGGCACAGCGCCGCCGACTGCTCCAGCACCCAGTGCGTGAGCACGCGGATAAAACCGGTCTGCTCGGCGAACGGGATGAATTCGTCGGGGAACACGTTACCGCGTACCGGATGAGCCCAGCGAACCAGCGATTCGACGCCGACCACTGCGCCGGTATCGAGCTTCATTTTCGGCTGCACGTGCAGCCGAAATTCGTTGCGCTCGATGGCGTTGCGCAGTTCGGTCAGCAGCGACAGACTCGTTTCGCTCGACTTGTCGATCGCCGGATCGTAGACCACGGCGCCGTCGTTGCGCTGCTTGGCGTTGTACATGGCCACTTCGGCCATCGACATCAGTGCCTCGGCATCAATGCCGTGAAGCGGGTAGCCGGCAATGCCCAGGCCGGCGCCGATGTCGACAGTCTGATCGTCGAGCGAGAGCGGCTGTTCCAGCGCCTGCTGGATGCTGGCGGCGATCGAGCAGGCGGCGGCGAGGCTCGATCCAGGCAGCAGCACGGCGAATTCGTCGCCGCCGAGGCGGGCAACGTGGGCGCCGGCGTGCGCTTCGGCCAGCCGCAGCTGCAGCCGGCCGGCGACCTGGCGCAGCAAGGCGTCGCCGAAATTGTGGCCCATGACGTCGTTGACGTGCTTGAAGCGGTCGAGGTCCATCATCAGCACGAACACCGGCTGCTCGTGTTTTTTTGCGTCCGCCAGCGCTTCGTTGAGCAGCAGCACGAACTGGGCGCGGTTTGGCAGGTTGGTGAGCGGATCCCAATACGCCAGCCGGCTGATTTCCTGTTCGCGCTTGGCGATACCGTCGCGCATGCTGTCGAATGCCTTGGCCAGCGCGCCGATTTCGTCGTCGCGCTCGAAGCCGGACTGGGCGCGGTAGTCGCCGCGTTCGAGCCGGCGCGCGATGTCGGCCAACTGGCGCAGCGGCTGGGCGATGCGCTTGGCGGTCAGCACGCTGGCCAACGCGGCGACGACGATGCCGATGATCGTCAGCAGCATCAGGCGGTGCTCGAGCCGGGCGTATTCGCCCATCGCCTCTTCGATCGAGCGCGCCAGCATGACGCTCGCGCCCCGGTCGCCCGCGCGCCCGATGTCGACCACGCGGGCACTGTACATGTTGCCATCGATGTCGACGTCGAGCGTATGACTGGCAGACCTGTTCTGCAGGCTGGCCGCCATCGCGCCGACCGCGCCTGGTGGCACAGTGGACTCGACCGGCAGCCAGGTGCCCGCGGTGTCGCGCGCGAAAATCGCCACTTCGAGCGCCGACAGCTCCTTCATGTCGATCGCCAGCTGGCGGTCGATGGCAAAGCCCATTACCACCCAGGCGATGGTAATGGGCGCCTTGACGGGCATGACGACGATCTGGAACGGCTTGTTGTCGACCAGCGCGACGGCACTGGCGCCGTCGCCGTCTTCGGCCTGGTCGAGCAGGCCGAAGACCAGTTGTTCGAGCGCCGGAGCCTGCCTGACGCCGGTGCTGACCTTGACCTTGCGCTCGCCGTCGATCAGCATGGTGAGGTCGGCACCCGCGCGGCGCGCACTGTTTTCCAGCGCCGAGTGAATCGTCTCGCGGTCGCCGCTGCCGTCACTGCCGACCGCCTGCACGAAGCCGGTGTCGCGCGCCAGCACCTGCGCGCTGAAGCGGCGTTGTTGGGCGTTCTGCTCCATCAGCTTGCGAAACACCTTTTCGCCGTTGGTCAGTTCGGTCGCGATCGAAGCGCGCGCATTGTTCTCGATGCCCTTCTGGATCACCACCAGGCCGAGCACCTGCAAGACGATGATCAGCACCAGGAACAGCGTCGCGATGCGCCCTTCCAGGCTCTGAAAACCGAACTTCACTTAGAGGCTTTGCACGGCGGCAGGCGTGTGGGAATCGGCGACGGGCGGCTTCATGGTCAGCCTGAAACTGGCGGCGGTGGCGGCCTCGCCTGGCTTGACGGCCACGGCCTGTTCGGCATTGGCGCCGGCGGCCATGTTGAAATGCCACGCCTTGAGGGTGTATTTCCCCGCGGCGGGCAGCTCGATGCGGGCGATGCCGTCGGCATCTGACTTGGCGAAAAACGGCGTGTCGAGCACCTTGACGTAGGCAATCATGCGGTCGTGGATGTTGCAGCCTAGGACGATGGTGCCGGCCTTGTCGAACACCTGCGGCGCCGCGGTCACGCCGGAATACAGCTTTTGGTCGAATTTCTTGGCCGGCGAAAACGAATAAATATGGTGGCGTACCTTGTCGTTGTTGGGAAACGAAATCTGGCTGCCGGCCTGGACGACGGAAACCTGCGGCAGGAACTTCAGGCCGCGCTGCTCGATCTGGACCGGTTTCGGGTTCTTTGGCAGCGCTGCGCCGGCGTCGGGTTCGGCGTACAGCACGACGTCAGCCAACGGCTTGCCAAAGGCGTCATGCACCTGGACGGCGATGCCCGATCCGAACGCCTGCGCGGAGAGGATGCAGAAACAGGCCGGCACGGCGCTGCGGAAAGCAATTTTCATGAACGCAATCAATAGTTGGGCACAGGAAACCTATGTTAAGGCATCGCGCCCGTCAAATGTTGTGTTCGACGTGAAATCGCCATCGGAACTTTATGTTACTGCGCAAAAACAACGAACTCCCTGTGAGCGCAGGCAATACCGGCCCAACCAGTCTGGCCGGCCAGAATATCAGCCCGCGCGCGGACCGGTTGGCGCAATGCCGGCATGGCTTACCTGCCACTGGCGCGTCAGGTCGAGGGCCGAGCCGATTTCTGTCGGGGACAGACGCCGCGCGACGATGCTCTTGCTGGCGCTGGCGGTTTCGTCGCCGCCCTCGGCGGCCAGCAGCATCCACATATACGAGCGCACGGTGTCGCGCGGCACGCCGCGGCCACTGTCGTACATGCCGCCAAGGTTGTATTGCGCCAGCGCGTGGCCTTGTTCGGCGGCCTTGCCGTACCAGTACACTGCCAGCGCGTCGTCGCGCGGCACGCCCTGGCCATTGGCGTACATCACGCCCAGGTTGTTCTGCGCGCTGGCGTCGCCCTGCTCGGCGGCCAGCTTGTACCATTGCGCGGCCCTGGCGTCGTCGCGCGGCACGCCATGGCCATTGGCACAGGCGACGCCGAGATTGAACTGGGCGTTGGCGGCGCCCTGGTCGGCGGCGCGGCGGTACCATTCGAGGGCGCGCTGTTCGTCGCGGCCGACGCCGCGGCCGTTGGCGTACATGCTGCCCAGGTTGTACTGGGCCAGCATGTGGCCCTGTTTGGCGGAGCGCAGGTACCAGCCGAGCGCACGAGCCTCGTCCTGGTCGACCCCCTGCCCGCTCGACAGGATGACGCCGAGGTGAAATTGCGCCTCCCTGTCGCCCTGGTCGCCGGCGCGCTGCAGCCAGGCGACGGCGCGCAGCGGATCGGCGCGCACGCCGAGTCCGTCGGCGTAGGCAACGCCCAGATGGCGCTGCGCCATCGGGTCGCCTTGTGCGGCGGCCTGGCGGAACCAGCACAGCGCCTGGGCGTCGCTCGCCTCGACGCCCAGGCCGCGCTTGTACATCAGCCCAAGATTGAGCTGCGCCTGCGAGTCACCCTGCACCGCCGCCTTGCGGAACCAGGCCATCGCCAGCGGATAATTAACGGTGGCGCCATGGCCGTACAGATAGCATTCGGCCAGCAGATTCTGCGCGCTGGCGACGCTTTGCTCGGCGGCGCGGTAGAACCAGGCCAGCGCCATGTCGTAGTTCTGTTCGACGCCGCGGCCCTTGCGGTACATCTGGCCGAGGTTTTGCTGGGCCGAGGCGTCGCCCTGGTCGGCGGCGTGGCGGAACCAGTAGGCGGCCTCGGGGTCGCTTTTTTCAACGCCGCGGCCGTTGTAGTACAGGGCGCCGAGGTGGTTTTGGGCGAAGGCCAGCCCCTGCTGCGCCGCCTGGCGCAGCCACTTGAAGGCGGCCGCGTAATCGCGCTCGATGCCCTCGCCTTTCTTGTACATCAGGCCAAGGTTGAACTGGGCGTAGGCGTCGCCGAGCTCAGCTGCCTTGCGGAACCAGACGTAGGTCTGGTAATTCTCGCGTGAAATATTCTGGTGGTTCATGCTGATCCTCCGGCGCCCGGCCCGTGAAAACGCAGAAATATCGGGGCAGGACAAATATGAAAAAACGTCAAGCGAACTCATAATTATTGCTAAAAGTTTAATATATTGAACACTATCGATGTTTGACTGCGCACAATCGTGCTTGCGGGAGAAGCGCATTTATCACATCAAAAAACCCCGCGGTGATCGCTCACGACGGGGTTTTGGTTTCGCCTGGAAAGGTTTAGGCGGACGCGGCCGCAGTAGACCTGGCGGGACCGGCGCTGTAGACCAGCATCGCCAGCAAGCTCAGGCACCAGACGATGAGCGCGCCGGAAGGCAGGTCAAGCACGATCGACAGCACCAGGCCGCTGGCATAGCCGCCGATGCCCAGCAGGTAGGCGAACACCAGCTTGCGGCCGGGACGGTAATGGCGCACCGCCAGGCTCGGCACGATCAGGCTGGCGAACACCAGGTAGACGCCGACCAGTTGCACCGATACCGTGACCGCCAGCGCGAACAACAGGTAAAACCCGAGCCGGGCCAGCCGGTCGTTGAAAAAATACAGGACACCGAGAGTCACCGCCGCGCCCAGTGCCGGCATGGGCAACTGCGCGTAGCTGACCCACAGGATCTGTCCGGCCAGCAGCTCCTGCAAGTGTTCGCCACCGTGCGGATTGTGCGCCACCAGCAGCAGGCCGGCGCTGGCGGCAAGAATGAACATCACGCCGATCTGCGCTTCCTGCACTTCCGGCCAGCGCTTTTCAGTCCAGGTCAGCAGCAAGGCGCCCAGCACGGCGGCGCTGCCGGCCGCCACCTGCACCGCCCAGCCGTGCGGGTCGAGTTGCCCCGAGCCGGCGATGATGACGCCGAGCGCGGCGATCTGGGCGATCGCCAGGTCGATGAAGACGATGCCGCGCTTGAGCACCTGGGCGCCGAGCGGAATGTGGGTGGCGAGTACCAGCAGGCCAGCCAAAAAAGCCGGCAGCACGATCGTCAGATCGGAAAAAACGAGATTCATTTATTCGCGTCCAACAGGCGCTGGACCGTCACGTCGAACAGGCTGAACAGGTCCTTCGCCTTGTCGTCGCCGCCGACGGTGAACGGTACCAGCACCGCCGGGATCCTGGCGCGTTCGGACAGCCACTGTGAGGCGCGCGCGTCCTGGTAGCCGGCGCGCAAGACCATCTTGGCAGGCCTGCGCTGCAACTGCGCCAGCAATTCGCCCAGGTGGGCCGCGCTCGGCTCGACGCCCGGCTTCGCCTCCAAGGTGCCGACCTGGTGCATGCCGAGCCAGCCCATCAGGTATTCCATGTTCTTGTGGTGCTCGACGACGGCGACGTTGCGCAGCGGCGCGGCCTGCTTTTCCCACCTCAGTATGGCGGCGTTCCAGCGTGCGGAAAAATCACGCTGGCGCGCTTGAAAATAGGCAGCGTCTTCGGGAGCGAGCTCGGCCAGCCGCTTGGCCAGCGCACCGGCAACCAGCGCGATGTTGTGCGGATTTTGCTGGATGTGGGGATTGCCGGCGGCGTGGACGTCGCCCTCGCTGCGGTCGAGCATGGTA
The DNA here is from genome assembly GCF_002760665.1 of Massilia psychrophila. Classification (GTDB taxonomy): domain Bacteria; phylum Pseudomonadota; class Gammaproteobacteria; order Burkholderiales; family Burkholderiaceae_D; genus JAFCUW01. The sequence continues at coordinate 7,434 of NZ_PDOB01000028.1, read as the reverse complement.
GGGACATCGATCCTGGGAACCAACGATCCGGCCTCGAAGTAACCGGATTTGCCGGCGGCGATCTTTGGGTTGCCTGATTGCTGGACCAGCGCCGGCAGCCAGCCCGCTTCGAGCTCCAGGCCGGTGCACACCAGCAGGTCGGCGTTGCGGGTGCGGGCGATCAGGCTTGGCCGCGCTTCGATGCGGTGCGGGTCTTGCAAGCCGTTGGTGGCGCTCGAGACCTTGACCTTGTCGCCGCCCAGTTCGCGCGTCAACGCTTCCCATTCCGGTTCGCAGGCGAGCACGTTCAGGGTGGCGGCGTGGGCCGAGGCCGACAGCAGCGCGCAAGCGCCCAGCACCAGCGCGGACAGCAGTTGATGAGTGTTTTTCATGTCGGCTCCTAAAACGCGTGGGCCGCGTGCGTGCCCAGACTCATGATGTATTGAAGGAAAATCTGATTGTCGACCGCGCCTGGACGCGACCCGTCGCGGGCGAACTGCAGGCGCAGGCGCGAAAATTCCGACGGACTGTAGTCGAGCATCACGCTTCGCCGCGACGGCGAATAGCCGGCCAGCAGCGGGAAGGGATCGGCCAGGCCGATCGACGGCGTGTTCGATGCCAGCTTGTCGTAGCGCAGGCCGGCGCGCCAGTTCGGCATGAACTGGTAGACACCCTGCAGGTACCAGCCGGACTGGGTGCTGTCGTAACTGCCGGCGGACGCGCCACTGGCCACGCTGCTAGTTAATTCGCCGCTCTCGTGGCGGCGCAAGTATTCGCCCTGCAGCTTGAAGTTTTGCTGGGCCGGGTTGCCATTCGGCGCCCACTTGTAGATCGCATCAAGAATGAGCATGCGCGAGCGGCCCGAAAACGCGCTCAGGTTGCCGCCATGTTCACTTGGGTCCCCGAACTCGCGGTTGGCGGCACCCGTGCGCAGCAGCGACAAGCCGGCGCGCCAGCTGCCTGAGGCGCCGATGTCGTCGCCGACGTGGGCATACAGCGCCGCGGCGCCAAACCCGTTCTTGTTGCGGTCGTTGCCCGGAAAGCTGGCTCCACTGCCTAGCTCGACGCCGATTTCGACCAGCGTGTCAATCGGCGCCAGCCATTTGGCTTGCACGCCGTCCGGCTTGTACTGGCCGCCGAGAAAGGCCTGGTAAGCCAGCGGCGCATCGACGAAGTCCCAGGTGTGGGCGTGCCGGTTGTTGAGGTAACCGACCGAAGACAGGAAACGCCCGGCTTTGATGTTCAGTCCATTGGCCAGCGCGCGCGTCTGCACGAACGCTTCCTCGACCCCGACCGTGTCCTCGCCCGACAGCGCAAACGTCAGCTGGCCGGAAAACATCGGGTCGATATTGGCCGCCATGGTCAGTTCCGATTCGCCCAGGTTGAAGCCGCGCCGGCCAGGGCCGGCCTCGCCGCCCGCCGGCAGGAAGCCCTGCAGCCGGTATTGTTGCGGATCCTGCGACAGGTTGGCGTAGGTGCCGCCGAGTATCAGCGAGATGTTCGGGTTGAAGGCGTTGCCGGTGGCAGGCGCGGCTGCGGCTGCGGCTGCGACTGCGGGGGCTGCCGCCAGCGCTGCGTTCTGGGCCTGGGCGGTAGCGGCCTGGGCATCCTGCAGGCGCTGCTCGAGCGCCTGCAAACGCGCTTCGTACGATTGTTTCATGTCGCGGATCTGGGCGCGGATGGCGGCCAGTTCCTGATCGTCGGCAGCGTTTGACGCTAAAGGATTAAACAGTGCGGCAGCAAGCGCCGCGCTCAATACGGTAGGTTTGAACATTGAAACTTCCTTGCAAGCAGAGAAGGGCGAGCCGATGCCCGCACAAGTGCGCGGCGGCTCGATGGCATTGTCGTGTCTAGGCGAAGGAAGGTGGTGCGCGCGGCTGGAACACGCAGGTGGTGCGCGCACAGCCCGGCTGGGTGGCGGTCGGGCCGGTGGCGCATGCGGCGGTGCAATCGAAGGCGCAGCAGCGTGGCGAACTGCCGAGCGCGCTGGCGATCTGGGCAAACGCCAGGCATTGCTCGCACGTCTGGTCCTGCGCGAAGGCGGCGCCGACCCCGCGCGAATCCGGCCCGCTGCCAGCTGCGTCGAGCTGGGCAGCGTCATCGCGCGAACCGGCCCAGTGCGTCATCGCGTGCGACATCGCCATCTGCTGCGACAGCAGCAGCAGCAGCGACAACAAGACTCGAATGATGGATCGGCGGTTCATGATGCCGATATTGTAATGCGATCAGTCCGCAGCGGCGGAATTTTTTGCACTGGCGTATTTTTCGAGGTAGGCCGGCACTTTTGCGGCGCTCAGTTTATTGACCGACACCAGCAATGTCGGCTCGACCTGATCCATGCCGTAGGAGCGGCCGAGGTGGCGGGCGATATGGATCAGCAGCTCGGCGCCGACCTCGGCGTCCGATTCGGCGCGGTGGGCGGCGCTGCGAAAGCGGATGCCGAGCTGGCTCGACAGCGCACCGAGTTTGTAGCTGGGCATGCCGGGGAACAGGCGGCGCGACAGTTTGAGCGAACACACCAACGCCTGGTGGCTTGGCGCCAGGTCCAGCCGCCCCGCTTCGGCGATCAAAAATTTCTCGTCGAAACTAGCGTTGTGGGCCGACAAGGTGTCGCTGCCGATAAAATCAAGCAACTCCGGCAGCACCCGCCGTACTGGCGGCGCGTCGTCCACCATCTGCTGGCTGATGCCGGTCAGCGCGGTAATAAACGACGGTATCCGCGCATTGCAATTGATCAGGGAAACATAGCGCTCGGTGACCTGGCCGCCGACGATGCGCAGCGCCGCCACCTCGGTGATGCGGTCGCCCATGGCCGGCGACAGTCCGGTGGTCTCGAAGTCGAGCATGACGATGGGATGATCGAAGACGCTCATGCCGCCCCCGGCCCGAATTTACGGACGGCGTCGAGCGCCAGGCCCGAGCCGATACTGCCGAACAGGTCGCCTTCGACCTTGCGCGCCGCCGGCAGCAAGCCGCCGATGCGTTCGCGCAGAGCAATCACGCCACTCGAGCCGCCGGTGAAAAATACCGTGTCGACGGCGCCCGCGGCCACGCCGGCGTCGGCCAGCAGTTTGAGCACCGTCTGGTCGACCGAGTCGATCAGGTGCCTGACGGCGGCATCGAATTCGTGGCGATGCAAGGTCAGCGAATGGGGCGGCTTGAGACGGTCGAGCTCAAGGCTGACGACCGGCGCATCGGACAGCGCGATCTTGCCCTCCTCCACTTTCATCGCCAGCCAGTGCCCGGCACGCTCCTCGATCAGGCGCTGCAGCCGCGCCACTTTATCCGGCTCGCGGGCATCGCGCACAACGTCGGCCAGTTGAGTCCAGGTCTTTTTGGTATAGGCCAGGTTGATCGTGTGCCAAGTCGCCAGGTTGAAATAGTAGCTCGAAGGAATCTCGCTATTGTTGCTCATCCGGCTGCCGTAGCCGAGCAGCGGCATCACCGACGACAGGCTCAGGTACTTGTCGAAATCGGTGCCGCCGATGTGCACGCCGCCAGTGGCGAGGATGTCGTCGCGGCGCTCGAGCCGGCCGGCGCGCTCGGGACTAAGGCGCACCAGCGAGAAGTCGGAGGTGCCGCCGCCAATGTCGGCGATCAGCACCAGTTCTTCGCGTTCGATGCGCGACTCGTAGTCGAACGCGGCGGCGATCGGCTCGTACTGGAAGGCGACGTGCTTGAAGCCGACCGAGCGGGCGACCTCGGCCAGGGTGTCTTCGGCCAGCTGGTCGGCTGAGGCGCTGTCGTCGATGAAAAACACCGGGCGGCCAAACACCGCCGAATTGAATTCGTGGCCGGCAGCGCGCTCGCCGCGCCGCTTGACCTCGCCAATGAAGTGGGCGAGCAGCACGCGAAACGGCACGGCCCGTCCGCCGACCTCGGTCTGGCCATCGATCAGGCTGGTTCCAAGCAAGCTTTTAAGCGAGCGCATCAGGCGCCCTTCGTAGCCGGCCAGGTAGTCGGCCAGTGCCGCCCGGCCATAACTGACTTCCTCGTCGTCGGCGTTGAAAAACACGACCGATGGCAAGGTCGGCTTGCCGTCCTCGAGGGCGAGCAGGGTCGGCCGGCCGGGACTGACCAGTCCGACTGTGGAATTTGACGTGCCGAAATCGACGCCGCAAGCGTTCGCCATGTGACCCTTTATTGATTGAGGGGCGCGATGTTACCAGATTCAGGCGATCGGGGCGAATCTGTTTTGCAACGCAGCACGCTAAATTGTTGCTATCAATCAAATAGTTGCGATCACGAAAAATATACGCTGTACGGATTCCACGCCGGATAATTTACAGGGGAACATCTTGAGAAATCAACAATATTGCGCTGCCGCGCTTGTCGCCACCCTACTGGCGGGCTGTGGCGGCGGCGCCAGCGACGCCCAGGCTCCGCTCGGCTGCACCCTCGGCAACCCCGTCAATTGCGGCGGCTCGATTGCGCCGCCCACGCCGCCGCCGCCGACACCGACGCCGCCGCCAAGCGCGGCCGACCCGGCGGCCAAGGTGGCCACGGTCAGCCTGGTCTTTAGCAGTAATGAACTCGCCTCGGCCGGTACGGCCGGTAGCGAGGTGACCGTCACCGCGCTGGCCAAGACGGCGCAAAACACCGCCGTCGCCGGCGCCAGGGTCGAGTTCAGCGCCGATTCCGGCTTGCTGGCGGCGGGCACCGTAATCACCGACGCCAGCGGCAAGGCCAGCGCCACGCTCGGCACCGGCGGCGCGAAGATGAACCGGCCGATTCAGGTCAGCGCCAAAGCCGGCAGCCAGAGCGCCAGCGGCGTGGTCAACGTGACCGGCACCCGCCTGACGTTGAGCAGCCCCGCCTTCATGAACCTGGGCAGCTCGGCCGACCTGATCGCGACCTTGGTCGACTCGGCCGACCGGCCGATCGCCGGCGCCACCGTGCTCGCCAGCACCGCTATCGGCAACGGCGTGCAGGTCGCCGCCAAGCCCAGCGACAGCCGCGGCCAAGTGACGCTGCAGTTCAGTGCGTCGAAACGCGGCAACGAACAGCTCACCCTGAACGCGTTGGGCGCCAGTGCGACCCGCTCGATCCTGGTCGGCGGCAGCGACGTCACCTTGACCCCATCGGTGGTGGTCGATACGGGCGGCACCGAATCCCTCTCCCAAGTGGTGGTCGGTTCGTGCGCGCCGGTCGGCGGCAGCTACATGATCGGCGGCGCCGGCCAATCCGGCAGCGTCACCCTTAACGCCTCGCGCGGGCAACTGTTCCGCGACCCCGGCTGCAGCACGCCCCTGGCCGGCCCGATGACGCTGGTGGGTGGCGCCTTTCCGCAGACCTGGATCCGGTCCGACAATGCCGGCGTGAGCTCGATCGAGGCGCGCGTGACCGGCGGCCCGAGCGGCAGCACCCGGGTCGAATTCGTTGCCGCCCTGCGTGACACCGCGCGGGTCAACCTGCAATCGGATGTAGCGCTGGTCGGCAGCGGCGAACGCAGCACGCTTATTGCGGTAGTGCGCGATGGCACCGCGGCCAACAACCTGGTCAAGGGCGCCACGGTGCAGTTCTCGATCCTTGCCGATCCAAGCGGCGGCAATCTGCTGGCGCCGCTTAGCGCGGTGACCGGCAGCGACGGCATCGCGCGCGCCGTGTTCGTCGCCGGGCCTGCCGATGGCGGCAAGAACGGCACCGTGATCCAGGCCCGGATCGCCGAATTGCCGACCGCAACTGGCGTCACCAGCCTGACCGTCAACAAGAAGGCCCTGTCGATCCAGTTTGGCACCGGCAACCAATTGGTCGAGTTCTCGACTGCGGTCTTGCAGAAGGAGTTCGCGGTGTTCGTCTCGGACAGCGCCGGCAACCCGGTGCCAGGCGTGGCGATCAGCGCCGCGGCCTGGCCGACCAGCTACAGAAAAGGCTATTACGAATGGGTTGAACCGTTCCTGCAGAATCCGGACGGCACCCTCTCTTCCAACCGCGGCGAAGGATCCTGGCAGGTGGCCGATCCGAGCCATGTCTGCGCCAACGAAGACGTACAGCGCAAGGGGCTCTACGAGGCCGCCTACGACGCCAACAACAACGGCGTGCTGGAACCGGGCATTCCGCTATCGGTCACCGCGACTGGCAAGACCGACGCGCTTGGCATGACCACGGTCACCATACGCTACCCGCGCGACCGCGGCACTTGGGTCAAGGTCGAGTTGACGGTCAGCGGAACCGTCGCCGGCACCGAATCGCAGGCCCGCAACGCGTTCTGGCTGCCGCCGCTGGCCAAAGACCTGACGGCGAAAACCGTGGCGCCGCCCGGCCGGATCAGCCCGTACGGCATGCAATCGTGCACAAGTGCCGATTAAACATGGGATAAGGTATTGCCCTGCACAAAATATGTTGTAATTATGCAAGTTTACACATTGCACTGGACCACTCAAAACCCGGACTGGTCCAGCCCGCCTGATGACAAACCCGACGCCGCCTTTGCCCACCACCACCGCCAACGTCAAGGCGTTGGTTGAATGTAAAGCGCGGCATCGCCTGACGGCCGGCCGAACTGGAACTGGCCGCCGCGCCCGCGGCGAATTGTCGGCGGCTGACTTCGACGACGTCGACGGCATCGCGCCAGCCGGCTGGCTCAGCTACAAGCTCCCAACCCTGAACCAGCTGGCGGCGCTGGCTGCCTGAACGGCCTACCGTCGTTGCCGACAAAACAGTTGCACAGTGTTTCTCTCCAAGCCGCGACAGCGTGTTTCACCGCGACGTGCCAGGCCGCGCTTTTGCCAGGATTTTTTCGCCTTTTTCAACGCCTTGAAAGCCAGCGTCGCCCATTGCTGCGACTTCATCACCGTACAACAGCGCGTGTGCCGGCGGCAATTCAACCTTTGGATAAAACGGTGCGATCAGTTCATGCAATTGCAACCAATGAGTGCCTTTGTCGATCATCGCAAGGAAGTGCTGACGCCGTATCAATTTCTTCTTGGCCATATTTGCAAGGTCGGAAAAATTCTTAAACATAATTAACGGGATAACGGTCGGGATACCATTACCGCAGCAGGTCCTGCTTGCGGACCGAACAGATGCTGCGAGCAATAATTATTGCTGACTAAACGTACAAGGGCCATTGACTTAATTGCTAATTCCAGAGATTTAACATATCTCAAATAGAGAACCATGTGCAAAGCGATACTACGCAGCGGATGGTGGATATTTGTAGACTGAATGACACGAATATTTATTCAGATAGACACTACATTCTCATTTAAATCTATTCCCGTGACTGTTCAGCGTGAGGCGTACCGTGCGAAAAAGGTTGTAAACAATATAGATGCGGTCCATCATGCTGGTCATGAAGAAAAAGCCGTCCCCGCCTGATTTGACCAACCTCACCCGTGGTGAGCTTGAAGTCATTATCGTGACGTTGTGGGACCGCCTGGTGGCACTGGAAACGAAGGTCGACAAGAATTCGAGCAATTCCAGCAAGCCACCTTCTTCCGACGGACTCGTCAA